>NZ_CP128647.1:0-1200000 GCF_030644205.1 Mogibacterium neglectum
AGCATGATCACTTTACCTTCTGTCAGCTATTAAGCTGTAAGGCTCTTTCTGCCTCTAGCTCTTCTTCTCTTGAGAACCTTTCTGCCACTTGCAGTTGCCATTCTTTTTCTGAAACCGTGCTCCTTAAGTCTCTGCCTCTTCTTAGGCTGGTAAGTTCTTTTCATTGTTAGTTTCTCCTTCCATATCAACGTTTGATATAATCTAATATAGTTGTGTCTTCTAAATTCCAAAGGCACATACATCACGATATTATACTTTCAAACCATAACAAAGTCAATGTACACACCATTTTGACGGTGTTCTTTAGAAAAAAAATAATTTAAAATTTTTTAAAAATTTCTCACATACTATATTTAGTGGTAGCTTTAACTTATTAACAAAGTTATCCACAACATGTGTATAACTTTATTTTTGTTAGGTGTTAATACAGTGATTTTATAGGATACAGCATTATTGCTGTTGTGGATTTATTTGTGTAGAATATGTTTATTCACATAGGAGGGAGTATTTTGGACACTAACAAGATATGGGATTCGTTCATAGAGAAAATTAAAAAGTCCACGAGCAAGCTAAGTTTCGACATGTTTTTCTCTGATTTATCTCTTTACAAGCTTGATGTTGATAATAAGACAATTTATATCCAACTCGAAGACATCAGTATTATAAAATTTCTTAGAGAGAAATACATCGTTCAAATAGAAGATATATTCTCGAGAATGCTCGGGGATGATTTTCAGGTTGTCATAAAATCCAAAGACGAATACAAGAGCAATAAGATTGATAAGAAGAAAAAGGTTAGAAAGTCGCTATACAAGGATAATTCTAAGCTTTTTAATCCTAAATTTAATTTTGAAAACTTCGTGGTTGGTGGCAACAATAGATTCGCATATGCCGCATCTCTTGCTGTTGCCGAGTCACCTGCGGAAGCTTACAATCCTCTTTTTCTATATGGAGGGTCCGGTTTAGGTAAGACTCATCTCATGCAAGCCATTGGAATTCAAGTTATCAGGAATGATCCTACTTCAAATGTTCTTTACATATCTTCCGAGACTTTCACAAATGAACTAATTGAGGCTATTAACACACAGAATACCAATCAGTTTAAAGAAAAATATAGAAATATAGATATACTTCTCATAGATGATATACAGTTTTTGGAAGGTAAGGAAGCCACACAGGAAGAGTTCTTCCATACCTTTAACACCTTATATGAGAACAACAAGCAGATTGTAATATCTAGTGACAGACCACCGAGCAACCTGCAAAAGCTCGATGAGAGATTAACCACTCGATTTGGATTTGGAATAACAGCTGACGTTCAGCCTGCTGATTTTGAGACAAGAGTAGCTATTCTTAAAAAGAAGATTGAACTTGCTGATATAGAGCTGGATAGTGACATTGAAGAGGTTTGTAACCTAATTGCTGAGAAAATCAAGTATAATATCAGAGAACTAGAAGGTGCGATGAACCGTATGATAAGCTTCTCCGAGATTATGAACAATAAGATAGATCTTGATTTTGCCAAGATAGTTCTAAAGGATATATATAGAGATACAGATAAGGCGATTGCTCCAGAGAGAATTAGATCAACAGTAGCTTCTTACTACGATATCAAGGTGTCAGATTTAGACTCCAAGCGCAGAACTGCTGAAATTGCACTTGCTAGACAGGTTGCTATGTATCTATGTAGAGAGAGTACCGATTTCTCATTCTCTAAGATAGGCGAGATATTTGGTGGTAGAGACCACTCTACTGTAATGAGTAATTGTAATAAAATACAGAATCTGTATCAGGAAGATGAGTTAATCAAATACGATATAGATGAGATTAACAAGAAGCTAAAGAAGCACGATTTATAGGGTAAAATCACTTAATTTTTATCAAGTTTATTTATCCATATTTTAATAACTAGTTATCATCTGGGGTTATCAATACACTTTTTGAAATAGATGTTAGATAATACAAGCAAAAAGAAAGTTATCCACATTATCAACAGCCCCTACTATTATTACTAAATATATAATATATAAAAGAAAGGGAATTTCTATGAAAATATACTGCACAAGAAACGAACTTAATAGAGCTATTAATAACGTATCTCACTCAATTCCAACAAGAACACCTTCACCTATATTAGAAGGAATACTTATTGAAACTAAGGGTGACAGAATGTATCTGACAGCAACAGATACAAACATGACTATCGAGTCTAATATACCTGTTGATAGTGAAGGCGATGTTTCATTTGTCATAGAGGAAAAGAACTTTGCTAATATAGTTAGTAAGCTTCCTGAAGAGGAAGTTTTGATGGATTATAATCATGAAAAGAATCAGATTAAGATCAATAGTGGTAAGTCTTCATCTACGTTTAACTGTTTCTCGGCAGATGAGTTTCCAAGATTCAATATTGGAGAGGGTCAAAAAATTATTCTTTCCAAGAAAGATATCAAAAACTTAATTCGTAAGACTTCATTCTCCGCAAGTGCTGACGAGCTTAACGGAGTACTAACGGGTATCCTCATCGAGCTTGATGAAGGAAACCTTCGCATGGTAGCAGTTGATACATTTAGAATGGCTATTTACAATGCAAAGGTAGATACAGATGAGAAGCTCAGCATCGTTGTTCCTGCAAAACTTCTAGGAGAAGTTTCAAAGATTATAAGCGATGATGATAATGACGAGCAGCTATTTATGGAGATTGTGGATAACAAAGTAGTGATGCTTTTCGATAACAACAGAGTAATTTTAAACACACTCAATGGAAAATATATAGACTACAATAGAATTATCAAGGCTGATACTAACATTAAGATAAGAACTAGCAGAATAGAACTTATGAAGAGTATAGATAGAGCTGCTATCATAGCTTCTGCTCAAAATAATAATCTTATAAAGATGAAGATTGAGGATGATCAAATTGAAATCACTTCCCTTTCCGAGAAGAGTAGTATAAAAGAAATGGTTGAAATCATGAAGGAAGGAGATAATCTAGAGATTGGTTTCAACTCAAGATATATGATGGATGTGCTAAAGGTAATCGATGATGAAGAAATTATCCTAAATATGAGTGATAGCGTAAAGCCATGCATCATCACTCCGCTAAAGGGAGACACTTATCTATATCTAGTACTTCCTGTAAGAATTAACTAGTAATAGGAAACTGGGAATGAGAGTAAATAATATAAAGATAAAAAATTTCAGAAACTATAGCAATCTCGAAGTAGAGTTCGATAGTAAACGAAATATAATAATAGGTGAGAACGCGCAGGGTAAGACCAACCTCATTGAGGCCATATATCTCTGCGCGTTTGCGCGTTCTTTTCGTACGAGCAATTCGACTGATCTTATTAAGATTGGAGAGGAAAGCTGCAACGTATCTATCGAAGCGGTCAGTGAAGATATAGAAAAGAAGATTAGCATTACGATCAATAATCACGGTAAGAAGATGATTAAGAAAGATAATAAATATCTCAGTAGAACTGCGGAGCTTCTAAATAATCTGGTTGTCGTGGTTTTTTCGCCAGACGATTTAAGAATAATAAAAGACAGTCCAGAAAAGCGCAGAAATTTTATAGATAAAGAGATAAGTCAGCTTAGACCAAGCTATTTCGAAGCGCTTCGCAACTATAAAGATGTGCTTAAGCAGAAGAACTCAATTATCAAACAGTTAAAAGCACACGGTAATGAGCCTAAGATGAGAGAAATGCTTGAAATTTACGATATGCAGCTTGCAAAATACGGTAGTGAAATTATAAAAATTCGTCGTGAGTTCGTGGAGATTTTGTCCGAAAAAGCTTCAAAGATACAGAGTAACATCTCCAAGGAAAGAGAAAATCTGGAGATAAAATACGTTGAGTCGGTATCAGCCGAGAATATTCTCAATGAAATAATAAATAACCGTGAACGTGACATCTACAATGGTCACTGCAGCATAGGCCCTCATAGAGATGATCTTGATTTTTATATTAATGGAATAGATGCCAAGAAATTTGGATCACAAGGTCAGCAGAGGACAGTTGCTTTATCACTTAAGTTAGCTGAAATTCAGCTCGCTGAAATGATTTTAGGTGAGAATGCAGTATTGCTTTTAGATGATGTACTATCTGAACTTGACAGAGAGCGTCAAAGTTATCTGCTAAATGAGATAGAAGATGTTCAGTTATTTCTTACGTCAACAGAGGTTAATTCGGAACTCCTCCGGGGAATGGAAGAAGGTAATATATTTAACATAAAAAGCGGTTTACTTGTATAAGTTTGAAACAAAACTAAGGCGAAATAAGTTATAAAATATAAAAAAATAAGCGATTTAAGGTAGTTTTATTCCGTAAAAGGGTAAAACTACCTTTATTGATATTTTAAAGCCTCTATGCTAAAATAAATGGGTCAGAAATATTAAAAGGAAGGTCAATATGAGCGCAGAAAATAAGCAAAATAAATATGATGCCTCCCAGATTACCGTACTTGAGGGACTAGAGCCTGTAAGGGTTAGACCTGGTATGTATATCGGTAGTACTGGACCTGCAGGACTTCATCATCTCGTATATGAGATTGTTGACAACTCTGTCGATGAAGCACTTGCTGGGTATTGTAAGCACATCACTGTTACGATAAATGAAGATAATTCAATAACCGTTACCGATGATGGACGAGGAATGCCTGTAGATATTCATCCTAAGCTTGGAATTCCAGCTGTTGAAGTTATTCATACGCAGCTCCACGCAGGTGGTAAATTCGGAGATGGTGGATATAAGGTTTCAGGAGGTCTTCACGGAGTAGGTGCTTCTGTAGTTAATGCACTTTCTACTCACATGATTGTAGAGGTTAAGCGTAATGGCAATCTCTATAAGCAGGAGTATAAGAGAGGAAAGACAGTTACTAAGCTAGAAATTATTGGAACTTCAAAGGAAACGGGATCCAAAACAACTTTCTGGCCAGATGCTGAAATCTTTGATGAGACTGTATTCGATTACGATACTCTTCAGAGGCGTATGCGTGAGATGGCTTTCCTCAACAAGGGACTAAGAATTTCCATCGAGGATAAGAGAGAGGGCAGAGAGAAGAAAGAGAGCTTCCACTATGAGGGCGGAATTATCGAATTCGTTCAGTATCTCAACAAGAATAAGGGAGTTATAAACAATAAGATTTTCTACTTCGAATATGAGAAAGAAGGATACGAGGTAGAGGTTGCTATGCAGTATACAGATAGGTATAGCGAGCTTACGCTTTCTTATGCAAATAATATCAATACCGTCGAGGGTGGTTTCCACTTAGTCGGTTTAAGGGCTGCTCTCACTAGAACTATTAACGATTACGCTAGAAGAACCAAGCTTCTCAAGGATAATGATGATTCACTTCAGGGTGAAGATGTTAGAGAAGGTCTGACAGCAATCGTAAGTGTTAAGCTTACAAATCCTCAGTTCGAAGGACAGACTAAGGCTAAGCTAGGAAATAGCGAGGTTAGAGGATTCGTTGAGAGCAACATGAACGAGAATCTATCGTTCTTCTTAGATGAGAATCCAAAAGAAGCAAAGTTAATCGTAGATAAGTGCCTAAAGGCTGCTCGTGCGAGAGAAGCTGCGAGAAAGGCTAGAGAGATTACTCGTAAAACTTCGGTGCTCGAGACAACTTCTTTGCCTGGTAAACTTGCTGATTGCTCGGAGAAGGATCCATCTCTTTCAGAGATTTTCCTTGTAGAGGGGGATTCTGCCGGTGGTAGCGCTAAGTCTGGAAGAGATCGTAACCGTCAGGCCGTACTTCCGCTAAGGGGTAAGATTCTCAATGTTGAGAAGGCGAGAGAAGATAAGATTCTTAATTCAGATGAAATTAAGAATATGATAACTGCGTTTGGATGCGGAGTAGGAAGCAACTTTGATATCACTAAGCTTAGGTATCACAAGATTATCATCATGACCGATGCCGATGTCGATGGTGCTCATATCAGGACGCTGCTTCTCACATTCTTCTACAGATTCATGACACCTCTTATCGAAGGAGGATATGTGTATGCAGCTCAGCCACCGCTATTTAGAGTAAAGCAGGGAAAAGAGATTCACTACACATATTCAGATGCTGAGCAAGATAAGTTACTAGCTGATTTAAAAGCAAAAAACAAGAATGCTAAGATTGAGATACAGAGATACAAAGGTCTAGGAGAGATGGACTTCAATCAGCTATGGGAGACTACTATGGATTACAATCACAGAACTCTCGTGCAGATCAAGATTGAGGATGCTACAGCAGCGGATGAAATCTTCACGACATTGATGGGAGATAAGGTTCCGCCAAGAAAGAAGTTCATTGAAGACAATGCAAGATACGCAACACTAGATATTTAATGGACATTAAGGAGATATAATGACTACGCTTTTAGAAGATAGTAAAATCATCACTCATGAAATATATGATGAGATGAAGAATTCTTATATCGATTACGCGATGAGCGTTATTGTCGGACGTGCACTCCCAGATGTTCGTGACGGACTCAAGCCGGTGCACAGAAGAATTCTTTATGGAATGAGCATCCTAGGTATTACTCCAGACAAGCCGCACAAGAAATCGGCGCGTATTGTCGGAGAAGTAATGGGTAAATATCACCCTCACGGTGACAGCTCAATATATGATGCAATGGTAAAGATGGCGCAGGATTTCTCGACGAGATATCCACTGGTAGACGGACACGGTAACTTCGGTTCTGTGGACGGAGACGGAGCAGCTGCCATGCGTTATACGGAGGCTAGAATGTCACCGTTTTCGTTACAGATGGTTCGCGACATTGAGAAAGATACTGTTGATTTTACAGACAACTTCGACGGTGAGGAGAAGGAGCCTGAGGTACTTCCTTCGAGAGTACCTAATTTGCTCATAAATGGATCCAATGGTATCGCCGTAGGTATGGCGACCTCCATTCCTCCTCATAATCTCAGCGATACAATCGATGCTTGTATCAAGAGAATTGATGAACCAAACTGCAGCAATGATGAACTGATTAAAATTATTAAGGCACCAGATTTTCCAACTGGTGCGAGTATTCTCGGAAGAGATGCGGCTAGAGAAGCTTATGAGACAGGAACAGGAAAGATTACAGTAAGATCCAAGAGCGAGATTGAGGAAACTGCTCGCGGTAGGATGAGAATCGTAATCACGGAGATTCCTTTCCAGGTTAACAAGGCAAGACTCATAGAATCTATGGCTGACCTAGTTCGTAACAAGAAAATTGATGGCATTTCCGCTATTAGAGATGAATCTAACAGAGAGGGAATGAGAATTGTCATAGAACTTAAGAAGGATACTAATCCTAATGTGATTCTCAACAGACTCTATAAGCATACTCAGCTTCAGAGTACTTACAGCATGATTATGCTCGCTCTAGTTAACGGCGAGCCTAAAATTCTCAAGCTGCACGAGATTATCGATGAGTATTTAAAGCATCAGAAAATAGTAATTACTAGAAGAACTAAGTTCGACCTTGCTAAAGCTGAGGCAAGAGCACATATCTTAGAAGGTCTTCTAATTGCGCTCGATAATATTGACGAAGTAATCAAGGTTATCCGTTCTAGCTACAACGATGCTAAAGAAAAACTGATGGTGAGATTTGGTCTCAGTGAGATTCAGGCTCAGGCTATCCTAGACATGAGACTTGCTAGACTACAAGGTCTGGAACGTGAGAAGATTGAGAACGAACATAACGAACTCATGCAGAAGATTGCTTACTACAAGTCAATCCTCGCTGATGAGCACAAGCTGATGGGAGTTATCAAGGACGAGCTTACCGAAATCAAGCAGAAGTACGGTGATGGCAGAAGAACCAAAATCGTTGCTGATGATGGTGGAATAGATGAGGAATACTTGATAGATGAAGAGGATGTGGCAGTTACACTGACACATCTTGGATACATCAAGAGAGTCCCAGAGAATACTTACAAGGCACAGCGCCGCGGCGGAAAGGGAATCGTAGGACTCACGACTAGAGACTCCGACTTTGTAAAGGATTTAATTATCACGTCGACTCACGACTATCTGATGTTCTTTACAGATCTTGGTAAAGTCTATAAAATCAAGGCTTATGAGATTCCAGAGGCATCGAGAACTGCGAAGGGCACTCCAGTTATTAACTTCTTAAACCTTGATCAGGGTGAGCGAGTAACTGCGGTTATACCAGTTAAGGAATTTGCAGATGACAACTACTTAATTATGGTTACTAGAAATGGAACTATCAAGAAGACTCCTATGTCTCAGTTCGATACTAACCGTAAGACGGGGCTCATCGCTATCACACTTAAGGATGATGACAAGCTCATCTCCGTAAGTCAGTCGAGTGGTGAAGAAAGTGTATACGTTGTGACCAAGAAGGGTAAGTCAATCACTTTCCATGAGGATGATGTTAGAAGCATGGGCAGAAGTGCCGGCGGTGTAAGAGCTATCACATTAGATAAGGATGATGAAGTCGTATCTATGGAGCTCGATAGTGCAGGAGAGCGCGAACTGCTTGTAATGACTAAGAAGGGATTCGGTAAGAGAACTAGCCTCGATGAGTATAGACTTCAGACCAGAGGTGGAAAGGGAGTTTCGACTTACGATAAGACTAAGTTCTCGAAGACTGGAGAGCTAGTTGGTGCAACACTTGTGAGCAAGGATGATGAGATTATGCTGATCAACTCGAACGGTGTAATTATCAGAATCAGAGCTAACGAGATATCGAAGTCTGGCAGAACAACTCAGGGTGTTAAGATCATGAAGGTTGATTCAGGGGATGAAATCGTATCGTTCGCAAAGGTCCTCGATGAGGATGATGCTTCGAAGCCGGTGACTAAGAAGGAAAAGGCTGAAAGCGAGCAGATGACACTGGTATAAAACAATTATAATTTTGTAATGGCTGAGAAAGGATCTCAGTCATTTTTTTGTTGGGAAATAGCTATTTTATAGGAAATCACAAATTAATTCATGATGCATAGGATTGGACGCAGTTGGTGGTCTAGCAGTTGCAACTACTCTTCAAAGAAAAAGTTATAGAGTATTTAAATAAAAGATAGTAAAATGTTTTAAATCATTGTCAATTAATAATGAAAAGAGGTACGGAAATGAGAAATTCGGAAAATAAAGAAGTAAAACTGAATGATAGTCTATCTTCTTTGAATGATGATACAGGTTACAGCACACCTATTTTCGGTACAGAGACTAGTGGTGTTGCAATGCCAAAGGATAAGATAAATGATGAACCTGTTGCTCCAGGTGTGGCTGCAGAGATGATCAGACAGTATTTAAGTATTGAGGGTAATGCGACTCAGAACCTTGCGACATTTTGTCAGACATATATGGAACCAGAAGCAACAAGGCTTATGGCGGAGAATTTCGAAAAGAATGCGATTGATAAGGATGAATATCCTATGACTGCGGACCTTGAAAATCGCTGTGTAGATATTATTGGAAAGCTGTGGAATGTGGATAAGCAGGAAGAGCCACTCGGAACTTCCACGGTTGGCTCATCTGAAGCGTGCATGCTCGGCGGACTAGCAATGCTATTTAGATGGAAAAAGCTGGCAGATGCAGCTGGTGTAGATAGATTTACCAAGAGAAGACCTAATCTCGTAATCTCGTCGGCTTATCAGGTGTGCTGGGAGAAGTTCTGCCGCTACTGGGATATCGAGATGAGAACTGTGCCAATCGACCTTGATCATCTATCTCTTAATATGGATACAGTTATGGATTATGTCGATGAATACACTATCGGAATAGTAGCTATACTGGGCATAACTTATACCGGAAAGTACGACGATGTTAAGGCACTCGATAACCTTGTTGAGAAATACAATAAAGAGCATGCTGATTTGCCAATTCGGATTCACGTAGACGCTGCTTCCGGTGGCATGGTCGCTCCATTTATCGATCCAGAGCTAGAGTGGGATTTCCGACTTAAGAACGTGTGGTCGATAAGCACTTCTGGACATAAGTACGGGCTTGTGTATCCAGGAGTTGGCTGGGTAATCTGGCGCAGTAAGAAAGCTCTCCCTGAGGAATTAATTTTCTGGGTAAGCTATCTCGGCGGAAAGGAAGCTACTATGGCGATTAACTTCTCTCGCAGTGCATCGCAGATTGTCGGACAGTATTATATGCTACTAAGAAATGGATTTAAGGGATACAAAGAAATCCATGAGCGTACCATCGATGTTGCTAGATACATGGCTTCCGAGATTGAGAAGATGGGTATATTTGAAGTTCTTGAGGGTGCAGAGCAGATTCCAATCATCTGCTGGAAGCTAAAGGACGATGTCGATATGGAATGGACACTATATGATCTAGCAGATCGTCTCCGCATGCAAGGCTGGATGGTACCCGCATATCCAATGCCGGAGAATATCAAGGATATCGATGTACAGAGACTAGTGCTCAGACAGGATTTCGGAATGAATCTAGCGATACTCTGCATTAAGGATATGAAGAAGCAGATTGAGATTCTGAATAACTCCCGTGTAATCGTGCCTAATAACGGAAATGGTGATAATAACTATGTATCCAAGGGGTTCGATCATAGTGGTAGATAGGAAAAGCTTTAAACATGTGAGAGAAATGTTTCCTAAAACGTAACGAGAAAACACAATAGTTCTATGAGATATATCAAATTTGTAATTAAATAAGCAAAACGGATTGGTTCTTCCAATCCTTTTTGAGTGCGAAAATATAATTATTTTGATTAAGGTTATCTTTAGATAGAGGTGTAGTATTTTAAATCTGATTGTATATCAATGAATTAAATTAAAAGTTAATAGAAATTTTTTATAGCATCAAAATTTAAATTGTATTTAAATTGATACATAAATGCTATAATCAGACTACAGGATTATTTGTTATTTTGTAGTATGGAGGAACTATGTTCTGTAAATTAAATATTACTCTAGAAAATAAAAGAGGATATGATATCAACATATCCTCAATTCTTCACGGTGCACTAATGCAATTTATGACAACTGAATACGTAGAGACACTTCATAATAATGGTCTAAAACCTTATACACAACATGTTGAAATAAATAACGATACAATCGAATGGGTCATTACAACTCTCACAAAAGAAGCTAAAGAAAATATAATCGATAAGATAGTTATTAATAATCCTAGTGAAATTTACCTAGAATACAAAGATGACAGCTTAAAAATTCTCAAATATGAGATTGAGAACGTAGAGTACTCGGAAATATTAGATAAAACGTATTTTGGAGATTGTTCGAGGATAGTTCGAATAAATTTTTTGACACCAACTGCATTTAAAGTTAATGGGAATTACCAATTTTATCCCACGATCGACCATATTTTCATGAGTTTGATTAATAAGCACGATTATGTATCTACAGGAACTCAGGTATTTTCAGAAGAAATAATGAATGAAGTACACGAACTTGTGAAGATTGTAGGGTATAACCTCAGAAGTAAAATGTTTCATCTCGAAGGTATCAAGATTCCATCTTTCATTGGAAGTGTAACCATAAGGATTGGAGGCAATAAGCAGTTCGTAAATCTAATCAATATGCTTTGTGAGTGCGGAAAGTATTCAGGAGTAGGTATTAAAACGGCTATAGGAATGGGAGCTATAAATGTCTTTCCAAAATCAAGAAAGGAGTAATTTGTGAACGCTAAACAGATTGAAGTTATCCTTGGAGGATTGTTCCACGGTATTGGCAAAATGCTATACATACACAATGATGGAATAAATAATTGTGAAAAAGGGTATCAGTTTATAAAGGATGCCGGAATCGACAACGAATCCATATTAGAGCAGCTTAAATTTCAACAATATAATAGTTTAAAAGAAGCAAGCATCTCAGAAGACTCACTGGCATATATAACTTGTTGGGCGAATAGCGTTGTTTCGAGGAGATCGCTAGAAGAGCATATTAAAAGCACAGAAGAAAAGAAAAATATAAGCAATAAGGTTGTTCCACTACAATCAGTATTTAACATAATCAACGGCAATAATGAAAGAAAAGTATATGAGCTGGAACAAGTAAAAGAAAATGGAGAAATCAATTTTCCGGTAGATAATACCAGTAATTATTCTGAAGAGAAGTATGAAAGTATAATAAATAATCTCAAGAATGGTATTAAGAAGTTTGAGTTAACAGGTGAATATATAAATTCATTATTGTCACTACTCGAAGGAGAGCTTACATATATATCTTCTTCATCAGATATTAATCAGCTAGCCGACATATCTCTCTATGACAAAATGAAGATTACCGCAGCCATAGGCAGCTGTGTATATCAATATCTTGAAAACAAAGAAATAAAGAATTATAAGAAGACATTTATAGAGGACTGCAACAAAACTTATGATGAAGATTATTTTCTGATGTTCAGTATGGATATATCCGGAATTCAAAGTTTTATTTATAAAGTTGACAGTTCAGAAGCCTTGAAAAGTCTTCGTTCCAAGTCGTTTTATCTAGAAATAATGCTGGAACACATTGTAGACGAATTGCTTGAAGCGGTTAATCTATCTAGAGCTAACCTTATCTATTCGGGTGGCGGTCATGCTTATATCTTGCTTCCTAACACAGATGAAGTTATAGAAAAGATAAAGATATTCAAAGCAGAACTTAAAAAATGGCTTATTGATAACTATGGGATTGATTTGTATGTTGCTATGGGATATAAAGCTTGCTCAGCAAACACTCTAAAGAACTATCCTAAAGGCTCATATGAAAATTTATTTAAAGAAGTCTCTAAAGCGTTATCAAATGAAAAAGTATCTCGATATTCGGCAAATGAGATTAGACACATGAATTCTTTTAGAAATGAAGAATATACTAGAGAGTGTAAAGTTTGCGGAAGAGTCGATCATCTTACTGATGAGGATATCTGTGAATATTGCAATTCGTTTAAGAGAATATCCAGAGATATTCTGAATAAATCTTTTGGATTTGTAACGGTTGTCAATGAGAAAGACAAGGAAAAAAATTGTATAAAGTTGCCATTTGCCAAGTATATGCTTATGGAGGATGAAGAAAGTCTAAAGAATAGAATTTCCACAAGCGGAAGCGGGTATGTGCGATCTTATAGCAAAAATAAAATATACACAGGAGTAAATGTAGCGACTCGATTGTGGGTTGGTGACTACTCTTCAGAATCATCATTCGAAGAACTGGCAAAAGCTTCAAATGGAATTGAAAGGCTCGGTGTCTTGAGAGCAGATGTTGATAATCTTGGTAAAGCTTTTATAAGCGGATTTAAACCTGAACACACGAGTCTGTCGAGAACAGCTAGCTTCTCTAGAAAGTTAAGTATGTTTTTCAAGTTCCATATCAATAATATTCTTGAAAATGGGGAGTATATGATAGATGGTTCGATGCCAGCAAAGCGAAATGCGACTATTGTGTATTCAGGTGGAGACGATGTATTTATAGTAGGTGCGTGGGATGATGTAATAGGTCTCGCAATTGATCTGTCTGATTCACTAAAAAAGTATTCGCAAGGAACGCTGACTATATCTGCCGGAATTGGTATTTTCCCAAAGAAATTTCCAGTTAAGGCTATCGCAAGACAGACAGGTCTGCTCGAAGAAGCTTCAAAGAGGGTGCAAGATAAAAATGCAGTCACGTTGTTTGAGGATGTCTATAACAAAGGCTACAAATACGGTTTCGACTGTGGTGAACAGACATATAAGTGGGATGTTTTCAAGAGTAGCGTAATGGGTGAAAAATATATCCTGATTGATTCATTCTTCTCAGATGATGATGAGAAAGGAATGGCTGCAATATATAAGCTTCTAAGATACATAAGGAATCTTGACGACAAGATTAATCTTGCAAGACTTGCATACCTGCTAGGAAGGATGCAGGCGAACATAAAAGATGCAGATGGAAATGAAGAAAAATACAAAGCATTTTCAAAACAATTATATGAATGGATATCTAATGATCCGAAAGGCGAGAATAGAAGGGAACTTATAACTGCGATCTATATTTATGTATATCTACATAGAAAGGATGAAGAGTAATGAAGAATGAACAACTAACACAACTAAATTTTGTAAGCTGTGCTGAAGAGGTAATCAAAAGTAAGATTATGAAGAAAGGCGGAAACAATTCCCAAGAAAATTCAAAAACTCCGATGATTACTACATCAAAGATTAGAAACATGCTTGAGCTGACCAATACCCTTTATAATAAGCTTATTAAATATAGGGAGGAAGAGCTTTCTGATGAAATAATGGGTTACATTCAATATGTGAGAATGAAATTTGCATATGAGTATGGGCGTGATTTAAAAGAAAAGCAGAAAACCGTCGTAGATTTTATTGAAAAAGCAGACATTATGAATCATCTGAAAAGCATAGGAAACAGCAGAGAACAGGCACTTATATTCTGCAAATATATGGAGTCGCTAGTTGCGTTTCATAAGTTCTATGGTGGAAGAGATTAATAACGGAGGTAAAAAAATGTATAGCAAGATTAAAATAACAGGAATAATTAATATAGAAACAGGAATGCATATTGGAGCTTCTGATGGATTTTCAGTGATAGGAGCTGTGGACTCTCCTGTAGCAAAGGATGCACTCTCAAGAATACCTTATATTCCGGGAAGCTCTCTAAAGGGAAAAATCAGAAGCCTAGTAGCAAAAGCATATTCCAATGGTGATATTGTTTCTGAATTTAACAATCAGGATGACAAGATTACGAGGTTATTTGGTGCAGGTGCAGATAAGAATGGCAATCACCCAAAACCGAGCAGACTCATATTTTCAGATGTGATAATGGAGAATATAGAAGAGCTTAAAAAGAATGGCGTTGAAGATGGTACTGAGATTAAAGAGGAAAATACAATTCATCTAATAACTGCAGTGGCGAAGCCAAGGCAAATTGAGCGTGTTGTAAGAGGAGCAAAATTTCCACTTACGATAATCTATAATGCCGAAAAAGAGAATGAAAAAGAGTTGCTTGAGGATATAGAGACAGTAGCTCTTGGACTAAAACTTTTGAGCTATGATTATATCGGAGGTCACGGATCACGCGGATATGGAAGAGTGACAATAGATAATATCAATGCGGAGTGCGTTGTAGGTGACATAAATAAAGAGATACTTGATAAGTGCAACGAATTACTGAAAAGGAATTAGTTATGGATTATACAGGATTTAAGCTAATTTTCTCTACACCGGTACATTTTGGTAATGGAAGCTTAGAAAATTCAGATAAAAAATTATATGCGGATACAATTTTTTCTGCTCTGTGTCATGAAGCTGTTAAATCGGAGTGCATCGAAGAACTTGTATCTTATGTAGAGAACGAAAAGATAAAAATATCTGATGCATTTCCTTTTATCGGAGATAGCTATTACATCCCCAAGCCAATGATAACTATCGAAAGCGAAAAAAATATAGACGACAAGAAAAAAGCAAAAAAATTAGAGTTTATAAATGTTAATCTCTTGGATGAATATCTAGATGGAAGTATGAATATTAAAAGGGAATCTGAAATAGTATCAAATCTTGGGAAGTCTGATATTATAACGAGAGCGAGTATCCAGACTAATGAGGATACTAAACCATATTCGGTAGGAACCTATTTATTTTCTGAAGGTGCCGGTCTATACCTAATCGTTGGATATAGTGATGAAGAAGCTCTTAATATTGTTACTAAATTGCTTCATAGTTTAAGCTATGTAGGAATTGGTGGGAAAGTAAGTTCCGGGCTCGGCAAATTCAATTCAGAAAAAGTAAAGCTGCCAACTAGCCTCACTGATAAAATTGAGCGGGCAAGAGAATCCTCAAGTGTAATGAGCTTATCAATAGGTATGTGTGATGATATGGAACTTGAAAATGTGTGCGAAAACGCAAACTATATTTTGTCCAAGAGAAGTGGTTTTATAAATTCTTCCACATATGCCGATACCAGTGTTAAGAAGCAAGACTATTACTTATTTCGTGCGGGATCGGTTTTTAGCAGACCCTTTAAGGGGGTAATCAAGGATGTTTCAATTAAGGGAACACACCCTGTGTATCGTTATGCAAATCCTATTTTTATGGAGGTAAGCGATGGCAAATAAAAACTATCTTGAGAGATATAAAATTACGATTGAGACACTTGGGCCTCTTCATATAGGTTCTGGTCATGAAATTGGAAAAAAGGACTGGATCTTAAATAGAAGAGATAACACAGCATATATAATTGATGAGGTTAAGTTGTCTACCTATTTAAGAAAAAAGAATCTTCTAGTTTCTTTTGAAAAGTACATGTTGTCAAACGCACATGGTGGGTTATATGAATGGGCTAGAGAAAATAAAGTATTGGGTGATATAACTCATCAAGCCGCTAAGTACTCTCTTGATTGTGAGAATATAGCTCAGTTAAAAACGGTTAAGGATATTCAGACTTTTATAAAGGACGGATACGGCAAGCCATATATACCGGGTAGTAGCATAAAGGGAGCAATTAGAAATATATTACTATCTCAAAGTATTGAAATGGATATGCACTCAAATGATGATGTAATTAGTGCATTAAGAAAAACTGATGCAGGAGATAATAAAAATAAGCTCAATGGAGAAAAAGATAAGCTGGATAAAAAATATTTTAGAACCATTGATAGAGAAGGCAGTAACTATGGTGATGCAGTTAACGATATTATGAGTGGAATAAAAATAGCCGATAGTAAGCCATTATCTTTTGATAACCTTACATTGTGTCAAAAGAAAGATGCTAATTTAGATGGTTATACTAGAAAAACTCGGACACCTATATTAAGAGAGTGTATTAGGCCGGAAACGAAAATTGAGTTTAATCTAACTATTGATACATCGCTATTCAAAAAAAGTATCTCATACATAGAAGAGGCAGTTGAAAACTTCCTTAATAATTATAATGAAGAGTTCCTACTTAAATTTAAGGAGGTAAATCCATACTATGGTAATGTCATTTATCTAGGTGGTGGTGCAGGATACCATACAAAAACGGTTACAAGTTCTCTACTTAAAAATGAACCCGATAAGGTTAAAATAATGGGCAATATTATTAATAACACGGTAAGTAAAAACATGAGAGATAAACACCGACATTATGATGACCATAAGCTAGGAGTATCGCCTCATATGGTAAAATTGACTGAATATGACGGTGAGCGAGTACAAATGGGACCATGTGAGATAACAATTACTAAACTTTAAGCCGTTATTGAAATTCTAACGGATTAAGCCGATTATTATGAAAGTGTGTTGGATAAGAATGATAAAAACAAGTTTAAGCCGCAAAAGAAAAAGGAAAACCTTGAAATCACAATTATCCAGCACGCGCTATTAGAAAAAGAGTACCCCGAGAGGGGACGAAAATCCCAATGCGTTCCTCGTTAAGCTTCCATTCAACAACATTAGAAAAAGAGTACCCCGAGAGGGGACGAAAATATCTTGTCTGCAACACCTGATACAATGCTTACTTGTTCATATTAGAAAAAGAGTACCCCGAGAGGGGACGAAAATAAGTCTGTTCCAAACTCTGAATCATAAATCCACCATTAGAAAAAGAGTACCCCGAGAGGGGACGAAAACCTGTCTTTTCCGCCGCTAAAACAAAGATAGTAACCTATTAGAAAAAGAGTACCCCGAGAGGGGACGAAAACCTTTTCATCTCCGAATGTTTCAATTGCCTTGTCAAAAATTAGAAAAAGAGTACCCCGAGAGGGGACGAAAACGTTGTTAGTTTTATCGCTTGGTCTACTCTTATTAGATTAGAAAACGAACACCCCGAGAGGGGACGAAAACCTATCGTTGAGCGACCACACTAAGTAGTACGACATTTCATTAGAAAACGAATACCCCGCGAGGGGACGAAAACTTATATCTAATGGCTGTGTTAACTATCTGTTCTCATTAGAAAACGAATACCCCGAAAGGGGACGAAAACGCTCCGTACTCGCCTACTGTTGCCGCTCCGTACTCGCCTATTAGAAAACGAGTACCCCGAGAGGGGACGAAAACTCTCGAACTGCCATCGTGTGATAAACCACAACACAAGTAAATTAGAAAACGAATACCCCAAAAGGGGACGAAAACATAGCCAATATAGCCCTTAACATTGCTCTTAACATAAATTAGAAAACGAATACCCCGAGAGGGGACGAAAACACGTTCCACTCTGGGATTATGTTATATGCTTTCATGATTAGAAAACAAATACCCCGAGAGGGGACGAAAACATCATAATCTCGACGTCTGCGATTTCTCCCGCAAATTAGAAAACGAGTACCCCGAAAGGGGACGAATCAATAAGTTGTTGTAATTATTCATTTATGGAGGGCAGTATGGCTCATATATATGTGACTACCAGTGAAACAAAAGTTGGTATTGAAGGTGGACGACTTACCATTAAGAGTAGAGATGAGACTGTGAGGTCGGTGCCGAAACAGACAGTTGAAAGTATTACAGTTTTTGGGAATGCGGTACTAAGTACACAATGTATTCAATTTTGCCTGATAAATGGAATATCGGTAAGTTTCTTTTCGGGTAAAGGAAAGTATTTTGGCAGATTGGAGTCAACAGCTCACCACAAAGTCGAAGTTTTAGAACACCAAATAGATACTTTTAGAGATACCCAGTTCAGTTTAGAATTATGTAAACGGATTGTTTCTGCCAAAATTCGAAATCAAGAGGTCGTACTAAGAAGATATACCAAGGAACATACAATTAAATTAGATATGCTTATAAAAGATATGAAAATATATCGTGATAAAGTAGAGCATACTGACGGACTGGAACGATTATTGGGATATGAGGGAATGGCAGCAAGGATATACTTCGAGGCATTAAGTGAAATAATAGAGCCGGAATTCAAATTTAGTGGGAGAAGTAGGAGACCTCCAAGAGATCCTTTTAATTCTATGCTGAGTTTAGGATATACATTGTTGATGTATGAAATATACCCAAAAGCTGAGAATGAGGGGTTATCACCATATTACGCTGTGTTACATAAAAATTACGCAAATCATCCTGCGCTGATTTCAGACCTAATGGAAGAATGGCGGAGTGTGATAGTAGATTCCACTGTACTCAGCTTGGTGCAAGGGCATGAAATTAAACCGGAGCATTTTGAATACGCAGATGACTCTCAAGGTGTATTCTTAACGAAAGAAGGGCTATCCAAGTTTATAAATAAGTTTGAGAAGACAATGAACAGAACCAGTCGATATCTCCTCTACGATCAAGCTGAAAGAACTATGCGAAAAGCCATTCAGGAACAATGTTATAGGATGAGAATTGCAGTAATAAATAAAGATGTTAATGAATATGCGCCAATGATAATTCGCTGATAATATAATGGCATTAATATATATAGAGCGATATGATTTTACTGATATAATTGAAGATGCTGACAAGAAACTTGTTTTAATCATCTACGACATAATAGATAATAAACGGCGCACAAAGATGGTTAAGCTACTAGAAAGCTACGGAACGAGAGTTCAAAGGTCTGCCTTTGAAGCACTAATTAACAGGAGTCAGTATTCAAAAATTATAGAAGGAATCAAGAAAATAATCTCAAATGAAGATAATGTAAGAATATATCGGCTAAATAGTAGCAATGAGATGCTACTACTCGGTGAATCATATAGCGTATATGAAGAGGAAGTTATTATAGTATAGTGTTATCTTTTATTGCAGATACAAGAAAAGAGGTTATTATGAAAAGAATATTATTCTCACCAGTTGGAAGCACAGATCCAATATCTAGTCAGAGAGACGGTGCATTATTGCACATAATTAGAGTGTACCGACCTGACAAAGTGATTCTATTTCTTTCAAAGGAGATTAATGGATATGAAAACAAAGACAATAGATACTCCTATTGTTTAAATAGACTACAAAACTTGATTGGCAAGCAAATAGAGTTTGAGTGGATGATAAGGGATGAGCTTGTAAATGTTCATCTATTTGACCCTATCCTTTTGGATTTTAAAGAGATACTTGAAGATTTATGTGACAATATTGATGAAGATGACGAGTTATTCCTTAATATCTCTTCAGGATCCCCTGCAATGAAAAGTGCGTTACAGACATTAACAGCATTTACTGAAAGACCTATGATTCCGATTCAAGTATCAAGTCCGAATAAAGAAGTTAATACACATGAAGATGTGAAAGGCGACTACGATGTTGAGCTTCAGTGGGAATTAAATTTAGATAATTCTGATGAACCATTTAAAAATAGATGCGAAGAATCTCCAATTACTAACCTGAGTGCTGAAATTAGAAAGAGTATCATTAAAAAGCACATAGAAGCATATGATTACGTAGCGGCTTTGGATGCTGTAGGGGATGATAGCAATTATATAAGTAAAGAAGCAATTCTTCTGATGGAAGCAGGAGCTGCAAGGTTGAAATTAGATAAGGTAGAGTGCGATAAAAAAGCTAAGACTGCAAATTATGATATTTATCCAATTAAACAAGGAGACCACTGGAATATCTTCGAGTACCTGATGATTATGAGAATTAAGCTCGAAAAAGAGGAGTATGCAGATTATATAAGATCAATGTCACCAGTATATTTCAAACTTCTTGAAATGATTATAGAAAAAAATCGGATAGAGAACTTAAAGGCTTTGATATGTTATGACAAAAAAACGGGTGGAACATGTTGGCAGGATAAAGAAAAAGGGTATTATGTGAAATCAGTAGATTACATTAATATCATATGCAAAAAGGGACAAGGTAAAATTAGTGATGCATCTAAAAAAACTATAATTGAATTAAGATATGTAGAAGAAAACGCTCGTAATACAGCAGCACATAATATTTCATGTATAACAGATGAGTTTATATATAAGGTAACACAAATGAGGGCAAATCAAATTCTTGAAAAACTATGTGAGTTAGCTCGATATGTAGGTATAAAAATTACAGATAATGATTTAAAAACGTATGATAAACTTAATGAAAAAATCATTTCACTACTTTAAATTCAAAGACCATAAAAAATGGTAAAGCACAATATAATTTAATAAAAAAAGAAAGTGCTCGCATTGAAAATATCTATTTATAAAATATTTTTTTGAATGGTAAGCTAAAATCCTAAAGCTCTTAACCATGACTAGTTAATTAGTTATGATTAAGAGTTTTTAAGTTGTCACTACGTCGAAATTAGGAGAATTAGGTTAAAAATGACTACTTCAAGAATTATTTAATGAAGACACTTGTCATTCTGATGGCTACACTTCTCACCGCTGGACTCATGCCTATGAGAATATGGGCAGGGGTAACAGGTAATGATACAAAGTTTGAAATCAAAACCATACAATCAAGAAGACTGCTACACTTCATCTATATATTTCTAGAGGCATAGGGTTAATCAATAAGAGGGGATAGAGTGTAAATAATAACAAATAGAAAGAGTATAATGTGTCTGTTAGCCTCTAAATAACAGAGTCAGATAGAAAGCTAACATCTATAGTAGAATATGCATGTACGTTATTAGCAAAATGATAAAGAAAGACGAAAGGGAACGTAATATGAGAAACTTTTTTAAGAAGTTTTCAGCATTAATTCTATCGGCTACTATGCTCCTGACAAGTGGTGTTTTCCTACCTAATGTTTCAGCAGCTGAGTTAAATGCTAAACCTGTTGAGGCAAGTTGGAGTTCACCGCAGGAGATTAGAGTTAAATTCGATCGCAATCTTCGTGTTAACCCATCTCCGCAGAGCCGTAAAGTAGCTGTAAAGTTACTTACTTCTGATGGTAGGGAAGTTGACTTAGGACCTAATGATGACTTTGGATATATAGGTAACACTATCTACATACGTTTTCTAGCTGGACAGAAGAAAGAGTATACAGGTGTGGTATTCAAGAAGGGTTCTTTAAGGGATGCAACTTCTGATGATATAAAAAACACTGAAGATATTAAAGTATCAAATATCAAGGTAGAAAAGACTCTTAGTCGTGTTGGTATTAAGTATGAGGGAAAGCCTACCACTAACTTAGTTCCTAAAGAGGGAAAAAGAATTCACCTGGGAGCAAGTGGAAATAATCTAGAGCTTGATAATGGGCACAATATCAGGCTTAGGCTTTTTGCAGACGAATCGGAAAGCGATACTGCAAACTATAAACCAACAAATATAGAGGCAACGCTTAATGTTACAAACAACTCGACTGGTGATTGCTATGTTACAATACCTGAGAATAAGACAGGAAAGAGAATTAATTATATAGTTAAGTATTCTGTTGATGGGGGTAAGACATATGATGTGTTCTTTAAGGATATACCTCATATTTCATTTAATCTCATTCAGGAAAAAGGCGAGAAGGGTGCGGTAACGCCACAGCCAACGCCGCAGCCAGACCACGTTAATGCCGAGGCTGGTTACAGATTTACAGTTGGTAAGGATGCTGCTTGGAATGGTGGGGATCTGAAGTTCAAGATTGAGAATGCAGAAGTAGATAAGAATGCTGCAGGGGATAAAGTAATTGACAGATTCCAGGGAATCGAAGTAGATGGACAAACTGTAGATCCATCGAACTATGATGTGAAGGCAGGAAGTGTTGTCCTTACTCTAAGGGAAAGCTATATAAGAAGCCTTACAGCTGGTAGACATACGATAAAGGCTAAATTTAGAGGTGGTGAAACTGCTTCAACAAGCTTCACAGTCACAAAGGCTAGTGCTAATAACAACATAAATCAAAGTGCATCGGCTAATAAAACGAGTGTTGCAAAGAAGAATTTAGCGAAGAAGAACGTTGTTAAGACAGATGACAATACCAATATGTTCGCAGATATACTAGCATTAATTCTAGCTACATCAGCTCTTGCAGGGATTGCTACTTACAGAAGAAAGAGAGCATAAAGTTTAATCTATCAAGTCATAATTATCATTTACTAAGAATTGACATTAACTTTAGACAATATTAAATACCCTCCTTGCCACTTATGTGGCAAGGAGGGTATTTTTACGTGTAAAGTTACTAAGCATGGTGGAATATTGCAATCATTTCCAATACCCTTCTTTAACCAGAACCTTTTCCGTCCAAGCCTTTTTAACAACTTCTGTCTTTGTATTTTCCCGGACATTAGAGAAAGTACCATCACATCCGGGTAAGTGATTACGACGAATATATTTTTGCTGTTCTTCGCGCAGAGCTTCCATTGATGTAAAAGTACCACCTTTACAAGTGTATGTTGTAACAGTACGTGTTTCAGCAGGATGATTTACATATTTATATACAGGTGGAACCCACGTCTTTCCTTTCTTTTTAGGATTTTTAGAATCCTTCTTTTTAGAAGCCAATCTACTTTCGGTATCATTTTTAGTCTGGTCACTTGAAGTAGATGCGTTATCAGCTGAATTTATTTCCGATTTGCCCTTTCTAGATTTAGAATGCTTATCTGCAACTTTTTCGTTATTAGATTGGTGTGTTTTTGCTCTACGAAAACTAAAACCACCACTATTGTCAGCGCCACCATCTGTTGTAGCCACGGAAAAATAGATTAAAGAAGTTGCAAGAATAATTGCAATACATAGTATGAGTGGAAATGGTAGTCTCTTTATGCCACGCACACTTTTTCCATTAATATGATTTGAATTGTCTTTAATATCTCTTGATTTCATCAAAATAGTCCTTCACAAAAATTTATACAAAATATCATATGCCAATTTCAGACTTCATTATCGCACGAAATGAATAATTATGCGATACATTATAGGTGTAATCTATAGACGAATAAGTATGTATAAATTATTCACATAAATGAAATACATATAAGAATTAGTTAAAAAAATGATGTACAATTCATGTTGTGTGAAGAAAACATGTTTGAGTAAATATTTTAAATACAAGAATGGTATTTCGTACACAGAGCAGAAGTAGACTACCTCTACTCTATATAAATTATGTAAAAATTGGAAATGGATTAAGATGGCTTTATTTTGCGGATTGCTAGTTGGTATTGCATTTGGGTTTGTGCTTAAGAAAAGTAGAATCTGTTACATGGGTACAATAAGAGATATTTATCTTGAAGGTAGGAATTATAACTTACTGCTTCTTTTTGCGACAATTTTTACAGAGGCAGTAATATACAACATATTTGTCATTGCGGGATTTGTAACAGATGGATATATGACAAGCTTTTCATTAGTAGCACTACCTGTTGGGAGCATGCTGTTCGGTATTGGTGCCGTTATGTCAAGCGGATGTCTAACCATGTCAATAGTTAAATCTGGTGACGGAAGAGTTGTAGGCTGGATTTCGATAGCTACATTTATGATAGTTGGATGCTTCTTCTCTGCAGGGGGAGGGCGTTTCTTTGCAGGTAAATTTATTCAAACGTATGAAGTGTTTGATAAAGAATTAATAGGGGATGCGAGAATCCGCTTAGGTATATCCGTAGTTGTAACGATATGTATATATATAGCTATATGGAGAAAAGCTAAGAAAAAAAAGAAGAAATTATATAATATAAGTCTCCGAAATAAGGATGTGTGGTTCATACTATCAGGCATTGTTCTTGGGATATCATTTCCCGTAAGTGAACATTTTGGGCGGATTGGTGGAGTTGCAATAGTTTCACCATTGCTATCGTATCCCTTTACAATACTGAAACCTAAACAGATTGTCGGAGGGTGCAACATATATGACCAGCACTTTGGGCTTGGCAGCACTTTAGTCCTTGGTATTTTACTGGGATCTTTTCTGACATCTGTTGTAAGTAAAGAATTCCATGTGGTTATCCCAAGTAAGAGTCAGGTCGGTAAGACCATTATTGGCAGTGCCATGATGGCATTTGGTGCATTGGTTGCGGGAGGCTGCCTTGTTGGAAATGGTCTAGTTAAGACATCCCAATTTTCAGCGAAGGCGTGGATTTCTTTGATCTTTATAGCTTTGGGTATATGGATCGCTTCATATATTTTTCTTAGAAACAGAAGTGATAGGTAGTAAAAAAAAGAAAGGCTTATTACATGGATAAGATAATTAAAGATGTAAAAGGGCAAGATTGTCCAGTACCGCTAATTACTCTAAAGAGCGCTTTCAAAAACGCTGAACCAGGTCAACTTATAGAGATAAATTTTACATGTCCTGAAGCGCTCAATACACTTCCAGAATATTGCGACGAACATGATTTAGAAATTGTTTCAATTGATAAGCAAATTGATAGATCCTGGAAGATTACTATTCGAAGCCACGAGTAGATGCACCTAATCATCTAAGCGCTTATATATTTTACGTTATTTCTATTTTAAAAATTAAGGAGGAAAAAATGGGTTGTATTTATAATCCCAAGAAGGTATCAGCTGTCTTGGCAACAATCCTTGCTGTAATGCTTTTATGTTCCCTTGCTTTTCAGAGAGCTTCTGCATATACAGAGAAGGACACTGATTTACTCTATTCCACTGAAAAGGTAGTGCTAAAAGGCATGCCTGTAAAGGACAAGGGCACCAAGAAGTTAATAACAGACCCGATTAAGTTTAAGTATTGGGATTCAACGTTACAAGAGTATCAAGGAGAGGTGACATCTAAGGATGGTATTCTGCCAGATGTAGAGCTATATAAAGGACACCATTATATTTTCTACTCAGAGGATTCGAACTACATCACCTACAATCCTAATGGAAAAGGAGTTAATATCTATCTAGTTTTAAATGAGACCGGTTCAAAGGCGGTAAATGATAGATATTATCGTGGAAAAGGAAGCGAGACAATCGATGAATTCTTGATGACCAAGAGAAGCACACCAGAAGCAGATCCTGAGAATGCAAGAAGAGTCAAAGTGAGCTTACCGGTATTTTATGAAAAAGACGACAGTGATAGCTTTGACTTTGGTAATACTAAGATTAGATTTACTAGTGATACAGATGTAGTTGAAGTACCTATAAAGTTTGGCTTTGTGAATGCGAAACTTTACGAGGACATGAACTACACAGTTACTGTAGTAAGTGATGATTACACACTTGATCCATTTCCGCTGACGGTCAAAGATCACTCAGAAGATGGAAGGGATAAAGTTGCGTACATGCATTTTTCATGCAGTCCTGTAAGCTATATATTCCTAAAGGATAAGAGTGATGCGCATAACAAAGATACGACAATAACTAGTTTATCAGGTAAAACAAGCATCACTGGTACCAACTTTATGCACGGTAACTATATCCTTCGTGATAGAGTTCTTAATATGGATATTCCTAAACTACAAGGTAAGGACTATCAGGTGCTAGATATTGACACAATAAATCTATATAGAAATGAACTTTCAAAGATTGCTGCTGGTAACTTTAAGGTAACTACTGCTGTTCCTGCAGGGAAGACTGTGAACAAGGTTTATTACATAGATAATAAGAAAGAACTTCACGAGGTACCAAGTAAGCAGACTGGTGATAAAGTCACTTTTGAGATGAATTCTGTTGGTGTATATAACAACGTAATTCTTTATAAACAACAGAATGCACCTAAATTTGATGTATCTATTAACGGATATGCGAAGTGGAAGGATGCATACACTCTAGAAGCTGCTCTCGATACTGACGATTTCACTATTCCAGCGGATGGAGCATCGCATGTTTACCTAATGACGATGGATGGAAGTGAAAGAATATTCCTTTCAAATGAAGATAAGCTGGTTAAAGATGGCAACAAGCTTATAGTTAAACTAAAGAACAAGAGTTATCGCGACTATAGGAAGTTTACTGAGCTTGGTTTATCTGTGGGATCTATTGAGAGTTCTGATGGCGGAGCTATGAAGAGTGCCACTGCAGCGCATCTAATATCGTCTGTAAAATTTAAGCTGAAGAGCATTTCATATGAAGAGCCTACAGTAAAAGAATCAAATGCAGGTAAGATAGTAGCTAATATTACTGGTGAAAACCTTTACTTCGGAGAGAAACCAGGAGAGAATTATGATAACTTCAGTATAATTCCTGAGACTGAAATCGATGATAGATTTGTAGGTTCGATTAATGGTCAGCTCAAGTTTGATGTTGAAGTAATTGATAACGAGCATGCAAAGATTACAGTTAGCAACATTCCAGAGAATAAAACTGGCAAGGATCAGAAGTGGAAAGTTCGTGTAAAACGTGGATGGGCAGTTACTCTAACTCCAGAAATCGGAACAGATGATTTTGTTACCATTAAAGCTAGAGGTGAGGAAACACCGGCAAAGCATAGTGTTAAGGTTAATGTTGGAGAAGGTGGAACTGCTCAGACGGATGTGACAGAAGCAAAAGCTGGAGATAAGGTTACCGTTAAGGTGGCTCCAGATGCAAAACACAAGCTTGGCAAGGATGTTGTATCAGTAAAGGATGCATCTAATAATAAAATTGAGGTGACAACTGAGGATTCTAAGACTTACTCATTTACAATGCCAGATGCTGATGTCAATGTATCTGTTAAGTTTGAGAAAGAAAAACCTAAATTTGATGTTGCTATCAATGGATATGCAAATTGGAAGGATTCATATACTATAGAGGCTGCTCTTGATAGTAACAGCTTCACAATTCCATCTGGCGGTGCATCACATGTATACCTAATGACGATGGATGGAAGCGAGAAAGTATACCTTTCAAATGATGACCAGCTAGTAAAGGATGGCAACAAACTTATAGTTAAACTAAAGAACAAGAGTTACCATGACTATAAGAAATTCACTGAATTGGGTCTTTCTGTAGGGGCTATCGAGGGAACTGATGGTGGAGCCATGAAGAGCGATGCATCTGCACACCTTCTAGGTGGTGTTAAGTTCAGTCTTCAGAGTATTTCTTATGATGAACCACGTGTAAAAGAATACAACGCTAATAAAATTGTTGCACATATTACTGGTAAGAACCTGTATTTTGGAGAAACTCAATATACCAACTACAGCATAATGCCTGAAGTAGCGATTGATGGAAAGTTTAATGGTCCAATTAACGGGCAGTTAAAGTTTGATGTAAATGTAATTGATGATGAACATGCAGATATTACCATAAGCAATATTCCTGAGAACACAACAGGAAAAGATCAAAAATGGACTGTTCGCATAAATCGTGGATGGGCTACTCAGCTCACTCCAGAAACTGGAGCTGATGATTATGTAACTATTAAAACAAAGGCAGGTGCTGTACCTGTAAATGAGTACACAGTTACATTCAACAGTAATGGAGGAACTCATGTAGTTAATCAAGTAGTTAAGGAAGGTCAAAAAGCGAAGCGACCTTTAGAGCCAACAAGAGAAGATTATGTCTTTGCAGGATGGTACACAGATAATGCTTGCACCGAATCATTTAATTTCGATAATCCTATAAAAGGAAATACGACAGTCTATGCAAAGTGGACTCCAAAAGCAGTAGAACCAACAAAGCATACTGTTGTGTTTGATAGCAATGGTGGAAGTGAAGTAACAAGCCAGACGGTGAATGATGGTGAAAAAGCGACTGCTCCAGCAGTTCCTACCAAAGCTGGACACAGATTCGACAAGTGGATGAATGGAACCACTGCATATGACTTTAATACACCTGTAAAAGGCAACCTGAAATTAACGGCATCTTGGGTAGCTAATACATACACTGTAGCATTTGATACAGATGGTGGAAGTGTAGTTGCAAACCAAAGCGTTAAGTTCGGGGAGAAGGCTACTAAGCCAACAAACCCTGCTAAGAGTGGCTATACATTTGTAGGATGGTATACAGATAGGAGTTATGCTACTGAATTTGACTACACAAAGGCAATCATGGCAAATACGACTGTATATGCAAAGTGGAAAGCAGATGTGGTAACCCCATCGACACCAGTAGCAGAATATAAGTTTACTATTGGTAAGGATGCTGCTTGGAATGGTGGGGATCTGAAGTTCAAGATTGAGAATGCAGAAGTAGATAAGAATGCTGCAGGGGATAAAGTAATTGACAGATTCCAGGGAATCGAAGTAGATGGACAAACTGTAGATCCATCGAACTATGATGCGAAGGCAGGAAGTGTTGTCCTCACTCTAAAGGAAAGCTATATCAGAAGCCTTACATCTGGTAGACATACGATAAAGGCTAAATTTAGAGGTGGTGAAACTGCTTCAACAAGCTTCACAGTTACAAAGGCTAGTGCTAATAACAACATAAATCAAAGTGCATCTGCTAATAAAACGAGTGTTGCAAAGAAGAATTTAGCGAAGAAGAACGTTGTCAAAACAGATGACAACACCAATATGTTCGCAGATATACTAGCATTAATTCTAGCTACATCAGCTCTTGTAGGGATTGCTACTTACAGAAGAAAGAGAGCATAAAAAATAAGAGCATTAGATTTATAAATACCGATTCTAATTAAATGAAAAACCACTGCGGTCGCAAGCGCGTCTGCAGTGGTTTTATCGTTATTTCAATATTTAAAATTTAACTACTCAATTCATATTCAATGAGCCCAGTTAATATCTAGCGATACTGCTCTATCCCAGCCCTGATAGTGTCCTCAACTTCATGCTGTGCAGCAAGCTGCTCCTTCCTAGGCATGTTCGAGATGTCTACAGTTGGGTGAATTATAACCTTAATGGTTCCGCCAGTGAATGTATTGTGCTCCTCAAATATCTTATATGAATCGATAATCGAAACTGGCACGATTGGCACGCCAGCCTTCTGTGCGAATTTAAAGCTACCTTCCTTAAAATGCCCCATGTCATTGCTGTGACTTCTCGTACCCTCCGGGAAGATTACAAAAGAATACCCTTTCTTGAATAGGTTGATAACCTCTGCGAGGGTTTTTACTGCAGAACGAGGATTGCCACGGTCTATAAATACGGACTGTGTGCCTCGAATTACATCAGCGAGTGGCTTGAGCTTCTTAGTCTCGGATTTTGAGATAAAGCCTATCTGCGTAGAACGGAAAGCCGCAATCATCGCATATATGTCTGCGTATCCTTGGTGATTTGCAACGATTAGGAACGGACTTTTGGCAGGAATATTTTCTGGATTTATTACATCAACTGTGATTCCAAGTGCTTTTCCCGTGTAATCACAAAATTCATCCTCCGCTTTGCGGATCAATCGCTGTGCTTTAGCATGATCATCCTGTGCCTGTGCGGCTCTGATTGCCGGCACGTTTTTCATGTATTTGCGGAAGCCCGCTCTAATCTTGTTGAGTGCTATTGTATTTTTAAATGGGTTCATAATATCCTCCAATTGAACATTCTTATTCGTGTAATTATATCTATATAATGCTATAATTTTATGAAAATATACGCGAAAAATCAAGAAATTAAGGAGCATTTAAGACATATGAAATTTGTAATACAAAGAGTGACACATGCAGATGTGGTCGTTGATGGAAATGAGATCGGTAGGATAGGAAAAGGCTTTATGGTGCTCATCGGTGTGTCGAAGGAAGATGACAAGATTATTGCTGACAAGATGGTAGATAAGATGATTAAGCTTAGGATATTTGAAGATGAGAATGGAAAGACGAATCTATCTCTAGATGATGTCGATGGAGAGCTGCTACTTATATCTCAGTTTACACTCTATGATGCAAACTGTAAGAAAGGTAATAGGCCATCGTTCATCGATGCGGGTGCTCCTGATGAGGCAAATGATTTATATGATTATATAATCGAGAAATGCAAGGAACGTATAAAAGTAGTTGAATGTGGTGAGTTCGGTGCCGACATGAAGGTTAGCCTCTTAAATGATGGACCATTCACGATAATACTCAATAGTCCAGAGATAGTATAAATAAATACAATATAGTTACACGTGTTTCAGCTGCTAAATTTAAGCCGATGATTGAAGGATTAAAGTGGACATCATCTGACACTGTAACTGTTACATTTAGCGACAATGTTACACTGGATGATGTGCAAAGAACGTCAAGAATAAACTAGCAGCAGGGCGAGATAATATACTTTTATCGTATACATAAACACTAAAGGAGCTGAAATGAACCACTACCTAGATAAACTCAAGAACGTGCTTGCGATTGCACTTGTTATATCAGTCGCGGCACAGATTAATATAGATGCACCTAAGGTGGCACCAGGATTCGTATTTGCCATAGATGTAATCGTTCTTAATCTGTTCATTTATTGCTTTTCAGATAAATACTCTGCTATGCAAATAGCTCTCATCTCTGCAGCATTTTCCTCGACATTCCGTTTTATTACGTCGATGAGCGCAGGTATGAGCTTCAAGGAAAATGCATTAAATTGTTTTCCTGATGCCATTTTCTTTATTACGTATGGTCTGATAATTACAGTATGTCTTATGGCATATAGAGACAAGAAAGTTCCGTTAATGTACTTCTGCATTTCGACTTTCATAGCAGATTTTGGAGGAAATGTGACAGAAGTGTATGTGCTGTCTCTGATAAGAAATGGAAATTTCATATCAACAGATATGTTTAATACACTGATGATCATAGCTATGGCGAGAACTGGAATAGCTCTGACGATAATTCTCAGTATGGAGTACTACACAAAGGTGCAGACAGAGCGCTCGCATAATCGCAAGATTCAGTTTATGGTGGATCAAAGTGTGACCATCTCTGATGAGATGAGATTCATTCTCAACAATAAGGAAGACGTAGAGCGCGTCCTTAAGGAGGCATATGCTCTACATACTGATATGAAGAAGGCAGGAATTTCTGATGAGTTCACAAGACGAGCTCTCGAAATCGCTAGAGGAACGCATGAAATCAAGGGCTGCTATCAGGAAATCCTAGATACACTAGACAACCTAAACAGAAATTCTCAAGGAGAACCTGATCTCTTGATGTCGGAAATCTTGAAGTTCATGAAGAGCAATATTTTAAAGACTGCAGTGGCTAAACATATGAACATAAAGTTTGAGATAGATCAGCGTATGGATTTTAAGGTTAAGGAGAGCTACAAGACGATTTCTGTTCTCAGAAATCTTACGGTTAATGCATTAGAAGCATTTGAAGGAACTGATGGAGAGATCAGAGTTCTAGTAGCATGGTGTAGACATAGTAGCCTTGGACCTTGCCATCGCATTGAAGTCGAAGATAATGGTCCAGGAATCGACGAGGCTGATATTGAAACAATTTTTCTTCCAGGATATTCAACTAAGATGAACATGGACACGGGGCTTGTACAAAGAGGTTTAGGCCTTTCGCTTGTACGAGATTATGTAGAGAATGACTTCGGTGGTAGAATCAGAGTTAAGAATCGAAAAGAGGGTGGTACCAGATTTGTAATCGAGATTCCACCGGGCAGATTTGAGGAGGAAACTAGATGGATTTTTACATCCTAGATGACGACATAGCTGTTGTAAAAACGCTGAAACACATAATTACGGAGAGGAAAATCGGCACAGTTATCGGATATAACACCGATGTTGAGTGTGCGATTGAGGATATCAAAGAAGAAAGCCCTTCGATAATAATGGTGGATTTCATGATGAAAGAGATGGACGGAATTACCTTTATTAAGGAAGTTAAGAAGTTCAATCGCGAGACGGCATTCATCATGATTTCTAAGTTATCCGACAAGTCTCTTGTAAATCAGGCTTATGATGCAGGAGTCGAGTTTTTCGTAAGCAAGCCAATTAATGTGTTAGAGATAGAACGAGTGTGTCAGAACATAATTGAGAGAATCAAGCTCAAGAAAGTCGTGAATAACATTCAAAATGCATTCATGGAGGTTAATAATTCTAGTGACTCGATACAAGCTAAAAGAGAGTTGACAGCTGAAAGGAAGCAAAACTGGCTAGATGTTATGCTCGGATCACTTGGCATACTCGGAGAAAAAGGCACTAACGATATCCGTAAGATTTACGACCGAATGGAGAAAAGCGACAGTGCATATTCGAAACAGATTCTAGGCGATGTTGCTGAATCTCTTGGAGATAGTGAGAAAAATGTTGAGCAGAGAGTGAGACGTGCACTCAAGAAGGCACTTGCAAATGTTGCAGCAGCTAAAATTGATATGGTTCAGGACGATACTCAGATATATGCAAAATATGTATTTGACCATCTTTCCATCAAAATGGAAGTCAACTTCCAAGAAGGTCTTTCACCAGCAGGAGGACGAGTTAGTATCTCGAAGTTTATGGATGGACTTAATGTATATCGAGACTTTATTGAGGAATAAATTTTGTAAATAAAAGAAAAATAATTAAAAAACATGTATTATAATAAACTTGCGGAATCTTTATGAGGTTCTGTGAGTTTTTTTGAAGTCATAATGACAAGATAATAACGAAGTTATTTCTATTAAAGTAAAGACATGAAAGGAGTTGTCTTATGCAGAAGTCAGGTAGCATTAAAGGTAAACTTTTACTACTATTTATTGCGGTTGCATGGGGAAGCTCGATGGTAGTCATCAAAGGCTCTACGGACTTTATCCCACCAGGTATGCTTCTTGCACTACGTTTTACGATTGCAAGTGTCATCCTAGCTCTTATTTATCGCAAGCAACTTAAGCTTATAGATAAGGATTATATCAAAGCAGGCATTTTCATTGGCGTATGCTTATTCTGCGCATACTTCACACAGACTATAGGGGTTATGCTCGAGATGCCTGGAAAGAGCCACTTCCTCTCATCAGCATACTGCGTATTTGTACCATTTATCGGATGGATAGTTCTCAGAGAGAAACCAAAGATGTACCACATCGTTGCTGCGACAATGTGTGCAGTCGGCATCATATTCGTATCAGTTGCAGGAACATTTAGCATCAGCTTTGGCGATAGCATCTCAATCTTAAGCTCTCTATTCTGGGCATCTCAGATTATAGCTATTGCTAAGTGGGGTGAGGATAAGGATCCAGGAATCATCACGATGCTTCAGTTTATAGTATCTGCAGTCTTAGCGTGGGGATTCACACTAACACAGGAACATCTCGGAAAAGTACAGATTAACGGGGAAGTAATCTTCGGAGTTCTTTACCTAGGTATCGTTTGTTCCGGACTTTGTTTCTTATTCCAGACTATTTCACAGAAAACAGAGTCGCCTACAAGCGTATCCATTATCCTCAGCTTCGAGAACATATTCGGTATCGTATTCGGAATGGTATTCTTCAACGAGACGATGACGGTTAATAAGGCTATCGGATTCGTACTCATGTTTGCTGCTATTCTAATCGCTGAGCTACAGCCAAACTTTTTAAAGAGCAAGGCGGATAAGGCAAGAGAAGCGCAAGAGAAACAGACTGTGTAAAACTACAGATATCACATGGTAATTAATAAAATCGTGTAAAAAGATATAATATCGCAAAACTGTATATGTAAAAATAAACGTTATTATCAAAAATCAGATATACAAGGAGATTAATTATGGCATTCGAATTAAGAAAATATACACATCCAGATTTAACAGAGCAGAAATTTATTGATTCACCAGACTGTAGACTTGAGGAAGCGCCTAAGGACGGAGTAGTTCCATTTGACTTCCATGCGCTAAGTATTTTCCCTGAGTACTTCAAGATCAATGGAGAATGGTTGCTTTGTGAAGAGAGCAGGATGGATACCGTTCCAGTCTATGATGGCGGAAAGGTACTTGCACTAGAGGCAAGAAGAGTTAAGAAAGGACAGCTTGTAGTTTGCGGACGCACAGAGTGCTGCGAGGAAGGAATCTACATGCATGCCGATGGATTCAATGAGAACACAGGCGCAAAGGCAGATACATTTGCATTTAGAACAGGACGTTCAAGAGAGACTGCATTTTCCAAGGATTTCGACGAAATCGTTGAGCTGCTAAAGCACGAGAAGGATAACGGAAAGATCGTATGGGTTATGGGACCTGCTTTCTCGTTCGATATCAAAGCTAGAAGAGCTCTTTCGGCACTCATCGAAAACGGATATGCACATGCAGTTCTAGCAGGTAATGCTCTTGCTTCTCACGACCTTGAAGGTGCATATATGCAGACAGCTTTAGGGCAGAATATCTATACGCAGGAGAATGTGCCAAATGGTCACTATAACCATCTAGACCTAATCAACAGAGTAAGAGCAGCTGGATCTATGAAGGCTTTTGTTGAGCAGGAGAATCTAGATAATGGTGTAATGACAGCGGCTATCAAGAATGATGTTCCTATCGTGCTCGGTGGTTCAATCCGTGATGATGGACCTCTTCCAGAGGTATACGGAAATTGCTATGATGCACAGGATGCAATGAGAGCTCACGTTAGTAAGGCTACGACTGTAATTACAATGGCTACGATGCTTCACTCAATCGCTGTTGGTAACATGACACCAAGCTTCCGTGTGCTAGAGGATGGAACAATTCGTCAGACATATTTCTACGTTTGTGATGCATCTGAATTTGTAGTAAACAAGCTAGCTGACAGAGGGTCCCTCTCTTCAAAGGGTATCATAACAAATGCACAGGACTTCATCTGCAACATCGCTGATGGTCTTGGATTAAAGTACTAGTAGCTTTTGTATAAAGCATAATTAGTAGAAGAATATAAAAACATATAACAAAAAATATAATTCCATACAGACATGCCTAATTATGGTAACTTAGCTAGCCTCAGAAAAAAAGCGCATTGAACTATGTTATAATTATTATCGTCATTAGAGTGCATGAAGCACTTGATAAAATAAGAGAGGCGATAACATGAATATACTAGTAATCGATGCACAAGGTGGCGGCATAGGACGCCAGCTTGTAACTAAGCTGCTAGAGAGGATTCCAGAAGCAGATATAGTAGCTGCAGGGACCAATAGCATGGCAACGAATGCCATGATTAAAGCAGGAGCTAAGAAGGCAGCGACAGGTGAAAATGCTATCAGGTACTGCGCATCACAGGCAGAGATTATCACAGGACCAATTGGTATTCTTGTTGCTAATGCGATGCTCGGAGAGATTTCTCCAGCCATAGCGGAAAGCGTAGGTTCTAGCACCGCCCCGAAGGTGCTAATACCGACTGCGCATTGTAACACCATAATTTCAGGCACTAAAGCGCTATCAGTAAAAGACAGTATCGAGGATGCGGTCGAAAGAATCGTAAGAATCTATGGTAGCGAAGACAATTAAATAGCCTATATAAAACATTAACCAAGCCAAGAAGGCCGGATAGATTGCTGAAGCAATCATACCCGGTCTTTTTATACGCAAATTTACAGGAGTAAATATATTCACATGCATTATGAGAGAAAGAGCACATTTAAATATGCCTTGAGCAGAATTGGCGAGATGATGCTCATATTACTCATTCTCTCGATAATTGTGTTTGCGCTATCTCGCCTATGTCCCGGAGATCCGTTACGTTCATGGTACGGAGATGGTGTTGACAGAATGAGTGCCGAGCAGAAGGTTGCTGCTCGTGAAAGCCTTGGAATCGAAAAACCACTTCCTGTTCAGTATGGCATATGGCTTAAAGATCTAGCTCATGGGAATCTAGGGTTATCGTACAAGTATAAGAGACCTGTTGCTGAGGTAATTTGTGGAGTGCTTGGAAATACAATAGTATTCGGGTTAATCGCTTACATTATGACCTTCGTCCTGGCTTTTCGTCTCGGAAGGCTGGCGGCGAAGCGTGAGGGTACAAAGCTAGATAAATTCATTTGCAAGGCAGGTGTCATATCTGGAAACATACCAGTATTCTTTTTATCTCTGATATGCATATTGATATTTGCGGTAAATCTCCGTATTTTGCCAACTGGAGGAGCTTACTCGTATGGGGCTGAAAGGGATGTTTTGGATAGAGCCTGGCACCTCGTACTACCAGTATTTGTAATCGTTATAGGGCATCTGTGGTATTACTCGTATATGGTGCGAAATCTGCTGCTCGAGGAAATGCGCAAAGAATATGTGCTGCTTCTCAAGGCAGAGGGAATGCCTCGCACTAAGATAATCAATAAGTACTGCATGAAGAATATCCTACCACCGATGATAACCATCATGGCTATCGCAGTTCCACATCTCCTTGGTGGGACATATGTCGTAGAGATGGTATTCGGCTATCCAGGTTTAGGACGGCTCAGCTTCGAGAGTGCCCTATACAAGGATTACAATATGCTGATGGCGACAACACTTCTCACAGGAAGCGTGGTTGTGATCTCAAATTTTCTTGCACAGATAATAGGTGAGAAAATCGACCCAAGGATGCGTCATGAGGAGGGTCCGTATGAATAAAGAGCAAAGGCCAAAGATTGCTATAGCTATACTTACGACCAGTGTAGTCCTAAGCGTATTCGCCGGATTTATAGCTCCATATGAACCGAATTTTATGAATGAAAATGCAATTGGAGCAGCCCCGTCGATGAGCCATATATTTGGTACGGATAATCTGGGAAGGGACTTATTCTCGCTTCTTCTATATGGCGGAAGAGCAAGCCTAACGATTGGAATCGCAAGTGCCGCAATTGGAACCCTAATCGCAGCAGTATACGGAACAATGAGCGGGATGACCAACAAGCATGTGGATAGGCTGATGATGAAAGCTACGGATTTGTTCATGAGCATTCCAGGACTATTGCTGATAATTGTTCTTCAAGCTGTCTGGGGAGAGGCTAGCTATCTGTCATTATCGCTGGTAATAGGGATAACGAGCTGGATGCAGATGTCGAAAATCATCAGGAGCGAGGTAATAAGGCTCAGAAAAAGTGAATTTGTAGTAGCCGCAGAGATGTACGGAGGTAGCTTCTGGTACATTCTCCGCAGGCATCTGTTTCCGAACTACTTATCATCGATTATGTTCATGGCTGTAAGCAACGTGGGAGCTGCAATAATAGCAGAATCTACGCTCAGCTTCATGGGACTCGGACTACCGATATCAGAGGTATCATGGGGAAGCCTGATGTCTCTTTCGCAAGATGCACTGCTATCTGATCAATGGTGGATGATTGTAATCCCAGGGTTGGTCATGGTTAGTGTCTTGGTATCCATAACGGAGATTGGAGAATATATTAGAGGTCGCAACACCTCCAAAGGCAGCAACATATAAACGTAAACACACAAATATATGTGTTGGGTTAGGACTATAGATTAAGAAATTAATTTATTTGAAAGGACACACATTTATGAAAACTCACTTTAAAAAAATTGCGGTTCTAGCCGTTACTCTAATTATGATAATTTCACTTTCCGCATGTGGCTCGAAGAGCGGAAATGATGCGGATACGCTAGTGTACGGAAGTCATGACTACACAGCTATAAATCCTGCGCTCTATGAGCATGGGGAAATCAACTCCTTGATATTCGCTGGACTTACAGCACATGACAAGGATAATAAGCTCGTACCTGCGCTCGCAGAGAAGTGGGAGTACGACTCAACTGCTTATACATGGACGTTCCATCTAAGGGATGGACTAAAGTTCCATGATGGAAAGGAGATCACTTCATCAGATGTTAAGTTTACTCTCGAGGCAATTCTAGATAATAAGAACAATTCTGAGATTGTCTCAAACTATCAGGACATTACAAATATTACTTGCCCAGACAAGAAGACAGTTGTTATTAAGTTGAGTAAAGAAAATGTAGCATTTGCGGACTACATGACTATTGGAATCTTGCCTAAGCACCTTCTTAAGGGTAAGAAACTCGCGACTACCGAGTTCAACCAGAAACCAGTCGGAGCAGGTCCATATAAACTAACTAGCTGGGACAAGGGACAGAGTATAACCCTCGAGAAGTTTGATGGGTTTTATGCGGGGAAACCTCATATCAAGAAGATTATTTTCAAGATTGTAGAGGATAGTGATGCAAGACTGCTGCAGCTAAAGTCGGGTGACCTAGATATGGCACAAATTGAGCCTAAGCAGGCGAAGAGTCTCAAGAAGGACAGCAAAGATTTCGACATCTACCGCATGAACACAGCAGATTATCGTGCCATTGCGTATAATTACGCTGGTAGCAAGCTGTTTAAGACCTACCCAGAGCTTGCAAATATATTGAGTTATGGAATAGACAGAGAAGCCATCATTAAGAGCGCACTGCTCGGAGAGGGGCAGGTGGCATATTCACCAATTCAGAAGAATAAATTTAACAGCAGTAATATCGAAAAGTTCGATTATAACCCAGATAAGATGGAGCAGCTATTGCAGCAGGATAGCTGGACCAAGAATAAAAAAGGTATCTACGAGAAGAACGGCACTGAACTTAAGTTCACAATCACTGCGATGTCAAATGATAAGGTGCGAGTGGATATGGCTAAGATGTGCAGTGAACAGCTCAAGGCACACGGAATATCGGTAAAGGCCGAGGCTAGAAAAGAGCTCGACTGGGAGAATCAGGATGCTACAATAATCGGATGGGGAAGCCCATTTGACGCAGATGATCATACGTACAAGATATTTACATCGGAAGCTGGGGATAACTATACAGGATATGCAAATCCAGCAGTTGACGAAGCTCTAGCAAAGGCTAGAGCGACAACTAATGAGTCGGAGAGACAGAGATATTACTCAGAGTTTCTTTCAGCTATGACTAAGCAGATGCCTTACACGTTCATCGCATACATAGATGCTGACTATGCGGTTAAGAAGAATATCAAAGGCATAACAAAGGACACAATGTTAGGGCACCACGGAGTTGGAATCTTCTGGAATGTAGCGGAGTGGAAATTGGAGAAATAAAATTTTATGACAGAGAATAGAAGCGATGCAGAACTTCTTAATATTGAGGATTTCAGAATGTGCTTCGACGGGAAACAGGGCATAGTTCATGCCGTTCAGGGTGTTTCGCTTACAGTGAAGTCAGGAGAGATTATGGCAATTGTTGGCGAGTCAGGTTCGGGCAAGACGGCGCTCTGTTTTTCGATTCTCATGCTGCACAGACATCACGCAAGACATCTATCGGGAAGCATATGTCTATCCGGGAAAGATGTAACTAAGATGGGAGAACAGGAACTCGAGCAAATGAGAGGTAAAGCGGCTTCGATAGTGTTTCAGGATCCGCTGAATTCACTAGATCCTGTAAGAACTATTGGGGAGCAGATTACTACCCCTATGAAGCTACACGAGGCTCATGGGCAGGCGAACGCGAAGCAAGCTTATGAGAAGCGAGCAGTTGAGCTTCTATGCGAGATGGGAATAGTGGATGCTGAAAAATATCTCACATGCTATCCACACCAGCTATCTGGTGGTCAGAGACAGAGAGTGGCTATTGCGATCACACTGGCGTGCGACCCTGCGCTCATCATTGCTGACGAACCGACTACAGCGCTTGACTCTAAAAATCAAAAACAGATAATATCAGTGCTGAAGAGGCTTGCCACAGAGAGGAATAAGGGCATACTTTTTATCACTCATAATCTAGGATTAGCGCGCGGACTAGCGACTAAAATCGCAGTTATGAAGGATGGAAGGTTTGTCGAAGCTGGATCAGCTGAAGAGGTCTTTGAAAATCCTCAGCATGATTACACCAAAACACTAGTCAGGTATTCCCGATATGGGCAAAAGGAAAGCCATTATCATGGTAGCTTTGGGCAGGTGGTAGCTAATCGAGATTGGAATCTAGCTTCAATGAAAATGACCACTCAAGTGGAGTCAACTGAAAAAATGATGAGTGCCAAAGATATAGATATGGTCTATAGAACCGATAAGCACGGATATAAGAATGTGCTCTCAGGATATTCGCTAGAAGTCCTAAAGGGTGAGATTCTTGGGCTCGTAGGACAATCAGGCTGTGGAAAATCCACTTTGGCGAGAATCATCATGGGATTCACTAAACCTACTGGCGGAAGTATAGAATGGGGCAGATGCGGGAGTAGAGATAGGCGTGAGGTTCGCACGCAGATGATATTTCAAGACTCTGCATCGTCATTTAATCCACGCATGACTATAGGGGAAATAATCGCTGAACCACTTGTGATTGCTCGCTCTAGAAACAGAGAAGAGAGGCTGATGAAAGTCAGAGACGTTATGAGACAAGTACATCTGGACGAGCAGCTAATTAATAGATATCCATATGATGTGTCTGGAGGACAGCGCCAGAGAGCTGCAATTGCTAGAGCACTTATCAAAGAGCCTGAATTTATAATAGCTGACGAACCACTATCGTCGCTCGATGTGCCAACGCAGGCCGAAATAGTTCATTTGCTAAGAGAATTACATGAAGAAAGACAGCTGACGATGATTCTTATATCGCATGACATACCCATGGTTGAGCACGTGTGCGATAGAATCGTTAACATGGACGAATAGAGTTAAATAAGAGTTAAACATCAGAAAAGGGGTAAACTATGGGGATATCCGTGTCTGAGAGACAGAAAGAAGAACATCTAAAGGAATATATAAAAACTCTCGGCAGCTTAGCCGTCGCTTTCTCGGGGGGAGTTGATTCCACATATCTCGCCAAGGTTGCGCATGATGTGCTAGGAGACAAGATGATTGCTGTTACAGCGCAGTCAGGCTCTTTCCCTAAGAGGGAGACCGGCGAAGCTGTCAATTTCTGCAAGGAGCAAGGCATCAGGCAGATTATGGTGCAGACAAATGAGCTTGAGATTGAAGGCTTCAAGGAGAATCCACCAGATAGATGCTATATATGCAAGACAGGCATCTTCACACAGCTAAAGGAGCAGGCTGCCGAACTTGGAATAAAGTACGTAGCTGATGGTTCAAACGTAGATGACCTAGGTGATTACAGACCTGGACTACAAGCGCTCAAGGAGCTAGATGTGAAGAGTCCGCTTAGAGAAGCGGGTATGACCAAGCAGGATATCAGAAACCTATCGCATGAGCATGGTCTCTGGACGTGGAACAAGCCATCTGCAGCATGTCTAGCATCGAGGTTTGCATACGGCGAGACGATTACACGTGAGAAGCTAGGCATGGTTGAGAGAGCAGAACGAATTATCAATGATTATGGTTTCATTCAAATGCGTGTTCGCATGCATGGTGAAAACTTAGCGCGCATAGAGGTTACACCAGATGAGTTAACTAGGCTTCTTTCTCTCAGAGAGGAAGTTGTAGCAAAGTTTAATGAAATAGGGTTTACCTATGTGACTATGGACCTACTCGGCTATAGAGTGGGCAGTATGAACGAGGTGCTGTAAAGAGCTCAAGATATATGACATTGACAGAGATATAGGCAATTATCATGTGGAATCTACGAAGCATGACAATCACCACTAATAATCCTCGGCATAGTATGAAAAAAGTGGCAGGTATAGATAGATGAAAATAGCAGAGATTTTAGATAAATATAAGGCTGGCGAGCTAGATATGGCTAAAGCTGAAATGCTAATAAAAAACAACAGTTATGATGAAATGGGCTTTGCAAAGCTAGATATTCAGCGTGAGCAGAGATCTGGCTTTCCAGAGGTAATCTTCTGCGCTGGTAAGCCAGATGATTACCTCGTTTCGATATATAAGAAGATGGTCGCAAATGACGGCTGTGCCTTTGGGACTCGTGCGAGTCAGGAGCAGGCGGCGCTCGTTCAAGCTGCTATTCCGGGAGCTGTATATGATCCTGTCTCGCGGATTTTGAAGGTGGAGCCTGCTAGCGGTTACAAGAGGACTGGCGCTGGCGGTGTTGTTGCCGTCTGCAGCGCGGGTACTGCCGATATTCCGGTTGCGGAGGAGGCTGCGCAGACTGCAGAATATTTTGGTGCTGAGGTACTTCGCGTATACGACATAGGTGTGAGCGGAATTCACAGGCTTCTGTCCAAAGTAGATATTATACGAAGTGCTGACGCTGTTATCGCAGTTGCGGGTATGGAAGGTGCGCTACCGACAGTAATCGGCGGCCTTGTGAGAAATCCCGTAATTGCAGTACCTACATCTGTTGGGTACGGCGCGAATTTTCACGGACTATCCGCCCTTATCACAATGATAAACTCCTGTGCAAACGGCATATCCGTAGTTAACATAGATAATGGATATGGGGCAGGATATATTGCGACGCAGATAGGTAGATTGGCGGCTACAGGAAGATAGCTCGAAGCAACTAAATATTCGTAATATTTGCATTAGTGATATTGCAATATGAATTTATGATATATAGATGCAGACGAAGTCACAAACGCTGCTACAATATATGGCGCTTCGGATGCCGGAATAGCACAGCGAGGCGAATTGGTTTTTGAAGAGGTACAAGGAAATAGCGTAGAAACCTTGAATTTCTACGATAAATCAGTATAATTAAACGGTATGGCTTGAATACGCAAGCCAAATCCTGCACCGAAAGGTGCCGTAGGCCATAGGAGGTGAAAATATGAGAGATTACGAAGTAATGTTCATTCTTGACCCAACTCTAGATGAGGAAGTGAAGAACTCCACAATCGAGAACGTTAAGAACATCATCAATGAAGATGGTGAGGCTGGCGAAGCTGATGTATGGGGCAACAAGAAGCTTGCTTATCAGATTAACAAGAAGAAAGAGGGATTCTACGTAGTTGTTCCTTTCAAGGCTAGCACTGAGCTACCTAAGGAGCTTGACAGAAGACTCAAGATTTCTGATGCGGTTATGAGACACATTATTGTTTGCCAGGACGAGAACTAAGTCAGGAGGTAAGCGATGAACAGTGTAATACTGATTGGAAGATTGACCAGAGACCCGGAGCTTACTTACACACCTAACAACCAGACAGCTGTTACGCATTTTAGCATCGCAGTTGATAGACCTGGAATACAGGGGCGTGATAGACAGGCTGATTTTATCAGAATCACTGTTTTCGGCAAGCAGGCTGAGAACTGTGATAGATATCTGAGCAAGGGTCGTCAGGTAGCAATCAACGGTAGAATTCAGACGGGAAGCTACAAGAACAGAGAAGGACAGACTGTATACACTACAGACGTAATCGCTAACAACGTCGAGTTCCTCGGCGGTGGTAACGGCGGAAACGATTCTGGATATAGTCGCAGATCCGAGAGTGAGCCTAGTGCATTTAACGATAACTTTAGCTCGCCGATGGAGCCTTCGATGCCTGATTCATTTGAGGCAACTGAAGAGGATATCCCGTTCTAAACATCTTGAGAAAGGAGCACAAGTCTAATGGAGAACAATAAGAGACGCGGTGGCATGAGAAGAAGAAAAGTATGCCAGTTCTGCGCAGATAAGGAAAAGAAAATCGATTACAAAGATGTAGAGACTCTAAAGAAGTACACTACAGAGAGAGGTAAGATTCTTCCTAGAAGAGTTACTGGTACATGCGCTATGCACCAGAGAGCAGTTACATCTGCTATTAAGAGAGCTCGTGTGGTAGCTCTAATGCCTTTCGATTCTGAGATCGAATAATAATGAAAGAAAACCCCGCTCGTATGAGTGGGGTTTTCTATAGAAGATATTTTACCTTAATGATGATAGACTAAATCGAATAAGGAATCTGTTAGTAGGTTGATATAAGCCCATATATAACATAGCTTATATTTAAGCAAGGAGGATTATCATGTGTGAATTAGAACTAGAAGATCAATTACGATTATTAAAAGATGGATTAACTGAATTAGCAATAGAAATTGGCGATACACAAATATCCCCCAAATCTCTCAGTTTGCTATGCTTAGATTTTGAAGTCCCTGTTGATATAAGAGATTCTTGGATATTAGAATTTCGAAAATTATCCGATATAGAGTATGAGAAGTACTCGAGCAAAGAAATAATTTCGATATTTCGTAATAAAATGCAGGAGGCGTTCAGGCCTGCAAAAGAGTTTAGTGATTTAATAGTCTTTTCATTTATAAGAGTCATATCAAAGCATTTAGTTGAAGAACTATATCCTTTATCTTGTTTATTGGAGATAGAGTTTTCTTTAACAGCAGATTTAAATTAAAATAAAATCCTCCATACTGATATCCAGTAAAGAGGATTTTATAAACATATGTAATTTTGTATTACCACTATCAATAGTTAGTGTGTACTGAATCAAGGGATTCCTGGTAAGTCCTATTAGGGCTCTAGAATACCACCACGAGTAGCATCTTGAAACGCTCCTGACCGTATACCGCATGTGGATGACCAGCAGGCATTACAATCGATTCTCCTTCATGAAGCTCGTGAGGAATTCCGTCAATAGTGAGGCGGCCTACTCCGTCAAGACAAGTTACAAATGCATCTCCGCCGGATTCGTGTGTGCTGATTTCTTCGTCTTTATCAAAAGCGAATAACGTTACACTAACAGCATCGTTCTGTGCGAGCGTCTTGCTTACCACCTGACCATCCTGATAATTAACTTCGTTCTTAAGTGTTAAAACTTCAGACTTGGATATGTTTTTCATAGGCTCTTTCATTTTGTTACCTCCTATATGTAAATTTCTTTTATGCAATGGTGCGAATTACTCCGCCTAAATTGATTATATCCATCTAACCTGCAAATATTCGTAACATTCGTTACGCGACATATAAAAATTTTACTTGCTCATTGTGTATTTATTCGTACAAATTTATAATAGAAATATGTAAAAGTCTATGGATAAGAGCTTTATAGATATTTAAGATTCGAATCATGATATATTGATGAATACGGAGGGCAATATGGCAAATAGATTGATAGATGAAAAAATAAATGATTACGTTGAGGCACTTAGTTCAGGGGCACCGACTCCAGGAGGTGGTGCAGTTGCAGCTTTAACGGCAGCACAGGGAGCAGCATTAATTATGATGGTTGCGAATCTAACTGTTGGCAAGAAGAAATATGCTGAATTTGAGGAACTCAATGTAGCAGCGATAGAGGAAGCTAAGGGATATCTAGATCAGCTGATGGCTGGAGTAGATGAAGATAAGAAAGCATTTGGACAGGTTGCTAGTGCATATGGAATGCCTAAGGAAACTGATGAGGAGAAGGCAGCGCGCAGCGAGGCGATTGCCATCGCCTCGGTCGGCGCAGCCGAAGCCCCGCTCAAAGTCATGAGAGCGGGTACCTGCGCGCTCAGACTCGCAGATAGTCTGATTGGCAGATCCAATAAGCAGCTGGTAAGTGATCTGTACGTAGCTGCTCTAAATCTAAATGCAGGTGTTCAGGCGGCAGAATTCAACGTAGCGGCAAACGTACCATATATTCCTGATTGTGAGCTCGCAGAGAGTTGGAAAAAGGAATCAGAAAAGCTAGCAGAAGAGGCAAATACTGTATCTACAAAAATACTTTGCCTTAATAAATAATTTTTTATGCAAAATATATAAAGACACGGCTTTAAATTAGTAGGTTATAGAAAATAAATTCTAAATGAAATATAAATTATAGTAAACATTTCACATAATCTTCACACAAGGTGCTTTAATAGATGCTATACTTCTAATTGTTCAATGAGGTTTGTTATTCTAATACAAACTTTCCTTCTTTTATTGAATACACACACACTACAGGAAAGGGATGCGCAAGCGTCCTTTTTCTGTTTTTTGTTTGATTTTTTAATTAGCATATTTATATTATTAGACAGAGAGCCGACAGCTAACACTGCCGGCTCTCTTGACTTCCTAATGGAAACTAATTGTTTACAGTTTTATTTAAGATTATCGATAAATATGTTTTATATGCTATCCGAGTACCAGATTTCTTCATCTGAAAAACCATAATATTTTTCGTCTAACACCCATCTTTTGTTTATCTGCCTAACGATAAATTTGTGCTTCATGTCAGTAGCTCCGTTAAAGTGGATGATAATGATCGCCATATCTAATTGTTGCATAGCAAATTCCAATAAAAAATCATTGCTATGAACATAAAAATATTCGCTCGGATTACTGTAATGAGTCGCATATCCTTTTGATATGAGATTATCACTAGCCTTTCCTTTCAAAATTTCTTTATAGCGACTTTCATATTCTGCCATAAGCCCGCTCCATTTAGGATGATTTTGGTTGGCAGGGATATTAAATATTAATTTTTCAGCATTTAGTTCACTATTTCTCTTAAAAACTTCTTCTTCAAGTGAATTCAATTCCTTCAATAGTTCAAGTAATGGTAGTATTATTTCATCCGCCATTCCTTTATATTTTTCAGGGGTGTTTTTTATTTTGATATTCATTTTTTATCTACAACGTATCTCCGTCTACAGCTTAAATTCCAGCTGCCATACCATCTATCAACTGCTATTTAACCATTAATCGCATCTTCAATTATCAGCCTTATGGTTCTAAATAAATAAGGCTTATAGTCACTGTAAGTTACAGGCTCGCCCAAGAGAATTACATTGTGACATGTTGAATTAATCAGCTCAACAATCGTAAATATCATGAGCTCTGGATTATCAATAGGAATGTGCTCTCTTTCAATAATATCCATGAAGAAAGTCTTAAAATCCAGGACTTCATCATCTTCGTGTTTAATGCTTTTCGATCCACTTAACAGACCCCAACTCAAGTGTTTAGATATAAATTTCAATAGTGCAATATCCTTTGAGAGTTTGGTAATTAGACAATCAGTAGCATATAGTACCTTGTCAGCGAGATTCATTACATCTCTGGTTTCCTCTATGTGCTTTTCTAGTGATTCAACTGCATCAAGGAGCAGTTCAGATGACTTTCTGGCGATTAGCACATCTCGAACATCTTCTTTGCTATCAAAATATAGATAGAATGTGCCTTTTCCGACACCTGCCTTTAGTGCGATACCTAATATAGTCGTCCTTGCAAATCCAAGTGTTGTAAATAGTTCATATGCTGCGTCAAGAATATCGGTGCGCTTTTTTTCTTTATTGAGCACTCTTTTAGTCATAGATACTCCTCCAAAATCATAATTACTAAAATATATATACCACGCAGTGTGGAATTTTACAATCATACAACAATTAATGACTAATAGTCAATAATTATAATTCTTAACAATCCAATTATAATGTTGTTAAAAGATATTGAAAATAAAGCGATATATCAAAGAAGTAAAATGACAAATATTTTAATTTAATTAAAAGTTGACTGTTGGTCAGTAAAGTGGTATATTAATTTCCGTCAAATACGCAAGGAGGGAAAACCGATGAATCTAGGGGCTAAAGTCGTGAAGCACAGACACATAATTTTTATAGTATCTTTGCTTCTACTTATACCATCACTTATAGGGTATAAGACGACGAGGATAAACTATGACATGCTTACATATCTTCCATCTACTATGGATACGATGAAAGGGCAGAATGTTTTGATGAAGGAGTTTGGCAAAGGTGGATTCTCGATAGTTGTGCTTGAAAACATGAAGAGCGATGATGTCACTCAGTTAAAAGCAGACTACAGCAGAATCGATGGGGTCGAAGAGGTTCTAAATCTCGAGGATGCGCTTGATCCAACAGTTCCGAAGTCTATGCTACCAGACCAAGTGGCGAAGAATTTGTCAAATAAAGATGCGAGTATGATGGTTGTATTTTTCAGCAACTCAACATCTGATGATAAGACGCTCAAGGCTGTTGAACAGATGAGGAAAGTCAGCAATAAGCACGCATATATATCTGGCTTATCACCTCTGGTAGAAGATCTAAAGAATATTTGTGAACAGGAAGAAGTCAAGTATGTTACAGTGGCTGTTCTGCTTTCACTTCTCGCGATGATGCTGCTCCTCGATTCATATATAGCACCGGTAATATTTATGGTGAGCATAGGCATGGCTATTTTGTATAACATGGGCTCTAATATATTCCTCGGTGAAATTTCATATATAACCAAAGCCATAGCTGCGGTTCTGCAGCTTGGTGTAACCATGGACTACTCCATATTCCTATGGCATAGCTACATGGAGAAACTCGATTCAGGGCTTAAGGAAGACGATGCTATGGCGGAGGCCATCGATGCTACACTCGTTTCTGTAACTGGAAGTTCGGCTACGACAATTGCGGGATTCCTGGCGCTTTGTTTCATGACATACACTATGGGCCGAGATCTTGGAATCGTTATGGCAAAAGGTGTTGTATTTGGAGTAATAGCAAGCGTAACTATACTGCCTGTACTTTTGCTTAGGTTCAATAAGCTAGTACAGAAGACGAGACACAAATCTTTAATCCCAGATATGTCAAAAGTTGCACATGGACTAACCGGTAGATATGGAATCTATATCGCGATATTCTGTGTACTAATTGGACCGGCAATCTATGGATACAATCACCAGAATATCGTGTATGACTTCACCAAGATGCTATCCAGTGGACAAAATAGTTTACCTGCGGAGAAGATACAGTTCTTGACGGCTAATAACAAGCTAAGTGAGGATTTTGGGATAAATACTTCCTATATCGTGATGGCTGACTCGAAGCTATCTGCTCTAAAGGGTAGGGAGATGAGTGATGAGATTAAGAAGATTGATGGGGTTGAAAGCGTGCTGGGTATCGATTCAATCGTAGGGACTTCAATTCCGAGGAGCATGATTCCAGACTCGATTAAGAGCGGCCTAATGTCAGACAGACATCAGATGATAGTGATAAATTCCAAGTATAAGGTTTCGACGAATGCTTGTAATAGGCAGATTGATAAGGTTAAAGCGATTACGTACAAATACGATAAATCAGCGACTGTAATCGGAGAAGCTCCGGCAACTAAGGACTTAATAAAACTGACAGATAAGGATTTTAAAGTCGTAAATTGGATATCTATAGGACTTGTGTTCCTTATAATCCTAGTCGTGCTAAAGTCAATATCGTTGCCGTTTATACTCGTAATAACGATAGAGTTCGCGATATACGTCAATATGGGAATCTCAGGATTCACCGGGCTGGAGCTTCCTTTCATAGTTCCGGTCTGCATCAGCACGATTCAGCTTGGTTCTACGGTTGATTATGCGATACTGATGTCGACAAGGTACAAGACAGAACGAATGCTTGGACTAGGTAGGCGCGATGCGGTCAGCACGGCAGCAGCTGCTTCGATACCATCGATTATAGTGAGTGCACTCGGATTCTTCACAGCGACAATCGGAGTGGCAATATATTCAAATATAGGCATTATCAGCACGCTTTGCACGATGATGGCTCGCGGAGCAATCATAAGCATGCTGACAGTAATCCTCATACTGCCTTCGTTCTTGATGGCATTTGACAACTTGATTTGCCACACTACAGGCGGACTAAGAGATGTATATGAACATAAGATGGATAAGAAGGCGCGTGCAGAGAGTGGCGTAATATAGGAGGCATTGAGATGAAAAGAATGAAAGATCATAAGAATATTAAGAGAGGAGCAGCCACACTTGCTCTTTGCTTGACAGTCGGAACGATGTATATGGCAAATCCCATCACGGTGGGTGCAGCAAACAATAAGACCATGGATGTGACTAAGTCAAGCAGCACCGAAAAAGCCGTGGAAAACTCATATCCTAGCCTTGGTAAGGGAAATATTTCACAGAAGGATAAAAATGAGACAACTTATACTTCGATGGATGCGGATGGTAATGTGCTCGAATCCATAGTCACTGAACAGCTTGCAAATACTGGCAAAAATGACACTATCAGCGACTACTCGACACTGAAGAATATCGAGAATACATCAGGCCACGAGAAGTTCTCAAAGAGCGGTAATAATATCGTGTGGGATGCGAAGGGAAAGTCGATTAAATATAAGGGCACACCAACCACAGGTTTACCGGTTAATGTCAAGATAACGTATTATCTTAATGGCAAGAAGATGTCTGCAAAGGAAATAGCCGGTAAGGCAGGTAACGTGACCATCAGATTTGACTATACTGTAAACCAGTCAGACATTGTAAATGGAAAACTGATTAAGCACCCATATACAATTGCGAGCGGACTGGTGCTCAATGATGATAACTTCAGTGATATAACTGTTTCGAACGGTAAAGCTATAGATGATGGCAACAAGACGGTTGTTATGGGAATAGCTTTTCCAGAGATGAATGAGAATCTCGGGATAAGTCGCAATAAACTAGATATCCCTGATAGCGTAGTCATTAATGCACATACGGAGAAATTCGAAATAGATGGAACCTATACGGCAGCGATGTCTGGAATTGCAAATGATTTTGATGGAAATCTGGGCAGTGTGAAGGGAAAGGCTGCTAAGCTCGAAAATTCTCTAAAGAAGCTAGGGCAGGCATCGGATAAGCTAGAGCAGGGAAGTAAGGAGCTTAAGGCAGGTGCTGACGAATTAGCTAGTGGCACAAAGAACCTGAAGTCTGGAAGTAGCGAGATGCTTAGCGGAGCTACTTCTCTAAACAGTGGCCTGCAGCAGCTAACTGCCAATAGCGCATCACTTAGAAATGGTGCTGCACAGGTTGAGAAGCAGATTTTTGCTAATGCCACAACCCAGCTACAAGATCAGCTAGGTGACGATACAATAGTTCTATCCCCTTCGACGTATGCGAAGGTGCTTGCAGGAATCTCCGATGGAGCTATGGCAAAGGCAGAGGGGAAGATGAGAGCCGCTCTATCTGCAGCAGGTGTGTCTGATACAAGCACACAGAATATCGTCATTTCCCTTGCGTATAACAAGGTGATGGCAGATGGTAAATCCGAAGCCACTGCAGCAGAGGTCGTGCAATATATACAGCAGGCAGGGGTAACAGCTAAGGAAGCGCAGAAGGCAGCAGGATACATAAGTCAATATAAGAGCACTGCGGTAACAGCTCTAAAGGCTACCGGATATACAGATGAGCAGCTCGCGTCAGTAACAGGTCAGCAAGCAGTCATGCTAACCTCTGTAGAGATGGGGCTGACGGGTGGTAGTACAAATGCAGCGACGCTTCAGGCACAGCAGACTAATGCAACTAAGCTGCTAACATCAGCTAAGGAGTACGAGATTGCCAGCCAAGGTGCAAGCGATAATGTAAAAAAGCTATCGGCAATTGCCGTGGGAAAGGATGTTCCAGCAAAGCTGAAGGCCCTAAAGGAACAGCTGGACTCACTAGAGATGTTCATCGCTGGAGTTAAGCAGTACACTGCAGGGGTAGATGCAGCAGCAGCAGGAAGCAGCAAACTAGTATCGGGTCTTGAACAACTAAATAGCGGAATCACAAAGCTCGATGCGGGCTCAAACAAGCTCGATTCTGGAGTAACACAGCTAGCATCAGGAATGACTCAGCTTAATGAGCAAGGTATCCAGAAATTTATAAGCACTCTCAGTAAAGCAGATATAGGAAAAATCACCAGCAGACTAGAGGCGACAATAGCTGCCTCAAAGCACGAAGTGTTTGTAGGTGGTAAGGAAAGTAGCATGACTGGGGAGAGTAGATTGATCTTCAAGAGCGGGGAAATTAAGGCTGCAAAAGAGAATAAAGACGCTAGCAAACATCATAAATAAAAGGAATGCGATAATAGTTCTAATCAAACGGAAAGCGGCTAAGGTGTTAAAAGACCTTAGCCGCTTTCCATATGATTTAAATTCAAATTTATCTACTTCTGCTCCAGATACCTCTTCTCGCGGCTGAAGCCCCTACCGTGAACGCTGCCAACCTTGCTCAGGATGATAAATGCATCTGGGTCGAGGTCATGAACGAGTTTTTCGACCTTGTATAGCTCTCTCGAGGATATGATAGTCATCACGATATCAGTCTCTCTACCGAGATAACCAGTCTTGCCATGAAGCAGGGTTGCGCTTCGGTCGATGTCGTGAAGAATAGCATTGGTAATCTCCTCCGAAGACTTCGTTACAATCTCAAGCTTAGTCTTAGAAGCTCCAATCGCAAGGAGTCTATCCAGAGTAATCGTGTACACGATTACGAGAACGATTCCGTATAGACTTGTGCGCTTTGGAGAGAACATCATCTGTCCAATCAAGATTATAAAGTCAAATACGTATAGGCTGATGGAAACAGGCACCTTGAAATATTTATTGAGTACGAGTGGCGGAATATCCATGCCGCCAGTGCTGGCACCGATTCTAATAATCATCGCGAGCGAAGTTCCTATGCACAGTCCGCCGAATAATGAAGCTAGAAACATGTCATTTGTAAGGACGAAGCTACCTACGAGCTTCTGCAAGAATCCGAGGATAGTCGGAAATGCGAAAGTACTTATCATAGTGGTGAGTGCAAATTCTTTACCTAGTAGCCCAAAACCTATAATGAACATGACTGCGTTAAATATTCCGACGAATAGAGAAATAGTTATGCCAAAATGGTGATTCATTATAATCGCAATACCTGTAGTTCCGCCGGTGATAAGACCGGTCGGGAGTATGAAAAATGCCACACCAATGGCATAAATGAAGTTCCCAAATATGACAGTGATCGCATTTCGTAGGAACTGCTTACTAAATATGTAGCTAGAAAAGCTGGAATTAGTGTCTTTCATTGTCTTTCTCCTTACAATTATTAACAAAAACTTTACATGTAGATAGTAACCATGTCAACAGCGTGAATGGTATTGTGAGAAATTAAATCAAAAACAAAATGAACCGCTGCTTGGCGTCAGCGGTTCATTTCTACTACGAAATTATTTAATTAAGAAAGAACAATCAAAAGAAAATGTTTTATGCACTTAATTCCTTTTGCACCATTATATTAGCATTTGATTATGACGATTCTGTAATGGTTTGTTAGTGTGTTGGTGTATCGCATATATCAATATTTACAAAAATACTAGCGAAATGTGAAAGCAAAGTCAGGAAAGTATGTAAAATGACCATATGGATATGGTATAAACTATAGAAGAGTATTTAAGAGAATTCAAATAAAACATTTAAAAGGAGAAGAACTATGGGTATTGAAAAGACATACATTATGCTTAAGCCAGACTGCGTTAAGAGAGGACTCATGGGAGAGGTTATATCCAGAATTGAGAGAAAGGGCTACAAGATTGTTGATGCGAAGATGATGAATCTCGATGAGGCAATTCTAAAGGAACACTATGCGCACCTCGCTGACAAGCCTTTCTTCCCAGAAATTGTAGCATTCATGACATCCGATCCAGTTCTCGGAATGATTGTTGAAGGCGAGAATGCAGTCCAGGGAATGAGAATCATCATGGGCGCTACTAAGTTTGAAGAAGCTACTGCTGGGACTATTCGTGGCGATTTCGCACATAGCACTAGCGAGAATTTGATTCACGGATCTGATTCCCTAGAGAATGCAGAGATAGAGATTAAGCGTTTCTTTGGCTAAGCTCATCAATAAGGCTTAAGAATCATTGAAAGAGGCTCGATAAATGACGTTAAACCAACTACTTTATATTATTACAATAGCTGACGAAGGTTCGCTCAATAAAGCGGCGGAGAAGCTCTACATGACTCAGCCATCGCTGACCAGTTCATTAAGAGAGGTTGAGTCGGAGCTTGGCGTGACCATTTTCCGCAGAACTGGTAGAGGTGTCACTGTGACTAACGATGGAGCGGAGTTTCTTCAGAATGCAAGACATCTATATAGCCAGTATGAATCGCTTATGGGTAAGTATTCGGATGAAGGCGGACTTAAAACGAAGTTCGGAGTTTCGACACAGCACTATTCATTTGCGATAAAGGCTTTTGTAGAGATGGTAAAGAAATTCGACATGAATGAGTACGATTTCGCTATCCGGGAGACCAAGACACAAGAGGTAATCGACGATGTCGTATCGCTAAAAAGCGAACTTGGTATCATCTACCTGAGTGATTTCAATCGTCAGGCTATATCTAAGGTGCTTAGACAGAATGGTCTTGAGTTTGTGCCGCTAATTGACTGTAACGCATATGCTTACGTCTGGAAAAATCATCCGCTGGCAAATCGTGCGAGCGTGAGCTTCGATGACCTTGCGGATTATCCGAATATGACTTTTGATCAAGGAGACAATTCGACGCTTTATTTTGCGGAGGAGCTTTTCGCAGATATCAATCATCACCATATGATTAAGGTTAACGATAGAGCGACTATGCTCAATCTGATGCAAGGATTATTCGGTTACACAGTGTGCTCTGGCATCATCTGTGAGGAGTTGAACGGCGACGACTGCAACATGGTGCCAATTAAAGATGAACGCGTGGACACTGAAGGAGCTATGCAAATCGGATATATAATGAAGAAGAATTCCATCCTGAGCAAGATGGCAGAACTATATATAAAAGAGATGAAAGCATATCTAAGCTAAGTTCAATATAAAGCAAGGCGAGGATATGGAATATAATTACCAAAGGGAGTTATAGGATAAAGCTATAGCTCTCTCTTATTTTTTTGAATTAGACAGATGTTTATCTATACCATATAATTCAACCATAGCAAAACAGATGCGACTTACAGGGAGGCCGCGGATAACATAGAATTAAAATGAAACACAGAAAGGGGACAAACAGATGAGCGATATTAGAGATTCAAAGAATTGGGGATTTAACACTAAGCAGGTACAGGCAGGTCAGGAGCATGCTGATCCAGCGACTGGCGCTAGATGCGTGCCTATCTATCAGTCGGCTTCATACGCATTCGATAGTGCGGATTCAGCAGAGGCAAGATTTGCTTTAAGAGAAGCAGGTTCCATATATTCAAGACTTGGAAATCCAACTAACGATGTACTCGAAGCAAGAGTTGCTGCACTCGAGGGTGGATCGGCAGCGCTAGCGGTTACTTCTGGAACAGCTGCAATCGTATATGCGATTCAGGCAGTAGCGCAGCATGGTGAGCACATCGTAGCCGTAAGAACACTTTACGGTGGTTCATACAACCTGTTTGCAAATACACTTCCGTTAGTTTCGGGAGTAACAACAACATTCGTAGAATCGGATGATTACGAAGGCTGGGAGGCTGCAATTCAGGATAACACAAAGGCTCTATACATCGAGATATTCGGAAATCCAAACTCCAACGTTACAGATATTGAGCGTATTGCAGAAATCGCACATAGACATGGACTTCCGCTAATCGTCGACTCGACATTTACACCACCATACTTGATTAAACCATTCGAGCACGGCGCAGACGTGGTTATACACTCAGCGACAAAGTTCTTCGGTGGTCACGGTTCAACAATCGGTGGATTAATCGTAGATGGCGGAAAATTTGACTGGAGTGCATCTGGTAAATTCCCATGGATTGCTGAGCCAAATCCATCGTATCATGGACTAAACTTTTACGAAGCTGTTGGTCCAGCTGCATTTGCTGTATACTGCAGAGCTATACTGCTCAGAGATGGTGGCGCATCGCTTTCCGCATTTGACGCATTCCTTCTGCTTCAGGGAATCGAGACACTTTCTCTCAGAGTTGAGCGCCATGTCAAGAATGCTCTTGAGATAGTAGAGTACCTCGACAAGCATCCACAGGTTGAGAGAGTTCATCATCCATCACTACCTAGCGAGCCATCACATGAGATTTATAAGAAGTACTTCCTTAAGGGGGCAGGTTCGATTTTCACATTCGATCTCAAGGGTGGTAGAGATGATGCGAAGAAGTTCATCGACAATCTGCCTATATTCTCGGACCTTGCAAATGTAGCTGATGTTAAGTCGCTGGTAATCCACCCAGCGAGCACGACTCATTCACAGCTGAGCGAGGAAGAACTGTACGCTCAAGGGATCACACCTTCAACAATTAGACTATCCATCGGAATCGAGGATGTTGAAGACTTGAAGGCAGCGTTAGATGTGGCTTTTGAAGCAATAAGGTAAATCGGATAGCTTGAACCATGTAAATAAAGCATAGCGACATACATTACAAGTGTATAAAGAGCAATCCGCAAATATACACTTAAGAAAACTGATATATCATAACAAATACTAAACCGACATAATAATAAAGTATGCTCAGGAGCAGGACAGAAGTCCTGCTTTTGTGTTGTAGTAAAGCAGACACTGCAGATGTTGAATTAATAGAGAAATATTTCTATAATATTTGTATTAAACTTTAATAACTAACCCTCAAACCCCTTGAAATACAAGGATATTTGCAAGAGTACAAGTTGAATTTACTACCAATTTACTACTTTTGAGGAAAGAGCCTTGATGTGCTGTAAAAACTCTTGCGAATAAAGGTATTTTACCACAGATGCCATAAAGCATGTTGTGAGGATCAAAACTAAATAGGAAATCGTAAAAGCGGTGTTCTTTCGCTTCTGTTAAAGGAAGCATAGGATGCCGCTTTTTTCATGCCCATGTTACGAAGTAGAGGTAAATAAGGGCTTGAAATACAAGGCTTTCAGAGGGCGGTTTTGACAAAGTAAAGGGAATATACCTTTTTCCTCAAAATCGCCCTTTAACTGCGTAACAAATAAAAAATGAAAGGAGTATCAGCATGGCAGTTTTCAGAGTAGAAAAAAACAAGGGCTATACCGTCATGAGCAATCACCATTTGCGAAACAAAGAACTGACCCTAAAGGCAAAGGGCTTGCTCTCTCAAATGCTTTCACTTCCGGAAAACTGGGACTATACCCTTGCCGGACTTTCCCATATCAACAAAGAAAGTATCGATGCCATTCGTACTGCCGTCTGGGAGCTTGAAAAAGCGGGATATATCAAAAGGTCGCAGGGCAGGGATGAGAAAGGAAAAATGACAGCCATTACCTATACCATTTATGAACAGCCGCAAAGTCCGGTATTGGAAAATCCAACATCGGATAAGCCGATATTGGAAAATCCGACAACGGATAATCCGACGTCGGAAAATCCAATGCAATTAAATAAAGATATACAAAAAACTGATCTATCAAAAAAAGAAAAAATAAATAAAGATGGATTAAATACCGATTCCATTCCTATCCTTTCCCCTGACCCCTCTCCTTTGAGAGAGCCGCCTTTACCGGAAAAGAACGGAAAGGAAGAAAAAGACGCATACAAAATCTATGAGGAACTTATCAAGGACAATATCGAGTATGAACACCTCATAAACGCAAAACGTCTTGACCGTGATCGCATTGATGAAATTCTTGACCTCATTCTTGAAACCGTATGCAGCAAAAGAAAAAGAATCTTGATTGCAGGCGACGAATACCCCGCAGAGCTTGTAAAAGCAAAATTCATGAAGCTTAACAGCGAACATATTGAATTTGTCCTTAACTGTATGCAGGAAAACACAACGAAGATCAGAAACATCAAACAGTATCTAAAAGCGGCGCTTTTCAATGCTCCGTCCACAATAGGAAACTATTACACTTCACTTGTAAATCACGATATGTACGGAAGAAACGACTTCTAAAGGAGAAATCACTATGAAACAAGGAACCCTTATCTTTGACGAATACCGCGACCTTTATGACATCCGTTTTGACTTAAAAGACTACTTAGGAGGTCTTTATCCCGGAGATCAGTTTGAAGTCTTTGCCTATGGAAAGTGGAAGCCCACCGAGATAGATATAGACAAAAACGATGAATGGTATCTGAAAGGAATACGGGGAAATATAAACGGGCTTCGGGTAAGAGTTAAGGAATAAAAAATTTTAGAGAACCGGAAAGGAGGATGACAGTTGCAGGATGAAATAAACGAAAAAGTAATTGCCCTATATATTAAGGGCGGAAAAATCACAGCGAGGCTGCTGCAAAAGGCAATAAAGATTTTTCTTGCCGAAATAAAAAAGCAATCTTCAAAACAGCAGCTTCCCCACGGAAAACAAAGTCTGAAACAGCTTATGAAGCAAAATATAGGCATTTCCAATATAGAAATCACGGATAAAAACATTAAAGCCTTTGAAGCGACGGCAAAGAAATACGGGATTGACTTTGCACTGAAAAAAGACATAAGCACTTCACCGCCCCGGCACCTTGTATTTTTTAAGGGTCGGGATGCGGATGTTCTAAAGGCGGCATTTACCGAGTTTTCACAAAAGAAACTGTCAAGGGAAAAACTGCCCTCTATAAGAAAAGTGCTTTCTGCCTTTAAGGCGCAGGCAAAGGCAATAAACAAAGGACGAGATACCGTAAAACATAAGGACAGGGGGATTGAGAGATGACGGAAGAAACAAAGAAACAAATTTTACTGCATCTGCCTTATCTGTTCTTTGTCTATCTCTTTGACAAGATAGCACAAGGCTTTCGTCTATCATACGGAATAGATATGGGAATAAAGCTTCTCCATTTTCCTGAAGGACTTACAGAAGCCTTTTCTTCTCCCCTTATCAGCTTTCACTTATCCGATCTTTTTATCGGAATTATAGCAGCGGCAATCGTTCGCCTTGCCGTTTATGTGAAAGGAAAAAATGCGAAAAAATATAGAAAAGGTACAGAGTACGGCTCCGCCCGTTTCGGAAATAAAAAGGACATAAAACCATATATGGATCCCGTCTTTAGAAATAACATTCCTCTCACAAAAACGGAGTGTATTACCATGAACAGCCGTCCGAAAAATCCGAAGTATGCAAGAAACAAAAACATTCTTGTGGTCGGAGGCTCAGGAAGCGGAAAGACGAGATTTTTCGTCAAGCCGTCACTTATGCAGATGCACAGCTCCTATGTTGTTACCGACCCGAAAGGCGAGCTGCTTCTTTCCTGCGGACAGCTTCTGCAGCGAGGCGGATATAAAATCAAGGTACTTAATACCATCAATTTCAAAAAATCCATGAGGTATAACCCTTTTGCATATATCCGAAGCGAAAAAGACATTTTGAAGCTGGTAAATACCATTATCATGAATACCAAAGGAGACGGTGAAAAATCCGGTGAGGATTTCTGGACGAAATCGGAACGACTTTTCTACTGCGCCCTGATCGGATATATCTTTTATGAAGCACCGGAGGAGGAAAAGAATTTCACCACGCTTCTTGAAATGATAAACGCATCGGAGGCAAGGGAGGACGATCCGGAATTTCAAAGTCCGGTGGATCTCATGTTTCAGAGATTAGAGGAAAAAGATCCGGAACATTTTGCGGTAAGGCAGTATAAAAAGTTTCTCCTTTCTGCCGGCAAAACAAGATCCTCAATCCTCATTTCCTGCGGTGCCCGCCTTGCTCCCTTTGATATAAGAGAGCTTCGGGAGCTACTGGAAAAGGACGAAATGGAGCTTGATGCCATAGGCGATCGCAAAACGGCACTGTTTGTTATCATTTCCGACACTGACGATACTTTCAACTTTGTTGTATCCATTCTCTACACCCAGCTATTTAATCTGCTATGTGATAAGGCAGATGATGTGTACGGCGGAAGGCTCCCCGTTCATGTGCGCTGCCTTTTGGACGAGTTTGCAAATATCGGGCAGATTCCAAAATTTGAAAAGCTCATTGCCACCATCCGAAGCCGTGAAATATCGGCTTCTATTATTTTACAGTCCCAGTCCCAGCTTAAAGCCATCTATAAGGACAATGCGGACACCATCACGGGAAATTGCGACAGTTTTCTATTTCTTGGAGGCAAGGAAAAAACAACGCTAAAGGAAGTATCGGAAATACTCGGTAAGGAAACCATCGACAGCTTTAACACCTCTGAAACAAGAGGACGAGAGCTTTCCCACGGACTGAATTATCAAAAACTCGGCAAGGAGCTTATGACGCAGGATGAAATCGCGGTGATGGACGGCGGTAAATGCATCCTGCAAATAAGAGGCGTAAGACCGTTCTTTTCGGATAAGTACGATATTACAAAGCATCCCAATTACAAATATCTTTCCGACTATGACAAGAAAAATACCTTTGATGCGGAAAGGTATATCAAACGCCGCCCCGCCGTCGTAAAGCAAAATGAAGTCTTTGACTACTATGAAATCGATGCAGAAGAACTGACGGAGGAATAAATGAAGGAGGAAACGCTTGATATATAAAACAGCAGTATATAGAGCAAGGGCACCTGATGCCTGAACGCTTATCCGCCTGTGCGGCGGTTTTTTAATGAGGAAATCAAACACACAAAATTATGTTTAGCCGAAGTATCGGCAGAAAGGATGAATCTATGGGATTTTTTAATTCAGCAGTCGGAGTATTACAGACACTTGTTATTGCACTTGGCGCAGGCCTTGGAATCTGGGGCATTGTAAACCTTTTGGAAGGATATGGGAACGACAATCCCGGCGCAAAGAGTCAGGGCATCAAGCAGCTTATGGCAGGCGGAGGTGTTGCCCTTATCGGTACAACCCTTGTTCCGCTTCTTCGCGGGCTTTTCGGATAAGGAGGTAACACGTGCAGAGCATACTTGATGCAATCAATGAATGGATCAAGGAGATTTTAATCGGATCCATTCAGGGAAATCTTGAAGCTCTGTTCGGAGATGTCAACGAAAAGGTAGGAACCATAGCGGCAGAGGTAGGCAAGACCCCGCAAGTCTGGAACGGCAGTGTATTTTCCATGATAAAAACCTTATCTGAAAATGTTATTGTTCCTATTGCAGGGCTTGTCATTACCTATGTGCTTTGTTACGAGCTTATCAGCATGATTATTGACAAAAATAATCTGCACGAGCTTGACACATTTATGTTTTTTAAGTGGTTTTTCAAGGCGTGGGTAGCGGTATTTATCGTTACCCATACCTTTGATATTACTATGGCGGTATTCGATCTTGCGCAGCATGTGGTATCGGGTGCAGCCGGAGTTATCAGTTCAGATACAAGCATTGATGTGGCATCCTCTCTTACCTCGCTTCAGGAAAAGCTTAAGGATATGGAAATACCGGAGCTTTTACAGCTTTCCATAGAAACCGGACTTGTCAGTCTTTCTATGAAGCTCATGTCCGTTTTTATTACCGTTGTCATCTACGGCAGAATGATAGAAATTTATTTGGTTTGCTCCGTCGCCCCGATTCCGTTTGCCACTATGACAAACAGAGAATGGGGACAGATTGGAAACAACTACCTGAAAAGTTTATTTGCACTTGGTTTTCAGGGTTTTCTTATCATGGTATGCGTCGGAATCTATGCCGTCTTGGTAAAGGCGATGACCGTATCAGATAACCTGCATACTGCGATATTTTCTCTTGCGGCATATACCGTGCTGCTTTGCTTTATGCTTCTAAAATCAAGTGCCATCTCAAAATCTATTTTTGGAGCACATTAGCTCTGTAACTTAAAAGGAGGTATCAAAACAATTAGTAAAAAATATAAGATTATCTATGCCGATCCGCCGTGGAAGTATGAAAGAAACAAGGTGCAGGGTGCGGCGGAACATCACTACTCCACGATGGGCATAGAGGAACTTTGTGCGCTTCCTGTTTCTGAAATTACAGAAAAGGACTGCGTACTTTTTTTGTGGGCTACTTTCCCGCAGCTTAAAGAAGCCCTGCAGCTTATTAGAGCGTGGGGCTTTACTTATAAAACGGTCGCTTTTGTATGGCTGAAAACAAATAAAAAAGCGAAAACATGGTTTTACGGACTTGGCTTTTGGACGAGAGGAAATGCGGAAATCTGCCTTCTTGCAACAAAAGGACATCCCAAAAGGCAGGCGAAAAATATTCACCAACTTATCATAAGCCCCATAGAAGAACACAGCAAAAAACCGGAGGAAGCAAGAAAAAAGATTGTCGCTCTTATGGGAGATATTCCGCGAATCGAGCTTTTTGCAAGAAAAGAAAGTCCCGGCTGGGATATATGGGGAAATGAAGTAAAAAGCAGTATTACGCTTTAGATTTATGTATGTTTTCAAAGTTCATAGAGGACATTTGCAAAAAAATGAAATGAGCTACCTAAGTACATGGTAGCTCAGCTGGTAAAACTTATTTAGTTTTTGTGGGGTCATTCATTACGTAACTTTGTCCTTTTTGGAGAGTAGGTGGAAAAGGTTCGCCTTTTACAACAGTTCTTTCAACACCTGTTTTACCTCCACGAGGACCAACAATTCCGTACTGACCTGATTTTGGAGCAGACTGTCCCGGTTTGAATTTATTATCCATAGTGTTCCTCCTTTCTTAATTATTAGCACACTTGTTAAGTGAGTGCTGGTAGCAGTATAGACCTATATATGCAAAAAGTCAATAGAAGGAACACTATATATAGTCATAAATACAAGAAAGGAGGTTTTTATGGCGTATGTACCCGTACCGAAGGATCTGACAAAGGTTAAAACGAAGGTTGCCTTTAACCTGACAAAAAGACAGATCCTTTGTTTTACGGCAGCTCTCATTTTAGGGCTGCCTGTTTTCTTTCTCTTAAAGGGAAGCGCAGGCACAAGCCTTGCGTCTTTTTTCATGATTTTAGTTATGCTTCCCTTTTTCCTCTTTGCCATGTACGAAAAACACGGACAGCCCCTTGAGGTCATTCTAAAACATATCGTGCAGACAAAGTTTATCAGAAAGAAGGAACGTCCCTACCGGACGAAAAATTATTATGCCCTGCTCATAAGGCAGAGAAAACTTGAAAAGGAGGTATTTCATATTGTTAAAGGACAAAACAAAGGAAAAAAACAGCATAAGAACTAAACGAAAGCTGACAAGAAGCGAGAAAAAGCAGATTGCGGAGCTGATTAGAAAAGCAAAGCCGGATAAAAAGGCTTCTTCCGCACAGGAGAGCATCCCCTACCTTTCCATGTATCCGGACGGAATCTGTAAAGTAACGGAAAACAGATACAGTAGGTGCATTGCCTTTTCCGACATCAACTATCAGCTTGCAGGAGCGGATGAGAAAACCGCAATCTTTGAAAACTGGTGCGACTTTCTCAATTACTTTGATTCCTCTGTGGATGTGCAGCTTTCCTTTATCAATCAGGGAAGCCGCGGAGAAGCAAAAGAAACGATTGAAATTCCAACGCAGGATGATGACTTTAATTCCATAAGATCGGAATATCAGAAAATGCTTTCAGAGCAGCTTTCCAAAGGAAACAACGGACTTGTGAAACTGAAATTCGTAACATTCAGCATAGAAGCGGACAGCTTAAGCGCTGCAAAGGCAAGACTGAATCGAATTGAAACGGATATGCTGAACAATTTCAAGGTGCTTGGTGTAAGTGCTCATTCCATGAACGGATATGAGAGATTAAAAACTTTACACGGTATTTTTCATCCGGAGGGAGAACCGTTTTTCTTTTCTTGGGACTATCTTGTTCCGTCAGGACTATCAACCAAAGATTTTATTGCACCGTCCTCTTTTCGTTTTGGGGAAGGAAGAACCTTTCGCATGGGCGCTAAACTTGGTGCGGTAAGCTTTCTTGAAATCTTGGCTCCGGAATTAAACGACCGCATATTATCCGATCTTTTAGATCTTGAAACAGGAATGATTGTAAACCTGCATATCAAAAGCATCGATCAGGCGGAGGCAATCAAAACAATCAAAAGAAAAATCACAGACCTTGACAAAATGAAGATTGACGAGCAGAAAAAAGCCGTCCGATCCGGCTATGACATGGACATTATCCCGTCCGATCTTGCCACCTATGGCGGCGAAGCAAAAAATCTTTTGCAGGATCTTCAAAGCAGAAACGAAAGAATGTTTCTTGTTACTTTTTTAGTCGTGAACATGGCAGGCAGCAAAAGAAAGCTGGATAATGACATCTTTGCCGCCGCGGGAATTGCACAGAAATATAACTGTGCTCTTACCCGCCTTGACTTTCAGCAGGAGGAAGGATTGATGTCAAGCATTCCTATTGGAAGAAATGAAATTGAAATTCAAAGAGGACTTACCACCTCAAGCACTGCCGTATTCATTCCCTTTATTACGCAGGAGCTTTTTCAGGGCGGCGAAGCTCTCTATTATGGGCTTAATGCTCTTTCAAACAACATGATTTTATGCGACAGAAAGCAGCTGAAAAATCCGAACGGCTTGATTCTCGGAACACCGGGTTCAGGTAAATCCTTTGCGGCAAAGCGTGAAATTACAAACGCCTTTTTAATTACGAATGATGACATTTATATATCAGATCCGGAATCGGAATATTCACCTTTGGTAAACAGCCTTTTGGGACAGGTCATCCGTATCTCTCCCACAAGCAAAGAGTATATCAATCCTATGGATATAAACCTTAATTACAGCGAGGATGATAATCCCCTTGCCTTAAAATCGGATTTTATCCTTTCTCTTTGCGAGCTTGTAGTAGGCGGAAAAGAAGGACTTGCCCCCGTGGAAAAAACGGTCATCGATCGCTCGGTAAGAAATATTTACAGAGAGTTTCTTGCAGATCCGGCAACGGAAAAGATGCCTGTTTTGGGAGACCTTTACGATGAGCTTTTAAGACAGCCTGAGCCGGAGGCTGCACGAGTTGCGGCAGCACTTGAACTTTATGTAACGGGCTCTCTCAATGTATTTAATCACAGAACCAATGTAGAGCTTACGAACCGCCTTGTATGCTTTGACATTAAAAGCCTCGGAAAGCAGCTTAAAAAGCTGGGAATGTTAATTGTTCAGGATCAGATCTGGAACCGTGTCACCATCAACAGAGCGCAAAGTAAAGCGACCCGCTACTACATGGATGAATTTCATTTGCTACTTCGTGAAGAGCAGACAGCCGCATATTCCGTTGAAATCTGGAAACGTTTCAGAAAATGGTCGGGCATCCCGACAGGAATCACTCAAAATGTAAAGGATCTTTTATCAAGCAGGGAGGTTGAAAACATTTTTGAAAACAGCGATTTTGTTCTGATGTTAAATCAGGCGGTAAGCGACAGAAATATCCTTGCAAAACAGCTTAATATTTCTCCGCAGCAGATGAAGTATGTAACGCATACGGAAGCCGGAGAAGGACTGCTTTTTTACGGAAATGTTATCCTGCCTTTTGTGGATCACTTCCCGAAAGATACAAAACTTTACAAGGTGATGACGACAAAGCCGGAGGAAGTGAGCGGCGAATGAAGAAACTAACGCATTTCAGCCTGTTTACCGGAATCGGAGGAATCGACCTTGCAGCGGAAGCCGCAGGCTTTTCTACTCTCTGTCAGTGTGAGTGGGCGGACTTTCCAAATGCCGTACTCAAAAAGCATTGGCCGGACGTTCCGCGTTTTCAGGATATTACTACCGTTACAAAGGAGGCATTTATTGAAAAAACAGGACAAGATACCGTTACCCTCATATCCGGAGGTTTCCCGTGCCAGCCCTTTTCCGCAATCGGAGCAAAAAAGGGATTTACAGACCCCCGCTATCTCTGGCCGCAGATGTGCAGAGTTATTAAAGAGCTCAAGCCCCGGTTCGTGCTTGGCGAAAATGTTGCTAACTTCGTCAATATGGGGCTCAACAAAACGATCATTGACTTGGAAAAAGCGGGATATGCCGTTTGGACATTTCTACTTCCTGCTTGCAGCGTCGGCGCATGGCATGAACGCAAGCGAACTTTTATCGTGGGGGCAGATGTTTCCTACGCCCCTTGCATCCGACACGGGAACAAGACCGGCGGTGCCGCAGGTAGTCCTATCTCCTGCGGGCTCTTTTCGCAGGAAGAAGAAAACGGGACACTGGTCGGCAAATCTGTCGGAGGCGATCTACTATCTGGAGAAAAACACAGATCCAAAACTTCGCTTCAATCCGGAGTGGGTGGAATGGCTGATGGGATTCCCGCGAGCGTGGACGGACGTTTCCTCTGGATAACGGAGCCTACGGATATTCCGAGGCTTACAGAGGATAAAAAAGACCGGGTAAAGCGATTAAAGGTACTGGGCAATGCCGTTGTTCCCGCGCAGGTTTACCCGATTCTGAAATACATTGCAGATATTGAACTTGGGCGCTGCAAAAACTCTTGCGTCTTTTCAGGAAAGGAAGGTGATGCACTTTGAAAGAACCTCTAAAGCCCCGTGATAAGTTCAGGCAAAAAATGAGCCGGGACGGACTTGTCAGAGAAAATATGACAACAGGAAAAACGGAAAATATATCGAGCAGAGTAAACGAAAATTCCATTCAGGATGTTCCCGAAAGCCTGATACAAGGTAAAGAAATCTCTAACAAAAAATCCTCAAGGCTTACCTTTACCGAAGAAGAAAGAAATATTCCGGAGCTTCAAAAGTATATTAAAAAGTCGGATCAGGCGGCAAACCGGCTTGATAAGGCAAGGGATAAAATCCCGAAGAAAAAAGTTCTTTCCTTTGACCGTGAGTTTGACGAAAAATCAGGAAAAGGAAAAACGAGACTTCACTTTGAAGAAAAGGAAAAGCCGATCGGAACGGGAAAAGGTATAGACCCTATTTCCCCCGCACTGAATGAAGCCGGCGTCTTTGTGCATAAGAAAATTCATGAGACGGAGCATGACAATGCAGGTGTTGAAGCGGCACACAAAACCGAAAAGGCTGCTGAAACACTTGGAAGATTCAGCGTAAGAAAAGCAAGAGAGAATTACAGAAATCAGAAGTTAAAGCCCTATCGCACCGCAAGAAAAGCGGAGAAAGCCGCTGAAAAAGCAAATGCAAAGTATTTTTACAAAAAGGCAATGTATGAAAATCCGAATCTGTCATCTGCAAATCCTTTTAGCCGTATGTGGCAGAAAAGACGCCTTAAAAGAAAGTATGCCGCAGAGCTTCGTAAGAAAGGACAAAAAGCGGCAAAGGCGGCAAAGAAGTCTGCGGAAAGAACAAAACAGGCAGGCTCCTTTATTCTACGGCACAGACGAGGAATTGCGATTCTGATTGCTCTCTCTTTAATATTCATTTTGATTTTTACCGGCTTATCTTCCTGCTCCTCTCTTTTATCCGGAGGCTTTAACGGCGTTTTAGGAACAAGCTACACATCAGAGGACATCGATCTTGTGGCGGTGGAAAATGCCTATGCAACTATGGAAAATGAGCTGCAGGGAAAAATAGACAATGTAAAAAAAGATTATCCCGGCTATGACGAGTACAAATATGAGCTTGACGGTATCGGGCACAATCCTCATGAACTTGCTTCCATTCTTACGGCAAAGCACCAAAGCTACACCCTTTCCAAAGTGCAAGCAGACCTACAGAAAATTTTTGAAAAGCAGTATTCTCTCACCTTAAAAGAAGAAGTTGAGGTGCGCTACAAAACGGAAACACATACCGATCCCGATACGGGAGAAACCACAGAGGAAGAAGTCCCATATAACTATTACATTCTTCATGTCAGGCTGAAAACGACACCACTTTCTGATATTGCAAGAGAAATCTTAAATGAAGATGAGCTGAAAATGTACCGTGTCTATCTTGAAACCAGTGGAAACAAGCCCCTTGTATTCGGCGGCGGTTCTCCTGATGGCAGCGCTTCGGAGGATTTAAGCGGTGTTCATTTTGTGAACGGCACCCGCCCCGGAAATCCGGAGCTTGTAAGCCTTGCAAAGAAACAGGTCGGAAATGTGGGCGGCTATCCTTACTGGAGCTGGTACGGCTTTAACGGACGCGTGGAATGGTGCGCCTGCTTTGTATCGTGGTGCTACCACAAAGCAGGAAAAAGCGAGCCGCGTTTTGCAGGCTGTCAGTCGCAGGGCGTGCCTTGGTTTACTTCCCGCGGGCAATGGGGAGCAAGAGGCTACAAAAATATCGCACCGGGAGATGCCATCTTCTTTGACTGGGACGGAGACGGCGGAGCCGATCACGTGGGAATCGTGATAGGAACAGACGGAAGCCGTGTCTATACCGTTGAAGGAAATTCCGGTGATGCCTGCAAGATTAAAAGCTATGACATAAATTCCGGCTATATCAAAGGCTACGGACTGATGAACTGGGATTAACAAAAAATGAAAGGAGAACACATTTATGGCAAACAAGAAAATCTTAAAAATCGAAAAGGAAATTCAAAGAACCCGTGAGAAAATCACGGAACAGCAAAACAAGCTAAAAGAACTTGAAGTGCAGAAAACGGAGGCGGAAAATCTTGAAATCGTGCAGATGGTAAGATCGCTTCACATGACCCCTGCCGAGCTTTCCGAGTTTTTAGCAAAGGGTGTGATTCCTGATAAGGAAGCTATTACAGAAAATGAGTATATGGAGGATATAGAAAATGAAGAATAAAATCATAATGAGAATAACGACTGCTCTCTTTGCCGCCCTGATCCTTATGGGCGGCTTTTCAATTCCCGCTTATGCCGGCGGAGGCGGCGATGCCACAAATGACAGTAATGTAAAAACGGAGGAAACGAAAGAAGAAAAAAAGTCCCTTACCCCGGACGGTAACATGACCCTTATAGATAATGTCAAGGGCGATGCCGCAAAGGACAAGGAATTTATCATTGTAAAAAGCAAGGGCGGAAATTACTTCTATATCGTGATCGACCATGCTGCGCAGGGAGAAAACACCGTTCATTTCTTAAATCAGGTGGACGAAAAGGATCTGCTTTCCATTATTGATGAAAAAGACAGCCTGACCGCAAAACCGGAGCTTCCGAAACAGGAACAGCCGAAACAGGAAACGGAAAAACCGAAGCCCGAAGAAAAACCGGAGAAAAATAATCCTGCAGGGATGATTGTGCTATCCCTTATTCTCATTCTCGGACTTGCCGGCGGAGCGTTTTATTATTTTAAGTTCCTAAAACCGAAGCAGAATGTGAAAGGAACAACTGACCTTGACGAGTTCGATTTTGAGGATTACGAGGATGATTTTACAGAAGAAAACGACGAGGACGGCGAAGAAATTTCAGAGGCAACAGAGCCGGATGAAACAGTATGACATGGTTTACAGACAGTATCTATGAGCGACTGATGACGGAAAAACCGAAATGCGGGCGGCCTGAAAAAGAGCCGCCTGCTTCTTTTTCCTCAAAATGTGAGAGTTGCCCTTACAGGGGAAAGACCCCCTGCATCGGGTACTGTATCAGGAAAATAAAAGAAAAAAGAGAACCGGAGCTTTAGAAAGGATCAGAAAATGAAACTTATTATATGTGAAAAACCGAGTGTCGGAATGACAATAGCGTCCGCACTTGGAATAGAAACGAAAAAGGACGGATATATGGAGGGAAAAGACTTTCTTGTATCTTGGTGCATCGGACATCTTGTAGAGCTTTCCGAGCCGTCCGCATATGGAAGCAAGTACGAAAAATGGAACCTTGAAGCCTTGCCTGTTTTTCCTGAAAGCTGGCAACTTACCGTATCAAAGGATAAGAAAAAGCAGTTTTTAGTATTAAAGGCACTTCTTTTCAGAAACGATGTTACAGAGGTGATAAACGGGTGCGACGCAGGACGCGAGGGAGAACTCATTTTCCGCTTTGTTATGGAAAAAGCAGGCTGCAAAAAGCCTGTAAAAAGACTTTGGATTTCTTCAATGGAAGAATCCGCAATAAAGAAAGGTTTTGACGATCTAAAGGATGGAAACGATTATGACAATCTCTATTTTTCCGCCCTATGCAGAGCAAAGGCGGACTGGCTTGTCGGAATCAATGCGACACGCCTGTTTTCCCTTTTATATAACCATACCTTAAATGTGGGACGGGTGCAGAGCCCGACCTTAAAAATGCTGGTAGATCGAAATGACGCGATTACCAATTTCAAGAAAGAAAAATATTACCATGTGTGCCTTACTTTAGGAGATGCGGAAGCTATCAGCGAAAAGGTTTCAAGCAGAGAAAAATCGGAAGAAATCGCCGAGGCCTGCAAAGGAAAAAGTGCAGTCTGCACTTCTGTTAGCCATGAAAAGAAGGAAGCGCTGCCGCCGAAGCTTTTTGACCTTACCGCACTTCAAAAGGAAGCAAACCGCATTTTCGGATATACCGCAAAGCAGACCCTTGACCTTGCGCAGAGCCTTTATGAAAAGAAGCTTCTGACCTATCCGAGAACGGACAGCAATTACCTGACGGACGATATGGAGGAAACGGCGGAAGCGGTTATTCAAATGCTTTTTTCAAAACTTTCCTTTATAAATGACGCTTCCTTTACACCGAAAGTAAAATCTATTCTTAATAGCAAAAAGGTATCGGATCACCATGCCGTTATTCCCACAACGGAGCTTGAAAAGACGGATCTTTTCATGCTTCCAGAAAGTGAACGAAACATCCTCTTTCTTGTAGGTACAAGGCTTCTCATAGCAACCGCTTCTTCTCATGTATATGAAACGGTTACTGCGATATTTAATTGCACAGAGCTTACTTTTACGGCAAAGGGAAAAACCGTGTTATCTTCCGGATGGAAAGAAACGGAACAGCTTTTTCTAATGAGCCTAAAGGAAAAACCGGACAGTAAAGTTCAGGAAGAAAAAGAACTCCCTGTGTTTAGGAAAGGACAGCATTTTGAAAACTTCCCTGTAAATGTTACAGAGCATGACACATTTCCCCCAAAGCCATATACGGAAAGTACACTGCTATCTTCAATGGAGCACGCAGGAAATAAGGAAACTACAAAGGACGCAGAGCGTAAAGGCTTAGGTACTCCGGCAACCCGTGCAGCCATTATTGAAAAAATCATCAAGGCAGGCTTTGTTACGAGAAAAGGAAAGCAACTCATCCCTACAAAAGACGGAATGAATCTGATTTCTGTACTTCCTGAAACGCTTACCTCTCCGTTTCTTACAGCCGAGTGGGAAAACGAGCTTTCAAGGATTGCAAAGGGAGAAGCGGTTGCAGACAGTTTTATGCAAAAAATCGAAACGCTGACAAAAGAGCTTATCGAAAATATAAATGCCGAAAAAGTGAAAACGGGCTTATTCAAGGAGGAAAAAACGATAATCGGCGTATGCCCGCGTTGTCAAAATCCCGTCTATGAGGGAAAGCAAAACTATTATTGCAGTAACAGGGATTGCCGCTTTGCCATGTGGAAGAATGACCGCTTCTTTACGGACAGGAAAATCACCTTTACGCCCAAACTTGCAAGGGAACTTCTGAAAGATAAGACAGCTAAAGTAAAGAATATCTACTCTCCCAAAACAGGCAAAACCTATGACGGCAATGTGGTTCTTTCCGATACCGGAGAAAAGTATGTAAACTATCGTATTGAGATAGATAGGAAGAAAAAAGAAGAATAGCAAGCATAGGAAAGGGGTACCCTTTCCGTAAAAAATCTCTGTTTTCTGCAGATGCGGCGGCGGAGGTTTATATTTTCCGGGATAGTCCCAGACCCTTAAAAAACGAAAGGAGAACAAACCATGCCATATATGGAAAAAACGGAAAAGTCAAAAGAGGTTCAGCCGATTACCCTTACCTCTGAAAACCAAAAGGACAGGCTGAAAGAAATCACGGATCGTTTGGAGCAAGGTATTTTAGAAGTCTTTGAAAGCGAAAGGTACAAGGAATATCTTCGCGTCATGTCAAAATTTCATCATTACAGCTTTAACAATACCCTCTTAATCGCTATGCAAAAACCTGACGCTTCTCTCATTGCAGGCTTTAATGCATGGAAAAACACCCACGGAAGAACTGTCAAAAAAGGAGAAAAAGGAATCCGCATTATTGCACCTGCTCCCTTTAAGGTAAAGCAGGAAATGGAAAGGCTTGATCCGAAAACCAATATGCCTGTCATCGGAGCGGACGGAAATGTACTGACCGAAGAAAAAGAAATCACGATTCCCGCCTACAAGGTGGTGTCCGTTTTTGATGTATCGCAGACGGAAGGTAGAGAGCTTCCCTCTATCGGAGTAAATGAGCTGACAGGCGATGTGTCGCAGTATGAAGACTTTTTTGCAGCGCTGAAAAAGGCTTCTCCCGTTCCGATTGCCCTTGAACAGATCGAGGGAAGTGCTCACGGCTACTATCACCTTGCAGAAAAAAGAATTGCCATTGACGATGATATGAGCGAGCTTCAAACACTAAAAACCGCAATTCACGAAATCGCCCATGCAAAGCTGCATGATATTGACCTAAATGCTCCAAAAGAGGAAAAGGAAAAAAGACCCGATCAACGTACCCGCGAGGTTGAAGCGGAAAGCGTCGCCTACAGCGTATGCCAGCATTACGGACTTGATACATCCGAGTATTCTTTCGGATATGTTGCCGGCTGGAGCAGCGGCAGGGAGCTTACCGAGCTTAAGGGCTCCCTTGAAACCGTCCGCCTTGCCGCATCTGAGCTGATTGACAGCATAGATGAGCATTTTAAGGCGCTTCAAAGAGAAAAAGAACATGAGCTTTCAGAAAAGGACGAGGAGCCTACCCCGCAGGAAGAAAAACAGGAAGCAGCTTACCGTCTTGAAAGCGGAAATTATCTCTATATCCAAGTTTCTGAAACAGGCTATGACTATACACTGTATCAGCCGGGTTTTACAGACCTTGACGGCGGACAGCTTGATAACCCGGAACTCTCCATTGAAAAAGCCTGTGATGAAATCCTAAAAATGCACGAGCTTTCCGAAAAGGGATTAGAAGAAATCTCTGTAAATGACTTTGAACAGATGCAGGAGGAAGCTTCACAGAAAAAGGATGTAGGCACAAAAGCAAGCTATTATCCCATCAATGAGGCTGCGGCAAAGAGGGCAAAGGAAATGAACAGCTTTTCCGACTACATGCCGGGAAGCGCAACCCTTGAATACAAAAGTCTTGTGGATCGGGCGGCGGAAATTGCAGAAAATCAGAAAAAGAGAGTTGATCCGTCCTTTCACGATAAAATCGATGCCCTGCTTGATACCTATGCGAAAAGACTTGCGGCAAATATGAATAACGGCTTTGCCATTGACGCACGCGTTCCCTCTGTACTGATTGCGGGAGGTTCCAATTTCCCTGTGCGAAAGAAAGAAAAACAAAACGCTGCCCGTGATAAAAACTATGGAGAATGGAAAGAGATTCAGGGGCTTCTTGAAAAAATCAGAAGCACCGGAATGGGCGGAATCAGTGCAGATGATCCGAATGCTGTAAAAAAATTAAATGCAAAGCTTGAAAAGCTGACAAAGGCGCAGGAAACCATGAAGGCGGTCAATGCCTATTACCGAAAAAATAAAACTCTTGATGGTTGCCCGGAGCTTGACGGTGAAGCAATCGAAAAGCTAAAGGCAAGGATGGAAATCAGAGACATTCAGGATAAGCCCTATCCGTCATGGGCTCTGTCTAATAACAGTGCGGAAATCAGGAGAATTAAAACACGTATTCAAAGTCTTTCCGTAAATAAAGAAACGCTATACACAGGCTGGGACTTTGCAGGAGGCAGAGCCGAAATCAACGTAAAGGATAACCGCCTGCAGCTTTTCTTTGATGAAAAACCGGACGGAAAAATCCGTGATGAATTAAAGGCAAACGGCTTTCGCTGGTCGCCGAAGGCTTCCGCGTGGCAAAGACAGCTAAACAGCAATGCGATGTATGCGGCGGATAGTATCAGCAGCATAAAGCCCCTTACGGGAAAACGCGTTACAGAGCTTCAACGAAAGTTCAGAAAGGAAGGCAAAAAAGAAGCTGCCCCGGAATATATCTATAAGGTGCTGGAAGATACTGCTGAAAAAGACAGCATGAAAAACTTTCGCCTTGAAGCCTATATCGTAAAGGAAAACGGCAAGACAAGCTGTGAAATCTTATATTCCGGCACAAAGGAACGCTGCACAGAGCTTTTGGATGAGGTGCATTCCGGGAAGCTGACAAGGGAGCAAGTCAAAGAGCTTTATGCAAAGACCGAAAATACCGAGCCTAAAAAAGATACTTTTAGAATTTATCAGCTGAAACGCGGCGAGCAAACAAGAGAGCTTCAATTTGAATCCTATGACCGCCTGAAAGAATCGGGACAGGTTTTGAATCCGGAGAACTATGTCAAGGTATATGAGGCGGAGCTTACGAAAGGACTTTCTCTTGAAGATATTTACACCCGCTTTAATGTGGATCATCCAAAGGATTTTTACGGGCACAGTCTTTCCGTTTCCGATGTGGTTGTACTTCATAGGGACGGCAAGGTCAGCGCCCACTATGTAGACCGCTTCGGTTACAGGGAAGCACCGGAATTTCTAAAACCGGAAAACTACCTGAAAGCTGCAGAGCAATCCACCGAGCAGAATTACAACATGATTGACGGAATTGTGAATAATACTCCGCCTACGCCAACCGTAGATGAGCTTGAGCAGAAAGTAAAGGCTGGAGAATCCATTTCCCTTACCGAGCTTGTAAAAGCGGTGAAAACGGAGAATCGTAGTTCTGATGAACCGGAGAAAAAACCGTCTATCAGAGCGCAGCTAAAGGAAGCACAGAAAAATCCTGCACAGAAAAAACATAACACGAAAACAAAAAATCAGGAATTGGAGGTATGAAAATGAATCCTTTTACAGTGGAAGAAATGAATTTACTTGCTATTTACAAGGGAGAATCCAAAGAGGAAGTAACGGAGAAAATCGCATTCGCACTTTCTTTTATGGACAGTGATATGCGGGAGCTTGCAAAGCGTACGGTCAAAAAGTTAAACAGCTTATCCGATAAGGAATTTGCCACGCTTTCCATTGAACCCGCTGATGAAATATGAGAAAAGCAAAATCGCTTTCCCCTAAACAGGTAAAGCGTGTCAATCGTCTTGTAAGAAAAGAATGCTGTAATTTTGATAGCGGAAACTGCATTTTGCTTGACGATGGAGATCCTTGCTCCTGCCCGCAGCTGATTTCCTGCTCGCTTCTTTGCAGGTGGTTTTCTGATGCGGTTCTTCCGCTTGACAGAGAGCTTTTTGCAGAACTTTATGCCCCGGAGGAAAAACGCCGCTGTACAGTATGCGGTGCCCCTTTTGCTTCAAAATCCAATCATGCGAAATATTGTCTTGATTGCAGAAAGAAAATCACAAGAAAGCAGGCGGCGGAGCGTATGAGGAAAAAGCGTAGCCTTGTTACGAAATAGAGGGTATAAATGCTTTGTAAAATCTTGTTTTTTAAGAGCTTTTAAGCTTAAGACAGGGATTGTGATACCTATACCCTTAAAAATGAGGTTTTACTGCGTAACATAAAAAAATTTATCCAAAGAAAAACGGACACGGCAGCCATGAATCTCCGGTTGCCGTGTCCGCTATTTTTTTAGAACCATAACGATTTTTCATCTCTGAATACGGGATTTTCACTATTTGCATAAGGATCATATCTTTCCGTATTGCAGCCATATTCCTGAAGCTTTACTATTTTTTCATTCATACTCCATGTTATAGCCGATATTCCGTCAAAACTCTGTCTTGTGCCGTCTTTCATTTCACATTCAAAAAACCAAAAGACAATCGTTTGATCCTCTTTATGAAAGAACTTTTTAATATCCCATTTAAGAACATCTCCGCGAGTATTCCATTCATAGAACCAATGCTTGATTTTTTCTGTTCCATGATATTCCGGACCCCAGCTTTCTATATACACGGCACTTTCATCAAATAAATCTTGAATATTCGTATCTTCTTTATGAAGCCACATATCAAACCAGCTTCGGATAATGCTTTCTCTTTTTTCCATGTAAACACTTCCTTCTACACTTTATTATTTTACAAGCCTGTATATCGTAAGGGGAATATACCATGCGGCAACAAGAAGCTGCCATACAATCACGATGCAGCCTATCAGACCGCCTACAATGATATTTACGGCAAATATTCCTACGGTTGCGGTAAAGTCATGATTTACAGGAATCAGCCATAAAAACATTCTTCTAATGCCAAATGGAACGCCGCAAAACAGCCATATATAGAAATAGTTTGTTTCTCCGTTTTGCGTAAATATGTTTTTTCCCCAATAAAAGAGAAATGCCGTCAGCAGAACAGGCACTATTACTTTCTTAAAAAAATCTTTCCATATTTCTTCGCGTGTCATAATATCAGCTCCTTTTTTTCTGGGAACTGCTTTCCGTCCTTAAATGTATTGTCTATCCCGTTTCTTTAGTTAGCCTTATCATACCATGAAATATATAGCCCATCCACAAAAAGAATCATTCAAGGGATTTTGTATGCTCCCTACCTGTATTTTCTTTTTGCAAAATCGCGTCTACATTCTGCTTGATCTGCTGATATTCCTTTATTTTCTTTTTCAGCTTTCCATATTCGGAATACAAGGTTTCCTTTTGCTTTTGCAGGGAAGTATATTCTTTCTGCGAAGTGGCAAGATCCGGAAGTTTTGTAATACCTGCGTTCTTTAGTGCCTTTTTTGATGCTTCATAAAGAATCAGGCTGCTTTCGTGCTTCTTCCTATATGCTTCCTTATCCTTTGCCTTGATATATCCTCTGTAAACAGCCTTTGTCTTTTGATAGGTAGATAGGTGTTTTATCATAACAGCCATATCGGAAAGTTTCTTTTCCGCATGCTTTAAGCTGTCTGCTGTCTGTTCACTGTCAAGAACCATTTCATCTATACGCGTTATTAAATCCTCATACTGCATAATGTTATTTTCTGTAAGGAAATTCATTGTCTTTGCTGCCTGTTTCAGATTGTGGATTTTCGCCCAATGCTCATAGCCTGCCGATTGCTGTGCCTTGATATTGTTTTCAATGTCAATCAACAGAGATATTCCGTTCTCCTGTGTCAGTTTCTTTCCGGTGTGGCTCTTGATTCCTGCAATGCGTTTTCTGATGGCTTCTTCCGTATAATCTGCTCCGAGCGTTTTCAGTCTTGTAAATCGTTCTTGTCCGGGTGCTCTGCAGGAAATATATTTTCCACGCTTGATTTCATAGCCGGAAGCCTGCAGCTTTTGTAACAGCTCTTCAAAATCCGATACTTGAGGAACAAGAAGATCAACTGATTTTTTCAGTTTTCCTTTCCAGCTTGTGCCTGTCTTTTCTGTCTGATATTCAATATAGCTTTTTCCTTTTCGTCCTTTTTCCGGAGTGATGACCGATAAGCCGTTTTCATAGCATAGACGGTCGCTGATATTTCTTATTCCGTAATAGCTTCTTTTATTGGAATTATATTTGTGATAGTCCACGAAATTGACGGCACAAAAAATGATGTGATTATGGACATGCCCTTTATCAATATGGGTGGTAAGAACGTACTCATACCGACCTTTCGTTACGGCGTCCGCAAGCTGCTTTCCAATCTCATGGGCTTTCTCAAAACTGACTTCTCCCGGTTCAAAGGACTGTATCAGGTGATGGGCTAAATTGTTTCCTTTATCAAGTGCCTGTGAAAGTGTAAAAGCAAATTCAATATCTGCGGTTTCATAGCTGCATCCGAAAGAGGATATGAGCATTTTATCATCGGTTTTATCGGGGTTTTGGATATATTCAAGGGCTTTTTTCAGTGTGCTTTTAATAGGCTTAATCTTTGTAACCGCCATATTTCTTTTAATGCTCCTTTGATTTCTTCAATATCTTCCTGATACACATTCCCCGTTACATTTGCTCTTTTTGCAATCTGATTGATGTTGACACCGATTTTTTGAAGCTCTGCCGTCATTTTCTTTATATCGCTGTGATCGATCTGAATGATATATCCGTCTATTGCCATTTTCCGAAGGTACGCTTCCATGTTGCTTGTAGGCACCATTTTCATTTTTTCTTCAATTAAAGTGCGTTCTTCTTCCGTAACACGAAATTTAATCTGTATAGTTCTTTTTCTGTTTTCCATAGGCAAAATTCCTTTCCGTTTTCATAGAGGGTTTGGGACACTTCCCAACAGGCAATTTTCAGACAAGCACGAATCGTGCAATGGGCTGAAAATACGGAAAGGGTACCCCTTTCCTATGCTTGCTATTCTTCTTATTCTTTAATCTCTACAACAACGGAAATTCACTTTTTGCCAAAGAATACATCTAATAAAAAATATATATGGAAAGAATTTTGTTCAGAAAATGGTCGTTAATATCTTAAATAAAAATAAACTAATTGGAGCTTTTTTTACCTATATAGAGTAGTTAGCCTTTTTAGAGCATGGTATAGTAAAATATATGTGTTAGATAACACTAACTGATACAGGAGGTAATATTATGAACAACAAATTACAGGCAAAAGATTTAATTAACATTGGTATCTTTACGACCATTTATTTTGTCATTTATTTTGCAACAATGATGCTGGGATATATTCCTATTCTTGATGTGTTGTTAGGACTGATATGCCCTATTACATGTGGAATCCCATTTATGCTTTATGTTACAAAAGTACGAAGTTTTGGCATGATTTCAATAACAGGAATAATTTTAGCAATACTCTTTACAGTTATGGGAAGTGGACTATTAGTAGCATCCTTTTGTATTGTCTGCGGTTTTTTAGCGGATATAATTATGAAAATGGGAAAATATCAGAGCATGAAGTATACAATAATCGGATATGCTGTTTTTTCTATTTTAACAATGGGCTTTTTCAGCAGGCTGTTTTTCATGAGAAATGAGTTCTTTATGACTATGGAAAAGGGTTATGGAAAAGAATACGCAGACGCACTTGCAGCACTTACGCCAAATTGGATGTACCCAGTTCTTGTTTTATCTTGTATTATTGGCGGAATTTTAGGTGCGATATTGGGAAAAACTGTTCTTAAAAAACATTTCAAAAAAGCAGGTATCGCTTAATGGAAAATCTTAAGCAATTACCATTTGAACAAAAATCCATTTTTCATATTGATCCTCGCACTAAAATTTTCTTAACTATTACAGTAACTACTATTATGTGTGCAGGAAAATTTGATGGGGCGATGATTTATATTCGCCCTATGGCTGCCATATTTCCCATTCTGATGTTGCTTTTTTCCATGCGATTAAAAGCTGCATTAAAGTTTTTTTTATTTTACACGATACTTTTTTGTTTAAGTATATTTCTGTTTCCAACATTAAAAGGTGCATTTAGCTTTATGTTAGGTGCAGTATTAGGAATATATACGCAAATATTACCGGGAATAGTGATGGGATATTATCTTATTGATACAACAACAGTTAGTGAATTTATTGCTTCAATGGAAAAGATGCATATCCCGGAAAAAATAATCATTCCGATGTCTGTGGTATTTCGATTTTTCCCAACAGTAAAGGAAGAATACAGAGCTATTCAGGATGCTATGAAAATGCGAGGTATTACAACTTTTAGAAGCCCTATCAAGATGTTGGAATATCGTATTGTTCCACTAATGATTTCTATAACAAAAATTGGTGAAGAACTATCGGCAGCCGCACTTACTCGCGGATTAGGTAGTCCAACAAAAAGAACAAATATTTGCAAGATAGGATTTAATATGATTGATGCTATTTTTATTATAGCAGCACTCATATGTTGGATCGGTTTTCTGGTTTGATGAAATAGGGTGAAAAAATGATAGAGCTAAAAAATGTCAACTTCCAATATAATACGGAAGAAGCGTCTGGAGGTTTGCATGAAATAAATCTTGTAATTCCGAACGGAGAAGTTGTCCTGTTATGTGGACAATCAGGATGTGGAAAAACTACATTAACACGTTTGATAAATGGACTTATTCCAAATTACTATAATGGATATTTATCAGGTGATGTGATCATTGATAGTCATAATCTCAGGAATCTTTCGCTTTATGAAATTTCAAAATTTGTTGGAAGTGTGTTCCAAAATCCAAGAACTCAATTTTTCAATGTGGATTCAACAAGCGAATTAGCTTTTGCATGTGAAAACCAAGGATTACCTGAAAATAAAATTATCAGCAGCGTATTTGAGACAGCTACTCTGTTTAATATAAATCATCTCCTCGGTAAAAATATTTTTAATTTGTCCGGAGGAGAAAAGCAGAAAATAGCATGTGCCTCAGTATCAGTCAGTTCTCCATCTATTATTGTATTAGATGAGCCTTCTTCCAATTTAGATACACATTCAACAGATGATCTTCGGAAAATGATTTCAATATGGAAAAGTCAAGGTAAAACCATTGTGATAGCTGAACATCGTCTTTATTATTTGAGCGGGCTCTTTGATCGTGTAATATATATGGAAAATGGACGAATACAAAAAGAATATACCAGTATGGATATTGAAAAATTATCTATGTCCGAGCAAATAGAGATGGGGCTTCGCCCTTTTGAATTAAAATTATTTCCATTGTCTGTAAAGAACATGAAGCGAGAGGATGAGATACTTTTTTCAAATTTTTTCTTTTCATACACTAATAGAGATAAAGCTTTACAAGTTCCCTCTCTCTCTTTGCCGGCATCAAATGTGATTGCAATTATAGGAAATAATGGTGCCGGAAAATCAACTTTTGCAAGATGTATTTGTGGACTTGAAAAAAGATGTAAGGGTATAATAACAATCAACAATAAAGCGTTAAATAGAAAACAGCGTCTTTCCTATTGCTATATGGTAATGCAGGATGTAAATCATCAACTTTTTGCCGAAAGCATATATGAAGAATTGATATTAAGTATGAAAAAACCTGATGAATTGGAGATTGACTTGATATTAAAAAAAATTGAATTACTTCAATTCAAGGAAAAGCATCCGGCTTCACTTTCAGGAGGACAAAAACAAAGAGTAGCAATAGCAAGTGCTTTGGCCTCTCAACGTGAAATTATGATTTTTGATGAACCTACAAGTGGATTGGATCTTCTTCATATGCGAGATGTTGCAAAAGAACTTACTGATTTATCACAGATAGGAAAAACTGTACTTGTTGTTACTCATGATTATGAGCTTATAGCAAGTTGCTGCACTTATATACTTCATTTAGAAAATGGAATGGTGAAGGAGCAATATCCTTTAGATTTAAGTGGAACTGAACGCTTAAAGAAATTTTTCCTACAGCGAGGTGATAGTAGTGTTTGATATTGATAAAATTTTCAAAGAGCAAAAATTTCAATTACTCTGTAAAGATGATTTATGTTCTGTATATCAGCTTAATGGTGGGAATGCGGATGGTACGGTTATATATTATCCTCTTTACCCGGGAATATCATTGATGTATAACAGTTTTCATTCTGAGGAAGGAACCGGAAGAAAAATAGAACCCGGTCATTATATTAGTATTCATCATTGCAGTGAAGGGAGAATGGAATCGGAAACTGCCTCAAATGAATATTTATATTTAGAACCGGGAGATATTTTGATTGAAAATTTGCATGTTGCAGAATATCGTTATTGCAGTTTTCCTTTGAGCCATTATCACGGTATTACAATCAATTTGTCTGTTACAGACATTATGGAAAGCAGTGTTAAGGAGCAGTTACAACTTTTTTCCATAGATTTATTTGATTTGGAGAAAAAATTTTCTTTGAATGAGAAGCCTTGTATTATACATGGGGATTCTTTAACCGATCATATTTTTTCCGAGATTTATAATGTGCCAGATTCAATTAAATCAGAATATCTTAAAATTAAAATTTTGGAGCTTCTTGTTTCATTAAAAATCGCGGATATATCCGCTGTTCGTAAAGAACGACCATACTTTTATAAAACCAAAGTTGAAAAAATAAAAGCTATAAAAAAATTTATAACGGCTGCACCAGAACATCATTACACGATTGAAGAACTTGCGAGACAATTTGATATTTCAGAATCATCATTAAAAGAATGTTTCAAAGGAATCTATGGATCAGCAATATACACATATATGAAAAAATACAGGATAAATATGGCTGCAACACTTCTTACAGAAACAGATAAAACCGTTTCAACTATTGCAGGAGAGGTGGGATATTCTAATAGCAGTAAATTTGCGGAAGCGTTCAAAAGTATAAAAGGTGTGGCTCCATTGGAATATCGAAAAATTAAAATCTAAATGGAGTTAAGCATACCTATGTAGAGTAGATGAAAAATATAACATTGATAGAATAGAGAGTGTCGAATAATACACGATACTCTCTATTTTTTATTAAAGGAGGAATAAATAATGAAAAAAAGGAGTTGGATTTCCATTGTCTTCTCCTTTGCATCACAATGTAAAGGCAAAATTATATTATCTGTTATATGTGCTTTGGTTAGTGTAGCATCAGGGCTTGTACCCTATTGGAGCGTTTATCATATTATTACTTCATTTATAGACGGTTCAGCTACAATTTCTAATGTTTGGGTATGGAGCTTGATAGCTATATGCGGATATGCTTTTAGGTATATTTTTCATGGTATTTCTACAAGTCTGTCCCATGCATCTGCGTACAGTATTTTGGAGAACATACGACTTGCTCTTGCCGAGCGGCTAATGAGGGCTCCTCTTGGAACAGTAGTTGAAGAATCTGTTGGAAAATTGAAAAGCGTGATTGTAGATAGAGTTGAAACAATCGAATTACCTTTAGCGCATATGATTCCTGAAGGAATTTCTAATTTATGCCTACCTATTGCTGTTTTTATATATTTAATAAGCATAGATTGGCGTATGGCTCTTGCAATGTTAGTAACTGTACCGATTGCTGCTCTTGCATATTTTAGTATGATGAAAAACTTTAATAAACAGTATGCAGATTATATGGAATCCAGCAATTATGTAAATGGTGTAATTGTTGAATATGTTGAAGGAATAGAAGTAATCAAAGCTTTCAACCAATCTTCAACATCCTATGAAAAATTTTCAAAAGCCGTAGAATCATTTAAGGATTACACTTTGAATTGGTATAAAAGTGTGTGGAAACTAATGAACTTTGGAAATTCGGTGCTTCCATCCACCTTTTTAGGAACTCTACCGGTAGGAATGATTTTATATGCCACCGGTACATTGTCCCCTGAAAACATGGTAATGTGTTTTATTCTTTCAATGGGCATCGTTGATCCTTTGATGAATTACACATTACATGTCAGTAATATTAAGGCTGTAGAATATGCGATTCACGATGTAGATAAGCTGCTACATGTAACAGAACTTCCTGATTCCAAAGAAGCAATTTCCATAGAGAACCATAATATAGAGCTTAAAAATGTTTCTTTCGCATATAGTAAAAATAAAGATAATAAAGTTCTTTCCAATATTACATTTTCCGTTCCTGAGGACTCTTTTACAGCTCTGGTAGGGCCTTCGGGAAGTGGTAAATCTACGATCGCACGACTTATAGCCCGGTTTTGGGATGTAGATGAAGGTTCTATAACTATTGGTGGTATAGATATACGTCAGATTCCTATATCTCAGTTATCTGACATAATAAGTTTTGTTACTCAAGATAATTTTCTCTTTCATTGCTCAATAAAAGAAAATATCCGAATGGGCAAACCATCCGCTACGGATGAAGAAGTTTATGCTGCTGCCAAGGCTGCTTGCTGTGATGATTTTATACAAAAGCTTGAACATGGATACGACACTCAAGCAGGCGATGCCGGAAATAGATTGTCTGGCGGAGAAAAACAAAGGATTTCTATTGCCAGAATGATACTAAAAAATGCTCCTATAGTTATTCTTGATGAAGCTACCGCTTTTGCAGATCAAGAAAATGAAGAAAAAATGCAACGATCAATATCTGCTCTAACCAAAGGGAAAATACTTTTTGTTATTGCACACAGATTATCTACTATAACAAACGCTAATCAAATTATTGTCTTAAAAAATGGAGAAATTCATTCGGTCGGTACACATAAATCGCTATTAGATTTCGATCCCCTCTATCGTAATATGTGGGAAGCTCATATAGGGGCAAGAAATTGGTCTGCAAATTCTAAACAGGAGGTGAAAAGCACATGTTCAGAACTGTAAAAAGGTTGATTGATTGGACTGGAAACTATAAAAAACGAGTATATATAGGATTTATCTTTGCTTTTTTGAATGGAATATTTACTGCTTTACCGATTATGCTGGCGTCTTATGGATTAAATGCCATTTTGAATGACTTTAGTGGAAAAGAGCCATTAGATCATACATTGATATGGAAACTCCTTTTTTCTGTTATTGTATGTGTATTATTACGATTTGTTTTTTCGTATCTGCGTGCAATTACTCAAGAAAGTGTAGGATATGAGGCAACGGCAGAGCAACGCATTAAGTTGGGAAATCTTTTCAAGAAAGTATCGCTTGGATTCTTCAATCACAATAATATAGGAGAATTATCTTCTGCTGCTACAACCGATCTTTCGTTTATAGAGATGTACTGCATGCATATGATAGATATTGTCGTTAATGGCCATATAACAGTTGTTGTGATGATAATATCTTTGACAATATTCTGTCCGGTAGCAGGAGTTATATCCTTAATAGGACTTCTTATTTCTACATGCATTATGTATGCACTTGAAAAAATATCGCACCGTAACGCAGTATTACATCAAAAAGCTCAAGATGAAATCGTAGAAAACACAATAGAATATTTGAGAGGAATGCAAGTCGTAAAAGCCTTCAAGCAGGAAGGCGCAGCCGTAGAAGGAATAAGGAACGCATTTCAAAATCATAAAAAAGTAAACATAAAATTAGAGTTAGAATATTGTCCGTATAATTGCTTACACCAGTTAATTCTTAAAACTACTTCCATTGGCGTAGTTATTGCATCAGCATATCTTACTTTGAATGGAAGTATGCCTATTTTTGTCATGCTTATGCTTGATATGTTTTCGTTTGTTTTATTCAATCACTTGGAAAAAGTGAATAGTGCTATCCATGTAATTGAGGTTATCAATGCGACATTGGACAAGCTTGATTCAATTCAGAAGGCAGAAGAAATTGACAAGAACGGAAAAGATATATCTTTAGATGCATATGATATAGAGTTTCAAAATGTTTCTTTTGCATATGATAAAAAAACAGTTTTATCAGATGTTAGCTTCACATTACCTCAAGGTGCTACAACCGCAATCGTAGGTCCATCCGGAAGCGGGAAGACGACTATATGTAATTTAATTGCGAGATTCTATGATGTGAACAAAGGAAGTATACGAATAGACGGACACAATATAAAGGAAATGACATGTGAAAGTATTCTCCGCAATATTTCTATGGTATTTCAAAAAGTTTATCTATTCAATGATACAATCGCAAACAATATAAAGTTTGGTAACCCTGAGGCGACCTATGAAGATATTATAGCTGCAGCGAAAAAAGCAAGGTGTCATGAATTTATTGAAGCATTTCCAAATGGATATGAAACTATTGTTGAAGAAAGCGGAGCAAATTTATCCGGAGGAGAAAAGCAGAGAATTTCTATTGCACGTGCTATTCTAAAAAATTCCCCTATTATAATTCTTGACGAAGCAACTGCGAGTATTGATCCGGAAAATGAACATATGATTCAACAAGCTATTACAGAATTAACTAAAGGAAAGACAGTAATTGTTATTGCACACAGGTTAGCAACCATAGAGAACGCAGATCAAATACTTGTAATTGATAAAGGGAAAGTTGTTCAAAAAGGAACTCATCAGGAACTAATAAAACAAGAGGGTCTATATCAGCGTTTCATAAGTATAAGGGAACAAGCAGAAGGCTGGTCTTTCGCTTAAAGCGTTCTCAAAAACGAAATCGAAAGGTCTGTGGTAAGGAGATAAATTTTTTATGCACATAATAACATTACATCCAAAATAAGGCCGCTGTAAATAACGGAGAAGATTGAATTTAATAATATCATACGAAAATGCGGCGGTATCAAAGGAGGTATCGTCGTGTTTATTTTCCACTATCTTAAATTCATATTGAAGGAGATATATTCTATCTCTGGGTTTCTATGCTTGTGTAGATAACCTGTCAAATCATATTCATACAGCTATCTTTTCATGTCCGCTCCCGGCTGCTCTGTGCAGTCGGGATTTTTTGTTGTCTTCAAAAACTTTTTTCAAAAATATTCGCTTTTCTTTGGCAGTTTTCATCTGCCCGTTGTTGAGGGTTTACGAAAGGGGAAATTCTGCCCGCTTTCGCGGCTGCGAAAGGAGGTGAATATCATGAATGAACCTGAAAGAACTGAATGGCAGATACGCTGCGCATTTAACGGTTTCTGTAAACGGGCACTAAAGAACGAAAGTATCAATGCCCATAAAGAAATCAGAAGAAAGCAGGCACACGAAATCAATTTTTCCGCCCTGACACCGAAAGAGGAAAATCAGCTTTATACCTGTGAAGATTTTTTCGCAGAAGATAAAGAAGAACAAACCTTTTTTGCAGGCGGAAAAGAATGGGACGCAAAGACGATTGCCGATGCGATCCACAGCTTGCCGGAGGAAAAACGCAGAGCCGTCCTGCTCTATTACTTCTTTGATATGAGTGATGCGGAAATTGCAGAGCTCTATCAAATTCCAAGAAGCACAGTGCAGTATCGGCGAACAAGCTCATTTGAGCTGTTAAAACGCTATTTGGAGGAACATGCTTATGACTACCCTGACTGGTAACACGGGAAACGATGAACGCGGCCTGTTGCCTTATCCGGTAATCATAGCCGCAACCAAAGGAGAGCCGCAGGCAATGAATATTGTCGTGCAGCACTATGCAAGCTATATCTCCCATCTCTCTATGAGAATGCTCCGTGATGAACGGGGAAATACCTATTACGGCATAGACGAGGATATACGGGATAGGCTTCGTTCAAAGCTTATGCAGGCTGTCCTGATTTTTAAGATTTAAGAATGTATTTGTCTGTGTCCCCCTTTCCACAGACAAGGCAGAAATCTGTCACCTGTTCTTTGACAAACATACCCGCAAGATAACGGCGGCGTATCATAGGGCAAACCGACACTTTCCTTTTGTGCTTGAGCCATGCGGAAAATGCGCCATGACGCTTTCATACCCGGAAGCCGAGCGAGAAACATTTTGACGTAAAGCAAGCGTAGCGACTTGCAGAGCCATGACGGCATAAAACATATAATGATACTCCCCTATAGCCACAGTCCGAGCGTTAGAAGCGTCGCAGGCAATGGGTAGGGCTGGATGAGATCCATGCAGGGGTGAAATTCCCGTGAGGCTAATGCTTTTAGCCGTCCGGTATTGCCTTTCTCAAAAATATAAATATCAGAACTTTTACTATGCCTATTTTGAGAAAGGGGGCGATGAGATGAATCAAATTGATGTGCCTATCTGGGAAAAATATACCCTTACCATAGAAGAAGCGGCGAAGTATTTTCGTATCGGAGAAAACAAGCTGCGAAAATTAGCAGAAGAAAATCCTACTGCAAATTGGATAATTCAAAATGGCAACCGTATTCAGATCAAGCGCAAGCAGTTTGAAAAAATGATTGATACGGTTGACACAATCTAATGGAGATCGAGCCTTGACGATGTTATAATAGAGGTAGCATACCAAGGCTCTTTCCGTCTTGGAAAGGAGCATAAAATGTCAGAAAAAAGACGTGACAGCAAGAATCGAGTTTTGCGGTCAGGAGAGAGCCAAAGAAAAGACGGGAGATATGCTTACAAATATATAGATACCTTTGGAAAGCCGCAGTTTGTGTACGCGTGGAAGTTGGTTCCAACGGATAATACCCCTAAGGGTAAGCGTGAGGGTAAATCCCTGCGTGAAAAGGTCAAGGAAATACAAAAAGACCTTGATGACGGGATTGACCCCGTAGGAAAGAAAATGACCGTTTGCCAGCTTTATGAAAAGCAGATACGAAACCATGCAAATGTAAGACACGGTACAAAGCAAGGTAGAAAGCAGCTCATGAAAATACTTGAGGAAGATACGATCGGAGCCTGCAGCATTGAGAATGTGAAAATGTCTGATGCAAAGGAATGGGCCTTACGAATGAAAGAAAAGGGCTATTCTTTCAAAACCATCAGCAACCATAAGCGTTCTCTAAAGGCAGCTTTTTATTCTGCCATTCAGGATGACTGTATCAGAAAAAATCCCTTTGACTTTCATATCAACACAGTCATTGAGGATGACACCGAGCCGAAAGTTCCTCTTTCGCCTGCACAAGAAGAAGGTTTACTTTCCTTTGTGAAAAGCGATAAGGTCTATCATAAGTATTATGACGAGTTTATCATTTTACTTGGAACCGGACTTCGGATTTCAGAGTTTTGCGGATTGACGGACAGCGATATTGATTTTGAGAATCGGATAATCAATGTGGATCATCAACTTCAATATTCCGGTAAAAAGTCCTACCGCATAGAAACTCCGAAAACGGAAAACGGTATTCGCAAAATTCCGATGAACGACCGAGTTCTTGAAGCCTTACAGAGAGTGTTACAAAACCGAAGAAAAAGCACTTTCGAGGTTGACGGTTACACAGGCTTTCTTTTTCTCACAAGGAACGGAACACCACAGACTTGTATGAACTATGATTATATGTTTCACAGACTTGTAGAAAAGTACAACAAAAATCATGAGGAAGCTTTGCCGGCGGTAACAACACCCCATACCCTGCGACACACGTTCTGCACCAACATGGCAAATGCGGGAATGAATCCGAAAGCCTTACAGTATCTTATGGGACACGCCAACATTATCATGACCCTGAACTATTACGCGCACGCTACATTTGACAGTGCAAAAACAGAATTTTTCAGACTGGCGGCTTAAAGAAAAAGAGAGGTTTTACTACTTCTTTACTACCTTTCAAAGCAAAAACACAAGCAGATTTAAGAAAATATGTGAGTATCTCCCGATACACAAAATGCCGAAAATGCCTGTAAAGACAGGCTATATCGGCATATAAGAACTTTTGAAAAGATAGTTAAAAATCATATTAGAGTTTGTAGTTAAATTTTAGAAAGATATGAAAGATAAGGAAATGAAATGGTATATTTAAGCGAAAGCGCGATAAAACATATTAAGGACAGGGGATTCTCGGATATTGTCATCGACGTAATTAAATTTACAAGTTGATGTGCGCCTCCTAAGATGGAGATGTCAGTAGGATTTGCTGATAAAGACAAGGATTTAGATTATTTTATCGAGCGAGGATATAGGGTGGAGAAGAGCGAACTCGGCAAAGTTTACTATCCGAAACGGAACGCTGTCAAAGTTGGAAAGATTGAGATTAGGTATGAGGAAAAACCGTGGCTTAGTTGCTTTGAGATAGATGGACTTAGACCGGCAAAGTCTCGAGGCAAGAATTACAACCGAAGCATGCAGTTAATCCTACAGTATGCGAGAGCATTTGACGAAGTCAGGCGAAAGGACGTGGTAGAGCTTTGTAAACTCACACCTTCGCAGTCGAGCAAGTTGCTCGCTAAAATCGTAGATGGTGGATATCTTGAAGCGAAGGGCGCAGGAAGAGCTACTCGTTATGTGCTGACTGAAGAGGGAAAGAAGTATAGGTGATGGACACACATATGTGTTTGATGTTAACGAAGTATTGTTGAGCTAATATATGAAATTAATGAGCAGGAAAAGCCCTAGTTTTGATTTAAGTAGATTACTAAGGGAATATTTTATTCTGCTTGAGTTGATTTAAATCGAAAAATGCTATATAGTACAAAAAAATTATGGTGTTATTCAATTTATGTTTAAGGGGGACATTTAATGTCAAAAATAGTTAATAATGCGGCGCATACAAATAAGCCTTGGTATCATATTAAATTAACTTTAATTTGTATATTTGTGCCTATTTTAAGTTTTTGTATAGTGGCAAATTATGACGATAAAGTATATGCGGTAAAATACATGCGCGAGATAAAAGCTGTGAATTATTATACCGGGAACGAGTCAGTAGCCAGAGCACCTGTAATCACAGGTTCATGGAAGAAAGTAACTGGTGCTTGGCGCTTCTACAACACAGATGGTGTAATGCAGAAAGGCGTATTTACCATAAAAGGTAATAAATACTACCTCGGGAAAAACGATGGAATCATGAAGACCGGCTGGCAAAAGATTGATAGATACTACTATTACTTCGGTACAGACGGTGCACTGAAGACCGGCTGGCAGCAAATCGATGGTCGTTGGTACTACCTTGGTGGTACAGGAGACGGTGCTATGAGGGCCGGTTGGCAAAAAATCGATGGTTCATACTACTATTTAGGTGATGCTAACGATGGGGGAATGAAGACTGGTTGGCAGCAAATCGATGGTCGTTGGTACTACCTTGGTGGTACAGGAGACGGTGTTATGAGGGCCGGCTGGCAAAAAATCGATGGTTCATACTACTACTTAGGTGATGCTAGCGATGGGGGAATGAAGGTCGGTTGGCAGCAAATCTATGATCGTTGGTACTACCTTGGTGGTACAGGAGACGGTGCTATGAGGACAAGCTGGCAAAAAATCGATGGTTCATACTACTACTTAGGTGATGCTGACGATGGAGGAATGAAGACCGGTTGGCAACAAATTGATGAATACTGGTATTATCTTGGTGGTGTAAACGATGGCGCTATGAAGGTTAAATGGCAGCATCTTGGTAATAACTGGTATTATCTTGGCGATGTAAATGATGGTACCATGAAGACCGGTTGGAAGAATATAGAGAGTGCATGGTACTACTTCAATGAATCTGGTGTAGCCAAGAAGGATTGGCAACATATAGCTGGGAACTGGTTTTACTTCGATTCAAGTTACATGATGGTAAAAGATACAATCATGGAAATTGCAGGGCATAAATATGCTTTCAATGCTGACGGTGTGATGTTGTCTAATGAATTTACATTCAAAGGCAAGAGATACATAACTGATTCATCTGGTAGAATTGTCTATAATTCATCACAAAAAGATGTAGTAAAATATGGACGTCGGTTTATAGGTGAGAATGGTAATAGATTTAATGACTGGTATTACGGAGATAAAAATCATCGTTCATTGGCGTGGTGTAACGTATTTGTATCCTATGTAATGTATCAATGCGGAGTGAACTTTCAGAAGAATGCATATGTTCCTAATTCAGAGGAGTGGATGCATAAAAACTACAAGTGGGTCGACTACAAAGAGGCGAAAGCTGGAGATGTAATCGTCTTCTGCTGGACAGGACAAGGTCATAACAGTGGCCGCGGCAATAGAGATCACATTGGGTTCCTTATTTCCAAGAATGCCAATGGCACATTTACTACACTAGAAGGAAACACAAATGGCGGCAAAGTGGCAATTAGGACTAGATATTCAAAGAATATCAGAAATATTTTTAGCCCAAGATAATGCTTATATCATAAACGCCAATGTGGCGAGTCGAATAAAAACAAGCTTATAGCGAACATAAAATACTAGGCAGAAGCACTATATGCAGCCTAGTATTTTTTATATCTGTGATGCGTTGACTTAAATAATATGGCAAGCAATTGTGTTCAATAAATGCAAATATTGTGTGTTCATGAAAATTATGATATTGTGTATAACGAACAACGTAAGTTGCTGATAAATTAATTTATGATAAGTTGTGGGACACGATATGAAGAAAAAACTATCTACTATAGAACTAGATGTTCTGAAGACATTGAATAGCCAGGAGGGCGCGACTCAGAGAGAGATAGCTGAGATGAACAATGCATCACTCGGCAGTGTAAACGGTGCGATTGTTAAACTCAGAGAGCTTGGGTATGTGAGTGCAGATAATGTAATTTCTGACGAGGCACAGGAGTTGCTCAAGGAGGCTAAACCGCAAAACGCAGTTATATTAGCGGCTGGCTTTGGTATGAGAATGGTTCCGATTAATACCGTATATCCGAAAGCCATGCTGAAGGTTCACGGGGAGGTTCTGATAGAGCGTTTAATAAGACAGCTACACGAGGCTGGAATCACTAAGATTGATGTCGTGGTTGGCTTTATGAAGGAGAGCTTCGAATACCTCATAGATGAATACGGTGTAGACCTGATTACGAACAGGGATTATGCGAGTAAGGAAAATCTCCATTCGCTTAAGCTTGCAAGCGCACAGCTCGGCAACACATATGTGATTCCGTCAGATATTTGGTTTAGGGAGAACCCATTTACACAGTGCGAACCATACTCCTGGTATATGGTAGCTGAAAGTAGGAACGCACATAGCAGGGTTAAGCTGAACAGAAATAAAGAACTCATAGACATCGGAAATTCTATGAATAAGAAGCTCAAAATGATGGGTGTTGCATATATAAGCAATAAAGATGCAGATGAGGTGAGGCTAAGGATTGCTAGGCATAGCGATCGAGATGATTGCTACTGGGAAGATGCGCTGTATACAGAATCGAGACCTCGCAAGATGATACTACTTGCCAAGAAAGTACCTGAAAATTTCGCTGTTGGAATCAACACTTATGATCAACTATGCACTTTCGACTCTGGTTCAGAGAGCCTGCAGTCTGAGGCAATAGATCTACTTGCTAAAGTGTTCGATGTCAATACGAGCGAAATTACGAACATAGAGGTGCTTAAGAAAGGGATGACTAATAGATCGTTCTTATTCAGATGCAAGGGAGAAAAGTATATAATGAGAATCCCTGGAGAAGGCACTGAGCGCCTAATCAATAGGGATCATGAGTACCAGGTGTATGAAGCGATTAAAGATAAGGGTATTAGCGATGATATCATTTACTTCGATGTAAAAAATGGATATAAAGTGACAAAATTCCTCGAGAATACGCGTAACTGTGACCCTAAAGATTGGGAAGAAGTCGCAAAATGCATGAAAGTTCTCAAAAAATTCCATAGCTTGGACTTAAAAGTTGAACACAACTTCGATATATTTGGTGAAATCGAATTATATGAAAGGCTTTGGGGTGAAAATAAATCGATTTATAGAGATTATGCAAAGACAAAACAGAAAATCTATAAGCTCAAGCGATTCATTTATTCGTTAAATCCACACATATGCCTGGCTCATATCGATGCAGTGCCAGATAACTTCTTGTTCTGTGATTATGCAAGTGGAGAGGACGATATTCGAATCATTGACTGGGAATATGCAGGGATGCAGGATCCTCACGTAGATTTGGCGATGTTTTCCTTATACAGCATGTACACGAAGGATGAAATTGACAAATTAAATAATATCTACTTCGACGGGGACTGTAGTGATGAGGATAGAGCGAAGATATATGCATATATCTCAGTTTGCGGGCTATTATGGTCAAATTGGTGTGAGTATAAGAGGCAGCTTGGAGTAGAATTTGGAGAATATTCCCTAAAACAATATAGATATGCCAAGGAATACTACAAATACGCATCAGATTTGATAGAAACTCTGTAAATTCTACTGTAGAAAGAAAGGATAATGCCGATATGAATAATAAAAACAGTGTGTCAGCTACACGAAAGCAAATTGATTGGGTTATTACGCTAGTGCCATTAGCGATAATATGTGGGATGAGCGCACTTTTTTTTGCTTTTCCGAACAAATCAAAGTCAGTACTGACGAGCATTCGCTACGTTCTCGGAGATAGATTTGGTTCATACTACTTAATCATCGGGGTGCTGATACTTTCAATTTCTATATATATGGCATTTTCGAAGTACGGAGACATTGTCCTAGGGGGGCAAGATGAGAAGCCAAAATATAGTTTCTTCACCTGGGGAGCGATGATGTTCACGTGCGGACTTGCCGCAGACATACTGTTTTATTCATTTGCAGAATGGGTGCTCTATGCGACGGATCCCCATGTAAAGAGCCTGGGGTCGATTCAAGAATGGGCGGGGGTATTTCCTATATTTCATTGGAGCCTTATACCGTGGGCGTTTTATCTCGTGTTAGCTGTTTCCTTTGGTTTCATGCTTCACGTCAGGAATAGAGATAAGCAGAAATTTTCAGAAGCTTGCAGACCGGTTCTAGGTAAACGCACGGATGGAATTCTCGGCAGGTTAATCGACATGCTTGCAGTATTTGCACTGATTGCCGGAACAGCTACGACTTTCAGCGTTGCCACACCACTAATGGCGAGCATTATCAAGATTGTATTCCATGTAGAATTGAGTCGCATCACTCTTTCGATAATAATTCTCCTGATAACATGTGCGATTTACACTTACTCGCTTTTACATGGATTTAAGGGTATTAGCGTCCTGGCAAAAATATGCATTTATCTGTTTTTTGGGTTGCTCGCTTACGTGCTATTCGTTGGTGGTAAGACAGGATACATTATCGACACTGGCATAGAGTCCATAGGCAGAATGCTTCAGCATTTTATCGAACTGTCCACATTTACTGATCCAGAGAGAAATACGCTGTTCCCACAGAATTACACCATTTACTACTGGGCGTATTGGATGGTTTGGTGCGTCGCGGCACCGTTCTTCATTGGAACGATTTCGCGTGGTAGGACCGTAAGACAGACTATCGTTGGAGGATATGGATTTGGAGCAGGCTCAACGATTATAAGCTTTATAATTTTGGGGAATTACTCGCTAGGCAAAGAGCTAGTTGACGGCATACCCCTAATAAAGTCATATATAGAGAACGGTGATATGTATGGGCTCATTATCAATATCGTGAGGACGCTTCCTTGCTCAACGATGGTATTAATAGTACTGATTCTGACAATGGTTGCATTCTACGCTACTTCGTTCGATTCCATCGCTTATATCGCTTCGTGCTATAGTTACAGAAGGCTCAAGGAGGGAGAGATTCCAAATCGCATGATTCAGCTGATGTGGTGCTTACTATTGATTGTGCTACCAATTGCATTGCTTTTTTCAGAAAGTTCTATGAGCAATATTCAATCAGTCAGCATCATAGCAGCATTTCCTATTGCAGCGGTCATAACGCTTATCGCCGTTAGTTTTCTAAAGGATGCAGGGAAATTTATGAAAACTTTAAAAGATGGAGCAACTCGCGAGCTCGTAAGAGGTGATGAAGCAGAAAGGAACGCGAAACGTGGGGAGTCGTAAAATGATTAAGGTAGATAATGCGGTTATACTGGCTGCGGGTGCATCTAGCAGATTTGTACCGCTTTCATACGAGAGACATAAGGCTCTAATCGAAGTTAAGGGAGAGGTACTAATCGAGCGTCAGATAAGGCAACTTAGAGAGGCTGGCGTCATGGATATATACGTAGTCACTGGCTACAAAAGTGAACAGTTTTCATATCTCACAGCGAAATTTGATGTGAAGCTTGTGCACAATAACGAGTATGCGACTCGCAACAATCATTCGAGCATTCACGTGGTGAGGGACGTGATTAGAAACTCATATATATGTTCGGCAGATAACTATTTTGCAGAAAATCCCTTCAATGTTTTTGAGGAAGGTGCGTTTTACAGCGGAATCTACTCTGAAGGATATACCAAGGAGTGGTGCATGAAGACCGACGAAGACGACTATATAATTGACGTCAAGATTGGAGGAAGCAAGGCTTGGTATATGCTAGGACATGTGTTTTGGGATGAAAAATTCAGCAAGCACTTCACCGAAATACTTGAGCAGCGTTACGATGATCCTGAGATTGTCGATAAACTCTGGGAGGATATATATATCGAACACATAGCTGAACTTAAGATGAAATTAAAAAAATATAATGCTGAATATATTTTTGAATTTGATACTCTTGATGAGCTGAGAGAGTTTGATGAATCGTATGCTAGAGACACACGTTCGACGATTCTCAAGGATATATCAAGGTCGCTTGGAGCAAATGAGGCTGAACTTAAGGATTTTCAAGCAATTAAGGCTTTGGATAATCGGGCTACAGGCTTTAAGTTCGTGTGCAAGGATAAAGAATACACTTACGATTATGATTCAGGTAAGTTCATATAGAGAATTTGTTCAGTGAGGGCAAGTGTGGAATTAATGTGAAATAATCTAAAACAGGGGTTGTTTATCACGATTTGCTAGCTTTTTATAGGTCTTGCGTTTTGACTAATTCGCTCATAATAGGTATAATGTTATGATAAATTCCGCGTGGTATGCGAAAAATTAAAGACTAATATACATGATGACTTCAAAGAAAGCAGGCATGATTATGGATATTAACAGCAAATTGAATTTTGATAAAGCATCTCTGATTAAGACTTGTCTACTTATAGTCTGCGACTTAGCGGCGATTGAGATTGCTTCGTTTCTAGCGCTCTTTATAAGGTTTGATTTCTCGCTTGATGAGCCTATGGGCTCATATTGGGAGATGTTTAAAGGACACCAGCAAATCGTGATGGCCCTAGGGATTGTCATATTTGCAGTTTGCCATATGTATTCAAGCCTTTGGTCGTATGTAGGCATACGAGACATGCTTAATGTGCTAATTGCTACAGTCTTGTACACACTCATGGTTACAACTATATTTGCTTTCTTTGAACAGCAGAACTACGGGATGCCGAGAAGCTTTTATTTGCTTTCCGGTGGATTTTTATTTGCGATAACTTTTTTCGTCAGATTCATTGCTAGGGCTGCGAGAGAACTTAAGGGCTTTGGAAACAGCCGTGGACAGGCAAAGAGGGCGATGATTATAGGCGCAGGTGCTGCAGGAGCGGGGCTCATCAAGGAAATTAAAGCAAATCCGAGCCTGAGAAAGAAAATAATCTGCCTTGTTGATGATGACGAGTCCAAGATTGGCAAGAGAATGAATGGAGTGCGTATTGCTGGCACTACGAAGGATATTGAGGTGCTTACGCAGAGATATTCCATAAATCAGATTCTCCTTGCGATGCCATCTGCATCGGGTGAAGAGAAAAAGAGAATTCTAGATATATGCAAGCAGACAGGCTGCGAGATGATGATTGTTCCAGGGATATACCAGATTATTCGCGGTGATGTTAGCGTATCACAGCTTAAGCATGTAGATGTAAACGACCTGCTAGGCAGGGATCCTATCGAAGTTGATATTGATGGGATTATGGAGTATGTGTCGAACAAAGTTGTTATGGTTACAGGTGCAGGTGGGTCGATAGGAAGCGAACTCTGCCGCCAGATTGCAAGTCACAATCCTAAGCAGCTAGTAATGCTAGATATATATGAAAATACTACATATGAGATACAGAATGAGCTTAAGAGAGAATTTCCTGAGCTCAATCTTGTGGTGCTTATAGCATCCGTGAGGAATACAAAGAGAATCGATAAAATCTTTGAGATGTATAGACCAGAGATTATATATCATGCGGCTGCACATAAGCATGTACCGCTTATGGAGGCTAGTCCTAATGAAGCCATCAAGAACAATGTGCTAGGCACATGGAAGCTCGTTCAAGCTTCAGATAAATGGAAGGTTAAGAAGTTTGTTCTTATCTCTACAGATAAAGCTGTAAATCCAACTAATATCATGGGGGCATCTAAGAGACTGTGTGAGATGATCATTCAAACTTATAACAACAGATCAAAAACGGAATTCGTAGCAGTTAGATTTGGAAATGTACTTGGAAGCCATGGAAGCGTTATTCCATTATTTAGAAGACAAATCGCTGAAGGTGGACCAGTTACGGTTACACATCCAGATATCATCAGATATTTTATGACGATTCCTGAGGCTGTTTCGCTCGTACTTCAGGCTGGAGCATTTGCAAAGGGTGGAGAGATATTTGTTCTCGATATGGGCAAACCAGTCAAGATTGATGACCTCGCTAGAAACCTAATTCTGCTTTCTGGACTCAAGCCGGGAATAGACATTGAGATAAAGTATGTAGGACTAAGGCCTGGAGAGAAGTTGTTTGAGGAACTTCTGATGGACGAAGAGGGGCTTCAGGATACAGCAAACAAGATGATTCACATCGGGCATCCAATTAATATCGATGAGGAGAATTTCATCGAGGAGCTTAACGAACTCAAAGACTATGTTGAGGGCGAGCCGGATGATATCAAGCGATATATCAAAAACATAGTCCCAACATATACACCAAAAAACTAAGGTGTATAATTACACGATTGTATAAAAATTCTAGGAGGCATATCACATATGAAAGTACCGTTTTCACCACCGGATATTTCAGAACTAGAAATTAATAGGGTTGTAGAAGTCCTAAAATCTGGATGGATTACGACTGGTCCAGAGGTTAAAGAATTCGAGAGAAGAATTACAGAATATATCGGAGTGGATAAAGCCGTTGCCCTTTCATCGGCTACCGCGTCACTAGAAGCAGCGCTTCACATCCTGGGGATTGGTGAAGACGATGAGATAATCGTGCCTGCGTACACATATACAGCATCGGCAAGTCCTGTAATCCACAAAGGGGCGAAGCTTGTGATTGTCGATTCTGCACCTGAGACCTTTGAGATGGATTACGACAAGGTCGCTGAAGCTATCAACGAGAATACTAAGGCTGTTATTCCAGTCGATTTGGGCGGAATGGTATGTGATTACGACAGAATATTTGAAATCGTTGAGTCGAAAAAAGAACTATTTAAGCCTGCGAATAAACTTCAGGAGGCTCTTGGCAGAGTTGCTGTAATTTCCGACGGAGCACATGCCTTTGGGTCTGTGAAGAATGGTGTCAAAGCGGGGGCAATTGCTGACTTTACGTCGTTTTCCTTCCATGCAGTTAAAAACCTTACTACCGCCGAGGGAGGTGCGCTCTCATGGAGGAATATAGATGGCGTAGATAATGACGAACTTTACCATGAGCTACAGCTTTATTCTCTACACGGACAATCCAAGGACGCTCTATCCAAGAACAAGGCGGGCGCATGGGAGTATGATGTCGTATATCCTGCGTATAAATGCAATATGACGAATATCAATGCGGCTATCGGAATTGCTCAGCTTGAGAGATATGAAGGCTTACTTGCGAGACGTAGGGTGCTAAATGAGAGATATGAAACGGCACTTGAGAAGCTTGGGATTAAGGTTATGCATCATTATACTGAGGAGATGACTTCTACAGGCCATCTGTACTTAGTGAGGATTCCAGGCGCTTCTGTAGATGATAGAAATGCGGTAATTCAGGATATGGCAGAACGTGAGATTGCATGTAACGTCCACTATAAGCCGCTACCGATGATGACCGCTTACAAGAATCTTGGATTTGATATTGCGGATTATCCAAATGCTTATCATCAGTATGAAAATCTAATTTCGCTACCAATATTCTCGACGATGACTGATGAACAGAATGAATATGTTATTGAGAATTTCACTGATATTCTTAAGAAGAGAGGACTAATTAACTAGATGGTTTTGTGCAAGTGGGATGACTTACCAGAGCATATGAGATGCGATGAAGTAAAAGAATATTACGACATCCTGAGCTCGAGAAAAGGCTCGCTTATAGTAAAAAGACTATTTGATTTCGTAGTTTCATTGCTGATGACCATCGTAATCTCGCCTATACTTCTAATCTTGATTGTCTTGATTAAGATAGATGATCCAGGACCAGCGTTTTTCAGGCAGGTAAGAGTTACGACTAATGGTAGAGAATTCAGAATTTTCAAGTTCAGAACTATGGTTATAAATGCTGAGAAGCTCGGTGCACAGGTAACTCAGGAAAATGATCCTAGAGTTACTAAAATAGGCAATAAACTTAGAAAGTACAGACTGGATGAGCTTCCGCAGCTTCTCAATGTAATCACTGGCGATATGTCGTTTGTTGGCACGAGACCGGAGGTTCCGAGATACGTGGCATGTTACTCGAAAGAGATGCTTGCGACACTTCTGCTTCCAGCAGGAGTGACATCCGAAGCCAGCATAACATATAAAGATGAGAATGAACTCATCGGAAGAGCGGAGAACCCAGACGAGGTGTACGTAGATAAAGTTTTGCCAGAGAAGATGAAATATAATCTTGATGCACTCAGGAACTTTGGCTTTATCGGGGAAATCAAGACTATGCTGAAGACGGTCGGTGCCGTTTTAAAGTAAGCTGTACGGATATACATTACAATCACTGCTACTTAAATGAGCGTATTGGAGGATAGTTTGAAGATATTACTGATTAACCACTATGCCGGTTCGCCGGAGATGGGAATGGAGTTCAGGCCATATTATCTATCTCGAGAGTGGATCAAGCAGGGTCATGAAGTCACGATAATAGCTGGTGGGTATTCGCATCTAAGAAAGTTAAACCCTCAGATTTCGAAAAATTTCGAAGAGATGATGATTGACGGAATTCGCTATGTATGGATTAAGACGGCTTTATACACTCGCAACGGATTGGCGCGCGCATTCAGCATGTTCGAGTTCAGCAGAAAGCTATTTTCAAATGCAGAATACCTCTCTAAGCACTACCAGCCAGACGCGGTAATAGCATCATCGACTTATCCGCTAGATACATATGGTGCAGATAAGATTGCAAAGCTTTCCGGAGCAAAGTACATTCACGAGGTTCACGACATGTGGCCTTCTACACTATACGAGCTAGGTGGAATGTCGAAGAGTAATCCGTTTGTAAAGCTTATGCAGCGCGCGGAGGACTTTGCATACAGTCATTGTGACCAGGTTGTTTCGCTACTTGATCACTCTAAGGATTACATGGTTCAGCATGGTCTCGCTGAAGAGAAATTTAACTGCATATCCAATGGTGTAATCAAGGAAGAGTGGGAAAGCCCTGCGCCAATACCTGAAGAGCACAACGAGATTCTTAACAAGATGAAGGCCGAAGGCAAGTTCATAGTGGGATATTTTGGAGGGCATTCCATATCTAATAACCTAGATATGCTTCTCGCTGTTGCAAAGAAAATCACTGACAGGGATGTATGTTTTGTGCTGGTTGGTGATGGTAGCTATAAGGATAGGCTTATACAGTGTGCTAAGGATCAAGCTATAGATAATGTTATTTTTCTTCCTGCAATCGACAAGGGTGCGATTCCTAATCTCATCAGTTATTTCGATATAGTTACTATTTTTGCTGCAAATACCAAGCTATATAGATTTGGAATATGCATGAATAAGATGTTCGATGCGATGATGGGTGGAAAACCACTGCTCATGTCTGTGACTACACCAGAGACTATAGTTGAGAAAGCAGAGGCGGGTATTGTTACAAAGGCGGGAGATATAGAGAGCTATATCAAAGCGATTGAGGAGCTCAAGAGCCTCCCGGCTGAGGAACTTAAGAACATGGGAATGCGTGGACACAATTTAGTTTCGAATGAGTACACGTATGACAGATTGGCAAATAAATTCGTAGAAGTGATGGAGAAGAAGGGTAAGAGAGTTCTTCTCATTAATCACTATGCAGGATCTCCTGAGATGGGAATGGAGTTCAGACCGTACTATATATCGAGAGAACTTGTTAAGAAAGGTCATGATGTAACGATTATTGCAGGTAGCTTTTCCCATCTAAGAAAGACAAATCCAGACATAGCTGAGGATTTTACGGAGCAAGAAATCGACGGTATTCGCTATGTGTGGGTTAAGACTGACGAATACGACAGCAACGGAGTTGCTAGGGCGTTCAGCATGTATCATTTTTGTAAGGCGCTAAATGCTAATAAAAAGAAAATCGTAGAGCGTTACAAGCCCGATATCGTGATCTCATCGTCGACTTATCCGCTCGATTCTTATCCGGCATACCGCATTGCAAAACTCGCTGGAGCAAAGTATATCCATGAAGTTCATGATATGTGGCCACTTACACTATATGAAGCCGGTGGAATGAGCAAGAAAAATCCGTTCGTAATAGCTATGCAATTTGCGGAAAATCGTGCATATAAGAAATCAGATGTCGTGGTCTCGCTGTTACCGCATGCGAAGGACTACGTGATTGAGCATGGCATGAAGCCAGATCACTTCAGGTACATACCCAACGGAGTTGTGATAAATGAGTGGGATGCAGCGAAGGAGCTACCTGAGGAGCATAGAGAAGCATTCAAGACATTGAAGGCTGAAGGTAAGTTCGTTATCGGATATTTTGGAAGCCATGAGCTTTCGTATGGATTACACAACTTGCTAGATGTTACAAAGCAGCTTAGTGACGAGAATATTCACCTCGTCATGGTCGGTAAGGGCAAGCTCAAGGATGAGCTCATCAGCTATGCGAAGAAGAACGATATTGCCAATGTAACATTCCTTCCGCCGGTCGAGAAGGGGACGATTCCTGCGGTAATCGACAATTTCGATGCGATATTTATAGGTACGATTGAGTCTCCGCTTTACAGATTCGGAATATGCATGAACAAGATGTTCGATTCCATGATGGCGGCTAAGCCGATTGTAATGGCGATAACGACGCCATCCACACCTGTGAGCGAATCGGGGTGTGGAATTATCACAAAGTCGTGTGATAATGATGCCATAAAGGACGCAATCAGGAAGATTCAAGGCATGAGCGAGGAAGAGCGAACCCGGATGGGAATGCTTGGACGCGAGGCTGTGCTTAGTAAGTACACTTATGAAAATATTGCAAGTGAATTTGAAAAGGTATTTAATTAGAAGAGGTATTACGCGATGAAGATAGTGACTGTAATTGGCGCTAGACCACAATTTATAAAGGCTGCAGCAGTTTCTCGCAAGCTAGAACAGGTGTGCGAAGAGGTAATCGTTCACACCGGTCAACATTATGATGCGAACATGTCTGAGCTTTTCTTCGAGGAGCTCCACATCCCAAAGCCAAAGTACAACCTTGGTGTTGGGTCTGGTTCACACGCAAGACAGACTGCAGAGATGCTTATTGGAATAGAGGATATTCTGATTAAGGAGAATCCTGACTATCTGATGGTATATGGCGATACGAACTCTACTATCGCAGGAGCACTTGCAGCTTCTAAGATTCATATTCCTGTAATACATGTAGAGGCAGGGCTTAGATCTTTCAATATGTCTATGCCAGAGGAGCAGAATAGAATCCTTACCGATCACATCTCGAGTTTGCTCTTCTGCTCGACAGATGCTTCTATTGAAAATCTGGAAAACGAGGGAATAATGAAGGGTGTTCACAGAATCGGAGACGTAATGTGCGATGCCGTTCTGTATTACTCTCAAGAAATAGATAAGAAGGAACGTAGCCAGTATTTCAAAGAACTTCACTACATATTCGGTGAACGTGGAGAGCTTGATAAGTGGTATCTATCTACGGTTCATAGAGCTGAGAATACCGATACTCCTGAGAAGGTTCGCACTATACTCAAAGCTTTTGAAAAAATTGACGCGCCGGTGATTCTCCCGGCACATCCTAGAACTAGAAAGATGATTGAGCAGATTAACGAAGAGGAGCACCTAAAAAATACAATATGCGTAGAGCCTATCGGTTACCTCGAAATGCTGTATTTTACAAAGAATGCGGTTAAGGTTGTGACTGATTCCGGAGGACTTCAGAAGGAAGCGTACATCCTCGATACACCGTGTGTAACACTACGTGAACAAACGGAATGGGTGGAGACACTGAACGGAAATCACAATGTACTCGCGCATATCGATGAAGCAGACATACTTGATAAAGTTAACAATACCGTTATTTCAAAGGAAAAAGAAAACTACTATGGTGCGGGGGATGCCGCAGACAAGCTAGTTAAAACTATTATTTCGGGGGAATAAAATGTCAGATTACTTTGTACATGAGAGCAGCTACGTAGATGATAACGTAGAGATTGGAAAGGGAACTAAGATTTGGCACTTCTGCCACATACAGCCTGGAGCTAAAATAGGCGAAAATTGCTCGCTCGGACAGAATGTAAATGTTGCAAATAACGTGCAGATTGGCGACAGAGTAAAGATTCAGAACAACGTATCAGTTTACGAAGGCGTTACACTCGAAGATGGAGTGTTCTGTGGACCGTCGTGCGTATTTACAAACGATCTCACTCCTAGAGCTCGCTACCCAAAGGGTTCAGAAAACTACGGCAAGACACTCGTCAAAGAGGGCGCATCGATCGGTGCTAATGCGACGATTGTATGCGGACACACGGTTGGTAAATGTGCAATGGTAGCAGCAGGTGCTGTCGTAACGAAGGATGTTCCAGACTACACTCTAGTGGTTGGAGTTCCAGCAGTTCCAGCAGCTAAGCTTGATGAATTTGGCAATATTATAGAATGGTTCAACAGATAACTCGGTCAGAAAAGGGGAATAATATGAATATGAAGGAACGTTTACTCGAGAAAATCGCAAAGCGTGACATAACTGTGGGTGTTGTAGGACTAGGATATGTGGGTCTTCCGCTTGCTGTTGAAAAGGCTAAGGCTGGCTTCAAGACCATCGGCTTCGATGTACAGGAAGAAAAAGTTAAGATGGTAAATGAAGGTCATAACTACATAGGCGATGTTGTGAATGAGGATCTCAAGGAGCTAGTTGAGAGTGGCATGATGAAGGCGACATCCGACTTTTCGTTCGTAAAGGATGTTGACTTCATTGCTATCTGTGTGCCTACTCCTCTTGATAAGCATCAGGAGCCGGATATTAGCTATGTAAAACTATCGACAGAGGCAATTTCAAAGCACCTATCTCGCGACACAATGGTAGTTCTCGAGTCAACTACTTATCCAGGAACTACTGAAGAGCTACTACTCCCTATTCTTGAAGAGGGTTCAGGTTTAAAGTGCGGAGAAGATTTCTATCTGGGATTTTCTCCAGAGCGAGTTGATCCGGGTAATCTGATATACAAGACCAAGAATACTCCAAAGGTCGTTGGTGCTGTAGGCAAGGATGCGACAGAAGTAATTTCTGCGATGTATAGAGAAGTTCTCGAAGGTGAGATATATGAGGTATCTTCACCAGCAATCGCTGAGATGGAGAAGATACTGGAGAATACATACAGAAACATCAACATAGGCCTCGTAAACGAACTTGCTATACTGTGCAACAAGATGGGAATCTCGCTGTGGGAGGTAATCGACGCCGCAAAGACCAAGCCTTACGGATTCCAAGCATTCTATCCAGGGCCAGGGCTCGGTGGCCACTGTATTCCTCTGGATCCATATTATCTCACATGGAAGGCTAGAGAGTTTGGTTTCCACACATCGATGATTGAAAGTTCAATGATAATCAACGACAAGATGCCTGAGTACACAGTGGATAGAGCGGCATCTGTTCTAAATGAGCATAAGAAGGCGCTTAATGGATCCAAGGTACTCGTGCTCGGAGTTGCGTATAAGAACAACATCGACGATTACAGAGAGAGTCCTGCGTTAAATGTTATCGATATTCTCAAGGAAAGAGGCGCAGTTACAGACTTCTATGATCCATGGATTCCAAAGTATAAGAGAAATGGAGAGTGGCACGAGGGTATCAGCGAGATAAATGCTGATATTATCAAGGGATATGACCTCATACTAGTCGCAACTGCACACGATGCATACGACTATGAGATGATTAGAAAGAATGCAGTGACAATTTTTGATACTCGCAACGCATTCAAGGACGTAGAAGAAAGAGATAATATCTCTCTTCTATAAGCTTGATACACTACAGATAATTAAGTGCTAAAAATTCCGGAGGATATTTAAATGAAATATGCATTGATTGGATGCGGTAGAATCGCAACAAATCACGTGACTGCTGCAGTAAATAATAATCTAGAAATAGTTGCGGTATGCGACGTAGTGCCAGAAAAGATGGAAGCAATTCTAGAAAAACACAATTTAGCAGAAGACAAGTCGATAAAGAGATATACCGACTACAAGAAGATGCTCGAGGAGAATGACCTAGAGCTTGTGAGCATTGCAACAGAGAGTGGGAAGCATGCAGCTATCGCACTTGATGCAATTGATGCTGGAGTCAACGTGATTATCGAGAAGCCTATGGCTATGAATATGGCTGATGCAGAGGAGATAATCAAGAGAGCTGCGGAGAAGCATGTAAAAGTATCAGCTTGTCATCAGAACAGATTTAACGTAGCCATTCAGGAAGTTCGAAAGGCTATTGAAGGAAATCGATTCGGCAAGCTATCGCATGCATCTATAAATGTCCGTTGGAATAGAAACAAGGGATATTACGACCAGGCGCCTTGGAGAGGAACATGGGAAGAAGACGGCGGTTGCCTCATGAATCAGTGTATCCATGGAATTGACCTTCTCAGATGGATGATGGGAGATGAGGTCGTTGAAGTTTATGGAGCAACTAGGCAGCAATTCCACGATTACCTGGAGGCTGAAGACGTTGGAGTTGCCGTTGTTAAGTTCAAGAATGGCGCAATAGGAACCATCGAAGGAACCACCAATGTATATCCCCAGAACCTCGAAGAGACACTGTACCTATTCGGAGAGAACGGTACTGTAAAGGTCGGCGGCAAATCTACCAACACGATTGATGTGTGGGATTTCAAAGATGAGACCTCTGAAGATCAGAAGAATAAAGGTCTTGAAGAAGAAACCAGCAACGTGTACGGTAACGGTCACACCAGCTTATTTGCCGATGTAATCGAAGCGATAAATGAAGACAGGACTCCTTATGTAGACGGGGTCGCAGGAAGAAATGCACTTGAGATGGTTCTCGCGATTTACAAGAGCCAGAAGGAAGGAATACCAGTTAGACTTCCTTTAACAGACTTTGCAAGCACCGATATGCGAGGCGAATTCAAGTAGAGCGGAGGAATATAATGGAGTTTAGAGATTTAAAGAAGCAGTATGCTGCACTTAAAAATGACATAGATCGCCAAATTGACGAAGTAATCACCAGTAGCAGGTTTATCGGCGGTAGCAAAGTTTCCGAGCTTGAAGAGAAGCTAGCTGCATACGTTGGTGTAAAGCACTGTGTAACCTGTGGAAATGGAACAGATGCGCTAGAATTAGCGCTTATGGCATGGGGAATTGGGGAAGGTGACGCTGTATTCGTTCCCGACTTCACTTTTTTCTCATCTGGAGAAGTGGTTGCAATTTTAGGTGCGACACCAGTTTTCGTCGATGTAGACGAGGATACTTTCAACATGGATGCCGCTTCGCTAGAAAAGGCAATTACAGGGGTAGTCGCTGATGGGAAGTTAAGACCGAGGGTGGTTGTACCCGTAGACTTATTTGGACTCCCAGCTAACTTCCCTGAGATTAGGAAGGTTGCAGATAAGTATGGCCTTAAGATTCTTGAGGATGGAGCCCAAGGCTTTGGCGGTGAAATCAATGGACAGAAGGCGTGCAGCTTCGGAGACATCTCGACAACTTCGTTCTTCCCAGCAAAGCCACTAGGGTGCTATGGAGATGGTGGAGCGATATTTACAAATGATGATGAAGCCGCAGAGCTAATCAGATCTTACTGTGTACACGGTAAGGGTAAGATGAAGTATGACAACGTGCGCATCGGAATGAATTCCAGACTCGACTCCATTCAGGCAGGTATCCTATTGCCTAAGTTAGCTGTATTTGCAGAATATGAAGTAGCCGATGTTAACAGCGCAGCAGCTAAGTACACTGAACTTCTTAATGGAACTGTTGCTACACCTGTGGTTCCAGAAGGATTTTTAAGCAGCTGGGCACAGTACACGATTAAGCTTGAAAACAGAGAGCAGAGAGATGCGCTGCAGACATTCCTCAAAGAGAAATCAATCCCTTCTATGATTTACTATCCTAAGCAGATGCATAATCAGGAGGCGTTTAGTGGCGAAAACGACTATGGCGTTGATTGTTCTGTTACTAATAGGCTGTGCGATACAGTTCTATCGCTGCCAATTCACCCATATATCTCCGATGATGACGTGAATGAGGTGGCATCGGTTATCAAGGAGTTTTTAGGCCAGTAAGCATGCGGGATAAGATTAAATTCATATATCAGAAGGGCCTAGTTCATATAATGGGCTCGGGGCTTCTCAACAAGGTGTTTACGTTTATCGGGAATGTCTTTGTTGTAAGGTTCTTAACCAAACGCGAGTACGGAGTTTTCGGATACGCTGACAATATAATGACCTTCTTCCTGATTCTGAATGGAATGGGTATCATATATGGAATGCTTCAGTTCTGCTCAGAACAGAGGCCTGAAGAGGAAAAAGAGGCCTACTATTGGTTTTCGCTCAAGTTCGGAATGGCATTTAACTTCGCAATTGCAATAGGCGTATTCATATGTGCGGTGTTTGCACCATTAAAGGTAGCTGAGGCGAGACATGTGTTAATGATATATTCATTATATCCGTTGACATACTACATATATCAATATTATTGCCTGCTGATGCGTTGCAAGCGAGAGAATAAACGATATGCCCTCCTATCAAATCTCAATGCCTTTATTTATATGGCTGTTGAGATTGTCGGTGCGTATTACTTAAAAGCTAGTGGAATCATCATCGCTCTTTACCTTGCGACGATGATAACATCGTTAGTTGGGATGAGGTTTTACTCTATTAGGACACTAAGAAATGCGAACTATCTCTCAAGGCATCAGAAGCTAGAGCTGATAAAATATTCAGCATATGTGTGTGCGAACACTATGATTTCGAACTTACTCATCCTGATGGATGTATTCCTCATAGGTTACATCATAGTTAGTCCTGAAAAAATCGCTATATACAAGGTTGCGGCTACAATACCTGAAGCGCTCATTGTAATACCTAATAGTGTAGTGATTTTCGTGTATCCGTATTTTGCAGAGCACAACATGGAATACGGCTGGATTAAGCAGAACACCAAACGTCTAATTGGAATCACCGCCATTATGAATTTTATTATTGCGGGGATGCTATTTATTCTAGCTCCGTGGATAATAAAATTATTGTGGGGTGCTAAGTATATGGGCGCCGTTACAGTATTCAGAATACTTTCGGTTAACTACTTCGTCTCGTCAACTCTTAGAGTTAACGTGAGCAACCTGCTTGCAAGTCTCAGAAAGGTGAAGCTTAACTTTTACATAAATATTGTTGCGGGTATAAGCAATATAGTTCTCGATGCTGTGCTGATTAAGTACATGGGTATTGATGGTGCTGCATGGGCTACATTGACAGTCGTAGTGATTACAACTGCAATGCTAATGCCTGCGCTGATACATAGCATACGTAGCCTAAAGAAAATTGAGCTAGAAAACAGTTAAAAGACTGGTAATTATAAGGAATGGAGCTTAAATAAATGAGTTATGCAAGAAACTATCGAAAAAGCAAATTCAATACGTTTACTAAAATATGGTCGCTGCTTTATCTAATAGCACTGCTGGTGTTCGTATCATCTATGCTAGTGCTAGACGTAGTCCCTTCCAAGCTACTGCTCGGAGCATTTGTCGTACTTCTGATAATAAGTGCAGTATTCTTCGTACAGCTATTTAGAGATAATATAAAAAGATCCAGAAAGGTTACAGCATTTATATTGAGCTTGATCTTAATGGTGGTTTACACTGTTGGAACTGCATATGCAGTTGCTACACATGAGTTTCTAGGGCAGGTTACTGCGAAGAAGAAAGCAGAGGATGCCGTAGATGTGACGAGCAAACCATTCAACATTTACATAAGTGGAATGGATACAACTGGAAAGATCACCGAAGAAGCTCGTAGCGATGTTAATATGATTATTACGGTAAATCCTAAGACTCACAAGGTTCTCATGACTTCAATCCCAAGAGATTATCTCGTTGAACTACAAAATGGTGAGAAGGATAAGCTCACCCATACAGGTCTAATGGGCATCGATGAGACCACTTCGGATGTGGAAGATTTACTTGGTATTAAGATTAATTACTACGTAAAGGTTAACTACAATACGCTTAAGGATCTCGTAAATTCTATCGGCGGAATCACTATCAACTCTGACAAGGCATTTATCTCATACATCGGGAAATACCGCTTTGTAGAAGGTGAGAATCAGCTTGATGGTGCTAAGGCACTGGCATATGCGAGAGAGAGACATGCATATAGCGATGGCGACAACCATAGAGTTCGTAACCAGCAGGAAGTTCTCAAGGCTATCGTGAAAAAGCTTACGGGATCGACGACACTGCTCACGAGATATAACAAAATCCTGAGGTACCTCGCTCCGACTATGGAGATGAACCTGACGAGATCAGAGGTTAAGGCCCTTGTAAAGTTCCAACTAGGAAAGAATCCGAAGTGGAAGTTTGAATCCAATTCATTAGAAGGATTCGATGCATTTTCGACTGTGTATTCAGCAGGAAATCAGCAGCTATACGTTATGAAACCTGATGAAGAAAGCATTAAGAAGGCTCGTCAGAAGATTAAAGAAATCGAGCATCCAAAGTCGAAATCAAAATCAAAGAACAAGAACAAGAGCGATAACGATATTGAGAGTGAGAGCAGCGAAGATGACAACCTATAATGTAGATGCATTTCCAGAGATAAAGGACGTTCAGAGAGTTGAGCTAGATATACTCATAAAAGTTGCTAGGCTTTGTGAGGAAAGAGGGTTAACTTATTTTATCGAGAGTGGAACAGCTCTTGGTGCCGTTAGACATGGAGGATTCATCCCTTGGGATGATGACATAGATATCGGCATGCCACGTCAGGATTATGAGAAATTTCTGGATATTGCGCAGAAGGAACTGGGAGATGAATACTTTGTGCAGACGAGAGCGACTGATCCCAACGCTCCTTTCTCATTTGCTAAGGTTAGGAAGAACGGTACAACGTTCACAGAATGGAATAAGCGCAACATTAAGATGCATCACGGTATTTATATAGATATATTTCCGTATGATGGACTTCCTATAGAAGGACTTGATGAGCACATCGACAAATGCTTAAAACTCAATAAATTACAGTTTAAAAAATATATTCCAGACAGAGTAGGTGTTCCGCAGAAAAGCTTAAAGTGGAAGCTCGGAGCCATAGCGAGAAGGATGCAGTACTATCTTTTAAAGCTTTATCCGGAAAGCCTTCTTGAAGGAAAGATAAAAAAAGAGTATATGCGTTATGATACAAATCCAAATGAGCATGGATTTTGCACATGCTTCTCCTTTGTGGATAGAATCATTTTTCCAAATGAACTACTGTTCCCTCCTCAGAAGATTAATTTTGAGGGAGAGGAGTTCTATGCTCCAGCTAAACTCGTAGAATACTTAACACTTATGTACGGTGATTACAACCAGCTTCCACCTGTAGAGGACCGCGTGGGGCACAGACCCGTGGAGGTCTCTGTGACGGAGGAGCTATTTACCCGCTAGTGTAGGGTAGCGAAAGGACTAGATTGTGCTAATTTTACTGTCGTGGATTTTGAATATACTTATTCTGCTATATGAGTGGAGGAAGAAATCACTGGGGATGGTTCTCTGGGCGATGTTATTTGTGGTATTCACAGTTCCTAACACAGCGCATGCGTATTCAGGAGATTATTCCGACATAACAATTGCCAATGCTACCATGTTAGCAGTGCTATTTATGGCGCTTTATATGTTTACGAGATTCTTTTATTTTGCAAAGTTTAATGCAGAGAAGCTAGAGATGGAGGTAGCGGATTTTGAGGAGACCCCAGAGGGCCTATTCAGAATGATTTTCTGTGTATACTTGATTTGCTTCGTAATAGTGGCTGGAGGATTTTACGGCAGAGGATATTCTCTTTTCAACTCAACATGGACTCAGACGCTTAACATGACTCAGACGCCATTAGAGATTTTGGCTGGAAAGATTATGGTTGCCTTCTCAGGAATTGGATTTGCTTGCCTATGCAAGAAGAAGCGCCTGTGTTTTTTGATTGCATTTGCGATTTATTTATTCTGCGCACTTTATTCAAAATCTAGGTATAATCTTCTTGGCTTCATAACGCCTTTTATCATCTACTTTCTTTTTAATAAAAATAACAAGAAGGTTGCAGTAGGAGTATCGGCAGGAATAGTTCTTGTGTTTGCTGTGTTCGTATTCCAGCAGATTCGTTGGTTAGGAGATATATCTTTACTCCCTAAGGTCGGAATCGGAGAAATCTTTAAGAGATCTATCGACTATATGAGAAAGGGCGGAGGAGAGCTAGGACTTATCAAGGCATACTACTACTTTGTGGAGCATAACAATAACTTCCCCAAATTCGGTATGGGGCTAGGATACATGAGACTTGCATTGCTGTTTGTTCCAGCGGCCATAGCCAAATTTAAGCCGAGGGACTTTGCTATAGATATGTATAAAGAGTGGATGCACGTTGATAATCCTCGAGGGACAATGCATCCAACACTTTTCGGTGATGTGTTTGCTAATTTTGGATTCATGTGTTTCTTGTTGGGGGTTATATATGGAATCCTAGTGTCCTTCGTAGATGAGTTTATCAAGGCTACGAAGGATCCAACTATGCGATGCATGAAAGCAAGTATGGTCTGCACGCTGTTTATTCTTATTGGAAGAGGCGCGACATACAACGCTATTTTTAACTATATTATTGGATCACTAGTACTGGATATCATATACACGGTTTATAGAATTCGGAGGAGGGCAAGTGAAGATACTCTTTATCAGTGCAGCTAATAAAAACTTTGACGGTAGGACGAGGGCATTACTCGATGTCCTAAATTCATTTGCTGACATCGTAGACATAACAACAACCCAAGAAGATGATTTCATGGATAACAGTTCATATTATGTGAACTATAAGTCCTATAAGGAGTTTATTCGTAAAATCGTAGAAATCGGCAAGAAGCATAGAGACGTGGATTTTATCTTTGCTGATAACAGAAAAGCAACTGTTCCGGCGCTCAAGCTAAATAAGCTTCTTAAACCTAAAGCTGTGATTTACGATGCGAGGGAGCTATATCTACAGAGAGAAACTCACGGCTTTGCTAGTAAGGTCGGCTGTTTTTTCGAGTCGAGGATGATTGCGAAAGCCACACTGACAATCTGCGCAAATGAAGAGCGAAAGCAGGTTATGGAGAAAGAGTACGGCAAGATTGGAGCAATACTCGTGTTTGAAAACTTCCGAAAGCTATCGTATTCTAAGGAGTTTTCAGAGGAAGTAATGAAGCTGAAATTCGACTATCTGAACGGAGATGATTCATTTAAAATCGTATCAACAGCTGGCTGCGAAATCGAAAGAGGCACAAAGGAACTTATCGAAGCAGCAGCGAAGCTAAACTTCAATAACACATTGTACCTAGTTGGCTGCAAGGAAAATGCTGAGAAGCAGGAGATAGAATCATTCATCGAAGAGAACAAGCTCGAGAATGTGAAACTCATACCTAGACTAAACCAGGATGAACTCAAATACTTCGTCTCTAAGTGTGATGTTGGAATAGCGATGTATCACAAGAAGAATTCAAACAATCTCTACTGTTCGTCGGGGAAAATCTATGAATACGCATATGAAGGGATTGCTGTTGCAACGACTGATAATCCACCGATGAAGAGAGTTTTGGACGAGTACGGAATCGGAGCATATGACAGCGATATTGGCAAAGCGTTGGTGAGTGTTCACGACAATATGGACGATATTAAGAAGAATATAGAAACATTTGTCGGAGATCGAGTAGTCGAGAAGAAACAGGAAGAATTTGCATTTGATTTAAGAAAGTGTATGGAGGACTTACAAGATGGGAAATAGCTTTGAGAAGAGGATTATCGAGCTAGTGAAGAAGTATGCGTTAGTAATGATTATATGCGTGGTAGTTTGCGCAGTTGTAATGGCTAAGGTTGAAGGGTCCAAGGCTACAACTTCATACAAGGCGAAGCTCACAGTCGCAGTTACACCTGCTGAAGGATATCAGAAAAGCACCCTTGAGGATATCCAGAAGAATGAGGAGCTTGTTGGACTCTATGCAAAGATTTCGACATCATCGAAGACTCTCGACCGTGTAGCTCAGTACGCAGGGCTCGATGAAAAAGGCAGAATCGCACTTAATTCAAGAGTTGCAGTTGATTTTGATAAGGATGGTCAGTATGTAGATATTTACATTACTGCTGATACTGAAGATGAAGCCCTCAAGTTAGCAGATGCAGAAGCCAAAGCTGTTGTTGAAGTTGGCAAAGAGGTTAGAGGCGAAGACATACTAAAGGTGGTCTCGATGCCGAGCAAGCCACTCGAAGCGGAGAGTGTAAGTACGAAAGGTTACTATGTTACAGGTGGTGTTGCAGGTATCTTTGTGGGAATCATAGTAAGTGCACTACTGGAGATGAAAAGAAAGAAGATAGAAAAATAAAATGCCCGCACGCAAGTAGTATCGCTATACCTTTGGGTGGCCGACAATGCGCATGTTTTGAAGGCAAGCAGAGTGCACCTTGATAAGTAAAACAACGAGATTGTTTAACGAAAATAACAGGCTATTTGATAAGTATCTTCCATCTGTGAAGGGATATGGTCAAGCGATTTAAAGTCAGAATTTCTAAATTATGACAGTATAGAGAAAGAACAAATTATGTACGAACTTAAAACCTTAAATCATATGCTAGCCTTCATAGATAGGCTAGTCGGTAAGATTAGTATTAAAAAAGGACAAAATACAATCATCTCGGTATCTGCATTTGGAATGATGATGACATCTTTCTGTAAATTTTCATATTTTACGGAAAGATTATCACATTATGGAATCCATCAAAATATGGTGAATATTACTAGTAGCGTTATATTCTTCGTGTTCTTAATACTGATATTTGCTTCGTTGGATATGAGTGATAATAAGGATGTTAGGTTAAATGCATGGCTAGGGATACCTCTTTTTCTTGTCATCATATCCTATACGGTTACAGGAATAGTAGAGAAGGCACCAAAGCAGCTAGTTTGGGCCTTTATATACAGTTTCATATTCGTGCCGATTTCATATCGACTTGCAAGCAAGAAAAATAGGGAAATATTTATTGATGGAATTGCAATAGGAATTGCTATTTTTGGGGTGCTAATTTTATTTTTAAATATTATATTTTCACCTATGGTTGCCAAGACCTCATTTAGTATCGCTAGGTACACTGGTGTTCTAACAAATCCTACAATATTAGGGTTTTATCTGAATGTATTTATTGTTGTATATGCATATATTATTTATAGGAAGGTTTTTGTTGAAAAGAATATATTAGAGAACGTCTCAAACTTGATAGTTTTTTCAATAGCAGTTTGGGGCATGGGAATGTCGTGGTTTGCAATTCTTATGACAAAAAGTAGAGGATCTTTCCTTGGCATACTATCAATACTTTTGTTCTATACAATTATCGTAATGAAAGGTATTTTTAAATCGCATCTTACAATTAAAAATACCGCTATAATTTTTGTTATTACAGTGACTATGTTAGCCACTGCCTATAAAATTTCTGACAATATTTTAAAGAGAGACCTTAGGGCATTAAAGATTAAAGAGAATTATACAATTTCACAGATGATGTTCGGTCGAATAAAAGAAATGAGTAACTTCAAGGATGTCGATGAATACCATTTCGCTTACATGGAGCCGAAAAACTTGACTGAAGCACAGAGGAAAATATGGGGCGATTTAGACAAGCTTACAACGCATAGAATCTGGATCTGGTATATTTATTCGCAGCATTTAGGTTTTATCGGGCACAAGAGCAGGACGTTTATCATTCCTGGATATACGAAGGGCTTCGAGAGACAGTCACACAATGCGATTCTCGAGGTTACATTTAACGGAGGATATATTGCTGGTTTTGGCTTCTTGCTTATTGAGATAACAACCGGAATTTATGCTTTGATAATATTGTTTAGGAAAAAAGAATATACTGACAACAATTTAGAGATGCTATTCTTGTCACTCGCGGCCATAGCATTTTGTGTAAATGGAATATTCTCGACGATAAATACACTTACGACTTATTCAATCACCATGATGTACTACATGGCATTGACGACAGTAGGTTTTAGAAAGAGTGACGAGTCACTAACCACTACTAAGTAGTAACTATAGATTAATTTAGAGGTAATCATGAAAAAGGTTATGTTGGTCTTTGGGACAAGACCGGAAGCAATTAAAATGTGCCCACTTGTAAAGGAATTGAAAAAGAGACCTGGAATAGACACATGCGTTTGCGTTACGGGACAGCATAGACAGATGCTCGATCAGGTTCTCGAAACCTTCCATGTGGTTCCAGATTATGATCTGTCTATAATGAAAGAGAAACAGACTCTCTTTGATGTTACAACTAATATTCTTGAGAGAATCAGAGAAGTGCTTGTTAATGAAAATCCCGACGTAGTTCTCGTACACGGAGACACGACCACGACATTTGTGACTGCGCTTGCTTGTTTCTACCTACAGATTCCTGTTGGACACGTGGAAGCAGGTCTTAGAACGTACAACATTAAGTCACCTTTCCCAGAGGAATTTAACAGACAGGCTGTTGGTATTGTTGCAGAATATAATTTTGCACCGACAGAGAAGAGCAAACTGAACCTAGTGAACGAAGGTAAGGATGCAGGAAAAATCTGGATTACAGGCAATACTGCGATTGATGCCTTGAGCACGACGGTAAAGGAAGATTATAGTAACGAGCATCTAGATTGGGCTTCTGATTCGAGACTTATTCTTATCACTGCTCATCGCAGAGAAAATCTCGGCGAGCCTATGCATAACATGTTTAGAGCTATTCGCCGCGTGATGGATGAAAACCCTGATGTTAAGGCGATTTATCCTATACATATGAATCCTGCTGTAAGACAGGCTGCAGAGGATGTATTTGGTGAGAGTTCACCGGGTGGCAAGGAAGAACGCATTAGGATCATAGAACCGCTCGATGTGCTTGATTTCCATAACTTCATGAACCAGAGCTATCTGATTTTGACCGATTCAGGCGGAATTCAGGAGGAGGCACCTAGCCTTGGGAAACCAGTTCTCGTAATGAGAGACACTACCGAACGCCCAGAGGGAATTCAGGCGGGTACACTAAAATTGGTCGGGACTGAAGAGGAAACGATATACAAAGAATTTTCAAGACTTCTTACCGATAAAGAGGAATACAAGGCTATGAGCAAGGCTTCAAATCCTTACGGCGATGGACACGCTAGCGAAAGGATAGCCGATGTGCTTGAGTTCGGCGAGATAAGAGATAACAAAATACCGATAATTAAAACTTGATGAACCAATAGAACAACTATAAAGTTTAGTATACAATTCTCAAAAGAGAGTTAAGTATAGTGATACGTTATAGCTATGTGTGATGAAGAAGGAGGAGCTCATCATGACAAAGCAAAACCAGGGTATTTTTGATGTAAAGAGAAAAGAATATCACATTGCCATTACAGTGCTATGTTTGGCAATGTTGATGTTCTTTTTCTGTTTTACGGCAAATGCAGCAGATGAAGATACCACTACAGAGAAAAATGAAGTTACTACAGAGACAACTACTCCAGAGAGAGCAACAACTGAAGATTCAGGGCATGCAGAAGAAATAGAAACTGCAAACAATAATGAAGTTGTCTCGGATGAAAACCGAGAGGTCGAATCGAATGGTTCTGTAGCGGAAGACGAAAACAAGCAAGTTGAAACAGCGCCTGCAATTGTTGGAACGTGGAAGAGCGAATCTGGTGGCTGGCGCTTCTATAACAGCGCTGGCGTAATGCAGAAGGGCCTATTCACTATCGACGGCAAGAAGTATTATCTAGGACCAGACGGCATCATGAAGACAGGCTGGCAGCAGATTGGTAATCATTACTACTACTTCGGTTCAGAGGGTTCCATGAGAACAGGATGGCTCAGTGCGGGAAGCACTTGGTACTATCTACATTCGGATGGTTCGATGGCCTACGGACTAGAGGAGGTTGAAAAGCTGCTCTACTTCTTCGGAGCGTCAAATGACGGAGCGATGAAGACTGGCTGGCACAAGATTTCAGACGCATATCACTATTTCGGATCTAGCGGCGCAGCTGTTAAAGGATGGCAGAAAATCGGCGGCTACTGGTACTACTTCGATAAGATGGGAGTAATGCTTACAGGCAATCAGGTGTTAGATGGAAAGAGCTACTATCTAGGCGCTGCTAACGATGGAGCCATGAAGACTGGCTGGCAGGTAGTTGGTGCAACCTATGAATCAAACAAAAAGATTGCCGACAGATGGGGATACTACGGAGCTGATGGAGCTGCGTTAAAGAACAACTGGCTAAAGTATGGCGGATATTGGTATCACTTCGACGAGGACGGCATCATGCAGACCGACGTGGCGGAGATCGACGGTAAATACTACTACTTTGGCACGGAAAATGACGGCAGAATGAAAACAGGCTGGCAGAAGATAGATGATGCCTGGGCATACTTAGGTGCTGACGGCGCTGCGAGAACTGGTTGGCAGAAAATCGGTGGCTACTGGTACTACCTTGGAGAGTACGGTGAAATGGAGACTGACCTTAGAGATATAGACGGCAGCCTTTACTACCTAGGTGGCGACGGTGCCATGAGGACTGGCTGGCAGCAAGTTTCAGGTGACTGGTATTATTTTAGTGCGTCTGGGGCAGCAGTATCTGGATGGCTACAGCTCGGTAGCTATTGGTATTACTTCGGCGAAGATCACAAGATGGTTAAGAACACCATCAAAGAGCTCGATGGCAAAAAATACGCATTCAATTCTGATGGTGTGATGCTGTCGGGCTATCTTTAAACTAAACGGTGAGACATACTTCGCAAATGCCTCTGGTGTGATTGCTAATCAGCTAAAGGGAGTGGATGTATCCGCATACCAGGACGATATTAACTGGCAGAAGGTAAAGGCTTCTGGAATAGACTTTGCTATCGTTAGAGCTGGATATCGTGGTAAGACCAATGGAGCTCTTGTAAAAGACTCTAAATTTGACACTCATATATCGGGAGCAATATTAGCTGGTCTTAAGGCCGGAGCATACATGTTTACCGAAGCGAGAGATTACACCGAGGGAGCCGAGGAGGCAAAATTCCTCGTATCTCTCGTCAAGGACTATGATGTGAAGCTTCCGCTGGTGATAGACACAGAGTATCAGAGCAATGCAAGGTCAAACGGAATCTCGGTTGCTGCAAGAACTGAAGCGATTAGGGGTTTCTGTGAGACGATAGAGTCGCTCGGATATACGCCTATGATTTATGCGAGCACCAGTTGGCTGAACAACAATCTAGACATGAGTAAGCTAGGCAAATATAAAGTTTGGGTAGCTCAGTACTATGACAGGGTTACATACAATGGAAGCTACGAAGTATGGCAGTATACCAGTAAGGGAAGAGTCGACGGAATAAAAGGCAATGTGGACATGAACTACTGGTACAACAAATAGCTAACGGTTTATAAAACAAGGGGAGGTGAGCGATCACCTTCTCTTTTTGTATTCATCAGTAATCTATTCTATATCTAGTGTGAGTCCATTATGGATTGAATAATCCTAATTTGTCAATTATAGAAACATTCACCATTCATCCCTCTTTCTAAGTACAGTCCATATCAGTAAATAATTGCAATTAAGCGTGAATTGCGCTCGGAATATCATAATGATTGCAATACATGATATAATTAAACAGTTATTAAAAACCAAAGCCAACCCGGAGGAAACATGCTTTACGACATAGTCATAATAGGTGCAGGAATCACTGGCTCGATGCTCGCCAGAGAGCTTTCGAGGTACGAACTCAAAATAGCGGTCCTAGACAAGGAAAATGATATCGCGAATGGCGCAACGATGGCGAATTCTGCGATAGTGCATACAGGATACGATCCTGTAGATGGTACGCTCAAGGCGGAACTTAATGTAAAAGGTGCGCGTAAGTATCCTAAGATTTGCGAGGACTTACACTGCCATATCAAGAATACGGGTGCATTCGTAGTCGCGTGTAATGACGAAGAGGAGAATCTACTCGAGGTGCTGGCTGAAAGGGCGGTCTGCAGGGAGATCCCCCATGAATTTCTGAGTGGAGATGATGCGCGCGTTGCAGAGCCAAATCTCAGCGACAACATAACCAAGGTGCTGTCATTTCCAACGACTTCGGTAATATATCCTTGGGAGATTGCTATTGCTTGTATGCAGGTTGCTGTAAACAATGGCGTAGATTTATTCCTAAACCACGAAGTGAGCACCATAGATAAGAATGACGATGACTACGTGATCAAAGCAGGCGGCGAGACATTCAATGCCAAGGTTGTTCTTAATGCTTCTGGAATAGGCGCTTCGGAGATCTGCCATATGTTGACAGAATGTGCAGGATTCGAGATAACTCCAAGGCGAGGCGAATACTATGTCATCAGTAACGACGAACATATAGTAAATAACATCATATTCCCAGTTCCAACTGCCAAGGGAAAGGGAGTGCTCGCAATTCCGACGGTATACGGGAATACGCTTATCGGTCCTAATAGCGAGGAATTAGAAGACAACATCACGACGGCAACTAGCACAGTTGGGGCAAGATACTTGCGCGAAAATATCGCCAAGATAATTAAGACGGTTTCACTGCATAAGTCGATAAGGACATTTGCAGGGCTAAGACCGAGTTCGACATCAAAGGATTTTATAATAGGCCCCTTAGATGACGAGAACCCAAACTTCATCAACATCGCTTCCATAGAGTCGCCCGGGTTAGCCAGTGCGCCGGCGATTGCGGACTATGTGATAGAGCATTTTATAACGGATAGATTATGCCTTAAGGAAAATCCAGATGCTGTGATGACAAGGGATAAGCCGATTGTCGTCTCGGAGTTATCTGAAGAGGAGCGTGAGAAACTAGTGCGTGCAAATTCGCAGTATGCAAATATAGTTTGCAGGTGCGAGACCATATCCGAGGGAGAGATAGTTTCTGCAATACATGAAGTTTGTGGAGCTAGAAGCGTCAAGGGGATAAAGAAACGAGTTCGTCCAGGGATGGGCAAGTGTCAGGGAGGTTTCTGCGAACCTAAGGTCGTGGAAATACTGGCGAGAGAATTAAACTGCTCACCTGTCGATATCGTTCAAGATGGGCAGTATTCAAAGATTTTAGAGAGGGAGAATCGCTAAGATGAGACATTGTCAGGCAGTGGTAATAGGTGGTGGCTGCGGTGGTCTAGCAGCTGCTGCGAAGCTTAAGCACGAAGGGCTATCGGATGTCGTTTTAATCGAGCGTGATATCGAGCTTGGCGGAGTGCTCAATCAGTGCATACATAATGGGTTCGGGCTTACAACCTTCAAAGAGCAGCTTAGCGGACCCGCGTTTGCAGAGAGATACGAGATGGAAGCGGTGGCATCTGGCGTCGAGATTAAGCTAGGCACAATGGTTACCCATATGAGCAGCGATCGTGTTATCGAGTATGTGAGTAAGGAAGAAGGATATCAGAAGCTCAAGGCAGATATTATCGTCCTTGCAGTTGGATGCTACGAGAGAAGCCGCGGTACTCTTGGGATTCCTGGCGAGCGTCCGACTGGAGTCTACACAGCGGGACAGGCGCAGAGATACCTCAATATAGATGGCTATATGGTCGGAAAGAAGGTATTCATACTCGGCTCTGGAGATATCGGACTCATAATGGCACGTCGCATGAGTCTAGAGGGAGCTGAAGTGCTCGGCGTTGCGGAGCTTATGCCGTACAGCAATGGGCTACCTCGTAACATGAAGCAGTGCCTTGATGACTTTGGGATTCCTCTATATCTATCCCATACTGTAACTAACATATATGGACGTGACAGAATTGAGCGTATTGAGCTCACAAAGGTAGATGATAAGAGACAGCCGATTAAGGGAAGTGAAATGTATTTCGACGTAGACACACTGCTCCTAAGCGTTGGACTGATTCCTGAAAACACTCTAGCTGAAGAGGCTGGAATCGAAATTGATCCGAGCATCCGTGGGACAATTGTCGACGAGAACTATATGGCATCGGTTCCAGGAATATTCGCATGCGGAAACGGACTTCACGTGCATGACCTAGCAGACTTCGTTACGAAACAGGCCAGTGAAGCGGCGGTAGGGGCTGCTAGATATTATGAAGCGCTAAAGCAGAGACTAAAAGAAGCTCATGATGGTGATGAAGCTGAGACCTTCGGGTTATCTCTAGATGATGACGATGAATCTTTAGCCAGTAATTCGTACTGTGAAGCTCACGCTGGAAATATGGTGAGCTACGTAGTTCCTGCGAAACTCCACAAAAAGAGCCTGCCAAAGGCTGTGACACTTTACTTCCGCGTCCGTAAACCGATGAACGATATCACGATAGAAATTTTGAAGGGAAGCAAGCTACTTCGCACAATTCATAAGGATGTGATTATACCATCTGAGATGGAGCAGGTGGTAATAGCTGGTAAACACCTTCAAGAAGCCAATGGGGATCTAACGATTCAGATAAAGGAGAATTAAGATGAGAGATGCAGAATTGATTTGCGTAAATTGTCCGAAGGGCTGCAGAGTTACTGTACATCTCGAAAGTGATAAAATTATAGAAATTGAAGGGTACAGCTGCAAAGAAGGTCTTAGCTATGCAGAGCAGGAGATAACTCGCCCGATGAGGATTCTGACTTCGACGGTAAGAATCGATGGGGCGGTCAACCGCGTGCTGCCGGTAATTACCGAGAGCGAGATTCCTCTGGATATTTGGCGCGAGGCGATGGGCGAGATTAAAGGACTCAGAGTAACGGCTCCTGTGGAGATAAACGACGTGATAGTGAGAGACTTTATGGGTACAGGCGTGAATCTGATTGCGAGTAGGAGTATGAGGTAGTTGCGATGATGTAAAGATTGTGACAAAACATCAGTATGATTGTGACATAATAAGGAATTGAGGTAGATCTAATGAGTTTTTTCTCAGGATTGGATTTTTTTATAACATTAATCATTGCAATTATTCCAGCTATAGTAATAGGACTAAATGGAAAGTCGCTAAGATACTATAGAGGGTTTCTTACATGCATATTTATTTATCTAATATACCGCAACTCTCTGATGGAACTAGCGTTTTTGACAGGGTATTCTGCAATGTCACTGGGCTTAGTAAAGCTTTATCTACTTTCCAGAATAAAGATGGGAAGGAATAAGTTCTTCTATGCATCGGCAGTTATAATAACATTATGTCCATTAATATTGAGTAAGCTAGAAAGCTTTGTGGGTCATGGCTTTTTTGGATCTGGCAGCACAATCTTTGGTTTCCTTGGATTATCATATATTTTTTTCCGAGTTATACAGACAATTATTGAAATTTATGACGGGATTATAAATGAAATAAAGTGGTATGAGTTCCTTGAATTCCTATTATTCTTTCCAACACTTAGCTCTGGCCCAATAGACAGAAGCCGTCGTTTTTCGCAAGATTATTCTAAAATCTATACAGGGAAAGAATATAGTGAACTGTTATCAAACGGAATAGTTAAAATAATGTGGGGGCTTTTGTATAAGCTGCCGTTATCAGGAACAGCTATGTATATTATGAATACATATATGATAAATAAATATGATCCAATTCATATAATTGGGTATGCGTACTCATATGGTTTATATATGTTTTTTGATTTTGCAGGATATAGTTTGATGGCAGTAGGAACAGGCTATATTCTTGGGATAAAGGTGCCAGATAATTTTAATAAACCATTTATTAGTATTGATATTAAAGATTTTTGGGACAGATGGCATATAACATTATCCCACTGGTTTAGGGATTTTATATTCTCGAGATTTTTATTTAACTCACTAAGCAAAAAGAGATTTAAAAGTAAATTAACGGCTGCATCAGCCGGCTTGATGATTAATATGGCATTGATGGGAATATGGCATGGTCTAGAACTTCACTATATAGCTTATGGTGTATATCATGGAATATTGCTGGTTATTGCTGAGTTATATCAAAAGAAATCTAGATTCTATAAACTACATAAAAGGGATAAGGTTTATAAAATTGTGTCGTGGTTTATTACCCTAAATTTAGTTATGTTTGGATTTCTAATATTTTCTGGGCAAGGAAGGGCTGCGGCCATTGGACTTATAGAATATTTAAGATAGTCATTAAGAAAAGGGCTATTTATTTAGATAGGACCAGAGCAATAATCATAGTAGTTTAAATGAAATGGAATAATGTGATATGAAAAAATTAGTTTCGCTTATAATAGCAGCAATACTAATGCTAGTTACAATATTCGTATATGGTTCACGGATAAAATTGCCAGTGATAACTGGTGAAAAAATTAATGAAGCATATAAAGTAAATACTGACCAAAGAAATGCATCGATTGAAGTTCTGAAAAAGATATTTGATAAAGATACTGCTGTCGTATTAGGCTCGTCAGAACTTTCAGCAACTGATCAGATTGGATTCCCATCATACTTATTTGGGAACAGAAAGTCAGAAATGAAGATGGTCCTAATGGGTAGTGGTTACAAGCAATGCTTACACCAGGCAACTGCAGTTGGTGCATACAGCGATATACTTCCTAAAAAAAAGGTTGTATTAATATTATCTCCTCAATGGTTTACAAAAAATGGATTAGACCCTGATGCGTATGCTAGTCGCTTTTCTGAAAGACTTTATCTAGAAATGATGGATAACAAAAATATCTCAGAGAAGCTAAAAAAACGCCTTACTAAAAGGTTAAAAATATATCTGGCATCTGATTCAAAGCAACTAGAGAGAATTAATTTATACGAGAGACAATATTTTAATCACAATTTAAATCCTGTAGAGCACATAAAAAACAAGGTGTTTAGAGGGTTCATGGATTTTAAAGAGGACTACACACTTGCCAAACAACTAAGCAGTGGCACGACAGCAGATGCAGGAATTATTAATAAAAGGGATATTAACTTTCAGCGTTTGATGGGAGAGGCGCAGTCTGAGGGTGAAAAAGCATGTACAAATAATGATTTTGGAGTATATGACGAATACTATAACAGCTATATTAAAGATAACGTTAATAATTTAAAAAATTCGAATATTAATGAAAGCTATGCTGAATCACCTGAATATGACGACTTTAAAATATTTCTGGATATGTGTAAAGAACTTGATATAGAACCACTTATAGTTATAATGCCAGTAAATGGCAGTTGGTACGATTACACAGGCTTCCCAAAGTCGGGAAGAGAAGCATACTATTCTAAAGTTAGAGAGATCTGCAAAGAATATAATGTGAAAACAGCAGACTTTTCCGATAAAGAATATGAGAAATATTTTTGAAAGATATAATGCACATGGGATGGAAAGGATGGGTTTACTTTGATGAAGCAGTATTTAATTTCTATAATCAATAAGATTAAAACATCGACATTCTGGAATATTATATTCTGGACGGTGGCATTCTATTTTATGATGGTGATAATAATTGTGTATTTGTTGAATGCAGATTTATCTTCAGCGCCTGATTTCGTATATAATCAGTTTTAGCTAAAAAAAACTATAATAGATAGCGCTAATTTGAAAAAGTAAATTGATTTCCTTGATATAGAACCTTATTGTGACAACCATACCCAGATGGTATAATTATCAGTAAATACGGGGCAAGCAATCGTGCATGCTCGGGTATTTGAGAAGAGAGATGTTTTATGAAGAAAAATAAAATTGGCAGTATTCTCGTAGCGGTTGCGATAATAGGTATAGTCATCGGGATTATCTTGATTTATTTCATCGGTTTCGAAATTATTCCTGGGGTGCCGCTTGGCTTTAGAATAGTGGCAGCACTTATCTGCGCTGGCTTCATATACGGGGTGCTGCACATCTTGATCGAGAGAATCCGCGAGATTCAGAAGGGGGAAGACGATGATCTTAGTAACTACTAACGAAATCGAAGGCAGAAAAGTTCAGACTATCGGACTTGTAAAGGGAAGCACAATTCAGACAGTTAATGCTATCAGAGACTTTGGAGCTGGACTCAAGACTCTTGTTGGAGGAGAGCTCGTTAAGTATAACGAGATGATGAACAACGCAAGAGCTCTTGCGACTAAGAGAATGGTTGATGAGGCTGAGAGCGTTGGCGCTGACGCAGTAGTTGCTGTTCGCTATTCATCCGCATCCATAATGCAGAGCGCTGCAGAGGTTATGGCATACGGAACAGCTGTTAAGTTCGTTGACTAATCTTAGATGACTTGGGTGCAAGCCAAAGTACTATAATTAATTGAATTTTGCCGGGCTAGAGATACCTCCGTTCAGATGAACACGTGTAGGGCCCGGTTTTCATTTGTTTTTGATTTATATACACGTTACTTCCTTGCATATATCACCTATGAGGGATATTATTATACCTATGCTTAAGGTTATTAAATGGATATTTAAGTTAATATTGATAGCTGTAGTCATAATCGTGGGAATCAACCTGTTCGTTAAGTTAGAAGGTGAGCGAAGTCTTCGCAGCTTAGATCAGCTTCGCGGGCAATCGTACGAATGCATCATCGTGCTGGGCGCAGGTGTGTACGGCAATGGTGAGCCTACTAAGATTCTTAAGGACAGACTTGATCGTGGGATAGAGTTATATAATGCAGGGGTGGCACCGAAGCTGCTGTTGTCTGGGGATAACGGCAAGACCAATTACGACGAGGTGAAGGTCATGAAGAATTACTGCTTGAAACACGGTGTTCCAGCGCAAGACATATTCCTCGACCACGCAGGTTTTTCTACGTATGAATCGATGTATCGCGCAAGGGATATATTCGGTGTAAAGTCAGCAGTAGTGGTTACACAGCATTATCACGAGGGTAGATCGCTGTATACAGCAAAGCGGCTTGGCATCAAAGCTGTAGGGGTAAGTGCGGCCGAGAAGCAGTATGATGGAGATGAGGCTCGTGCAATTAGGGAGTTCCTATCTAGAGAGAAAGCTTTTGTGCAGTGCCTTGTTAAACCAGAACCGACGTTCCTCGGAGACAAGATAGATATTACAGGCGATGGGCAGGTAAGCTGGTAAATTGATACTGGTCAAAAAATAAAAGATGAATTTAGTGAATTTTGCGCTGGGGTAGAAACTCTGGCGCCTTTTTATATACGTGAGGAGGACTCCTTAAAATGCATACAAGTATTTATATAAGTGCATCATGAATTGTTGACAAAATAATTTAGCGCAATATAATTGTGCATGTAAGTGGAGTCTAAAAAAGGGAATTAGACTAGAAGATTAACGTAGTAACGAGAATGCCACGTGAAAATGACATGTGAATTTTAAAGGGCTTTTCATAGGTCATAACAGGAGGTAATGGATATGGGATTTTATGATTATTCAGTTTCAGCTACAGACGGAAGCGAAGTATCGATGAAAGATTACGAGGGGAAGGTTGTCCTCGTTGTCAATACAGCAACAGGTTGCGGCTTCACGCCTCAGTACGAACCGATTGAAGAGATGTATGAGAAGTACCACGACAAGGGATTTGAAGTGCTAGATATTCCTTGCAACCAGTTTGCGGGGCAGGCTCCTGGGACTGACGAAGAGATACATGATTTCTGCACTCTGCAGTACAACACGAAGTTCCCTCAGATGAAGAAGTCTGATGTGAACGGTGAGAATCAGCTAGCACTATATAAATTTCTCAAGGAAGAGAAGGGCTTTGAAGGCTTTGGTAAAGGCCTCAAGGCGACAGGACTTTCGCTAGTGGTTAAGAAGATGGATAAGGATTATAAGAATAATCCTGATATCAAGTGGAATTTCACCAAATTCGTAGTTGATAGAAACGGCGATGTAGTTGAGAGATTTGAACCTACTGCGAAGATGGAGGAAGTGGAGAAGTGCGTAGCTTCTCTCATTTAAATCAGTTGTTCCAAGCCTACGGGCTGTAACATCCTTAATAATAAATATACTGCAAAGGAGAAAGCGTGGCTGATGCTACGTTTTTTCCTTTGCGGCAATATGATAGACGAAGCAGTAATTTTAAAGAATAACCAAGTCTTGTGTACTATTTTGCGTTTCTGCACTAGAATGTTTTGCTCTCAAAATGGTATAATAAATCGTAGATTGAATGGATACCCGTTCAGTCGTTTTTGTTTATTGTGATAAGAAAAGGGGAGACAATGAGCACAGCTGCTGAGATAAAAGAGAATAAGCTAGGTATAGCGCCGATACCGTCACTGATTATAAAATTATCGATTCCGCTCATGGTTTCTATGTTTGTACTATCGCTCTATAACATAGTGGATAGCATATTTGTCGCTCAGATTAATGAGAATGCTCTTACAGCCATCTCCCTATGCTTTCCAATTCAATCCATGATGATTGCCTTCGGCGTAGGTACGGCTGTAGGTATGAGTGCTCTGATGTCAAGGTACCTCGGAGCAAGGGAGTTCGATAAGGTAAATGCTACGGCACAAAATGGAATATTCCTGAGTTTCGTAACATATGCGCTGTTCGTAGTAATAGGGCTTTTCGCAAGACCTTTTATAGAGATGCAGACAAATGATCCTGAGATAATCGAGTATGGCGTAACGTACCTCAGAATCGTATGCTGGCTATCGGTCATGGTGTTCCTGCAGGTTACAATCGAGAGGTTGCTGCAGAGTACAGGCAGGACCATATACATATTTATCACTCAGAGTACCGGCGCTATTATTAATATCATCATGGATCCGATTCTTATCTTTGGATGGTTTGGCGCACCTAAGATGGGAATCTCTGGCGCTGCATATGCCACCGTTTTTGGACAGACCGTTGGTGCGCTGCTAGGCCTTTATTTTAATGTTAAGAAGAATAGGGAAGTCAAGCTGACATTTAAGGGTTTCAGACCTAGCTGGAATACAATAAGAGAAATATATGAAATCGGCGTCCCATCAATCATCATGCAGTCTGTAGGTTCATTAATGGTGTTCGGCCTCAACCAGATACTCGTAAAATTTACAACCACTGCGGTTGCTGCATTTGGAGCGTTCTTCAAGCTTCAGAGCTTCATCTTTATGCCAGTGTTCGGCATGAATAATGGCATAGTTCCGATTATCGCTTACAACTATGGCGCACAGAATCGCAAGAGACTAAATGAAGCCATGAGACTGGCTGCGATTTATGGCATAGTCATTATGACCGTGGGGCTGTTCATTTTCTGGGCAATCCCGCATGTGCTGCTCGGCTTCTTCGCAGCATCCCCAGAGCTGATGAGGATTGGAACTGTTGAGCTTAGAGTTATCTCGCTGGTATTTCCATTTGCAGGATACTCAATCATGCGAGGTGGAGTATTCCAGGCACTTGGCAAGAGCGTGTACAGCATGTACGTATCAATAGTGAGACAGCTAATCGTGCTACTGCCAGCGGCATACTTCCTGTCTAAGCTCGGTAACGTTGACTACGTGTGGTTCTCGTTTGTATTTGCAGAATTCTTTGGACTTAGCATGTCAATCATATATACTAGAAAGATAAAGAAGGATATACTAAGCCAGCTATAGGCGTATTTTGCATCTATCAAATGACCATATATATCTGTAACATATATATCCGTAAGACTTACGAAGTGCAGTAGCTGCACGATAAGGAGCGAATGTGGAAACTCATAGAGCACAAAACATACATGAGAATAAGAAGGCGCTTCGCGCAAGATGTAGAGAAATCGTAAAGGAGCTCTCACCTGAATATATCGAAGAAGCGAGCCATAAAATCGCTGATCTATTACTGGCAACTGATGCGTATAAGAATTCGAATACGATTTTTTGCTACATGTCGATGGGTGGCGAACCAGTGACGGATGAGATTATAGCGCGAGCTCTAGAGGATGGAAAGCGCGTTGGGATTCCGCTCTGCGTTGGACCACATGAGATGGTAGTCAAGGAATATAGGAGCGGTGATGAGCTAGCTAGAGGTGCGTTCGGGATCAGAGAGCCACTTGCTGAAGCTGCTGAAATTACTGCAGATGAGTTTGATCTAGCAATAGTCCCTTGCGTGGCATGCTCGAAGGACGGACGAAGAATCGGGCATGGCGCTGGTTACTATGATAGGTTTCTCAGCGTATCGGGATTTAACAAGATTGCGCTCTGCTTTGAGAAGCTACTTACAGACGATATTCCGCTAGAAGATACAGATGTGTATATGGATGGGGTTGCGACTGAGGATGCCATCTATGGTAGGCGATGGCGCGGCTAAACTCGAGACAAATTAATCAAAAGCAAGTTACACCATAGACATGAATATAGATATAAGGGGAAAAAATATGAACAAAAATAAAGTTGTACTAACCGGAGATAGACCGACCGGCAGACTGCATATAGGACACTATGTGGGATCACTTAGACAGAGACTTATCCTGCAGGAGGATTCGAGCATCGATAAGATGTTCGTTATGATTGCAGATGCGCAGGCGTTGACAGATAATGCAGATAATCCAGAAAAGGTGCGCGAGAGCGTGCTTCAGGTTGCGATGGATTACCTAGCAATCGGCATAGATCCAGCGCGCACAACCATCTTTATCCAGTCACAGATTCCAGCACTTCACGAGATGACTATGTATTACATGAATCTCGTTACAGTAGCTAGAGTTCAGCGTAATCCTACAGTCAAGAATGAGATTAAGATGCGTGGATTTGAGGCAAATCTGCCAGTAGGATTCTTTACATATCCTATCAGCCAGGCATCCGACATAACTGCATTCATGGGCACTATCGTACCAGTTGGCGAGGACCAAGAGCCAATGATTGAGCAGTGCCGCGAGATAGTGCGTAAATTCAATGCTACTTACGGTGAAGTTCTGGTTGAGCCAGAGATTTACCTGCCTGACAAAAAGGCTTGTCTCAGACTTCCAGGAACTGATGGCCAAGCTAAGATGAGCAAGTCGCTTGGCAATACCATCTATCTATCGGATAGCGAGCAGGAACTCAAGACTAAGGTTATGAGCATGTACACTGACCCTAACCACATCAAGGTTGAGGACCCTGGTCAGGTTGAGGGTAACACTGTGTTTACATATCTAGATGCGTTTGTACAGCCTGATTCGTTCGAGAAGTATCTACCTGAATATAAGGATTTAGATGAGCTCAAGGATCACTACAGAAGAGGAGGTCTCGGCGATGTTAAGGTTAAGAAGTTCCTTCTCAAGGTGCTAAATGAGTTCCTCGAGCCAATCAGAGAGAGAGGCGCTTATTATGAGGAGCACCCAGAGGTTGTTGTCGAGATGCTTCGTAAGGGTACAGAACTAGCTAATTCTGAAGCAGAAAAGACTCTTGATAAGATGAAGAAAGCGATGCAGATCGATTACTTCAATCAGTGGAACGAAGATTACAATCTTAAGTAGGCGAAGCTTACTAGTGAAAGCCTGAAACCAGCCTCTTAGGTAAGGTTAAGCATTTGCCTTGGAATCATATATTACGAGGCTGAAGAATTAAAAATCAGTTTCCAGAGAAATTGGGGAAATATGTGTGGCAGATTCGATGATTCGGGTCTGTCACTTTTATTTCCTACACTTCTTCATTTTATCTTCACAAAAATGCACATTACCGAGACACATTATTTTCTATTGCATGGTAAAATCTATGTAATGTTATGAAGGGATGTTCTCGAAGTGCTGTGAGCACTGCAAATGTGTGAGATTCAAAGATGATTAAGAACGTTGTAGGCATGTATTTTAGCCCATCGGGCGCGACAGCCAAGATAACCAAGAAGATTACAATTGAATTAACTGATAACATGCGTGATAGCTGCTTAGATGACCTCAGCTATTCTTTTTACGATATGCTGTGCTTAAGTGAGCGCCACGGAATCAATACATCGATTGACTGTACTGACGAGACTATCGTCGTGATGGGACTTCCTGTTATGTCTGGACGCATCCCAGAGATTTGTAAAGAGATGCTGTCTAAGGTAAATGGTAACGGAGCGTACCTGATTGCACTTGTGTCTTATGGAAATAACAGCTACGGTGATGCGCTATATGAGCTGTATACGTATGCGAACGAGAGAGGCTTTAACGTGATAAGTGCAGCAGCATTTATCGCACAGCACTCGATGTTCCCTAAGGTTGCAGAGAGTAGACCAGATGCGAACGATATCAAGAAGATGATTGAGTTCAGCAGGATCAGTGCTAAGAAGCTGAAACGTTTCGTGTGCACAGATATCTCGTCTATGAGAGGAAGACTCGCACCGCTCATAATTCCTGGCTCTATTCCAAAGCGCAAGCCTATGAAATTACCGATTCACCCTACAGCGAATTCTCTATGCATAAGCTGCGGAAAGTGTAAGGAAGTATGCCCAGTTGGGGCAATAAGCATTGATGATCTCAGGAAGTCTGATCCAAAGGAATGCATCTCGTGCACATCTTGCATAAAGGCGTGTCCTCAAGATGCGCGCGGGTTCTACGGTTCGCTCGCTAGGGCGACGAGGATTGCTAGAGAAAAGCTTCATTTTAAGAGAAAAGACCCTGAGTGGTTTATATAGACGGAAGAGGGACCGAGAGTCATGATTATATGTACCCTCATTACTGGACACCCAGTAATGAGGGTATTTTATATGGAAAATTCGTCATAGTTGGTGTGATTACTTGACATAGCAAATATTGCATATTAATATACATGTATACAATCTAGCACAGAGGTATAAATTATTATAACGAAGCTCGTAGATTAGCGGAGGCTAGACTTAAGGGTACGGGAAACTAAAATTTGCGAGGTATAACAGATGAGTGACATCAAGATCAATAAGAAATCAAACCTACTAGAACAGGATCCTTACAATTACCAACTTCAAGATGTTGAAGAACCTAACTTGATGCGTGAGTTTTTCGAGTACACCGAGATACCAAAGGTTTCCTTTAACTTTAGGAGAAATCCTCTCGGAATGCCTAAGGAGATATGGATAACCGACACGACATTCCGTGACGGGCAGCAATCTCGCGAACCATATACTGTTGAGCAGATTGTAGATATATATGAGATGATGTCGAGGCTATCAGGACCTAATGGCAAGATTAGACAGACGGAGTTTTTCGTATATAGCGATAGAGATAGGCGAGCTATCGAGAAGTGCAGAGAGCTGGGTCTTGAATTTCCAGAGATTACGACATGGATTAGAGCTAAGAAAGAAGATTTTAAGCTCGTGCACGACATCGGTGTTAAGGAGACTGGTATACTCGTTAGCTGTTCAGATTACCATATATTTACGAAGCTCGGTATGAATAGAAGGCAGGCGATGGAGCACTACCTATCGGTCATTTCCGATGCGTTTGAAGCTGGGGTTATGCCAAGGTGTCACCTTGAGGACATTACGAGGGCTGACTTCTATGGCTTTGTAGTCCCTTTTGTAAAGGCTATTCAGGACCTTGCAGAGCAGGCTAATATGCCTGTTAGAATTCGTGCATGCGATACGCTTGGATACGGAATTCCTTATGGAGGAGTTGCGATGCCTAGGTCAGTTCCTGGGATAATCTATGGACTTCAGCATTACGCAGGGGTACCGAGTGAGATGATCGAATGGCACGGGCATAACGATTTCTATAAGGCCGTTACTAATGCAGCGACCGCGTGGCTGTACGGAGCAGCGGCGGTAAATACTACGTTATTTGGCATAGGCGAGAGGACTGGAAATGTTCCTCTTGAGGCGATGGTCTTCGAGTATGCGCAGCTACGCGGTACACTGGACGGTATGGATACGACGGTTATCACTGAACTTGCCGAGTATTATGAGAAGAAAATCGGGTATCATTTGCCTGAGCAGACACCTTTCGTCGGCAAGAATTTCAATGTTACCAAAGCTGGAATTCACGCGGATGGGCTGCTTAAGAATGAGGAAATTTACAATATATTTGACACTAAGAAATTCCTCAATAGACCACCTCTCGTTTCAATCAACCAGAACAGCGGTGCGGCTGGAGTAGCTGTATGGCTCAATGAGAAATATCATCTAGAGGGCGATCGTAAGGTAGATAAGCACAGTGAAGTGGTTCGCTATATCAAGAGCTGGATTGATAATCAATATGATAACGGCAGGGTATCTGTTATCGGAGCAGATGAGATTGATGCGCTTGTAAATAAATTCGTAACTGGAGAGTCTGAAGGAAGCTGGTAGGGGGCATAAAATGGGATATACAATAGCTGAGAAAATTATTAAAGCTCACTTGGTTAGTGGTGAGATGAAGGTGGGTGAGGAGATTGGGCTCAGGATTGACCAGACTCTGACACAGGATGCGACTGGAACAATGGCATATCTGGAGTTTGAGGCGATGGGAATTCCGCAGGTCAAGACTGAGCGTTCCGTAGCATATATAGATCACAATACTCTGCAGTCTGGATTTGAGAATGCAGATGATCATAAATATATTCAGACCGTGGCTGCAAAGCACGGTGTGTACTTCTCGAGGCCTGGCAACGGCATCTGCCACCAGGTTCATTATGAGAGATTTGGCATTCCGGGCAAGACTCTGATTGGATCCGATTCGCACACTCCGACTGGCGGGGGGCTCGGAATGCTGGCGATGGGCGCTGGTGGCATGGATGTAGCCGTTGCCATGGGCGGCGGAGCTTACCACATCCCTATGCCTAGGATGATTTTCGTGGAACTGATAGGAGAGCTCCGCCCTAATGTGAGCGCCAAAGATATCATCTTGGAGGTTCTGCGCATGCTGTCTGTCAAGGGCGGCGTTGGCGCTATTGTCGAATACGGTGGCGAGGGTGTAGCGACGCTCAGCGTTCCTGAGCGTGCGACTATTACAAATATGGGCGCTGAGCTAGGAGCTACTACCTCGATTTTTCCTTCTGACGAGGTGACCAGGCAGTTCATGGCAGCTCAGGATAGGGAGGCTGACTGGTCTCCTCTAGCAAGCGATCCAGATGCTGAATATGCTGAGCGTTACTCTATCAATCTGTGCGAGCTTGAGCCTCTAGCAGCTTGCCCAAATAGTCCTGACAATGTAAAGCCTGTGAGGGAGCTCGCAGGAATTAAGGTTGATCAGGTTGCGATAGGCTCATGTACAAATTCTTCATTTGCAGATATGACTAAGACTGCATCGGTTTTAAAGGGACATAAGATTGCAGACAGTGTGAGTCTTGGAATATCGCCAGGATCAAGACAAGTGCTCTCCATGATGGCGGAGAGCGGTGCACTCACAGATATGATCGATGCGGGTGCTAGAATACTGGAGTGCGCATGTGGTCCATGTATAGGAATGGGATTCTCACCAAACTCAAAAGGTGTGAGCCTAAGAACATTTAACAGAAACTTCCTCGGTCGTTCGGGAACTAAGGACGGACAGGTGTATTTGGTAAGTCCTGAGACAGCTGCAGTGTCAGCGCTCACAGGCTATATCACAGATCCAACGACATTCCCTCCAATCGCACAGCCGCAGCAGCCAGATAGATTCCGCATCAATGATGACGGAATCATAGCACCACTGCCAGCAGCAGAAGCCGAGGCGGCAGAGGTGCTACGCGGCCCTAACATCAAACCATTCCCAGAGGCAAGTCCGCTGGATGACCATATAGAGGCCGAGGTCATCCTCAAGGTAGGTGATAATATCACCACTGATCACATCATGCCAGCAGGATCGAAAGTATTACCATATAGATCGAACGTGCCTAAAATATCTGAATTCTGTTTCAGCGTAGTGGATGAGACATTTGCAGCTAGAGCCAAGGCAGCAGGTAAAGGCTTTATAGTTGGCGGCTCGAACTATGGGCAGGGATCATCTAGAGAGCATGCAGCGCTTGCGCCGCTCTACCTCGGAATAAAGGCGGTTATAGCGAAGAGCTTTGCCAGAATCCATGCAGCAAATCTTGTAAATGCAGGGATATTACCATTAATATTCGAGAATCCAGATGACTATGATGAGGTAAAGCAGGGAGATATGCTCAGATTAGAAAATGTTAGAGCAGCTCTAGGAGATGACAGAATAATTCTGCATGCTGGAGATAAGAATATACCACTTCGTATGGAGCTGGCTGAGAGGCAGAAAGAAGTGCTACTAGCAGGAGGGCTTCTTGACTATGCGGCACTTGGTAACTAGATGAAGCAGTGAAGGGTACACACCTAAAAGCTAGTTAAGATTAGAAAATCGTGCTATTAATACCATAAATAGTGATTTTATAATTTCGGCTAATATTATTGAGACTGTGCTATCAGACTTGAATCGTACAGTTTGAAATTGGAGACAAGGAAATGGATAAAAAGATATATAGCTCAGAAATAGAGCGGGATATCGGAAGCGCTGTAGAGAATTTTGAAATCGTGCTGCGTGAGCAAGTGGCAAGGAATCAGCGCATGCGAGCTGAGAGAGAGGAGAAAGATGTAGCTAACAAAACTGGTGATCTAGCTCCTAACTCGAATAGAGACAAGGTAATAATCGGAACTGCTGCCGGCGACGGCATCGGCCCGATTATCATGGCCGAAGCGGAGAGAGTGCTGGAAGCAGTCCTCCGGGACAGACTTGCAAGCGGCTCCCTAGTCCTAAAGCCAATCGAAGGCTTCACCCTCGAAAACCGCCTCGCCGCAGGCAAGACAGTCCCGGACTCCGTCATGGCAGCGATGAACGAATGTGATGTTCTGCTCAAAGGACCAACAACAACACCGAACGCTGCCATGAATACAGCTAATATCGAGAGTGCTAATGTCTATCTGCGTAAATCATTTGATTTATTTGCCAATGTCAGACCAGTTGCAATTCCAGAAGAAGGAATCGACTGGACATTCTTCCGCGAGAACACGGAAGGAGAATATGCATTAGGCAGCAAGGGCGAATACATCACGGGAGAATTGGCGGTTGATTTCAAGGTGACGACAGACGAGGGCACAGAGAGAATCGCTCGCGCCGCATATGAATACGCGAGAGCTAACGGCAAGAAGCGAGTATCTATAGTGACTAAAGCCAATATCATGAAGAAGACTGATGGCAACTTCCTGAATATCTGCCGTGAAGTCGCAAAGGATTACCCGGAGATCGAGATGGATTCGTGGTTCATCGATATCATGGCTGCTAATCTAGTCAATAAGGAGATTAGAAACAACTTCCAAGTTTTTGTACTTCCTAACCTGTATGGTGATATAATTACTGACGAGGCAGCTCAGATTCAGGGTGGAGTCGGAACGGCTGGAAGTGCGAATATCGGCAGGAATTATGCGATATTTGAAGCTATACACGGCAGTGCTCCACGCATGATTGAAGATGGGCTGGGAGAATATGCCAATCCGTCGAGCCTGCTCAAGGCTGCAGTTATGATGCTGTCACATGTGGGTTATAGAGATGAGTCAAAGAGACTTGAAGAAGCGCTAGAATTAGCTGATAAGGAGCTTGGGCCACGCATGACAGGAATGGCAGGCGGTGCAACATGCCGCGAATACGCAGAATTAGTCATGTCGAGGTTATAATGATACAGAATTTCTGGATTTGTATAAATGCGGTAGTACCGCTGATGATATATCTGATAATCGGGATGCTCGTAAAGCGAGTAGGCCTTATAAATGACGACGAGGTGCACAGGTTCAATCGCCTCGTCTTTATTGTGCTCTTTCCGCCGATGATGTTCGAAAACCTCTATGGGGCGAAGTTAAGCACAGCTTTGAGCCCAAGACTTATAGTATTTGCACTTGTATTTCTTTTATCCTACATAGCACTTAGCATACCGGTAGTCCATAAGCTGGAGAAGAAATCAGAGACACGTGGAGCGATGATACAGGCGATGTATAGAAGCAACTTCGTACTTATGGGGCTTCCAATCGCTATTAATATATGCGGTGCAGGAAATGTATCCAAGACAGCGGTACTAGTCACTATAATCGTTCCTACATATAACATATTGGCGGTCGTAATACTTGAATATTACCGTGGTGGTCGTGCTAGCATCTCTAAAATGCTCCGCAAGATCGTCACTAACCCGATAATTCTCGGGGCTGTGGCAGCAGGCACAGCGATATCCCTCAATATAACAGTGCCGAAATCGATAGACAGGGTTGTCTATTCTCTATCTGAATGTACGACTCCGATGGCGATGATGCTACTAGGTGCCTCGTTCAATATCAAAAGTGTGAAGTCTGGCAAGCGGAACCTAAGTATATCAATAATTGCCAAGCTAATAGTACTCCCAGCAATTGGACTACCTATAGCGATGCTGCTCGGCTTCAGAGATGTAGAGTTCGTATCGCTAATAGTTATGATGGCAGCGCCTTGCTCAGTGTCATCATATACAATGGCAGAGTCTATGGGAAGCGATGGAGAGCTTGCAGGTAATGCAGTAATATTCACAACTGGTTTTTCTATATTAACCATATTCGGGTGGTTATTTCTGTTTAAGAATATGGGAATGTTCTAAAACCAGGATACATAGGCAACAAGCAACATGCGGGGCCTATGTATTAATTTTATGCATTATTGAATAAAAAAACGAAAATATGAAATAAAATTCAAAAAAGGCGTTGACAAAAGGAAGAAGAGAGAGTATATTCATACACAAGAACTATTAAAAATACACATATAAACAGCTTTATACACATCCGAAAAACTGATGCAATTCTCGGTAGTCAGAAAGAGCGACGATAGTATCAGCACAAACACGGATAAGTGAAAACCATAAATATGTGGATGTCAAATTAAAAGTAGCGGAATTTAGAGAAAGAATTTAGAGAAAACATTATTTAAAGGAAAGAGGAAACAAAATGAAAAAGACTATTGGAAAGGTTTTGGCACTTATGATGTGCCTGGTTATGGCGGGAGCACTTTCAGCATGTGGTAGTAAGGACAAGGTGTACAAGGTGTCAACTGAACCGACATACCCTCCATTTGACACAACGAATAAGAATGGTGACATCGTAGGATTTGATATGGATCTTATGAAGGCTATTGCGAAGGATCAGGGCTTCAAGGTTGAGTTTGAATCGCTCGAGTTCGACGCGCTAATTCCAGCTCTCAAGTCTGACAGCACAGATATAGTAATCGCAGGTATGAACGTAACACCTGAACGTGCTAAGCAGGTAGCTTTCTCTGATCCATATTACAAGACAGGAATCGTTTTACTTGTAAAGAAAGACAATACAAGCATAACAGGTTGGGACAACTTTACATCAGGAAGTGGGATCAAGGTGGCAGCGCAGACTGGTACTTCTCAGGCTGATATAGCAGCGCAGCTTAAGAAGGAAGGCAAAGTATCCAAATCAGTTATCCTAAACCAGAACACAACAGCGCTTCAGCAGCTTGGAAATGGTGACGTTGACGCAGTTCTTGTGGACAAGCCTGTTGCTGTAGATATCGTTGCTTCGCAGGGTGATAAGTACAAAATAGTAGGGGATATAAAGCCTGACAGCGTTGCTGATGTTGCGATTGCAGTTAAGACCGATAACAAGGAGCTTCTTAAGAAAATTAACAAGGGGTTAAAGCATCTCAAGGAAAACGGCACCTACGACAAACTCGCTAAGAAGTGGAAGATAGAGCAGTAGCAAATTTGACATTTTAGTGGTAGTGCCAAAACGAATGTTATAGAAAAAGAGTTGTGCATTAACGAATTATTATTCGCTAACGCACAACTCTAATACTGTGTCTATCTAGTTTTTCTTCTTTTGATAGAAGTTAAAGCAATTGTACCTCCTAATGCAACCAATATACCTACTGCATAGAGGGTTAGATTTGTTTCATCGCCTGTTCTAGGAGACTTCTTGCCTGTAATTTTACTCGGATTTTTTGTTTTATTATCAGTTACTTTAACTGTAAGCTGTATCGCTTTTTTATCTGCATTCGTATCATTTTCAAGAACGGAATCTCTTCCGGCTTCCGATTGAACCGCATCCCACCCTATAAATATCTTAGAGTAGTCTGAAGCATTCTCATACTTTATTCCGCCATATTGAGGATTTGTCAAAATCTCTTGTAAAGCAAACCCGTCAATGTATATATCGACAATAGTATCGCGTGCTTCAAATTCTCGCGATCCAAGTTCATATAATCTTCCCTCTTCATCATTTCCGAATGCAGTTGCTCGCTTTGACATCTCTTCGAGTTTATCAATTACGGGCTTATCCTTGGCCTTTTGTTCATCGCTTATATTTCTGCTCCAATACTTATATAATTTTGGAACTTTAGCGATATTATTTCCTAATAAATTAATCTCTCCATATAAAGAATATGCTTTTGCAGGTCTGTTTGCTGCCTTGTTGCCGTAATCCATGTCAGAATGACCGTCGTGCTGGTAATATCTGTTATAAAGCCTCTCCGTCATCATCTTAAAAGGTTCATCAGTAGGAAATTTAAAATTCTTTTCGTCAGAATAATTTTCGTAGAGAGTTTTATCATAAGGATCGTTATTAAGGTATCTGTCAATCACCTCTCTGTTATCAGCAACAAATTTATTGAATTCATCCCTTAGTGCCTTTACTTCATCAGCGAGCTTTTGAATATCTCCTACGGCTTTGGTAAGATTTTTTACCTGGTTTTGATACTCTTGGTATTCAGCAGGCATAACATTTTTAAACTTCTCTACTTTTGACGGATCTTTTAAATATTCGTTTCGTAAGGTTTTCATTCTTGGGTCATAATGAGCGGTAACAAGTCTTTCCATTTTATAATTCCCGGACAGTACTCCCTTTACTGTCAAAACATCTCCAGCTTTCACCTTCGTTTTGTCAAACTTAATCCCCGGAATAGTAATTTCTAACTGGCATCCGACCTTATTTAACGCATTATTTAGATCTCTGACAATATATGGTTTATTTTCTTTATTCGCTTTCTTAAGTGCCGGATCAACAAATTCCATCATCACTGTAACTTTTTGACCCTCTACCTTTACATCCGTAACTTCAAATATGTCTTTCGCATTTTTTAGTTTCACATTATCTTTGGTAAGTATTTTGCTGTAAATCATTCCGTCCGGAATAACAAATTCTGCCACGAACCGGCTGCTTACGCCTTCAAGCTTTGCGTAAGCACCAACTCCTGGGGTTATCATCCCCACTGCCTTTTTAATAACATCAACCTTCAAAGTTCCTGTAAAGTTCATAGTATCATTGATGTTTACAGACTTGATTTCCTTATGCTGCGTATCCGTACCCAGCAGAATATCTCCATCCAGTCGAGTGAGTTTCTCATACTCAGCCTTAACTTCCTCTTTATTTTTAAAGGAATTTTCTAAAAACATTAAAAGCACTTCTCTTAGGTCATACCAGCCTTCAGGGGTTTTACTTATAGGGTGTTTTCCGGCTCCCTGTAATGCCTGATTGTCATCAGCATGCACTACTACTGACGGTATTGCCGAAAAGACTAGAATTACACTTAATGTGATACTTAACACGTATCTTGCCAAATTCTTCATACGAAATGTCCTTTCTTTAAAAATACTAAATTAAATAAATATAAAATTATTACATTTATCATCACGCGTTTCGTTGATTATATATTTAGTAAGTATTTAAATCAATGTTGGGTATGTATTTTAAATATACATGGTAAATAATTATAGACACAAAATGCACAAAAAAGGGAGTCATACGAATGACAACCTCTTAGCTTTTTAGATATATCAACCGCCTAGCCGTATATAACCCAGATAAATACATATCCGACTGTAGCCGCCGTCAACGTAAACGGCACTCCGATTTTCATAAATTCCGCAAAGGTTACGATCTCTCCATTCTTCCTTAAAATGCCTACCGCCGTTATATTCGCAGATGCCCCGACCGGAGTGAGGTTACCGCCTAGCGTTGCTCCGCAGAGTATACCAAGATAGAGCAGAGTAGGATCGACTCCTAGCGTTGCAGTTACACCTTGAAGTACAGGAAGCATAGTTGCAACATACGGGATATTGTCGACGAAAGCCGAAATCAGAATCGATCCCCATACGATAATCGTGTATAGGAGGAACATGTTGCTTCCGCCGGTCCGCACGATAAGGTCAGACAAATCTTTGATAACGCCTACTTCAGTGAGTCCTGCAATTACTATAAATAGTCCGAATAATAACAGCAGCGTCTCGATGTCCGCATCCTTCAAAGCTGCAATTGCACGGTCGCCATCGCGCCTTTTTGCATAATCGAAAATGATAGAAATGACCGCAAAGGTTATACATATAACGCCGTTAGTTATATCTGGCTTGTTCGGGAAGAACGACACGAATATAAGAGTCACTACTAGCCCTACCAGCATATATGTCGGAACTAGGTTTTTAACTTCTGTATATTCCTCAGCTGCAACAGGTTGCCTATACTTTCTAAATAGAATCATCATAACAGGCACTGTTGAGAGAGCCCCGAGTTCTACGGCAAAGAAGATTCCTGGCTTGCCGTGGAATACGAAGAATGATGAGAAATCCATCTTTGCATACGAAGCGAGCATCATCGAAGTAGTATCCCCAACGAGCGTAGCTGCCCCTTGGAGGTTCGAGGAAACTGCAATCGACAGCGTCATCGGAACTGGTGATACATCGAGCTTGCGGCAGATGGCTAGTCCGACAGGAGCTACCATGAGTACAGTCGCGACATTATCCACAAACGCAGAGATAAATCCGGAGAATAGCGACATAAAGATTATTACCATCATCATGTTTTTGGACTTATCAAGGAGTACGTCTGCGAGCTTATTCGGCATCTTGGAGTCGATAAAGTAGTGCACGAGAATCATCGTACCGGAAATCATCAACAAGATATTCCAGTTCACAGACTGAATCGCGGTACTGGCAGACATAACGCCAGCTATTAAGAAAACCGCTGCTGAAGTCAGGGCGGCATGTACGCGGAACTTCTGGAAGAAGATCATCACGACGTACATGAGTATAAACATCGTAATTACTAAAATTTTCATAGGTTGAATTCTACCACAAAAGAATATGAAAATGTTGATTGTGAATGAAAATCTATAATGATTGTAATTCAGAATAGATAGCATATTTGTTAAGATGTTATGATAGGTTTTCAGAAAGCTCGTATTCGAGCTTTCTATTTTTATACAGTAAAGCTATTGAACCTCGTGGACTTCCTCTAGCCTTCTGCCCAATGACAGGAGAACATCCACATCAGATATGCTACCTGTTGCAAAAGGATTCCAGTTAGGGGATAGTACACTCTGACCATCTGTGGCTCTAGCACGAAGTTTTATTTCTTTATCGTCAGTAAATATATCTAATGAGACGGCTTTTGAGAAGAATTTCGATCCTGCATCCTTGAATTTGCAGGATACTACAGTACCCGAGAGAATTTCCATATCGTCACACAGAATGGTAACTTCGCTTCCGTCAAGTAAGACGATATAGTCTTTGACAAATCTAAGTTGCATTTTTTTAGCTATGTAAAAGCTGTAATTAACGCAGGCAAAAATAATCAATATGAAAAGAACTGGATGTGACCTAGTCACATCACTGAGGTTAAGGTAGAACAGAATCAGTTGTATCGCTAGGATGGGTAGCATTATTAGAGCAGGGAAAAGAAGCCCTACATAAATATCTGACTTAGCCGTTGCCGCAGAAAAAGTATATCTCTCCATGTTAGTACCTCAGAATTTGCAAATAACTACCCTTATTTTATAACTAATAAAGAGGAGCCGCCAGAAATATTTTAGCTTTGCTGCAGAAATATGAGCGGAGAATCAACAAAAGAGAAGCCAGCGTATCGCTTGCTTCTCTTAATTCTTATCATCGCAAATATATTCGTCTGTGCATCGACGGACCGAGGCTCTTTCTTCGATGTTCGTGTAGCGCGGGGATTATAGGGATCCTTTTGCCGATATAATATCGATTACGAAAGCCGTGAATTCTTACCAATTTGTCGCTATGTCTATCTGCGTTGGATTACTTGTCGCAAAACCACCTGTATCGCATACGATTCCAGTTCCAAGAGATGTTGAAACTAAAGAACCCTTAGGGTGTGTCTTGTAGCTAGCTGCAACCATCACGTAGTTGCCTAGCATCTTAACTCCATCTGCTCTAACCCAGTAGTCAGATGATGAATATCCAAATCTACCCATAGCCGCTACAACTCTCGACATGTTGAGGTTGTAGTAGGTCTCCTTGCCAGAAGGACCATTGTTGGTTCCCTTGGACTTAGAGAGAACACTTCCAGAATAAGTGTATTTTATGGAAGTAGCTGTGCGACTTGACTCGCTGTTCTTTGCTTCCTCTTCAGCTTTCTTCTTTGCCTTCTCATCCTCGACTGCCTTTATCGTATTAGTTCCAGTTGAAACTAAAGGAGCTGAATAAGAAGTGGTAGTTGCATGAGTAGCAACAGCGTCAGCTACTGAATCTGTCATAGTTGGGACAGATACATTAGCTGCGTCAACAGCAACTTCAATCTCAGTGCAGTCTGGAATGTCGGATTCCTGCTTGTTCTGAGCAGTTATCTTTGCGGGGATGCCTGTACGAGCTGAATCGGACTGAGTAGCAGCAGCGACGTACTTGCTCGTAGATACTACGAAGATGAGTAGCAGACATACGAGAGACACGAGGTGCGCTATCGATCTAATCTTTGCGTAATTCATACCGTCTCCTTACGTTCGGAATAACTTATGTCGCCTATTGTACCAAATAAATACATAAAAAATCTAAAGGCTATGTGAAAATTGCAACACGGCGATTATATAAAATCAAACACATTGCCGAGCGGATTACTAGGCAAAAGGGAATGCTTCGCGCCTAGTATTGTGATGCGTAGCATGACGATTTGCTTAATTTAAAATCGAATATATGATATGATTAACGTTAACTAAAAGTAATTTTGTGTGGAGAGCATGCTATGAATGATATGAGAAGCACGATTAATAGTGAGGCTATAGCTAACCCGTTTGGAGCTAACTCGTTTATCGAGAAGAAAGGCTCGGATTGTGGTCGTTACTGGTACAAGGACATTCGAGAGATTACGACGCTCAAGGATCTTCTTGCTGGAAGCGTTGAAAAGCACAGTGAGAGACCCGCTTTTTGGGTAAAAGAAAAACGTGGTGGAGAATACATCCCCGTATCTTATGAGGTTCTAGGCCATGATGTCGAAGCCATTGGCACTATGCTGCTTGAGCTGGTAGATAATGAGAGACGCGTTGCGATCATTGGAGAGGGGAGCTATGAGTGGATAGCCTCCTATCTTGCTGTTATGAATGCAGGACTTGTTTTGGTTCCAATCGACAAAGAGCTCGGTGGAGAAGAGATAAAGAACCTTCTCGATGCGTCAAACTGCCATACGGTAATCTGTTCATCTGAATGTGCCCCTAAGCTCTCTAATATCATAACAATTACAGATCTTATAATCACAGAATTTTACGGCGATAGAGTATCGCTCGAGGATAAGCCAAAGACACTCCTTAAGGATGTGACTGAATTTGAAAGGGCTGGTAGGAAGGTTCACCTATGGAGAGAGCTGCTAATCAAGGGCGAGGATAAGCTTGAAGGAGGAGATACTTCTTTTGCGGATGCTGAAATAGATCCAGACGAAATGGCGGTAATTCTCTTCACTTCAGGGACTACAGGCACTCCTAAGGGAGTCATGCTAACTCATCGCAATATCACGGTAAATATCATGGATGTGTGCCGCGTGGCGAATATACATCCGTGGGATAAGACGCTTTCAATACTGCCAATTCACCACACTTATGAATGCACACTTGGAATGCTGCTCGTGCTGTATCGCGGAGCAAGTACCGCATTTTGTGAGGGCATGAAATACATAGTTAAGAATATGCATGAAGTTGAAAATACAGTCGTTATCGTAGTGCCGAGGGTTCTCGAGATGATTCACGGTCGCATCATGAAGACCATTAAGAAGTCAGGTAAGGAAAAGACTTTCAGGAGAGCCTTAAAGGCTAGCCGCAGCGCACGAAAGTTCGGTGTAAATGTGAGCAGAACTTTATTCAAGCAGATTATCAATGAACTCGGTGGCAAACTTAGGCTCGTAATCACAGGGGCTGCTGCGCTAGCACCAGATATCTGCAGGGACTTTGAAGACTTCGGAATCATGGTGCTTCAGGGATATGGTATGACCGAATGCACCCCTCTGATTACAGGTACACCTCAAAGTGCTTCTAGGACGAGGTATGATAAATCTGGTTCAGTAGGAGTCCCAGTGGAGACTGGAGCGGTACGCATAATCAACCCGGATGAAAACGGAATTGGTGAAATCCTGTTCAAAGGACCGAATGTAATGCTCGGATACTATAACCTTCCAGAGTCAACTAATGAGGTGCTTGAGGATGGATGGCTTAGAACGGGTGATATCGGATACTTCGATGCAGATGGATGGCTGTTTCTTACTGGACGCGCTAAGAATGTAATCGTAACGAATGCTGGAGAAAACATCTATCCTGAAGAGATTGAGGACTATATCAATAGACATCCGTACATATCCGATTCAATGGTATTTGCATCAGGTAAATCCGAGGATGTGGTTGCAGTTCAGATTCTCCCAGATAAAGATGAGATAAAGGATGAGCTCGGAAGTGTTCCGTCAGATGATGAGCTTGAAACGCTTATAAAGGGTGTTATCACAGAGCTAAATATGGGGCTCGCTCCGTTTAGGCGAATCCGTGAGGTTTACGTCCGCAAGGAAGATTTCGTGAGAACGACTACGCGCAAGATCAAACGCCAGGATAATAAGCTGGAGGATTTGAAGTAGGGAAGAACTGAGGCGAACTTTTAAAACATGTAAATAAAATAATATTCAAAATAGGAAAATACCCTGATATTAAAGCCATTTTTTGTAAATCGCAAAAATGGCTTTTAAAATGTGAAAAATAATTATTCTCAAAGCATGATTACGTAGAAAAAAGCGCAACTCGTACGAGTTGCGCTTGATGGTGCGTGATCAGGGGTTCGAACCCTGGACACCCTGATTAAGAGTCAGGTGCTCTGCCAGCTGAGCTAATCACACATATTGGTTAGTTTGCTTAACAGCTTATATAGTCTAGCATTGATTCATAAGGCAGTCAAGAAAAAGTTTGAAAAAATTCGAATTAATTTGAGTTTATATCTGTATGCATGTTCTAATACGAGTTTGTGCTATGCTTGAGATATGATAGTGTAATTCATTTGATGTTATACTGTTGATTATTCGCGAATATATTTAAAAAATACGTTAAAACCCTTTCAATTCATCACAATAACTAAACATTAGTAAAATCAATAGTGATAGAATAAAAAAAGAAGTAGCGCGATTTAAAGCAGGTGCTGGAAACGTAGCATTTTCACAATTAATAGGAACACAGTTGGGACTAATTCCTATCTATAAATGATATTACCCGCGCCTCTTGACAGATAATGTTATCACAAAAAAGATGGGAAAGATAGTATAAAATGACAATAATTTTGTATAAAATTATGCATTTGTTGCGCGAATTCCACTAATTGCAAGCGAAATCTTGATATTAACTTATCCTTGTTGTATAATTTCCAATGAATCTTTATAGAAGATTGACAACCAGCACAAAAGCGAGACTCTCGCTCGAGTGATTTAAGTGGATTTGGGAGGTAACAATGTTCTGTAGCAATTGTGGCAACGAAGTAGCAGAAGGCGCTAAGTTTTGCAGTGTATGTGGTGCAAGATTAAGCCTTGATGCAGAACCGTCAGTACACGAACATACAGCGTTTAGTTCGTCGGATAGAGAAGGAAATATGATGGACAAGAGAGAATCTTCTACGAAGTTCGACTTTGATTTCGGATCTGAGGATCTAGAGATTAAGGAGCCTAAGAAGAAAACAAGTTCGGTTTCTTTTGATTGGAGCTCTGTAATTGAAGAGAGCCATAAGAAACCTATTAAGAAAATCAGATCCCCATGGGAGACAACTGGGATTGATGACGAAGAGACTGAAGCTTCTACGCAGTCGTTCAGTTCAGTTAATAATTCTTGGGATAGACACAAGACGGCTGAACCTGTACAAAAGGCTGAGGAGTCAGATTCTCTCGAGGAGATTCTTAAGCGCGATTCCGCAGCTGCTCCGACATCTGGTCGCGGACGCACTATGAACTTCATCGAGGTTATGAAGCAGGAAAAAGAAGAGCGAGAGAAGGCTGCAAAGGAAGCTGAAGAAGCATCCTTTTCGGCTGACTCTGATTTTAGAGGGTCCATTCTTCCTAATGAAGAAAGAGAACACACTCAGGGATATACAGAGCTTAAGGACGATATCATCGCTGGGCTAGAGGAACAAGCAAGTGACATGGATGAAAAGGAAGCATCGCATAGACTCGATGTAGCTTCTGCGGATTTTGATGAGTATCTAAATGCTCGCCGCAAGTCACACGAAGAAATGTTCCAGGCAGAGCCACCACACAACTTTGTCGATGATATGGTTCATGTATCTGCGTCGGATACGAAGGATGAGTTCAAGCTTCCAGAAGATGATTTTGAGACAGAGCTTTCTGCATTTATCAGTAGACATGAGGATTCTGACAAGGAAGATGCTCATGCTGAACAATCAGACGATGATTTATTCAACTTCGATGTTGATATTGAAGAAACAGACGAAGATGAAGAGACTGTAAGCCAGTATCTCGACTACGTGAAGCCAAGTAGGGTTTCACGTGCACAGGAGCGCGCAGAAGCTGAGGCATTTGATTTCGATGATGAGGATGACGATGATGAACCAGAGACATTCTCGTATGATGAACTTACAGATGATAATAAAGAGACAGAGACTGACTATGAACTTGAGCCTGAAGATGAGCCTACAGAAGAAGCAGATGATTTTGTATTCGGTGATGATGATATAGATGTTCCATACGAGGAATCTGTCAACTACTCTGAGCTATATATGAATGAAGAGTCAGAAAAGGCTGAAAAGTCAGTGACATCAGAATCTTCCGATGTAGTTGATTCGCACAATATAGAAAAAGAACCGGCTTCAGAAGTTTCCGAAGATTCTGCTGAGCCAAAGAAATCAGCAGAGCCAGCAGCTATAGAGACTACTGAGGAACCAGTTTCAAAACCATCAGCTATGGAGCCAGTAGCTGTAGCTACAGAAACCGCAGACGCAGCTTCAGCACCTGCTGAGAAGACTGAGGATGCCGAGTTAGCCGCTGCAAAGGCTATAGAAAACGAAATTGCAAATCTACAGAAGCGCCTAGCGGAACTTCTCGGAAAGGACCCTTCCGAAACCGTTGAGCTGCCGGCAAGAGATGTCGTTTCTGCCGAAGAACTCGTGCAGGAGCCTGTACAGGCAAAGGCAAAGGCTGAAGAAGGAACTGAAACAGCTACCACAGAGGCAGGAGCTCGCTCAGATTTAACGAAATTAGAGTCAGAATTAGCTGCATTAGGATTCGATACAATCGATGATGAGCCAGATGAAGAAGCTGATATGCTATTCTCGGCAGAAGATGTGGCAGATGCTAATACTTCAGCTGTGGAGGACAATAATGAGGATTTGAACCAGGAAGAGGTTATGTCGATTGATGACTTACAGAAGGACCTCTTTGGTACAGATGTTGACGATGCAGGGATGGAGGCAACTCGTAAGATAGATAAGTTCTACACTCTCTATCGTAAGAATGAAGAGTTCCAGCAGCTTCTCGATGAGGAGTATAAGAAGCTGCAAGATGGAAGTGCAGACTATACGCTTATGGAGGATGTGCTAGCTGAGTACCAGGATGAGGAGAATACCGAGGAGATTCCAGTTGAAGCTCATCATGAGACAGTTGAAGCTGCAGTTAAGACTGAGTCAGCTAAGCTTGAGGCAGCGAAGAAGGATGTAGGGTCAGAACTCAGCAACAGCGCTAATGTTACTGAACCTATTACTGCTGCTACAACTCTGGTTAGTTCGCCAGCTCAGGCTGCGATTAATACGGCAAGCAAGGCAAGTAATGTAGCGCCGTCTGTAGTCGACGATGATGATGAAGAGTCACGCAAGGGCGGAGTTCTTACGGTAATTGCAGTTATCGTAGCAATCTTGCTAGTTCTGTTATTAGTAGTAATACTGATACTCAACTTTGCTCCAGATAGCAGTGTCGCACAGCGAATCAGCGGAGTGATTGGAAAGTTTACAAATTTCGCATCGCTGGGTGATAATTCTGAATTGCTACTATAAGGGTGGTTTTTACGTAAATGCAGCGGCAGGCTTTATGGCTACCGCTGCATTATGTGATTTTTGGAGAAATTATGGCTAAGAATAAGAAAAAAGGAAAAGTTGCATACTCATTTAATGGTGAGGGTAAGCGAAGAAATATCCTTGGAAAGCTACTTGTTGTAGCAATTTTTGTGATAGTTATACTCGGTAGAGGCACCGGCTTTCTTACAGATTGGATGTGGTTTAGAGAGCTCGGCTTTACAAGAGTCTTCTGGACGCAGATTGTAACAGAGTTAAAGCTTGGGATTGTAATATTCATAATTGCCGGTCTTTTGGTACGTGTTTATCTAAACGGCCTACGAAAGGGATATTTTAGCAAGATAGAGTCACACGAAATTCCGGACATGCACAAGTTAAACATGCTATCTTGGGTGATATCTGTGATTTTCGGATTTGTGGCAGCATTTGTATCAGCTACGAATACGTGGCAATCATTTCTCATGTTTGCAAATTCCTCAAAGTTCGGATTAAAGGACCCAATCTTTGGGCTGGATATTTCGTTCTATGTCTTCAAGCTCGAATTTCTAACTAAGCTTAATTCGATTGCAATATTCGTGATTATCGGAGTTGTCATCGTAACGTTAATCTACTATGCTGTTCTGCTTTCTGTAAGGAAGCCGGATATTTTCGACAAGAAAGATATTTTCGAAGACCTTGATGCAAATGATGCAGCGAAAGAGACTCCGGCAGGGGAGTCGGCTTCGTCAGATGATGAAGTTAAAAAAGGTCGTCCCGGTAATAGTATTCCGTTCGGTAAGAGAGATCCTGTTGGTGATGTAATAAGAGTTATAAAAGGATTTGGCGACAAAGCGAAACAGCAAGCCAAGGAGCACCGAGAGAATAAACGCGAAGTCAACCGGACAAATGTAGACCATCTATTTAGCCTCGCATCTGGCAAGGCTATGATTTTGGGTGTTGTCTTCTACATAATGCTAGGTATCCACTTTGTGTTAAAACAGTTCACGCTCCTACATGCGCACACTGGAACAGTTTATGGTGCTGGATTTACCGATATTGCTATTACGCAAAAGGTATATCTTCTGGTTATGATCCTGGCGGTCGCTGGGGCTATTAGCTTGGTAAGGCACGTACACAATAAGGATTATCTTAAGCTCTTTAGAGTTCCGATGCTCATAATAGGGGTGCTTTTCCTCGGAACTATTTTGAGGGTTGGTGTTCAGAGCCTGATAGTCGCTCCAGATGAAATCAACAAAGAAAGCAAATATATCAAGAACAACATTCAATATACGAATCATGCGTATGGGCTAGATAAGGTCAAGGTTGATTCTTTCGCAGCACAGAACAACCTGACGGCTGCAGATATTGCTAGCAACAAACCGACTATCAGCAACATCAGAATCAACGACTATGAACCTGTAAAGGATTACTACAATCAAACCCAGAGTATTCGTCAGTACTACGATTTCAATGATGTAGATGTAGATAGATACGATATAAATGGTGCTGAAACACAGGTATATCTATCGACACGTGAGATTAACGAGAATAAAATTAGCAATACTTGGATTAACAAACATTTGAAGTATACTCACGGTTATGGAGTGGCAATATCTAAGGTTAACTCCGTCACTGCAAGTGGACAACCTGATGTACTCGTTAAGAATATTCCGCCTGAGTCAAATATTCCTGAAATCAAGATCAAGAGACCGGAGATTTATTTCGGTGAGCTCACGAACAACTATATAATCGTCAACGGAGATGAGCAGGAATTCGATTACCCAGATGGGAATAACAACAAATATACCAAGTATAAGGGTAAGGCGGGTATAAAGCTCGGATTTGTAAGCAGACTTCTGTTTTCCATCAGAGAGGGAAGCCTGCAGATGCTCGTGTCGAGGAACATTAACTCCGATTCGAGGATCATCATCAACAGAAATGTTCTTGGGAGGGTCAATAAGATTTTGCCGTATCTCGAATATGAGAAGGATCCTTACATGACCATAGTGGATGGGAGGCTGTACTGGGTTGTCGATGCGTATACGACTAGCAGCAATTATCCTTATTCTGAGCCTTATTCGGGTCAGATTGGAACGACAAACTACATCAGAAATTCGATCAAGGTGGTTGTGGATGCTTACAATGGAGATGTAAATTACTACGTTGTGGATGATAAGGATCCGATTGCAAAGACATATGCGAAGATATATCCGACCTTGTTCAAGAGCAAGGATAAGATTCCTGCTGGACTAAAGAAGCATTTCAAGTATCCGTCTACGCTCCTCAATATTCAGGCTGGTGCTTACACCAAGTATCATATGAATGAGGTGAAGGTCTTCTATCAGAAGGAAGATCTCTGGGATGTTGCAAACCAGATATATGGCACTAAAGAGAGACCTATGAGCTCTAGCTTCTTTATCTTCAATCTGCCAGGGAAGCAGCGCGAAGAGTTTATAAATATGATTCCGTTCACGCCTAAATCTAAACAGAACATGACAGCGATTATGATGGCGAGAAATGATGGAGATGAATACGGCAAGCTCGTGGTGTATAAGTTTCCTAAGAACAAGACGGTGTATGGTCCGATGCAGGTTGAAGCGCAGATAGATCAGAACTCTGAGATTGCCAAGGAATTCTCCCTATGGAATTCGTCAGGGACCACTTATAAGCGTGGGGACATGTTTATAATTCCTGTAAATAATTCTATAATGTACGTAGAGCCTGTATACCTCGAGGCTTCAAATCAAGCGATTCCTGAGGTTAAGAGGGTAATAGTTGCTTACGGAGACAAGGTAGCATATGCATCCACCCTGGATGAAGCGCTTGAGAGCTTGTTTGGAGATGGAGCAGGGAATTCAGGCAGTGTCAGCAGCAATTCTTCAGGAGGTTCCGGTGGGGTTAGTGGATCGAGCAATCAGAAAGAACTGATTGGCAAAGCCAAGGAAGCGTATGATAATGCTGTGAAAGCCCAGAAGAATGGGGACTGGAAGTCTTACGGTGAGTATCTAGATGAGCTGTCTGGATATCTCGATCAGTTGGCTGGATAAGAACTGGGATTAAAATACTTTTTACTTTGCGAGATAAGGAGATGCCATGATAAATTTCGATTTGGAAAAGATGCTCTTTACAATTCCTGCGGAAGAACATGGAATTGAAGAGGTAGCGGAGGTACTGCGTGCACATCCAGAGGTTAAGTTCGTGTCATTTGCGGGCGTTGACCTTGGTGGTCATTTTACGGATGAGAAAATTCCAATCAAAACATTCATCGATGATATGAAGAAATTGCTCGAAGACGGTGTTCAGACCGATGGCTCTAGCGTAGCGCTGCCTGAAATTGCAAACCTTGCAAATGCTAGAGTTGATATACTTCCAGACAAGGATGTGAATTGGTACGTCGAGTATAATTTTAACAACATGGATTTTGCGACTGGTTTACCAGTTGGGACGTTGAGGATCCCATCCTTCCTGAGACACAACAATGATAGGATGGTTGGATCGCGAATTTTCTGCAAGGATTCCATATGCAAGTTTAAGACAAAGCTCATAGATATGCTGATGCAGTATCCGTATGTAGTGGATTACCTAGATGGGATTAATTCGGTAGACGATATTGAGGAGGTTAACCTGACTAGTGCAACTGAGCTCGAGTTTTGGGTAAAAACTCCAGATGACAAAGCGGATAGAGATCAGCTTTCTACCTCACAGGAGCTCAAGGAACAGTACTGGAAAAGGACTATCGGACCTGTAAATACGGCTCTTGAACAGACTCTTGAGATACTCGACCGCTATGGCTTCGGTGTCGAGATGGGACACAAGGAAGTAGGTGGCGTAAGAGCCAAGATGGGCAATTCTGGAAGCTATGACCATATCATGGAGCAGCTTGAGATTGACTGGAAGTACTCATCGCCAGTGCAGGCTGGGGATAACGAAGGCCAGATAAAGCATATCGTAAGGGATGTATTTAGAGCTAACAACTTGGAGGTAACGTTCCTCGCAAAGCCTATGCCAGGTGTTGCAGGCAGTGGAGAGCATACTCATCTCGGAGTATCTGCAAAGCTTAAGTCGGGTAAGACTGTGAATCTGTTTGAGTCAAAGGATAGAATGAATGAATATATGAGTCCTATTGGTTTCGGAGCACTCATGGGGATTTTAAATAACTATGAACTTTTAAATCCTTTCGTGGCACAGACTCATGACGCATTTAGAAGGCTAAAGCCAGGATACGAGGCGCCGGTCTGCATCGTAACATCTCTGGGGCGAGACTGCGTGACACCTTCTAGAAATAGAACGGTTCTAATTGGACTCGTCAGAGACCAGAATAATCCTATGGCTACAAGGTTTGAGCTTAGGTCGCCAAACCCACATAGCAACACATATCTGGTTGTGGGAGCATCCTTCATGCTTATGCTCGACGGAATCAAAGCGGTACTCTCTAATGGCAAGACACCTGAAGAACTTGCAGTATCTATCTCTAAGAAAGCTGGAGAAGAAGATTTCTACCTCGCAAAGGATAGGGAATATAGAAGTGAACTCAACGTTTTCGAATACTTCACGAAGAAAGAGAGAGAAAAGCTCTTCGGAAAAGCTCCTGCTACGGTGTGGGAGAATTTGAAAGCATTTGACACACACGAAGATGAACTCGCTAAGCTCACTGGTGGAGATGAGACGACTAAAGATGTAATAATGTCATACCGTGCACAGATGTCGATGAAGTGGGTTATGGAGTTCCGTGACAGGATTTTGCCTAATTCCATGGATTTTGTCAGAAACTGCAAGAAGAGACACAATGAGCTCGAAGCGACTGATTATGATATAATGAACTGGAGAAGGGTCAACAGCCTGCGTATTGCGCTCGGTAAAGATTCCATCGATAGTAAATCGATTCTGACGCTCGCGAGAGAAGCGATTGATTCAGCGGATTTTGATGCGGCGTCTAGATATGAGCTACTTATTCAGGAGAAGATTGAGGAGCTTAGAGGTGCGTACAATACTTATATTAAGAACTTATTTTAATAGATTTAGGAAGATGCAATAATATGGGGGTTATGAAATGCTTGACGTCAAAAGAGTGAGAGAAAACTTCGAGAGCGTTAAAGCCGATGTGGAAAGACGTGGCAAAGGTGACTTTGGCATTGACAACGTGTTAAAGTTTGATACCAAGAGGAGGGAACTCCTTGCGGAGGTTGAACAGCTAAAAAATAAACAAAATACTGCATCGCGTGACGTGCCAAAGCTCAAGAAAGAGGGCAAGGACACTTCAGCGCTATTTACAGAGATGAGGGAGTTAAGTGCAGAGATTAAAGTATTAGATGCAGAGGTTAGCAAAGTTGAAGATGAACTCCGTCAGGCTCTTCTCTACGTCCCTAATACACCTCATCCAGATGTTCCAAGCGGAGAGGACGATAGCGAGAATCTCGAACTCCGTAGGTTTGGGGAACCGACTGAATTTACATTTAAACCAAAGGCTCACTGGGATATCGGTGAGACCCTAGACATACTAGATTTTGAACGTGCTACCAAGATTTCTGGCTCTCGCTTCACGGTTTACAAGGGCATAGGTGCAAGACTCGAGAGAGCTGTGATAAATTTTATGCTCGACCTCCATACAGAAGAACAAGGGTATACTGAGATTTTGCCACCATTCATGGCTAACCGTGATGCTATGACAGGCACGGGTCAGCTGCCCAAGTTCGAGGACGACATGTTCTATGTGCCTGCAAAGGATTTCTTCTTGATTCCGACAGCTGAAGTTCCAGTTACTAATCTCCGTTCAAATGAGATTATCGAACCAGAGGATATGCCTGTGTACTACACGGCATATACGCCATGCTTCCGTAAAGAGGCAGGTTCAGCTGGACGTGATACTAGGGGACTGATTAGACAGCACCAGTTCAATAAGGTTGAGATGGTTAAGCTTGCGTATCCTGAGAATTCCTATGAGGAACTCGAAAAACTCACGCACGATGCAGAGGAAGTATTACAGAAGCTAGGCATTCCTTACAGAGTAGTTAGACTATGCTCTGGAGACCTCGGATTCTCAGCAGCGATGACTTACGATATCGAAGTGTGGATGCCAAGCTACGGACGTTACGTTGAGATTTCAAGCTGCTCGAACTTTGAAGACTATCAAGCTAGAAGAGGGAATATCCGCTTCAGAAGAGAGAAGAAGGCAAAGCCAGAATTCATACACACTCTGAACGGCTCTGGGCTTGCGGTAGGCAGAACTGTAGCAGCTATCCTAGAAAACTTCCAGCAGGAAGACGGAACTGTAGTAGTGCCAGAGGCACTGAAATCTTACGTCGGAATAGACGTGATTAAGTAAAGTTTACTAAATTGCCCAATCGAGAGTCGAATTGGAAAACGAGCGAAGCTCATCAGATATGATGCGACATAAGCACAAGGAACTAAATGACCGGGGTAGGTCGCAATTGGTTCGTTGTGCTTTTTACTATAGGAAGGTAGCTGCTCCTTAGCTACTAGTTGGAACGGAGGATGCCACAAAATGAAAGATAGAGTCAGCTTGACCGACTTCCTTATGTACCATAAGGAGACTCACCCTATTTCGTTTCATATGCCTGGTCATAAAGGGCGAAGCACGCTGTATGGAATATACGGCTTCGGCGATTTCATCAAGAACGTAGTGGGAAACGATATAACAGAAATTTCCGGTGCTGATGCGCTACAGCAGCCACGGGAACGAATTAAGTATATGATGGAAGGCTATGCTGGTCTATATGGTGCAAAGCATACAGAAATCCTTGTAAATGGCAGCAGCGTTGGACTCATGGCTGCGATACTAGGGAGTGTTCCAAGAGGCGACAAGCTCCTTATGGGAAGAAACTCTCATAGATCGGTATATGGAGCTCTTAGACTTGGAGGGATAGATCCGGTCTACATAATGCCTGAGATAGATGATGAAACTGGTCTTCAGTTAGGATTAGATCCAGATAAGATCGAGGGAGCTTTGATAGAAGATCCTGATATCAAAGCCGTGCTGGTGACTAGTCCGAACTACTATGGGGTGCTATCTGATATCGAGCGGATTGCCAGCATCGTTCACCTGCACGGCAGGATTTTGATTGTCGATCAGGCGCACGGTGCGCACCTTAAGTTCTTTGACTATCTGCGCAGTGAGGATGGGCTCCCGCACCGAGCAGCAGAGAATTGCGGAGCAGATATTGTGGTGGATAGCACGCATAAGACCTTGCTATCATTCACTGGCTCTGCAATTCTCAACATATGCACCGAGAGAACAGATGTTATCCGTATAAGCGAGTTCCTCCGCATGCTACAGACTACGAGTCCAAGCTACCTGATGATGGGCAGCCTTGACATCAATCAGCAGATACTAAGGATGGATGGCTACAATCTCATCAAGAACTGGGATACAGATATCAAATACTTCTATCAGGAGGCTGCCCGAATCGCCGGCCTCGGGCTCATCGATCGCATCGGCCTTGATAAAACCAAGGTCAATATCACAATGTCAGCTCTCGGCCTCAGCGGTCCGGAGCTCGCGGAGGAGCTCGAGAAGAGGAACATCTGGGTGGAACTCACGCATGGCGACTATGTAATGCTGATGACTGGAATCGGAAACGAGAGAGGCGACTACGAAGATGTGCTGACCGCCCTGCGTGACCTCTCGGTACAGTATAGCGGCAGAATACAAGCTGCGAAATCGGAAAACACTGTCTCTGAAACAGATTCTGACGCCGAGACTGCCGACCAGAAGAATCCTAACACGGCAGTTAAGTCTGAAGCCCAAATGACACCATCATCAAATTCCGTGTTTACGGAGCAGCTAGAGCAGCGCAAGATTCCAGATGCTTATGAAGAGATTCCTTTATATAATGCAGAGGGAAGAGTTCTCTATGAGTCCATCATCCCTTATCCTCCTGGGAGCCCCATCGCATGCCCTGGTGAAGTGCTAAGCAAATCGGTTATCTTGTACGTCCGAGACCAACTAGTAGCACAACATGTGGTTCTAGGGGTAGATGAAGAAGGACGTGTTAAAGTTGAAAGCGATTGTGTACTTTTCAAGGAAATTTGAGGTGACTTATAGGAAATTTTGATGTATAATTTTTCTTATGCAATGGATATTATTTGTACGAATCTAAGAAAGGAAGGGTTCTTAAGGATGAGCCAAGGTAAACATTTACCAAGCATTTTGGTTAAGCATCACAAGAATACTGCAGGTCGCGAGACCGAAGTGATGCCAATTCCAGATGTGGTTGAAATCTGCATGTCGCAGAGTATTGGTGCTCCTTGTCAGCCTCTCGTAGCAAAGGGCGACTATGTCAAGGTCGGTCAGAAGATCGGTGACACAGAAGCTTTCGTTAGTGCTCCAGTTCATTCCAGCGTATCTGGAACAGTTACTGATATCACATCAGTGCGTTCATCGATGGGCGGAATGGAGACACATATCGTTATTGAGACTGATAAGAAGCAGGAAATCAGTGAAGAGGTTCAGGTTCCTCACATTGAGAGTCATGCTGATTTTGTCAAGGCAGTAAGAGCTAGTGGTATGGTTGGATTAGGAGGTGCTTCGTTCCCAACAAGCATCAAGATGGATCCAAAGAATCTAGACGAATGTACTACCCTAGTTATCAACGGTGCTGAGTGTGAGCCATTCATCACAGGTGATAACAGAATTATGGTAGAGGATGGACAGGATATTCTCGACGGTATGCTTCTAACTATGAAGTATCTGAACCTAGAGAAAGGTATCATCGGAGTCGAGGAGAACAAGCCTGACGCTATCGAAAATTTAAATAGGCTGATTCAGCAGGACGGTATCGACAACATCGAGGTGTTCAAGCTGCAGTCGAGATACCCTAAGGGAGCTGAGCGTGTGCTCGTATATGAGACTACTGGCAAGGTTATGAATGCTGGTGTTCTTCCTGCACAGCTTGGCGTTATTCTATGTAACGTTTCAACAATCGGAATTCTGGGACAGTACTTCAGAACAGGTATGCCTCTCGTTCAGAGAAGAATCACTGTTGATGGAGATGCTGTTGCTGAGCCTAAGAACGTATTTGTTCCAATCGGAACACGCATCGCTGATGTAGTAGCATTTTGCGGTGGATACAAGCAGGAGCCTAAGAAAATCGTAATGGGTGGACCTATGATGGGTCGTGCAACTCATTCAGATGAGACTCCAACTGTTAAGAATACTGGTTCACTCCTATGCTTCGGCAAGGAGATAGCTACTGTTAAGACCGAGACTGGATGTATCAACTGTGGTCGTTGTCATCACGGATGTCCATTCAAGCTCGTTCCTATGCTCTACGCAGATTTCTATGAGAGACATGACGCAGAGTCACTTGATAAGTTCAAGGTTATGCAGTGTATGGAGTGCGGAAGCTGCTCTTACGTATGTCCTGCAAGAAGACCTTTGAGCTTTACCAATAAGCTCGCGAAAGGCTTGGTAAAGGAGGCAGCGAAGAAGAATGGATAATAAGAAATTTCATAACAATCTGATAGTATCCACATCTCCACATATCGTTACAGATGAAGATACTACCAAATTAATGGGAACTGTTCTGCTTGCTATGCTTCCAGCACTAGTAGCCAGCACATATATTTTTGGATCTAGAGTTCTGCTTCTTGCAGCTGTATGTATAGTTGCCAGTGTAGGCTTCGAATGGTTATACAATATGCTTGCTAAGAAGCCTCAAACAATCAGCGACCTAAGTGCAGCAGTAACAGGACTATTGATTGCATTTAACGTTCCATCCAGCTTCCCGCTGTGGATGGCAGTAATAGGATGTTTTGTAGCTATCGTTGTTATTAAACAGCTCTACGGTGGAATAGGAAGAAACTTCGTTAATCCGGCAATCACTGCCAGAATCTTCCTATTCATCTCGTTCGCAGCGCAGATGACAACATGGCCACTTCCAAGAATGGCAGCTAAGACTGATGCTTTAACAGGTCCTACACCTCTAGCACTCGTCGCTGGTGGCGCTAGCAAGTCTGATCTTCCATCCAATGCGGATATGTTCTTAGGATTCACTGGCGGATCACTCGGTGAAGTAAGTGCTCTTGCGATTCTCGTTGGTGGACTTTTCCTAATCTGGAGAAAGGTTATCTCCCCAGCAATTCCATGTGCATTCCTCGGAACTATATTTGTAATCGCTCTTGTATATTACAAGGGTGACTTCAATATGGCTATTTTCCATCTCTGTGCAGGTGGTGCGATGCTCGGTGCATTCTTCATGGCTACAGACTATGTAACATCGCCTAAGCTAACAAGAGGTCAGATTCTATTCGGTATCGGATGCGGAGTTATCACAATGGCTATCCGTTTATGGGGTAACTATCCAGAAGGTGTTTCTTTCTCAATCCTACTGATGAACATCTGTACACCACTTATCAACAGATGGTCATATAAGAGCTATGTAAAGGGAGGTGCGAAATAATGAAGAAAAAAGAAAGCGCATTTTCAAGTTTCATTTCGCCAATCCTCGTGCTGGTACTGATTTGTTTTGTAGTTACATTTGCACTCGCTATGGCGTACGGTGTTACGAAGCCAATCATCGATAAGAACAATCTCAAGGAGTCTAACAAGGCTAAATCCGAGCTGATTCCGGAGGCAAAAGGCGAATTCAAGAATTACGACGGCAGGCTCGTAGTAGTTCAGAAGAATAAGATTTACGTTACAGAGGCATCGAAGGCTGTTAATGGCTCAGGTGTGGTAGTAACTGTAAACTCAAACAGCTATGGTGGTACTCTAACTGCTATGGTAGGTATCGACAACAAGGGTAAAATCACTAACGTTAAGATTATGAGCGCTCAGGACACACCTGGTATCGGTACGAAGGCTCAGGATCCAAAGCACCTTGGTCAGTACAAGGGACTTTCAGATCTTGGAAGTGAGACTATCAAGGATTCAAAGTCGAAGGTTAAATACATAACCGGTGCTTCGATTTCCTCACAGGCTATTCACGAGGCTGTTTTCGCCGGTCTAAAACAGTACAAGGCTATGGGAGGGGCTAAATAAATGAGTAATAAGAGTAAGTTAGCTATTATCACTAACGGTATCATTAAAGAGAACCCGGTATTGGTTCTCCTCATCGGTACCTGCCCTACGCTGGCTACATCTTCATCCGCTTCGAACGGTCTTGGCATGGGCCTTTCAACTACAGCGGTATTGATTGCAGCTAACGTGGTAATTTCATTACTTCGTAAGGTTATTCCCGACAAAGTTAGAATCCCTTGCTACATCGTAGTAATCGCCGGATTCGTAACAGTAGTTCAATTCCTGCTGGAGGCATATGTTCCGGCACTTTACAAGTCGCTCGGTCTGTTCATCCCTCTAATCGTAGTAAACTGTATCATCCTCGGAAGAGCTGAGGCATTTGCTAACAAGAACACTGTATTTGATTCTGCACTGGACGGAATCGGAATGGGTCTCGGATTCACACTCACACTTACAGTAATGGGTACAATCAGAGAGCTGCTCGGAGCAGGAACATGGTTTGGAATGACTGTATTCGGTTCATGGTTCACACCAATCGGATTCTTTAACCTGGCACCCGGCGGATTCTTCGTATTTGGAGTTCTCATCGCAGTGCTCAACTTACTAACTAACGGTAAAGCACTTAAGAAGAAGTCGTTCAGCTGTGGCACATGCCCAATGTATAATTCGTGCAACCTGGCAGAAGCCAAGGAAGTTGCAGCAGAGGAGAAAGGAGCTGAGGCATAATGTTAAATTTAGTTATCATCTTTATGTCAATCGTTCTTGTAAATAACTTCCTGCTATCACAGTTCCTCGGAATCTGTTCATTCCTCGGAGTTTCAAACAAGATGGAATCGGCTGTTGGTATGAGTGGTGCGGTAATATTCGTAATGGTAATTGCGGAGATTACAACATGGCCAATTCAGCAGATACTTAATAAGCTAGATATCGCATATTTACAGACTGTAGTGTTCATTCTTGTAATCGCGGCTCTGGTACAGTTCGTTGAGATGTTCATGAAGAAGTTCATGCCGGCGCTTCAGAAGTCGCTCGGTATTTACCTGCCCCTGATCACAACAAACTGCGCTATCCTTGGTGCGACAATCAACGCTATCAACTATAACTACACATACATTCAGGCTATCGTTTACACAGCTGGAGCCGGAGTAGGTTTCGGTCTTGCGATGGTACTGTTTGCAGGTGTTCGTGAAGAGAAGCTGTGGAATGAAGAGGGTGTGCCTGCTGCATTTAAGGGAGTTCCAATGGTACTCGTAAGTGCAACAATCCTCTCGCTATCGTTCATGGGATTCTCAGGATTATTCCAGTAAGGAGGGGTACAGATGAATGCAATTATAACAGCAGTAGCACTTGTAGTTAGTGCAGGATTCATAGCTTCTCTCTTGCTAGTAATCGCTTCACACGCTTTCTATGTTCCAGTAGATGAGAGAGTATCCGAGGTAAGAGAGATTCTGCCTGGCGCGAACTGCGGTGGATGCGGATTTGCTGGATGTGATGACTATGCAAACGCAGTAGTTAATGATGAGTCAACAAGCTGTAGTGCTTGTACAGTAGGTGGAGCCGCTTGTGCAGAGCAGATTGCTAACATACTCGGTCGTGCTGCTGGCGGTACAGATAAACAGATTGCACAGGTAATGTGTAATGGAACATGCGATGCTTCCAAGAAGATTCTTGAGTGGCAGGGTATGCAGTCATGTGCAGGTGCTAAGACATTCTTTAACGGCAATTCAGCTTGTTCACAGGGATGTATCGGTCTTGGAGATTGCGTAGGTGTCTGCGAATTTGATTCTATCGGTATTATAGACGGAGTTGCTAAGGTTAACAGGGACACATGTGTTGCATGTGGCAAGTGCGTGGTTACATGCCCACAGACTATCATCAAGATGGTTCCTTATAAGAAGGAAGTACATGTACTATGCATGAACACTGAGAAGGGTGGAGTTACTCGTAAGCAGTGCTCAAACGGATGTATCGCATGTGGTAAGTGCGAGAAGACATGCAAATTCGATGCAATTCACGTTAATAACAACGTAGCAGCTATAGATTATGAGAAGTGCAAGAACTGCGGAATGTGCATGAGCGTTTGTCCTACCGGTTCAATTAATAGCTACAATGAGAGACACGCTAAGATGGCAATCAATGCCAAGAAGAAGGCTGAGGCTGAGAAGGCTGCTAAGGCAGCTGAAGCAAAAGCGAAGGCAACAGCTCAGGCGTAAAAAAGGTTCGTACAATCGAATATAGCGATTAGACACGACTTGCGGTATGCTGGTCGTGTTTTTTCATGCATAAAAAATAATATTTAGTACATGGTTTTTACACATATATTCATAATTAAGTCCATAGAAACACCAATTTGCCATATCTTTCTTTCAGATAGTGAACAGCTTTGCTACAAGTTCGCTATGCATAATATGTATAAGCTAAGTTAGCTAAAAGCAATTATCTAACATGTAAAATTAAACAAGGAATCATGAAAGGATGTGGACAAAATGCGTAAGGCTGTAATCAAGAACAAGCTAGCAGTAGCGCTTATAGCTGTGATGATAGCTGTAGTAGCATTAAGTGGATGGTCTTCATTATCAGGGCAGGTTTCGGCGGCAGATAGCTCGGTTAAACTCACATATGTGAGCCCGTCAAAGATATACAGTGACTCAAGTAAATCTAAGAGCAAGTCGGATAAATCATCGAAAACGAAGAAATCAGCAAAAGATAAGAGCAAGAATGATTCAGAGTCCAGTAGCAATTCATCAAATGGGGCACCAAGCCAACCACCATCGGATGGGCAAGGTGGCGGACAACCTTCGGCAGGTGGTCAAAATGGCGCACCAGGCCAGCCACCATCAGGTGGACAAGGCGGAGGAGCTAACACACAGAACTATGACTACAGCGGTACTAACAAGGGTGAATTAACTGCAAACAATAAGAGTGTTAAAGCAAGCAATAAGACTATTAAGTCTACAATTGCAGACGTAAATACACTTCTTGCCAAGAGTGGTGGAACTCTGACGGTTAAGAACTCTAAGATCATGAAGTCTGGAGACGATACTAACGGAGATAACGTTAACTTTTACGGCATTAACTCATCTGCTCTAGCAATTGGAAAGGGCTCTAAACTATTTCTCTCGAAATCATCGATTACTTCAACTAGTGAAGGAAGTAACGGTATATTTTCAACAGACAATGCTACGGTATACACAAACGATGTCAAAATCACTACCAAGAAGGGTGGAAATTCGCGAGGGCTCGATGCAACTTATGGCGGTGTAATCTATGCAAACAAGATGAACATAAGCACAGAGGGCGCTCACAGTGCAGCTGTAGCGACAGATCGTGGTGGCGGTTATATCTCTGTGACTAATAGTACATTTAAGACGGCCGGTTCAGGATCGCCTCTAATCTACTCTACAGGAGACATTGAAGTGGATGCTATAAGAGGCACTGCGACAGGAAGTCAGATAGCAGGTATAGAGGGGAAGAACAGAATTCTGATATACAACTCGTCGCTTACAAGCACAAATGATGCGATTTCTGGAAGCGATCCTATCAAGAACGGAGTTATCATCTATCAGTCAACATCTGGAGATGCGGAAACGGCAAGCTCTAAGCTAGGAGATTTTGAAGCAGTAGATTCTACACTTAAGTCGACAATTTCAAGCGGAGCGATGTTCTACGTGACTAACACCAATGCCAAGGTAGTTCTTCAGAATACGAAGCTTGACTTTGACAGTTCTAAGGTAGATTTAATCAATGCTAGTGGAAATAACTCCAATAGCTGGGGTAGCCAGGGTAGTAACGGAGGAAAGGTGACATTTACAGGAATTAAAGAGACTCTTAAGGGAAATATTACCGTAGATACTATAAGCAATGTAAACTTGTATCTCTTTAAGAATTCGAAGTGGACAGGCTCTGCAACTATCGAAAATAATTCGGCAGGAAGCAAATCAAAGTCACCGTTAACAGTAAACTTAGATAAGTCCTCTAAGTGGGTTGTAACCAAGAGCACTACAGTATCGAACCTGAATGTAGAAAAGGGTGGCAAGGTTGTAGATTCAAAAGGTAAGACGGTTACAATCAAGGTTAATGGAAAGACCAAGATTAAGGGAAATAGTGAAGTAGTGGTTACAGTAACAGGAAAGTACTCAAATACTATAAATACAAGCTTTAGGTCTTCTCTAAGTACCAGGGTTCTATCTAGGGAAGCTTTTGATAAAAAGTACAATGAGAAGACGAAGTTTGGAACTAATAAGTTGCACTAAAACAGTCTAGTTCATTAAGTGAACTTAATCATAGTAGAAATACCTGCTAAACAGGTTTAAATAATACTGTGCTGCGAGAGGGGTGCCGAAAGGTGCTCCTCTCGCTTATATGTGTAGAGAATAGGATGGATTTAGTTGTAGTGCAATACAAAATATAAGCCATAAACTGTTCTATAAAACAGCAAAATAAAAAATAATTTATGTGTTGACACAAATATATCTCTTTGCTAATATAATTTTGTGATGCACTTATAAAAGTACATAATGCTAGGAATCATAACGACTAGTAGTTAGGAATTATTTAGTTAAAGGAGAGAACAGATGCTTCCAATTGTGCAAGAGATAAATGCTTATCTATCAGACTATGTTTTGGTGTTCATGTTGTTAGGTGTTGGACTATGGTATACGTTTAAGACTAGATTTGTCCAGGTCAGATATTTCAAAGAGGGATTCAAGAGAACCTTCGGCGGAATATCCCTTAGAGGCCATAAGCACGATAACGGCATGAGTTCATTTCAGGCTCTTGCGACCGCTATTGCAGCTCAGGTTGGAACTGGTAACATCGTAGGTGCTTCAGGAGCCATCTTAACCGGTGGTCCGGGAGCAATCTTCTGGATGTGGGTTATCGCATTTTTCGGAATGGCTACAATATATGCAGAGGCTACACTCGCAATTGAGACAAGACAGAAGGCGCCGTCAGGCGAATTCCTCGGCGGTCCTGTTTATTATATCAGAACTGCATTCAAAGGCGGCTTCGGAAAGTTTCTCGCAGGTTTCTTTGCAGTAGCTATCACGCTCGCGCTCGGATTCTTCGGCTGTATGGTACAGTCGAATTCCATCGGAGCTACATTTAGCACTGCATTTGGAGTACCTGGATGGACAGTTGGTGTTGTTCTGGTTATACTCTGCGGATTTATCTTCCTAGGTGGAACTAAGAGACTAGCTTCAGTTACAGAGAAGATTGTACCAATCATGGCGGCAATATTCATCTTAGGAGGACTGATTCTTCTGATAATGCGCATAAAGTACATCCCTGCTACATTTGGTATGATTTTCAAGTATGCGTTCGAGCCACAGGCTATTATCGGAGGAGGCTTTGGTATGGCTCTTAAGATTGCTATCTCGCAGGGAGCTAAGAGGGGACTATTCTCGAATGAGGCTGGTATGGGTTCAACTCCACATGCTCACGCTCAGGCTCACGTAAAGAACCCTCACGATCAAGGTACTGTGGCTATGATAGGCGTATTCGTAGATACATTCGTTATCCTAACACTCAATGCGCTAGTGGTTATTTCGACTATGTACACAGAGGACGGAGCTATCTCTGGCGGAGTTATTCCTTATGGAATAGATAAGACAAATCTCGCACAGACTGCATTTGCATCAGCCTTTGGCGAGAAGGTAGGGCCTATGTTCGTGGCTGTCTGCCTGTTCTTCTTCGCATTTTCAACCATCCTCGGTTGGAACATGTTCGGCAAGATTAACATGATCTACATGTTCGGAGAGAAGGCAGTAAAGGTATATACAGCAGTTGCGCTCGTATTCATATTCCTAGGTACATGTGCTTCGAATGACCTCGTGTGGGAGCTCTCAGATATGTTTAACCAGCTGATGGTAATCCCTAACGTTATCGCACTCTTCGCACTCACAGGTATGGTTCTACATATAGAGCACACTAGAGATGAAGAAAAGCACAAGGTTATAGAAAAGAAAAAATAATATACAATAAAACTGATAACTTATCATTAAAGTACTTTCTTTCACGAACAAAAGATGCGCGACAGCGCATCTTTTGTTTTATGTGAGATAAATTAATGGAACAATCATTTTACATGTAGTAAAAAAACGCTACTCGTTATAGCATGTGCATTTACGGCAAATAAACAAATAAAATACACGTGATTTAAAAGATTGATGTAAATTACATGAATTTCTATGATATACTAAAGTTAGTCATGGTTAACTTTAGTTCAATATAACTAACAATCATTTTAGGAGGAATGAATGGGTAAGAACGCGATCTTAAAGCCGATATTGATCGGCGCACTCATCCTAGCAGTGGCTGGGGGAATCGCTTTTGCTATGTTCAGAGGTGGAGATGAGAAACCAGAGAAGTCTGCAGTTTCCCACAAGAAAGAACAGACAGACATAGCTGATGAGCAAAATATGCCACAGAAGAGTGAAGATAAGGGTACTGCAGGGGACTATGAGACTAATAGTAACGGGGGAAGCGGTAACAGCGCGTTAAACAGAAACTCGGGCGATGGGCAGAGAGCTAGAAAAGTTGTTTCTCATAACAGAGGACAGAATCATGTAGCAACTTCGAGAGGGATAAAGAACGGAACCAACACTACACCAGCTGTAAGTCCGTCGAAGCCATCCGTAAAGCCGTCTAAGCCAGATACAAAGCCTGATGTGAAACCAGGCGAAAAACCTGGCACTACCCCTAGTGCAAACCCTGGGGAACAGGCAGCTCCTACACTGGATTTAGATGCTAAGGTAGAAAAAGAGATAAATGAGTTCATGAGAACTGGAGAGCTCAAGGATGGCCAGTTCATTGGACTCGGTGACGGATTCGATGAGGCTAGAGGCGGAGTTAAGACTGTTGTCAATATCAAGAACAACGTCATCGAGAGCATCGTATTCGTCGAAGGTCAGGGCTACTCAGGCCTAGACTACATGGGTATCTCATCGAGAGTAATACCATATCTTTGCGGAGAAGCCGGTAAGAGAAACATCGCCATTCTCAAGTTGTACAGAAAATATATTGACCAGATTGCTGGAGCAAAGGATCACGCCAAGGAAGCAGAGAAGCTTCTAGGCAAAGAGTATGCGAGCAAGATTACCGATGCGAGAAGAGCCGAACTGGTTTCGCCGGTTATCAGACAGTATCTGGGAGAGCATCATAAATGCAAGAAGATGATGGATGCAATATCTGGTGCTACGCTAACTACAGGTGGAGTTGGATTATCCGTGGATAATGCCCTAGAGCTTTCGGAGAACGACAAGAAGACGGGCAATGATATAACCGATATCAAAATGCTAGAGCCTACGGAAGTGAACGGATATACAGGTCAGAGAGTTCTAAAGTCCGATATTGCGAAGCCTCTTGATTTATCGAGCATTAAAGTTGAGCTTGTTAAAGAAGATGGCACTAAGATTGAGGTTCCATACTCTGAGTTTGGCAAGTACGGAATAGAAGTGACCAACAGGGACACTGGTGAGAAGCTTTACGATAAGATGAATCTCTCGGATGAGACGAAGAGCCAGGCGTTAATCGCTAGAGTTACGCATAAGGGCTCCAAGAGACGCACAGAGTTTGCGATATTCTTTGAATCTTACAGCACAGATTACATCACTAAGATGGAATACAGTTTCGATGGCGGAAAAACTTGGGAAGAGGTAACTGACCCTGCTAAGTCTGAAGAAAACAGCAATAATATAGCATACAGACAGACGATAAAGCTCAAAAAGGAATACTTTGGCAAGAAAGCTATATTCAGAACGACATCTGTTAGCGGCAAGCAATACAAGTATGAGAGCAGATTCAAGATAGATGAATATGGATACAAATTCAGCTTCAATTGTGTCAATAAGGAGTATGAAAAGAATAAGAATGCTAACTTCGCTCTCTATATCACATTTGTAGAAGATGTGGTCAATGATAATCCTGGCACAGGTGACGATAACCACGATGAAGGAAATCCTGAAGAGGGAACAGAAGTTGAGGATGAATTCACGCCAGTGCTGTCATCTAAGATAATCAACAAGAAGGTTGGAGATGCAGAACCCACGCTTGACGAGTACAAGGCGCTCATCTCAAACTTCCCAAATGACGGCAGCGTAACGCTGGAGGTGCTCGACCACCCAGACATGTCGAAGAACGGATATACCTTAGTCAAGGTAAAAGTAATCTCACACAGCACTGGAAAAGAGTCTATCGTGACGATTGGCGTCAGTGTTGCGTAGGATACGCATAAGGCAAACTAGGAGATTAGCAAGCACCTAGAGCCTAGGATATTAAATCAAGTAATAGTAGTAATAAGAGCGGGGCATAGGCTTCGCTCTTTTACTTGATAATGTTTTAGCTTCAAGAAAAAACTCCAATGTTATCACAATGTTGGTTCGCCAACCACATCAAATAACAAAGGAGGTTGCCATATAGGAAAGTACGTGCGGTTGGAGAATATTTTCAACACATCTTAAGATGCAGCAGGTAAAATCCCCTTATAGGGCAAAAACAAACCACCAGCTGAGCTGGTGGTTATGAGTATATTTTTCTAACCCAAGCTATTGGCACAACTACAGCTTAACTTGCTCGAATTTGAAGCCGTGTTCTCTGTCCGATTTATCATCGATGATGTGATACACATGGTATTCATCAGGTGACAGGTCAGTATGACCGAGAAAAATCTCCTTTGAACTATCGAACTTATCAACAGTAACTCTCACAGAAATCCCACAGCTCGTCGAGATATGGCGAGGAACGGGCATGATGGTACAACCGAGAGGTTTTAGAAGCTTTTCAGTAGCTATAGCGCCATGAGTAGACTCAAATGTATATAGATAATACTCTTCAGTCATAAAATATTTACTCCAACATTACAGAGTGATAACCTTGGACACTTCTTGCATAGCTCCGAGTATGTCGAACATATTACTTATAGTTCCAACTTTGCAGTCGTCCTTAATTCCGTAGAAGTTGAGACAAGTCCCGCATACGAGAACCTTAGTTCCCTTTTCAATTAGGGTATTTAGATTATCGACAATCTGCTCCTCAATTCCAGTGGTTAGCTTTACACCGTCATTCATAAATAGAACGTAAGAAGGAATATTCTCTCCCTCAGATAGCGTAAATATAGCCATTTTTGCAAGGTTAAGTCCGAGCTCTGGGTTGCCATTACCTACGGAATCCTTGTTAAAAAATACAGCGTAGCTCTCATCTAAAAAGCTGTTTGCGCTCTCAGGAACTTTCCCGTCTCCATCAGCAAAGCTTACGAGGAATTTGTCTCCCTCTGGAGACGAACTTGTAGGCCTGCCATATGCATTACCGAGTCTCTCTAGGTTATCGATCTGTGTCTGTCCGTCAACGATAATCTCGAGGCCCTGAGTACCATTATCTAATTCTTTTTTTGCCATAATTACAGGGATTGGGCATGCCTTACCTGCTGCATCTAGTCTCATCTTGTGACACCTCCAGACTAATAATTCAAAATAAAATATACATTATTATCATAACAGTGTAGGAAAGGTACTTCAAATAGAAATCTAAAATATCAGCAATACAACCTATATGGTGAATTCCCTTGTATTTTCACAAAGAGAGCCACAAAAGACGTGCATTTTATAGTAATATAATTATGTATATATGTGTGCAGATAGAGAGGTAGAATTTTGCTAAGGAAATTTATAAAAAGTCCATATATCAAAGCTTCAATTGCATTGATTATCAGCGGTTCCGTACTTATCATGCTGTCAAATGTGCTTAATAAGACGAGATTCACCGCCGGCATGGCGACGATTAACAAGACTTTGATGCCGGTGTACATTGGGGTGTTCATAGCATTCCTTTTGTGCCCGATATATAACAAGCTTGTGAAGACCATTTATACGAAACTTAGAGATAGTAGTAATCTTTCTTCTGAAGATTTCAAGGGACCATTTGGCATCAAGCTGGCAGGTAGACGCAATATGCCACAGGAAGATTTGAATACACGCATGAAGAGAAACCTAGCCATAGCCAAAATCGGTGCGAGTGCAATATCGATACTGATAATCATAGCATTCTTTGCGCTTATAGGGTACTTCGTAGTGCCACAGATTGTCATTAGCATCGTCAATCTAATGAACACTATGCCGCAGAGACTAGTGTATTTCTCATCATGGTCTGAACACCATCTGCAGAATTTCCCTCAGATTGTTAAGTGGATTAATGAGGCGGCAAATGCAGGAACGAGTGAGATTATCGACTGGATAAGAGACAATCTTCTTAAGGATAATTTCCAGAATGTTGCAAGTATGGTTTCAGCGCAGATTATTAGTGTTGTTCGTGGCAGTGCCAATCTCTTCGTCGGAATACTCATCTCAATCTATCTTCTTAACTATAAAGAAATAATATTTGCAAACACTCGCAAAGTTGTAGCTGCGACCTGCTCTGAACAGAAGTCAAAAAGCCTGTATGAGTTTGCAAAGATTATAAATGAGACATTTATCGGCTTCATTGTGGGAAGAATTCTCGATGCCATAATAATTGGAATTCTCACTTATATATGTATGCTTGTGTTCAACATGCCACTTGCACTACTGATTGCAGTAATAGTCGGTGTAACTAACGTGATTCCATTCTTCGGGCCGTTTCTAGGGGCTATTCCATCGATATGCTTGCTTATGCTAGAAGACCCTGTGAAGGCGGGGTATTTCGTCATTATGATACTAGTGATTCAACAGATTGATGGGAATGTAATCGGACCTAAGATTGTTGGCAGTGCAATAGGAATAAGTAGCTTCTGGGTGCTGATAGCAGTCCTTATCGGTGGCGGTTTGTTTGGATTCTTAGGCATGGCGCTAGGGGTTCCAGTATTTGCAGTATTCTACAGATATGCTGGCAAGCTAACCAACAACAAGCTGAAAAAACGAGGTAAGAAAACTGATATCAAGTCGTACGCAGATTATGCTAAGTTCGGTATTGAAGAAAGTGAGTTATTCGGAGAAGAACATGCTACAAACAAAACTAATAAATAAAATAAACACGATTGTACCTGAGAATCAGATAAGAGTGGATGAGCCTATGAGCAAGCATACATCCTTTCATATCGGTGGACCAGCGGATGTAGTTGTTATCGTCTGTAATGAAAAAGAACTGAGCGGATTGCTGAAACTGTTTCATGATGAAGATATTAGATATATGTTGGTTGGAAATGGGTCTGATTTACTCTTCGCTGATGAAGGATTCCGTGGAGTGATAGTTAAACTTGGAGGCAATTTTGAACATATCGAAGTTGTGGACTCTATAGGTGAGACAATCAGAGTTGGAGCAGCTCGTATGTTGTCGAGCACCGCTAACTTTGCTAGAGATAACGGACTAGCAGGGCTCGAATTTGCTTCGGGAATCCCGGGAACATTTGGTGGCGCACTCTTCATGAACGCTGGTGCATACGGCGGAGAGATAAAGGATGTAATTGAGAGTGTTACCTTGATGAAGTCAGACGGAAGCACTGTGTATGAGCTGTCTGGTGAGGAGATGGAGTTCTCATATAGGAATAGTGTACTGCAACATAATGATGATATTGCAATTTATGCAAGGGTCAGATTGCATAAGGATGACAAGGAATCAATTAGTGAGAGAATGAATGATTTCACCGAGAAGCGTAGGACAAAGCAACCAATAAACTTCCCAAGTGCAGGCAGTACATTCAAGAGACCTGTCGGGGGATACGCTGCAGCTCTAATTGAGGACGCTGGACTAAAAGGCAGGACGGTCGGAGGTGCACAGGTGTCCGAGAAGCATTCGGGATTCGTTATCAATATCGGAGGTGCGACCTCTAAGGACGTGAGAGGTTTAATCGATATCGTAGCTCAGGAAGTAGAGGAGCATTCGGGCATCAAACTCGAGCCTGAGGTCAGAATTATCGATGCGGAATAAAGTTTAAAAGGGGATTTGGGAAAAGGAAGCGATAAGCTGATGGAAAAAAATATTAAGAAAATATATAAATTGACGGCGGACTACCACACTCACACGAGGTATTCGCACGGTAAGATATATGCACATGGCAAGGGGACTGTTCTTGATAATGTCGCTGCAGCTTCAGCTAAGGGGCTACGTGAGTTGGCGATTACTGATCATGGACCGGGGCACAAGTTCTATGGACTCAAGATGGATAAACTTTCGGCGATGCGAGCAGACATTGAAGAGGCGATGAGAAAGTTTCCAAATGTCAAGGTTCTGTTGGGTGTTGAGGCTAATATTATCAACACACCTAATGGACTTGATATCAAAAATGAGGATATAAAAAAATTTGATATCATCAATGTGGGCTATCACTACGGCTTGCTACACGGGTACATGACTGCAAACTATGTGTGCTGGCATGCAGGACTTCCGTCTGGAAGCAGGGAGCGTCTCAGAAATAAAAATACAGATATGGCGATAAGGACACTCTATGAGAATGATATATTTCTCTTGACTCACCCTGGTGACAAAGGACCATTCGATATGAAAGAGCTCTGCAAGGCTTGCGAAGAGACGAACACTCTAATGGAAATCAGTACACGACACACTCATCTCACCAAGGAAGAGATTGAAATAGCAGCGAATTATGACGTGAAATTTGCCATAAGTAGCGATGCGCATGTGCCTGACAAAGTGGGTAATTATATTGCTGGGGTGGAAAGAGCTCTGGAAGCAGGGCTTGATCTAGAGAGAATTGTCAATATTGAGAAGAGGTAAGAGATGAAGATTGTCATAGTCACAGGTATGTCTGGTGCAGGCAAGACGAAGGCAGCAGATTGGCTGGAGGATCAAGGATACTACTGCATCGATAATATGCCGCCTAAGCTGGTAATGAATTTCGTGGAACTTTCGATGACAAATGGCATGGACAAGATCGCGTTCGTTGCCGATGTCCGTGGCGGTGAGTTTTTCTCTGACCTAGTCGAAGTTATAGATCAGCTCAAAAGTAGCGAGCAAATCGAGAGCGAGGTATTTTTCGTAGATGCTTCTACACCGACGCTGGTTAGAAGATTCAACGAAACGAGAAGACACCATCCCCTCGCAAGCGGAAAAGTTACACAAGCTGTAATTGAAGAGGAGCGCGCAAGATTGGAAAGCGTGCGCAAGAAGGCGGATTACATCATCGATACTAGTACTATGAAAGTTGCGGATTTCAACCTAGCGATGAGGAGAATATTTCTAGGCAAGGAAGGGAATCAGTTTAACATCAACGTGACTTCATTTGGTTTTAAATACGGAATTCCGAGCGAGTCGGATATCATGGTGGATGTTAGATTCATTCCGAATCCATACTATGTAAAGAGCCTTAAGAAACTCACCGGTAACAATAAAAAGATTGTAAACTACGTATTTAAGTCGGACCTTGCAAATGAGTTCGTAGAGAAGTATCACGCATTGCTCAAGGATTTGATTCCTGGCTACATCCATGAAGGAAAGTATCATCTAAATGTCGCATTTGGATGCACAGGCGGTCATCACAGGTCAGTGGCAATTGCCAATAAGATGGCGGAACTTTTCCACGAGGACGGATACAGGGTGACGGTGACACACAGAGACCTTGATTTTATCGCAAAGGGAATTAGCAAGAAATAGCTAGGCTATGCTACAAATAAGCGAAAGCCCTTATGCAGTAATCAAGCAGTACAAATTATAACTTGAAGGGAGTCATACAGATAGATGTCTTTCTCATCACAGACTAAGGGCGAACTGGCGCGCATCATGCCGAGCAAGAAGTGCTGCATGCTTGCAGAAATTACGGGATTTCTTAGGGTTTCAGGCAGCCTCAGACTTGCCGGTGGCGGAAAATTTACAATAGTAACATCGACGGAGAATCCAGCAATTGCAAGGCACTATAAGACCTTGATTAAGGAATACTTTGGCAGTAATGCTGGCATCGAAGTCGGGAATTCGCAGATGCCGGGTAAATCGCGTGGAAACTACAGATACAGATACTCTCTGGTCATTAGACCTGAGGAAAAGAGTTCGCAGATACTCCGTGAGACAGGCATGATGCTCATCCGAGAGGGTGACGAGTTCCTAAGCGACGGCATATATCAGCCGATTGTAAAGAGTAAGTGCTGTAAGCGCGCGTATCTTAGAGGATTATTTCTCGGCGTCGGCACAATGTCTGACCCCAAGAAGAGCTATCATCTCGAGTTTGTGCTCAATAGTGAGCATGTCGCTCAAGATCTCAAGAAGTTGATCGGTAGCTTCGTCAACATGTCAGCCGGCCTGATTGAGCGCGGTGAAGAACACATCGTATACCTTAAGCGCGCTGAATATATCAGCGATATGCTGGGCATCATGGGTGCAAACGAGGCGATGCTGGAATTTGAAAATATCAGAATAGGCAGGGGGCTCAGGCGCGAAGTAAACAGGATATCAAACTGCGACAACGCAAATGTAGACCGAACCCTAACCGCTGCTGAACAGCAGATCCGCCATATAGAAATCATCAAGGACAAGCTTGGCCTAGAGAATCTCGAACCTGTACTTCGCGAAACTGCGCAGCTCAGGCTTGAGCTGCCAGACGCCAGCCTATCTGAGATAGGCGATGCTCTGAGCCCGCCAATTAAGAAAGCCGGGGTGAGTAAGCGTTTCTCGAAGCTGAAGGAGATAGCGGAAGGGCTTGAGAAGTAAGAGCTTGATGCTGAAAGTGATGGCTTGGGAGTGGTCAGTGTGAAGGTGTGGTTTCTAACGGATTGAAAATCTTGGATTGAAATCAGGCTATGCTAGATGAGAGTGTGGATTTTAGGCTATTTGGTGTGAAACTTGGGGAGTTGCAGACCAGAAATTGGTGGAAGACTCTTGCAGATGCAAGACTGGGAAGCAAGCAAAAAGAGGATGGGATTCTAGCAGGCGTTATAACTAAAAGCAAGCTTGATTATGATAAAAATTTGGGGATGAATTTTAACGAATGTGAGATTGAAAAGCAAGTAATCTGTACTTAAAAAAGCGAAAATTCTACCAATTGCGCCGTTAAAAATCAATAACCAACATAGATAAATTTAGAAAAATATTCCGAGGTGAAAATGAGCGAAAATATTGATAAGACCGCTGCTCTTGTAGTAAATGAAGGGCAGATTGTAGAGCTCGAAATTACAGATATGACTGATGATGGCAAGGGCCTGGGCAGGTTGTCTGGCCTTGCTATTTTTGTGGCGGGCGCCGTTCCTGGGGATAAGGTGAGCGCCCGCATCACGAAGCTCAAGAAGCGCTACGCATTTGCTGAGACAATCATGCTTCTTGAGGCTTCCGCAGCTAGAGTACAGCCGCCGTGCCCATACTATCAAGAATGCGGCGGCTGTTCGATGCTCGAGCTTAGCTACGAGGAGCAGCTCTGCATCAAACGCAAAAACATAATCACTAAGCTCGAGCGCATAGGCGCTCTTCATGAGCCAATTGTTAGGGAAGTCGTGGGCGCCGCAGATAGAATTGGAGCCGACGGAGGGCAGGCTGGGCAGAGTAAGGAGACTGGGCAGACTGGGCAACCTGCGCAGACCGAGGAGCCTGAGGAGACTGGGCAACCTGAACAGGCTGAGTGTGCTGGCGGTACTGACAGCGCGGCGTTCGAATCGATATTCAGGTATCGCAATAAGGCGGAATTCGCAGTAGCTATGACGAGCGCTGGCCCGCTCGTCGGCTTCAACAAGCGCGGTAGCAACAAAATAGTCGACTGCACCGACTGCCTACTCCAGAAACGCGCAACAATGGCAGCAGCCAATGCAGTCCGCGAAATCCTGAAGGACAAGCTACTCACCGTATACGACGCGAGACACGGAAAAGGATTTCTAAGGAGATTCACCATCAAGGTCTGCGATGGCACGGGTGAGATGATGCTGATATTCACAGGCACAGCCAAGCACCTGCCAAACGCCGAGAAGGTCATCTACACCATCAGCGACGCAATCGACGCAGTTTCGACCGATGAGGAGCCGTACTTCCTACAGAGCGTGGTTATCGAGGTAAACAAGGCAAAAGACATCCGCGAACCCGCAGCCGCTTACGAGGTGGTGGCTGGCTCAAACACAATCACCGACATCACAGATGACGACATGAAATTCGAGATTTCCGCACCGGCATTCTACCAGGTCAACACGAAGCAGATGAGCAAGCTCTACGCCAAGGTCAGGGAATACGCCTGTCTCAAGGGCGTCGAAACCGTCTTCGACCTCTACTGCGGCATCGGAACCATCGGGCTCAGCATGGCGGACGACGCTGGCATGATCATCGGAATCGAGTCTGTAAAAAACGCGGTCATCGACGCAAACCGCAACGCAGTAATTAACGGCATTGTAAATGCGCACTACTACACAGGCCGCGCCGAACAGGTGATGTCTAGACTCCTCGACAAGGAAGATAAGCTTTTCGTCGACTACATAGATGAAAATGCCCCAAAGATTGCCATCCTCGACCCTCCGCGCGCAGGCTGTGATGAGGCACTTCTCCGAGCAGTTGCAAGCTGTGACGTGGACAAGATAGTGTACGTGTCCTGCGATCCAGGAACACTGGCTCGCGATATCAAGCTACTTGGTGAACTCGGTTACGAGTTCGTGGAGGCAACATCGGTGGATATGTTTGTGGCGACGATGCATGTTGAATGCATAGCGTTGATACAAAGAGTGAAATCGTGAAAATCCTGCATTTTAAGCAGTTCTACAGGAATTATGTCTTTAATGAAGATGGCGACGGAGGACGAAAAAAGTCTTAAAAAATTATATTGATGTTTATGTCTGTATTGATATGGTGTGTGGAGATACAAGGAATGATTTAGGAAGTGAGGAATAAGAAATGATAAGATGGATCATAAAAATAATTTTGTTTCCAATCAGTTTGCTACTAAGTATCCTCACTGCTTTACTTACATTCTTGCTTAGTATAGGAACAGCCATACTGTATTTACTGATGATGTTTTATATATTTGGAGCCATAGCATCTTTTTACAAAAAGAAGTTACTATTGGTATAGAAGCATTGATTATTGGTTTCTTAGTTAGTCCATACGGAATACCGATGGGTAGAGTAGCTGTTATAGCGTTCTTACAAGGTATAGATGAGAGAATAAAATCAGTTCAAATTAAAAACTGATAAAGTTGAATACATGGAGAATAAAGATGAGAGAATATATAATTAGAGGTACAAATTATAAAATTCGTTACAATGATTTCCACGGTGAATTGACACCTATTATTTTTATACATGGCTTAGGATGCGCAGGCTCTTTTGATTATGTGGAAGTAGCGTCCCTTTTAAAATCTAGCCATCGAATAATTTTAATTGATTTATTGGGTGCAGGTTATAGTGATAAGCCATTACATTTTAAATATACGATAGATTCACATGTTAAATACTTAAAAGAATTCATTGAGGAACTTGACCTAGAAAAAATTATCATATTTGGGCATAGTTTAGGTGGTCCTATTGCAATAGAATTGTGTAATTTATTCAAAAACAAAGTTAAAACTCTGATACTTAGTGAATCTAATTTAGAGCCAAGTAGTTATGGTTCTGCAAGTTTTGAAATTGCTAATCTTAGTGAAAGTGATTTGAATAAGAGTTTTGAGAGAAAGTTGATAGAGTATGAGAAATCAGGAAATACAATGTGGGTGGCTACTTTAAGAAATTGGTTGCCAAAAGCTGCTTTTGAAATTTCTAAAAATGCAGTTAGTGGAGGAAGAATATCATGGAGACATCTTCTATACAAATTTGAGTTTCCTAAATATTTTATTTTTGGAGAGAAATCATTGCCTGATGCGGATTTTGAAAATCTAAAAGAACATGGTGTGAAAATTGAAATTGTTCCAAATGCTGGTCATTCAATGGCTTGGGAAAATACTGAAGGTCTTGCAGAAGCTATAAAACAGTGTTTATAACTCCCAGTTTATAAAGGATAGAAAGCCTGAATTTAACTGTGTGAAGAAATATATTATTAGTTTGGAAAAAGAATTTTCTTTGATTAAAAATGGCTTCAAAGAGGAAGAAAAAAGAGCCTTAACAGATTATAAATCGAATGATAGCAAATATATTAAAATGAAACTTATTCAAGAAAAACTAAAAGAATATATGCAAGATAAGAAGTGCTATAAAAAATGTTGATATAAGACAGGACTCGGATGTTACATTTTATGTACACTAAGGAATATAGCATAATAGAGCAAAGCAAAGAATAATGGGATATATTTGAGGTATTAGATGACTATTGAACAACTACAAAGAAATATAGAGAAATTAATTGGAGATAGGAGACGCCCTGAAAATACAGTTCACTATGGAAAAACAAAACGTTTTGAAATGGCGAATCAGCAACTTAAAATCCCAACTGTAGATATAAATCGTATTATACAGTTGACAAATCGCTTTATAGAAGCGTACAGACTTGATGTTTATAATGGTGACAATATTGTTAAAACAGTCAATCTTGATTTAGCTGAATTTAACAAAAAAACAAAGGAACTATATAAAGGAATAACTTCTGAACATGATATTATATGGATGAAATTTGCATGTAATAGAGTAGGGGTAGTCGCTTGCAGTAATGATATTAATTTTGATATTCCAACTACAAAGGATGAATATGATGAGATTAACTTCACAAAAACTGGAAAGAAAAAAGGTTGGAAGTATAATACATCAGGGATACTAGTTCATTCTGTTAATTTAAAGTGGGATGATAGTTTTTTTCTTATATTTCCATTACTTGGATTACCAGAAGGTAACGAAGGGAAAAAACAGCGGCATAATATAGAAACAGGAATTGGCAATTATCTAATTTTGAATGATGTTCCAATAATTGATTATTATTCTCATAGAATATGACATTTATGTTGAGGAATATATTAGAGTTCAATTAGACAAACAAATTCCGATTTGCCGAGGTAATACATTTTAACGATAACCTTGTGCTATCGTTAAAATGTATGTGGATATGTTCCCACATAGGAACGCAACCACTTGGAATACTTGATATTCGCTCATTTCATGTGGAGAGCGTAGTTCTATTTACTAAAGTCACAATGAAAGTATGAAAAAGGCTTAGGATATCGGAATTTCCGAGATTTTTAGAATTGAAAATCAGACTGCGAAATATGCCTGAAAAAGTGAATAAAATCTTGGTATTTTTATAGTTGGATAGATAAGAGTGTTGAGATTGGGTCGATTATACAGAAGTGTTTACTTGTGATTTATGGAAAAGCGAGAGTAGAAATAGACTAATAATCATTTGAAGATATATTGAATTATAATTAGGGTATTTCGGAAAGGAAAGGTGTTTATGCCTGGCAAAGTGAGAGTGATTCTGGCTAATACAAATGAGACGATGAAACATGTTGACTTCTATGCTCGTGTGAATTCCAATATCTTGGAACAACTAGATAGTCTAAAAGCACAAATCTCCGGTCTTACGAGGTTTATTTCCGAACAAAGAAATTGAGAACTTGTAGATGTTCATATAGATATATCCTCTCCTAAAAAAGGCTCAATTCGTCCCGAATTCAAAAATATGATAAACGAGTGTAAAGCTGGACTTACCGATATAGTTGTAGTAAAGAATATCAGCAGACTTGGCAGAGATACTATTGAAGTACTTGATGCAATCAATACTTTAAGAGAAGCAGGTGTGCGTATTATTTTTAAGCAGGAACAACTCTCATCCAGCAATCATTTCAAAAAAACATTTGACACTGTTCAGAAAGAAAAACTGAAACGCAATAATATGATCACAGATGAAAATGGAAGACACAGCAGTGGTACAAAGTATAGCTCAAAGAAATAAATACACATTTTAGGAGGAACTTATGAAAGATGCCAATAGTCAATACAATTTCAATGGAACAACAAATTTTAATGGATCTGTACAATTTGCTGGAGGAGATATAATTAATGAGTCTTCTACACCCAAGCAGGTTGAAGCAACGTACAAAGCTGAACCTAAATGGAGAAGTCCATTTACTATAGCCGTATTATCTTGGATAAGTGTGATTATTGGAATACTCAGCCTGATTCCGATTGGTAAAATATTTATAAGTGCACTAAATCTTTTAAAAGGAAATTTCCAGGCTGTATCAAATTTTTCAGTGCAAGTATATTTAATATTTTTAATTATTTTAGTGTTTCTTTTTGTTGTTTTTCTTAGTTTCAGAAGAATTGTAAAAAAGCAAATCAGAGTTCCGTTGCCTTTAAATTATGCGATTAGTGGTCACGATAGACACTTAACATTGGAAAAAATACATATTAACAAATGTCCTCAATGTGGTGGAAAAATGAAATATTATAATAAGCCAGTAGAGTGGATCGACAAATATTATAGTGATGGGAAAACAAAACGTGAAGTTACAAAACGTATACCAGTATTAGAATGTACAAGAAATAGTGAACATTGTTATAAAGTTGATCCTGCAGAAGATAAGGTGAAGTGATAAAAAATGAAATAACCTAGTCAAAAAATATAATATTGAGAAGACAAAATGGTTATAAAACATCAAAATCAAGGATTTTGTAATGGTGGATTTGCTTGGTTATAGCCCAAAAATCTCATGTGAAGAGTGTAGTGATGATGCATATAGTGAAATAGTTAAAATCCCATATTTAAAGTTTCATAAATATTATGTATTAAAAGACCTAGCAAATAGATAAAATAGTTCTATAAGTTGTGTTTATGTGAATGTTCGTATTAATACCATGTGTACTATTTTTTACGGTGTGAATTAGACCTTTAACCTAATTAAATAGATTACGAATTCACAAGCACATCACAGGTATATTAAATGTTATTAAAGAAAATGAGTAAAATTCAACATGTCTTATTATTAATATCTAACTGTTACAAAATAATAGATGCCACGTAATCAAAGTGGTTGTATCTGTCAACCATATGTGATATGTCGAAGATTGCTAATGATAACAGGGGTATATTTATCCACAAGATTTCTGCTCAAGAATAGATTAACCAAAAGAAATAGTAAGGTGTTAATTACTTACTAAAAGGTGAAAGGTATGACAAAACCTAAAGATGATGAAAAGAGAAAAACAAGTTCTAATGGGCGTGCAATAGTACACTTTATGTTGGATGCTGATCATTGGGATTACAAAGAAGAGACTGGCAACGACTATGGTAGAGATTGCATTGTTGAACTGTCAGAAAAGGACGAATGGCTTAATCATAAAGTTGAAGGACAGAATACATACTGGGAAAAGCGCTATTCTCGGTGGTTGATATAATAATGTGAAAGTCAAAGAAAAGGGATTCGAATTTAAAAATGACTATACTGGTAAAGCTATGGTACAGAAAAATATTGAATAGTTGGACTGGGCTTAAATTGTTGAGGGCAATCAACGTTTTGCGAATTTTATAGCTTTTACGGAATGTAAAGGGATTGGGCATTTTGCACAATCCCATTTTGTATAGTTATGTTTTAGTAGTGGATTAGCCGAGCGATAGCGAGGTGAATCAATAATACTTTGGCTATGCCAGTGTGATTAGGATAACTTTACCCTCAAGAAAAAACCTCCCCTACTATCATAATGTTGGTTTGCCAACCACATCATATAACAAAGGAGGTTTCATCATGAATGACAAAAATACACTAGCACATACGAGCTAAAGATGCAAATATCATACAGCATCTATTCATTACCACACAACCAAAAATACAACCCAAATACAATCCATAACACACAAAACGATAAAAAGACCACGTCAAATGCTGTATTATCTAATCTAGAAACATATGAGGATCAGCACAACTATTTCATTGGCACGCTACTTAACGAATCCGACCAGAACTTCGGTTACCATATGGGTGATACAATTACATTTTTCCTTTACGGAGGTGAAGGCTATGAAAGGGCGCTAGTCTCCAATATGAATGAAATTATGTAATCCGCTATGCTAGATTCGCGGATTAAGCACGAGCAGTGCACCTTTGATGAACATATCGATAGGAATGCGAGAACATGGAAAAGTTTGTAAAAGCAGAGGAAGGAACTGTAAATGCAATTACTAACAATCGACGAAATAATATCTTCAATACTGGAAGAAACAGAGGGACTTGGTGCAGAAATAACAGACGGAATTATTCTTAGCAAATAAGAAATTCCGCAGGTTCTTCACAAAAAGAAACTAATAATTATTGCAAACGGCGACCCATATACTATTCTACTAGAGTGTAAGTCCGGTGAGATATATGCATTCACAAGTGACATGAGTTATGAGGAGATAGTGCCTATTGCTTCCGATTTTGAAGAATTTATAAGAGTGATGGAAACTGCTCAATATGCTGTTTGGAAAAACGCTGAAAAAGAGTTTATAGAATTGATGGAGCGTGAGAATTCCGAGAGTAGCATTAATTTTTGGAAAGAACTGGTGAGCGTGTACTAAGTAAAATATAGGGAGGTACCATGGAATTTATCGTAGCTAATGAAGGCATTCCTCAAAATATCGGCTGTGAAGGAGCTACTATTGCGTACTTTGGTAGTGAGATAGAGTTTCATTATGAGACGGTTCCTCCGCATGGAGATGAAATATTCTCCGCAAAATTGCCACTCCTAGATATTAAGTTTCCGTTTTGGATGTATGGGAGAAACCTGGTGTTTTTAGATGCTTATTATCTGATTGCAGAAACGGTGGAGGAGAACACTGGGAATCCTACTATGGTGAATAATATTATAATGAAATTCGTAAAGAACTTGAAATATACATATCTTGATTTCGTAGGGATAAGAAATTAGAAGTTGTAAAGGAAATTTAAATGAAAAATGCTGTTATATATGTTCATGGTAAGGGCGGTAATGCAGAAGAAGCTAATTATTATAAACAATTTTTTGATGATAACTTTGAGATCATTGGATTTGATTATAAATCATTAAACCCATGGGATGCTAAAATTGAATTTATAAATTATTTCAACACTATCATCTCTAAATATAATAGAATTTATTTAATTGCCAATAGTATAGGAGCATATTTTTCTTTAATATCTTTAACAGATATGCCTATTGAAAAAGCGATGCTGATTTCGCCAATCATTGATATGGAAAGCATAATTTTGAATATGATGAAATGTGAGAATATAACGGAAGATAAGCTCATGTCAGAGAAAGAAATTGAAACTTCTTTTGGTGAACCTTTATCGTGGAAATATTTGAGTTATGTTAGAAATAATACCATACATTGGGATATACCAACAAATATTCTTTTTGCCGATAATGACAACATGACATCAGTAGATACCATGGCCAATTTTGCGAATAAGATAAATGCAAATCTAACAACAATGAAAGATGGAGAGCATTGGTTTCATACAGATGAACAAATGAATTTTTTAGCTAACTGGTTTAAAGAGATTATTTAACAAATTAGAATTCACAAAGGGAGCGTGATATTGAAATGTGCAAGGAATGCTATGTTGATGATAATAGAATAACACCGCTTTTAAAACCCTTTGATTGCTTGGAAAATCATACACAATATATCTGTGGAACTTGTGGCAGATGCATCTGTATTGAACATGATCAAAATAGAGGCTTACAGCGATGGAATTTTCCTTTTAAGTCATTAGAAATTGCTAAGTTATATTTGAGAACTGCTGACTATACAATGAAAAAATCTTGTGGGATCTATGAGATTAAGAGCGAGAATGGCAGGTTATCATACAAAATCTTTGCAGACAGTGAAGACTTGCGAGTATACCTAAAAAAGAATAAAGATAAAACCTGTGAAATGATGGTTCCTGTTTTCCGAGTGGAAGAATATAAGGAGTATCCAAATACGCAGATTAGAAAATTAACTTTCGCCGAAATACAAAATTATATGTCAGAAAGATAAATTTGAATTTGTGGAGGATAAAATGATTTTAGAAACGGAAAGGCTTATTCTTCGCCCATGGGAAGAAAGTGATGCGGAAGATTTATTTCAATATGCCAACAACCCAGAGGTTGGTCCGATTGCAGGTTGGCCTGTACATACCAGTATTGAAAACAGTAAGGGGATTATAAAAAGTGTGCTTTCTTCGCCTGAGACATATGCCGTGGTTTTAAATGAAACAATGCAACCAGTGGGCAGCATAGGGTTGATGATAGGCTCTGCAAGTAATATAGGCATTCCTGATACTGAGGGGGAGATTGGTTACTGGATAGGAGTTCCATATTGGGGTCATGGTCTTATACCGGAAGCAGTTCGTAAGATTTTGAGACATGGATTTGATGATCTGAAACTGAATAAAATATGGGCCGGTTATTTTGACGGTAATACAAAGTCAAAAAGGGTGCAGGAAAAATGCGGCTTCCGTTATCATCATACAAAAGAAAACGTTCCATGTGCTTTGGAAGGGGTTTTTCACACAGAGCACATAACCTGCCTATCAAAAGCAGAGTGGATTTTATTTAAGTAAATTAAAATATGTCGATCTGAATCAATGTAAAAAAACACGCCGATTGAAAAAGTATTCCACGAGATTGGCCTTGCTGACTAGCTCGGAAGCGGTATTCGAAACTACTGTAAATACACGAAGATATACTACGGAGGAGAACATGATGAGATTGTGGCATGAACAGATTATTCATTTATTACCTAAAAACCAGCTTCTTGGTCAACACAGAGAATGTTGTGCACTTAGGGGCAATGGATGGGGTAAAAAGCATAAGATAGTAGACTACGTGTTTTTATATTCTCCATATTACTTATTTAGTTATCACTCATTAGTTATGGATGAAATGGAAAAAAGAGGGTACAAGGTTTCTGCAGAATGGAGAGATAAGAATTACAGGGGAAAGAAGGCGGAACAATATAATGATCTTGAAGAAAGAAATATAGATACCCCTATTTACAAAGAGCATGATAATGAATATCTAGCGGAGTGTATAGAAAACTTGCGAAAAAAAGGCATAAAACTAGAACTATAAAATTGAGAGACATATAGAGTGGAGACATTTGAAGAAACTTCTTGGCAATTTGAATACCTTCAAGACGGTATTGTTGCTGTCAAGGTTAATGGCTAAATAGCGATATAAAGTCATAAAGCAGAGGAAGGAACTGTAGATGCGATTACTAACAATCGACAAAATAATATCTTCAATAATGAAAGAAACTGAGGGACTTGATGCTGAAATAACAGATGGAATTATTCTTAGCAAAAAAGAAATTCCGCAGTCTGAAATCGAGAAAGCAAAATTCGAACTTGGAATAGAGTATTTAGATTCGATATTTTCGGAGTATATTTTAAGCTATAATTGGGGAAATTTTGGCTTTCTCAGCTACCAGTTTGGATATGGAGATGAAATGAGCCTAAGCTGGCTGATTAACCGCAATCTTGATTACGATGAGTATTCCGTTCTTAGCAAAAATAACCTAATAATTATTGTAAACGGCGATCCATACACTATTCTACTTGAGTGTAAGTCTGGTGAGATATATGCGTTCACAAGTGACATGAGTTATGAGGAGATAGTACCTGTTGCTTCCGATTTTGAAGAATTTGTAAGAGCGATGGGAACTGCTCAGTATGCTGTTTGGAAAAACACTGAAAAAGAGTTTATAAAATCGATGGAGCGTGAGTATTCCGAGAGCAGCCTTAAGTTTTGGAAAGAACTTGTGAGCGTGTACTAAGCACGATGTAAGGAGGCACCATGGAATTTATCATAGCCAATGAAGGCATTCCTCAAAATATCGGATGTGAAGGAGCGACTATTGCGTACTATGGTAGTGAAATAGAGTTTCACTATGAGACGATTCCTCCGCATGGCGACGAAATCTTTTCCGCAGAATTGCCATTCTTAGATATTAAGCTTCCGTTTTGGATATATGGAAGAAATCTGATTTTTCTTGATGCGTATTATTTGCTTGCAGAAACAGTGGAGGCACACACTTGGAATCCTATAACCAGCAGGCTTATCAACATACATACTGGGGAAAGTGCTAGTCTCGGTGATTGGTATAATAATGTGAAAGTAAAAGCGAATTACGTTGAATTAAAAAATGACTTCACTGGGGAAACAATGATATTAAAAGATGTTGAGAACCTGAACTGGGCTTAAAATGCTGTTATTCAGAACCTTTATGTGCAAACAGCAGAGGTTGGAGATCCAGGTTATACACTTGATCTGATTCTTGATACATATCGAAATATATATTGCTTGTTCAAGGAAGCCGAGGAAGATGTTTGTGAAGAAATATGCTACTATATTGAAGAATATTTGGAGCTCGGAAGACTGGAACACTATAATGAATATGGAATCGACATTGAACATCCTTATGAGGGGCTATTTTTAAAAACAGGATGCAGATATAAGTACACTATCAACCATACGAAAAAAGTGTATTACTCGCTCAATGAAACGAAAATCCTTTTTCAAGGCAACACAGAGAATGATTTTTCAGACCCACTACCAATACTGATGAGCTATGGATGAGGTACAGAACCCGGAGAATGGCTTGGCGATATTATTGGCGTGTCAGATAGCAGGCCAGAGGGATATATGCTTTTAAAGAAACTATATATGGATAGGTAAATGATAAAGCGTGATTCTCGTAGAAAAGACTGAATGATAGTGAAGAAATGAAAGGCTTGTTAGAAAACGGATTAAGTAGATAAAGATTTATTTTAAGAAAATGATTTAAGTAAATTTTAATATGTCGATCTAAACTAAATTAAATACTGAAGACAACCGAGATGGATAAACGTATTATACTTTGCGCCTATTTGCCAGTTGCTAAAACGGTTTATCGCAATGTAGGCAAAATTTTGACCACAATAATGAAGCTGATGTTGATATTACAGATAATGAGGATAGGTTTTTTAACTTTTATGTCCATAAGCAAGATGCTTATTTTGCGAATAAGGTTTTCCCTGATATTCCGCTTCCAGTTTTCGTCATAATCCGATAAATTGCACAAGAGAAATGACGAGATTAAGCAATGAGCAATATCCTTGGATGTATATGATGGATAAAGATTCGGAAACTAATAAATAAGGGATCCTTACAGCAATCCCGTTCTTAGGTACAGATAAACGCATTATATCTGTGCTCCCACTACATAAGACAGAATCTATTTTCAGAGTGCTTAATGAGAATCTTGCACATGAACACAGTAATTTGAAAAAGACTATCGGAGAGCGCTGCCGATAATTATCTTACTGTTTCTGTTGCAACTACTAGTTTGCATGATTCATTTATATCTAATGACAACACGGGCACTGTCCAGCCCATAAGAGCTGGACAGCTGATATGTAGAGGATGGTGGCAATAAAATGTATAATAAACAGTTTAAAAATGGCATTTATTTCGCGATAGCAATCTGGTTGCTAGACATGTTATGCTTATATCTTGCGGGCAGGTTTTCTGGTAACGATTATTTGTGCTGGGTTGTAGGAATCATTCCCACGATCGCAGTAATGACCATCACTTATCTGCAAAACCACGACCTAAAGGATCTTGGATTCTATCCGAAGCACCTAAAACAGGATGGCATTGTGATGTGCTGTGTGCTCGTAATCGAATTGCTGATTGGATTCTATCTGTTCCATATGTCATGGGAGTACGCAATTCACAGTTGGCTATATTATATTTTCTGGATCGCACTACAGGAGGAACTTGTTTACAGAGGATTCATCCAAAGCCACCTGTTTTTGTCGTGCATCAATCGGAAAGCCAGCTATTTGATTGGTGCAGCAATGTTTGCTGCATCGCATATCCCTTACCAGATGCAGATTAGGCCATGGGATGCCTTGTTTACGGTTCAGATATGCATTGCGTTTTTATGGCACTTTGTGTATTGCTGGATCATTGAGAAGAGAGGCAATATCTGCATCCCGTTGGTGATTCATGTGGCAACAGATTTCTTAGGAGTCATTTAAGCTACTTGTTCTTTGTTAACTGAATACACCTAAGTTATGAATGCTTCGAAAAGTTCCGACAGCGTTGAATAACCAAGTTGTCGTCGCAGTATGTCGTTTATTCCCTCAGTGAACCACAGAAGCTATTCATCGGTATAATTCTCAATGGATATTCCCTTGGGAATATATCAGCGTAGCAATCTGTTGTGGTGCTCGTTCTGTTCTATTATCCGCAGAATTATCACTCCTAGATATTAAGCTTCCGTTTTGGATATATGGAAGGAATCTGATTTTTCTAGATGTGTACTATTTGCTTGCAGAAACAGTGGAGGCGCACAATTGGAATCCTATAACTAGCAAGCTTATCAACATGCATACTGGGGAAATTGCCAGTCTCGGTGATTGGTATAATTGTGAAGGTAAAAGCGAACTACGTTGAATTAAAAAATGACTTCACTGGGGAAATGTTGGTATTAAAAGATGTTGAGAACCTGAACTGGGTTTAGACTGCTAAAAGGGTGTTTATACTATAACCATGTATACGCTTGTAAAAATATTTCATAAGTATCAAATAACGCTTATTTTAATATTTAAGTAAACTTATGTTAAATAATCCAACAAATATATTAAAGCTTACGTAACTAGTTACAAAATCCATTATAACGGGAGCATAGCAAGTGAAAAGACATATAGATAAACCATATAAAATCAATTTAAAAGTATACATTTCAATTGGACTGATGTCTGAAGTAGCCTTGTTTGTATCTGTTTTTTATAATGATTTTATGGGAAGTAAGATATCAGATATAGTAAAGAACATGTCAATTGGGTGCTTAGCTTCAGTAATTGTAGCTTTAATAATTGAAATTGGAAATAATAAGGAAAGAAATATGAATGCAAATACCGTGTATGACTTAGTATACGATGAGTTAAAAAATCAAATTCTTTTCTATATTTCGACTTGGGCTCACCTTTGTAGCATCGCTTTTCCCAAATTAGAATGCAGCCAGGAAAGACACACTTGGAGTGAATGGTATGAAATAACAAAAATTAACTTTATAGAGAGTGATGATAGTACACAAGTGGAACTGATGAGCTTATTTAAAAGTGAACTTTCGTTGAACATAGATGGTATTGAAAAAGCTATATTAAAGATAGAGGATCAACAGTATATTCTTGAGATTGATATATTACTAAATAATGAATTAAAAAATATAATTAGAAATTTAAAGGATGATTTTAGTGATATTAAATTCACGTTAACGATACAAAAAGATAAAGAAGCGTTTTGGAGGCTATTTGATAATATAAAATTAGGCTTAGAAACACATATAGACCATTGGAGTGACATAAGATTCTATAATTATTATATGATAAAACCTTATGAGCTTTGCAATAGAGAAGAAATGATAAAGGCAATAAAGAAGAGTAATCAAGTTAATAGATAATGTGAAACTATTAAATTAATTGCGCATCAAAAGAGGCACCAACATGCTAGAAACAAAAACACTAGAAAATAACTTAGTTAGCGACTCACTGCAAGAATCACTAATTGATACTACAAAAGAACATGTTTCAATTGAAACAAATCCGACGACCGAGCTCGACATTCAAATTGAAACACTTCCAGCAGAATCTATTGAAGATGAAACAAGATTAGTAGAAATTACTGATAATAAACTCTTGGGCAAGTTAATAACTTGCTTACGGGAGTTTTCCAAGCAGGAAATTCAGTTAATAATGTTGCTCAGATAGTTAAAACTGGACCTGTATATAGAGCAATAGTACCAGCGGGTACGAAACTAGCAAATTCTAAAGCCATGGATGGTGCTTATCGAGGTATATTCCATGGTGCCAATGGGATTAAAGGGCAGGCGAACCTTGTCGAGATTGAATCTGGCACAACAATAGCAACAAATAGCATATCAGTGGCTATGAACGTATCATCTTTAATAGTCGGACAGTATTACATGAGGCAGATTAACGCCGAACTTGATGTAATTAGTGATGGAATAGAGCAGATGCAGAGTTTTCAAGACAATGAGTATCGCAGCAGAGTATTCTCTCTAGTTACACATGTTAAGAAGATTGCCAATTTCCAGAGTGAAATATTGGAGAACGAGGAACTGCGTATCTCAAAGATACATCAGTTGGACAGCTTAGAAGTAAAGTGTACATAACTTTTAGGACAAGCAAATCTTACATTAGCAGGTTTCGCAAATAAGAATAAGCTATCTTATGAAGAATATGAAAAGATAGTACATAAAGTTCAGAAGTGGTTAGTATATCAGAAATCGTTGCTAGAAATCTTGTATAAGATTTCTGATCTCCGATATACTTTGCATATTGGGACCGTATCTAGGGAGCAGTGCGCTACTTTGATACCTACTTATAAAAAACAGGTAATCGATACTCAGAAACGAATTAACTCATGGCATAACAATTCTGCAAAGCGACTAGGAATCAAGATAGATGAAATTTGCAAAAAGAGAGCAGGTCTTGATGGAGCAATTCATTTTATTCCAGGCTTACTTAAGGATGAATACAAGTTCCGTTCTATTGACATGAAAACTGTCAAAATGATAATCGAACAAGCGATGGGCTATGAAGAGCAGTGTGCGGCACATACATCAGAGCTTTATAACAAAGATGTTCAGCTAATATCGAAGGATGGAAGGCTCTATTACCTTCCAGAATAAGAGGAAGGCTAGAATATATCATAAATCACCCCCAACTCAACCACCAGTTCCTGTACCCACCTACGCATTCGTCATATGCTTGAGTCATGAAAGGAGGTGTCCGATATGGATCAAATCAAAATTGGGAAATTCATAGCATCCTGTAGGAAGGAAGGACACATGACACAGGCTGAACTCGCCGAGAAACTTTGCATCAGTGACCGAGCAGTATCGAAATGGGAGACTGGAAGGTCCATGCCAGACTCGGGAATCATGCTAGAGTTATGCGAGCTTCTGAATATTAACGTAAACGAACTCCTGTCGGGCGAAAAGATCATGACAGAATCATATGACAAGAGAGTAGAGGAAAATCTTTTAGCCATGAGGCGAGAGATAGAAGAGCGCGATAAGCGTATGCTTAGACTGGAGACGTTGCTGACCCTACCGACAATCATAGTGGGAATCATCCTCATAGTTCTTGCAGTATTGCTTGTTATGCCAATTTGGCTCAGAATAGCGCTAGTTGCATTCACTGTCGCTATGATTCTTGTAGTGGGCTTTATTGCAGTTGGCATTGAGCAAAAAGCAGGGTATTATGAATGTGAGTTCTGTCATCACAGATACGTACCGACCTATAGAGAGGTGATCTTAGCTCCGCATAGAGGTAGAGACAGATATATGAAGTGCCCAAAGTGCGGTAAGCGTTGCTGGCAGAAGAAAGTACTAACCGATGAAGATTCAGAGCTATAAACCGCGATAGCACATATTGCAATAATCAATAATCATAGAGGATAGCATATGACCAAACAACAACTTCTCGCCCTCTGGCAGGGAAACTCATGGGAAAGATCACCAGCAGGAATATACTTTATAAGTTGCAAGTCCGATAAGGACTTGCACTTTAGCTTCTCTGGATACAGCGAAAAGGATGTAAAATCCATCCCAGACCCATTGATGAAAAGACTAGCTACAGAAATCGCCGAGCTGGATCAGGAGGCACTGCACCTTATAAATGAAAATTTCCCTGACGAGGACATCGAAGGTATCTCGCTCACTGATATAATGTTCGATAAGAGTGGATGCTACGATGCATTTGCGTTAGGATACTATGTGGGCGAATCGCCAGCGGGCGAACTATATATGCTAGTTAGCTTTGGCGAAGAATTTGAGGCTAATCCAGAAGTGATCTGCGAAGTGTATTAAATTGCGGTGGCGGCAAGCATTATATATTTGCCATTAATCGGTATAATTTAACTGAACATTATATCCATATCCCAACCATGAATCAATAAACACAAGAAAGAACACACAGTAGAATGATTTAACAGAAAGAGAGGATGTTTTATAAGATGGATAATAAAAATAATATTGTTTCCGATAATGAATATCCTTAGTTATAGTGTTCTTGCAAGTTATAAACGAGAAAATAAAATCAGTTTAAATCAAAAACTGATAAATTTGAATTGTAGAGGTTTGGTGTGAGTAAAAAATTAGAAGAAATGAGTTTAAAAGAACTTTGGCAGCTATTTCCGATATTTCTAGTTGAACATAATAATGAGTGGATAAAATGGTATGAAGAAGAAAGGAAAACGATCATATCAATAGTGCCGAGCAAAAGTATAAAAAGAATATCTCATATCGGTAGTTCCGCTATATCGGGAATATGGGCAAAAAATATTGTAGATATGTTAGTTGAAGTAAACGACAAGGAAGCTTTGGATATGGTTAAACATATTCTTATAAATAATGGTTGGTTATGCATGAATATGAATGAAACTCGAATCACATTAAATAAAGGCTATACAGAACAAGGATTTGCAGAAAAAGTATTCCATCTTCATATTAGAATTGCTGGAGATAATGATGAATTATATTTCAGAGATTATTTGAATGAGTATAAGGAAATAGCCAAAGAATATGAAACCTTAAAATTATCCCTTTGGAAAGTATTTGAACACGATAGAGATGGATATACTGAGGCAAAAACAGATTTTATAAAAAAATATACAAATTTAGCAAAAAACTTATATGGTAAAAGATATTAGATGAACTTGAATTTGCAAGGTATATGAAATTCTCAAAGTGCGGCAAAACCATAGGCAGTGCGCTACTGAGATTCGGCATAGAAGTTGAAAATGCTAGGTGGATTCGCATAATCGCAAGGGGGATATATAATGAGAAGACAAGACAGAGAGATAACAGAATTCGGTAAACTGATGGAGATTATAAATCGCTGTGACGTCTGCAGGCTGGCTCTAAATGACGACGGATATCCGTACATACTTCCGCTCAACTTCGGAACGGAGGTGCATGACGGCAAGCTGACATTGTATTTTCACAGTGCGCTCGAGGGCTACAAGGTTGGGCTATTCGAGAAGGATAATCGAGCTACCTTCGAGATGGACTGTAAGTATGAGCTTGAGTATTTCGAAGACAAGGGATACTGCACGATGGCGTACGAGAGTGTAATCGGAAGAGGCAAGATTCGAATCATCTCGGACGATGAGAAGATGCACGCTCTGAGGCAGCTCATGAATCACTATCATGAGGATAAAAATGCATATTTTAACCCTGCCGCTGTTCCGAGGACTCTAGTGTATGCGCTCGAGGTTGAGCATATGACTGGAAAGAGAAAAGCACCGAAAGGTCACTTCCAGCATCAGTAATACAAATCACGACGTCGTAATCTGGAATATGAGGAGTATTAGGTCCTTCATAAAAAAGAATTTAATAATTATTGCAAATGGAGATCTCTATACTATTTTATTAGAATGTAAATCTAGGAGAATATATACATTCATAACTGACATGTGTTTAAAATATTAAGACAGTTTAAAGAAAAATTATGATAATAGGTAGAAATTGGGGTTTAAATATATGGCAAGTAAGGAACGCGTACTTACCGCTACTGAGAAAAGAAGACTAGAGAGATATTCTTTAAAATGCGAAGAACTGGAATGCAAAGGATACACTAAGACAGACCTGACGATGTCTGCAGTTAAGGCGAACATTGGTGCTTTGTATGGACTGATTATCACTATACCTTTTATTGTGATATATGTTTTGAGATACGACGGAGTTGCTTTTGACAGAGCGCGAACATCCATTAGCTCGGTGCTATCTGATATTGTGGTGCTCTTAGTTTTAATTGTGGTGCATGAAATGATTCACGGGGTAACATGGAGTAGGTTTACGAAAAAAGGATTCAAAGATATCGAATTTGGTGTGATTTGGAAATATCTAACACCATACTGCACATGCAGTGAGCCACTTACGAGGTGGCAGTACATAACGGGTGCGATAATGCCTGGTCTGCTGCTCGGAATAGTGCCATGCATAGTTGGATGCATTACGACCGATATACGTGTCCTATCAGTGGGCGTATTGATGACGATTGCTGCAGGTGGAGATATCCTGATAATCAAGATGATACTAGATAATAAAACGTCTAAAACCGCACTATATCTTGATCATCCTACGGATGTTGGGCTGGTGGTATTTCAAAAGTGATACCTTACCACCTAAGTGGACCCAGCACTACCAAGAGGGGAATGGGGTATGTTTTCAAATCAGAAGAAAGAGAATAAATCGCATTCCATCATTTCAAGGGTAACCCTTTGGTACAAAGTGTTTATATCTATGATTTTTTTTTAGTAATGTTTATAGCTTAATTTGCTATATCTGACACATGGTCTAGTCACATTGTACGAAACGAGTTAGAATATGAGACCATGGAGATGTCAACGGATTTAGATGATTTCGAAACGTTTGAAGACGGAATATATTTTGTAATATATGATCAAGATAAAAAGTTAAAGAAAGGTACGCTGCCAGAGGCTTTGATGTGAATGCACCGGTAGGCTTTCCAAGTACAATTCATCTGGATACAAATTCTATTATTTTGATGTGTAAAATAGTGAAGAACAAAAGCGGATTCGTGGAATTCGAGTTATATCAGTTTTAGGCAAGGAACTACGCCTATTTTTGTTATCCTTAGCGATATTTGCACTGATTTCTATAGTTATGGACATCACTGATTTGCATAGAGCAAAGATTGATATTTTTTCGGAAGAAGAGAATGGCAGTCTTTTTGTTATTATTTTTCCAATGAATAGTGATTGAATTACACTTGTGAATTACACTTGAAATCGAATTCGTAATAAAAGTGTGTTGAAAAATATGATGTTAGGAGAAAAACCATGTCTAATGATAGAACAGTGTTTAGAAGAACTACACTACGTAAGGTCGCTTATATAGTATTAATTCTAATTGTTTTAATAAGTTCTCTGTGCGGATGTGGAAATATAAAGAAGAAAAAAACCACGTCAAAGCATAGAATGATATATGGACTTACCATTGATGACGCATGGTATGATGATACAGAATTAAATGATGTACTAGAGGGGTTGAAAAATCTAAAACATAGACCTACAGTTCGAATAGTTATGTCAATAGAAACAAACCCAGAAGAATATATAAAACTGTTCAAATCAATCGCGCCTTATGCGGATATAATGGCTTGCCCCGTTGATTCTTTTGAAATGAAACAATTTAGGAACCGTGAAAGTTATCTCAAAAGATTCAAAGACTCATATGACAGTTTATCAAAATATGTAAGTATTTGGGAAGTTGGAAATGAAATAAACGGAACGGAATGGATAAAGCAAAAGCCTGAGCTTATCGTTGATAAAGTATCTGCAGTAAATGAATTTATCAAGAATAAAGGTGGAAAAACAGCAGTGACGCTATATTGTAGTGATTCGCCACAGAAAGACATGATAGAGTGGACGGAGAATAATATCCCTAAGACACTATCTGATTCTGTCGATTATTGTTTCGTAAGTTATTATGAAGATGACAATGGAGGGTATTCTCCTAAATGGAAGAGTATCCTTAAGCAACTCGGTAATATTTTTCCATCAGCCTATCTCGGTATAGGCGAGTGCGGAAATACCGCTCAAAATGCAACTGAAAAAAGTAAAATTGAAATGGCGAAAAAGTATTATGGAATGCCTAAATTCCACAAACGGTATGTAGGTGGATATTTCTGGTGGAATTGGGTAGAGGACTGTATACCTAGTAAAAATAATAAGTTGTATGAAACTATAAATAATTACGGTTTTGATTAGAAATGTAATATAATCAAATTGATTATTTAAGCTTTAAATTTTATCTAGGATATAAGTATTTGTGAGATAAATAATAAAAAGTAACTGGAATATAGTTATTAAATACAAAAGAATAAATAACCTTGAAAGACTGGATAATGTACATTAGTCAATGATGTGAGACCTAATCTGTAACAAAGAAGAAGGTTATATGATATTATAAAACTGGATATTCTGGATATTATCTAAAATTTAGTATATAATAAAGTTCAAATTATAATTTTTATTCAAAAGAAGGAGGAGTAGTACGATGAGAACAAAGAAATTTACTAGTAGATTTCATGCGTTAGTAATCACTCTTGCTATGGTGATAAGCCAGCTTATCGCCACAGTTCCGGCTATGGCGGACAATGCTTTATTGCCAATAGCTCAGCATGTTACCAAGACCGGCAGTGTACAGTGCGGTGCAGACGGAAACAGCGCAATTTACAACGGACATGTTAAGATGAATGTGCCGATGACTGAGGTTATGAAATCTCATGAAACCGATATGGCTAACGCCGCATCAAATGGTTGGTACCCGCACGGCCGTGAAGGGAGGAACAAGATTGCATATATTGAGTACAATGTTACGTTTCCTGAAAATGTAAATATTGGAAATATAGCTGTAACGAATAAATCTTCTTTCATAAACGGCAATAAGATTGTAAAGACAGTCAATGGTAGGACAGTTAACTTCAAGTTTTATCTTAATGATGTTAACTGGCAGGGAATTTACAATGCGTATAATGCTGATAAAGCTAACCCTAATGCACATACTGTGAACGTGGATATCCCATATTCCTTTACTGTAAATAGTAAGGCTGATGCCGTTAAGTTTGAAGGTGAAAACATCACAGGTAAAGGCGATTTTTCTTTCTATCCTAGTGGGACAGGTGCTACTTTTGGCTTTGGATTACGGACATATAATTCTGATGTTGCCCAGCTTAAGTTTGCAGAGAATCTTCAGAACTGCTTTACAACGGCACAGAATCCTACACCACAGGATTTTGAAAGAGATGGGGATCTTGAAGGAGATATCCTTATTGGAAATGAAACAGAGCATGATAAGGTATTTGAGAGCAATAAGGGAGCTACTCATGATTTTACCGGCGCTCTAAATGTAAAGCCAATCAAGGAGCAGATGAAGCAGATTGAGCATATGTTCAACGATCCTAACGGCGAGAAGATTAAGCTGTCGGGAATGGATACAACATTTACTGCAAGCATAGAATTACCGGAAGGCATGACCTTCGGTACTACTACGCCTAAAGCTAGACTCGACGGAGCAAACGGAAAATTTGAGATTACAGAGACAAAGCTTGAGGGACGCAAGGTAACAGTTACCCTGAAACTCAAGGATGCTGCAAAGTTCAAGACTTATAAGGAACTTGCGGATACAATAAACGCAGTAGATGACACTCTTAAAGTGACCGTACCTGGAGCTAAGTTTACTACGGCAGCACAGCCTGACACTAACTATACAGTAAAGGGAACAGTAGGTGGAAACTTCAAGGCTGCAGCAACACAGGTAGACAGTGGAAAGACAATAAACTTCAAGTTCAAGTGGAACGGCAAGCAGACAGCAGACGGAGCGGATGCGATTGCACCAAATGACTTGAGCAAGATTACATTTACGCTCAAGTACAAGAAATCTAATAACCCTGTAAACCCAACTAACCCTGTTAATCCAACGAATCCAGATAAGACGATTAAGGTTGTTAAGCCAGTAAAGACAGGTGATAATACTAATCTCTTGTTCTATTTGTTACTAGCGGGTGGTTCGATTGCAGGTATTGCAGGTGCAAATACCTATAGAAGAAGAGATTACAAGTAGAGTTTCTTTAATATGTGGTATTTAGCAAACGAGTATAACTTTCGTAAAAAGGATAGCAATATAGAAAGGAGTGTGTTTCTATGAAAAAAGGAAAGAGAATATTTGCTTTTATGATTTCCTTTATGACAATGTTTGCTACGATATTCAGTAATCAAGTATCTGTGCGAGCAGAAGACACAACTGGTTTAAAATTTACAAAGATTGAGGTGACAGATACAGCAGGAAATGTTAAAGCAGATCTTTTAGCTGGTGGAAAGCTAAGTTTGGAGGAGGGAAAGGATTACTACCTGAATGTAGCATACTCTGTTCCGCCCAGCTTACAATTCTCACACACTTATATGGATTTGACTTTGGGTAACGGGCTCTATTACATGTCTCTGCCTGGTTCAACTTGGCAGACAGGGGCGATTAGCAGTACGGGATTTGAGCAATTGACACAGTCTCCAACTGGTAATGCTGATTCGCCGTATGGGTATCCTGCGTCTACAGCTGATCCGAGTGGGACGCCTCCCACTGTTGGGAAATCAAAGTCGGGAAAGATTGCGTTCAGAAGCAAGTATTCTCTAACGAACATTGCTTCTACAAAGGAGATTCAATTTCGTTTAGATAAGGCTTATGAGAATATGGATACCAACCAGATTCTCAACAATGTCATCAAATTGAATCTGCGAACGGATAGTAGCAACTTTGTTGATTCTAAATCGTATTCGGTAAATGCTAAAGACAATCCTACTTTGGGATTTTGGCCTAATGTCAGTTCAGAAGTTGTCACAAAAGGTGGTCAAACAAGTCAGTTGTCTGTAGGCACAACTGGAGCTGGTGAAGGCTTCCTTACTAAAGCAGGAAGTAGCACTACAATTGATGTTGTCTATCCGAGCGACATACAATTCGATGGATTAACAGAGGATGGAGTCTATCATATGGATGGGGTCATAGGATCCACCACAGATGATGGAACCAATAAGACAACGCGGGTGACATTTCCAGAGAATGGTCGCCTCATGGGGGATTTGGTTCTAAAACCTAAATTTACAGTACCGAGCACATCATCACGTCCAAATGGATCAACATTCCAAGTTAAACTTAAGAATTTGAGTCAGACGGTCTGGAATGAAAATATAGGTAGAACATCTACGACTAAAGAACAAAACCTACAAATAACAATTCTGGATGGCTCCACCCCAGAGTTGATTACCAAGGTAAACGTACGTGATACCATGCCTAACTGGGCCAAGAAAAAATATGACACGTATAACGTACGCTTTGGAGGACTGATGATTCGCAATGAGATGGGGACGACATCTCAGCCCAAGAGTCTGGAGATGACTTTGGATAAGGATGATACAGCAATCATTCGCGGTGTCACCATTCCATATGCGACCGGAATGCATTACGGTATGTTGACGTGGACTTCTGCAGATGGTAGAAGCGGGACGATTGATCCAAATCTTCTGACACATAGCGGAGTTTCTACATTAATTAAGAATACAGACTTAGGTCTTGGAATCAACGATTCCATCAAAACCATTAAGGTAGATCTTGGAACAATTCCTGGAAAATGGAATGGAATGAAGTATGAGGACAACACCAATTACGACTTTAATTCAGAGACAAATGCTTACAACGTTAAGCCAGGTGGACGCAATTCGGCTTTCATTGATGAGAGCGCATATTACGGTTGGGAATATATGCCAGGCGGTGTCTTTGGAACCTGGAAGAAGGGAACAGATGCCAATGTCAAGAGTACCATTAAATTTTATAACACTGGGAGCACCCCTAAGGACATAAATACATATGAAGTGCTTGGGAAATCAGGTCCGCCCAAGGTCGTAAACGGAATTGGAACTATTGATAAATCTCAAATTAACGGAGGGGATAAGTTCCATATATCCGGAAAGACTAGTGATGCAAACTGGGATTGGAATCCACTGCAAGAACCTGTCTTTTACGTTATGATGCCTGAAGGATTTAGCTACTCCAACCTAAAAGTGACAAACGGAAAACTTTCAAAGCCGACTTATGTCGGAGAGTTTACCCATGGGAGCGAGAAGGTCAAAGTGTGGAAGTACACTGTTGATATTGGACAAGAAACCAGGGGGCAATATCAGCCGGATTTCAGTTGGAAGACTTCCGAGATTAGCATGGATGTGGCAACAAATACGGACGCCAAAGTCGGCACTTATCATATCAATGATTTCCTTGGAATGACTACAAAGGACTTCAAAGATATTGGAGCTAAACTTAAGAATATGCGTTGGGATAGTGCAAATTCAACAACAGAAAAGTACACGGCTGATTTCGGCAATGCAGTTAATGGCGGGGAGTCCATGTCTTCTCTGTCAGAAAAAACAGGCATTAAAGTAAACCAAGCATATGAGGTAAAGGCAGACTCGCGTTTGATTGTTCCAAATGGTGATCAGGGTGATAAGACATATATATATGATCCTAGTACAGAGAGCACAAAAAAAGAAACGACGCCAATTTTAGATAGAGGAGGCAAAGTAACACATAGGATTATCGTACGTAATAACACGACTAAAATTGTTAAGCATACCACACTGTACGTTCCTCTGTTTTTAGAGAACAAGGATAACGGTTTAGGATATCATCCTGAAGGAAAGACTCAGTGGCCTCTAAAACTGACCGGAACGGATATGACGTCCAATTTTAAGGTTAAATACATTAAATTCAAGCCCGGCAAGAGTTATAGTCTTAACCAGGCACCAAAGCTTGGCGATTACGATGAAGTAACTGATCCTGCACATGCGGATATGGCTGTGTTTGATTCAAAGAAGGCGCTTGCGATTGGCGATGGGGGTACAATTGACTTAAATTATGAGGTCAGCAAGACTTTGCCGAGCAGATATAATGGAAAAGTTAATGTAATCTCTCCTGTTCTTGACTACGATATTGATGGTAACACTTCAACTTTAACTAGACAGTCTTCTGCAGTCGGGTTCAAGACAACATCAATGGACATTCCGGTTGAGAAGGTGTGGGTAGGTAAAGAAGGTAACGCTGCAAAGGTACACCTGTATGCAGGAGATACAGAGGTTGATTCTGTGACTTTAAATGCCGGCAATAACTGGCAGCATACGTTTGCAGGACTTGATAAGTACAAAGATGGAAAGGAAATCAAGTACACAGTCAAGGAAGATGCAATTGCAAACTACAAGTCCGAGATAACCGGAGATGCAGCAAGCGGATTTACTGTAAAGAATACCAACATTGAGAAGGTGACAGTGCCTGTAGAGAAGAAATGGGTTGGAAAGAGCACAAACAAGGTAGAAGTAAAGCTACTGGCAGATGGCACAGAAAAGGGAAGTGCCGACCTGACAGCTGCTGATAATTGGAAACATGAATTCAAGAATCTGCCAAAGTATGATAGTGCGGATGGTCACGAGATTGTTTATACAATCAAGGAAGTTAAAGTAGATGGCTATAACACTGTAATAAGTGGAACAGCAAAGGATGGGTTTACAATCACAAATACCATCACTGGCAAAGTATCTATACCTGTAACCAAAAAGTGGGTAGGTAAAGAAGGTAACGCTGCAAAGGTACACCTGTATGCAGGAGATACAGAGGTTGATTCTGTGACTTTAAATGCCGGCAATAACTGGCAGCATACGTTTGCAGGACTTGATAAGTACAAAGATGGAAAGGAAATCAAGTACACAGTCAAGGAAGATGCAATTGCAAACTACAAGTCCGAGATAACCGGAGATGCAGCAAGCGGATTTACTGTAAAGAATACCAACATTGAGAAGGTGACAGTGCCTGTAGAGAAGAAATGGGTTGGAAAGAGCACAAACAAGGTAGAAGTAAAGCTACTGGCAGATGGCACAGAAAAGGGAAGTGCCGACCTGACAGCTGCTGATAATTGGAAACATGAATTCAAGAATCTGCCAAAGTATGATAGTGCGGATGGTCACGAGATTGTTTATACAATCAAGGAAGTTAAAGTAGATGGCTATAACACTGTAATAAGTGGAACAGCAAAGGATGGGTTTACAATCACAAATACCATCACTGGCAAAGTATCTATACCTGTAACCAAAAAGTGGGTAGGTAAAGAAGGTAACGCTGCAAAGGTACACCTGTATGCAGGAGATACAGAGGTTGATTCTGTGACTTTAAATGCCGGCAATAACTGGCAGCATACGTTTGCAGGACTTGATAAGTACAAAGATGGAAAGGAAATCAAGTACACAGTCAAGGAAGATGCAATTGCAAACTACAAGTCCGAGATAACCGGAGATGCAGCAAGCGGATTTACTGTAAAGAATACCAACATTGAGAAGGTGACAGTGCCTGTAGAGAAGAAATGGGTTGGAAAGAGCACAAACAAGGTAGAAGTAAAGCTACTGGCAGATGGCACAGAAAAGGGAAGTGCCGACCTGACAGCTGCTGATAATTGGAAACATGAATTCAAGAATCTGCCAAAGTATGATAGTGCGGATGGTCACGAGATTGTTTATACAATCAAGGAAGTTAAAGTAGATGGCTATAACACTGTAATAAGTGGAACAGCAAAGGATGGGTTTACAATCACAAATACCATCACTGGCAAAGTATCTATACCTGTAACCAAAAAGTGGGTAGGTAAAGAAGGTAACGCTGCAAAGGTACACCTGTATGCAGGAGATACAGAGGTTGATTCTGTGACTTTAAATGCCGGCAATAACTGGCAGCATACGTTTGCAGGACTTGATAAGTACAAAGATGGAAAGGAAATCAAGTACACAGTCAAGGAAGATGCAATTGCAAACTACAAGTCCGAGATAACCGGAGATGCAGCAAGCGGATTTACTGTAAAGAATACCAACATTGAGAAGGTGACAGTGCCTGTAGAGAAGAAATGGGTTGGAAAGAGCACAAACAAGGTAGAAGTAAAGCTACTGGCAGATGGCACAGAAAAGGGAAGTGCCGACCTGACAGCTGCTGATAATTGGAAACATGAATTCAAGAATCTGCCAAAGTATGATAGTGCGGATGGTCACGAGATTGTTTATACAATCAAGGAAGTTAAAGTAGATGGCTATAACACTGTAATAAGTGGAACAGCAAAGGATGGGTTTACAATCACAAATACCATCACTGGCAAAGTATCTATACCTGTAACCAAAAAGTGGGTAGGTAAAGAAGGTAACGCTGCAAAGGTACACCTGTATGCAGGAGATACAGAGGTTGATTCTGTGACTTTAAATGCCGGCAATAACTGGCAGCATACGTTTGCAGGACTTGATAAGTACAAAGATGGAAAGGAAATCAAGTACACAGTCAAGGAAGATGCAATTGCAAACTACAAGTCCGAGATAACCGGAGATGCAGCAAGCGGATTTGTTGTTACAAATACCTGTGTCGATAAGCCAAAATCTAATATACCAAGCGACAAGTCATATGGTAAGAAAATCGTCAAGAGACATAATCCTAAGACGGGTGATATGACAAATATAATGCTTTATTGCACAGTGCTTTTAGCTGCTGTACTTGGACTACTGGTAGCTTTGATTAAAAAGCATAATAGATAAAGGATCATCAAAGTTTTAAATCCATAACTTTCTTTGTGGAGTGATCTAAAACCATAATCCACAATTGCGGTCTAAAATGATTACAGAGATTAATAATTTCTTGAAAATGAGAAGATGTTAATCTCTGTTTTTATATGGAATCAAGAAAGCATTTCACTCGAATCATTTCATTGTTTCTTTACCTAAATTGCAATTTCAAGTGTTCAAGTTGATTTTACAATTAACAAAAATATTAATTGGTAAAATTCTTACAAAAATGTATAATGCCTTTGATTAGTTCATATTTATGAATGACCGATATTATTAACAGTTTATAGTTTGATAATATATCTTTTTTAATTAAATACTAAAGAAAGAAGGAACGATTATGAAAAAAAGACAAGCACTGTCAATTCATAAATTATTCGTATTGCTACTATCTTGTCTGATGATGATTGGGATAGTTGCACCGAATATGGAAGCTTTTGCGGTTGAAAAGACAACGACGGATTTTAATCTGGCAAATCTCAATCTATATGAGTTCAAATGCCGCCAGGAGAATATGCAGGTCATTAGCTCTGGTTCGGGAACTCTGAAAGAGGTAGTCACACCTAATGGTGCATGGACCAAAAGTACGGTGTTCATGCATAAGTATGAGAAGTCCAATTCTCAACAGAACTATGATAACGTGCTTGAGCTCCTCTTCACTAATTCAGGTGAAGTGAATGGCAAAAAGGTGAATGTACGAGTTAAAGTTTCTCACTTACAGCTGAATCCAACTAGATATTATGCTCAGCAGGCAAACTTTAATGATGCCAATGCAGGTGTACCTTTTTTGACAGTTGACCAAAACTGGGGAGATAGCGGAATCCAGCTGATGGACTATGTTTATCCTGATCACCCTAATTTCACTAATGACAATACTTGGTCTTTCAACACTAAGACAGATGTCACGGCAACTCTCGAGTACGCAGATGGCACACCTTGCGATTTAAAGCTGACGATGCAGCCGTCTGATATCGATGTAAAGCCAGGAAATCCTGCAGCTGGAACTGTCGGACCATCTTTTCATGAAGAAATAGGTGTTAAGAATCTTGATAGTACTATTGATAAAATCGTTTACAATAGAGCGGTTAGTCTGGATGAGGAAAATGGAGCTGGTAACTGGCATTGGTGGAAAGCTAACGCGAACATCACTGCAGCCGGAACTAGCGGACAAGATGAATACAACAAAACAGGATTTGTTATGCGTAGTAAGACAAACTCGATTACTTTCGCATACAATTCCTCTGCAACGAGCGGTGGACTATTCAAATTTTTTGCTGAAGTTCCTTACCACAACAATCCTGGCACAGCAGCAAAGAAAACTGTAGATAAGACAGAAGCTCCAAAGCGTGTTGGAGAACCTATCAACTATACTGTAAGATACACAGTCCCAAGACCGGGAACTGATATAATTGATGATATTAAGTCGTTAAAATTTGCTGATACCTTTGATAAGAAGGTGGATTTCAAAGAGGCAGTGATCAAGTTTGATGGCAATACTCTAGTCGAAGGTCAAGATTATCGAGTAACTGTGAAGCCAGATAATGAAAATGATCAGGATTACGTAGAGATTAATATTATCAATAATGCTTTATTTGCAAGGGATAAAGGTGGAAAGGTATACGAAATAACTTACAAGACTGAAACAAATAGCAGGGCGCTAGTAGAGGGCGATAATACTATTACGAATTCAGCAGCAAAGATGTATTTTGATAACGTGCCAGTTAATACGAATACCGTTAAGACAAAGCTGTTACCACCAACTAAGCCTAAGAAGGACGTTTTTAAAGACGATATGTCTACTAGTGTTGACGGAAAGGCAGTTAAGGGAGGAGATGTACTCACATATAAGGTAACATACAAGAACACTTTAGGAAAGAAAGACGATGTTACGATTACCGACTCGATTCCTAAGCACACGACATATGTTGCGGGTTCTGCTGATAACGGTGGAGTTGAGAATAATGGCGTGATTACGTGGAAAAAGAAGGATATTGGCAATAACGAAACATTTACGGTTACCTTTAAAGTCAAGGTGGATAAAGATGTTGACGGAAAGCCAATAGATAACCAGGCTAAAGTTAGCACAAGTGACTACAAGTTCGACACGAACAAGACTCATAATCCAACGCCAACTGAGCCTAAAAAAGAAGTATTTAAATTTGGCTCTACGACGAATATTGATGGAAAGACAGTTGCGCTAGGGCAGAAGCTAACATATGTGATTACCTATAAAAATACAACTGGAGAAAGCCGTGATGTAACTATTACAGATAAACTCCCTAAGCATACTTCATTCGTAGAAGCAGATAATAATGGGGTGTTTGCTTCTGGTCAAGTTGTTTGGACCAAGAGAGTCGCTGATGGTGAGACATTTAAAGTTGCATTTACTATAAAGGTAAACGATGATGCTGATGGGATCACAATACCAAATAAAGCGAATGTAAACGATGGCTTCAATGATTCCGATACTAATTTAGTTAAGAATCAGACTCCTAAAAAGATGATGATTATTAAGCGCACACCTAAAACTGGTGATGATAATGGTATTTTGATTTATGGTGTTGTTCTGGTTTCGTCTCTGACTGCAGCATTTGCTGTATCGAGAAAGCTTAGAAAAGCCGGAAAATAATTAGGTGGTTCATCTAAGAAAATCCCGGATGACATACTTACAAATATCTATAGGATTGGTTGATTCCAATCCTATTTTTATGGTGTTATATTTTTTTGAAAGAAGATATAGGGTGGACAAAATGAGTTGGTAAAATCATATGAAACACTTGAAATTTCAAGGTGTATTAAGGCTATATCTTCCTTAGAAATAGTATTCAATGAGGATAGTAAAATGAAGCGTGTTATTTATCCTGCTTGTGGAAATAGTTGTATCAAGTATGGAAGGAATAAATCTGATTCACAAAGGTGGATTTGTAGGAATTGTAAATCCATTAATACACCCAAAATAGATAATCTAACCAAGCAGCTTAATATATTTCTTAAGTGGCTTTTTAGTAAAGATATTCAAAAAGACATGCCTGGATGTGGTCGTATTTTTAGGAGAAAACATCCCAGTTTTGGGATATATGGACATTACCGCCAATTGTAGAAGAATAACATTCAGTGGTGTTCGTAGATGGAATTTATCTATATCGTAATGCTTGTGTTTTAATTTGCTGTGATAGAAACAATGTGCTTGGTTGGTATTTGTGCCGATATGAGCATGCAAATGCATGGATCTCATTAATGTCCAGGATTGCTGAACCTATGGGGAGAGCTACACAAGTCACCTGAATTTCAGAATTATTGGGACTAGTGACCAACATGTTTTGTACGATAATCCTTTTTGTATGTTGCCGGAGGAAGAGCATCTGGATTTGAAGTTTATATTCTAATCCGATTGTAATAGGTGAAGACATATCTGAAGATGACCATTTTCACTTGAGCCTTCTTTATCTTATATGTTGGGATCCTGTAAAGGGTCTCCTTTTTAGGAGTAGCAAAGATGCGAGCATTGTCATAGAAGTGACCTACTGCGTTAAGGCTTTGAATTACATTGTGACGGGCAAGCACCGCTTTGAAATCTTCGCTGGTATACTGGATGCCGCGGCCGCTGAGCAGGACAGTCCCTGCGATAGGGAATCTGTTCGTAGCAACCTTAAAAGTGTCAATGCATAGTTCACTGTACATATTGTCGCGCATTAACAATAAAAGTATTTAGCCGTTTAAGCAGTCCGTTATTGGTTATATATATAATTTGCCATCGCAGCAAGCTACTTGAGATATATCCGTCAGAACTTCTGATATGGTTTATCAAAATGGAAGTCTTGTTTTATCAGATTCTCTCTTTCCTGAGTCTCTATGGATACTTTCGCTGGACCAAGATGCTTGCGCCTGCATTCATATAACCAGCCGTTCTCACGAATTGTGCGTGTTGCCCTGCGTTTATCGACTTTGATGCCCTGATGAACTAGTGCGAGTATCATTCGCTTAATGCCGTAATTATCATTAAATAGGGATTAATTAAGAACTTCCCACATAGAAGCCGAAGTAAGCACATCCTTATCGGGTTTATCGAGACTCCTTACATATCTGTAATAGCCAGTCTCGCTTACCTTAAGGATATCACACATGATATTTACGGACTATCTGTTACGATGTTCATAGATGAAACCAAACCGCTCACGTGCCATTACTTATTCTGACCTTTTGTGAAAAACTAAAGTCTCTTTAAGAATTTTATTGACTCGTTCTGTTCCGCGAAGCATAGCTTCCAGCTCACTGATTCAACGATTCTTTTCAGAAAGAGGCGGAACACTGTATCCGTTTCCAACGAAAGCCTGCTCACCGCATTCCTTTCGGAGCTTACGCCAGTTGGTCAATGTGTAATATTTGAAGCCGAACTGTTCAGCAGTCGTTTTCACACCAATCTCATCGGATAACCGAATGGCTTTCAACTCGAATTCTTTGTCGTATTTCATACGCCCCACCTTTCTGATGATATAATATCACTTATTAGTGGATTTAACGACTGCGTTTAAATGATACTACTTCAGCTAATATAATGATAAAAGGGGAGAAATATGGCGTATATTGAGATGAGACACTGCTTCAAGCGGTATGCTTCTGGAGAAAGCGAAATAGTAGCAAATAATGATGTAAGCTTTGAGATTGAAAAGGGTGAACTAGTGATTATTCTTGGGGCTTCGAGTTCAGGAAAATCCACAATTCTCAATATCTTAGGCGGAATGGATACCGCTAGCGAGGGTGAGGTAATTGTTGATGGAATTGATATCGTCAAACTCAGTGATAGAGAACGCACCCTATATAGAAGAAATGACATAGGATTCGTGTTTCAGTTCTATAACCTAATACCGAACCCTACAGCAAGGGAAAATATAGAGTTAGCGTTGGAAATCGTCAGAGATGCAAAGGATGCTGTAGAGACTCTTAGGCCGGTGGAGCTAGGGGACAGAGTGGATAATTTTCCAGCACAACTTTCTGGCGGAGAACAACAGAGAGTTTCCATCGCAAGGGTTGTTGTTAAAAATCCAAAGCTCTTACTCTGCGATGAATCTACTGGAGCGCTTGATTATAAGACTGGAAAAGATGTGCTTCATATCTTGCAAGAAATATCGCGGAAAAATGGTGTAACAGTTGTAATTGTGACGCGTAATTCAGCAATCGTTCCGATTGCAGATCGCGTGATTTATTTGCACGATGCCAGTGTTAGGTCGGTTGAAGTTAATGAGAACCCGTCAGATATAGAGATTATAGAATATTAGGTGGGGTAGGTATTATATGAAGAAAACTATGGGGAAAGTGACACGGAGACTAATAAAAAATTGCTAGGACGTTTCTTGTCTATCATGTTGCTAACTATGCTTGGGTCGATGACTTTAATTGGATTAAAATCTGCGGGACCGGATATCAATAGGAGCGCGAACGAGTATTTTGAGAGGCTAAGCACTATGGACTTAGCGGTGATTGGAAGCCAAGGTCTGGGAACTGCAGATGAGAAGGAAATTAGGGAAGCACCCGGTGTAAGTGAAGTGGAGTTCGGTAATTTCGCAGATACGAGCATTGCAAATTCTTCATCAGCTATACGCATATACTCAGCACCTCGTAAGTTATCGAAGTTTGAGGTAGTTAGGGGAAGGATGCCAGCACGAGAAGACGAAATCGCGCTCATGGAGAGGTACAGCGGAAAATATAAAATAGGTGATGTCGTTGAATTTTCTGAAAAAAGCGATAGTTTAATGCAATTAAAGAGACATGCATACAAGGTTACGGGATTCATAAATTCATCTGAAATTATCGCTGATAATACGCTGGGACCAGCTAATGCGGGCTCTGGTGCGCTTTCAGGATATGCAGTTGTAGCAAAGTCTGCTTTTAAGCAGAATGTTCCAGTGATTGCTAGGATAAGATTTAAGTATCTAAAGGATGTGGATAGATTTGGAGACTCATATACCAATAAGCTAAAAAACACAGTAAGGAGCTGGAGAAATTAGTGAGTGACAATGTTTCCGCTAGAAAGGTAGAGCTGGAAAAAAGCTAAGAGCGGAATACGAATGGCAGCTGACAGGAAGTAACACCAGCGATTTTTACGTAGGTCAAACAAATATAAGCAAAACCATATTGATGGAAAAGCTGCTTATCTTTCGAAGATATCAGTACCTGAACCTGAATATCATGTCTATACATTCAGAACAATGCCGGGTAGCGACGGTGTAAAAATTCTAAGAAACATGTTGTTTGGTACAAGAAAGGTGGGAAATGTATTCCCCGTCGTTCTATACTTAATAACAGCACTCGTAACTGTGGCTAATATGACACGATTTGTTTATGAAGAACGCACCAATGCTGGGGTTATGAAAGCGCTCGGGTATACTAAGCAGGATGCGACTAAGCAGTTTGTTATTTTTGGTATCTGTTCAGGTGGAATTGGGTCATTACTTGGAGTACTACTTGGGACGTATGGGATACCATATATCTTATGTTCATCTCTGATGGCGAATATGACTATGCCTATTCCGGAACTTAAATTTAATTGGACTATTGTAGTTATTGCAGTTTTACTTTCATTATCGTGCACGGTTATGCCAGTGCTTGCCATTGTACATCGAGAGTTTAAGACGAATGCAGCACAGCTGCTACTGCCTAAGCCGCCAAGCAATAGTTCAAGGATTTTGCTAGAGCGTGTAAAATTCATATGGAAGAGGATGAGTTTCATTCAGAAATTTACTGCAAGAAATATATTTAGATATAAGAAGCGTATGTTAATGACAATATTCGGAGTCATTGGATCAGTTGCGCTACTCTGTGCTGGACTTAGAATCTTATCTTCGGTCAATGATATAGAGGGAAGGCAGTTTGGAGATCTTATAAAATATGATGTGGTTGTTACAAAGTCTGAGGAGATTACAAATGATGAGCAAATTAAACTTGACAAGATTCTAAAATCATCAGGTGTTACAAGATATGAAGATGTGTATATTAAGCAGTTATCACAACAGATAAAAGGAGTGGATGATGAGCAAGATATTACCATCATGGCGACATCTAAGAAAAGCTTTGCCCCTCTCATTGATATAAAAACAAAAGCCCTACATAATTCCATTACTTTACCAAAGAATGGAGTTGTAATTACAGAAAAGCTAGCAAAGCTACTAGGGGTATCGAAGGGAGACACATTTATTCTTAATAAAGGAGGCAAGACATATACCGTTAGAGTTAGTGAAATTGCCGAGATGTATGCAGGACATTATATATTTGTTAGTGACGATTACTATTCACAGGTATGGGGTGAGACTCCTGCCGCTAACAGTTATTTGGTCAAGGTCAATGAGAAGAGTGATATTGCTAATGTGGTATCAAAATTCACGAATCTAGAAGGTGTTAAAGGAGTAGCTCATAATCTCAATATAATCGAGCAGATTCATGGTGTATCAAAATCTTTGCTGACGGTAATGTTTGTTTTGACGATTATGTCGACTCTGCTAGCCATAGTGATTCTCTATAATCTAACTAACATAAATATGGTAGAACGAGTCCGCGAGATATCTACCGTTAAGGTCCTCGGATTTCTTAATAAAGAAGCCACCATGTACCTATACCGTGAAACTATAGTGCTATCAATTGTCGGAATTGGACTAGGACTTATATCGGGTAAAATACTACATGATTTTATAATCGCGTATGTAGCCCCATCGCACGTTATGTTTACACCCAATATAGATTTATGGACATATATAGTTCCGAGCGGAGCAGTTATAGGAGTACTCTGTGTGTTATGCGTTTATTTAAATCGCATGATTAGAAAACTCAATATGCTGGACGCATTAAAGTCGTTTGATTAGAAAACCTCTTGATTTACGGATTGCTCAATTGATACAGGGTATGATGTGTATAAGCTTCTCGTACTAGGCGCAGATGCGGTTGCTGTAGGACGCAGAATACTTGGACATCTGCTTAAGGACGGAAAAGATGGAGTAAACAAGAAGACTTGAGAGATGAATCAGCAACTGTCTGAGCTAATGATGTCTACAGTTGTTAAGGATACACACTCCTTTGATGAAACGGTATTGTATATATAGCTGATAAATTTATCATAAAATATGTGATAAAGTATTGACAAAGTTTTGAAATGAGCTAGAATGGAAATAGTAAAATAAAAAATGATTATATAAATAAAAAATCTTGATTAAGGAGGAATATGATGTAGTAAGTGCAACAGTTGGACTTTATAATTTCGAGAGGATGCATGGTCCTATCTTATGGTTTAATCAAGATGGCATATAATAGAAACAAATATGGTAGAGCGTTCCATTAGGGAACATACCATAAGTAACATTTTCTCTATATTCCTAAAATGCGGAGGGCGAGCTAAGAGTGCTCGTCCTTCGCATTTATATATTTTTTAAAAAAAGTCATAAAAACCTCTTTACAAAGTTAGAGCCCTCTAATATAATAAGCATTAGTTAGAGACGACTAACAAAACAGTATATAATTACCAGGAGGTGTTTACATGTACGTTGTATATTGGAGTGCTACAGGCAACACTGAGGCAATGGCTAACGCCGTTGGCGAAGGCATCGGTGCAGATGCTAAGGTTGTGCCTGTATCTGAGATAAGCGTTGCAGATGTAAAGGGTGATGACAAGCTTGCTCTAGGATGCCCTGCTATGGGAGCAGAGGTACTCGAAGAGGAAGAGTTTGAACCATTTATCGCAGAGCTAGAAGGTTGTTGTTCGGGCAAGAAGGTTGTTCTATTCGGATCGTACGATTGGGGCGATGGTGAGTGGATGCGTTCTTGGAAGGATCGTATGGAAGAAGCTGGCGCAGTAGTTGTAGAAGATCCAGTTATCTGTAACAACGAGCCTGATGATGCAGGTCTAGCACAGTGCAAGACTCTCGGTAAAGCACTAGCAAACGCTTAATCATACCTAAAGTGTGAGTTTGTGACCAGGGATGGTACATTCGAATAATCGTACAGATGATATAAACATAATTATGCTTAATAACCATAAGTAAATATATCCAAACCATAATAATCATACTTTCAACCTACATATTTAAGTCATTTTGTTAATCGCCAAAAGCCGGGGGCATGAGCCTCCGGCTTTTGGTTTGGTTGGTTCTGCTTTAGCAGAGGATTCACCGAGCGATGGTGAGGTGAATCAATAAACCACCGGCTATGCCGGTGTGATTAGAATAGCTTTAGCTTCAAGAAAAATACCTCCAATGTTATCATGATGTTGGTTCGCCAACCATATCAAATAACAAAGGAGGTTGCCATCATGGATGACAAAAATACTCTAGCACATACAAGCTGGAGATGTAAATATCATATAGTATTTGCACCGAAATATAGAAGAAAAGAAATATATGGAAAGTACAAAGTAGAAATAGGAAAGATGATAAGAATCCTATGCCAAATAAAAGGTATCAACATTGTTGAGGCTGAGTTATGCCCTGACCATATACATATGCTTGTAGAAATACCGCCAAAGTATTCTGTATCGCAAATTGTCGGATATTTGAAAGGGAAAAGCTCACTTATGATATTCGATAAATTTGCAAATTTAAAATACAGATATGGAAATAGACATTTTTGGTGCCGAGGGTACTATGTAGATACAGTAGGTAAAAATGAGAAAAAGATAGCTGAATACATACGTACACAACTTCAAGATGATATAGTTGGTGATCAAATGACACTAAAGGAGTATATTGATCCATTCACAGGAAAGAAGATGAAATAGTCCTTTAGGACTCGTAGGAAAGTATGTGCGGTTGGCGAATCTTTTCAACGCATCTTAAGATGCAGCAGGTAAAAGGCCCTTATAGGGCTAAAACAAACCACCGGCTGAGCCGGTGGTCATGATTGTGCATTCAAAACTTTTGCTATAATGATTTTTTACCTTCGGATATTTTATTTGCAAAAACTATGATTGATATACTGATCAACATCACTGCAACTGACATAATCGTTCCTTCAAGTCCAAAACCCGTGTTGTATGCGAAGCTATTTGTGACATGCTTAGTGTCGAGAGTAAATATTGAATAGGATGATACTTCACCACTATTTGGAAGACCTAGTAGAATATTCTGATTGAAGTTCCAGGTTGTGTGACAAGCCATAGCCATCCATATACTATCGAAATAATGAACCATGAGCGCAAATAGTACACCTGTGAGGAATATGTCGAGAAGTGGTAAAAATGAAATATGATCATTTCCAAGGTGAAGCGCCATAAAAAACAAAGAAGTCACGAATATCGCCACCCAAGGATTTGGATATCTGTGCAATATCTTCTGATACATGAATCCACGGCAGATTAGTTCTTCTGCGGATGATTGAATGAATACCGCAATAAACATTAGGAGGATAGGGAATATCTCGAACTTCGAAAAGCTGAGCTTAATATCTCCGTGAAGATATGCAGTTAGCGCGCATATACCGTTCATCACAAATCCAGCTGTGAAACCGATCAATAGGTTTTTGATATTGTTCCCGTTCTTGCGATATTTTAACGTCTCTAGTATGTAGCGATTTGGTTTAATGCATAAAATGGCAATTAGAAAGACAAACCATATGCTCCAAAAAGGTATATATAGTTTAAATGTCTCGGTATACGCATCGCTGAACAGTGTGTAATTAATTGGAATAAGCTCTAGTAAACCGCTTGCGACGGTGAGCAAGAAAGTTAGTGCCCAAATCCAGAGTATATTGTCTCTGAATCCGTATTTCTTTGTGTTATTTTCTGTCATTATTTATATAGAAATCCTTTCTTTTGTCCGTTTCGTTTATCTGTATCTAGTATGTATCTCGCATTGTCATACCAAGCACAATATGAAAGATAAGAGATTATACCATATATGATATATGGAAAAGAAAATTTTGCACTTCAAAACGTGCACTTTCATGAAGAATATTTCATAAAATAATTTTGCACAATTGGTTAAATACATGTATAATTGATTTGAAAGTAAATGCAGATGGTTACTGCATTAGGATTAACAAAATTTTTTAAGGGGGTAGTTATTATGGCTAAGAACAAATACGCTGGAACACAGACTGAGAAAAACCTAGAAACAGCTTTTGCTGGTGAATCTATGGCTCGCAACAAGTATACATATTTTGCATCAAAGGCTAAGAAAGAGGGATTTGAGCAGATTGCTGCACTATTTCTCAAGACTGCTGATAATGAGAAGGAGCATGCAAAACTTTGGTACAAGGAGCTTAATGATGGTGTAGGCGACACCGCATACAATCTCGAGGATGCGGCAAATGGTGAGAATTACGAGTGGACGGATATGTACGATGGGTTCGCTAAAACTGCTGAGGAAGAAGGGTTTCCAGAACTAGCAGCTAGATTCCGTTCTGTTGGAGAAGTTGAAAAGCATCACGAAGAGAGATACCGTGCACTTCTCAAGAATGTAGAAATGAAGGAAGTATTCGAGAAGAGCGAAGTTAAGGTTTGGGAGTGCCGTAACTGCGGACATATCTGTGTAGGAACTAAGTCTCCAGACGTATGTCCAGTTTGCAATCACCCACAGTCTTTCTTCGAGATTCACGCAGAAAACTATTAAGGAGATAGTCCATACGGCATTAAAAGGCTTCGGTTCGCCGAAGCCTTTTTTCGTGGTTAATTTAGGGGAATTCAAAGTTTGGCATGAGACAATAGAAGAGTATACTTTTCCTAAATACATCACTATAATTCGTGAAAGCTGGTCAATTGGAATTAACCAGATGAGAGGAAGCTAATGATTGAAGTACGTGAATTACGAAAAGAATATAAAACTGGTGATTTTATCCAAAAAGCACTTGATGGAGTTTCTGTAGCATTTCGAGATAACGAATTTGTCGCCGTTCTTGGTCCTTCAGGATCGGGAAAGACTACGCTTCTCAATATACTGGGAGGTCTAGATACAGCTAATTCTGGCGAAATAATCATTAATGGGATTTCCACTAGAGAGTATAAATCAACAGATTGGGATAAATATAGAAACCATAGAATAGGATTCGTATTTCAGAGTTATAATTTAATCCCGCACCAAACAGTTAGGGCAAATGTTGAACTTGCGATGGCTCTAACAGGGGTAGAAGCCACAGAGAGGAGCATAAGAGCGGAGGAGGCACTTGCTGCTGTTGGCTTAAAGGGTCATGAAGACAAGAAGCCGGGACAACTTTCAGGTGGACAAATGCAAAGAGTTGCAATTGCAAGGGCACTTGTCAATAACCCTGAAATTGTTTTAGCAGATGAACCTACAGGAGCTCTTGATACAGAGACTGGAGTTCAGGTCATGAAACTGCTTCAAGAAATAGCCAAAGATAGATTAGTCATAATGGTAACCCACAATCCCGCATTGGCTGACCAATATGCAAGTAGAATCATCACTCTTAAGGATGGGAAAATATTGGAAGATAAAAACCCTGTCATAGAAGAAGAGTTGAAATCAAGTGCAAGATCTAAGGTAGTCCCTGCTGATATTGGAGAAAAAACTTCCATGAGTTTTCGCACAGCACTTTCATTATCTTTTTCTAATTTGATGAGTAAGAAGGGAAGAACATTTTTGACTGCATTTGCAGGATCTATAGGGATTATCGGAATAGCAGCTATACTAGCCTTATCAAATGGAGTGAATGACTACATTGCTAAGGTAGAGGAAGATACTATGTCATCCTATCCTCTTACGATATCCAAGAATACAGCAGATATCTCAAGTATGTTTGCAGGTATGTCAGGGAAATCTAAAGATAACAAGAGTTCAAATGGAGGTAAAGATGATAGTAATGCAAAATCCGAAAGCGAGGAAATAAAGCAGAATTCGGTGCTGGGTTCCGTATTTGGAAACACTCGTCGTAATGATTTGGTAGCTTTTAAAAAGTTTCTGGATAAAAAGGATAATGCAATTAGAAAAAATGCTTCTGTTATTACATATAATTACGGTATAACACCACTAATTTATCAAGAAAAAAGTGGTTCAGAACCGATTCAAGTTAATGTTTCAAATGATATGGACGCAAATTATGAGAGCTTCGGTATTCAGAATGTATCTCGCACAGGATTCTACGAGATGCTTGACAATGAGAAACTTTTACATGAGCAATATAATGTAGTATCAGGTAAATGGCCAAAGAATTATGATGAAGCTGTGCTTGTCTTAGATAATGACGGTTCAATCCCAGATTATAGTTTATATCAGCTGGGATATTATGACCGAAAAGCATACAATGAAGCTGTAATCAGATATAGACAGACAGGCAGATTGGAGCTAGAGCAACAGAAGCGAACAGCATTTAGATATAAAGATGCTTTAAGACTTAGATATAGCGTAATCTCGCCGGGTGAAGTATATTCATATAATTCAGCGAGTGGCACGTGGCTCGATCAATCTAAAAGCAAGTCTTTTATGGAAAGTAAACTGGATAATGGAATTAAGCTTAAAGTTGTAGGAATTATAAAGCCTAACGGTAAATCGAGAACTAGTGCATTACAACCTGGCATAGGTTATCTGCCATCCTTAACTTCTAAAGTCATTGATAGAATGAAGGGGTCAGAGATAGTTAAACAACAATTGGATAACCCTGATACTGACGTATTTACAGGTAAAACCTTTGCCTCTCTTAAGAAGTCAAATGGTGCTTTGTTTGATATGAGTAAGCTTTTTAGCGTAAACCAGGCTATGCTTGTGAGTGCATTTAAGTTCGATGCATCCAAACTACAGAAAGTATTTGGGAGCAGTGCTTTGTCAAATTTGGACTACGCAAAAGCCTTGTCAGATATAGATATGACGAGCATGTCGCAGAGTATGATGAAAAGTATTATGCAAGAACTTGCAGGCTTTCCGACATATCTACAGCAGCAAAATATTGCGCTATCTCCTGAAGAACAAACGATGATCTTAAGTGAGTCAAGTCAATTGGTGGCAAAGCTCCTTGCTGGTTATCCTGCATATGCAAATGATTATGCAACAAAGCATCCAGGGGCGACACAGAATGAAATAGTAACAGCTTATCTATCTAGTAAGGAAGCTAGGACTGCAGTTTCAAATGCTGCAACTAACATTGCTCAAAAACTTGGAAATAGTGAACTTGGAGTCACAATAGAGAAAGCCCTAACTAATTATATGCAAAACAGAATGACCAAGATTATTGTTAAATTCATGAATCAGGTGATGATTGCAATGGAGAAACGACTTGGTTCTCAACTTGGAAGTGGCGTCGCCATGAACAAACAGATGGCTAGAGCATTTAAGAGTGCATTTATGGTAAATCCTGCAGTGTTTGCAAAAGCTTTTTCATTAAATATGGATCAAACGCAGATGACAGCATTGTTCTCTCAATTTATGAATACAAGTTTGGTTACATATGACTCGAATCTTAAGAAGATTGGATATGCCGATAAATCTAATCCTGAATCAATATCAATATATACAAGTAACTTCGAGCATAAGGATAAAGTTATCGCAGGTATCGACAATTACAATGCGCGCATGAAGAAAACAGGGCACAAGTCGCGAGTGATTACATATTCAGATATCATGGGGACGCTACTATCATCAGTTACAGATATCATAAATATGATAAGCTATGTATTAGTTGCGTTCGTCAGTGTATCACTTATTGTAAGTTCGATAATGATTGGAATAATTACGTACATTTCAGTACTCGAACGCAAGAAAGAAATAGGTATCTTGCGTGCAATGGGCGCTTCAAAACGAAACATTGCAAATATATTCAATGCTGAAACTTTCATTGAGGGCTTAATGTCCGGTGTATTTGCAATAATGTTCGTATATATCGTGAGTATTCCGGTAAATGTTATAGTGCTAGCTAAATTTAATGTTGAGAGCATTATGCGCCTACCTTTTAAATCTGCAATTGTATTAATTGGGATCTCAGTATTATTGACATACATAGCAGGTTTGATTCCAGCTAGCAAAGCGGCAAAGAGAAATCCGGTTGATGCGTTGCGAAGTGAATAGTTTCAACGTATAAACTATTTTTTTATCACAAAAATAGTTTAAAAAATACATGCTATAGATTATGTAACAGTAACATTTATCACTTGCGATTGTTGATTTGTTGTGATGTATCAAAAAATATATTACGATAATAGATATACTATATATGAGGATACTTAAAAAAGAGGAGGTAAAATATGGCAGATTACAGAAAAAGAATAGTCATATTGGTTATCGGCTTGGTGGTCCTAGTTGGTCTTGCAGGCTGTGGGAAAAAAGGAGAATATAGCAGTTTATCTGAAGAAGAAAGAATAGACAAGGGATTAGATGCGTTTGAGCATTTGAAAAATGGTAAGATCCAGATAAAGGGTCATTCCAAGTATAATATAAAGGCACCAAAAGACGGTCAGAAGTCGGAAGGTGAAGTAAATAGAAGTTTCACAGGAGATTTCGAGACGAGTCCAGAGCATATTCTAGGAATTTATGATGATGGAAAAAATAAATTTGAATATTATCACGATGCAGTTTCGGAATTTTCAAAGACTAAAAGCGACACTGAATGGTATAACGATACAGATAGCATGAAAAAATACCGTTATAAACAACCAAATGGAATAAACAGAGTGGCTATAGAATTTCTCAGATCTAAGAAAAAAGATATCAAGGTTACAGATGATAAAGATAGCTATACACTTCATTATGAAACTGATGACGTAAAACAGCTAGGTGCAAATGGTGATTTTCTCGTTGGGGGAAGCTATAATGGCCCTGTTTTTCACGATGATGATTCAGATGCAAAGGTAAAGATAGACCTTAAAATTTCAAAAGAAGAGTTTAAGCCTTTATCGATAAAATATACTTGTGAGCAAGATAACAGTGACATTTCGTTAAAATTTAAAGCTATGGTAAAATATTCTAAGCAGAATTCAGGTGTAAGAGTGAAAGTTCCAAGAGGTATTGATACAGCTAAAAGCAGATAGGAGGAGAGAGTATAATGAACAAGAAACAAAAATTAGGTTTGGTAGTATTGGCTTTTATTTTGAGCTTTTCCCTCATGTCTTTCAAAAAGAGTGCGAAAGCCGATGTAAATACTTTTGTCGAAAAACTACGTAATGCTGAAAGTTTAGAGTATGAAGTTATTGCTTATAATAAGAATGATGCTTCTAATAAGTATGCAAAAAAATTTGGCTCGGATACAATTATTAGACAAGGGCAGATTCAGTTTAATCCACAGGTTTACAGCGAATACACATTAAGCGGTTATGGCAGTTTTAGTGATAACGACGAAATTGAAAAAGCGAAGCGTACATTTGCAATTGTTGATAATTTAAACAGCTATGCGAGAATCTATTCCTCGGAACCTAAAGTTGGTTATAAGGGGTTTTCTGCTATAAAGGATAAAGGGTGGATATGGATAGATAAGGATGACCTAGAAGCTCCAGAAGTTGGTCGAAATGAAGAGATACTTAAGCTTTATGAGAAATATGCCGATAAGTTTAAGAGGACAGAGGATGATAATTATATCTATCTCGATTATAAGGGTGATGTAACGAAAGATTTTGATCAGGTTGGCAAAGCGCAAACAACTTTTATAGATAATAAGGTGTTTAAAGAAGGTAAATCTTATATTTATTCAGTAAAACTGCGCATACATTTGGTAATTGAGAAGAAAGATAAGATTACTGGAGAGAAAATGGTGCCAAGTGAAGCCCGTATCCAAATCAAAGCAAAAGGAAAAACCGACGGAAGTGTAGCGAAGCTATCGAATGAGGACAACTTTATTGCTTCTTACCGTGATATAAATAAGGTAAAGAGCATTGAAAAGCCTGCAGGAATTTAAATTACATATAATCATTTAAAAATGTGAGACTTGCGATATTATATAATTTAATTGCTGCACAGGTAACATATGTAAGAAGAGATTTTACAAAGAGGAGATAAAATATGACAAGTCACGGAAAAAGAATAGTCATATTGGTTATCAGCTTGGTCTCTTTAATTGGTCTTGTTGGATGCGGTCAGTCCAGCGACAAGCAGGATAATAACAAAAAGCTAACCAAAGAAGAAAAGATTAATAAGGGATTAGATGCTTTTTACAATATGAGAAATGGAAAAATTCATATAGATAGCAAACTCCATTATGTCAACAATAGACTCAAAGACGGAGATGAAGGAGAAAAAGATCTTAATAATACAGTTGATGCATCTTTTGAAATGGGACCTTTATTGGTCCGTGGGAAGATAAAACAATCTATACGTGGGAAGGTAAAGCAAGTTAAGGGTAGTATGGAGTACTATGGAACTGACCTGGAAGAGTATAGAAAAGAAGATAAAGATAAGAATTGGAAACAGAAAATTTATGCAGGCAATAGACACAAGTTGCCAGTGGGATTCAACAAAGAGTTAATTGATATTCTAAGGACAAAGAAAAAAGATATAACTGTTACTCAGAATAAAAACAGTTATACACTTCACTTCGAGACAGATGACGTGAAATTCTTAAGTGCAAATAGCGATATTTTCTTTGGTGCAGTATACACTACGTTTTACGTTAATGATTTAGATGAAAGTGGAAAAGCAACTGTTGATTTAACTGTTTCTAAGGATGGGTCTAAACCAATATCGATTAGGTATTCTGGTAATACTGTGAGTAACCTTGGCAGTAAAAATTTCAGAAGTACGGTTAAATATTCAAAACAGAATACAGGTGTCCGTGTTAACGAACCTAAGGGCATTGATAAGGCTAAAGGTATTTAGGGAAGGGGCAATAAGATGAGACAGAAACGAAATATAGTTTTGATAATACTTGCCATGATTATGGTTCTGTCCCTATCCTCTTGTGGCCAGAGCAGTGGTGATGTGAAAACATTTGTTAAGAAAGTTAAAGAGATAAAGAACTTGGAGTATGAGACGATCGTCTATAGAAGATATATTGTTTCTAATGGAGCAACTAAAGGTTTCAAGGGAGAGACTCGTATTAGACAAGGTAAAATACAGCTTGATCCACAGATTTTCAGTGAGTATTATATGGGTGGTTCTAGTCAATCTTATGATGTTGAGACGACTGAAAAGAGCCTATTGAGGTTTGGAAGCACGGATTACTTGAATATCGATTATAAGGTATATTCCCCAAATCCAAAGGAAGTTTATGCGGCAACAAAGTTATCATCTAAAAACTATGCATGGGAATGGAAGAAATCAAAGGAAATAAGTAGTCCTGAGTTAGGTATCAAAACGTCGTTCTTAGATGTGTATGAACATTATGCAGACAAGTTTAAACAGACAGAGGACGACTACTACTTCTACCTGGATTATAAGGGAGATGTGACTAAAAATCTCAACCAAATTGGTAAGATGCAGAGAGCAATCATACCTAAGAGCAATTTCTTTACAAAAGGTAAATCTGCGATACAATCATGTAAGCTGGAGATTCATCTAGTAATGAAAAAGGGAAAAGGTGGTCCAACTCCATGTGAAGCTAAGATTAAGATTACCACTAAGTTAAAAGATGCTTCTTCTGGAGTTACAGTAGACAACGAGGATAATTTCCAGGCTTTCTATCGCGATATCAATGAAGTGAATAAAATCAAGAAACCTTACGGATTTGATGCGAGCAATGTGAAGAAATCTTAATTTTAGAACCACCTGCTAATGGTACATGACATAACTAGATTATGAAAAAAATGGACTAAAACCAAACAATTAAATGAGAAAGCCTGCGCGTGAGCGCGGGCTTTTTGTGTGGGGAAATTTGAAAATGCAATATAGTAAGTATCTGATATTTTGCAAAATCTTTTTCCTCCAACCTTCACAGTTTATCGAGGATTATCGAGTACAATGTAGCCATAATTCATTGGAGATATAAAGATATTTGGAGGATATAGATGAAAATTTACGAAGGGCTAAAGCTTAGAAGGAGCTACTACCAACTTAACAAAGAACTGCCGGTGAGTACGGATGAGATTCATGCACTTATAAATGAAGTGACGGAGCTAGTGCCTGATGCGTTTAACATGAAAAGTGCACGCGTAGTGGTTGCTCTTGGTGATAAACAGGATGAGTTGTGGAACGGTATTTATGATGTGTTTGACGGCAAAGTTGCAAGAGAGAAGGTCGATGGATTTAAGGCTGCGGCAGGGACTATTCTGTATTTCTACGATGAAGATGTAGTGCGTGGATTACAAGAGAAGTTTGCAGCATATGCTGAGAATTTCCCAGTATGGGCAAATCAGGCAAATGGCATGCTTCAGATTAATATCTGGAGCGCTTTGCGTGAACTCGGTGTTGGTGCAAATATTCAGCACTATAATCCAGTGATTGATGATTTTGTGCACGATATGTTCGGACTGCCAGAGAACTGGAAGCTAGTCGCACAGATGCCGTTTGGTGGAATAGTGACAGAACCAGCGTCAAAGGATAAAGAGAATATAGCTGAAAGAGTTAAGTTATATGAATAGGTAACTTAAATATAAATCCATTAGAGTAAAAGGAACCACGGGAATCGCTCTGTGATTCTTTTTTTATGCCTAAACATAAGAGAAATTACGAGAATTAAAATAAGCTCATGGATAAAACGAGTTGGTAAAAAGAGTTAGTGCTCTTGAAAATTCAACACTAATGGCAGTTATATTTTAATAAAAAATAATGTTGACAAGTATATCGAACCACGATATACTTGATATATCGAGATGCGATATATCAAAACCTGATATAGGAGGAGTGAATGGATTCAAAATTACAAAGGGTATACGTCCCAATGTCTGAGACAGCCTTTTACATACTTTTCTGTTTACAGAAGCCGAAGCACGGATACGGCATCGGACAAGCAGTCAAAGATATGACAAAAGGGGAAGTCAATATCAGTCCTGGAACGATGTATGGGACACTTTCTAAGATGGAAAAAGATGGGCTAATTCGATTCGTGAGTGAAGTTGAGAAGCGTAAGATTTATGAGATTACAGGGCTAGGCAGTGAAATTCTTGCTATAGAAATAAAACGTATCAAGAGGATTTATATTAACAGTATAGGGGGTGAATATAATGAGTAAAAGACAAACGAAGATTAGATTCTTCACAATAGCGGACTTTAATGAGGAACAGACGTGGCTTGAAGAGCAGCACAAGAAGGGCTGGAAACTTGTTAAGGTAAGTATGCCATGTTTTTTTACGTTCAAAGAGTGTGAACCTCAGGATGTTTCATATAGACTTGAGTTCAAGAATAACAGAGTGTCTGACGATTACTTGCAGATGTACGAGGACTATGGTTGGGAATATATAGGTTCATTTTTAGGTTGGAATTATTTCAAAAAAACCGTGAATGTAGAGGATGTTGACGGAGAAAATGAAATATTTTCCGATGACGAGTCTAAACTTAATATGATAGACAGAATTATCAAGATGAGACTGATTCCAATATTTGTAGCATTGATTCCGGCTCTATTTTTGATTTTAAGAAGCATGATGACGGAGACAGTATTTGGGCTTGAATCTCCTAGGGGTATTGCAAGTATTATAATCATATTCTTAGCCTTAATTGATATCTACTTGATTGTGTATTGCTGGACCAAGCTCAAAAAACTTAGAAATAATCTGTAGTTAAGTCAAAGCTTGATAGTTGCTTACAACATACATAAAAAGTATTAAAAAGCATACAGTTAAGATATATATCTGAAACTGTATGCTTTTTATATATTATTAATCGCTTAATGCTTGTTAGGATAAATGGTGTATATAGCATTGATTTTACTGAGATAAACTAAAGTTAAATTAGTATTAACCGTATAAATCATAGCTAAACAAGCACCTTTCCCTTCATATCCTTTGGAACAACGATGCCCATTAGCGTCAGAAGAGTTGGAGCGATGTCTGCCAGCTTGCCGTGAGGTATCTTGAAGGCTTTTGGTTCATTTGCGATATGGCACAGTGGAACTGGTGATAGCGAATGCTTCGTAACCACATTGTCCTTGTCATCTAGCATGTAGTCGGCATTTCCGTGATCGGCTGTGAGTAGAATCTGACCATCCTTCGATAGAACCTTGTCTACAATCTGCTGTACGAGTCCGTCGAGCGTTTCTATAGCGCTTACTGCTGCATCGAAAATGCCAGTATGACCCACCATGTCAGGGTTTGCGAAGTTAAGTATGATGAGATCATATTTATCTGAGTCAATTGCTTCCAACACCTTCTCAGTCAGAAGAGGTGCACTCATCTCAGGCTGAAGGTCATAAGTTGCGATCTTCGGAGATGGAACCAAGATGCGGTCCTCGCCTTTGACTGGGGTTTCAACGCCCCCGTTAAAGAAGAATGTCACATGTGCGTACTTCTCGGTCTCGGCTATGCGAAGTTGAGTTAGACCAGCGGCAGATACCACACCACCGAGAGTTGGTTCAACGAGTTCAGGTGGGAAAGCGACTTTTACATTAGGCATAGATGCATCGTATTCAGCCATACACACGTATACGAGATTCGATAGAGTTTTCTTCCTTGCAAATCCATCGAAATCAGGATCCACAATCGCACGAGTTATCTCGCGTGCACGGTCAGGTCTATAGTTGATAAAGATAACCGAGTCACCGTCTTTGATTGGCGTATCATCTACAATTGTTGGGAGCACAAATTCGTCTGACTCGTCCTTGTCGTATGATATTTGAATCGCTTCGGCTGCTGAAGATGCCTTGATGCCTTCAGAAAGAGTAAGCGAATTATATGCTAGCTCGAGCCGCTCCCAGCGCTTATCTCTATCCATGGCATAGAAACGACCAGAGATAACTCCGATTCTCCCTAGTCCAAGCTCGGCGAACTTCGCCTCAAGAGCACTTAGATACGTCATGGCACTGCGAGGCGGTACGTCGCGGCCATCGAGGAAGCAGTGAACCACTACATCCTTGATATTTGAACGCTTTGCCAGCTCAAGAACTGCGTATAGGTGCTCTAGCTTGCTATGCACACCTCCGTCAGAACAGAGTCCCATTATGTGAAGGGTGTGGTCTGAAGCTGCATTTTCCATAGCTTCAAGCAGCACCTTGTTGTTGTAAAATTCGCCAGTACTAATTGACCTATTGATGCGCGGAAGGTCCTGAAGCACCACATTTCCAGCACCTATATTCGTGTGTCCAACCTCTGAGTTGCCGATCTGCCCATCAGGAAGTCCGACAAATTCACCGCTCGCCTCCAGTGTGATGAACGGGTATTTTGCAAAAAGTGCATTGAGATGGGGTTTTTTAGCGGCAGCAATCGCATTACCGTGAGATTCCTCACGGATTCCGTAACCGTCGAGAATCATCAGCATTGTTGGTCTATGTTTAATCATTGCTATCCTCCTATATGTCCAAGTATACACAAGACCAGTCGTTATTTCTAGAAGATACAGTGATGATTAGGAGGCAAAAGTCATGATAAAAATGCGCATTTTCGGTACTACGTGGGGTTTTCACGTGATAATAAACATCATATAATAGTAGCATCATAATTTTAAGGAGAACATAAGATGGCAGACGTCAGATTTACGCCTGATCAGCAAAGAGCAATAGATACTATCGACAAAAGCATTCTCGTATCAGCTGCAGCTGGTTCTGGCAAGACGGCGGTACTCGTTGAGCGCATCATCAATATCATAGTTCAGGGCAAGGCGGATGTTGACCGCATGCTTGTCGTGACATTCACCAATGCAGCGGCATCTGAGATGAGGCTCAAACTGACTAAGGCGATCAACAAGGTAATCAAGGCGTCAAAGAATTCAGATCCCGTGAGAGCAGAGAAACTCAAGCAGCAGCTTGGCAAGATGTACAGGTCGTATATATCGACGGTGCATAGCTTCTGTAACCGTGTTATCAAGGAGTTTTTCTACTTAACGGACCTCGAGCCGAACTTCAAGATATGTGATAGTCTCAAGGCTGAGATAATGAAGATGGAAGCCATCGAAGAGGTATTTGAGCAGGGATTTGAAGAGGATGATTTCATAAAGGGCTGTTCGTTCCGCGAGTTTCTCGACCGCTACAGTAAGGAGCGAGATGACAAGGCGCTAATGCAGGAAATCGTCAAGGCGTATGCGGATCTCAGGAGTATGCCAGAATATTTTGAATGGTCTGAGCGCATGGCGGAGAAGCTGCGTATACCAAAGAGCGGTGATTACAGAGATAGCGATTTATATAAGGAACTGTGGGAAGAAGCAAGGAAGGTCGTTGATGATGCTCTACGCGAGGCTCTTGGATTGCAGGAATATCTAACTGGACTCAATTTGCTTAATACGGCAGCGAAGCTTGACTCCGAGATTGGCGCCTTTCAGACTCTTGCAGATGCTATGAAACATATTAGCGATAGCGGTGAGAGTGCAGGGGAAGCTGAAGAGGTTGTTGCCAGAGTGTTTCAAAATCCTGTATTCGGCACTTTCGCTGGGGGAAAAGGTGAAAGAGAGGAGTACAAGTCGGTCTCAGCTGACTGCAAAGCCCGTAGAGATGCGTACAAGAATAACTTCCAGGATTTCTTTAAGGAATACAATTTTGCGGATATTAGGACTCTGTTCGAGGAGCAGTCGGAGACTTACAAATATACGATGTATTATTTGGCGCTTCTCAAGGAATTTGAACGGATTTATAATGCGAAGAAGAGAGAACAAGGTGTAATTGACTACGGAGATATGGAGCATATCACGGCGGACATTTTGAAGCATAAAGAGGCGAGGGATGTTCTTCGTGAGCGTTTTGAGTTTATATTTATAGACGAATATCAGGATGTTAATACATTACAGGAATTTTTAATCGGCAGTGTAGCGCGTGAAGATAACGTGTTCAAAGTTGGCGATGTAAAGCAGAGCATCTACAAGTTCAGACAGGCTGAACCTCATATATTTGAGGAGACATCAAGGACATATAAAGATGAAAGCAATAACCATGCAATTCAGATAAATCTCAATAAGAACTTCCGTAGTAACGGCGCAACAATCGACTACATTAACTATGTATTCCAAGACCTGATGGATGGCTATGGCGATGACGAGAAGTTATATCAGGGTATTGCAGGACATCCTGACTACAACTTGAAACCAGAAGTACATTTGCTACTAACGGAAGTGGATGATTCTACTGAAGGGGAAAGTTCAGGTACAGGCCATACATCTAAAGGTTCACAGATTGTTGATATAGAAGGGTCAATAGATAATGATTTAGAGGAGTCTGTTGAAGAAATCAAAGCTCTATCCAAAGCAGAGATTGAAGCGATACACGTTGCAGATATTGTCAGCGGAATAATCGGCAAAGAATTCTATGATAGTAAAAGTGGCAAGATTAGAAGAGCTACACCTAGAGATATAGCCATATTGCTCCGTTCTACCAAGAATAAATCAGATATGTATTACAAGTCTCTGATGAGCAAGAGTATCTCGTCCCACATCTCTGATGATGGTGGATATTTTGACACGGTTGAAGTTGCTGTTGCGATGACAATGCTTAAAGTCGTGGATAACCTGCATCAGGATATTCCGCTCATCTCAGTGCTCAGATCGGAGGTATTCGGGTTTACTCCAGAGCAGCTCGCTGAGGTGAGAGCTTTTGCAAGGGAGAAGCAAATAACGGAAACAAAGGAAGCAGAGGGAGATGTGCAGTACCGCAGGCAGTCGTACTGTGACGCTCTCCTCGAATACAGTGCAAATGGCAGTGACGATAAGCTTAAGTCTCGAGTGAACGCAGCTCTCTCGACCATCGAGAAGTGGCGAGCTCACAGCAAGATGATGCAGCTGGATGATTATATTTGGTATTTGCTAGAAGATTCCAATTATTATATGTTCGCAGGCGCAATGTACGGCGGCAGACAGAGACAGGCGAATCTAAGAGCACTAGTTGAGAGGGCTGGAGCTTTTAGGATATCTAGTATTGCCTCGCTCAGCAGCTATATCAGCTATCTTGAGGTGCTAAGGACTAAAAATGTAGAGATGGGACAGCCGTCTATGGTCAGCGAAGAAGACGATGTCGTAAGGATAATGACCATACACAAGAGCAAAGGACTAGAGTTTCCATTTGTGATTGTAGCTGGCATGGGAAACCAATTAAGCTACACTTCTGGAATCAAGGGATTCCAGTTCGATAATGAATTAGGAATCGCTTTGGCATACGTCAATCCAGATGAACACTACTGGCGCAGAACTCTGATGCAGAAGAAGATAACCGACAAGATTCGCGAGGATGAATATCAGGAGCAGCTTAGAGTGTTGTACGTTGCGATGACACGTGCTCGGGAAAAGCTGTATCTTATTGGCTGTGAGAAGACGGAAGATTTTGTGCTTGATGACATTCGTTCTAGAAATAGCTACTTTAGGATTATGGGAAAGCTATGTGACTCTGGAAGATACAATGAGTACACAACGAGCGATATGCACGAAGTTAAGATGCCATCGCTTCCGCGTGGGGCAAATAATTTCTTGACCACCGATAAGCTTCCGATGGATATCGAGCTTAGTCCGGAATACGAAGAGGTTAAGAGGCGTCTAGATTATGAATATGCGTACAAGGATGAACTTAATACTAAAGCGAAATACTCTGTCAGCGAAATCAACAACGAAGCAAAGGATAAAGAGGCTTATAAGGGTAAAATCGAAGACAGAAATACACGAGTCTTGAAGCTCGCGAGCGCCGATGCGGCAAGCATAGGAACGGCATATCACAGGATTATGGAGTTTGTGGATTTCAAGAAGGCGGTAAACGAAGCTGGTGAGTGTGATAGGGTATATATAGATGAAAGAGCTGAGACCCTTCGCGTCAATAACGCAATATCTGAACAAGTGTTTAAAGCTCTAGATCTTCGAAAGATATATGCGTTCTTTGAGACTGAAATTGGTCTTCGCGCATGTGCGGCTGCTCGAGCTGGACTGTTATCTAAAGAAAAGCCTTTTACTTTAAGGACAGAGCACAATGGGAAAAGCGTGTTGGTTCAGGGTATAATCGATTGCTACTTCAGAGATGGAGATGAGCTCGTATTGTTAGACTATAAGAGCAACAGGCTTAGCTACAAGGATAGAGAGGCTGATATTGAGCGCATAAGGGAAGAATATTTGGAGCAGATCAACCTGTATAGGAGTGCTCTTGAGGAAGGCATAGGACTAAGTGTTAAAGAGGCGTATCTGTATTTGTTAGATAAATCAATTACTATATCAATGTTGTAGTCATGAATTGTGTATAGAGGAGAGGTAAAAGATGTTCAGAAGACTTAGAAATGAGAAAAAAGCTATTTCAGAAGAGTGCGCAAAGAAACTGTTAAGTGAGGCCCCAAGAGGGATACTGGCGGTGAACGGCGACGATGATTATCCATATGCGATCCCAGTTAACTATCTCTATGATGAGCAGAAAGGTCGAATCTACTTCCACAGTCTGCATGGTGGCTATAAAGTTGAATGCATGGAGCGATGTGACAAGGTATGCTTTACGGTGTATGGAAACGAGCAGATTAAGGAAGAGGCATGGGCACCGTACGTACAGAGCATAGTTGTGTTCGGAAAATGCCGCCCAATTGAGAATAGAGAAGAGATGTTTGAAGCGCTGAGAAACTTCGCTCTCAAATATTATCCAAGCGAGGAACTCGTGCACCGCGAGATAAAAGCAACTGGTCATGCTGTGCAGATGTATGAGATTGAAATAGAACATATGACGGGTAAAGAGGTACAGGAGAAGTAATGCTTGTACAAATAAAAAATCATGTGTCCGGTTAATAAATAGCTTTATTACTATTGAACGGATAATATTATGGTGATAGAATGATACACATAGGTTAGTTAAGTTTAACTAACCTATGTGTATTTTTATGTTAAATAAGCCAAAGGGTAGATGAATTTATTGCTTAGCTCGGCTTGCATTAGGAAAGGAAAAAGAGATGGAGCATGTCAAGAAAAGAAGAATCTTGTTCGTAGCAATTCTTGTGCTCAGTATGGTTCTTGTAGGTATTAGTACAGTTTCAGCGGCAAGTAGAACACAGGATGTGTATCTACCGTACGATGTAACGGTGAAGTCGGGAAGCTCTGCATACGGATTTACCGATGGTGACAGGTGGAGCGCTGTATATGAAAAGATTATGGGAACCAATGGAACAACGAAGCAGACAATTTGGCATTCGGAAGACGGTTCCTCATATTACACTGTTGAGGCTTCAAGAGCACTTACAGGTATGCATACTTATATATATACTTTCAAGGCAAATGGAAAGGTTATTTATCAAGGCGAAAATGGTAAGATGGATGCAGCCATAATTGCAAAGCTGTATGATCGAAAATTGATTAAGACCATCTATAGTGGTACTGAGACGGTAAAAGATAAGACCTTTGATGGACCGGTGGAGGTTGAGCAAGGAGCTAACATTACTTTTGAAAATTGCAAATTCAATTATGATTTGACAACTTATGGTGTATCAAATGTGTCAAACAGTACATTTACAGATAGTACTGCGATTAACAAGGGTAAAGGTATAACATATATAACCGATACATATTTCGGGCACCTTGCGAGCTCATCAAGCTTCTATGGGAAGACATCCTCTATAGTAGGGGTTAAGATTAAGAGCAATCGCCTTGCAGATGCGACAAAGGGTATGGCTTATACTGAATCTTTGAATTTCCCTGACTTTTCTTATACATATTACCCTGGTTCTTTCAGTCCGAAAGTTACAAAGAAAATGCATTATGATTCAATTAATGTTGTAGGAAATCTTCCTACAGGATTAGTTGCAGGAAGTGCAAGTTACGATGCAGCTGCGGAGAATACGGTTGTAAAGATTTCGGGAACTCCTTCAATGGGCGGAAGAGATCAGAAATTCAATGTCAACTTTAAGGAGGGTGTATCGAAACTGGATATTACTATACCGATGCTTATAAATGTTAATGCATATAGTGTAGAGTATAAGGTGTTAGGTGATTCTCCTGCAGGATTTACTGCTCCAAGTACAGTTACAGGCATCGGTCATGGAGAAGTTGTAAACTTGAATGCAGCCCCCGGCAAAATTGTTGGAAAGAAAAACGGAGTACATGGTGTATGGGAGTTTACCGGTTGGTCGACAGACAAAGATAATCTGGAAGCTAGTAAGACTACATCGTTAAATGTAATGAAAAACACAACAGTGTACGGTAAATGGAAATTCACATCTGACAAGAAACCTTCTATAACGAAGCCTGGAAATAAAAGAGGACCAAAGACGGGAGATAGCAATAATATCGGTGGATATCTATTAGTCTTAGGCGCTACTTCGGTAATCCTGGCGGTTGTGGCAAAACGTAGAGGTAGCTGGAAAGAATAAACTTTTAAACAGAGCAGCTTAATTTTATAAGAGCATAAATAAAATGAACGAGGAAATCAAGGGTCAATCAGAAATTGGATTACATAGGTTTCCTCGTTTTGTTTTGCTATTTTATTCTGTATAATTTAGCTAGTATTAATCAGTGTATATAAGCAGCATTCAAAAGTTTCAGGAACGACTGAATTGCTTAAAGAATCAAACTCCGGATTAAATACCAATCAACTAAAGATAAATAATGAAAACGCAAAAACAACATACTGAGGAGGAACAATGATACAGATTAAAGACATCGGGAAATTCGAATCAATACCGCAGATTGCTAGCGACATAGTAAATGGTGATGTAAACGCTTTAGAAGAGCATATATCTAAAGGGTGGGATATCGATGAGGAGATAATGCTCGGCAAGTACACGAGACTTACACCGATTAATCTCGCCCTTGTGATGAACGAGTTCAAGACTGTTAAGTGGCTGGCCACACATGGAGCGGATTTAAACGATGAAGATAATCCAAGCTTTCTGATCGCGGTTAGATACTGCGGAGAGGAGATCATCAGATATCTGGTTTCTCATGGTGCTGACGTCAATGTCGTGAACTCCGTGGAAGCAGAGGCGTTTGAACAAGCAATTTTCGGAGATAGACTAGATAACTTAGCTCTGATCGATGAACTTGGTCATACGGTGAAGAAGTACGGTGGGGCAGCGTTCAGAAATTGCCTTGACAAGAGAAATTACAATATTGTTGAGTTCTTTATAAAAAACGGCGTCGATATAAACTATAATAAGCCTGATTCTATTTACCCGTTCAAGCCAACGCCACTCTGTGTAGCAGCGAGATACGTTGATCTTGAGATGTGTAAATATCTCGTAGAACACGGTGCAGATGTGACTATTACAGAAAAAGATGGCATGAGGCCGTACAGCATCGCTCTTGAGAAGGGTGACGACGAGATGGCGGAGTACTTTAAGGGGCTGGAACCAGCCGAGTTGCACAGTCTTCATAACAAGCTGGACGAACTGAAAGCGTACAAGCTTCCTAAGGCGATGATTGATTTGCTGCAAAGTGATAATCTGCATTTCGAACTTGCAAATTGTGATTTCGGTTACATTGATTTTCTTGAGCTTACCGAAACGATTCCTATGAAGATAGGCAGGCGCAAAGTGCTTAGGATATCTAGGTCAACTGGAGATTATGGCGATATATACGTGGTCTGGAATCCTAAGACCAAGAAGGTTGCCGTTTACGATGTTGAACATGAGGATCTGACTGATATATGTGGATTCAAGGATTTTATAGATGATATGGAAGGTCAGCTGCAGAGAGTTTTGGAAGGAGAACTATAAGGATGAATATAGTTGATAAGTCTAAGGAAATCGTAAAGTATGTCTGCGAAAACTTTAAAGAATGGGATTTGGATGACCCAGTCGAAGAAGAGTACATCGATGATTACGAAGATTTGGTAGGGGCGAAGGAGGAAGAAATTAAAGCATTTGAAGACGCTTTCGATATTGAGCTGCCAAAGGCTTTTAAGGAGCTTTATAGATTTAAGAATGGTAGTGGATATATGTGTGTATTACCATGTGTAATAGATGAGCGAGACATGCCGTTTTGTCTAATGAGCCTTGATCGGATAACGAGTTGCAAGGGGTATTTTCAGAACAAGGATGCGCTTCTTGCCGACTATCCCGATTTCTTCTCAGCTCAAGATATTGAACGCCTTAGTGATAGCAGAATTAAGCCGTATCTGTTCAACAAGAGATGGTTTCCGTTCGCGGAGTATTGTGATAGCTGTTACCTGATGCTAGACATGAATCCTGGAGATTGTGGAAAAGCTGGACAGATAATTTGCTATATTCACGATCCTGACGAAGTGGTGTACGTAGCACCGAGCCTTGAGGAACTCGTTTCTGAGGTCTATGATGAGACATGCTCATAGGAGCATAAAATAAATTTGTAATTGCAAAAAAAGACAAAGAAAAAACAATTTCTTTGTCTTTTTTTAATGCAATTTGACGGATGAAGCAGTATAATTCATGTACTAAATTTTGTACAATTTTAAGCTATCTTAAAAGCGAGGAGGACTTATGAAAGCTTCAATTCGTTATGGCAGGAGTGCAGCACTTGTCCTAGCATTCTTGTTGTCATTAATGATGATGATGCCACCTAACATGGCATATGCCACTACTAAGTACACTGTAACAGGCGGCGAGACAGCAGCTCAGCTAACGGCTATCATCGACGGAACAACCACAGATGCTGCGGGCAACAAATACGATGTAGTTGAGTTTCCAGCAGGAACATACAATTACAATATGACTGCACCAATTCACATCAGGAGAGCTGTAACTATCAAGGCGGATGCAGGCGCAAACGTAACACTTGTTGGTGGAGATTTTAGAGGATATGCTAACTCCAATACAACATTTACTGGAGCAGGCACCTTCCTTCTCAAGAATCCAAATACTTACGGTATCTGGTCTAACAACTCATCGGCAAAGTTCAATTTTGATCATACAAACTTTACAATCGATGGCGCTCCAGGATTCGGATTCTACGCTCTGTTAGGTGGAAATACAACAAACATCAAGGGCGGAACATTTGTCGTTAAGAACTGTGCAAATACAGGGAACGAGGGTGGAATTGAGGTTGACGGTGCTACCTTCAACGTGTCAGATGGTGCACAGATGACGATTGAGAATAACGGAAACGGAACCTTTGGTGACTTGTATATGAACGGCAAGATGAATGTAAGTGGTGTGAACACAAAGGTTACAATCAACGAGACCAGAGCAACAGCTAGAGGCTACGGAATGGTAATTCCAACCTCTGGACACCTCAATATCAATGGAGCTACTTTTGAAATTAACACCACAACTGCAGGTAGAGGTCTTAACGCAGGCAATAATACGGCTGATACTGTCAATATAGAGAACGGCGGTAAGCTGATCATCAAGGCTAATGGCGGACTTGCAAATAGCGGTGTCAGAAGAGCTAAGGTTACGGTGAATGACACAAGCGTTCTCAAAGTAGATGGTTACAAGTATGCTCTAGACGGAAGCGTTCTCGTAACTAAAGGTAAGCCACATGTCACTCTTAACGGAACAACAGAGGATAATGGGTCAACACCTGTATTTACAGGAGGAACAAACGGATCAATTATCATGGGCGGATCAGTGCTCGAAGACTATAGTGATCACGTTGTAGATGGTGCTCTGACAGCAACAGCTGGAGGAAGTCAGGTAGCTAAACAGCCTGTAAATACAGCTGGCGAGGCGCTTACACGTTTTGATATCAGAGGGCTATCGAATAAGAGTATAAACATTGCGGCAGATCCAGACAACGCAGCACATCCTGCATACACATATAGCGTGGGTGCAAATCATGGCGGAACGGCTTACGTATGGGCTCCTGCAGTAAATGTGAAGTTCTGGGAGACAAAGGAAGCGTTCGATGACAATGATGCTGCTAAGCTCATCAAGACTCTGACAACTATCCGTGGCAACAATCTAAGGCTAGTTGGAGCAACTATGCCTGAAGCACCAGCTGCACCAGCAGGAAAGGTGTTCTCGCACTGGGTAAATGCAGATACAGGAGAGGTTTTCGATGTGAACACATCTCTCACCAAGAGCGTGACAAACGTATATCCAGTTTATAAGGTGCCAACAGTTAAGAAGGTAGTTAAGGTTCACAAGAAGAGCCCTAAGACAGGCGATACAGAGAACATTCCATTCTATGCAGGTATACTTGCTGGAACAATCGTTGCTCTAGGTGTTACGCTGAAGCTTAAGCGCAGGGCGTAGCTTACAGATCTTGGTAAACTGAAGACATGTAAATTTAAGGCAAATGCAGATTTTTGCATTTGCCTTTTTCGTATTTATCCTTATGCCTAAAAGTTATGTGGTTTGATAATTCGCTGCGGTTAAAACATAAATATAGTTGATTCGTATTGAATTTGTAATGGAAATAAAAATATCAATCCATTTCATAAACATTTCATATATCTTCAGTAATATTTGACCTGTTAGGACAAATGCTCAATGAGGAAATCTAGAAGGAGGATGAATGTAAAGTGATAAAAAATGCAATAGCCTATGTCACCAGGCGTAGGTACAGGGCACTAATAATCTTCGTGATTTTGACTGTGGTTCTCGCATGTATACATGTGTGTTTAAATATAATTGTATCTAGCGACAGTATGGAGCGAACATTATATAAGGCCTCTAATTCATCGTTATCAATAGTCCGAAAGGCTGAGCAAAGCACTTTTGAACTAAACAAATTTGATGAATTGAAGCGAATCAAGGAGATTAGTAATATTGTGCCGGAGTACGAAGGTGTAGCTAGCCTTGAAGGGAGTAATGTTGTATCAGGTAAACAGACTGTAAGACGAGATGACGTATCAGGAGATTTAAGTAACGCAGCTGCTGTAAGGACGACTGGAAGCACAAAGCGAGAATTGCTATTCAGCAGTGGTGTATTTACCCTGGAAAAAGGTAGACATATCTCATCTAAAGACAAGGGAAAAGTCCTAGTTCATAAAGAGTTTGCAGATCGAAACAAACTTAAATTACATGATAAAGTAAAACTAAAATTTCTAAAAACAGATGGGAGCACTTCATCAAATGGAGAAACTCAAACCCTCGAAATCGTCGGGATTTTCTCAGGTAAGATGCAGGAACAGCATACAGGTTTACCGTCAGATTTAAGTGAGAACACGATGTTCGCTGATTATGAATCCAGTCAAAAAGGATTAGGGTATGAAGGCGGTAATCGAGTGGTTAACAAGGTAACTGTTACAGCAAGCAGTCCTGAAAAGCTGGAAACTGTAGAGAAAAAAATAAAGAAACTTGACGTTGATTGGTCGAGCTTTGAAGCGACTAAAAATAATGGAGCTTTTCAAGAGGCCGCAAAATCTCTTACCGGTATAAGAAAAATCATGAGAGTCATGACAATGGCAATTCTAGGAGGAGGTACAATTGTACTTTCGCTTATATTAGTGCTGTGGTTAAGGGAGAGAATTTATGAAATTGGGATTCTTTTGTCTATTGGTGTAAGTAAGGTAGCGATAGTTGGACAGTTTATTCTGGAACTATTATTTGTATCAATACCGGCTATGATAGCTTCTTATATAATCGGAAAGGTCGCTCTATCGTTCATTGTAGGCGGATTTGTAGGAAGTGATGAGACGGGTGCTTTGGCGCGAGGGTTAAGTGAAGGGGGCATCAGTAGCGAGCTCATGACATTTGCAATGAGTTATGCATTGCTCATAGTAATAATAATCGTTTCGGTTGCTATAACATCTGGAGCAATTCTAATACGTAGTCCAAAGGAAATACTATCTAAAATCAGTTAGGAGAAAGCATGAAGATAATTGAAATTAAAAATGCATCATACAGCTATATTGGCTCGAGAGACAAGGTGTTGTCATCGATTAATTGCAGCTTTGAAGCTGGCAAATTCTACGCTATAACCGGTAAATCAGGTGCGGGAAAATCAACGTTCTTATCCCTTTTGGCAGGACTTGATAGGCCTAGCTCGGGAGAGATTTGTTTCAATGGTAAGAGCATAGCATTGCATGGTTATAGCAACCATCGTAGGGATAACATCTCTCTTGTGTTCCAAAATTATAACTTAATAGACTATCTAACTCCGCTTGAGAATGTTAGGCTCGTAAACAGAAATGCTTCTGATGAGCTACTACTGAAGCTAGGATTAAATAGCAGTGAGATTAAGAGAAATGTTATGAAACTATCTGGAGGTCAACAGCAAAGAGTTGCGATAGCAAGAGCTCTTGCGTCTGAGGCTCCCGTGATACTTGCGGATGAGCCGACTGGAAACCTTGATGATTCTACTGCAAGTGAAATCATAGGTATTCTCAAGACTTTGGCTCAAGAACGAAACAAGTGTGTAATAGTTGTTACACACAGTAAAGAGGTTGCAAATGCGGCAGATGTAGTGATGGAGCTAAGTGGTAAGAAACTCAAAGAGACGAGAAAGCAGAGCTAGGAGGTTGACGATGATTAAAAATGCATTAGCATATGTCACAAGAAAGAGACTGAAATCTCTAATTATACTACTTGTTATCATAGCGATGGCAACTCTCAGTATGATTGGTCTATCAATCAAGGATGCCACTAATAGAGCAGCAGCTAAGACTTTTGGAAACATAACTAATAGTTTCACTATGGAAATAAACCGCCAAGTTAATTCGGGTACCCCTAGAGGTGGCGGAAATATCCGTAATGAAGATATAAATAAGATCGTTAAATCTGGACATGTAAAAGACTATGTCAAGCGTATAGGGGCAGTGGCTGATCTTGTAGGCTGTGACATAATTAGAACTGAAGCGACAAATCGCAATGAGGATGAGGATCGAATAGAGAAGTTTAAGAGCACGGTAATGGTGACGGGAGTTAATGACTCATCCAAAGAGACAAAGTTTGTATCGGGTGCCTTTAGACTTGTAGATGGAAAACATCTGGAGAAGACTGATAAGAACAAGGTGCTGATTCATAAAGATTTAGCTGAAAAGAATAATCTCAAAGTCGGTGATAAGATTAAGATTAAGTCTAATAAATATGATGCCGATAACGAGAAACAGGCTGACGAAACCATAGAAGTTGAAATAAAGGGAATTTTTGATGGTCACAATAAAGGTGGTGCAAGTGCAGCTGTTGAACTGTATGAGAACAATATAATCAGTGATATAGACACGGCCGCAAAGCTGTATGGAAACACAGAGCAATCGGCGGTGTACCAAGACGCAACCTTCTTTGTAAAAGGAGATAAAAACCTCGATAAGGTCATTAAGAATATTAAAGGACTTGATGTCGATTGGAATAAATATTCTTTAGTTAAGAGCACTTCGAACTATCCGGCACTACAACAGTCGATTTCGGGAATATACTCATCTGCAAACAAATTATTTGTTGGCGGAATTATATTTGCAGGGATAGTAGTTTCACTATTGTTGTTCCTCTGGATGAACTCAAGGAAGAAAGAGGTAGCCGTGCTTCTTTCAATCGGCAGAACCAAAAAAGAAATTGCGATACAGTTTGCAGCGGAACTTATATTTGTCGCTATTCCAGCCTATATTATATCCTTCTTTGCAGCTGGAGCGCTCGGCAAGGTTATTGGTAATAAGGTTCTCCGTGGTGTAACGGGGGGGATTGCTGATGGTATAGCCAAGGAATCCGCTTCATCGGGACTCGGAGGTGGAGCAGAAGTTGACGGATTTAACAAGACTCTGACAAGTTTAGATGTTATCATAGATACGAGGGCATTCATTTATGTAGTACTCTTTATGACGGTGATACTGGCAATTTCGCTAATCATATCCACATATCGCATCCTTCGCAAGAGACCTAAGGAGTTGCTGATAGATGTGAAATAAATACTGGAGGGTCAATGAAGATTCTTATAGTTGAAGACGATAAGAACATCAGGGAGGGAGTCGCAGACTTCCTCTCTGAGTTTGGTTATAATACGATTGAAGCACCTGATGGACGAGAGGCTCTCGCAAAATTTGATGAACAAGATATCAGTCTTGTAATTCTCGACATTCAGATGCCATATATTAATGGTTTAGAAGTTCTAAAGGAGATTAGAAAACGAAGCAAATTACCTGTTCTTATGCTTACGGCATTTAGCGATGAAGAGTATAAAATTGATGCATATACGAGCTTGGCGGATGGATATTTGGAGAAGCCTTTTTCATTACCGGTATTACGTGCTCGTGTAGATTCGTTGATTGAGCGTCATTATGGTATGCATGAAAAATTTTGTTATGGCAATGTTGATGTTGATTTTGACAGTTATACGGCTACGCTAGATAATGAGCCAGTAGATATAAACGCTAAAGAGGTTGATATACTAAAATATTTGGTTGAAAATGAAGGGCGAGCACTGACAAGAGAGCAGATAATAGATAGTGTCTGGAAAGCGACAGAGGAACCGCCGTTCGATCGCGTAATAGATGTGTATATCAAGGAACTTCGTAAGAAGCTTGGACTCGATTGCATAGTGACTATTAGAAATGTAGGATATAAACTGGAGAGAAAATGAGAAACTTGAAGATATTCCCCAAATTATTTGTCCAAACGTTCGCCATACTTGGGATTTTGATTGTAGTTGTCCATCTCATAGTATTTCTTATGTTCCCTAAAGTGTACCTTGAGAATAGAAAGAGTAAAATAAATATCAAGGCTAATGAAGTTTCTGCAGCTTTGCAGGGAAAAGATGAACAGTTTGTTGAGCAGTATTTGACCTTCTATTCGAGAAGCAGTGAAATTAAAGCTTTCATTGATTCAAACAGTGACTCAGGAGAGGTAAAAATCGGTGAGAATGCTGAAAATAGCATTGATAAGTCGAGCGATAACAATTCTTTAATTATAGAGACTCGTAATATTAAGCTAGCTGATGGCAGTAAATTGTCAGTGAATTTTGTTTCAACTGCTGATATGCGACAAGAGGCCAAGGGTCTAATAATAAAGTTTCTTCCTATATCTTTAGCAGTTTCACTAGCGATATCAGTTTTAGTATCACTGATATATGCAAGACTTTTGACAAGAAATGTTCAAGAAATAAAAGAAGTTACAACTCGAATGATGGAGCTTGATAGAAACGCTCTTTTGCCTGTCGAATCATCAGACGAGATAGGACAGCTCAAAGCGCAAATTAATGACTTGTATGTAGCTTTACTTGAACTGATAGATGATCTTGAGGTCAAGAATGAAGAGATTATAAAGCTTGAGAAGTTAAAATTTGACTTCTTTAGAGGTGCTTCTCACGAACTAAAAACTCCATTAGCCAGCCTCAAAATTATTCTTGAAAATATGAAATATAACATTGGCAAGTATAAGGATCGTGATAGCTATATTGACAACTGCATTGAGATAGTCAATGGGTTGGCACAGAATATATCGCAGATTCTCTCTGTTTCTTCGCTCGATCACCTTAGTGATGACGAGGAAGAAATGGTTATAAATGAGATTTTGCAGGAGGTTCTAGATAAGTATGAGCTTATGGCTGCGCAACGAAGTGTCTTAATCAACAACCGTCTCGGTGATGAAAAAATTTACATAGGTAAGAGTGCTCTTAAGGTGATATTATCCAATGTAGTTGGTAATGCTGTAAAGTATTCGGATACAGGAGGTATCATAGATATCGGTTCAGATAACGGTTGGATATATATAGATAATACTTACGATGACGCAGAAAATCTCGATTGCGAAAGACTATTTGAAGTGAACTTTGACGTAGGAAAGGATAATAGCAATGGACTAGGTCTGTATATAGTAAGAAATATTCTGTTAAGTTACGGGATTGAGCACAAGCTAGAACGACGTGAAAAAAGCATAAGATTTACTATTAAAATTACTTAGTAAAGATGAAATAAATATATTTAAATAGTTTACAGAAAAAAGTCAATCGTCACGATGGTGATTGACTCCTTTTTTCGTTTGAATTACATCAAAACCACATCTTCGCTATTATTGATAAAAACCTCTCAAAATAGTATAATAATATAACTTATGCCATGTAAAATGGACGATTTTAAGAGGGATGGGATGCCGATATGCTAAGTTCGATTCAAAGTATAATGTCTAATTTCAGGCCGGAAGATGCGCTGGATATAGCAATCGTGTCTTATATTGTTTATAAGATGATTGGTTTTATTAGGGAAACCAGGGCGATGCAGCTCATACGAGGACTGGTAATTATCATAGTTGCATTTTTTATATCGGACATATTTAACCTGTACCTGCTAAATTGGTTGCTAAAGAGCCTATTCACCATGGGTCTATTCGCGGTTGTTGTGTTGTTTCAACCTGAGCTCCGTAGAGCGCTCGAACAGGTAGGGCGTAAGAATCTCATGAACACGAACTCGTTCCGCAATATCGATAAGAATAAGGCTGTTGAAACGGTAGACTCCCTTGTGAGCGCAATCGATGATTTCTCAGCCACAAGGACAGGTGCACTCATCGCAATTGAGCGTGAGACGATGCTTAACGACATTATCGAAACGGGGGTTGTGGTAGATGCTGAGATTTCCGTCAGGCTTCTGGGAAATCTATTTTATGAAGGCTCACCACTTCACGATGGCGGAGTTATCATCCGCGGGGCGAGAATCCATGCTGCGTCATGCGTATTTCCTTTGACAGAGAAGAAGAATATCGGTAGAAATCTGGGAACGAGGCACAGAGCAGGTGTAGGGTTAAGTGAGGTTTGCGATGCTTTAATAATAATAGTTTCTGAAGAGACCGGAGTGGTGTCAATCGCTGAAGATGGAAAGATTCGCAGATTTGTAGACCTCAAGACGATCGAGAAGATGCTTCTCAATATGTACCTGCCATCTGAAAAAGGAATGTATGGTAGGGTTGCGAAGCTAGTACGCCGAAAGGGGGGAAAGCACGATGCAAAGTAACGAAACGAACAGCAAGAAAATCAACAAGATCAATCTAGCGCTTTCAGTTGCAATAGCTTTTGCCTCATGGCTTTACGTAGTATATAGCATAAATCCAACAATCAGCCGGACGTATACGAATATTCCGGTTAAGGTCACAAACTCAAAGACACTTGCCAAGAACGATCTAGCGGTAAGCAAGATTGATACTGAGAAAATCTCCGTTACCCTAGTTGGAAGGCGTTCGGCGATAAATGAGTTAAAGAAATCGGATATTGTCGCCACCGTCAATGCCTCAAATGCAGGCAAGGGTGAGAACTCGATGGCAGTGCAAGTGAGCGTACCTGGAGCGATATCAGTAAAATCACAGAGTGAAAGTAGCATTTCGGTTACAGTTGAAGACCTAGAGGTCAAGAAAGTAAGCACATATACGACATACAAAGATGGTCAATCGGGAGAGCCTGTAGTTAAGAAGCAAAGCAGCAAGGAAGTAGAGGTACAAGGTGCTGAGAGTCTGGTTAAGAATGTGGATTCGGTTAAGTTAGAACTCGATTCTGGCAAGGTTACTGATAAAGCAAAAGAATTCAGTGCTACCGCAACTCCTGTTGATGGAAGCGGTCACAAGATAGACTATCTAACTACAGATCCAGATAGAGTATCAGTAACTGCATATAAGGGTGAGACCAAGACAGTAAAACTCAAGGTGAAGGTTGCGAATACACAGGATGGCAGTGTTTCGAGAACGTATTCCGCACCGAGCACGATAGTCATCAAAGGTAGAAGCAAGGATATCAAAAACATTACAGAAATTACGTCCAAAGAGATAGACATCAGTTCTGTAGCCGAGACGAAAGATATAGATATCGATTATGATCTGCCAGAAGGTGTGAGCATAGCAAATGAATCAAGGCATGTAAAGCTTAAGGTCAAGGTGAGCACGAGCACATCGAAGACTGTGAATGTGCCTGCTGGTTCGATTAACATAAACAATGTTGCTAGCGGCCATACCGCGGAGGCAAATAGTGGTGTTAACGTCATCGTAACAGGTAGCAAGGATAAGATAGCTAATGTTACAGCTAGTTCATTCGTAATCAGTGCAGATGCAAGTGGTCTAGGAGCAGGTCAGCATACGGTTACAGCGTATCTCACAAACAATTCGGGGCTTACAGCAGCACTTAAAAGTGCGCAGATAACAATAACAATTCAGTAATAACGCCAGCTGTATGAATTATACTGGCTGTAAGTCATCACTTGTTAAAGACAGATGATATATCAATATGCGGGCTTTATACTTTGCAGGACATATTAAGGAATTAAGGAGAAGTTAATGGGAAGATTGTTTGGAACAGATGGTGTGAGAGGAGTGGCTAACACAGAACTTACGGCTTCGCTTGCATTCGATATCGGCAGGGCGGCTGCGTTTGTGCTCGGTGAGAATGATAAGAAACCAGTTATGGTGATTGGACGCGATACGAGAATCTCTGGTGATATGCTGGAAAATGCGCTGACAGCTGGAGTTCTTTCCGTTGGCGGAGATGTGATAAAACTAGGAGTTGTTCCTACACCAGCAGTTGCATACCTAGTAAGGAAGTACAACGCGGATGCAGGAGTCGTTATCTCTGCATCCCATAACCCATTTGAATACAATGGTATCAAACTGTTTAATGGCGAAGGCTATAAGCTGGACGATAGCGTTGAGCAGGAGATTGAGGCAATTATTCTATGTGAGAAGGAAATCAGCACCGATGAATTTGTAGGTGCAAAGCTCGGAACGTGCCGTGAGGATGACGCTAGTGCGATTAAGCAGTACACTGACTTTCTGCTTACGACTATAGACAAGAGGCTCGACGGTATAAAGGTAGTTCTTGATACTGCAAATGGTGCAGCATTTGAGACCGCTCATATCGTATATGAAGCACTTGGGGCAGAAGTTACAGTTCTGAGCGACAGTCCAGATGGAATTAACATCAATGATGGCTGCGGATCCACACATCCCGAGAATTTACAACAGAAAGTCGTAGAGCTCGGTGCAGATGTGGGATTTGCATACGATGGAGATGCGGATAGACTCATCGTTGTGGATGAACAGGGTAGGATAATAGATGGAGATAGGGTACTATGCATATGTGGTAAGTACTTAAAGACTAATGGTCTTCTTGCAACAGATAAAATCACTGCCACAGTTATGAGTAATATCGGACTTCATAAACATCTAGATGAGTACGGAATAGGCGTCGATGTGACTAAGGTCGGTGATAGATATGTGCTAGAATCCATGAGAAAGACAGGTTCTGTACTCGGTGGTGAGCAATCTGGACACATGATATTCCTAAACTACACGACAACTGGCGATGGCGTACTATCATCTTTACAGTTTATGAAGGCATATCTTGACTCAGGTAAAAAACTCAGCGAACTCAGAGATGAAATTCAGATTTATCCGCAAGCGTTAGTTAATGCTAGGGTAGATAACGCTTTCAAGGCTGCGGCTCTCGAGGATGAAGAGGTTAAGAAGTACATCGCTGATATTGAGGCGAAAATGGAAGGTACAGGCAGGGTTCTAATCAGACCCTCTGGAACTGAACCGTTAATCAGAGTGATGTTAGAAGGTGAGGATATCGATGAAATTCAGGGATATGCGAAGCAGGTGGCAGCGCTTATCTCTGATAAATTCGGAAAGTAATTAGAAGCTAAGTTTTATGGCAAAACAAACCGCCATGGCTACACATAGCGGGGATTTTAGTTTCGTTAAAATAATGAATGTGAATCGTTGTAGCGATTTGCGGTTAGCCGTGAATTGGCTATTTGAAATAATATATTTGGAGGAAAAATATGTGCGGAATCGTAGGTTATGTAGGTAATGGAGCGCCGCAAGGCATTATTATCGAAGGACTCAAGAAGTTAGAGTACAGAGGTTATGACTCGGCAGGTATCGCCGTTGTAAATGATGGCAAAATTAAGCTAAGAAAGCATGTTGGTGAAATAGTAAATCTAGAGAAGTTAATTGGAAATGAAAATCTAGGCGGTCATGTGGGAATTGGACATACAAGATGGGCAACTCACGGTGCACCATCTGATGTTAACTCGCACCCTCATATGAGTAACGACAATAGAATTGCACTCGTTCATAACGGAACAGTTGAGAACTATGTGGAAATCAGAGCTGAACTCGAGAAAGAGGGATTCACCTTTAAGAGTGATACAGATTCTGAGGTTGCTGCGGTTCTGTTTGGTAAATACTACAACGAACTCGGTGATTTAAAGGCTACCATGGATAAGGTAACTCACGAGATGACAGGAACTTTTGCGCTCGCTGCAATCGCTGAGGACCAACCAGAAAAATTCGTAGCTTATAGAAAGAATGCTCCGTTGATTGTCGGCAAGGGCAAGGGTTGCAACTTCGTAGCTTCAGATTTCTCGGCACTTCTCAAGTATACAAAGGATGTTTATCTACTTGAGACTGGTGATACAGTAGTGTTAACTCCAGATAGCGTTACAATCTATGATGAATCTGGTAAGGAAATTAAGCGTGAGACGATGCATATCAGCTGGGATGAAAGCGTTGCTGAAAAAGGAAAGTATGAACACTTCATGCTCAAGGAGATATTTGATCAACCTAAGGCTATAGAGGAAACTCTTAATCGTAATCTTGGCGATGATGGAAGAGTGTCGCTTTACGATATGACGCTTACAAAGGAAGACTTTGCTAATTTCAACAAAATCTGTATCGTAGCATGTGGAACGGCATATCATGCTGGTCTAGTAGGTAGAAATATCTTCGAGAAGTTCGTTAAAATGCCTGTAGAGGTCGATGTAGCGTCTGAGTTCAGATACAGGGATCCTTTTGTAGATGAAAAGACACTTTTTATTGCAATCAGCCAATCTGGAGAAACTGCGGATACGCTAGAAGCACTTCGTGAGGCTAAGAGAAAGGGAGCGAGGGTATTATCTATCGTCAATGTCGTAGGTAGCACAGTTGCTCGTGAATCTGACGATGTGTTCTACACATGGGCTGGACCTGAGATTTCAGTAGCTTCTACAAAGGCTTACACAACTCAGCTCTTATCACTTTACCTATTAGCACTGTATCTAGGAGACCTGCGCGGAACTATATCAGAGAATTTTTATAGCCAAGTTGTCAGAGAGCTATCTGATATTCCTGAAAAATTAGAGAAAGTTCTTGTGCTTAGGGGCAGCATCGAGAAGCTTGCGAAAAAGCTTTACGATAGAGACCAGGTGTTTTTTATAGGTAGAGGCATGGATGCAAGTGTTGCCTACGAGGGGTCGCTCAAGCTAAAGGAAATCTCATATATAAACTCCTTCGCAATTGCAGCAGGAGAGCTTAAGCATGGAACGATTGCGCTGATGGAGCCAACTACTATTGTCGTTGCACTAGCAACACAGTCTAAACTGTTTGACAAGATGGTTTCCAACATACAGGAGGTTAAAGCGCGTAACGCACACGTAATCTCCATCGCTAAAGAGGGCAATACAGCTATTGAAGAGCATTCAAACGAGACATTCTACATTCCAGAGTGCATGGATGAGGTATCGCCACTTCTAAGCGTAATTCCTCTGCAGATATATGCATACTATGTTGCTAAAGAAAAGGGTTGCGAGATAGACAGACCTCGTAACCTCGCAAAGAGCGTAACTGTAGAATAGGTATCATTATTTCGAGCGTGTACAGAACCTGAATTTGCAGGATGTGTGCATGCTCGAATTTGAAAAGTTGTAGGCGTATATTATTCAGAATTAGAGAATTGATATGGAAGAGAACAAGGCAATCAAAAATTATACGGAATGGATCAATGCCAAAGGAATCGACCCAGATATGAGACAGTGTCTGATGAATATGATAACCGGCCCAGAAGAAATAGAGAGCTGCTTTAGCGAGGAACTCGATTTTGGCACGGCCGGAATGAGAGCGACTATGGGAGTTGGTTCAGCTCGAATGAATATCTATACAGTTGCTACTGCTGCATACGCTATGGGCGAGATGCTTACTGAAAAACATGAGGGCAAGGATGTAAAAATCGTTATTTCGTACGATTCACGTAATAATTCAAGAGAGCTTGCAGAGGCCGCGGCTGCGGCAAGCTGTGTGGCAGGTGCAAAGGTTCTTTTTTCAGACAGACTGCGCCCGGTGCCTATGCTCTCTTATGCTATAAGAAATTTTGAGGCAGATGGCGGAATAATGATTACAGCATCGCACAACCCTAAGGAATACAATGGATTTAAGTCATATAGGGCTGATGGTGCGCAGATGGTTGATGAAGAGACCAAGGCGATTAAGAATCGCATTAAAAATGCAGTTCAAGGCATAGAGATACTCTCAACAGCTGGGCCCTTCGAAGAACTTGTAAAGGCCGGAGATATTACATATTTTGGCAGGGAAATCGATGACAGCTACAATGCAATGATCATGGATTCATTTAATAGCAGTAGCGTGAGCAGAAGGTCGAGATCTTCGCTTCGCATCGTTTATTCACCACTTAATGGTTCAGGAAGAGAACCGGTGAGAAGGGCGCTGAATGAATTGGGGTACGAAAAGGTATTTGCGGTAAATGAGCAGGACCGTCCAGATGGTGATTTTCCAAGTCTTAGAGTTCCAAATCCAGAGTATGATGATACATATGATCTAGCTAAGAAATACGCTGAGATGTCAATGGCTGATATCATTATAGTTACAGATCCAGATGCCGATAGGCTCGGAGTAGCAGTATATGATGAGGGCGAATATAAGAAACTGACAGGAAACCAGATAGGGGCGATACTCCTCGAGTATATTCTTTCTGAGGCAAAGAAGTTAGGTAATCTTCCGGAAAATGGGTATACGGTAACCTCAATCGTATCGACTCATCTAGCGAGAGCTATTTGTGCAAGATATGGAGTTAAGCTTTACGAAACTTTAACTGGTATAAAGAACATTGCCGAGCAGATTAGACAGCGGTCCGATAATGGGACAGAAAGATTTATGTTTGGTTTTGAGGAAAGCAATGGATACATGCTTAATCAGGCTGTTCGCGATAAGGACGGCGTGATGGCAGCAGTAGCTATCGCTGAAATAGCAACTCTGTCCAAGGCAAACGGCGTTACACTGATCGAGCAATTAGAATCCCTGCATAAACTTTATGGATACTCTGCAGAGGGCAGCGTATGCGTGGAAGGCGTTGGTGTTGGGGAAAGATTTATGGAACATCTCAGATTGCTCGATGGTAAGCTTGGTGAACATGGAACAGAACTTGGTGTGTTAGGCGTAAAAAAATATACGGATTACCTTCCTGAGTCAAATGTCCTTCTGTATGAGCTAAGTGGACTCGACTGGATCGCCTTTAGACCTTCCGGAACAGAACCGAAGTTCAAGATTTACTTTGGTTTCTATGGTGCAGAGTCAGCAGCGGAGAGCAGACTGGAGAGAATCTCAAAAGCTGTTATTGCTGAAATTAATAAATATAAGGAAAATTAAGATGGCAGATGAAGTAAGAATTGCTCTACTGATAGATGCGGAAAACATTTCAGCGCAGTATGCGGGATACATAATCGATGAAATCGAGAAGTATGGTATCTGCTCTTATAAAAGAATTTATGGTAACTGGGAACGCATCGTTAAGACTAGGTGGGAACAAGAGATAAGAAAGCACTCGCTAAAGCCTATGATGCAGGTTAACAATACAAGAGGCAAGAACGCATCTGATTCAGCTCTTATAATCGATGCGATGGACATCTTGTATGGTAGCAATGTCGAAGGTTTCTGTATAGTTTCTTCTGACAGTGATTTTACATCTCTAGCGAGAAGGCTTAGTGAGTCAGGATGCCTTGTGCTCGGCATGGGAGAATCAGACAAGGCAACAGAGGCCCTCGAGAATGCTTATGATAAGTTCATCTATATAGATTTACTCGCTAAACAGGCAGAAGAGGAGCGTCTCGCCGAGGAAGCTCTCGAAGCTGAGTATAAGAAGCAGAAGAAACAGGAACGCAGCAAGGATGCTGCTGAAAATACTGCCAACACACCTAGCAAAAAGGCTATAGAGGCAAAGATTCAGCAGATTATCATGGAGAATAACGATAAGGGTAAGCCTACTGACCTGGGGCTTATCGGAAATGAACTAAACCGCATCTATAAGAACTTCGACGTAAGATATTACAGCAAGAAGGGTGGTAAACGTTACAAGTATCTTAAGGAATTTGTAAGCGACTTTAAATCCCTCAAGGTAGAGGTGAGCGGTGACCGCGGCATATATGTTACTGTAAGATAATAAGAACCTCCTATGTCAGTATTAGACATAGGAGGTTTTCGCTATCTGTGATGACAATTATAAAACTGGTTATGCAAGAGTAATAATCTTACAGACATATTACTACCCTAAGTTTATTTGTCTTCGATTGTAAAACTCAGCTCAGTTCCACACTCTGGACATACTGCATCTCCAGGTGATGCCTGAAACTCTTTGTTACATACAGGGCATACGATGATATATGTATCGGCATCATAGCCATCTGGCACATTGTTGTTAAACGCATCTATATATTGCTTCTCGTCCATAGTTCCTCCTCTTTTCTAACTTAACTTTTAATTCTTAATTATTTATTATTTTACATTATATCGGTTGTTTCCTCAACTTATTCAAACATATAATGAAATTGAAATACTATGTTTATTATTATGAATACGTTATCTTCAACAGAAAGTTCATATAGAGAATAACTGTTAGTTATAGGTAAAAATAAGAAAGGAGGATAATATGCATAAAGCTGCGATTGATTATCGTGGGCTAAAGTATGTAAACATTGCGATTTGGATAGAAGTAGCATACATACTGATAAACGGTGTAACAGGTCTATTTGCATTGCTTCAGATAGCAGCGATGTCAGAGATGTCTCAGGGAGCCTTGATCTTTAATACGAAGATTGCTCCTGATTTAATCTTATTAATGTTCATAGCAAATGTTGTATTATACATCATGGGATTAAATGGACTTCAGAAACTCAACCCATTCTATCGTAAGGCTTGCAAGATGTATATTGCATATCTCATTTTCATTTTCTTATCCATAATAGCATTTGTTATCCTCGCATTTGCTGTCAGTGGATTTACTGTCATTTAATTTAGGTCAGATACTATCAATACCAGAACAGTGAGCGTATTAATATGGACATTTGTGATAATGCTCCTGGTAGTACAGGTTGTTAGCAATCTCCTCAATATAATCTACATGAGAAATATTCTGCTCGGTACAAGAAGAATCGTAGATGTTCTTGGCCGTCAAGAATTATCTAAAGGGATCACTGTAACTGAGAAAATATATAGAATTGCCATGATTGTTATTACGGTGATAGTGATGATTGGTGTGATGGGTATTGTGTTCGTCCTAAAGAAGTATATACTCAAGATAATTGGTGGAGGTGCTTATTCGTTCGTGGCGCTGTACAGTGCGCTAAGGGGCATGCAGATATTCTTATTCATGTTAACTGCTGCTTATATCATCAATTTCATAGCCCGGACGATTTATGTAATCAGACTCACGCAGGCATATGTGGAGATTTCTAAACATGAGATAAGTGAATCGGAGGAAGCAGCGCTACTAGAGGATATGCAGGCAGTGCAGGAAACGAAGGCTATATAGTACAAATTCAGTATTAATATTTTCAATAATGATAGAACCTGTGCAATTGAAGGAAGAAGATGAGAATTCCTAGTTGCACGGTTTTTTGTTGTAAAAATAGGTTGATGCATTCGGCACATATTTTGAAGCTAGAGCATGCTTGGAAGATTGACAAAGAATTGCAGATAATTTATGCAGTTTGATTACCTCTTTAATAAAGTCATAAATACAAGTACAAGAAAACACCTCGCTGGCTTCAACCAGTGAGGTGTTCTTTTACTCAGTAATTTTTATATGGTGTACTGCCCTGCGGCAACTCTACTAACCGATAAGGTCAAGAAGAGCCTTCTTAGGCACTGCTCCTACGGACTTATTTACTTCCTCGCCGTCCTTGATTACGAGTACTGTTGGGATACTCATAACACCGTACTTCTGCGCAAGCTCTGGGTACTCATCAATATTGACCTTACCAACCTTGATGTCACTTCTCTCGTCAGCGATTTCTTCTATAACTGGAGATAGCATCTTGCATGGTCCACACCATGAAGCCCAGAAATCAACTAGAACTGTCTTATCTGCATTTAGAACTTCCTGTTCAAAGTTTTCTGCTGTTAATTCAATTGCTGCCATTTTCTTATCCTCCTAATATTACTCAAAATCAGAATTTACATATTCTGATTAATTGCGTACAACTTTAATTAAATCCACTTTAACATTTTTTTTCGCCACTGTGTGATGATTATGTGAGAAAAAATAATATCATGGTATAATTAGTGACTAACAAATGCTTTTTGCAAGCTAATGACAGAATGCTTAATTAGATAGAGAACTATGCAACTTGAAATCGGAGATTTGACATGTATATTGATGAAGCTACTTTTAGACAGATATTTCATAAGTTAATCTATATTGAATGCCCAGATGCGTTAGAAGGATTATCAGATACACTAAGCATAATTGATGGAGCGACAGGTGTACTCGCGTACTGCTTCTGTGAGGACCTCGTAGGTACTAGTTTCAATTTACTAGCCTCAGCAAAGAAGACTGAAGACGGGAAGCTGCAGATAGGACCGAGAAGCCCTGAGAAGTACGCGCGAGTTAGATTTAACGATGTTAAAGATTATGAATTTGAACTTGCGAGCGAGATTGACGCCGACTTATCTGAATTTGATGATGTGCCAGATGATATACGGGATAATCTAGAATCATCAGATAAGAAGATGACGATGCTCAGGGAACTAGAAATGTTAGACAACGGACGTAACATTGAACTTCCGGACTTCGTGAGTGTAACGGTGGGCAAGAAGGGATTTTTGCCTGAGATGGTTTGGGTCAGAACGACCGATTTCGGAGAGAATGAGTTTTACGGCACACTTCATAATCCTCCAAAGCAAGGCTTTGGTCTCGAAGCAGGACAGAAGGTTCGTTACCGCGCATATGACAACGAAGGAGAGATAATGCTGATACTAGATAGCAGCATGCTGAATTAATATGGATATTACACAGAAGATAACACAGGAATTGGGAATTAAGCCTTGGCAAGCCGAGGCTGTAATTAAGCTAATTGATGAAGGAAATACTATTCCTTTCATCGCGAGATATAGAAAGGAAGCGACGGGAGCACTTGATGATGAAATGCTGAGGCGTTTTGATGAAAGGCTGAAGTACCTGCGTTCACTCGAGGAGAGAAAGCAGACAGTAATCTCATCTATAGAGTCACAAGGGAAATTAACCGATGAACTTCTTGCTAAACTCGAGCAGGCGGAAACAGTCGTTGCAGTCGAGGATATATATAGGCCATATAAACCTAAGAGACGTACTCGTGCGATGATCGCTAGAGAGAAGGGGCTTGAAGGACTTGCTACATACATCATGTCAAGCGATGCGGCCGTGCCTGTGCCTGAAGAGGCTCTAAAGTATCTAAGCGAAGAGCACGAGGTAAATGATCCAGATACTGCTATCAAGCTAGCGCTAGATATTATCGCTGGAGACATCTCAGATGATGCGGATATTAGAACATGGATCAGAGAGCTGACAGCTAAGGAAGGTGTGCTAATCACGACAGTAGTGCCTGCGATAAAGGCAGAACTTGAGGCTAGCGGAGAACGCAGCGTATATGAGAACTATTTTGAATTTGTAGAGAAGGTAGATGGCCTCCCTGGACACAGAGTCCTCGCTATCAATAGGGGAGAAAACGAAAAGGTGCTCAGCGTGAAGCTTGAAGCCCCAGTGGATAAGATAGAAGGAAGACTATTCAAAGACCTAAAGAGCTCAGCTAATAAGTTAACTCAACAGTATATCGAAGAAGCGGCATCGGATGCGTATAAGAGACTCATCGCTCCATCTATCGAAACTGAAATAAGAAATGAGCTGACACTCGGAGCGCAGGAAGGTGCGATAAAGATATTTGCCAGCAATCTCGAACAGCTCCTCATGCAGCCACCTATCGAAGGCAAAACTGTGCTCGGCTGGGACCCTGCATTTAGAACAGGCTGCAAACTTGCCGTGGTAGATGCGACAGGAAAAATTCTAGACACTACAGTCATCTATCCGACTGCACCGCAGAATAAGGTTAAAGAAGCGAAGCTGGTCGTAGCAAAGCTAGTGAAGAAATACGATATAGATATCATCTCCGTCGGAAATGGTACGGCATCCCGTGAGTCGGAGCAGATAATCGCGGAATTCATCAAGGAATACGAGCAGGGGCTCTACGCAAATCCTAAGAAAAAGCTCCAGTACGTAATCGTAAATGAAGCAGGAGCTTCGGTATACTCGGCTAGCAAGCTAGCTACTGAGGAGTATCCATGTCTCGATGTAGGTGAGCGCAGCTCCGCATCTATTGCTAGAAGGCTTCAGGACCCACTCGCAGAGCTCGTCAAGATCGATCCGCGTTCAATCGGAGTTGGACAGTATCAGCATGATATGGATCAGAAGCGATTGGCAGAAGCACTTGGTGCGGTGGTGGAAGATTGTGTAAACAGCGTCGGCGTGGATTTAAATACAGCTTCCGCTTCGCTGCTGGAATACGTTTCGGGAATCAGTAAACCGATTGCAGCTAATATCGTGAAGTATCGTGAGGAAAACGGGAGATTTGAAAACAGAAAGCAGCTACTCAAGGTTGCTAAGCTCGGTCCTAAGGCATTTGAGCAGTGTGCTGGATTCCTTCGCATCAGAGATGGAAAGGAGCCGTTAGACTGCACGGCAGTTCATCCAGAGAGCTATGATGCCGCTAGCAAGATATTGGAAATTATGGGATACAAGCCTGCTGACATCATAACAGGTGCGGCCAAGGGAATCTCTGAGAGTCTGAGCTCCAAGAACAAACTAAAAGAGAAGTTTGGAAACAAGCGCGGAAATAGCAAATTGGATAGGCCTTCGATGAAGCAACTGGCAGAAGCAGCGAATATCGGCGAATATACGTTAAAAGATATTTTGAGCGAAATCGAAAAGCCAGGAAGAGACCCTAGAGAAGAGGCTGAGGCGCCACTGCTAAGAAGCGATGTGCTGGAGATAAGCGATTTGAGACCAGATATGGAGCTCAAAGGAACAGTCCGCAACATCGTGGACTTCGGAGCATTTGTGGATATAGGCGTGCATCAGGATGGGCTCGTACATATCTCCGAGCTATCGGATAGATTCGTAAAGCATCCGCTCGACGTGGTAAAGGTTGGAGATATCGTGAATGTACGCATCCTATCGGTTGACGAGAAGCGCAAAAAGATTGCTCTCACTATGAAGAAAAAGAGATAGTGAATCAGTACATATGTAACGATTTGTAGTGCTAATGAACTGAGTAAAATTAATGCATTTAATGCTGGAACTAGAGGAGGGTATTATGGAATTTAAGGAAGTTATAGAAAGCAGATATTCTTGCAAGAAATACTCGGACAAGAAAGTAGAGCGCGAAAAACTCGAGGCAGTGCTCGAGGCAGGCAGGCTTGCTCCCACTGCTAAGAACCTGCAAGAACAGCACGTATACGTGCTAGAGTCAAAGGAGGCACTAGATAAATTTGATATAGAAACTCCTTGCAGATATGGTGCGCCAACTGTGTTAGTAGTAGCCTTTGATACGACCAATGTCTATGTGTATCCAGGTGAAAAGAGGGATTCGGGAATTGAAGATGCAGCAATCGTTGCAACTCATATGATGCTCGCTGCAACTGATCAAGAATTAAATAGCTGTTGGATTAATTTCTTCGATCCAGAGAAGCTGCATAAGGCGCTCGGGCTTCCTGAAAATGAAGAGATACTCATGGCTATGGACCTTGGGTATGCGGCAGAAGAAGGAACTCCGCTACCAAATCACTTCAAACGCAAGGCGATTAGTGAGACGGTTTCGTATCTATAGTTAGGGAAAGGTTAAAATGCAAAGTTCTGTTAATATAGGTGAGTAAGATGTTGAACTAAAATGTGCTAGTATCGAAACATTTTAATAATGAGATACAGAAAGCTCCAGCGGGAAATCGCTGGAGCTTTTGTGTGAATAATATCATTTCTAAAACCATATAGTGCATGGTTATAGGAAAAAAGGAGTTGGTGAAAAACCACTAAAGCTCTTAAATTCACAGGTATATAGCTATTTTATCTTTATTTTAATGTTGAGGGATTATAAATCTGTAAGACTAATCTTCTGTATGGCTAGGAGATGAATTATTTATATTTGATTCTATTGAAGCAGCTGCTGCCCTAGCCGAGGACCAGGCAAACTGCAGATTGTAGCCACCTGTGATTCCGTCTACGTCTAGCATTTCACCGATGCAGTAGGCATTTGGGGCGGATTTGAGCTGCATCGATTTGCAGTCAAACTGATCGAGGCGGAGGCCGCCCGCGGTGACGATTGCCTTGCTGAAGTCACCGCGCGATTCGATTTCGAATCGGTCCTCCGTGAGGAGGACGGCAGCCTTCTTCGCGCTGCAAGCGGAACGCTTCGCCACTTCCTTGGCGAAGCGGCGCGGCAGGGCGAACTCTCTGGCAATTATGTTCCCGAGTTCGCCGCTTTGCGCGGTGCTTACCCCATCACGTCTACCATGCGAAGATTTGAGCTCGGTACTAGTAGCAGAGATAAGTCTGGCAAGAGTTTTATCTCTGCTCATACCTACGTAGTTAATCTGTAGCCAGCAGCCTGGATCGGCGTATTTCGATGAATTTAAGATTACAGGTCCGGTGAAATTATCATGCGCAAGGAGCATAGAGCCACTAAGCAGGGTTCTCCGTTTTCCCTCCTTCGGGTAGATGCTTATCTCTACTTCATCAAAAGATACCCCGGCTAACATCTCGTACGGGTAGTCCTTTACCGCTAATGGAGAAAGAGATGGTTTTAGCTCAGTATATTCCAGTCCTAATCCCCTCGAGATTACGCCTAGCATAGAGCCATCAGATCCGCTTCTGGGATAAGATTTACCTCCAGTTGCTATCACGAGATGCTGAGCTTCATAGTAGAACCTCTGACCATCGGGAGCTTCTGCTACCAATATGAAATTTCTTATATCTGACTCTTTTGTTTTATCACTAAGTGGTTCTTTGTCAGAAGGTCTGATTTCAATAACCTTTCTATTAGTAATCACCTTAAACCCATTCTGCTCAGAGGCGCATAGAAATGCATCCTTTACATCTTGGGCTCTCATAGATTCAGGGAAGACTCTGCCGTCTGCTTGTGTAACGGTTTTGATGCCTCGAGAATCAAGGAACGAAACTAGATCAGCATTGCTATATTTATATAAAATCTTGCGGATTGACTTTCCAGAATCACCATAGCAGCTCGGAAAATCCTTTATATTACCAGCATGTGTTATGTTGCAGTGACCGTGTCCACTCATCAGGAGCTTCGTCCCGATACGGGAAGTTCCTTCGAGGATTAAACCGCCGGTTTTTAGATTTGCAGCACACATCAGGCCTGACGCGCCAGCGCCGACTATTAACACATTAGTGCTGATTACAGATGATGTACTTGCAACCTCAGGTGTAAAAGATTGCACACTTTTATCCTTCGCAGAAATGTCATGATTGTTAGTTCTACCAATGTATTTTAATCTCGTACTCTGTTTCAATTCAATCTCCTAGGTGTATAATGAGAGTCACACAATTATATCATAAGTTTTAGTTGTAATAGAGGAAGCTGCATCTAGCTGAATTCAAATAGGAGGGCTTTTGGACATTAATTTCAATGTTATATACGGCGTCATGATTCCATTTATCGGGACATCTCTTGGCGCGTTTTGCGTATACTTTATGAAAAAAGACCTCAGCAAAGGCGTTGAACGTATGCTCAGTGGATTTGCTGCAGGCGTAATGGTTGCTGCATCTATATGGAGTCTTCTAATTCCAGCTATGGAGGAGAGTTCGGGCATGGGTAGACTCGCCTTTATACCAGCAGTGATTGGATTTTGGATTGGAATCGGATTCCTGCTGCTTATGGACCACGTGATTCCTCATATGCATGCTGCTACTAATGAAGTGGAGGGACCAAAGAGCAGCCTATCCAAGACGACGATGCTAGTCCTAGCGGTAACGCTTCACAACATCCCAGAGGGGATGGCTGTAGGAGTTGTATTTGCAGGCTGGATGACTGGCAATTCAGGGATATCGTTTGGTGGAGCGCTTGCGCTTTCACTCGGAATAGCTATTCAGAACTTCCCTGAAGGAGCAATCATATCCATGCCGCTTTATTCAGCTGGATCATCGAGGCATCGTGCATTTAGAAATGGTGTACTATCGGGTGTGGTCGAGCCGATAGGTGCTATTGTAACGATAATATTCGCGCAAGCACTGACGCCAATTCTGCCGTACATGCTCAGCTTTGCAGCTGGAGCAATGATGTATGTCGTAGTAGAAGAACTCATACCGGAGATGTCAGAAGGAGAGCATTCGCATAGTGGTGTGCTTATGTTTGCAGTTGGATTTTCAATCATGATGACACTTGATGTTGCACTTGGATAAAAAATAGGAGGACTAAAGATGTCTATTTCAAAAATTGTAGAGGAATTAAAAGCTGATGAGAGAAATGCCGAGTATACAAAACGCGGTATACCGCCAATCTTCCAGCTTAATAAAGATGCCAAAATCCTGATAATAGGCCAGGCGCCCGGGAGAAAAGTAGAGGAATCTAAAATTCCTTTTGACGATAAATCGGGTGAGAAGCTGATTGCGTGGATGGGCATAAATAGGGAGACTTTCTATTCCGATAAAATTGCAATTTTACCGATGGACTTTTATTATCCAGGAAAAGGCAAGACCGGTGACTTGCCACCACGTAAGTTCATAGCAGAGGAGTACCATCGCGAAATTTTAGATGAACTCACGAATGTAGATATGACACTACTAATCGGAAAGTATTCTATGGATTACTACCTAAAGGGGAAGATGAAGAGGAATTTAACTGAGACTGTAAGGAGATATGAAGAATACCTGCCAAAGTACTTTCCAATAGTGCATCCGAGCCCGCTTAATTTCCGCTGGCAGGCCAAGAATCCATGGTTTATGGAAGAGGTGGTACCGGCACTGACTGAAAGAGTGGCGAAAATACTCGGATAAATGCAGCTAATTAATTGAAATATGTGGTTTAAAAGCGTACACCGCTTCAGATTAACAACTGCAAATTATATAGATTAACAATTATTTTGACTTTTAATATGTACGGAGGGGGAGATGGACGTCAGATATAAATTAGGGTTCGGGCTTATGAGACTGCCTCAGACGAATCCAGATGACGCAGGGAGCATCGATATACCTGAGTGCGAGCGCATGGCAGATGCGTTTATAGATCAGGGATTTACATATTTTGATACTGCATGGATGTATCATAATAAGGAGAGTGAACCAGCGACAAAGAAGTTTCTTGTAGAGAGACATGAAAGGAGTGAGTACACGCTTGCTACCAAGATGCATGCAGGTTTTTTTAACACGGAAGAAGAGCGAGATGCGTATTTTGAAGCGCAGCTCGAGAAGACGGGTGCGGGCTACTTTGATTACTACCTCCTTCACGATGTCGGCCGTGATAATATCGATAAATTTAAAGAACTCCACTGCTTTGAGTACCTAAAGCAGAAGAAAGAAGAGGGCATTATAAGACATCTCGGATTCTCTTCTCATGAGGATGCTGAGCATGTAGATAAATTCCTAACTGAGCATCCTGAATTCGAGTTTATTCAGCTGCAGATTAACTACCTAGATTGGGACAGTGAGGGCGTTCAGTCTAGAAAGTGTTACGAGGTAGCTGTTAAGCATGGAATGGATGTCGTGGTAATGGAGCCTGTTAAGGGCGGAATTCTTGCAAATGTTCCGCCGGAAGCTGAAGCCCTTCTCAAGGCGTACCATCCCGATATGTCCGTCGCTTCTTGGGCGATACGTTTCGTTGCTAGCCTAGAGAATGTAAAAGTAGTTCTAAGCGGTATGAGCAGCATGGAGCAGCTGCTCGACAACACCTCATACATGAAGGAGTTCAAGCCTCTATCACAAGAGGAGTATGAGATTATAGATAAAGTAGTCAGTATAATAAATAGCTCCATCACTATCCCGTGCACAGCCTGTTCGTACTGCACGGAGGGATGTCCTATGAATATTCCTATTCCGAGATACTTCTCTTTATATAATACGGATATGCACGAAGATAGCGATAGCGAGTGGACGCCTCAGTTCGAATACTACGAGAGAACAACTATGACATTTGGCAAGGCCAGTGAGTGCATCTCGTGCGGTCAATGTGAGGCAATCTGTCCGCAGCATCTGCCGATTATAAAGGATCTTGAGATGGTGGCAGAGCATTTCGAACAAGAGTAGATAATAAAAAAAGAGGTTATCTGATCGGAGCATTAAAAGCAATTGATGGAGATATAAGCTGATAGAAACCGTGATATGCACCTTCTTTACTATACAAGTGGTAAGGAAGGTGCTTTTTATGGTGTAGGAATGTATAGGGAAAAACACATGTGCAATACAGTTAGACCGACTTGACATATAGGGGTAGGGGGTATATGCTCTTTTTGTAGACAATATTCTGTATAAATTAGCTGTGAAGCATTTGTATGCGAGGAGGAGAGATGACAGAATTTTCTGAGCGCCACCGAAAGCGTTCGCATATGGAATATAGGAATCTGATGAACAGACTGAAGAGAATAGAAGGTCAGATTAGGGGCATCGAAGGTATGCTTGAGAAAGACGCATACTGTCCTGATATATTGATTCAGGTTTCTTCTGTGAATAGTGCGCTTAATAGCTTCAACAAGGAACTAATGGCGAGCCATATCAGGGGATGTGTCGCTAATGATATAAGAAACGGTGATGATGAGACTATCGATGAGCTCGTTAAAGTCATGCAGAAGCTTATGAAATAAAGCGAGGGAGGAGATTAGATGGATAAATATAATATCACTGGTATGAGCTGTGCCGCTTGTCAGGCTCATGTCGAGAAAGCAGTGAGTAAGGTCCCAGGAGTGGAATCGGTATCCGTAAGCCTGCTGACCAACTCTATGGGAGTTGAAGGCAATGCAAACAGCGAAGCTATTGTGAAAGCTGTAGAGGATGCTGGGTATGGAGCAACTATACAAGGGGCAGAAGAAAGCAAATCCTCTGCAAATTCACTCGAAGCTCAAGAGAAGGCTCTCGAGGATAAAGAAAGCCCTGTGCTTAAACGAAGACTCGCTTTGTCGGTAGTGTTTCTATTGGTGCTGATGTATTTTTCGATGGGACACACAATGTTTCAACTGCCTCTACCAAAATTCCTAGATGGTAACCACATTGGTATCACGGTTATACAGATGGTACTGGCAGTAATAGTTATGTTTATCAATAAGAAATTTTTTGTCAGCGGATGGAAGAGCATGCGCTCTGGTGCACCGAGCATGGATACCTTGGTTGCGATGGGGTCTATGACATCGTTCCTGTGGAGCTTTTACATATTGATGCAGATGACAAGAAGCGTGACTGATGGCGATACCAAGGCCGTGATGGCAGACATGCATAACCTGTATTTTGAGTCAGCTGCTATGATAGTTACTCTTATTACGGTTGGTAAACTCCTTGAGGCTCTTTCTAAGGGTAGGACAACTGATGCGCTAAAGAGCCTGATGAAGCTCGCTCCTAAGACTGCGGTCATAGAGCGCGATGGCACGGAGATCTTAGTTCAGATTGCGGAAGTTAAGACAGGTGATGTGTTTGTCGTTAGACCTGGTGAGAGCATACCTGTGGATGGAGTGATAATCGAGGGCGGAACAGCGATAGATGAATCCGCACTGACGGGAGAAAGCGTTCCAGTCGATAGGACGGTTGGTGACGGAGTTTCAGCGGCTACGATTAATAGAACTGGATTTATAAGAGCAAAGGCTACACGTGTTGGGGAAGATACAACCCTAGCGCAGATTATCAAGATGGTCAGCGATGCAGCAGCTACCAAGGCACCGATTGCCAAGATAGCGGATAAGGTATCGGGTGTGTTCGTACCTGTAGTAATTATAATTGCTGTAATCGTGACGCTAATCTGGATATTCGTCGGACAGCCATTCGGATACGCTCTAGCTAGAGGAATAGCTGTGCTCGTTGTTAGCTGCCCATGCGCGCTTGGACTGGCAACTCCGGTAGCTATCATGGTCGGAAGCGGCCTTGGGGCTAAGAACGGAATATTGTTTAAGACAGCTAGTTCACTAGAGGAGATGGGCAGAATTCAGATAGTTGCCCTTGACAAGACAGGGACTATCACTAAGGGCGAGCCTACGGTCACAGATATAAAGCCTGCAGAGGGAGTTACGGCAGTTCAGCTTCTCAATATCGCTAATGCTCTCGAAGCTAGAAGCGAGCATCCTTTTGCACTGGCTATTACTAGATACTTCGAAGAGAAAAGAGAAAATCTTAAGCTCTCAGATGTCGAGATCGAAGCTTTTGAAGCGATATCAGGAAAGGGCATCCAGGCTAAGTTAGTAGGAACTGACTCCAAAGGCGATTTACATGCAGGCAGTGTAAAATACATATCTGAACTTGTAGAAGTAGCTGATGACATCAAGGCTGAGGCAGACTCATTGGCAGCGCTGGGAAAGACACCTCTTTTATTTGCTGGTGGCGGAAAGCTTATTGGCATGATAGCCGTTGCAGATACTGTTAAAGACGATAGCAGGAGTGCAATCACAGAGATGAAGAGGCAAGGGCTTAAGATCGTTATGATAACCGGTGATAACGAGAGAACTGCGCGTGCAATCGGCAATAAAGCTGGTATTGACTATGTCGCATCGGGCGTTCTTCCAGATGGAAAAGAAAATCTGATAAGAGAACTCGGAAAGCTCGGCAAGGTTGCGATGGTCGGAGACGGAATAAACGATGCTCCTGCACTCACAAGGGCAGATGTCGGAATTGCAATCGGGGCTGGAGCAGATGTAGCGGTCGATGCTGCAGATGTAGTGCTTATGAACAGCAGGCTATCGGATGTCTCCGGAGCGATAAGACTCAGCAGAGCTACGCTTAGAAATATACATGAAAATCTATTCTGGGCATTTTTCTATAATATCCTTCTAATTCCACTTGCTGCAGGTGCTTATGTACACTTCATGAAGGGCTGGTCTATGAATCCTATGTGGGGAGCCGCAGCTATGAGTATCTCTAGTTTCTGCGTATGCATGAATGCACTCAGATTAAATCTGTTCAAGGTTCACAATGCAAATGTGGATAGGCACGGCAAAGGCGAGGTTAGTGAAACAAAATTGAATTCGCTAATTGCGAAAGTTACGGGAAATGAAGAAAGCTCCGAGGAGTTGGGGCAAAACGAAACAAATAATTTGCATGAAGATAATTTAAAGGAGGGCAAAGTTATGACAAAAACTATGAAAATTGAAGGTATGATGTGCGGACACTGCGAAGCCACTGTAAAGAAAGCGCTCGAAGCTATCGAGAGTGTCAACTCAGCTGAGGTTAGCCATGAGGCGGGAACAGCCGTAGTTAAGCTATCAGAAGGCGTGCCGGATGACGTGTTAAAGAAAGCTGTAGAAGACAAAGATTATAAAGTTATATCTATTGCATAGCAAAATGGTATGTTACAATTAACCTATACACGGCTTAAGCCGTTAAGTATTAAAAGGTAAGAGGAGAGGTAATTATGATCGCAAAAAGTATGGAACCCTTCCTAGCGGGCAGCTCGGTTATCAGAGCTATGTTCGAAGAGGGTAAGAAGATGGCAAAGATATATGGTCCAGAGAATGTTTACGACTTCAGTGTTGGAAACCCTGGACTACACCCACCAAAGGAGTATAGAGAAGCTATCAACTACGTTAACAACGAGATGGATCCGCATCTAGTTCACGGCTACATGCCTAATGCTGGTTTCGAGTCCACAAGAACAGCGGTAGCTGAGAATCTCAATAAGAGATTTGGGTCAAACTTCACTTTTGAAAATATCATAATGACAGTTGGAGCAGGTTCTTCGATTAACGTAATCATGAAGACTATCTTTGACCCAGGTGATAAGCAGGTGGTATTTGCTCCATATTTCGTTGAGTATGCAAACTGGGCTAGCAACTACCATGCAGAAACAGTAGTCGTACCTCCAAATGAAGCAAATGGATTCGAGCCGGATCCAGAGGCGCTTAAGAAGGCTCTTGATCCAAAGGTTAAGGTAGTAATTATCAACAACCCTAACAATCCAACAGGAGCAATCTATTCGCGTGAAACTCTCGAGAAAATCGCAGAGGTGCTCAAGGAAGCTGAGAAAGAATATGGACACCCTATCTACATTATCACTGACGAGCCATACAGAGAGCTAGTTTATGTAGATAAGGAAATTGTTTTCATTCCAGATCTATACGACAATACAATCATCGCGTACTCATGGTCGAAGTCACTTTCGATTCCTGGAGACAGACTTGGATACCTTGCTGTATCTCCAAAGTCTGACAACGTTGAGGAGTTTATGGCAGCGGCAACCGTTGCTAACCGTATTTCAGGAGACACTAATGCTCCATCAATCATCCAGCTAGCAGTTGAGAGATGCCTGGATGCACAGGTTGATATCCCATATTACAAGAAGAACGCTGAAGATCTGTACAAGATTGTAACAGATGCTGGATTCACAGCAGTTGTTCCTCAGGGTGCTTTCTACCTATGGGTAAAATCACCAGTTGCTGATGAAAAGGAACTCGTAGCTGCTGCTAAGGAGGAGAGAATTCTCGCAGTGCCTGGAAGCGCATTTGCTTGCCCTGGATATATCAGACTTTCGTTCTGTATCTCTAATGAGACTATTCAGAGATCAGCTGAGTCGTTTGCTAAGCTAGGAAAGAAGTATTTTGGCTAAGTTTCGATGAGTGATAAGGGATAGTGCTGCGTCTCCAAAGAGACATGCATTATAGACTAAAACTTCAGAATTGTGATAAAATAAGCGTGTGAGGATATTTCTCGCACGCTTATTGTTTTACGAAGAGAGGATAAGATGGAGAGGATTGCGAGTTTTAACGTAAACCACGATACCCTTGAGAAGGGCATGTATATATCGAGGATAGATGGAGATGTAGTGACCTACGATATAAGGATGAAGAAACCGAACATGGGTGATTATGTTTCAAATGAGGCACTTCATACATTCGAACATCTATTTGCAACGTATGCGAGGAACAGCGAGATTTCCGATAAAGTCATATATATTGGACCTATGGGATGTAGGACTGGATTCTACTTATTGATGAGAGATACCGCTACTGGACAGCAAGCGATAGGCCTAGTGAGAGAGTCATTTAAGTTCATATCTGAATATAAAGGTGAGATCCCTGGTGCGGCTAGGAGTGAATGCGGAAACAGTGAGGAGCACGACCTCGAGGCGGCAAGAGAAGTTGCGATAGATATGGTGGAAGTTTTAAGGGACTGGAATGAGGAGAAGCTTGATTATGACTATGAAGGATAAGAGTATAGGTGCAGCCTTCTGCGATGCGGCTGCAGTAATTGGTGGCAATGCTAGACTAGGAATAGTCTGTGCTATGGATGTCGAGATGCAGGACTTGCTGGAACAGCTGAGAGGCGTCTCGGTTGAAGAAACTTATGGCTTTAAATTCTATGAAGGCATATTAGAACAGACTCAGGTGGTGCTAGTGCGATGTGGAATCGGTAAAGTTAACGCAGCTAGGGGTACTCAGCTGATGATCGATAAGTATAAGCCAAGCTATATAATCAACAGCGGAGTTGCGGGTGCGCTCAATAAGGAGCTTAGACCTATGGATATTGTCGTTGGAAAGGATTTTATCCAGCACGACTTTGACCTCAGCCCAATCGGTTATGCCAAGGGCTGTCTTGCCACAGGAGATAGATCAAAGCCAACAATCATTGAGGCGGATGACAGCATGGTGAAATTACTGGCCGATGTATCTGAAGTGGTTGCTGGAGAGTATAAAGATGCTGGTAAAGTGCTTGTAGGCAGAATCGTGAGCGGCGATCAGTTCATCAATAGTCCGGAGGTTAAGGCGGAACTGAGGGATGATTTCGGCGGAGATGCCGCTGAGATGGAGGGCGCGGTTCTAGCATACGTTGCAAGCTGTGCGAACATACCTTGTGCGGTGCTCAGAGTAATATCTGACATGGCTGATGGAACTAACAACGAGTCGTATGATGAATTCGAGAAGAAAGCCTCGAAGCTATCTGCAGAGATAATAATAGAGCTGGCTAAGCTAGCACCATCAAATCGCTAAACTATCCGACTCGACTAACTGAAATGATTTATATTATATCTGTTTGAATAATAATATCGCATTCAGAATGACTTGGTGAAGCTTTAAATACTAGTGATAAGAGCAGTGATTTCATAGAATTGCTGCTTTTTATCATTTTTTGAAAGTTGTATTATCAGAATTCTTAGAAGCATTGCAAGTACGGAAACAAAAACATAATTTTGCAGTTGACAAAACACATAGATATAAATATAATCTACTTAACTACCAAATAAGTAGTTAATAATTTAAAGCCCAAAGAGGTTACTATAGAAGATGAAAATTTTGACTAGAGAAGAACATGATTGATGACAAGAGCAGTTATTGATCTTTTATGAGAAACTGAAAGGAAGGTTACATCATGGCTAACATTTATACATCTGCTGATCAGCTAATCGGCAAGACACCACTTCTAGAACTTACAAGAATCGAAGATGAACTTGGACTAAAGGCAAAGGTTCTAGCTAAACTCGAGTATTTTAATCCAGCTGGCTCAGTTAAGGATAGAATTGCTAAGAGAATGATTGAGGATGCGGAGGCTAGTGGCAAGCTAAAGCCTGGTGCAACCATTATAGAGCCAACTTCTGGCAACACTGGTATTGGACTCGCTGCTGTAGCTGCAGCAAAGGGCTATAGAACTGTAATCGTGATGCCTGAGACTATGTCTGTAGAGAGAAGACAGCTTATGAAGGCATATGGTGCAGAGCTTGTTCTGACAGAGGGAGCGAAAGGAATGAAGGGAGCTATAGCTAAGGCTGAGGAGATTGCAGCTGAGACGGAGAATAGCTATATCCCAGGACAATTCGTAAATCCATCTAATCCTGCAGCTCATAGGGATACTACCGGACCTGAGATCTGGGAAGATACTGATGGAAAAGTAGACTATTTCGTAGCTGGAGTAGGAACTGGTGGTACTGTCACAGGTGTTGGAGAGTATCTAAAATCTAAGAAAAGCGATGTAAAGGTTGTTGCTGTTGAGCCAGAGGCATCTCAGACCCTTGCAAAGGGTGAGGCTGCACCTCACAAGATTCAGGGCATCGGTGCTGGTTTTGTACCTGAAACTCTTAACACACATATATATGACGAGATAATTCCTGTTACTAATGAGGATGCTTTTGAGACTGGTAGACTGCTAGGACATAAGCAGGGGGTACTGGTTGGAGTTTCTTCTGGAGCAGCATTGTGGGCAGCTATCGAGCTTGCTAAGAAACCAGAAAATGAAGGTAAGAACATCGTAGTTCTATTACCTGATACAGGAGATAGATATCTATCGACACCGCTATTTCAGGAATAATAGCTGATCGACATATCATTAATTATAAAGAAAATTATTATGTAAATGCGGGGCTAGACATTATCGTCCCGCATTTTTGCGTTTCATGTAAACTTAATGTAAAATATAATGGATTTAAAAAATAGGAGGAAACTGTGTTAGTTTCAACGAGAGGAAGATATGCCATAAGGGTGATGATTGATCTTGCCGAACATATGAATGGCAAATACATACCTATGAAGGAAATTGCCGATAGACAAGATGTGTCGCTTAAGTATATGACTAAAATCATGCAGGCTCTAACTAAATCTGGTATGCTCGATGGACAGCATGGCAAAGGCGGAGGATACAAGCTTAATAGAGAGCCTGAGGAGTATCGCGTCGGCGATATACTTAGGCTAACGGAAGGTACGCTTGCTCCGGTCGCTTGTATAGATGAGACAGACTGCAAGTGCGACAGATCCTTCGAGTGTCGAACAAGACCTATGTGGAATGAGCTTGACAAGCTGATTAGTGAATATTTAGATGGAATAACTATAGCTGATTTGATGGAGGGGAATACCGCAGATAACTACGTCATCTGATGTAGTGCGGAGTAACGCTTTATATGAACGCAATAATTTGTGATGACAACGCTAGAGAACGCGAATGGTGCTATAAGGAACTGCTCAAGAATAAAGGCAGTTTTGAAGACGGTTTGACAGTGCTTGAATTTGAGTCAGGCAACGAACTGCTCTTTAAGTATCCTGATTTAGAAATCGGAATCGATATCGTATTCCTAGACATCATGATGCCAGGACTTGACGGCATAACGGTGGCAAAGAAACTTCGTGATATGAACTACGGAGGGGAGATAGTTTTCTTTACAGGAACTATAGACTATGCTGTTAATGGGTATGACTATGAAGCTCTCGCGTATCTGATAAAAGGAAAGACTCCATCCGAGAGATTTAGCGAGGTAATCAGACATTTCCTCATTCGCAAGGGAGAGCGAAGCGGTGAAGTTATTATTCTTCGCTGTGCTGGAGAGACAAGAGTAATCAACCTATCGGGAATTAAATATTTCGAGGTGTATAAAAGGCTTACGACGGTGTATTATGGTGATTCGAAATTTAGCTTTTATTCACCTTTAGCTAAGCTCAGTGAGGAACTTGAGGGAAAGAATTTCGTTCGTATACACAGGGCGTATCTTGTAAATGCCGAATATATTTCAAAAAAGACTATGCGAGATGTGACATTGCGCGACGGAACGGTGCTTCCAGCTGGTAGGAACTATATTAAAAAGATAAAAGAAGCTTAAAAAGATGTGTAATAATAGGAAATTGAACAAAGGTTTTAATAGTACGCGACGGCAAGCATATAGGGTAGTGCGCATTTTGGTGATGTGTTTGGTTTTTGTGCTTTATAGCTTAAATGTTTTTGCACTTGAAGGTGATTCTGATAAGCCAGTGACACTTGATGAAAATGGATTGCTAGAGAATCGTGTGGAAGGTGAGACTGTTAATACTGATGCTTATCTAGAACCTACAGGCGATAGAGCGAGCAATAATACGAATAATGATCATATAATTCGTGTAACCAAGAACGGTGTTACATACAATATCGGTTATTATCTTAATAGCACAACTATTTTGCCAGAAGAAATAAGTGGTATGGATAGTGACCAAGCCCTTGAATACATTGCCAATAAAAGTATGACATTCTATACAGATAGGAATGCTGCGGTTATACCGGATATAGTATTTGGCAGGGACTATTTCGTAAGAGTCAATGGGGCGACTCATGTAACACCAGATACACTGCGTGGAAGCTATAGGCTGGAAATTGCCAATAACAGTGAGTTTATTAATGTGGCAATGACTACAGTTACTATCGGCAATAGAAATAATGGCGGTAATAGTGGTAGCGGTGGAAATACGAATACAGACACCGTGGATAGGACAAACACAAATGGGCATAGCCCTGCCGCAAGTGTAGTTCAAAGCATAGCTAGAAAAATATCTTCAGGTACAAGAAATAGAAGTGAGAACAGAACTTCATCAGCGGTAAGTCCCCAGCAGGCGAAGCCAAATGCATCATCGGATTCAGGCACTACTGGTGCAGTTAATAGCGCAAATAACCCAGCGAACGAGAATATTTCAAGTGATACAAATAGTTCAAGCACAAGTAGCGCAGGAAGTAGTTTGGGTGGTGCTGGGACTGGCATAGCTTCAAGTAGGGCTGCAGAAACTGTGGCAAATGCAGCGACTACAGGAGCTGGAGTCGGACTAGCTTGGCTAACTGTCCTTATAATATCCGATATCAAACTGCTTCTTTGGTATAAGAAACTTAAAGAAGCCAAGAAGAAGTCAGTTCTATAATGAGCGTCTGTAGGAGATGGAAAAAATGGTGCTTAAGATAACTGTTTGGGTGATATTTGTGGTGGCGATAGCTGTCAAAATATATACCAAGAAACGCGTTCAGAATATCGATGGGTTTGGTGGCATAACCACGCGGGAAGAAGTCGATAGAGCTAGACGATGTTCAGATAATAAATAGAGAATAAGACATTGAAATACCAACCGATCATGAACGTGAATCATGGTCGGTTTTTATTTTAAAACATACGCTTAAATTTGATGAAACTAACCATTTTTTGTTGACAAAATAATATGGTTAATGTACACTAATTTAAGTTAAGAGTGCCTAACACGATGTTAGCTAATTTAACTGACAGCGCGGCTTTGTACCGCGTATTTTAATTAGTGGAGGAGGAGATGCAGTATGATTCCAATCACACTTGTTAATCAAGGGGAGCTTGTTACAGTAAAAAAGATAACTGGTAGCGATGTGATTAGACAGCACCTCGCAGAGCTCGGATTTGTAGTTGATGCCGATGTGAAAGTGGTAAGTGCATTCAACGGTAATGTAATCTTACAAGTTCACGGATCTAAGATTGCGCTCAATGAGACAATGGCAAGACGAATTATGGTATAGCGCATATATACGCAAATAATTCTTTAGCATTATATGAATTTATTTTAAGGAGGAGAACAACATGGCAACTCAGATGGATACTCTTAATAATGTTAGAGTTGGTAAGACTGCTACTATTAAGAAGATCAATGGTGTCGGAGCAGTAAAGCGAAGAATCATGGATATGGGTCTCACTAAGGGAACCGATATTTTCGTGAGAAAGGTTGCGCCACTCGGTGATCCAATCGAGCTAACTGTTAGAGGCTATGAGCTTTCTGTTAGAAAGGCTGATGCAGCTTTAATCGATGTTGAGATAGAAGATTAATATCAGGTTTAAGCAAACTTCTATTTTTTTAAATTATAGATTAGTCTAACTGAACTAACTATAAATTAAGTACCATGAAAGGAGTGTACTAACATGTCACTTAAGATCGCCCTCGCGGGTAATCCTAACTGTGGTAAAACCACATTGTTTAATGCCTTGACTGGTTCCGCGCAGTATGTTGGTAACTGGCCAGGTGTAACCGTTGAGAAGAAAGACGGAAAACTCCGTGGACATAAGGATGTAGTCGTTCAAGACCTTCCCGGAATTTATTCGCTTTCTCCATACACATTAGAGGAGGTTGTTTCTAGAAACTATCTCGTTAATGAGAAACCTGATGCTATCATCAATATCATTGACGGAACGAACCTAGAGAGAAACCTATACCTCACAACGCAGCTGCTCGAACTCAACATACCTGTTGTAATCGCAGTTAACATGATGGACCTAGTTGAAAGGAACGGGGACACTATAGATCTAAATAAGCTCAGTGAAGAACTGGGATGTGCTGTTCTTCCAATAAGTGCGCTTAAAGGATCCGGCTCTGATGCGCTTATCAAGAAGGCTATCGAAGTTGCTGAATCTCACAAGCCAGGAGAACTCCCACATGTGTTCAACGGATCAGTCGAACATGCAATCGCACACATCGAAGAGTCAATCGAGAATATCGTAAGCAAGGATAACCTCAGATGGTATGCAATCAAACTCTTTGAGAGAGATGAGAAGGTTGTAGCTGAGCTGGCGCTAGACCCTGCGCTCAGTAAGCATATCGAGGAACATATTGCGGACTGCGAAGCAGAACTCGATGATGATGCTGAGAGTATCGTTATCAACCAGAGATACGCTTATATCAACAAGGTTGCGCCTAAGGCTATGGTTAAGAAGGCAAACCATGAAAAGCTTTCGACTTCTGATAAGATAGATAGAATCGTCACGAACAGACTTTTGGCACTTCCAATCTTCGTAGTAATCATGTACCTAGTGTACTGGCTAGCTATTTCAAAGATTGGTACACCTCTGACCGACTGGGCTAACGATACGCTGTTCGGTGAGTGGATTATTCCAGGTGCTAAGAAAGGCCTTGAAAGCCTCGGAGCATCGGGCTGGGTTGTTTCCCTTGTAGTAGATGGTGTTATCAATGGTATCGGTTCCGTACTCGGATTCACACCTCAGATGGCATGCGTATTCCTTTGCCTCTCAATCCTCGAGGACTGCGGATACATGGCGAGAGTTGCGTTCATCATGGATAGAATCTTTAGAAGATTCGGACTATCTGGTAAGTCATTTATTCCTTTCCTCATCTCATCTGGATGCGGGGTACCTGGAATCATGGCGACTAGAACCATCGAGAATGAGAAGGATCGTCGTATGACGATGATGACAACCACGGCGATTCCGTGTGGAGCTAAGCTTCCTGTAATCGCTACGATTTCTGCTTATATCTTAGGTAATAAATGGTGGGTAGCTCCTCTGATGTACTTCGTAGGAATCGGAATGGTTATCTGCTCTTGTATCATCCTCAAGAAGACTAAACAGTTTGCAGGAGAGCCAGCACCATTCATCATGGAGCTTCCTAACTATCATATTCCTTCGGTAAAAGGTGTTCTCATACACGTATGGGAGAGAGTATGGGCATTCGTCAAGAAGGCCGGAACAATTCTGTTCCTCTGTGTAGTAGTTATGTGGGTTCTCTCAAGTTACGGATTCAGCCACGGTTCATTCGGAGCTGTAGATGCTAAGGATAGCTTGATGGCAGATATCGGTGGTGCGGTTGCATTCATCTTCAAGCCACTTGGTTTTGGAACATGGCAGGCAGTTGCAAGTTCGATTTCAGGATTTGTTGCTAAGGAAGGAATCGTTTCCACGATGGGAGTCCTGTCTGGACTCGGAGCAATTGAAGACTACAATGCTTCGATGAGAACAGCATTCGATGCATTCTTCCCAACTACAATCGCAGCTATCTCATTCCTGATGTTCAACCTGTTTGACTCGCCTTGTCTCGCTGCAATATCGACAGTTGCTAAGGAGATGAATAACAGAAATCATTTCTGGTATACAATCATCTTCCAGAACGTTTCTGCATATCTATTTGCGTTAGTTGTATATCAGCTAGTTGGACTTGCAATCGGCGAGGTTGCATTCGGTATATGGACAGTAGTAGCAGCAGTTATTGCAATCTTCGTACTGTACCTGTTATTTAGACCAGATCCGAACAAGAAGAGAATGTTAGACGGCTCTGAAGGCGTAAAGTAAATAAATAAAGTGAAATCATAGCTTGAGCGAGTACTATTACTTGCTCAAGCTATGATTATAGAAAGGGTATGAGATGAATTTAGTAGATGTGATTGTACTCTCTCTTGTCGCTATAATATTTATAGGGGCTGTGAAGGTGCTTATTAGTTTCTTCAAATAAACGCATAAACGTCACAGAGAAGAGTTAGAATACACTTACAGGAGGAGTGGAGATATGAACGTAATTGATATAATTGTAGTTGCTGTAGTTGCTGTAATAGCATTCTTTATCATCAGAGATGTTATAAAGAAGCGCAAGGCTGGTATCACAAGCTGTGGCTGCGGAAGTGGTTGTAGCGGCTGTTCAGGCTGTAGTGCTCATCCTCATACCGAGGAAGATAAGTAAGTCGCTGTAATTGTTTTACTAGCACTTAATAATAGATAGGGGGTGCGTGACATGATTAAGACTACCGTTAAGATCGATGGCATGCAGTGCAACATGTGTGAGACGCATGTAAAGGATTTAATTAGAAAAAAGTTTGATGTTAAGAAGATAAAGGCATCTCACGTAAACGGTGAGTGCGTTATAGTGTCGCCTGACGAGATTCCTAGAGAAGAGCTTACTTATGAGCTTGGACAGATGGGATATAAGGTTACTGAAATGGAAACAGAACCATATGTTAAGAAGGGGATTTTTGGATTCTAGTAACTGTGGCAAACGAGCATCGGCTCATGATGCCTGTATTAACTTTGTTAATTATAATTTGTTCTAAAATAGCTAAGGGATGTGTAGGTATTCTATGCATCTCTTTTTTTAAATAATATAGTGGTCATAAATTGGTACTACTCCTATGGAATACATTACCGCTATCTAAATAGCTAAATTATCTTGACTTATGATATTAGAATGATATCATCAAATTATAAAAGCGATTAAAAACATTTGGATAGAAGGAGGTCGCTACAATGACAGAGAAACTTATAACCAACAAGAAACATGGGATTCCTGTGCTGATTCTACTCGTCGGGCTATATGTACTGGCGGTATTTGGGATAATTAACAGCTCAACTAGTGGCAACATAACGCTTCTAGGAATATGCGGGCTGTATCTAGCTCTAGGATGGATTCCATTTGCTGGCCTTAAAACGCTAAAGCCTCAGGAGGCATTAGTACTTACTCTGTTCGGAAAGTACTACGGAACCCTTAAAGGAGAGGGATTTTACTATGTAAATCCATTTTGTACATCAGTTAACCCTGCAGCGAATACAAAACTTGGGCAGTCGGGAGATATTAAAGGAAAAGCAGCTGTTGTTTTAGGAAATGGCGATAGCGATTCGGTATCAGGTAAGAGAATTTCTCTTAAAATCATGACGTTAAATAATTCAGTTCAAAAGATTAACGACGCAATCGGTAATCCTATCGAGATTGGAATTGCTGTGATGTGGAGAGTGACAGACACGACAAAGGCGGTATTTAACGTAGATAACTACAAAGAATATCTCTCGCTACAGAGTGACTCGGCGCTGAGAAATGTGGTAAGATTATATCCATATGATGTCGCACCTAATATCGATACCACTGGTGATGGCATGGCTGACGAAGGTTCGCTTCGGGGGTCAAGCGATGTGGTTGCTGAGCGCATCAAGGAGGATATCCAGAAGAGAGTTGCTGATGCAGGTATCGAAGTAATCGAAGCACGTATCACATACCTCGCATATGCACCTGAAATCGCAGCTGTGATGCTTCAGAGACAGCAGGCTAGCGCAGTAGTAGATGCGAGAGCGATGATCGTAGATGGTGCTGTTGGCATGGTTAAGCTCGCTTTAGAAAAGTTAAGTGATGATGGGATAGTAGATCTTGATGAAGAGCGCAAGGCTGCAATGGTTTCAAATCTAATGGTTGTACTTTGTGGAAGCCATGATGCTCAGCCAATCGTTAACTCAGGGTCATTGTATTAATTAAGTATAGGGGCAAATTAAATTTAAATGCATAAATCGCAGACTATACTGCGTCAATGTATTAAAATCATAGAAGGACTACTAGTAGTAAGAAAAGGCGTACGCAGGATTCATGGCAAATAAAAAACAAATTCCACTCAGAATATCTGATAAACTGTTTCAGGACATTCATGCTTGGGCAGAGGATGATTTTCGCTCTGTGAACGGGCAGATTGAATATCTGCTCTCGGAGTGCGTCCGCCAGAGACGCAAGAACGGCAAGTATGTCGGTGAGGAGATAGACAAGCCTCTAGATATAGACATTGAGTAAATAGTAAGGGCGGATGGCTTATTGCTATCCGCCCACTTTCATGGTATTTGGATTCTATCCAGTAATTTAATAGTCAGCATAAGATATGACTAGATATCTAAAGCTTGGTCATGCGATTAATACTTCGTATATTCCCAGCCAGCGAACTGTCCCGTGCCGACGAGAGTGTCTGCATCTTCATCATAGTTAAAAATCCAGTCGTATGGTTTGTAGTTCTCGTCGATTGTATTTTTTAAAATGTGAACAGTGACTGTTTTGTTATCAAGCTCCCACTTCCCGGTTAGATATCCATGAGAACCGTTCATGTCTATCGGCATGATGAAGTTGCCATCGGAATCGAGCTTAAATGGATATTCGTTAGAGCCTGCAATAGTCCATCGTGCAGCGATTTTAATCTTGCGAGCTTCTTCCTCTTCATGCTGCTTTACAGTCTTGAACTTAAGAATCTGTTCCTCGATATCGAGATACCTAGCCTTCAGGGCTTCTTTGGAGGAGTCTTCCTTCGCACCGACTTTGAAATTGTGAATTAGTTCCTTTGCGGATTCCTTGTCTTCATCGCTATAAATATCTTTTTCGTATTTCTCAAGCTTTTTGACTAGAGACTTTACCATCTCTGGCTTAGTCTTGACCTTAGCAACCGCCTTGTTGAACTTGCTTACAGTCTTGCTCAGATCTTGCTTCAGAATCTGCTGTTTGATCTTGTCCTTATACTCAGCCTTTATGTCATTAACGGTGCTAATATCTTCCTTGAAATACTTGGAAGTACTCATGTTACTGATGGTATTAAGTGCTTTGGCACGCATCTTATCTACGGAAGGTATGTAGTTCATCAATCCGAGTAATATTGCTACTGAGGTAAATGATATAATAATATAATTGATTATGGATTTACGATTAAATAGTCTTACACATAATCGCTTCCATACCGAACTTGTAGAACCCATTTGTTTATCTCCTAAAAGGTGAATTTATGATAGTGTATATACATATATCCAGATGAAATAATCTTATCTGAAATACCGCCTTTTGTAAACGAACAAATTGGGATATTATAAGCATAGGTATGATATAAACGATACGTATGATTAGTCAGAATTGTAGCTAATGACGATACTGTTTTTGAGAAAAGAGAGGGAATGAAATGGCTCATCCTATTTATTTGAAGAAATCCGATTGCAAAAATTGCTATAAGTGCGTCCGTCACTGCCCGGTGCAGGCGATTAGATTCTCTGGCAATCTTGCACACGTAATCGCAGATGAATGCATGCTGTGTGGTCAATGCTATGTAGTCTGTCCGCAGGACGCTCAGAAGATTCTTAGCGATGTCGAGAGAGTGGAGATGCTTCTCGATGGAGATGCGCCAGTATACCTAAGTGTGGACCCTTCTTTCATCGCTTACTATGCGGGAACCGGTATCGGGAAATTCCAGGAAACTGCTAAGGCACTCGGATTTGTAGCGGCTGAAGAAGCTGCCAAGTTTGGTGTGGTTGTAAAGCGTGAATATGAGGCGGTTATCGAAAATGAGCGCGAGAGCGTGGTAATTTCTTCGTGCTGCCCATCGGTAAATCTCATGATTCAGAAGCACTACCCAGACCTTATCAAACATCTCTCCGATGCGATGTCTTACGTGCAGATACATAGCGCAGATATCAAGTCTCGTGACGAGGATGCTAAGGTGGTTTTTGTTGGACCTTGCATAGCGCGTAAGGATGAGGTGAACCGTCAGGGGTCAACGTTCGATGCGGCGCTCACCTTCGAGGAGTTCGATGAACTGCTTAAGGAGAAGCAGGTTGAGATGAGCGAGGGCATGGACGAATGCGAAGCATCCAAGGAGAGGCTATTTGCAGCGAGCGGTGGTATCTCGAAGTGCATGAAAGGAGATGACCATGGTTATGCTTACCTGTCGGTCGATGGGGCAAATAAATGCATCGACGTGCTCGAAGACATCAAGAACGGTGAAGTTGAAAAATGCTTTATCGAGCTATGGGCATGTGCTGGTGGCTGTGTGGGTGGTCCATCCTTCGAGAAGTATCATAATACACCAGTGAGAAACTACAAGGCTATAAGCGCTTATGCAGGTGATAAGCATTTTGACGTAGAGCAACCTGAGTTGACAGCGATAACTAGAAACTTTGAGATGATGCAGGGTATGAAAGTACTGCCTAATGAACACAAAATTCGTGAGATTATGATGCAAATGGGTAAGAGTAAACCTGCGGATGAGCTTAATTGTGGTATGTGCGGATACGAAACCTGCCGTGAAAAGGCAATCGCTGTATACCAGAACAAGGCGGAGATTAAGGTGTGTCAACCGCTCTTGACGAAGAAGTCAGAGAACTTTTCAGATATTATCTTTGACAACACACCGAACGGATTACTTGTGCTTAATGAACGTCTAGAGATTCAGGAGATTAACCCCGCTGCTTGCAAGATTATGAATATTAGAAGAGCGCAGGACGTGCTCGGTGCACAGATTGTTACACTCCTAGATCCAAAGCCATTCATGGATGTGCTCCAGAGTAAAAAGAGCTCGTTCCAGTGTGCTTATCTCGCCGAGTATGACAGGTATGTGGAACAGAGTATTTTGTATGACAGCAACTATCATATGCTATTCTGTTTGATAGAAGACGTAACTGATGAAGCGAATGAGAGATCCAAAAAGGCTAAAATAAGACAGCAAACTACTGCTATAGCTGACCAAATGGTAGAGAAACAGATGAGAATAGTTCAGGAAATTGCTTCGCTACTCGGTGAGACTACTGCCGAGACTAAGATTGCACTAACTAAGCTGAAGGATACGATGGAGGATTAGTATGAACGATCTCAGTATAGATATCGGTTACAAGAGTATTAATCACTTCGGTGAACCGCTTTGCGGTGATACAGTTGCAGTTGCGCAACAGTCGAATGGTGATAAAATCGTGGTTCTCGCTGACGGACTTCGAAGCGGTGTAAAAGCGAGTATCCTGTCTACACTGACTTCTAAAATCATTTCTACGATGATGGCAGAAGGAATGTCACTCGAAGAGTGCGTACACACTATTGCTGCGACTCTTCCAATAAGCTCCGAGTATGATGTAGCCTATTCGACATTTACGATTATGCACATCAAAGATAGCGAAAAACTTGAGCTTATCCAGTATGAGAATCCAAGGGTAATTCTTATCAGGGATTTTGTTGCAACTGAATACGAGATGATAGAGCATGTAATAGACGGCAAAAAGATTTATCGCTCTGAGGTTAAACTGCAAGAAGATGATATATTCATCGCTATGAGCGATGGCTGTCCAGGTGCAAATTCAGAGCTATCATATAACAAGGAGTGGACGGAGTCAGATATAGCTTCGTTCATGGAAACTATCGCGCCTGTTGGATATCCGGCCAAGACCTTGGCAACTATCCTCGTCGAGGAATGTAATAAGCTATACAAGGGTAAGCCGATTGATGATGCAACCGCTTGTATACTTAGAGTTATAAAACGTACACAGGTCAATCTGCTGTTCGGTCCGCCTGCAAATCGCGAAGACTGCGACCGCATGATGTCATTATTCTTCTCGAAGGCGGGAAAGCATATCATCTGCGGAGGCACAACTGCTTCAATTGCAGCTGACTACCTAGGTAAACCAATCAGGACTAATAGGGTGAATCCAAGCCTAGGTGGACCACCGATGTCAGAGATCGAGGGAGTAGAGCTTGTCACTGAAGGAATCGTTACAATCGATCACGTGGTGAAAAATGCTCGTGATTATCTTGCAAATGACGAGGGCTTCGCAGAGTGGAGTGTCTCGCACGATGCGGCCTCTCTCGTTAGCCGTACGCTATTTGAAGAGGCTACTGACATCAATTTCTTCGTAGGAAGAGCTGTAAACCCAGCACATCAGGAGGCGGATATGCCGCTCAATTTCAGTGTTAAGATGAATATGATAGAGGAGCTTTCGGCTTCCCTCGAGAAGATGGGGAAACGCGTAAAGGTGAGTTATTTCTAAGATAAAAAAGGGATTAGATGGAACAGATATCGATATTTGAAAATGAGAATACTAAGGATGAGCCTTTAGCTGCTCGTATGAGACCAAGAGACCTCGGTGAATTCGCAGGTCAGCAGCACCTAGTTGGTGAGGGCAAAATCCTCAGCAAGCTTATTGAGTCCGATAAGGTGCCGTCGATGATTTTCTGGGGACCGCCCGGGGTTGGAAAGACGACACTTGCACAGATTATCGCTAGCAAAACAAAGGCGAATTTCATAACTTTCTCTGCTGTAACTAGTGGCATTAAGGAAATACGCACAGTTATGCAGCAGGCAGATAGGTATACGAGATTCGGTGAGAAAACGATAGTCTTTATTGACGAGATTCACAGATTCAACAAGGCGCAGCAGGATGCGTTTCTACCTTTTGTTGAAAAGGGCAGCATCACTTTGATTGGGGCAACTACTGAAAACCCGTATTTTGAGGTGAATGGAGCGCTTTTATCTCGCTGCAAGGTTTTCGTGCTTAAGAATCTAGAAACTCGTGATATAGAGCAGCTCATAAGGCGAGCAATAGGTGACCCTCGAGGTTTCGGCGGCGAGAGAATTAATATCACTGATGATATGATTCACATGATTGCAGAGTTTGCCAATGGAGATGCGAGAAGCTCACTGACCACTTTGGAGATGGTAATACTAAATGGTGATATCAAGGCTGATGGAACTATAGATATAACGATGGAGTCACTCGAGCAGTGTATATCTAAGAAGTCACTGCTCTACGACAAGAATGGCGAGGAGCATTACAACATCATCTCGGCGCTTCATAAGTCGATGAGAAATTCGGATGCCGACGCAGCCGTATACTGGCTTGCGAGGATGCTTGAGGCGGGAGAAGATCCGCTCTATGTGGCTAGGCGTGTTGCTAGATTCGCCTCGGAAGATGTAGGACTTGCAGACCCTCGGGCAATTGAGATAGCGATAGCAGCTTATCAGGCTTGTCACTTTATAGGCATGCCTGAGTGTTCGGTACATCTTACGGAAGCAGTGATTTATATGGCGCTGGCACCTAAATCTAATGCCATGGAAGTGGCTTACTTTGCAGCAAGGGATGATGCACAGAAGCACATGGCAGAACCAGTGCCGTTCAACATTAGAAATGCTCCAACTTCTCTTATGAAAGATCTCGGATACGGCAAGGGGTACAAATACGCTCATGATTACGAAGACAAGATTACGTCCATGCAGTGTCTTCCGGATTCGTTAGTTGAGCGCGAGTACTATAAACCGACTGAACAGGGTGTTGAAGGGAAATTCAAGGAACGCCTGAAGAACATCAAGGAGTGGAAGAAGTCACATAAGTAAATGCGCAAGAGAAATAGTGATTTCGCCAACGACAGCGGCGGAGCATACTTGATAACAGTACATAAAGGATTAACCTTTTAGGGACAGAGAAAATAATAAAAACTTAGAAAGGAGGTAATTCTCATGTCAAATACGAAAAGAACAGGACAAAAGCCCTTTACGAGCATTTAAGTTGAGATGATTAAATGCAAGGAGAAAGCAATTCCATCATCAATCAAAAGCAACTACTTGAAAGCTATGCCAAAAGAAACGGTTTTGTAAATATCTATCACTATACCGATATGTATAACCAAGGATTGATACAATGCTCTGCACACAGAAGTGTAGAAAAGCGGCTAAAATAAAGGCTTTCAGCAGATTTGGATGGTCTGCCGAAAGCCTTCTTTTTTGTTTATGCTGTTTTTGTTGCGGTGACGGTTTACAGATTTGAACCCGACCGCCGTTTCAAATTCGATGTGTTCAAAATGAAAGTGAACCCGCAAGGGAAAATAAAAAGGTTACATCATGTCTTGGATAGCGGTTTCCGCCTGCAAAATCATAGCCTTCTGATCATCGTTGCAGAACGGTTCGAGCTTTTGCATGCGTTCCAGATTTGTGTAGCACAGGTCAACTCGTCCTTGCCTCGTTTCTTCGTTCCGTGTTGTCTTTACGATATTGACACTCTCAAGAATGATTCTGAGGTACTGCTGGAGCATCCCTGTGGTGTAAACGGATAGTTCCTCTTCGGAAACCTTGTCGGGATTCTTCAGAGTTTTATTGAAGATCGCTTCAGCCCATGCCACTTTATCTATCTTCTTTTTCTTGCCAAACCCGAACACGCTTTAATCCTCATCGAATAGGTCATCGTAGAATATCATCTCCTCGATGGAGTACGGACGATTTTCCTGATGCTTTTTAATTTTCTTATAAGTCTTGCCGCCTACCTCTATGGTGCGGGTCTCCATTACGGTTTTCTTGATGCCAAAGAGACCACGCTTTTCCACAGGGACTTGTACTTTTACTTTGTGCTTCATAATTAAACGCCCAGCGGCAGTGTGCCTTGCTGTGAGGTCATCGGTTCGTCATCAAGAATGTGCGAACTTACGATTCGGCTACCAGCGTACATGAGATACTTCACGCCGCTTGCCACAGCCATCTCTTCAGCGGCCGCCTGCTTTGCTTTTACCACGGTGTCATCGATCTTGTTGTCTCCCTTGACCTCAATAAGCTGATAGGAGCCGTCCGCCATCTTCGCAAGGAAGTCGGGATAATACTGACGGATTCTGCCGGACTCAGGGTCATAGTAGTGGACAGAGAGATCGCCCTGGTTCGATGTAAACATACCCGTGAAGTACACTTCTGCGACCTTGCCGTTCGTGATGTACTGCATAAAGCATTCCTTTTCCGGAATGGAATCGAAGCAATACGTGTCGGCATGGAAACTCTTCTTAAGCTGATCTGGCGTAAAGCCCTTATACTTATTCGTGATAACAAGGTCATCCTTGGCAGAGAATTCATAGTAGCCTGCATCCTTTGGCTCACGCAGCAACACCAGTTCTCTGTCTTCGGTCTTTAGTTCCGAGGTAACATCAAAGAGTGCGTGGAACACAGCTGGGATGATATAGTCATCCAAAACAGCATTATAGCGGTTGACCGCTTTGAGAACCGTGTCGATCCCATCCATCGATTCGCGAAGAATCCTTGAGGCAAGGATACAGGAAATATTCAGATACTGAGCCACTTCTCCTGCGAGGGAGAATTCGCTGAACTTCATGTTTTCCTGGAGATAGTCGATGTTCTTTTCCTTGACTGTGGTATCACGGGCAAGGCTATCGCGCTCGTACATGATGCTTGCGTACTTGGAGAGGTCTGTATCGACCAGCTTGAAGTCCACAGGCTCGGAGTATTCTTTCTCGTGGAGGGTATATTCATGCCACACACGCTTGAGGGTAATAGTCCTCGGAGGCGGCAGAACCCGCACCTGGTATTTGTGACGGTCTGCATTGGACGGATTCTTGATGTCCTTGATATCCATATTGAAGTTCTTATGCAGCTCATCGTCCAAGGTGTCGTAGTTCTCCTTGGAGAGGAATACCGTGGCAGTCAGGCGCTCGTCCGTGATTGCACGGAGGCAACGCATCGTAGCCTGCAGGACGAATATTTTTGACTTCGGACTGCGGAAAAGTGCCACGGCAAACAGAGAACAACAGTTCCAGCCCTCCTTGCCTTTCTCAACGAGGATGATGAATTGCTTTTCGTTTCCTTCCGTTCTGGGAACATCAAGGTTGTTGAAATCTCTGATGTCATCGTTCTTTGTATATTTGGTGTCCCCGACATTCAAGAGGATCTTCGATGCCGGGATACCGAGTTTTGCGAGTATCTTCTCAAGAGCAGGCTTTACTTCTGTAGCGGCCTCCTCAACACCTGCGGCATAAATAGCAAGTTTCGGATTCAGACCTTCGTATGTCTTGCCGCCGTATCTCTTCCAGAATGTAGTAACCACAGCGGTGAGGAATTCATCGCTCTTTACATTTTCAAAGCCGAGCGGGTCAGCATCCTTCAAGAAGCCGTTCCAGATAGACTCACGCAGACCGTAAGCGTAGACCACCTCCGGCAAGAGCTGGTTCTTGACATACGGCGTACCAGTGTAGTTATAGCAAGCCACAATGGAGGTGTTCGCAGCAAGCAGATTGATGGTATCACGGAGGCTCGTCTTATTCGCTCCGCTTGACCTGATCTGTTTTTCCAGGTCTGCTCCGAAGAGGTGGTGAGCCTCATCGACATAGACGCCGAGCTGCGGAAGGCGGCACAGTTTCTTGAAACGCTGGTTATCCATCAGCGTGGTATCGTCCCATGCGTCATCCTCGTCATCCTCGCTACCTGCACCGTAAACGGCAGAGAGCAGGGAGCCGGTGCCATTAAAAAGCATCTGACCGGGTGTCTCTTCCTTACGCTTTTTCTTTACGATGATTTTCTGTGTATTGGAGATGATGATATTGAAATCAGAATCATCAATCGTATGCAGGATAGTTCCAGTCTCATCCAGGAAGTGGAACTTGATATTCGCATCAAGCACACGGGAATACTCTGGCGGCACGACTTTCGTCTTATCAAAGGTCATGATTTCACGGAGTGATTGAAGGACAGTCTTGTCCGGCGCAAACACGAGGGCATTGTGACAGAAACGCTTATCCATCGGATACTTCTTCGCAAGCAGAAACTCGTAGAAGATACAGGTAGCCATGAGGATGGTTTTGCCGAGTCCCATCGTAAGAGCGTAGATGTAGTTCGGATAGTCCTCACGGTACTTCTTCATCTGCTTGAAGAGCGTATCCGTTTGCCTCTCGGTAGGAGCATCAAAGAGCCTGATCTGGCCGTTCTTCTCCAGAGCGTAGTAGGATGCATCGGAGAAACAGTCTCTCTTATGACGCCAGTCATCGAACATTTCGTAGACCTGCTTGTTATTCATGAATTCCTTCACGAAGACATACATCTCCAAAGCCTCGAACTGCGGTTTACGCAGAAAGGCGTGGGGATTCTCCTCGCTGTCGTTGTAGGCGAGGAACTTTCTTGTGAGGTCATTGTAACGGGAACGAATCTTTCCACGGTTCGTGGTGTAGTAATACCACAGCTGCTGATTAAAGGAAAAATTCGAATCAAATTCTACAGCCATTTAATGCACCTCCACTTCCAGCGACTCGGAGAGCAGGTCGGTAATTTTGACTTTGATAGTTCCGCAGCCCTCCGGGATATCGTAGATTCCCTTGACTATCTCGTTCTTGCCGGGAACATCGGTCACGGTCGGCTGCATAACTACGCCATCGTAGTTCCAGTCAATCATGATGGAGTCAACGAGTTGACTCCAGTCCTCCACATACTCTTTCTGGAGAGAGAGCTTCTGCATGAGGTTCATCGGGTAGAACGCTCTGATAACCAGCTTGCCGCCTTCACGGACTATCTCTGCCTCGGAGTCGCGCTTAAGCTGAAGGTCTGCCTTATCGCGGAGGATGTCCATGATCTGGATATCTACCTTGTATTCGTTAAGTTCCTGTTCCAGCGCGCCCTTTAGGTCTGGCTCGTGTCCCATGCAGACGATGGTTATGCGCTCCACAGGCTGGTTCGGATTCTCCTCCTTGCGCTTCTCGTAGGTTTTGTACGGAAGGTTCGCAAGAAGCTCCTTCAAGTCTGCTTTGGTAGCGATGCGGTTGACGGGCATGATTTTTACCATCCTGCCGTCAAGTTCACCGTTCCAGACATCGCTTTGCGGGAACGGTTGGATTTCCAGAGCGGCGATGAGAAGGTCGCGGGCTTCCACAGGATTGCGGAAGAAGTCGTAGTTATTCACATTATAGACTTCAAATCCTGTGTACTTCACACCCTCCTCCAAAGCGGTCGTATCCAGTCCCTTCGCCTTAAAGAAGTCGATTACCTTACCACGATCTTCGGCACTCAATTCGGTATTGCCGCCTGCGCTTGCTGCGGCAAGATATGGAGCAGGCTCCTCGGCCACCATCGAAAGCTGTGGCTGAATCATCTCGTAAGTTACAGGCTTATGGGTAGGCTTCAGTTCTGCAGCGATGGAGAGCAGTCTCTTGGTAGTTGTTTGAATGGCTCCGAGGTTGATGTCCGCACCAATAAAGCGCCTACCAAGTTTCATGGCAACTGCCTGCGTAGTACCGCTGCCCATAAAGCAGTCAAAAACAAGGTCACCAGGATCGGATGAAGCCTTGATGATGCGTTCGATAAGAGCTTCTGGCTTTTGAGTAGGATATTTACCTGCCACAACTTCAAGCGTGTTGCCCTTGGCCACATTCGCAGATACTTCCCACCAGTCACGAGGGATACCTTGATTGATATAGAAGCCCTTCGATTCATCGGAGGTATCGATAATTGTACTACTACTACCAGCGAAATGTTTGTTGCTAACAAATCCGTTTTCGTCCGCATAGGCAGCCCAACGCTTTATTGTTGCTTCGCTGACAGGAAAGTCTTTTCTGTCCGGATGAATCTTATGGGCATCAGATTTTGCATAAAACAAAATCGTGTCATGATCCCTGCCAAAAGCATGGGAAGAGCTACGCAGAGAGGTACGATAACACCAGACAATCTCATTCCTGAAATTTTCGGGACCAAATATTGGATCGCACAGGCAACGAAGCTGTGCTGACTTATGCCAATCACAATGGATGTAGATAGCACCTTTTTCGGAGAGAAGCTGGTACATAATTGTCAGTCGTTCATACATAAACTGGAGATATTCATCGTTAGACCAGATATCCCCGTACTGTTTTTCTTCAAATGATGTGCTATCTGTCTCAGCAGAACCAAGTCCACGGACGCTGATTTTCTTTTTATAGTCAGCCTTACTGTCGAACGGAGGGTCAATATAGATGAGATCGATCTGACCACGATAGTCCTTCAGCATATGGCTCATAACCTGGAGGTTGTCTCCCCAGAAAATCTTGTTGATCCATCCGTCTTGGGCATCGCCGTAAGATTCCCGCAACTGTGCAGGGTAATATTGCGATGAGCGGTAGGGACGCTTGCCCGTCCAGCGAAGTTCAGGGAACCCCTTGATCGTGGGTCTCTGTTCAAATTCAAAAGTAAGCTGCTCATCCATTTTATTAATCCTCCTGAATAGTTTCGGTTCTTAATTGCCGTTCAATATCCGATACAGCCAGTGGAATGTACTGCTCATCCGCAGTAAGGTTACGTCTGAATAAACTGACAAATATTGCTTGATTCTGCATCACAAGCTGTGGATTTTTCTCCAGATACGCATTGAAACACTCAAGCACATTCGGGTCAGAGAGTTTTTCCAATAAAGCCTCTCTATCGACTATCTCGGCATTGCTGAGATTTTTAACGCCTTCTGAAACCTTTTTCTTTCCGTCAACTATTTCTGCCATACCGACAATTATCTTCATTAACTCTTGTATTGCTTCTTCCTGAGTTAGCGACTTTCGGTCAGTATCCTCGGCGTTCACGGTCCCCGTTGAAAGCATGGTATTCATAGGTTCGATTGCCGTTTGTGCAGCCTCTTCATTTTGAAGGTTGACCTGTGCCTTACATTTCTCCGCTGCCTGCGCCTTGGCTTTCTTTACCTTATGTCTGTCCCATAATTTTTTTATTCCGTAGCCCACTCCGGCAATAGCAGCAACGATCAAACCGCCTATTGCGGCGGAGTCTGCATCAATCCCGCCTGACGGTTCTCCATCCTCGTCATTGCCATCGTCCAAAGCACTGATATCAACGCGATTTGCGATGGAGCCATCCGTCCGTCTCGCATAGAAATCATACGATAAATTACCTTTTTGGTAATCCTCGTAGTCATCATCAGTGAGACCGATTTTCAAGCCTCTCTCTGGGTCATATATATCCGGCATTGTTATTTCCTCCTGCAGTAGAATCGGAAGTCACACGCATTGCAGACCTTTGGGTCATCGGAGTAGCGGTGGAAATCCTTTTTCATTATCTTCTTGACCGTATCATCGAATACAGCCATCGTTCCTTCCACAGCGGACTTCGTATACGGATATGAGATTGTCGGCATTCCGTCATCCTCGCCGGTATAGTAGAGGTGCATCTTGCTGACTTTCTGTCCTGTGCGTTCCTCTACGAGATGGGCGTAGATATGAAGCTGCCGTCTGTATTGTTCAAGCCTTACCCGCATCTTCTCCATGTCGGGCTTGCGCTCGGCTTTGAAGTCCACGATTTCAACTGTGTCTCCCTCGCCGCGAATAAGGTCAATCTTGCCTTCGATGATGTAGTCCGGCTTTACCAGGGAGACATCGACTTCTGCCTGTTGAATCTGCGACCAGTCGCCGTGCTGTCTGTCCACATAGCGCAGCACCTGTTTCAGAGCCGCCTCACGCTGAGGACCGGCGAGGTAGGTGTGCTCGGTTTTTGTCAGCGACACATAGTTGGAATCAAACCATCTGCTGACATTCTCCTCTGTGATAGTCTGTTCCTCGTGCCTGATTGCCGCACGGTGTATGTCCTCGATTGTTTCATGGACGAGGGTACCGAACAGCATAGCGTTTGCACGAACCGGCTGAAAATCCAGTTCCTTGTAGAACTTGTACTGCAATGCGCAAGTTTCATAAACCGTGATGTGCGATGTGAACGAATAGGTATTCTTGATGTTCACATCCTTTATCGGCTTGAAGTCAAATGCCTGTATATCAAATCCAGGGCTGTCTACAGATTGAAGTTTCCCATAGATGTCTTTGAAGTAGTTGCTGGGCGTTCGCTGATCCTCACAGCAGGTCAGGATCAGTAAATCCTGTGCGCGGGAGAATGCTGTGTAGTAGAGACGCCAGAAGTCAAAGTACTTCGTGACCTCATAAGGCTCGAATGTAGATCGCTTGAAGTAACGATCCTCTACCTGCATCATCAAGTCGTTTGTGTTCTTCCTAGGCACATTGGCGAGTGAATCCACAAGGACAATCGGGAATTCCATGCCCTTGGACTGGTGGATGGTGAGGAAGGAAACGCAGCCGCTTGGCGCGTACTCAGAATCGTCTTCGTACTCCGTGATGCCGCCGTCAAAGAGCAACCGAAGATACAGATTAAAGAGCATCTCGGTATTTGAGTCAATACGACGTTTGCCCTTGTATTCTCCGGTATCTAAGACGTCTACACGGTGTAGGTACTCAAATTTACCGATAATCTGAGTCAGTTTTGCAAGGTTTCGCGCAGGGCGGATATCGACCACACCGACATCTATGTCCGTATCAAGTATTCCTGCGAAAGGCTGGAATTCAAACAGCTGATACATGAGTCCGCAGTAAGCGTAGTCCGTTGCGTCGGTCAGACCGACATGGACTTTTCCGCGACGGCGTATCCATTTTAAAAGCTCTGCATTCTCCGGCTGCGTGAGATATTCATTTGCAGTCATGATGCAGTTCCGGTAATAAGTCAGATATTCCGCTTGCAGGAAAGTATAGTCGCCATTCTCCAAGCCTTGGATATACCGTGGGAACATGAGCATGAGACAGCCGAGCGCAAACCGTATCTCATCCCGCTGGAAGAACATATCCGAACGTGGCGAATAAACATTTATATGGTTCTCTTCCAGGAAACGGGCAAGAGCCGTCACTCTCGGATGTTTCACCGAGTTGAAGAGAAACGCTATCTGGTTATAGTCCGTAAGTTTGCCGGACTCTTTGAGGTCATTGATGAACCGTAGGATTTTCTCGTGCCATTCATCAACATCGTCCACGCCTGCGAGTTTTACGACTGCGGGACTGTGGAGTGTGGTTTTTTCGTGCGGTTCGATCAGCTTATCATATCTGAAGTTATCCCAGCGGAACTTGAACTTCGCACCGTCAGTGGTAGCCATCCACTCATTGTAGAAGTTTACAATGTCGCTGTTGGAGCGGTAGTTGATGACCAACGGAATGATGCGGCATTCTCCGTCCGTGAATTTCTGTGGAAACTCCAGGATGTTTCGGATGGTCGCGCCTCTGAATCGATACAAGCCCTGGTCATCGTCACCAACCACGCAGATGTTTTTGCGGTCTCCGGCAAGCAGAAATACAAGCTGCTCCTGGATGAAGTTGGTATCCTGGTACTCATCAACCATGATATGGGTGATCTTGGAACAGAGTTCATTAAGAATTTCGGCGTTATCCTGCAGAAGGTGGTAGGCTTCAATCTGGATAGATGAGAAGTCCATCAAATTGCCTTCTGTGAGGATTTCTCGATATTCTTTCAGTATCCGTCCGAGAGCGGCAATCGACAGGTCAGAGTCCGGCATCAGTTCCTCTGGCGTTACCAATTCTTCAGAGAGGTTATTTACGTAGTTGCAGATAGCCTCGGCCTGTTTCCAAGCTCCGCTATTCGGAAGTGCAATCTCGACTTCCGAAATGTTCCTGAATCGATAGATGTTCTGGAACACCATGTACTGCTGATCAAAGGCGTCCAGGAGACGGTAGTTCCTGCGAAGTCTCGTAAACTCCAGGTTTTCTTTCAAGATGCGAAGGCAGAGTGAATGAAACGTGCCGATATACATCTCGTTTATATTCGCCACGATGCCGCGATCTGATAACTCATTCGTTATTCTCGTAATCAGTTCCTTTGCGGCCTTTTCTGTGAAAGTGGCAATGAAGATGCTTTCAGGCTTTACGCCGCATTCTTCTATCAGATAGATGGCGCGCCGAACGAGCGTATAGGTCTTGCCTGTTCCCGGACCTGCCGTGATGAGGACGGGACCTTCCGCAACGGATATCGCCTTTCTCTGTCCTGCGTTTGCGTTTTCAAAATCAAACATATATGTGCCTTACATCCTTTCGGTTATTCTTCAGATGCTGGACTCTCGTCCGGCACGACTTCCATAACATCAGCTATGTCACACTGAAGAGCGGTGCATATCTTAAGAAGAACCGCTGTGCTGACATTATCCCCATGCGTGAGCTTTGCCACTGTGGATGAACTGAGCTGTGCCGCCTCTCTCAAGTCCTGCTTCTTCATGTCCTTATCGATTAGTAACTTCCATAACTTTTTATAGCTGATAACCATGCATATGCTCCTCAAATCTGTAACTCTTTGTTTCCGCCAAAAGCCTGTCTCATTCAAGTAGACCAGCAGTTACACACGAGTATAGTACATTATATTTCTGAAATCAATAATTAAGTGCGAGAGATCGAAAGTATCATTTCCGATTCACAAAACCGCAAAACTTTGCCAATAAGGAAGCGTTCAATAGTGTTCAAAGAATTTTGCGTTTCCTATTGACATTTGAGCCAAATAGTGTAAACTAAAGGTTACAGTCCCACACTATGACTGAGAAAGAGGAATCGATAGACTATGAAAGCCGAATTGATCGCAAATATAATCGCCGCTCACTGCTCTGGGGACGAGGCGTCCTTCAAGAACGCATTGGAGGCTTTGGCGGAGGACGAGGATAAGAAAGGAAACAGCCGTGTTTCCAGTATGCTCCTCGATGCATATAAAGGCAAGAACATTACACTTATGAAGAAACCTGATGTCGGGCAGCCGGCCGGAGGCGGCTTTGCCGTGCAGTCGGCAGGCGGCAGCAGTTCCTTTACTCCGAGGGACAAGGATAGCCTCTTGGAACTGTATGACATCGTACACTCCGATATATCGCTTTCCGATGTCGTGCTGCCTGAGAACCAGCGAAAGCTCCTCCTTCAGATTTTGGAGGAACGACAGAATGACACCAAGCTGGCAAAGCACAATCTCTCTCCCGCAAACCGCCTGCTTCTCTGCGGACCTCCGGGATGCGGAAAGACGATGACGGCATACGCCATCGCACACGAACTGAATCTCCCTATGGCTTATGTGAGGATAGATGGTCTTGTGTCCTCCTACCTTGGGCAGACAAGCGTAAACTTGCGAAAGATATTCTCAAGCGTGGGCAATCAGAATATCGTTCTTTTTCTGGACGAGTTCGATGCCATCTCCAAGAAGCGTGATGACGGTCACGAGATGGGAGAACTGAAGCGTGTTGTTACGGCACTCCTCCAGAACTTCGATAATATGCCGTCAAATGTATTCTTGATTGCGGCCACCAACCATGAGCATCTCCTCGATCCCGCAATCTTCAGACGCTTCAATTACACCATCAATATAGGTTACCCTGATGCAGACCAGCGCAGCGAATTGATACAGCGGTGGTTCAAGGACTATACCGTAGAAACTGAGGTGGACATACAGAAGTTGACCGACCTTACCGCTGACCGCAGCGTGGCTCAGATAAAGGAACTGGTTATCTCCGCCGCTAAACGCTATGTGACTACAGATAAGCCGGTGACGATGGAGGATATGATAGAACTGCTTATCCATCAGATGACGAATAATTCTAACGGCGCAGGCGTGGTGGACGCCGCTGCTGATCTGAAAGCGAAGGGAGTGAGCATCCGTACCCTTGCAAAGGCAATCGGGATGCCGCACAACACTCTCAGCTATCAGATAAATAAGCTAAACAAGGGCAAAGAGGTGGATGAATAGGTATGGCAGATGATTTCAGACCACATCTCCTGATTACGGAGGCTGATGTAGAGACTATCGAGAATATAAAACAGGCTCGGAGCAAAGACCTGGGATTGGATCGTATGGAACATGGAACGAAACTTTCCACAGACCTTAAGGAAATCGTGTCTGCCTATACCCGTGTGCAGGGGACGGATTCTCTTCGTGATGAGGATATCCGTCTGTTTGAAGTTGTCCTGCAGGAATGTGAAAAATTCTCAAACAAAACACTTCGTGAATTCCTGGAGCAGGAAGGAATGACCATCGCCAAGGTAAAAGACTCCCGCCATGCCATCGTATCCTCGTCAAAATCCAAGTTTGATTCCCTACAGCAGAGGGTCGGTGCATATCGTGATAACAAGCGCAGCAACAAGAAATTTCAGTACATAGATGACTTTCAATTCCCTGATGGAATGGGAAAACAGGCACCTGCAATCAAAGAACTGCTTGAGCGCGAGGCCACATTCCCGCTCGATGTTGAAATTATAGAGCAGCTACTTCCGAAGGGAACCGATCCGCAGGTACAGACTCGTGCCGAAGAGAGGCTGATTGTGCTCATTGAGCAGAATCAAGGCAAAATCCAAGCACAGCCCTATAAACTTTCTGATGGGACACCTATTGTTCGTGCTGAAATCCCGCTTGGAAAGCTTGAAGAAATATCCGGGGATACCATTGTCAGCCATGTCGCACCGACAGGCTTCTATGCTACCTCGCCTATGTACACCGTGCAAGCAGGTAAACCTATGACACTGAATCCCAATGTGTTGTTAGATGAACTTCCTATCGTAGTGGTACTTGATACGGGTGTGGATTTTCCGCCTGAACTTGAACCGTTGGTTGTAGAGCATTGGGTGCCTACGGGAGCGGCTCCTGGCGATAAAAAGCACGGCACCAACGTGGCGAGCAAGGTTGCATTTGAAAATCTCGGTGAGCAGCTTGCGTCAGGAGTTCTGACACCGAGGGCAAGGATAATCGACTGCAATATCCGTGGGCTTGATCTGGATTCAAACAAGCCGGACCGCCCCGACCTTATCTGTAACAGTACCATGATTGCAAGAATTAGGGAGGCTGTTCTGCGCTATAAGGACATAACTAAAATCTTCAACTTCTCATCGAGTGAGGAGACTCCTATCCAAGGTGACGAAATAAGTATCCTCGGGTATGAGTTGGATGTCCTCGCTATCCAGTACGGTGTGAAGTTTACCATTTCTGCTGGCAATCACTATCTGTATCGTAGCCAGAACTCACTCCAAGATATTTTAGATGATGATGACAACCGCATAGCGGCACCGGCTGATTCCATGCTGAATATAGCTGTCGGGGCAATTGTCGGCGCAGAGCATAAGGAAGGCTTGAGTCGACAGTATGATGTGGCCCCCTATTCGCGAATAGGTCCGGGCTTCAGAGGTTTCCGCAAACCAGACATCGTATCCCTTGCAGGAACGATGACTAAGGCTGACTTCGTGCCGCCTGATGAATATGCTATGATGATAGCAAGCGGCGGTCAGTGGGCGTTTGAGTCGGGCACAAGTTTCACGGCACCTACTGTTGCAGGCGACCTTGCAGAGATATCACAATCTGTACCGGATCAGGATATCCTTATGTCTGAGGCACTTCTGTATCACGGTGCCGAGATGCCCATTAGCGAAGTCACAAGGAAGAAAATTACAAGGGACGAGAACGCCTTCTACGGAAACCTCTACGGCAGAGGCATAGCAAATCCGCTTGTGAGTATGTTCTCTACGGCTCATCGTGTGACTTTCCTCCACCGGGGTACGATGAATAAAAAATTCAAGAAACACGCTAAGTTCCTTATGCCGAGTGTATGCGATGCGCAGATGGACATGAGCAAGCGAGATAAAAAGATACGGGTGACCGTGAGCTGCGTAACACAGCCACCTATTGATAAAACCAAAGGTGCTGAGTACCTTGGTGCATATGTCAATGCATCCCTTCACTCACGGAACGGCAAGGATAAGCTGGTTACAAACAACCCTTCTGAATCAGATGGGCGTAAGGACTGGGATACCTGTTTCCATTTCGAGCAGGAATTTTCAAGTTTCCACGGCGGTGATTGGGAGGTATGGCTTGAACTTCATACCCGTTATGATGTGGAGGATGACCAGGAAATCGACTACGCTCTCGCCATAACGATAGAGGATTTAACCGAATCGTTGCAGCTATATGACGCAGTTGTAAATGAAGCACAGAACCGCTTTCCGGCAGTTCAACTTGTTCGTCTTCCTGTCCGTACATAAGAAGAGAGCGAGGTGTCATCTCTTCATTAAGATTCGCCTCGCTCTTCTTGTATAAGTAAAACCACGCGTTGGACGCGTGGTTCCGTAAAGGCTTTGCCTATGAGCAGAAATTGAAAATGAAAAAGCCTTCTGCTACACTTTGAATGCGGTCTGTCAGCTGCAAACAAAGGAACAGAAGGAGGTGCATTCACATGGGAGTGAATGACATAAATAGTTTAGCGCATTCAAAGTGGAACTGCAAATATCACATAGTTTTCGCACCCAAATATCGAAGAATGGTGTTTTATAGACAAAAGAAGCACGAAGTTGGAAAAATACTTAGAAAACTATGTGAGTGGAAAGGTGTAGAAGTTCTGAATGCGGAAGCGTGTCCGGATCATATTCATATGCTATTATCTATACCACCCAAATATTCAGTATCAAAATTCATGGGATATCTAAAAGGGAAGAGCAGTACAATGCTGTATGAATAGTTTGGGGAATTAAAGTATAAATACAGAAACCGAGAATTTTGGTGCAAAGGATATTATGTAGATACAGTGGGTAAAAATGAAGCAAGAATATCCGAGTATATATCAAAACAACTGGAAGAAGATAAAATGGGAGACCAGCTAACCATGAGCGAAGCTGGAGCATTCAGGAAAAAGAAAAAGTAGGTTAAGGCAAAACGTAACTGACAGATTGCGTTTACGCGTTCGACGCATCCGCGAGGATCAGAGGGCTTTGCCCGCCTACTTAACAACCATGCGTTCGACGCGTGGATGGTTTTTAGTCTTTTCGCTGGCTTTTTAGAAATGCTATATACTGGTTGACCTGGTCTATCTCTTCCTGACTTAGGTCCTCCGTATCCTTGATGCCGGCTGCGACAGTTCCGCTTTCTGTCTCCGTGGCAGGTTCGTCAATATATCCGGCAGCCGTCATCAAATCCTCATAGGGAACACCGAGGGCGGATGCAATGGAGCGGAGCACCTGCGGAGATGTCTGCTTTCTAAGTCCATCCTCTATTCGCTTTACTTCGGTATGACTGATATCGGCAAGCTCTGCCAGCCGCCTTATCGACAGCCCTTTTTCTGTTCTTTTTTCTTTGATATAAGTTCCAAGTTCATTCATAACACAGTCCTCCTCGCTTGAACCTCTATCATTGTACCATAAGTGTAACCTAAAAGCAACATTTTTTGAAAAATCACTTGTAGCCTGTAACCTAAAGGTGTATAATACAGAAAACGGAACCTTAAAGTTCTGAATCAACCTGCCGCCTGTGAGCGGTATATATTTTGAACACGGTGGAACCTTTAGGTTTTGGAAAGGAGCAAAATATGAAACCAAATATAGAATATGTAAAGAGAGATGGAACGCCATAAATGGACAGGCAGTCAGCTTGCCATGAAGATGGATGTTTCTCGCATGGAAGTGAGCCGTCTTTTGCGTGGAAAGCGTGTCGGCGGCAAGAAGTGTATCGGTGGTCTTATCAAGGCATTCCCTGATGCTGACATTAACGACCTGTTTTTTTGGGATTGAGTAGAACTTATAGTTTCCAAAATGGAGGTACATATTATGGAACAGATCAAGAACCTTGATGACAAGCGTGTCTGTGATAAGAGCAAGGACAGCAAAGTCATCATCATTCGTAAGAAAGACTGCATTATCCGCATCGCTGCCAATGCAGATAGAACGCTCAAGATTACTCACGAGTATGTGAAGTAAGCCGTAATACAAAAATCAAATAGAAATCCGTGAGAGCGCCAGAGACAGTACGGATACCTGATTCAAAGGTATCGTTCTGCCGTCTTTTCGTTTCTATAAGCAGATTTCACGGCTCCTTGCAGATTTCAACACGAATCTGAAAGGAGCTATGAACTTTGAAAATCACAGTTTACTACGATGATGGAGTAAACGGAACAACCTTTGATAGACAAGGATTTCAGAAAATGATAAAAGCAGTAGAAGAAAACAAAGTATCTACTGTGATAGTAAAAGATATGAGTAGGTTTGGCAGAGACTACCTCAAAGTAGGTTTTTACACCGAAATACTTTTCAAAGAAAAGGGAGTAAGGTTTATCGCCATCAATAACGGAATAGACAGCGAAAAACAATCAGAAAGCGACTTTACCCCATTTCTAAACATTATGAACGAATGGTATGCAAGGGATACCTCAAGAAAAATACAATCTATCTTCAGAGCAAGAATGGAAGAAGGTAAAAGAGTATCACCAAGCGTTCCATACGACTATTATAGAAACCCTAAGAACAAACAGGAGTTACTTGTCGATAAAGAGAGTTCAAAGGTCGTAAAACGCATTTACAGGCTTGTAATAGAGGGATACGGAGCAACAAGACTTAGAAAAGCAAATACAATATTTTGAAGATGAGATAGAACGCTACCATCAGAGAAAAGTTAATACCGAAAAATTCCTAAAGATGATAGAGAAATATACAGACATTGAGGAATTGACAGTACCAATGATAAATGAGTATATAGAAAAAATTGTAGTCCATGAAGCCACAGGAGGAAGAAAAGGCAAAGACAAAAAACAAAAGGTTGATGTGTATTTTAACTTCATAGGCAACTGTCAAGTTCCAGAGAAAAAGGAATAACTTTAAAAAGAGATTACTTTATTCATTCATTTTTAGGGTTTTCAAGAGATTTCAATTCTGCAATATAGTCCAAACCAAAAACTTCTATTTCATCTAATACTTTTTGAAATTTAGTTCCGATTTTACTCAAAGAATATTCAACATGAGGGGGAACTTCTGCAAAAACTTTTCGATTAACGAGCCTATCTGCTTCAAGCTGACGAAGTTGTCTTGTTAAAACAGTCCTTGTAGTTTCAGGCATCAATTTTTCAAGTTCATTAAATCTCTTAGTGCCTGTACTAAGATGATATAGTATTACAATTGCCCATTTCCCTTGTAAAACTCTTTGAGTAGTAACATAGGGACATTTATCATAAATATTAGACATATCAAACCTCCGAAAATAATTAAAGTAACATAATAGATACTATGTATTATAAATATTCGTACTTGTAAAATCAAGACTTAAAAAAGTATAATATAAACAGGAAATCAAAAGTAAATATCCAATATTAAAAAAAGGAGATAAACAGGTATGAAAAATGAAGTTATGAAAGTATTTAATACTTACACAGAAGCATTATCAAGAGGAGATTTTGAAGCAGCTTTTGAAACAATGGCAGATACGATTGTATGGCATATGGGTGGAGAAAGTTCTCTATCAGGAATAATTAAAGGAAAACAAGCACTTGGAGAACGTTTAGGAGAATTTGCGAAAAGAAGTAATGGAACATTCAGAGTAATGACAGAGTGGGCTGCAAGTAATGATTGTTTTGTTGCTGCAAGTGTTGTTTCATTAGCAGAAAAAGGTAATGAAAAATTAAATGATCCAGGAATTGATTTGTTCAAAATAGAAGATGGAAAAATACAAGAAGTATGGACTTTTGCACAATATCAAACAGTAGAAGATAAATTTTGGGAATAAATTGAATTTATCTTTAGCAAATATCTGGAGTTGTAACATTTAAGTAGAGTCTGTAAATCCACCAAATTCTCATGGTAGTATATCAATGAAAGGATTGGTGAGACTATGCAATACGACAATTCATTTAAGCAGGAAGCCCTCGAACTTTCAGACGAGATCGGTGTCAGAAAGGCTGCAGAGCAGCTTGGCATTCCATATTACACACTTGCTGATTGGCGATATATCCGAAAGCATCAAGGTGCTTCATATTTTGTAGGCAGTGTTTACAAACGTAAATCTGTAGACGAGAAAGATCGTCGGATACAGGAGCTTGAAGCCGAACTGCGTGAAACCAAACGAGCCAATGAGATACTCAAGGATGACATCGGTTTTTTCGGCAGCTATACAGACCATCATTGATGAGTCTGTATTCAATAACAACTATGGAGTTCCACGTATGCAGATGGCTCTTGCGCTAAGAGGGAAAAAGGTCGGCATGCACAAGCTCAGACGGATCATGCTCAAAATGGGACTAATCCATGAACGAAAGCGCAAACCTAAGGGTCTGACAAAAGCTACAACCGAGATTCAGGAGAAGGAAAACCTGATCCGGCAGGACTTCTCCGCAGATAAGCCATATACCAAGCTACTTACAGATATATCTCAGATCCAATGCATCGATGGGAAACTGTACATTTCACCATCATCGACTGCTTTAATGGGGAGATTTCTATCGCTCATCATGCGTGATAACATGAAGAAAGAATTATGTATCGATACTCTTAAAGCTGCACGGATTAGATACCCAATCAGTAGGGCGACCCTGCATTCAGACAGAGGCAGCCAATATACAAGCGACGGTTTCAGAGCTATACTGGCAGCAAATAACATACAACAAAGTCTGAGCGGCGTTAATCACTGTTATGACAATGCCAGAATGGAGAGCTTATTCACTACTTTGAAGAAGGAACTCCTGTATCGTATCCCGACATAAAGAATGAAGATGTTAGAAGCAAAGTCATGGATCTTCAAATATGTATTCACCTACTACAATACGGATCGAATATATACGTCTAATCCGAGCGGGCTTCCTCCGGCAGAATATAGAAGGATGGTGCTCGACGAAGCCCTGGCGGCTTAAATCAATTTTAGGTGTTTAGAGACTGTACTTTTCTTGACATCTCCAACCCTAAAAAACTTTGATTACCCATAAAAAAATCACAACATAAACAGTTAGTAATGGATATTGGAAAAACAAAATATACTGTAAACCTACATTTCAAGCAAGGTACAGTGGAAACATACAAGGATAAAATACTAAATTTAATTAAGAGAGAAACAGAGAAGATATAAATTTATCAAAAATTTTTGTTTATTTCCTTGACAAATCTTCCCTAAAATAGCCATGAGTACAGTCGGTAATTGACTATGCACGTGGCTTATTTATTTCGCAAATTAACACACCAGTGTCAAAAATATGAGGCTTAGTATGATATAATTTCATAATATAGTTAGTTAACTCATACTAAGGAGCAAGCAAATCAATTATTTATATATAGAAAGGATTGAGATATATGACTAAAGTGGATATTTTCTCAGGATTCCTTGGCGCTGGTAAGACCACGCTGATTAGGAAGCTTATTGAGGAAGCGTATGGCACGGACAAAATAGTTCTCATCGAGAATGAATTTGGAGAGATTGGTGTAGATAAGGGATTCCTGCAGAATACAGGAATTGAGATTAACCAGATGAATGCTGGCTGCATCTGCTGCACTCTCGTAGGAGATTTCGGAAAGGCTCTTAATGAGGTTATCGAGAAGTATAACCCAGAGAGGATTCTCATCGAGCCATCTGGAGTTGGTAAGCTGTCGGATGTAATAATCGCGGTTCAGGATCTGAAGAACGATAAGATTGAGCTAAATGGATTTACGACAGTCGTTGATGCTACTAAAGCTGAGATGTACATGAGTAACTTCGGAGAGTTTTACGAAAACCAGGTGGAGCATGCAAGCTCAATCATTCTAAGCCATACAGCTGGAATGTCTCAGGAGGATATCGATAAGTGCATCACATTACTTCGTGAGCATAACAAGGAAGCGTCCATAGTTACGACGGATTGGAATGAGATTGACGGTTCCAAGATTTTAGAGATTATGGAGCAGAAGAAGACTCTTTCTGCTGAACTTGATCACCTGAGAGAAGAGGCATATAGAGAGCAAGCGGAGCATGAGGCGGAGCACCATCACGACCACGACCACCACGATGACGAAGAGCATGAGTGCTGTGGTCACGGCCACCACCACGACCATGACCACGACCACCATCACCACGATGACGAAGAACATGAGTGCTGCGGTCACGGCCACCATCATCACCATCACGGACACGGCCACCACGCTGACGAAGTATTTGACGAAATGGGCGTGGAGACCGCACATCGCTTCGGCCGCGGCCAGCTCGAGTAAGCTCTAGCAGGCCTCATGGATCCCGAGCAGTGCGGACAGGTGCTCAGAGCGAAGGGTTTCGTAGCAGGTACAGAAGGCGAATGGTACGAGTTCGACTACATACCAGGTGAGCCTGAAGTTAGAACTGCTGAAGAGGCAGAGACCACAGGCGTAATCTGCGTAATCGGAGTCGGTCTCAAGAAGGATAAGATTAAGGAGCTGTTCGGAATATGAGAGAGAAACCAGTCTATCTATTTACAGGATTTCTAGGCTCTGGCAAGTCTACTTTCATCCAGGATACACTCGAAACACCAGAATTCGGAGAGGGTGCAAGCACGCTACTTCTGGTTTGTGAGTCAGGTGAAGTTCCTTATGACGAAAGCAAATTTACTGACAAAGTGTACATCGAGAAAATCGAGAAGGAGACAGATCTCACTGAGGCGAAGCTCAACGGCATCGCATCAAAGTATGTATTTGATAGAGTTCTAGTCGAGTATAATGGCATGTGGATGACGCAGACTCTGTTTGAGAACATGCCTCGTAACTGGATAATCGCGCAGGAGATGACCTTTTTCGATGCGACCATGTTCGATCTGTACAATAAGAATATGAGGCAGCTCTGCTTCAACAAGATGCAGAACGCAGAGCTTGTTGTATTCAATAGATTCCAGAAAGGCGCAGATAAGATGCCGTTTCACAAGGAAGTACGTGTAGCTAACAGGCGCTCGCAGATTGTCTATGAATTCGGCCCACATGACATAGAGGTAGATGACATCGTGGACGAACTACCTTTCGATAAGAAGGCTAGCACAATTGAAATCGCCGACGATATGTACGCTGATTGGTATCGCGATATAAACGAAAATCAGGATGAATACAATAACAAGACATTGATCCTAAAGGGCAGAGTCGTAAAGGGTGGCGATATGAAGCATGGAGAATTCGGGCTCGGTAGGCACCTCATGACATGCTGTGTGGAAGATATGCAGTTTGCAGCTCTGATGGGCATCTATGATAGAATCGACGACTTTAAGAACGGAGCGTGGGTTCAGGTCAAAGCAAAGGTCAGAGTCGAGTATGTCGATGCATACGGAGAGAAGGGGCCGGTTCTTTACTGCAAGTCGGTAGAGGCGTGTGAGCCTTGTAACCCTGAGGTTGCGACATTTTAAATAGCTATTAGATAAATAAAAACAAGTTTATAAACCTCTTTTGTCAGTGGTTCTGTCAGAAGAGGTTTTTATCTGTCTATATTTTACAAGAAGAATAAACTACAATAATTAGTGTAAAGAATTTTATGTAAAAGGTAACATGCAAAGCAAATTCATACTAGATTCACACTGTGATAGTAAGGTAGTGTCAGAAGATAGAAAGGGTGCGCGCACGATGGCAACGATACTTTTCCTAGAAGATGAAGATATGATTCGTGAAGTTCTCTCTGAGTACATGATGGTCGCAGGTCACGAAGTTATTCCGTGTGAACGCGGCGACGAGGCGATAAAGATAGTTGAAGAGGGTAAGGAGTTTGATCTAGCAGTTCTCGATATCAGAGTGCCTGGAGTGACAGGTCTTGAAGTACTTCAAATTATAAAAAATAAGCGTAGCGAAGATACCGGTACGATTATGCTTACGGCTTACGACGATATCAATACACAGCTCGAGGCTTTTAACTACCTCGCAGATGATTACATTACAAAACCAGCTTCTCCAATAATTCTCATCAAGAGAATTGAAGCGGTTCTTAGAAGAACTGGTAAGAGAGCAGATTCAGAGATGGATAATGGATTTGTAGTCGATGAAGATGAACTTCGGGCATACTATAACAAGAAGAATCTCAAACTGACCGTCAGCGAATTTGTGCTCATGAAGACTTTGAGGGACAGTACTGGAAGAGTGTTTAGCAGGGATCAGCTTATCAATATGATATTCGATGAGGAGTACGTGGCAAACGATAGGATAATCGATGCACACATCAAGAATCTTAGAAAGAAGCTACCGCATGACTACATAGAAACAGTCATAGGAGTTGGCTATAGATGGAGAAAAGAAGATGAAATTAAGAAGTAAGACATTTTTATACAGCGTCATTATCTCGCTGATTATAGGAATCGTGGTCTTTTCTTACATGGTTTTTCTGATGCCTTCCATGTACATGAATTACAAGGAGAATCAGAATCTAGAGAATGCAAATTCAGCAATGAAGTACTTCAAGAAGCATGAATCATTGAAAAAATTTAAGACTGGCGATGCCAACATGCTAGGTGTCATCGTTCCTGGATCAGGTTACACCATTAAGATAACGGGATCCAGCTTCAATGGATCAATTGAAGCGGTTAGTCCCACATCTAAAGATATCATAGAGCAGTTTAGGTCACTCGATATGAGCACTAAAACCAGCAAGAATGAGGCATTTAAGAATCTAAAGCATGCAATTAAGGCATTTGCAGAAGAGAATTCGGCTGAGATGAGTAGCAGTTTTAAGATAAATCTTAAAGGTGATAGCAGTCTATCCCAGTTCAAGGTAAAGAATAAAAAATTCCATTACTATAACGGAGGTGTTCTAATCTGTGAGTTTTCCGTTGAAAATCGTTACTCAGGAACTAGCTACACATACTTTGTCGGAATAGCAAAGCATGGAGATGACATACTTATCTTGAGTAGTAACACGATGACTCCGTCAGCGAGTGAAATCCTGCCAGTTCTATATGGCTCGACTCCGATGCTAATACTGCTGATGATCGTCCTAGCTTTTGGAGTATCTGCGATATATTCGCGTAAGATAGTGTCTCCAATTAAGAAGCTATCTATGGATGCAGAGAGACGCATGAGCTCATCAGATGTAAACCTAGAACCACTTGAAGTTGTAGGCAATGATGAGATATCTGATTTGACTGCTGCGCTCAATCTACTCTATAATAAGCAGGCATATGCAGTTCAAAGTCTCGAAGAAGAGAACAAACGCAAAGAAGTGTATATGCGTGCGACATCGCATCAGCTAAAAACTCCTATAGCGGCATCGATGCTCCTCGTGGACGGAATGATTGGTAAGGTCGGAAAGTTCGGGGATAGAGACATGTATTTACCAGAGGTAAAAGCGCAGCTTCGCGAGATGATGAGCATAATTGAGGAAACATCGAACCTCAACAATGCTACCGAAAGCCTTGAAATTGAGAAAATCGATATCTTGGTCTTGTGCAAGGAAACGCTAGAAAAGAACCGCATCGGGGCTGAATCTAAGGGGATAACTCTTAATGCTCCAGAGATTGAAGAGACATTATATTGGCATAGCGACGCGATGATGCTCAAGAAAATTCTGGAAAATCTAATTGCAAACGGCGTAGACCACACGAGTGAAAACGGAAGTGTTACGGTCGATGCTACGGAATCGAGCATTATAGTCTTCAGTCGTCCAGGTCACATAGATGAGAAAGTAATTGATGACATCTTTGAACCGTTTGTCACTGGGGCTCAAGGAGATGAAGCAGGCCAGAAGAAAGGGCACGGATTAGGGCTCTATATAGCAAAATATTTTGCCGGAAAACTAGGTCTTGAACTGCGTGGTGAGAACCTGCAGGATGGCGTTCAGTTTGTGTTGGAGAAAAGAGGTAGAGATGATTAGGCTCGACAATGTAAAGGTGAGTTTTAAGGACAAGGTAGCCGTAGATCTCGGACGAGTTATTGAGATTGCGGACGGCGAGAGAGTTGGAATCATAGGCAGTAATGGCGCTGGCAAGACGACGCTCCTCAAGAGCATTATAGGACTAGTTCCTCATAAGGGAAACATAACGCTAGGAGCTCCGTCAAATGAGATTTCAGTTCACATGCAGTACAATTCATATGTAGACACAGTTGCGATTAGGAACATCATCGAGATGGTGATGGGCTGCAAAATTAAGGATAACCAGAAACTCATGGAAATGATTAAGTTTTTTGAATTCGAAGGGTGCCTCGATAAGAGGTGGAAGCAGTTATCTGGGGGACAGAAGCAGAGGCTCACACTCATACTCGTGATGTGTAAGGACAGCAAAATAGTCATGTTCGATGAAGTTACGTCTGGACTAGACTTCGAGACGCGTCAGAGGCTAATGGATAAACTCGTGACTTGGTACGAGGAGAAGCACACGACACTGCTCATAACGTCGCATTACTATACTGAGCTCGATAACCTGGCGACTAAGATACTGTATCTCAAGGACGGTAGAGCTGTGGACTACGGGTCAAAGGAAGAGCTTTTTAGAAAGTACTGCGGAAATGCCGTGGTGATATTTGAGAATACGGAAAAAGCTCGTGAGATATCTAAGGCGCACAAGCAGATAAAGGCTACTGAAGGATTTATTGCACTCTCATGTGACAATTCGGATGAAGAGGTTGAGATTGCTGAAAAGCTCATCAGAAACCACATTAATTACAGGCGAAGCAATAACGATATCGAAATGATGACTATTAATGCGGAGAGATAATATGAATAGATATACGATAAAATATGAATTTCTGAATACGCTGCATAATGTCTATGCCGTCTTCTTTGGATCAATTTTTCCAGTGTTGCTACTGCACTTGATCGTCAGGGGATCACTTGGTGATATACCTAAGAATATGAAGGATGAAGTGGTAACCACAATATTTATTGGTATGGCGATGCTTATTCCATTGGCGAGCATATTTCTGAATCACGCGGCAGTATATTCAAACGAGCTCGATAAGAAAATCCCTGAGCGCTTAATGCTATTCGGATTCTCGGAGAAGGATATATTGCTCAACAAAGTGGTAGCGAACTTGATTATATTGACACTATGTATACTAATTTATCTTGGTGGAACTGTCCCTTTTCTAAAAATACTTAAGCCGAGGTTTGCAGCTGCAGTGGTTTGGATTCTGGGAATATATATTCTCGCTATCCTTCTGATGGCACTCGCTCATGGTATTGCGACGCTGATAGGTAAGTTTGGTCCAACGTATGGAGTTGTGATGGCAATCTACTTTGCAATGATGATTTTGAGTGGATACATGGGTATTAGAATTTCAGATCTGCCAAAACCAGTTAGGTGGTTATCTGACTTGCTTCCAACTGCACAGCTTGGTAACGATTATATAGATTTCTGGCTAGGTAGGGATTATAATTTCGGACCGCTGATTCAGTCTATGATCTTCATGTCTGAGCTTAGTGTGGTGGTTGTGTTAGTGGCATTTAAGGTGAGAGGGAGAAAGAATTAGATTCTAATATAGACTAACGAATAAATACAATAATATATTAAATCAAGCTATTGATTCCATATAGAAACAAAACACTAGTAATGTAGAACATCTACTAGTGTTTTGCTTTATTAATCAATACTAAACGACTACCTTAAGAAAGCTCATATGGGAGATAGTAGGTAATCTGCAAATAGAGAATTAAGCCTATATGAGTGTAGTTGAGTTCAGAAAATAATACTATTTCAGTTTAATCAGTGCATCAATAATGTTTTTTTCAAGAGCTCGTTGTTGTGATGCTTTTAATTTACTAGATGTACGTACGACCATTGTACCTACAACCCTATGTGTACCAGGAGACAACGCTCCAGGAGAGTCCAAAGCCGAAAGATAAGCCTCTCGTGCCTTTGCTAGCTTTGCGGTCTTATAAACCTCGATGGCACCCCCTCCTTCATTACCGTTTTCAACGGGGCTGCTATACAACTTTGATTCAGCAGGAACCATAGAAGAAGAAAGGGCAATATATGCATAATACCCGTTAGGTTTATTCATCAAATTATTTGTATCAGTTTCTTCTGTTGCGGCTTCAACCTGGACAATTGATTCGATATTACTTACACGTTCAATAATAAACTTTTGTGAAGGCCGTGTAACTTGTTTTTGTTGTTTTATGTTATCTCTATATGCTTTTATAGCAGCTTTTAATTTGTCTGTTGATTTCTTATATGACTTGTCGTTGGTAGATTTTTCACTATCATTAATAACTTTTTTTAAATTGCTGCGTGTACTTTCGTCAAAAATCTTAGACTTAGAACTTAATAGTTTGTTAGCTGTTTTTATTTGTGTTTCCATAGCCTTCTGCTCATCAGACTTGCAACTTGATAAGGAGACTAGAAGCATAAGGCAAAGAGCCAAAATAAAATAAACTTTAAAACTTTTTCTCATGATGCGTTCTCCTTTTCTAGCATATCAATTGACATAATTGTATCTTTTTGAGTGCAATAATTCAATAAATAAAAAAAGGTTGCAAATTTACTAGGATGTGTTATTGTATTAGTTGCTTAATACAATAACACATCGATTTATTTATGCCTGTTTTTATGCAAGCATAAATATGAGGATACAACACATTTAGAAAGGAGATTAGCATGGAATGGAAATTTGTCGACGGTATCCCGATATACTCGCAGATTGTAGATGAACTCACCGTGCGGATTGCTAGACACGACTATTTGCCAGGTGGAAAGCTTCCATCTGTAAGAGATATTGCTGCAGAGGCATGTGTTAATCCTAATACAGTCCAAAGGGCGCTCGCAGAGCTAGAGCGAAATGGATTAGTGCGCACAGAGAGAACTAACGGAAGATTTGTGACGGAGGATGAGAGAACTTTGAAAGAGATTTATAAGCGTTTATCGAGCACTTATATAGACGAGCTCGTCGAAAAGCTGCGTAATATTGGAATGAGTGACAGAGAGATTCTAGAGGCGGTTACGAGCTGCGTGGGGAAGGAGAAATAATGAACATAATAGAGATAAAAGATCTGAGCAAAGCATACGGCTCAAAGCTAGCGCTATCAGGTGTTAATTTAGATATAGACAAGGGACAAATCGTCGGACTCATGGGACCAAATGGTTCTGGCAAGACGACACTAATTAAGATAATCATGGGGCTACTTAGACCTGATGCAGGTGAGATCCTGATAGATGGAGATAAACCTAGTGAAAAGACTAAGGCGAAGGTCTCTTACCTACCTGACAAGATGACATATCCTACATATATGACAGCAGGCAGACTAGTGCGTCTATATCAGGACTTCTTCGCTGACTTCGATAAACTCAAAGCACTATCCATGCTGAATGATCTAGGGATCGAGAAAGATCTTAAGCTAAAAGCGATGTCCAAGGGCACTAAGGAGAAGGTACAGCTGATACTCACAATGGCGCGAAATGCCGAGGTGTATCTACTCGATGAACCTATTGCGGGCGTTGATCCAGCGACTAGAGACTATATCCTTAGAACGATTATAACCAACTACAATCCTGAGGCTGTAGTGATTATTTCCACTCACCTAATCGCTGATGTCGAATCGGTGCTTAATGATGTAATCTTCATCAAGGACGGTGAAATCGTGGTTCACGAGACCGCCGAAAGCTTGCGCGAGAAGAAGGGACAGAGCATAGATAAACTGTTCAGGGAGGTATTCAAATGCTAGGTAAATTATTAAAATATGAGTTTAAAGCGCTAATGAACAATCTGGGAGTCCTGTATTTGGTTTGGCTGTCTCTCACACTGATAACTGCAATATTACCCAAAGCATCAAAATACACATCTGAGTTTGTAGAAAATCTTCTTTACACAGTTTGGGCAATCTCGTTTATCGCTGCAATTATAATGACACTAGTAGTGGTTATTGACCGCAGATTCTACAAGAATTTCTATGGAGTTGAAGGGTACTTTACACTTTCGCTACCGGTAAAGATAAGCACACATATCTGGAGCAAGGTGATTGCTAGCACCGTTTGGATGGTGCTTACAGCATTTGTTGGGATCTTTGTCATGATGATTGTAGGCGTAGCTACAAATGAAGTAGATGTGTATCATCAGATAAGAATATTTATGAATGAGCAACCGGCAGAGGCAAGAGCATTAATAATCTTCCTATTAGAGACACTGGTTCTAGCAGTGGTATATATCAGCAGATTTGTTCTTAAAACATTAACATGCATTAACTTAAGCGTACAGTTCAGCAGATTCCAATCGTTGCTGCAAGGAGTTTTCTTCATTACATTCACAATAGGAGAAGTGTATGCTGCGATTGTACTAATTGGACATCTATGTGGAAACTTTGTTTTAAACCTTACCGTGAATGGCAATCAGATTGAAATTGCACAATATGGAGTAGGGGGACTTATACTTATGCAGGTCATAGAGTGTGCAATATATTTCCTCGCATCTAACTACCTGATGAAGAACAAACTTAACCTTGAGTAGGTCCAGAATATGTTGATGATTCAACGAATTTTATAAACAAGTTATAAAGTAAGAGCTGAATTCAAAATAATTGGATTCGGCTTTTGTTTTGTACAGAAGTCTTTGAAATGAACGGATTGCAGTTATCTAAAAATCCTAGTATACTAACTCTACACGTTGTAGCACACTTGGTTAAGAAGGGGTTTGTGCGATTAATCGTGACAATATGACAAGGCAGATCATGTGATAGTGAAAAAAGTTTTGTAGCAGAAGGATGACGAGAATTGAATAAGGATGATTCGCTGATAAAAAAATATTTGCGATACATTATTCCTGCTATGGCTGGGCAGCTGATTTTCACGCTGTACACAGTAGTTGATGGGATATTTGTAGCTCGAGGTGTATCCGAGACGGCTCTAGCTGCCGTCTCAATTGCTACGCCATTCGTTACCTTACTGTTTGCAATTTCAATAACTTTCGCGGTGGGCACATCAACAATAGTTGCCCGTCTTCTCGGTGAAAACCGTACTATGGAGGCAAGACGTGTATTCACGGAGAGCTTAGTTTCACTTGTTTTGCTTTCGATAGCAATCAGTGCGCTAGTTTTTATTTTCCTAAATCCGCTATGCAGGATGCTTGGAGCCACGGAGTCGACACTTTCGTATGTAAGAAATTATCTTTTTACGATAGCACCGTTCATATTTTCATTCGTGATTTCCTACAATCTCGAGCTACTCCTTGCAACTGATGGATTCCCGGGACTTGCCACTATCTATGTGCTGCTCGGAGTGATTCTCAACGTCTTCCTCGACTGGTACACGATATTTAAGCTGGACTGGGGTATAGTTGGAGCTGGATTAGCAACATCTTTCTCTCAGACAGTCGTAATTATCATCTACCTGATTCACTTTGCAGGTAGGAAAGCGACTCTGCGTTTTACGCGCTTCAAGTTTAAGCGTGGGCTTATGCTCCGTCAATTTATGAGCGGTATACCTTCGGGTATCACGGAGATGTCGCCGGGAATAGTGACATTTATCTATAACAGATTTATAGTTGCTTTTATGCACGATAGGGAGCTGATTATCTACTCGATACTATCATATGTAATCCTGCTGGCGACGGTTCTTGCAAATGGGATCGCACAAGGCGCTCAGCCTCTCGTTAGCTACTATCACGGTAGACACGAGAGAGATACATTCCACACCATCTTTGGTTATGAGATTAGATCGGGGCTCATTCTGGCTATAACAGAAATAGCTGTAGTATTGGCATTTGGAAAGTATATAGCGATGCTATTTGTTGATGATGGAGATGCGCTTATTGCGGGGGTATCTCATGCGCTTAAGCTGGTAGCTTTTGCATTTCCGATGCTCAGTATGAATATTATCATTGCTGGATATCTGACCGCCCTTGAGAGGTCAAGAGTTGCCGTTGTGATATCTCTGATGAGATGTACGCTGACGCTCGCTCTATCGCTGGCTTTAATCGTCACTATGCTTGGTACATCGAATGTATGGCTCTCACTTGCCGTATCTGAGATGCTATGTATGGTAGCAGCAGTACTGTTGTACAGGAAGACTCGCAGAGTTGCTATAGCTGAAACTTTTAACGATATGTAGATTGTAAAGTGAGGAGACATGCTTTTTAATCGAGAGACAGACTATGCAGTAAGGGTTCTCAAGAATCTGTCGATAGAAAGGCCCACGAGTATAAGCTCATTCGTGACAGATGAATTCATATCAGAGGCAATCGCATATAAAGTGTCAAGGAAGCTTGATAAGGCTGGTATTATATACGGAGTAAGGGGGAGCAGCGGTGGATATGTGCTGAGCAGACCACTGACTGAGATCACTCTATATGATGTACACCAGGCCATAGAGCCACATTCACTTGTATGTGAGTGCTTGAAGCAAGATGTTAAGTGTCTTTTAAATACAGATCGGGATACATGCGCGCTTCGTAAGGAATTATTACGCATTCAAGAGAATATCAACACTGATCTGAAGAAACACTCACTAGGTGAGCTTTTTGAGAGAAAATAAAAAATAATCGAATCATGCTTTGATGCGATTATTTTTTACTTTTTGTCTCGAGGCATATTAGCTTTGGGCAAACTCCAGTGATAATGAGCTGCTAGCAGTCTGAGCAATACTATGAGTCCCGCTCCGGTTCCCATGGAAAGCACCGTGCCAACCTTGTCCCAGAGTACTATGCACGTCAGTGCACCGATAAGCGATGCGCTCGCATAGAAATGCTTTACGAATATGTACGGTCTATTACCTGCCATCATATCTCTCAAAACTCCACCGCCAACTCCTGTGAGCATTCCAACGAAGGTGAACAATATAACTCCGTGAATCGCAGACGCAGTATAAGCTGATTTAATACCAAGTACTGTAAATACTCCAAGTCCAACCGAATCCATGATGAGCATCAGCCATTCATATAGCATTGAGTCCGAAAATATCCACTCTCTAACCGGTGGCGTGAATACGATTACTGAAACCACCACTGATATGACGAGATAAGTCGGGTCCCTAAAAGTGAGAGGAGGAGTTTGTCCTATTATTAAATCCCTGATAATCCCACCACCTACACCAGTCGTAAGGCCGAGTATAGTGATTCCCATGAGATCCATGCCTTTTTCTAGGCAAAGAGTGGCTCCCGAGATGGCAAAGGCGATGGTGCCGATTATTTCAAGCGCGAAAACTATATTTTCAAGACTGTATAGTGATGACAAATTATTACTCCTACTTATCTATTATGTTAAAACACAGCTTATTTATTTGGAAAAGCATATTCCTTTACATGATTTGCCTGTACTTGCCGCATTTCCCTCGTCAGTATCTAAGTGAACAACTGTTCTAGTATTGCCGACGCGCACGATCACCTCTTCAAATGTTAATGCTCTGCCACATCCTGTATCAATTTTTAGAGATATTTCATCTCCAGTAGCTACCTGCAACTGCTCCGCATCTTCTTTTGATAAATGGATGTGCCTTTTTGCGACTATGCATCCATGATCTATTTCAGTGGTGTTCCCATTTTCGGTTGCGATTTTAATCTCAGGGGTATTTACTAAATCGCCGGAAAGTCTAAGAGGTGCCTCGATACCTAAATTTCTGGCATCGGTTGCTGCTAACTCGACCTGTGTTTCTGGGCGAGCAGGTCCTAGAATAGCTACATTTCGAAGAGTACCTTTAGGACCAACAAGTGTAAGTCTTTCTTCAGCAACATAACCTACGATAATTTGTTTCTTAGGTGTAAGCTCATAACCAATGCCAAAAAGTTTTTCTATATCGCTTTTACAGAGGTGTACATGTCTAGCACTAACTTCTATATCTACTTCTATCTGTTTCATATCAAATCTCCAATCAACCGTTTGAATTTGCATACCAATAGTCATTTATGATGTATAAGGATAACATTTATTGTGACAATCTGCAAAGGATGATATAATATTTGCTACATTTTTATTTGTAGTTAATGAAGTTTCATCCTTTTGGAGCAAAATTATTTCATTGTGTACCATATTATAGATTTATCTACAGGGGAATTATTTATGAAGAAAAGTTATGAAAAGGGGTTCTTTGCCGCACTTGGTTGTGCGGGGCTATGGGGTATTCTCCCAATTTACTGGAAGTCACTAATTCCAATACCATCATCTACTATTATCATATATAGAGTTCTAATGATTGCAGTAGTTTGCGTAATTGCTGCGCGTTTTAAATACTCGTGGAGCAGGATTTTCTCACCGCTAAGGGATTGGCGGACCTCGCTTAAATTTCTCGTAGCAGGGCTTATTGTAACGAGTAACTGGAGCATTGGCATCTGGGCGGTTAACTCTGGTCATATAATCCAGACGAGTATTGGGTATTACATAGAACCGCTTGTTGTATGTATATTTGGTGCAATCTTCTTTAAAGAGAAGCTTACGGTTTATAAGTCCATAGCTGTGATATTTGTAGCTATAAGCGTAATCGTAATTTTGATTCACTATGGACAGGTTCCAGGAATTGCACTCGTACTAGCGACTACATTTGCCATTTATTCGGCAATAAAAAAGACTGTAGATCAGCCTCCTGCTATATCGCTTCTTTATGAAACTATTTTTATTGCCCCGGTTATGCTATGCGTAATAGTATGGCTCGAATTACATGGAGCAGGAGCACTTGGTGTTGGGGAGTCATATCAATACTTTCTGCTACTCCTATGCGGACTAGCAACAGCCATACCTCTTGGGCTATTCGCCTATGCTGCGCAGAGGACATCTATGTTCGTACTCGGTTTAACAGAATACCTTAGCCCCACATTGGCGTTGATGCTGGGAATATTCTTGTATAAAGAGCCTGTTGATAAGGTGCTAATTATGGCATTTGGACTGATTTGGATAGGGCTAATATTCTTTTCATATGGTGAATTTAAAAGTAGCAAGGATGCTAAGAGTAGCGAGGATATTCAAAATGTCAAAGCGAGTTAGAAATTATTAAATAGCAATATATTAATAATTGTAATATTAAAAAATGTGTCGAGCACTGTGTGAAATTAGGGGGATCACACTCTATGCCAGGCACATTTTTTATTGAGATTATCTAAATGGTTACAGATTTTTTGAAAATGATTAGCTTCTTATATCTTCTGATCTCCTGTTTTAACCCAGCCAGCTCTCTTAACGGCTTTGTGAAATATAAGAGTTAATATTGCTGGTAGAACTACAGATATTAGGATGAGACCGAGCCAATCCACTGAAGTGATGCCTGTTTTTGTTCCTTTTGCGATATCAGCAATCCAGCCTGAGTACACACCTAGAGGTCCAACGAGACCACATGTGCCCATACCGCTTGCTATAGCAGGACCATTCATCTTGAGATGGAACACACAAGTTGCGATAGGGCCAGTGATAACGGATGCGAGAGTAGGAGCTATCCAAATCCTTGGATTTCTCACTATGTTGCCCATCTGAAGCATTGATGTTCCAATTCCCTGTGATACTAGCCCACCGACGCCATTGTCTTCATATGATGCAACTGCGAATCCAACCATCTGGGCACAGCAGCCGGCGAGAGCCGCACCACCAGCGAGCCCTGTTAGGCCGAGAGCTGCACATATTGCTGCAGAAGATATTGGTAACGTTAGAGCGATACCTACGACTACAGCGACGATAATCCCCATGAGTAGAGGCTGAAGTTCAGTTGCCCACATGATAATATCGCCCATTTTCATAGCCGCGCTTCCGAGTGCAGGTGCGATTAACCAAGATAAAGCAATTCCTATGCCGATTGTTACACTCGGTGTAACCAGTATGTCTACTTTTGTCTCCTTTGAAACAGCTTTTCCGCATTCAGCTGCTATTATCGCTACAAAGAGTACTGCTAGAGGACCGCCGGCGCCTCCAAGTGCATTTGAGGCAAAACCTACAGTTATAAGTGAGAACAGAACTAGCGGTGGAGCAGCGAGTGCATATCCAATAGCACATGCCATTGCTGGTCCGCCCATAGCCATAGCTAGACCACCTACAGTGTACTTGATGCCACCGATAGTAGCGACCGTCTGCGATAGGGCAGCGATATGAAGCTGTACACCGATGGTGTTGATAATTGTTCCGATTAACAGAGAACAGAATAGACCCTGCGCCATAGCACCTAGAGCATCAATTCCATATCTCTTTCCGGAGATTATTATATCCTTGCGTTTTAGAAATGAAGTAAAACTAGCCATTAAAAAGCCTCCTAATTATATATAGGTGTCATGACACCTGTATATACATTAAAAGAGGCTCTATAAAAAGTCAATATGAAATTAAAGAAAATATATTATCTGTTACTTAAAAATAAACTGTTAAGCTGTTAAAAAAAATCTATCGGTTACTCGAAAAGTATACCAATTGAACGTAGCTTATCTTTTATCCGCTCAAGCGTGGCTTCATCTTTACACGTGATAGCATGTAAGTGAATTCCGTCAGTGAGAAGAGATAATGGGGGAGCATTGCTTTCAATGATTTTATCTGAGAACTCCTTTGCATCAATTCTGCTGGCGATATGTAGGTTGCCAACTAGCTCACCGTATATTGGATGTTCAACACTTACATCAAGCAAGGTGCCACCGCAGTCGACAATTGCGTTTAGCTCTTCTAGGATTTTAGATGAATCGTGTTTACAAGCGATTCTATAGACTGGAGTAGTCCCCACCTGAGGTAACATATACCCACGAGGCGTTGCGCTAATATCATGACCTTCGGCTCTGAGAATTGCGATATCTCCGACGATTATCTGCCTGCTTACCCCGAACTCTTTCGCCAGAGATGAAGCGCTTACAGGCGAACCTGTAGACTGCAATTTCTGTATTATGTTGTCTTTGCGCTTCTCTCTCTGCATGACAAATCCTCCGTTTCCTTCTCTTGAAAATTTAACTATTTATCTTTCTTTTCTCTAATCGCTTTTGTGCGTATCTCCTCGCAGATTGCGTTCACAAATTCACTTAGTGGCTTGCTACCTTCATCTCCTTCGAATCTCGAACGAACCGAAACAGTTTTATTCTCAGCTTCCTGCTGTCCAACGACTAACATGTAAGGTAGTTTCTCCATCTGGGCTTTTCTGATCTTGTAGCCGATTCTCTCGGAGCTGTTATCAATTGTAACATCGATGCCATTCCTTCTTAACTCAGCGAAGATTTCCTCTGCATAATCCTGATACTTGTCAGAGATAGGTAGGATTCTAACCTGCTCTGCGCACAGCCAAGTAGGGAAGTTTCCTGAATACTTTTCAATCAGCCAAGCGAGCGTTCTCTCGTAGCAGCCTAGTGATGTACGGTGGATGATATATGGGCGTTTTTTCTCGCCATTCTTATCTATATAGTACATGTCATATCTCTCAGCAAGGAACATGTCAAGCTGGATAGTGATCATAGTATCTTCTTTGCCATATACATTTTTTGCCTGAATATCGAGTTTAGGACCGTAGAATGCAGCCTCGCCAGAAGCCTCTGTGTAATCGAGATCGATTTCATCGAGAATCGCACGCATTGCTGATTCAACCTTATCCCATTCCTTAGCAGTTCCGAGGTACTTGCCTGAATTTTCTGGATCCCATTTCGACATTCTGTAGGTAACATCGCCGTCTAGACCTAGAGTTGTGAGACAGTACTTAGCGAGTTTAACGCAGTTCTTGAACTCTTCATCAATCTGCTCAGGGGTGCATACGAGGTGACCCTCTGAAATCGTGAACTGACGAACTCTAGTAAGTCCGTGCATTTCCCCGGAATCCTCATTACGGAACAGTGTAGAAGTCTCACCCATTCTGTAAGGAAGATCCCTATAGCTGTGTTGCTTAGCCTTGTATACATAGTACTGGAATGGGCATGTCATAGGGCGAAGTGCAAATGCATTTGCATCAGCGTCATTCTCGATGAGGCTTAAATCCTCGAGTCCTCTTATCTCACGTATCGCATCCTCTGCGTTGTTTAGCTCGTCAATGTTATCATATCCGAAAACGAACATACCATCCTTGTAGTGGTACCAGTGGTCTGAAATCTTGTAAAGAGTCGATTTCGCCATCAGCGGTGTTCTTGTCCTTACGTAACCCCATTCGTAATCCTCGAGGTCTTCAATCCAGCGCTGTAGCTTCTGAATCATCTTAGTACCCTTAGGCATAAATAGAGGAAGACCCTGGCCGATGATATCTACTGTTGTAAATAGCTCCATCTCACGGCCGAGTCTGTTGTGGTCTCTGTTCTTGATGTCAGCTAGGTACTCAAGGTACTCTTCGAGATCAGCCTTCTTGTTGAATGCGGTACCATAGATTCTAGTGAGCATCTTGTTGTGCTCGTCGCCTCTCCAGTAAGCACCAGAGCTAGAAGTTAGCTTGAATGCCTTGATCTGCTTCGTGCTCATCAGATGTGGGCCTGCGCAGAGTTCGATAAAATCTCCCTGCTGATAGAAGGAAATGATTTCGTCCTCTGGGAGGTCCTCGATGAGCTCGACTTTGTATGGCTCATTTCTCTCCTGAAATAGCTTGATGGCTTCATCTCTAGGGAGTGTGAAACGAGTTATCGCATCTCCTCTTTTGATGATTTTCTTCATCTCAGCTTCTATCTTATCTAAATCCTCTCTAGTTAGAGCTGGCATGTCGAAGTCATAGTAAAAACCATTATCGATAGAAGGTCCAATTGTCATCTTGGCATCTGGATATAGATTCTTAACGGCCTCTGCGAGCACGTGGGAACATGTGTGTCTGTACGCATGCTTTCCTGCATCAGAATCAAAAGTGAGAATGTTAACTTCAGCATCCTTATCCACAACAGTTCTGAGGTCACAGACCTCTCCATCTACTTCACCAACGCAAGCTGCTCTTGCGAGACCCTCGCTTATGTCTTTTGCGATGTCGATGATGGACATCGGCGAAGCGTATTCTTTTTTGCTGCCATCTTTTAGTGTAATAATCATTTTAAGAACTCCTTTCATTAGCGGAAGGAAATAAAAAAGTCCCTTCCGACATTCAAATTGTCAGAAGGGACGCATACATTCGTATTCGTGGTTCCACCCATCTTCCAGAGCTTCTGCTCCAGCACTCTTTGAAGCTTTTAACGCGGCTAGGCGGGCAGGATTAGTGCCACTCGGAGGTGGTGTTCAGAACGCTCCGTGCTGGGATGATTTCACCATCCATCCCTCTCTCAAAGCCTTAAAGCGAACTTACTGTCCTCGTCATCGTTTTAATAATAAATTATGCTACCACCGTGAGTGATAATTGTCAATGATTTTACCGCCTCAATTTGTTATAATTTATAAGAAAGAATTGATATAATTTGGGGACAAAAACGAGAAGTTTTGCTGATATGGTAGGAGAAATAGTAATGAATCCATACATAAAAGAATATGCTGAACTAGCAAAGGATTACGAAGCGAAGAATGGTAAGCGAGAGACCGTTCTTGCGTTATATGAGTTTTCGGATAGGCTTAAAGAGGCTGGGGATAAAGATGCCAAGACCGTTCTTGTCGATGTATACAAAATCCTTTCGCTCATGCAGAGTGCATATGACTTGATGTCAGAGATTGCAGATAGGAACGATAAGAAGCAGATAAAGAAGCTCGCTTATCTCAAATCGTTAGCAGAAGATGATGGAGACAGGTGGGCAGTGAAAAGGCCAAAGACAGCTGCTGAGGAGTCTCTACAGAGAGAAAAAGCTAAGAAGCTTCCAAAATTCCGTTACCATCCAGATCCACTGGCGACTGAAAGTTTTGAAGAAGGTCCGCAAGAGGTATGTCCGTGCTGCGGCAAGGAAAGTACTATCTACTATAGTTCAGTTCCTTATAGTGTTGAGCATGTCGAGCATTTGTGTCCAGAGTGCATAGCTAATGGAGAGGCTGCCAGGAAATTCGATGCTGAGTTCGTGCAAGATGCCGAATGGGAAGGCGAGGTGGATGAGGCGAAGTCGAAGGAACTATTTGAAAGAACGCCTGGATACCTGAGCTGGCAGGGTGAGCACTGGCTATCTTGCTGTAATGACTACTGTGCATATCTAGGAACAGTCGGCACGCAGGAGCTAGAGGAGATGGGCATCGCAGACGAGGTCCTTGAAGAGTATGAGATGAGGCATGAATACTCTGATATAAGGGAGTATCTGTATAAGGATGGCGATCTCTGTGGTTATCTCTTCCGCTGTCTTCACTGCGGAAAATACCACATCTATGTCGATGCGAGCTAATTTGCAAGGGTGAAATGAAAACACTTTCTCAGGAGAGCGAAAGGTGATTTGGAGGGAAGCAATTAATGAAGATATATCAATATTTTTTGATTGGACTAAAGTCGACGTGGAATGACAATCTCTTTAAGGCGGTGACATTTATCGTTGGAACTATCGTTCTTGTCACGATGGTGCGGAAGTTTATGATTGTCCGCAAGAGTGGTGGAAAGTTTTCAGAGCCTATGCATATCTCAAATGGAAATTTATATATTCACAGCGGATTTGTTCCAGGTAGCCGTGAGATTCCCTTGAAAGAACTCGCTGAGGTTGAGATATATTTTGTGCGTGGAAGGCATCTGAATGGTGACAGGTACTTTATTCAACTCGTAAGGAAAAAAGGCAGAAGCAAGTCGATTTTCGTCGGAAAAAGCAAGGTTAATGAAGGAAGGCTTACTCAGCTTAAGAAGCAGCTGAAGAAGCATAAGGTTAAGGTTCGTGAAATAAAATAAGTGAAGGGAAAGAGGTGTCTATGGTAGACCGATTCCAGAAGCCTACGGAACATACGTAAAGATCCTTTGTGGAGATAAAATTCCTGATTACTGTTAATATAAGGAATTAAAATCAATACCTGGTTATAGTGCTTGAATCTATAGGGGAATAAGGATATTATACAGAATACAGATTTTTTTGAAGGAAAAGGGTGGACATAATAATGGAAAATAAAGAAATGAAAGTTAAAGTTAATATGCCGGTACTCCCTGAGAGATTCGGTGGACACACAGTTACAGCAAATAGATTTGATGACATGATTCTAAAGCTCTTCGACAAGGAGCCTTATGGAATTAATTCTGAGATAAATCTCATCGCAGGAGATGAGAGAACTAATGTTGAAGTGGTAAGCGTAGATAGAGGAGGGCGTGTGATGAGCATAAGCCTTAAGGTGGGATATCCAGAGGTGTTTAGTCAGGGAGAAGTTCTGGTGAGACTTGCTGATGCAGTTGCTCCATACAAGTGTGGAATAGAGAAAATAGTGTAGACACTCGATAAATCACATGTAAACGTGATATAATCGATAGGCTCGTGCATTTACGAGAGAAAATGGAAATTAGGAAGGATATACTAATGAAAGATATTGAGATCAGAGAACTCTTCCGAAACAGAGAAGAGTATGCAGGTAAAGAGATTGTTGTCAGAGGCTGGGTGAGAGGTAATCGTGCATCCAATCAGTTTGGTTTCATCTCACTCAATGATGGTACCTTCTTCACTCCGCTTCAGGTTGTGTACGAGGCTTCGAAGATTGATAACTACGAAGAGATTTCCAAGGTGCACCTCGCAGCAGGTGTAATGGTGAAGGGAGTACTTGAGCTTACACCTGGCGCACAGCAGCCATTTGAACTAAAGGCGACAGAGATTGCTGTTGAGGCTGATTCACTATCGGATTATCCGCTGCAGAAGAAGCGTCACACTATGGAGTACCTTAGGGAAATCGCACATCTTCGTCCTAGAAGCAACACATTCTCTGCTGTGTTCAGAGTACGAAGCATCGTTGCTTATGCGATTCATAAGTTCTTTCAGGAGCGTGATTACGTATATGTGCATGCTCCAATTATCACAGGAAGTGACGCAGAGGGTGCTGGCGAGATGTTCAAGGTTACTACACTAGACCTAAGCAATCCACCTACTAAAGAAGATGGCTCTATCGACTACTCGCAGGACTTCTTCGGTAAAGAGACAAACCTCACCGTCTCGGGACAGCTCGAGGGCGAGGCGATGGCTCTTGCTTTTAGAAACATCTATACATTTGGACCTACATTCCGTGCTGAGAACTCCAACACAGCTAGACACGCATCTGAGTTCTGGATGATCGAACCAGAAATTGCATTTGCAGACCTCGCTGATGACATGGATGTTGCAGAGGATATGGTCAAATACATCATCAGCTACACGCTTGAACACGCACCTGAGGAGATGGAATTCTTCAATAAGTTCGTGGACAAGGGATTGCTCGATAGACTTCGCCATATAGTTAACTCAGATTTCGAGAGAGTTACATATACAGAAGCTGTTGAGATTCTTAAGAAAGCTGATAAGGACTTCCAGTTCCCAGTTGAATGGGGAATTGACCTACAGACTGAGCATGAGAGATATCTCACAGAGGAAGTATTCAAGAAGCCTATCTTCGTAATAGATTATCCGAAGGAAATCAAGGCTTTCTATATGAGACTCAACGACGATGGCAAGACTGTTGCGGCTTGCGACCTGCTTGTGCCAGGAGTTGGTGAAATCATCGGCGGAAGTCAGAGAGAAGAGAGGCTCGATGTACTTGAAGCTAGAATGGATGAGATCGGCATGAATAGAGAGCTATACGACTGGTACGTGGATCTTCGTAGATACGGTGGCGTAAAGCATGCTGGCTACGGGCTTGGTTTCGAGAGAATGATTATGTATCTAACAGGAATGAGTAATATACGTGATGTGATACCTTTCCCGAGAACGCCTAAGAAAGCGGAGTTCTAAAAAACAGAGTGATAGATTTAAAATTGAATGTTTAAGAGGTGATTATTGTATGCAGATATGTGTAACAGTAATCACTTTTTTTTCATAATTTTTTCTTGCATGTGTTAAAAACCTGAAAAAATGTGATATAGTGGACACAGTAATACTGATGTTTTGAAATTTTCACAAGTAAGCATATTTGAAAGGATATTGTAACCGATTATTCATATCTTAATCTCAAGCTTTGTTGACGCAGAGAGAAATTAATAAAGGGATGATTTGTAAAAGAAGCGCTTTTGTTGAGACATGTAGCGTTTTCGCTTTTCTAGACAAGACAATAGTCGATTGGGTGAAATATGTATTTGTTGCTGAAAAGGGAGAGACTAATTACAAAATGAAGTTATTATTTATTAGAGAGATCAAAGGAGGAGCGGAGTAATGAAAAGATACCATAAGATAGTGAAAATTGCTTTTATATGTATTTTTTCTTTACAGATGATTGTTTATGGGTTTATGCAAACTTCATATGCAGAAACACACGGAGCATCTATAAATACAAATGATAATAGTACGAATTCTTCCGTAGCACAAAGTGGCAATTTAGACAATACGCCGAACTTGTTGCAAAGCCCGCAACAAGGAGATCCTACTCAGAATATTTCACTTAAGGTAGGAACTATCAATAGCGGTAAATTCAGTACAAACAAAACGGATTTCTGGACAGATGAACCGATAGGAGCCGCAGTTGATATGGGAATATCGGGTTATGGAGTCAATATTTATAATGCGAAGCTCAAAATCACCGTACCGAAATCCAAAGGAATCAAAAAATCTCTCAAATTTACAGACTCTGTCAACGCTAAATTGAGTGAAAAGACGGAGGATGCGAATAATTGGTATATGACATATACCTTTGATCCTTTGACCGGAGCGAGTGCGGGAACGTATGCCTTGCCGTTCATTTTTGACTCGGCTACAACTGCGGAAAATGATGAGATAAAAGTTAAAGCGGAGCTTTTTGACGGAGACGGCAAGCTTCTGAAATCTGCGGAACACATTTATAAATCAAAGGTCCATAAGATGGACTCAAGACTTTATGTGCATGGACAGAAAAAATATGATAAGGCTAATAACGTGTACGTATATGATGCTGCGACTACAGTGGGACACCCTGATATTACAAACCCAAAAGATGGAGCAATCATCAGGACTATAGATGCATCGGTTAAATTGGATATGACAAACCAGGATGAGAGAGGCTTAGGTCATCCTAATCCTAAAAATGTTGAGATAGTTATTTATCTTCCACCTGAAGCCACTGTCCGTGATGGTATCCTTCCTAATTTATGGAAGTACGATAAAGCTACCAATACTCTTAGGGTGAATATTGATAAACCTAATTTTGTTAAGGGCGGTTTTGTTTCAACGGATTATTGTGATGGGTTCGGCAATACCCTTCCAGATATAATATTTAAGGGTGCGCCCATTAATAAAGTTTACACGTTGAAAGCGGAATATACTGTAAATAAGGGTGAAGTAGGAGAGTATCGACTTGCGGATCGTGAGCAAAGATTTAAATTTGAAGCGATGCCCTTTTCACAAAAAGGCAATATAGAAGTGTATAAAACTGGTCATGGGTATTCAGAATATAATCATGATTCTAAACTTACAGGCTATGAAAAGGGTCACAACTATTATTATATGAAATCTGGACGATATTTCATTGGGGATCATGAATTCACCAATGAAGGTATGCGCTACAGAACGCATATTAGAGCATGGAGCAACCGCTCTGGATTTGAAAAGCCTAATGAAGTTCAAATGGGACAAATATATGATATAACAACGTCGATAAGTGATGAACGTGTGCATTTTGTGGGATTTTCCGCAGGCTTTTTTGTTCCCGACGACTTAAATCCCGGATGGGAAGCTAGGCTTCAGAAAGCAAAGGATGATTTTTTGAAGACTCCAAATAAACTTTACGGAGTTGATAAAGATGGTGGTATGACTGAGATCGCCCAGAATGTTAGACTGTTCGAAAACGGCGCAAATAATTATGTGAAAATTAATGATCCAAGTAGAAAATTTGTAGCACTTAAACTCGTTTTTGATTCACCGATTGAGCTCGATAATATGTCTTTTGGGATTTACGATTATGTTAAACTTATGCCTGGAGAAGAGGCAAAATGGGATAATAAAGAGAATGGTAAGAAGCAGACTTATAGCGGACGTTCAAGCGTCACAGCAACGCTTAAGGGAGTCAGTATGCCTAAAACCGTATACGATGATGGAAAAGATGGAAAAGATGGATTTTTGAATGTAAGCCCTATCTATCCACTTATTGCGGCTTATCAGAGTCAAAATCAAAATGTGGTTTATGAGACTGGAGGTACACAGACGCCTTATATAGTAGGACCTGATCTTAGAAAAGGTAATTGGGGAACTTACAAGACAGCAAAAAATGTCAAATCAGTTACCCTTCTTCCTCCCGGATATAACTGTGGAAAAGATGAAAATAACAAAGCGGTTCCAGTATTCAAAGAGGCTCAAAAAGCTGGTAAAGATGGAATACTAACTCAGTGGAGAGAATTCGGAGAATCAAGGATAAAGGTTATCGAAAATTATAAAAAAACGGGTCGCACTGCCGTTATAGTGGATTATGGTGACGTTGATTATAATCAAACGCGTAAGGTAACGCTCAATATTGTTGCAACAAAGCAAGTTAGACATGGCTCTGGGATTGTTGATAATTATTATGTATATGATGATAATAATTATATTGAGCCATATACAAGTGGGATGAAATACACAGATAAACTTGATCTGGATAATGATGGTGATAACAAAGAAACTTTTGCGCAGGTTAAGAGTGAGCTCAACTTTATACTGCCATATGAGTTGATTTTGAATAAGTATGCCAAGTTACCAAATGATAATGCCGCAGGCGTTGTTGCGAACGCTGATCTCGGAGGGGAGGTCGACTACAATATTTCTGTGTATAATCAAACTATTCACACGGTAAAGAAATTCAGTGTGATTGATACTATGCCAACCAATGGGGATCATACTATTGTTGAAAATGATCAACACAAATATCCAGCAAGAGGTTCAAGTTTTTCAACGCCACTTCGTATGGCTCTTGAAGATTACGCCCCTAATAAGGAAGTAATGAAGCTTTTTGATGTCTTCTATCAGCTTTCGCCGCAGGGAAAGGATTTAGCGAGTGTAAGGGACGGAGAATGGTTAACAAAAGACCAGGTAAGTGATTTCAGTAAAGTGAAATCTTTTAAGCTTGTGCTCAAGAGTGGTCAGGAGATAGCCGCAAAGAAAGAATTAATAATTGCGGTACCGTCACGAGTTCCTTTCAATATGAAATTGAATGAGAAGAGCGACAGTGCCTTCAATACAGCAGCAATGTCAACTAATAATGTGGATTATCTGGAAGGTAGAGCTGCGAGAGTGAACTTCGTTACATACGGAATAAGCGGAAAGGTTTACTATGATGCTAACGAGAACGGTATATTTGATTCTGAGGATAAACCAGCGAAGAACGTAAGTATAACTTTAGTTAACAAAGCTACAGGCAAAACTGCGGTTATTCCGGACGGGCATAATACTCCTGTTACAGCGGTGACTGACTCCGAAGGGAATTACAGAGCTACGGTATATGATCGGGGTGATTATGTGGTTAAGTATTTATTGAATTCGGAAAATACCGAATTCAACCAGAATAAGACCATAGGACACGGGATATCCGAGGATGAAGTAAATAATAAGTCCGGAAACTCTATAGTGCCAGAAAGCATTTCTGCGGACAAACGTTCTGCATTCTCTGGTGATTTTAAGTTGAACCCCGCTAATAAAAAGTCGGTTCAAAACGCCGCTTTAGTAGGATATAACAATTTAAAAATAACAAAGACTGGCATGGACGGTAATAGGACGGAGCGGCTTAAAGATGTTGGCTTTACCTTATACAGAATAGAGAAGGAAAACGGCAAAGAAAAAGAAGTCAAGATTGAAGAATGCAAGACGGATCAAAATGGCGAATATGTATTTAAGAGACTCAAATTCGGAAAATACATAGTTAAAGAGACCTCAGCCGCTCCAACATATAACAACGACAATGCCGAAGGGAAAGTAATAGAGGTATCTGATTCGACAAGTGAATTCAGGATAGACTTTACAGATACCAAGATAAAAGGAAATATCAAGGTTCACAAAGTTGACGAAAACGGAAAACCTCTGAAAGGCGTGGAATTCACAATCAAGCAGAATGATCACATAATATCAAGGGCTGTCACTGACGAATTAGGTTATGCCAGATTCAACGATATTGCCTATGGTCAGTATGAGGTTATTGAAAGCAAAGGCATTAAAGGCTATGAGGTAAGCAAGGAAGTACATCAGGTTGAAATTAAGGAGACTGGACAGGTTGTGGAATTTGAAGTCGTAAATAAGAAAACTCCATATCAACCGCCTGAAAATCCTCCGAAAGATAATCCAAAGAAGGGTAAACATACTCATCCTACTACTTCAGATACATTAGATTTACTCGGATGGGGAGTGTTGCTCACTCTATCAGCAGTAGCCTTTGTGGCAATTGTTAAACGTCGCAGAGTTAACAATTAGGGTTATTTAGGTAATTGTAGTGATGTGAGTTCAACTCATGATTCTGGTTTGGAGTCAATAGAATCCAGTAATGCCGTAAATCTTCATGTCTTCAAGAAATTGATTAATTTGGCATTTGGGATTTTGAATTTTAGAGATGGTGTTTCGCCTATGAATCATAACCGCCGGCTGAGCCGGTGGTTATGATTCACATCGTTCTCACTCGGAGAATCCACTGCTAAAGCAATGCAAATTAAACAACTTGATAACGATATTTGAGTTTGATACGCCGCTACTTCTTGTAGTGATTCTTCTTGGGATGATATTAGCGGAAGATGAAACACGATATATCGGAAAAAACTTTATTTTATATACACAATATGAGAGTTTGTGATAGTATAGAGGTGTGTATAGTCATTTGGTTTTGTTTGAATATTTTGTTAGGAGGTTTTATGAAAATGAAGTTTAGAGAATATCGTAACCGAACATTCTCCATTTGCTTGACTTTGATTTTGCTTATTGGCATGACACCGTTTAGTTATACTGTATTTGCGGATGAAGGCGGAGCAAAAAATTTAGTTTCAGATAAAGCAAAGATAGATTCGTTTAAGGTTATAGACGAGGCTAATGCCGGCAAAGAAATTGACTATGTTACTGATGAGGATACGACAAAGTATAACCTCTATTTCAGTGATGCGAATAATTTCAGTAGTGCTGTGTGCCAGAACCAGAAAGACAGTCGAATTAAGTTGCAGCTTATAGCATCGTATACTGGTACAGAAAGAATTAAGGAAGGAGATAGTCTAACACTTAAGGCTTCCTATGGAACTTTTTCAGAACAGACGTTTGCGGAAAAGACTCTTAAAGATAGCGAAGGACATACCCTAGGAACGTATAAGTATGATAAGGGAGCATTTAAGCTTCTGTTCTCCGGTGATTATATCAAAGACAACGCTGTTACCTCGTTCAAGACCGCTACACTTGAGAGTAATGCCGTTATACAAAAGTCTGACGAACAGGGACTTGGTACAAATAATGAGCGTAAGGTTCTAGTTGGTAGCTTGAATAGCCGCAAGCTTGCGGTTGCATATGAGCTTAAGAATAAACCGAATTCCGTACCTAGTTTAGATGACGTAAATATTAAGAGCTTTAAGATTATTGACATTACACATGGCAACAAGTTGATTGATTACAGAAAGTCGTCGGATGCAGATTATGATACATGGAAGAATAACCCTGCCGGTTTTGGGTATGCGTTAAATCAAGACCAACAGTCGGCCGATGTTGTATTAGAGCTAGAGATGCAATATAAGAATCCTAATCGCGTTTTACGAGAGGGGGATAAATTAACGATACCTGCAGATTATGGTGGGACGAGAATACCTTCGTCAGAGGTATCACTTCCGCTCAAGGTGACTGGTGATAATGGAGAATATACTCTTGGAACATGGAAATATGAAAAGAGAGCATTTACAATTACTTTCGGCGGTGAGTATGTTAGAAATCATAATGTAAGGAACTTTAGTGCGAAAATGAGCACTAGTAAAATGATTAACTATAGTTCTTCACGTAAACATAGTAAAATCTTAGGCGAAAAGTATGTTCTTAATGGTAAACTTGGAAATGATACGCTCGCTGTAGCGGCAGAGACGCGCCACATAAAACCGAAAGCTATACCTAAAAGCGATCTTTATCTTGCGGGAGCAGTAGCGAGCACATCGGATCACAGTGTCGTATGGGCAACTAAAATATTCAATGATTTTTGGAGCGAAAAATCTCCAGATGGAAAGAGAAGTTATGATTACTTCAATCCATATTTCGTGCAGAATAATGGGCAATATAGACCGAATTCTGCAACAGGAGTGTATGTTGAAAGCACATATAAAAATTGTACATCTGCACCCGTAATGACTCGAGTTTATACTCTGTTCTCCGGTATTGACAATTCAGGTAAGGTTACAGATGGATGGTATAATTCAGTATCAAATAAGCTACTTACCAAGGTTGAGCAAGGCTCTAAGACGAAAGCTCAAGTCAAGGCTGATTTGAAGAAGGGTCAGTATTGTATGTATGATAACCATGATGAAAGCTATACTTTCATGATGAAATGGTACGATATGAATGATTCAAGTGGCGCAACATATAACGATATACCTGAAGTGAAGAATGCAGGTGGTGTGGGAAACCTTTTGAAGAAGAATTTTCCGGATGCGTTTGGAGATTTGTCTGACAGTACTGTTCAGAAACTTAACAACATGTATAATGGTAAAGCTCTACAAAATTTAATGGTGTACGTCGAAGCACCATATAAGACAGTCAAGGTACCTACAGTAGTTGAAAATATAACGAAAATCACTACCGATCAGAGTGGTGAGAAGTCTTATACAGCCAACGCTCGTATGTTGCCAACCGGAGCAGCTAGTGAAGCTGACAATGACCCACTTGCAATCAGACTTGTAAAGTCGGATCGTTACACTGGAGAGAAACTGTCTGACGGATTTAAATTTGAACTACAGAAATCCATTGATGGGGGAAATAGCTGGAATAAAGTAAATTTGACTGCAGATATGGTAAAATCGGGACAGTTGAATGTGGATGCTACAATAACACCGAAAAACGGAATTGCAGAAGTTAAAAACTTGACCAATGGACAGAAGTATAGGTTTGTTGAGAAAGCACATGCTGCAGGCTATCAAAATACCAAGATTGATGAGGCTCATCCTAATAGTGCTACTCACTTTACCTCTGCTAATTCAAGAGTAGTTGATGTGAAAAATACAGGCAAAGGAAACGTTGTCAATATGTATAATGCAAAACTTCCAGCTCCTGTAAAGATTGTCATAGGTGGAAAGAAGAATCTTTCCGGTAGAGCAGTTAAGAATGGAGAGTTTCGTTTCCAGCTCTTTGATAAGATTACAGATGATAAAGTGGGGCAACCAGTTAAGAATGATTCACATGGTAACTTCAAGAAGGAAATGAGCTTCGATAAAGAGGGTGTATACAAGTATTACTTTACAGAACTTAATGACAGGCAGAAAGGCATTACATACGATATAAGTAAGAAACCTGTTACGATTGAAGTAAGGAAAGGTAATGATGGTAACATGCATGCTAAGGTGATTTCGGAGCCTATAATGTTTAATAATAAGTTCACACCTGATCCTAATGCACCTAATAAACCTAATAAACCGACAAATCCAGCAGTTACTACAAAGGTCGTAAAACCTGCGCATGGTCCTAGAACAGGGGATAATACTAATATAGGGTTATTCGTACTATTCCTTGTTGGAGCTTCTGGTGCATTAGCAGCGACACGGGTTTTCAAGAGGAAAAAGAGATGATGATATACGTTACAAGAGATGATTTGCGTTAAGAAAGGTCATCAAAGTTTTAGGGTCTAGTTTTAGAGGCTTACGAAATGTAAAGGGATTGGGCAAAATACCCAATCCCTTTTGCATGGGAAAACATCAGTTATTAGCTTAATAGCCTTTGTAAATTGGATTCCTACGAGTAGCAAAAAGAAATCTATTTCTCATATGTTCAAAGTTTCGAAATCCTCTACCTAGTCGCTTTAGGTCTTTTACTTTACGATTTAAAGATTCAATTGGACCATTAGAAAGTCGACTATTATATATACCATCTGGTCCTATTCGCTCCCCCATTATGAATGAGTTAATAATGGGGTTCTTGTATTTACGTAGTAAATTTCCGAACTCAATAAATATCTTATATTCACTACTACAGAATTTGTGAATTAGGGGATCTATTTCCTCAGCAGCTTTCAAGGGATTACCAGCATTTCTAGAATTGAATCTTACATACTCTTCTTTTAAATCTCTAAAATCTTTAATATATGGATGAAGGGCTAGGAATTTTTCTTCATATCCAAAAGTGTTTATGAAATACCTAAAGTGTCTGTCATACCTAGGTTACAGATGATATTCTAAATTATCTTGATTTGAAAGAAGCAGCCAGCGATACTTTTTTAGAAGATATACTTCATCTGAAATAGGGGATCTTTTCTTATACCCATATTTAGAATAATATATTTGTTTCCTAGATTCATCTTGTGCTTTGTATTCCTTTTGTAGGCTTCTAAGAAATATGTCAAGAGAATGAATGAGCCATTGCATTACATGAAAAGAATCGACTACAGATACAGCATTTGGGAAGTATCTTTTTACATAGCTGAGGTATGGATTATACATATCTGAAATTAGATACTTAACACTTGCACGTTCTTTTACTCTCGTCCTTGTTGGTATAGTTTATGTACATAAACATTATTATAAATAAATTCACTTTCGATGTTTATTACAATATCAAATCCCGAACAAACGGTTTTACCACAAATTCAAGACGTAATTTTCCTGCTGAATGTCAATTTAAATATTGTATTGAACAAGGTACATCCTATGTTATACTTGTGGCAAGAGCTTAAATAATTTTATCAGCTCAACAAAATAATAAAATCAATGGGAGGATCTAAGGATGAAAGGTTATTCTACAGATAAGATCAGAAACGTCATACTTTTAGGACATGGCGGCTGCGGTAAAACGACTTTTCTTGAAGCGGCTCTGCTTGCCACTGGTGCGATTACCAGAATAGGTAAAGTAGAGGATGGCAACACCACATCGGATTATGACAAGATGGAAATTGAGAAGAAGCATTCTATCAATACCACTCTAGTTCCGGTAGAGTACCAGGGATATAAATATAATTTCCTTGATACCCCAGGATTATTCGACTTCAAGGGGGAGATTCGTTCAGCGCTCAGCACAGCTGCATCATCGATTATCATGGTTGACGCATCTGCTGGAGTGCAAGTAGGAACTGAGAAGGCGTGGGAGGAATGCAGTAAGCATAAGAATCCAAAATTTATAGTCCTCACCAAGATAGATAAAGAAAACGTAGATGTAGATAGGGTTGTAGCTCAGCTTCGCGAGAAGTTCGGAAACTCTGTAGTTACGGATGATGACAAGGACGCTCTGAACGAGGCAGTTGCTGGTACAGATGAGGCTCTAATGGAGAAGTTCTTTAACGAAGAGCCATTTACAGATGAAGAATTTTATAACGGACTTATGACAGGAATTGCAACAGGAGATGTGGTGCCTATTATCAAGATGTCCTCAAAGACGGGAGAGGGAGTTGATGAAGTTCTACGTTCCATAAGCAAGTACGTTCCTACACCTAATATGCACCCTGCATATCCAGCAAAGAATATAAAAGGCGAAGATGTTGAAATTACAACAGACCCAGCAGAGAAGCCAGTGCTATGGGTATTTAAGACAATCGCTGACCCATTCCTAGGCAGAATTTCCTACGCAAAGGTTATCACAGGAACTATCAAGGTTGGTCAGGAACTGTATAACGCGCGCGCGCAGAAGATGGAGAAGCTCGGCTCCATGTTCTTTGTAAGAGGTAAACAGCAGGTTCCAGCAACTGAGGTTGTTGCTGGTGATATATTTGCACTTGCGAAGCTAGCAGGAACAAAGACTGGTGATACACTATCTCTCAAGAGTGAAGGGATAGAGTTCGAGCCAATCGACTTCCCTAAGCCAAACTACTTTATCGCAGTTCAGGCTAAGGACAAGAACGACGAAGAAAAGATGACACAGGCTTTATTCAAGCTGATTGAAGAAGATCCTTCGTTTGCACTCGTGAGAAATGTTGAGACACATCAGTCGCTTCTCGGCGGACAGGGAGACCTCCAGATTGGAATCATCAAAGAGAGGCTCAAGAAGAACTACGGAATCGACGTAGTGACTGTTCCTCAGAAGATAGCTTACAGAGAGACAATTAAGGGTACTTCAGACGTTCAGGGTAAGCACAAGAAGCAGTCTGGTGGTGCTGGACAGTATGGAGACGTGCACATCAGATTCTCGCCAGCTAAGGAAAATTTCGAATTTTCAGAAGAACTATTTGGCGGAGCAATCCCTAAGAGCTACGTTCCTGCAGTTGAGAAAGGTCTCATCGAGTCGATGGAGAAGGGTCCTCTTGCTGGTTGCAAGGTAGTTAACATCAAGGCGGTTCTATACGATGGTTCGTACCATGATGTAGACTCCAACGAGATGGCGTTCAAGATAGCTGCATCACTAGCTTTCAAGAAGGGTATCGTAGAGGCAAAGCCTTGCTTACTAGAACCAATCATGAAGCTCGATATCGTAGTTCCTGAGAAGTACACAGGCGATGTAATGGGGGATATGAATAAGAGAAGAGGGCGTATCCTAGGTATGGATCCAGCAGATGATGGTACAACCTGCTTGCATGCTGAAGCACCAGAGGCTGAGCTTTTCGATTACGCAATCGTGCTAAGAGCTATGACTCAGGCTAGAGGTAGCTTTGAGATGGAATTCTCCAAGTACGAAGAAGTGCCTGCTAACCTAGCGCAGAAGATAATTGAGGCGCATAAGCAGGAGACAGAAGGTAAATAAACGCTTATAGCGATATATAGACAAGGACCAGCCGGAGGGCTGGTCTTTATCTTTTTAATTAGGCTATTACATTAACTTTTACTGCAAGATAGTAATTTTTCTGATAATATAAGCGTATTGAATTAGAGAGGGGAACTCATGAAATTTAGAGACAAATTAGACAGTAAATATCTCAAGATCGTGGCTTATGTAGTTCTGGCAGTGGGACTGTCTTATGCTTTGATTTTATTTATGGGACAGTATCAGAGCATTAGCAAGAGCGTACTTGGTGTTGTAGATTGGCTTGCCGATATTCTTAAGCCAGCGGTAATCGGTGCGATTTTGGCGTATATCCTCAATCCGCTAGTTGGAGTAGCTGAAAGACTGATAACGCGAAATGTAAAATCGCTAAGTCAAAACCCCGTTCAGAAGAGGCGTAGACACACAGTAGCAGTTTTGATAACGCTTCTGCTCATCGTAGCGATTGTGCTGACCTCACTCACAGCGGTCATATATGCAGTGACAAAGCAGGTGCAGACTATAAATGCTGACAGCATCAATGCACTCGTGAACAGCATTGTGGATCAGGCGAAATCATTTGAACATAGCTTCAAGCAGTGGCTTTCAAAGTACAACTTCAGCAAGAACTACGACCTTAACTTTGAAAAGAATCTAATTAACTGGATTTCACATAAACTAAATAGTGCAAGCGGTCTACCGACGTTACTTTCGAATATCACGGCTGGTGTGAGCACATTGCTGTTCTCGGTTATGTTCGCGGTATACTTCTTATTTGACGCAGAAAACCTCAGGAAGTACTGGGGCAAGATGCTAAGGACAATCTGGTCGCAGCGTGCGAATGACAGGCTGACATACGTGTACAGCGATGTTAACAAGGTGTTTAGCGGATACTTCCGCGGTGCAGCGATGGATGGATTTACAGTGGCACTCCTCATCATTATCGGGCTGACTGTAGCTGGCATGCCTTACGGTGTGATGATCGGTATGATGGCTGGTATTGCGAATCTGATTCCGTATATGGGACCGATTGTCGGATATGGACTCACTATCGTGTCAGGTGTGATTTCTGGCGAGATTAAGACGATGATTATATCTATCATAATCATCTCGGTGGTACAGGTTCTGGATGGTGCGGTTATCAATCCAAAGTTATTATCTCACAGTATTGAAATTCACCCGCTGCTGGTATTGGTAGCTATCATCGCAGGTGAGAAGGTGGGCGGATTTGCAGGTATGATCGTTGCTGTGCCGTTTGCTGCGCTGCTCAAGATATGGTTTGAACGCCTCGTTGAGAGAAGAGCGAAGGCTAGAGCATGTGAAGATACCATCGCTGTAGCTGGCAGCGTGGATGGAGAGGGCTTGGAAGAGTAACATGGTTTACGCCATTTATTAAGCTGCTTGAAACCACTAACTAGTTTTAAAATATTAGATTAAATGTATTTCGATAAAATAAGCGAGTGGTCATGCGTTGAGTGACAACTCGCTTTGTGTTTGTTGGGCTATAAGCCCCCGTCGAGGACGCAGAGCGTCCGAGACAATAAACCACCAGCTAAGCTGGTGCGCATTGAATGTTATACAAAAACTCTCCGGAGTTGGTACAATGAGATTATTCAGACCTCAGTGCACCAACTCCGGAGAGTTTATGGCGAATAAGTCATATAGTTTATCGCACACAAAATGGATGTGCAAATATCATATAGTTTTTACACCTAAATATAGGCGAAAAATAATATATAACAAATATAGAAAAGATTTACAAGAGTATATTAAACGACTCTGTAAATACAAAGAGGTAGAAATACTAGAAGGACACATGATGCTGGATCACGTACATCTACTTGTAGAAATACCACTGAGAATAAGTGTATCAAGTTTCATGGGATATCTCAAGGGAAAGAGCACTCTAATGATGTTTGAGAGATATGCAAATTTGAAGTATAAATTGGGGGATCGACATTTTTGGGCAGAAGGATATTATGTAAGTACAGTATGCTTGAATGAAGCAATAATAAAGAAATACATTCAGGAACAAGAACAACAAGATATCACGAAAGATAAGTTAAGTGTGAAAGAGTACGTAGATCCATTTAAATAAAAAGAAACCACTTCAGTGGTAGCCAAAGAGGAAGAGACATTGAGGTTTTAACAAAGTGAAAACCCGCGTCTTTAGGGCGGGTCAGTATTAGGGGCTTATAGCCTCTGTTCGAACCCCCCATTTTAGTGAGCTCATAAAACTAGACCATAAAATTTGCTCAAAAAAACTTTGGCAAACCCTAAAAAACTTTGATGACCCAGTAAAAACCCGAAAACTGAAGAAATACAGTTCGTATAAGGGGGAAATCAGTCCAGCTGTTCCAAACGAAGTGCAGAGGAACTTTCGTAGCGAGAAGCCAGATGAACTTCTTTTGTCGGATATTAGCGGGTTTGCTATTCCGGCAGGCAAGGTATATCTGTCTCCGGCAGTAGATTGCTTTGATGGAATGCTGGTCACGTGGCGAATAAGTGAACATCCAAATGCCGATCTAGTCAATGGCATGCTCGACGATGTGATTGCGAATATAGGCACAAAATTCAAACCAATCCTTCATACAGAACGAGGATGCCACTATCGCTGGCCAGATTGGACTGAGAAGATGGAGATAAACGGATATACAAGATTCATGTAACAGAAAGGGTACTCTCCAGATAATACTGCTTGTTAAGGTTTATTTAGACTAATAAAAACGAGTTCTTCTACAATCAAGAATGGAAAAATGTGACCATAGAGGAATTCTCACATGAGTTAGATATGTACATTAATTGATACAATGAAAAAAGAATCAAGAAATCATTAGGGTATTTGAGTTCTATGGAGTACAGGCGTTCTCTTAAATTGGCTGTTTAAGCTATCCAAGAAAACGTCCGCACCCTCACTCTTCTTATTTATCTAGAGCATCTCTTAATTCTTCTTCGGAATAACCAAACATGTAATCTTCGTCCATTCCGTTAGATAGCCAAATATCTGCAGCATCACATACGCTAAGTGATTCACCTCTTGAAATACCGTTTCTGCATGATTTGCACCATGATTGTGGCTTTGTATGTCCGTATCTAAAACCAAAGAGTTCTTCGATTTCATCATCTCCTCGTGCAATTAATCCGCACTGAGGGCATTCCGCATAATTTCCATGTGGCATAATAGCAACCTCCTTTAATCTTTTTCGGGAACTAGTCCCCATGTCATATTTCTGCCAGAGTAACTCCAGTAGGCAATGTCTTACTCAATAAACAATCATTTAATAACTTTCAATATATGTTCTGCAGAAAAAATCTGTTTCAAAGTGAATGGAGTTATGTTTTTCTTCAGATATATCATGGCATTCAAATACTTCCTTTAACAACTCATAAATTTTTTTATACATTTCTGGATTCTCTTCTTTTTTAATTCTAGATCTGCTCTGATTTCTTTATGAGAAGGAACATTTTTATATACCCCTCCTTTTTTTGCCCCTAACCTGCATTTTCAACACGAACAACAAAATTAAATCCTAACAGGATGAGCTAGATATATACGATTTCCATCAGAGAGCATTTCAACAAAGTATGTGCATTTACTTGATAAATCGCCTGCACCTATGTAGGGTGTTTCATCCATTAAAACTTCAAGGACACGTTTCCTAACCTCGTTTCAAATTCCTCCATTTGAAAACCACTTTTCAAAAAATTTTCGTTCCATAATTAATCATCCCTTTTTATAAGCCTAGGAAATTTAAAGGGATTTCATTATAGAAGTAATTGCAGTCAACATCTTCAATGTATTCAAGAGTATCTCTATAAACTCCATGCTTAAACCAATCGTTAAAAACATAAAGGTACTCAACATCAAATCCTATTGGATGACAGAGCTTTTCATACTCTTTCTTCTTAAAATCACAGTTAGGTAGTTTTTCGTCTACAGAACCGGATGAATTTTGAAATTTCTTCTCAATTATGTAAACATTATGTGTTTGAAGATTAACAAAACATTCGTCAGGCAACCATTTCTTTGAATTATAATCAGTGTAATCAATATGGTTAGGTTCTAGGAAATATCTATAGAAATCATATTTCTGTACGGATAATCCTATTTTAACTGTTCCATCATAAACGGTATGTCCAGATACTCTATATCCTGCAAATGTTAATGCAGTATCGAGAGCGGTGGTTTGCTCAAAATGTAACCCATTTGCGTTTGTTCTAGCGCCACCCCCATGTGTATTAGCTTGTCTAGCCATGAAAATTACCTCTTCTGAAAGAATTCTGTGATATCTAAATCAAGTGCATTAGCAATATGATTTAATACAGAAATGGAAAGACTCTTGGCACAACCGGAAGCTTCTATCTTTGAGAGGTAGCTAATGCTAATTTGTACCTGTTCCGACAACTGGATTTGAGTTAAGCCAGCTTGCTCTCTGTAGTATTTTATATTTGAGCCAATAACTTGATACAGCTCCGTTTCATTTGAAAATTGCATAGTACACTCCCTTCACTATATGTGAATATTATATAATTAAGGCGATTGAACTAAAACTCACTTATAGTGAAAGCTGCGTATAAGGAGAAAAGTGTTAGATAAAAGAAAAAATGTGTGTAATATATAAATCTAAAAATAATAAGGAGGAGATGCTTATCTTTTTACAACCGAATAGCTTTAGCCCAGAGCAATCAACAATCTGGTCTTTTCCAGACCGAGGAAAATGGGCAACCCACTCAGGACGTTATCGAGGAAATTGGTCACCATATGTGCCGAGAAACTTGATACTTCGTTATTCTAAACCAGGAGACTGGATTCTAGATCAATTCTTAGGTAGTGGCACAACATTAGTTGAAGCCAAATTACTTAATCGAAATGCGGTTGGGTTAGATATCAATCCGCAATCCGTTTCTTTATCAGAAACAAATCTCAATTTTGAATGTGAATCACAATCGAAAATTTTTGTAAGGCACGGAGATGCTACAGAACTATCATTTATCAAAGATAATAGGATTGACTTTATATGCACACATCCGCCGTACGCAAATATCATCAAGTACAGTGCAAATATAGAAGGTGATATTTCACTCTTGGATGAGCAAGTTTTTTTTGATTCAATAAATAAGGTCGCAAAAGAATCATATCGTGTTTTGAAAAAGGGTAAGTGTTGTGCTGTGATGATAGGAGATAAAAGGTATAGAGGTAATGTGGTTCCACTAGGATTTCAGTTAATGCAATGTTTTTTGGATGAAGGATTTAAATTAAAAGAAATAATCATCAAAGAACAACATAACTGTAAATCTACAGACAAATGGGTTGGCATTGAAAAGAAATTTTTAATGTTGGCACACGAATATATTTTTGTTTTTTACAAATAATTAAGTTTCACAAAAAGTGAAAGTTTATATTGATAATAGCGACTCTTCCTCGTATAATGGAAGTAGAAGTTTTAACGGAAGGAGGAAAATCAAATGTCTAATAAGAATGTGGCACCATTTGTGAAATGGGCAGGAGGAAAAAGACAATTGCTGGATAAAATATCAGAGAGAATGCCTAAAACCTATAATAACTATTATGAACCATTCATTGGTGGAGGAGCGGTGTTGTTTGAATTACAACCGGAGATGGCTGTAATAAATGATATCAATGCTTCTCTGATTAATACATATAGAATAATCGCAAGTAATCCACAGGAGTTTATTGCTAGGGTTAATAAGTTAGATGCTGCGATGGGAGATGATGTAAAGACATATTATTGTACATTAAGAGAACACTATAATGACAAATTAATGAAAGAGGAGTTTGATATTGAGTTAGCAGCATTATTTGTATTTATAAATAAGCATTGTTTTAATGGACTGTATAGAGTAAATGGAAAAGGTTTATTTAATGTTCCTTGCAATAATAGCACCAAGCTGTCTATTGATGAGGAATCAATAATGGCAGTATCTGAATTTTTGAAGAGTATAACAATATTGCAAGGTGATTTTGAAGAGGCTTGTCGTGATGCACAAAGAGGAGATTTTGTGTTTTTTGATAGTCCGTATGCTCCTTTGAATTCTACCTCCTTTGAGTCTTATACGAAGGAAGGATTTGATGTTGAAAGTCATGAGCGATTGGCAAAACTATTTGATGAATTAACCCAGCGTGGATGTTATTGCATGATTACAAATCACAATACCGAATTTATCAATAAGCTATATGGCAATAAAGGCTATGAAATTGATGTGGTCAGTGTAAAAAGAATGATTAATTCAGATGCTACAAAGCGAACAGGAGAAGAAGTTATTATTTGCAATTATTAAGGGGAGGCGGTTCGAATGGAAAGATTACTTGGGAAAAAACAGCAATATTTCTATGAGAATCCGTCTGCGCAGATAATACTTGGAGATTCATTCCAAGTATTAAGTAAGATGAAACCTGAGAGCATCGATATGATTTTTGCAGATCCACCGTACTTTTTAAGCAATGATGGAATTACTTGTAAAGGTGGCCGAATGGTGTCTGTGAATAAAGGGGAATGGGATAGGATTGGAGAGGAAGCAACCCATATTTCAGATAAGCATAGGTTTAATAGAAAGTGGATAAAGCTTTGTAAGAGAGTGATGAAGCCTGATGGAAGTATTTGGATATCGGGGACTCTACATAATATTTATTCTATTGGAATGGCATTAGAACAGGAGGGCTTCAAAATAATAAATAATATTACTTGGCAAAAAACAAATCCGCCTCCCAATTTAACCTGTAGCTGTTTCACTCATTCAACTGAAACGATATTGTGGGCGCAGAAAGCTGATAAGAAATCTCGACACTATTTTAATTATGAGCTCATGAAAGAACAAAATGATGGCAAGCAGATTAAGGATGTTTGGGTTGGTAGTCTGACAAAACCATCAGAGAAGAAGGCTGGAAAGCATCCGACGCAGAAGCCAGAGTATTTATTAGAGAGAATAATACAGGCATCAACACAACGGGGGGATATTGTATTAGATCCTTTTTGCGGTTCTGGTACAACAGGGGTAGTGGCTAATAGATTTGGTAGAGTTTTTATTGGAATTGATACAGAAGAAGATTATTTGAATATTACAAAAGCACGATTGGAGATGGGACTAAATGACAAATATGGATTTGAATAATTGCTTAAGTCGTTTGCGGATAATATTAATAATTGAAATTACTACGTAAACTATAACACAGCCTATAAGAACACTGCATCGGTAAAGCGTCAATTGGCTCTATTGAATACATTAAAGGACTCGGAAAATATAGAAGATGAATTCAGAGATTTAGTGTCTGAATATCCAGATTGTATAAAGGCTATTCCCCTATTGCTCGCAGTAAAAGAGAATATACTGCTATAACAGAGAATGATAGAACACTGGACGTTAATTTTAATTTTATAAATTATGACATTGAATTATATGTTGAGTTTATGTAGAAGGCGGAGATTTTTGAATTGTTACAAAGTCGCGTTATTGGTTATTTATTAGATGTCGGATTAGGTATAAATATTGAACTTGGTAGCAATGCACTGACAGCATAGATTCAACCATATGATTGGCAAGTACAACGACATCAACAGAGCGCAGATGCCAAACATCACACCTCATGCTTGCAGGTATACATATTACTCAAACCAAGCAAAGCTTGGGTGAATACCAAAACACTTCAGCACCTTATGAGGCATTCAGATATAAGCGTTACAATGAATGTCTACACGCATATCGGATTCGATTATACAGATTAAGAACTGAATCAAATGGAAGAATTTAGAAAGGCACAGGCAGAGGTCGAAAAGAAAAATGAGAAACCGATGTCGCAGAAAATATTTAAGATAATATAGGATGTTTTAAATAAATTTTGGCTCGTAAATGTAGGCGGTTTCTGATATAGTAATTCAAATAATTATTGGGAGGTGATATTCATTAACGAGCCAAAAATTAGTCAATTGTGCTACAACATGAACCTTGGTTCTACAGAACCTAAATTTGCAATTTTAGAAGATGAAACACAGGTTGTTGCAAAATTATATAATGGACCGGAAGGGAATTTAGTGCTCTTTAATGAGTATTTATGCTATCGTTTGGCTATTTTATTAGCTATTCCGATGCCAAAATCGGGTGTTTGCATTTTGGATAGTTCTTCGGAAATACAAGATGAAGAACTTGCTACTTCGCATAATTATGGAAAAGCTTTTTTTTCAGAATATATGCCAAAAGTTACAAAACTACTTCCCACCATTATCAGTAAAATGAGAAATAAAAAGGATTTTGTAAAGCTTCTACTATTTGATCATGTTATATTTAATACAGATAGAAATTTTGGAAATTTATTAGTGCGATTTTGTAAGGATGATGTTTCACTAAAAGTAATAGACCATACACATGTTTTTATAAATCAAACGTCTTGGGATGCGAGTTGCTTGAAAAGGGCAATGGAAGAAAATGATTTATTAGACACAAAAGTGCTGGAATATAATTCTTACTTGTATGAAATGTTTTTTCATAATTTTTCTGTTACAAAAGAGATGTTGGAAAAAGAAAGCTTGATATTTAAACGCAAGATTAATCGTGATACAATAATGAGAATTATCGACATTATTCCCGAAGAGTGGAAACCCAAACAGAAAGATATTGATGAACTTGTAAATTATATCCTATACAGAGTAGATAATTTGGATGTTATAATATCTACAGTTTTGACATACAATAACAGATAGGAAAGGAGGAAATATTATGTACCACATTGAATATGCAGCATTGAATTATTATCATTCACCTATATCAGATGAGTGCTTATGTATAGGTGTGTTATTTCACAATGTAACAAAAGGACAACGTGATTTCAAATATATTTCTAATTTCCAACGTTTTCATGCTTTTGATGATGAAGCGGATATTGATTTTGTTAAACTCTATTTACGCGGAATTAAAGATGAAGTTGAGACTTCTATTTTTAATTTTAACAAAGAATTTGACCTTTCTTCATACGTTAGAGTGTATGCAAATGAATTTAGGTTCTCGCCAGTTAGGACTCTTTCAGTCAATGAAAATGAGGATTATATAGATAATTTATCGAAATTATATTTGAAATATGATTTACCAAAATCACGGAGATTAAATAACAATGAAGAAAAGAAATTAATTCGTAGAGTGCTTGAATCAAATAATCTTGAATTTACTACCCAAAAGATTGATGGACCATATAGTGATGAAATTTCCTTTGATTATCAAGTTGGAAATGTGTGCATTAAAATGTTCTCCTTTAAGGGAAAAAACTTAAAGAGAGTTATTGGAAGTGCTAGACAATGGTCTTTTGTAGCTGGCGAGTTGGGATCACAAAAGAAAGTATTATTCATATATGATTCAGATTATGAAGATATGAGCAATCTCAATATAATTATTAAGATACTATCAAAGAATGCAAAGGTTATGAAATTGGATGATGGAATGGATTATATTTTGAAGCAGTGTTCGTAGAGCCAAAGCCGTAGATTATGTGTCTGCGGCTTTTTGTATAAGTGAAACCACGTGTTGGACGTGTGGTTCAGTAAAAGTTTTGCCGATGAGCAGAAATTGAAAATAAAAAACCCTTCTGTCGGACTTTGAATGCGGTCTATCAGCTGCAAACAAAGGAACAGAATGTAGATACAGTAAAACGAAGCAAGAATACACGAGTATATATCAAAACAACTGAAAGATAAAATGGGAGACCAGCTAACCATGAGCGAATCTGGAGCGTTCAGGAAAAAGAAAAAGTAGGTTAAGGCAAAACGCAACTGATAGACCGCGTTTGTGCGGTGGACGTATCTGAGAGGAGCAGAGGGCTTTGCCCACCTACTTAACAACCACGCGTTCGACGCGGGGATATTATTATAATACTTAATAGTAATAATTTTCGTTTTACAACTAATGTTACTACTAACAGGTAGTAATAACTTGCTAAATTCTGCTCTGATTTGTAACAATCAGTCATTTCAGAACTTTTTACAAAAATCACAGAAGCCCATGTAAAACAGGGATTTGTGCAAAAAGGAGCAAATCAAAACTATGACAAAAATCTTATTCATCTGCCACGGCAACATCTGTCGTTCAACTATGGCAGAATCGGTAATGACGCACCTCGTGAATGAAGCGAGGCTAAGCGATGAATTTGAAATAGACTCTGCTGCGACTAGCAGGGAGGAAATCGGAAATCCACCGCACTACGGAACGGTGAAGAAACTCGGGAAAGAGGGAATACCCGTTATACCGCATAGGTCAAGGCAGATGACAGAGGATGACTACGATAGGTTTGACTATTTGATAGCCATGGATGAGAATAATCTGCGCAACATAAAGAGGTTTGTCGGTAGCGATGAAGAGGGCAAGGTCTCGCTACTGCTCAAACATGCGGGCAGAAGTGGTGGTATTGCAGATCCTTGGTATACAGGGGATTTTGATGTGACGTATAATGATGTCATGGATGGATGCAGGGGCTTACTCAGGGAATTGAGGTAAGATAGGAAGAGGAACGGAGTAACGACAGGCTAAGCTTAAAATGAAACAGCGACTCGCTGAAGTAATGTATGAGCGAGGCAAAGCAGAGATTGACCTCTAGTGGATAGGCGTAGTAGCGCAGATGAAGTGTCTCATTAGGAACAGAGGCACTCTTGCGAGCTCATGACAATCCGATTTTAAAGGAGTATTTGAATTAGATGGCTAAGAAAGTGAAATCAGTATATATGTGTGCGGAGTGTGGCAACGAGTTTCCGAGCTGGCAGGGGCAGTGCTCTTACTGTGGTGCGTGGAATTCGATTGTAGAGCAAAAGGTTAAACCGGATGCTGATAGTGACGCGCGCAGGAGGACGACTAGCAGGGCGACTCCATCAAAGCTAAAAGGCGTGGGGACTGGAAATTACACGAGGATTACATCTGGGATTAGTGAGCTCGATAGAGTTCTCGGTGGCGGAATCGTGCTCGGTTCGATGATTCTGATATCTGGTGAACCTGGAATTGGGAAGTCAACACTGATAATTCAGTCTGCCAATTCGATTGCGCTTAATAATGGAACAGTTCTCTATGTTAGCGGTGAGGAGTCTGAGGAACAGGTGAAGCTAAGGGCTGACCGCGTATGCGAAAATCTGTCTGATAATCTGTTCATTTTTCCAGAGAACAACATAGATAGTGTGCTTGCGGCCTGTGAGCAGACAAAACCGAAATTCCTTGTGATAGATTCAATTCAGACGATGTATTCGGAGGAGCTGGACAACACTGCTGGCAGCATCACGCAGATTCGTGCGTGTTCAAATCTGCTCATGAAGTATGCTAAGACAAATAATGTGCCGATTTTCATAGTTGCTCATGTCAATAAGTTAGGTGACCTCGCTGGGCCTAAGACTATCGAGCACATGGTTGACTGCGTGCTTAACTTTGTGGGTGAGCGAGATAGAGATCTCAGGATTCTTCGTTCTGTCAAAAACAGATTTGGAACCACCGAGGAAATTGGGGCATTCAGCATGGGCTCTAGAGGTATGACCGAAGTTAGAGACTTGTCGGGAACTCTGCTCGAGAGCTCGGATATCAGGGAAGAGGGTTCGGTCGCTTCGGCGCTCTATGAGGGCAGCCGTCCTGTGTTCTTTGAAATTCAGGCACTAGTGACGCCTGCCAATGTCGGTTTCGCGCGCCGAAGCGCAATCGGTATCGATAATAATAGACTCAATATGATTCTGGCTGTGCTTGAGAAGAAAGTCGGAATCTCGTTGCTGAATCATGACGTTTATGTCAATGTGGTCGGCGGACTGAAGCCCGATGGGCCAGGTGCAGACCTGGCCGTCGCGCTCGCGATCTACAGCTCGTTCCTCGAGCGCACCTCGCCTCGCCGCGTAGTGGCGCTCGGCGAGGTCGGGCTTACCGGCAATCTGCGAGCGGTGAGGAATGCTGACCGTATAGTAAGTGAAGCAGCTAGACTAGGATACGAAACCGTGATCTTGCCACGGGGCAATGTCAAGGTGTCAAATCCTAATGCTGATATCCAGGTTGTAGGAGCAGAGAGCCTCGCGTCTGCCATCAAAGCCTTTATAGACAGGAACTAAAATCAAATCCTGGACGCAGCAGCTTGTCCTGCGGCTGCCGCGTCCAGTACAGCTTATAATCAAAAACCAAAACAGGAAGGTGACTATTGAACTGCTCACCTTCCTGTTTTCCTATCATTAAATTGTGTCTTGCCTAAAACGTCTTCTGTCATATAGTACGCTGAACTTATCTATCTCTCACAATCTATTTTTTGACAGTAGCCAGTTCAAACCAGAAATCGCTTCCTTTGCCTTCTTCACTCTCAACCCCATAATTAGCGTTGTGGAGGCTTAGGATGCCCTTTACGATGGATAAGCCGAGGCCAGTCCCTTCTATGTTGCGATTTCGGTTAGCGCTAGTTCTGTAATAGCGTTCCCATACGTGGGATATCTCTTCAGCAGCTATTCCGTCACCGTGGTCAATTACATCGAATCTAACATTTCGACCGACTTTCTTGAGTTCGATTCGCACGTACTTATCCTTGCCACAATACTTAATAGCATTGGATATTAGATTTGCCATAACTTGTTTAAGCTTATCGTAATCACCATATACATACGCAGTCTTACATTTGTTGAAGGATATATTGTAGCCCTCTTGCTGATTCAGCACCTCGAATGTCTCTTCTACCTCTGTAGCGGCCTTTACGATATCGAATTTAGTCATGTTTAGCTCAGCTGAGTTAGACTGAAGCCTTGAAGCAGAGAGCATATCAGATACAAGCTTGTTGAGCCTATCTGCCTCTGCGATAATAACTGCGAGATGTTCAGCACGCTTCTCGGGATTATCTCCTGATATATCGTTAATCATTTCGGCATATGATTTTATCATTGTTAGGGGAGTCTTTAGGTCGTGTGACACATTAGCAATCAAGTCTCGTTGATATGAGTCCGTCTTCTGCATCTCATATGAAGCTTTATTGAGCGTCCTAGCTAGTTCGTTGGTCTCGGTAAATATCCCCCCATTAAAATTCACGTTATAATTGCCGTTACTCAGCTGTACAGCGGATTTCGTGATGCTCGCAATAGGTAGCGATAACCAAGTTGACATTATGATTGCGAGCATGCTGGCAATCATCAACGTTATAAACGTGATGTATAGCAGCTGTGAACGTAAGATGGATATGGTAGACTCCACCGGGTATAGAGGAGCAATCATATACAGAATATTTCCGTCATCACGATTCCCGAGATATGTAGCGTATACTAGGTGTGATGCCTTATTTCCTTTTTCAGTGACAGTGAGGGAAATTTTGCCTAGAGAGCTCTTAGCGAGCTTATCCTTTGCATCTGAAATCTCAAACTGATAATGAGGGAGGTCGCCCTGTGACAAGCCACTGTTTCCGTATTCTGAAGTCAAATCAGCTGTTTCGAGTCTTATATAGAGACCGTTTCTATCAGCAGCTTGTCGTGCATACGCATCGAAATTATCTTTGTTAGTAGAATAATAGTTGCCTAGCTTGTTTGCCGTCGTCTGCGCTTCTTGGGCCATCATTCGCTCGTAGTAAGTATTCATAAAAAAGCTCTGCATGAACCATACCATGAGAAGGATTACAGCGGCAAAGACCATAAAGTACATAAGCGATACAGCACGTATACTGTTCGGATCCCATTTACTTTTCTTTGTCTTCATATTCAAACTTATAACCCACGCCTCTTAGTGTAACGATAAAATCACGGTAAGGACCGAGGTTATTTCTCAGATTCTTGATGTGAGTATCAATGGTTCTATCGTCACCGAAGAAATCATACCCCCAGATGTCAGAGAGAAGCTTATCTCGTGATAGTGCGATATTTCTATTCTGTATCAGATAAAAGAGAAGATCATACTCCTTAGGTGTGAGATTTACTCTATTACCGTCTATGTAAATTGTACGAGCTGCAAAGTTAACCTCGAGTCCATCGAATTTCATGATGTTGCTAGTTCCGTTGTCGGCACCTTCGTGTCTTGTAATAACAGCATTTACACGAGCCATAAGCTCCTTAGGACTGAATGGTTTTACCACGTAGTCATCTACACCTAGTTCGAAACCAAATAGTTTGTCATATTCCTCTCCTCTTGCCGAAAGCATGATGACAGGGATATCTTTAAACTTCTTGATTTCCTTAACAGAGCTAAATCCATCTAGTTTAGGCATCATTACATCCATGATAATCAAGTCATAATCGTTAAGCTTACATAGCCCGATAGCACTCATTCCGTCTGCGGCTTCTGTAACCTCATAGCCACTAAATTCTGAATATTCCTTGATGACCTCTCTGATTTTTGCTTCGTCATCTACTACAAGTAGTTTTTTCATATCTCGTTCCTTTCACATCATGCGAACAATATAAAACACTAATTTGGATTAAAGTTCCTGAATTTCGTACATTATATCACAACGTATCTTCACATTGTGGAAATCCATTGAAGAAAACAAGATTGTAAAGTGTGGATGTATATTGAATCATAAAAGTATACTTGGAATTTTGTTTATCAAACTCTATCATTTAGTGATGATCAGTTCAGAAAGTTTAGAGCTTTTATAAAATAACGAAGAAATGGTAATTTGCTGATTTATGTTACCATGACGTGATTATGATGTGTTATAATATACACATTAACACACTTATTTTATAAATGGGAGGTTTATATGACTCACAATCAGATTGGTTTAAGAATAAGGTAAGCATTTTCTCCTTATTCTTGCTATTATGACATTAATTTTTACAGTTTTTGTATCAATGATGCCTAAACGTGTAAACGCAGATGCTAATGACATAGTTGCAAAGAATGTTGGAAATTACAAAGGTTATCGTGCAACTATATTCATATACAAGGGGGAACACAAGTGCTTCTGCTTGGAATCTCATAATGGTGATCCTTCAGGAACAAATCCAATAAGTGAAGAGATTTATAATAATACTAATGTTGCAAAAGCACTTTATTATGGACAGTATGGCGCAGAACCTTGGGAAGGATTTAATGGTGATGAGGCTAAGGGTGTAGTTATAACTTCACTTGCGTTGAGTGATTTCTATGGCAATGTTAACAACTATAATAATGTTGAGGGAGTGAAGGAATTTAAGGATTTCCTTAATAGCAAGCCTATGCCACCAAGTGGGATTACTCAGTTTGCGAAGAAAAATCTCAAAACATCTTGGGATGCAAAGAGAAAAGTACAGGTGACTGAGGACAATGAAGTTAAAGGTACAGCAGGCCAAAAACTTTCGTTCAATGTTCCAAATGGAGTTAAGGTAGTTAAGAAGGATGGAACTGTACTTACAGGTAAAGTAACCCTTTCTGTTGGTGATGTTTTCCATCTTGAAGCTAATCCAGGTGTAAGCGGAGTTTATAGCACAGGCGAAATCGGAAAAAACTTTAAATATGAGCCTTTAGTTGTCAAGACCGAGAGAGGTAAGCAGGATATAGGTACTCTTAGAATAATTGAGGATAAGACAGCAGTTACACAATTCCAGGTAACGTGGCTTAAATTCAATGATGTAAAGATAAGCAAACAGGATATAACTAATAAGAGTGAATTGCCTGGCGCACAGATGAAGGTTATCGATGCTGAGAGTGGCGATGTTGTAGATGAATGGACTTCTACAGATACCCCTCATGATATCAAGAATCTTGTAAATGGTAGAAAGTATATATTGAGCGAGCTTGCAGCACCTAAAGGTTATCAGCTTAGTAATGAAAAAATAGAATTTGTTGCAGGGCAGAAGGAACATGTTGTTATGTATAATACTCTTGAAAAGAAACCAAAGTCGCCAAAGACAGGAGATAAAACTGATTTGACTGTGCCTGTTGTAGTATTCGCTACATCTGTAGCGACGATACTGGCTGCATTGTACATGCGCAAGCGCCTACAGAAATAAATAGCAACTTTCTTCATCAGAACTTATAGTATGGTTTTGAATCATACTCTATATTCAAGGAATTAGAGTTTAAACTCTAATTCCTTGTCTTTTATATATCAATGTGTAGCAACTATTCATAAATATATTGACATCATGAATTGAACATGCTAATCTGAAAAATTCATGTGTTGCTTAAAAAATGCAATTATATTATAATTTCAATATGTTGATTGTAGAGAAAGGAGGCTGCTGTGTTCAATATTGGAGATAGTATTGCATATCCAATGCACGGAGCGGGAGTTGTTACTGAAATCGAAGAAAAAGAAGTTCTCGGTGAGATTTGCCGCTATTATCATGTAAGCCTCCCGTACAGCAAGATGCACGTGATGGTTCCTGTCGATAATTCGGACAAGGTGGGAGTTAGGGCTATCATATGTAAGGAAGATATCCAAGGAGTGCTTAAAGTCCTTGGTGACAAGTCAGATAAGATGTCTAATAACTGGAATAGGAGATATAGAGAGAATACAGAGAAGCTTCGCACTGGGGATATTTATGAAGTTGCCTGTGTGGTGAGAAACCTTGTTCGTAGTGACAGAGTCAAGAAGCTTTCGACAGGGGAGAAGAAACTCCTCGGAAATGCTAAGCAAATCCTCGAGAGTGAACTTGTGCTCGCAGGAGGACTTTCTCTCGACGAGGCAGATAGCCTCGTCGAATCTAACATTTAGCCATTAGGGTGCTTGTGTGTCAAGCCTTGACCGCAAGTGCCCATTATTATAAAAACGATTGTTTAATTTTTGGCAAAAGGAGGTGATAAATTGATTAAGAAACTATATTCTGCGATTCTGTTCGTTATTGGCGGCATTATCGGAAGTCTTTTGTTTTGCGTACTTCAAATGGAACTTAAGAATGTAAGCTTCAATAAAGTTGTTGTCACGAGTGTAGCGGATTTTAGCATACTGGTGCTTTTCGTCATCATTTTCGGACTTATTTTTAGAATTTTCGCACCGACACTCATTAACAAACAGAAGAAAGCGTCGTCGTATATCGAGCATGATCTTAAGGATGTATCTATAGATGTGATTTTCATCGATGCTGCTGGAGTGGTTATAGGACTAGTTATCGCATTAATAATTTCTATGAGTTATAGATCGCTTTTGCCACCACTATGGTATTCAGTGTTTACGATTGCACTATACCTTGTGCTTGGTTTCTTTGGTTTTGTTGTCGCGTCAGCTAAGGTCAAGGGGAATCGAAAAACTCTTGATAACCTTGCAATTCGCAACCATGAAAAAGTTCATGCAGGTATACCTAAAGTCGTTGATACGAGCGTAATAATCGACGGAAGAATACTCGACATTATGAGGGCAGGATTCATCGATGGCAAGATTGTCATCCCTACATTTGTGCTTGATGAACTTCGACATATTGCCGATTCTAGTGATAACATCAAACGTGTCCGTGGAAGAAGAGGACTCGATATCATAAATCAGATTAGAAACGAATTTAACGTAGAGGTCTATAATAACACTACTAAGCTCAGGCATCTTGACGACATTGCCGAGGTGGATGTAAAGCTTATTAAGCTAGCATGTGAAATAAATGCCAACTTGATTACCACTGATTTCAATCTCAACAAAGTAGCAACTATAAATGATATTAAGGTGCTTAATATCAATGAACTGGCAAATGCAATTAAACCTGTAGTTATTCCTGGTGAGAAGATGCTCGTTGACATCGTTAAGCGTGGTAAAGACCGTGAGCAGGGCATTGGCTATCTGGATGACGGCACGATGATAGTAGTTGAGGGCGGTGTTGACCATATCGCTGAAAGTGTGGTAGTGACAGTTACGAGCGTGATACAGACATCAGCAGGCAAAATGATATTTGCACGCCTCAATACATAATGCGATAATGTAATTGACTTACTTAAAAGAGTCATGAGCGCAAGGGCGTAAATTCTTTTTAGACTAGATAAAGGACGGATATAACAATTAAAACAAATAATTATAAGCGTATTACAGAGAATGAGGCTCGTAACACCCATATTGCACTTATCGCAGCAGCAGGCAAAGGTTCGCGGATGAGAACTGAAATTCCTAAGCAGATTCTAAGCTACAAGGGGACGACGGTGATTGAGCGAACAGCGTCAGTTTTTGCATCACATGAGGATATAGATGCGGTATTTCTCCTCATACCACAAGATAGAGAATACGATGAGATATTCTTTCAAATAGCGGATAGGATAGAACACTTGTACAACAAGCCTGTCCGATGTTCGTATGGCGGGAATTCTCGAGGTGAGTCGGTTTATAATGGTTTGCAGGCGATCTCAAGCTATCTAGCTGAGAGTTGCAAATCTGATGACAATGGCATTTTAGAAGTTAGCGAAGCAGTAATATTGATTCATGATGCAGCGAGGACTGAGATTACTGATGAAATCATAGATAGAAATATAGCAGCCATGAGAGATAACGAGGCTACGTGCACTGTAGTTCCAATGATTGATTCGCTCAGAATTACAAAAAAATCAACAAGTGAATTTTTTAACGACTTGTCATCACATAATGATTATCCTATAATTAATAGTAAATCTATTGATAGAGATAGAGTGGTCGCTGTGCAGACGCCGCAGTGCTTTAAATTAGGCAGTTTGATGGCTGCTTACGACAAGGCGAGAGGTGATGGATATGTCGGTACGGATGATGCCTCTATCGCGGAATATTTTGGGATAGATATAGCGCTCGTTGAAGGAGATTATGTCAATACCAAAATAACTACCGGAAAGGACATCCCTATGGGAATACGAGTAGGTACAGGATATGATGTTCATAGACTCGCCGAAGGGCACAGACTTATACTGTGCGGGGTTCCACTCCCCAGCGACAAGGGGCTAGTCGGACATTCGGATGCTGATGTGGCAACGCATGCTCTGATGGACGCGTTGCTCGGAGCAGCATGCTTAGGCGACATAGGAAAGCATTTTCCTGATACAGATGTGAGATATAAGGGTGCAGATAGCGTAGAGCTTCTTCGTGAGGTCAAGAAGATAATTGGCAATGTAAGTATCGGCAATGTCGATATCACGATAATAGCAGAGAGACCTAAGCTGGCACCGCATATAGATAAGATGAGAGAGAACATTGCCGAGGCACTTGAGATGTCCGTTGGCGCGGTAAACGTGAAAGCTACGACGACAGAGAAGCTTGGATTTACCGGAAGAGAAGAAGGCATTGCAGCGCAAGCTGTTTGCACAATAGAAGGGAGATTTTAACTATGAAATTATCGAGGCTCCATCTCAAGACGTTGAGAGAAGCACCAAACGAAGCAGAACTAGTCAGCCACAAGCTTATGATCAGAGCTAACCTAATTAAGAAGGAAGCTGCTGGTATATATACCTTCATGCCATTTGGCTGGAGGACAATCAGAAAGATAGAAGAGATAGTAAGACAGGAGCAGGATAGAATTGGCTGCCAGGAGCTTCACATGCCTCATGTAAATCCATCTGAACTCTGGAAGGAGTCCGGTAGATGGTACGCTTATGGACCAGAACTATGGAGAATCAAGGATAGAAATGGTAGAGACTTCTGCCTTGTTCCTACATGTGAGGAGCTATGTACTAACATTGTAAAGCAGGAGATTTCGTCATATAGGGAACTTCCTCTTCAGCTATACCACATCCAGTTTAAGTATCGTGATGAAGCTCGTCCAAGATATGGTCTGATGAGATCTCGCGAGTTTATCATGAAGGATGCGTATTCATTTGACAGAACTCCAGAAGACCTAGAAGAGGCCTACAGACTGCAGTATGAAGCATACGTAAGAACATTTACAAGATGCGGGCTAGACTTCAGAATTGTAGAGGCCGATAACGGCCCAATAGGTGGAAGCAACTCCCACGAGTTTTCCGCTCTATCTAATGTTGGCGAGAGTGAAATCGCATACTGTGAGAAGTGTGATATGGCTGCTACCATCGAGAGAGCTGAGTGCATCGATGAGAAGCCAATAGACGAGCCAGAACAAGAATTAGAGGTAGTTTATACACCAGGAACCAAGACTATCAAGGATGTATGTGACTATCTGGAAGTGGATGAAAAGAAAACTATAAAGGCGCTCATGTTCACTACATTTGATCAGGATTTAAATCCAGCTGATTATGTTTGCGTATTTATCAGAGGAGATAGAGACGTTAACATGATTAAGCTTGTAAATGCGCTTGGAATACCTGAGCACTATATAGAGTTTGCAGACGAGGATGAGATGGGGCCTGTTACAGGAATCGTTGGTGGATTTACAGGACCGGTAGGAATTCATAACTGCAAGATTGTTGTCGATAGCGAGCTAGTTGGAACTAAGAACATGGTTGCTGGAGCTAATAAGGAAGATCACCATATGAAGGGTGTTTGCTATGGCAGAGACTACGTTGGAGATATCGTGACAGATATCAAGACGCTCAAGGAAGGCGATCCATGCCCACACTGTGGAGCTCCAATCAAGCACACAAGAGGTATCGAGGTTGGTCAGATCTTCAAGCTAGGAACTAAGTACTCAGAGTCAATGAATGCAACGTATAAGGATGAGAATGGCGAAGACCAGATCTACTGGATGGGTTGCTACGGAGTCGGTGTTACAAGAACTATGCAGGCTGTCGTTGAACAGAGTCACGATGATAAGGGTATCATCTGGCCAATGTCAGTCGCTCCATACCATGTAATTGTAACTGTTATCAACCCTAAGGATGAGATTCAGATGGATCTTGCTAATAAGATTGAGTCAGAACTAGAAGCTAAGCGCGTTGAAGTTATCGTAGATGATAGGGATGAGAGAGCTGGTGTTAAGTTCAACGATGCGGACCTAATTGGTATTCCTATTAGAATTACAGTTGGTAAGCTTGCTAAGGACGGAAACGTTGAGTACAAGTTAAGACGTGAAGAGAGCAATGAGGTTCTTTCGGCAGAGGATGCAATCAAGGCAGCGGTAGAACTCGTTGACAAGGAAATCTTCGGATTATAATACCGGAGGTACAATATTAATTACAAGGTGATTTACAGTCCTGAGAATTAGGAGGAAAAATGCTGGAAGTATTCGTCACATTTTTCAAACTGGGCTTGTTCACAATCGGGGGTGGGGTCGCTATGATTCCCATCCTCTCTAATATTATGGTCAAAGACAAGAAGTGGTTCACTGAAGATGAGATGATAGATATCATCGCTATCTGTCAGGGGTTACCAGGTGTTATCGCCATCAATATGGCAACTTACGTAGGATTCAAGAAGCGAGGGCTGATTGGATCCTTTGTTGCAACATTCGGTGTGATACTTCCCTCGTTTGTGATAATCGTTATTATAGCAAAAGGTATGAATTTTATAGACGGCAATCCATACGTCCAAGGAGCGCTCGGAGGCCTTAGGGCTGCGGCACTTGGTCTTATTATTATTGCCGTATATCAGGTTGCTAAGGGCGTTATTAAGGATGCTTTCAGTGCGATCGGTGCTGTAGGTAGTTTCATACTTATTGCTGTTCTCAAGATAAATGTGGTTTATATCATCGTGCTATTCCTGGCTCTCGGCATTGGGTATGCTTTTTTGACGAAGTCATCTATCGACACTAGAGGTTGCGAAAAATCTGTATCAGATGCAAATGAGAGAGACCATCAAGCTTTTGTAAAGCAGAGGGATGAACAAGCAGATGTAATTGAAGTATATGAGAAAAATAAAGAAGGAGACGATGAGTGATGCTGTTAGCAAAGTTGTTTATTGCCTTCTTTAAGATAGGACTTTTCGGATTCGGTGGTGGGCTTGCAATCATCCAGCTTATATACGATAGTATCAAAGAATTTACGAACATAACCCCTGAGCAGTTTGCAAATATCGTTGCGATCGCCCAAGTTACCCCGGGACCAGTGGCAGTCAATTCTGCTACGTATGTGGGATACGAAGTCGGGGGATACCTCGGATCGGCGCTGGCGACCTTAGGGGTTGCAACCCCTGCATTTATAATTATCGCTATGGTTGCAAACGCTGTAGAGCGCTATAAAGAAAGCACTGCGGTTAGGGGAGCCCTCGAAGGTATCAGGCCAGCAACTGTAGGACTTATAGCGGCGGCGGTAATCACTATCGGAAAGGCGGCTATAATGCCAGAACATACTCTTGGTGGAAACTTCTCGGTACTTCGAGACATGACGGTTTCCGTAGGGGGCATGCACATAGATGTGATATCGATAGTTCTTTGTGGACTGACTATACTGTTAATTCAAAAATTTAAGATAAATCCGATGCTCGTACTTGTCATTATTGCGTGCGTAGGCGCTGTCGTTGGTGTATAATCAAAACAGCTATACCCAAATGGGAAATGACGAAATAAGTCGATACATGATTTAGTGGAGGAAAGAAATGAAGATTTACAACTCTATGACTAGACGCAAGGAAGAGTTTGTACCTATCCATGAAGGAAAAGTCAATATCTACGTTTGTGGTCCTACGGTTTACAACTATTTTCATATAGGTAATGCTAGACCGTTCGTAGTGTTCGACACTCTGCGTAGGTTTTTTAAATATATCGGATATGACGTTAAGTTCGTGCAGAACTTTACAGACGTTGATGACAAAATTATCAACAAGGCAAAGGAAGAGAAATTACCGGCACTTGAGGTATCGGAGAAGTACATCAAAGAGTATTTCAAAGATGCGGAAGCTCTCAACGTAATAAAGGCTGACGTGCACCCTAAGGTTTCCGAGCATATCGAGGATATCATCGAGTTCATCAGTACGCTAATTGAGAAAGGTTATGCGTATGAGGCTGATGGTGACGTTTACTACATCACGCGCAAGTTCCCGGAGTACGGGAAGCTATCAGGACAGAATATTGACGACCTAGAGTCTGGTGCTAGGATTGCTATCGGGGAGGTTAAGAAGGACCCTCTTGATTTTGCTCTTTGGAAAGCACAGAAGACAGATGATGAGATTGCATGGGATTCTCCTTGGGGCAAGGGTAGGCCAGGCTGGCACATCGAGTGTTCGACTATGTCCAAGAAGCATCTCGGCACAACTATAGATATTCACGGCGGCGGGCAGGATCTCAAGTTCCCTCACCATGAAAATGAAATCGCTCAGTCCGAGGCGTGCAACTGCGCTCCTTTTGCGAACTACTGGATGCACAACGGATACATCATGGTTGATGGCGAGAAGATGTCGAAGTCGCTAAATAACTTCTTTACAGTTAGAGATATTCGTAAGGAGTACGACGGTGACTTTATCAGGTTCTTCCTACTGAGCGTTCAGTATAGAGGACCTATCAACTTTAGCGATGAAGGTATGAAGCATGTTAAGCAGGGATATGATAGGCTTATAAACGCTACCGAGACTTTGGAGTTCCTCGTTCAGAATGGCTCTGATAAGATAACAGAGAAGGAAGAGGAGACGGTTAAGTCGTTTATAGACTATAAGGAAAAATTCATAGAGTGCATGAGTGATGACCTTAATACTGCAGGTGCTATAGGTGCCCTCTTCGAGCTAGTTTCGGCTATTAACGTGGAGATTGAAGGTGGAGCATCAAAGGGGTTTGCGGGAAAGGCTCTCGAGATTATCCATGAACTCGCTGACGTCCTTGGTGTGCTTCAGAGAAGTAGTGAAAATGCGGTAGGCGAGGATATCCAGGCCCTCGTAGACGAGAGACAGCAGGCTCGTAAGGAGAAAAACTGGGCTAGAGCTGATGAAATCAGAGATCAACTGGCTAGTATGGGATATACTCTCAAGGATACTCCACAGGGAGTTCAGATAATTAAAGCAGATGCATAACGATATCAAGAGCATGAATACGACGGCGCTCGCCTATATAGGCGATGCTGTCTACGAACTACATATCAGGGAACTTTTAATTGGACGTAACAAAAGCGATGTTGGCAAGGTGCATAAGAGGGCGGTATCATACGTGTCTTCTGATGGGCAGGCCAAGGCTATAAAGTCCATGATGAATGATTTTCTAACGGAAGAGGAGCAGAAACTCGTTAAGCGCGCAAGGAATAAGCGTGCGACATCGAGACCTAAAAATGCTGACCCACGCAAGTACAAGATTGCTACGGGATTTGAGGCACTGATAGGTGCGCTTCATATGGATGGAGATGAGACCAGACTTGAGGAAGTTTTGGCAGAGGCTGTCCGAATTATTGAGGAGGATTAGAGTGAGCAAGGCGGATAAACTGTTTGTGAGCATGTGTGAAGATATAATTGCTAATGGATTTAGCACTGAAGGGCAGAAAGTAAGACCTCACTGGCCAGACGGAACACCTGCGCATACGATTAAGAATTTTGGCGTGGTAAATAGATATGATTTACAGGAGGAGTTTCCTGCTCTTACCGTAAGACCTACGGCTATCAAGCTCGCGTTTGACGAGCTACTGTGGATATGGCAGAAGAAGTCGAACAGGGTTTCTGACCTCGGAAGTCACATCTGGGATGAGTGGGCTGGTGAAGACGGCACCATCGGTAAGGCGTATGGATACCAGCTGGGGGTTAAGTATAAGTTCAAACAGGGCGAGATGGATCAGGTCGATAATATCCTGTGGCTGCTTGAGCATGACAAATGCTCCAGAAGAATCATGGCTAACATGTATAACTTTGCTGATCTAAGCGAGATGAACTTAGAGCCTTGTGCATACAGCATGACTTTCAATGTAAAAGGCGATACGCTCAATGCGATTCTAAATCAGCGTTCGCAGGACATACTGACAGCAAATAATTGGAATGTTGTGCAGTATGCACTGCTTCTGATGATGTTTGCACAAGTTAGCGGTCTCAAGGCGGGGGAGCTAATACACGTGATTTCAGATGCTCATATCTACGATAGGCACGTGGATATAGTTAAGGAGCTCATCGAGCGTCCACAGTATCCTGCGCCTAAGGTGACACTAAATCCTGAGGTAAAGAATTTCTACGACTTCACAGTTGAGGATCTAATCGTCGAGGAATACAAGAAGAACCCGCAGGTGAAAAACATTCCAGTAGCGATTTAATTCGAGATTATACAGACGGTGCCGTAGCTATATCGAGGTGCCGTCTTAAATATTATATGAATGTTAATATCAGCATGTGAGTGCATAGCGCACGAATATAACAAACTGAGGTGAAGTATGAATCTAATTGTAGCTGTTGATGAGAAATGGGGCATCGGGTGTGACAACGAATTGCTCGCATCGATTCCTGGAGACATGCAGTATTTCAAGGAAAAGACGACTGACGGGGTCGTAGTGATGGGGCGCAGAACTCTCGAGAGCCTGCCTAAGCAGAGGGGACTCCCGAAGCGCATAAATTACGTGCTCACATCAAACGAAAACTTCGAGGCTGAAAGATGCATAGCCGTGCACAGCGAGGAGGAGCTATTCAAGGAGCTCGAGCAGTATGACCCAGAGCATGTATTTATTATCGGCGGAGAGAGCATATATAGGAAGTTCTACAAAAATTGCGACAAGTGTTTCGTAACTAAGATGCACGCAGATTTATATGCTGACAAATTCATGGTTAACCTTGACGAGGATGAAGATTTTAAAGAGACGTGGAAGAGTGAGATGCATAGCGAGAATGGTATAGACTATGAGTTCACTTTGTACGAGAAAGTAGAGAAGTAATGGCAAAATCAGATAAAAAGAAAACGGGTGCTCGTGGTAAGAACAGACGTGATGCACACGGAGTGTATCAGAGACGTGCGGAGCGAGGAAAAGCTGCGTTTAGACCTTATGATCGAGAGTTTACTGAAGAGTTTCGCGGCAATACTGGAGGGAGTACAGGAAGAATTAAACGTACTAGCGGTAACGCTGGGGGATATGGTAGTTCTCAGCGTAATGGCAACTCAGGGAGTTATAGCAACTCTCAACGCAGCAGAAACTCAAGCAGCCGCCCGCGAGATGCGTATAGCAATACATATAGAAATGCCGAAAGGGACAACCGTGGCGGCAGCTTTTCTGAGGAGCAGAGTGCTCCAGCCGCGAATCTGATAGCCGGCCGCAATCCGGTAATCGAAGCGATCAAGAGCGGCCGCGAGATCGAAAAGATCTACATGGCGGCAGGAGCCGAGGGCTCCGTCGTAAAAATCAGAGCTATGGCTAAGGATGCTGGCATAGTGGTGGATACAGTTCCTAGAATAGTGCTTGATAGAATGGCTCCAGGGGAGAAGCATCAGGGAGTGGCAGCGGAGATATCTGCATACTCATATTCAACAGTTGAAGAGATTATGGAACGAGCAGTAGACAGTGATGAACCGCCCTTTATTATGGTGCTCGATGAGATTTCTGATCCACACAACCTTGGTGCGATCATAAGGACGGCAGAGTGTGCTAATGCTCATGGAGTTATAATCCCTAAGCGCAATGCTTGTGGACTTACAAGTACCGTGGCTAAGACTTCAGCAGGAGCACTAGAACGCATGCCGGTTGCGAGAGTGACCAATATATCTCGGACCATCGAAGAGCTGCAAGCACAGGGTGTGTGGGTAGCAGCAGTGGATATGGATGGAAAATCATATTATGAGACAGAAGGCGTGATGAAAGGTGCGATAGCTCTAGTGATCGGAAATGAAGGAAAAGGTATCAGCAGGCTTGTTAAGGAGAAGTGCGACCTTTCAATTTCGATTCCTATGAAGGGCAGTATCAATTCTCTTAATGCATCTAATGCAGCAGCCATAATGATGTATGCGGTTAGACGCAGCAGGGACTGTTAGCCTAATATATTAAGTACTTGTACAGCATTAAATATCAAGGAAAACGCTTGACATTGACATCTGCACAGCGTATTATTATAAGGCTACTTTATGAATTCACGACAGAGCTTGCGAGGCGGGCTCTGACTTTTGAGTTGAGAGAAGCAATTAGCTTACATATATATTTGCAAAGGAGGTCATCACCTTGAGAAACAAGATTACACTAGCTTGCACAGAGTGTAAGCAGAGAAACTACAACACAACTAAGAACAAGAAGAACAATCCTGATAGAATTGAGCTTAGGAAGTTCTGTAAGTTCTGCGGTAAGGAAACTCTCCACAAGGAGACTAAGTAGTCGAGGGAACATCATGGCAAACAACAATGAAACCATATCCAGAGATGGCAAGGATACTAAAATAGAGAATAAGACCAGTAAACCGGAACAGCGCAAAGAGCGTAAGGGCATCATTGGATATTTCACTGGTGTTAAACAGGAGATGGCCAAAGTAGTATGGCCGACGAGAGCGGAACTGACCAAGGACACAGTAGTAGTTTTTGGCGTGTGCATCTTCTTCTCCCTGCTGTTCTGGGGGATGGATACAGGCTTCTTAGCAGTGCTCAAGAAGCTTCTCGGAATTACGCTATCGAAATAGGCTAGAAGGAGACATACATGACAGAGAAGACCGAAAACTTGAATACGGGCGGCACAACGCTGTCACCACTTGAGGGCGAAGGTCTACGTGGCGATGGTACCGCTAAGTGGTACGTAATCCATACGTATTCTGGTTATGAGAACAAGGTTAAGACTAACATCGAGAAGATGGTAGAATATAGAGGAATGCAGGATCTCATCCTTGAGGTTACCATTCCTACTGAGGATAGAGTCGAGATTAAGAATGGCCAGAGAAAGGTCAAGACTAGAAAGCTTTATCCTGGTTACGTAGTCATCAAGATGATTGTCAACAACGAGACTTGGTATCTGGTGCGTAACACAGAGGGCGTTACTGGATTCGTAGGTCACGGCTCTGATCCTATTCCACTAACTAAGGAAGAAGTGGTTAGGATGGGCGTTGAGAAAATGCGCATCGACCTGGATGTTGAAACTGGCGACACAATCCGCATTATCGGTGGACCTTTCGAGGGTCAGATGGGTATCGTTGAAGATATCAGTCCTGATAAGCAGATTGTTAAGGCTAAAGTATCGATGTTCGGTAGAGATACACCTGTAGAACTCGAATTCTCGCAGGTGGGAAAACTTAACTAACTGGGAGCTATAGTCTCAGAGAAAGGAGAATAAGATGGCAAAGAAGATCGACGGCTATATTAAGCTTCAGATCCCTGCAGGAGGCGCAACACCTGCTCCACCAGTTGGACCTGCCCTAGGTCAGAAGAGTGTTAACATCATGGACTTCTGTAAGCAGTTCAATGCTAAGACTCAGGATCAGCAGGGAATGATCATTCCAGTTGTAATTACAGTTTACACAGATAGATCATTCACATTCGTATGCAAGACTCCACCAGCAGCAGTACTTATCAAGAAGGCAGCAGGCATTGATAAGGCATCGGGCGAACCTAACAAAACAAAGGTTGCGTCGATTACATACGCTCAGGCAGAGGAAATTGCGAAGACTAAGATGCAGGATCTCAATGCGGCTACACTTGAAGCAGCTACTGATATGATCAAGGGTACTGCTCGCAGCATGGGAGTTACTGTAACAGAGTAATCAGTGGGAGACGTTTTTAGGAAACGTCGATAGAACCACAAGGAGGAATTATGGCTAAGAAAAGCAAAAGATACAGCGCAATCATGGAGTCGTTCGACAAGACACAGACTTATGATGTTGCAGAAGCTGTAAAGAACGTAAAGAGCTTTGCTAATGCGAAGTTCGATGAGACTGTTGAGATGCACATTCGTCTAGGTGTAGACGGAAGACACGCAGACCAGCAGGTTAGAGGCGCAACTGTACTTCCACACGGAACAGGTAAGAGCAAGAAGGTTCTTGTTTTTGCTAAGGGTGCTAAAGCTGAAGAAGCTCAGGCAGCTGGTGCAGATTACGTAGGCGCAGAGGATCTCGCAGAAAAGATCCAGAAGGAGAACTGGTTCGACTTTGACTCAGTAGTTGCTACACCAGACATGATGGGCGTTGTAGGACGTCTAGGTAAGGTTCTCGGTCCTAAGGGACTCATGCCAAACCCTAAGTCAGGAACTGTAACAATGGACGTACAGAAGGCACTTGAGGAGATCAAAGCAGGTAAGGTAGAGTACCGTCTTGACAAGGCTAACATTATCCATGTAATTATCGGTAAGTGCTCATTTACTGAGGAGCAGCTAGTTGAAAATGCTAACACTCTAATCCAGGTTGTTGCTAAGGCTAAGCCAGCGGCTGCTAAGGGTCAGTACTTCAAGAGTGTTACTGTTACATCGACAATGGGACCTGGAGTTAAGATCAGCACAGCATCCCTAAGCTAATAGTCGGCCGGTGTTAATAATCGAATATCAACCGTAGACAGTGGGAGCGAAAGCTTAATATCCCACCGAGGTACAAACATAAATTTGTTCCCCGCTGTCTCGCAGCGGGGTTATTTGTACCGTACTTGGTATTAGCACATAAGACCGAAAAGGTTAAACCACAATTATGGACACAGTAGTGTTCAAGAAAGGAGACCAAATGTCTGTAGAAGCAAAGAACGCAAAGCAGCTAATTATCGATGAGATTAAGGCAAAATTTGACAAATCCATTTCGATTGTAGTTGTAGACTATCTTGGAATTACAGTAGCTCAGGCTGACGAACTAAGAAAGACTCTTAGAGAGAATGGCGTGAACCTAACTGTATATAAGAACACACTTGTAAAGCGTGCTATCGCTGGAACTGAGTATGAAGGACTTGGTGAAACCCTAAAGGGATCTAGCGCATTCGCATTCTGCGAAGAGGATGCAACATCTTCAGCTAGACTTCTCAAGAAGGCTATGAAACAGTACAACAAGATGTCATTCAAGGGTGGATACGTTGATGGCTCAGTTTATGACGCTAAGCAGGTTGAAGCACTTGCAGATATCCCATCAAGAGAAGAGCTCATCGCTCGCTTCATGGGAAGCATCCAGTCGCCAGTATCGCAGCTTGTTAGAACATTCAAGGCGATCGCTGATGAGGGTGCAGTTCCAGCAGGAGAGACTGCTGAGGCATAAGCTATTAGTAGCTAACAATTTTTAAGAAATTTTACCGATTAATCGGTGTATCGAGAAGCTGACATTTCAGCAAATTTAGACAAAAGGAGAAATAAAATGGATAAGAATCAGATCATTGAAGCCCTAAAGGGTATGACCATTCTTGAGATTAACGAGCTCGTTCAGGCTTGCGAAGAGGAATTCGGAGTATCTGCAACTGCAGCTGTAGTTGCAGCACCTGCTGCAGGTGGCGGAGAGGCTGCTGAGGAGCAGACAGAGTTCACGGTAGTTCTTGCTAGCGCTGGGGACCAGAAGATTAAGGTTATCAAGGCAGTTAGAGAAGCTACAGGTCTTGGACTTAAGGAAGCTAAGGAGCTTGTTGATGGAGCACCTGCTAACGTTAAGGAGAACATCGAAGCTGGCGAAGCTAACGCACTTAAGGAAGCTCTCGAGGCAGTTGGAGCTACAGTAGAGCTTAAGTAATTAAATAGCACAACAATTTTGGATTGGGCTCCTGATTTCGGGAGCCCAATTCTTGCTATTTATAAGAGACTCATTTCCGCTATAAAGTCCTACTTCTCAATATCGAGTAGTGATTAAATGATGACGGGCAAGATTATGTGTTTTTTGTGGTTTTTCGGACTCTAGTATACGAAAAGTTGCAAAAAATACATAATATGCTCATTTCTGGACTTGAAATATTTACAACCTTACTCTATAATAATAAGTTGCTATGGAGACGTTTTTTCTTAAATAACAAGGAGTGATAACATGCCAAAACCTGTAAAAGTTGGAAGGAAAGAACGTATGACTTTTGCGAAAATCAATGAAGTTTGCGAGATGCCAAACCTCATTGATATCCAAACTGAGTCATACAAGTGGTTTGTCGAAGAGGGGCTAGCCGAGGTTCTGGAAGATGTATCTCCAATTAGGGATACTACCAATACTTTGAGCCTAGAGTTCGCTGACTACTCCTTCTCAGATACACCTAAATACGATCAGGAGGAATGCAAGGAGCGTGACGCCACTTACGCTACATCTCTGACGGTCAAGGTAAGATTGATAAACAGGGAGACTCTTGAGATCAAGGAACAAGATGTTTTCATGGGAGATTTCCCACTGATGACAGAAAAAGGCACATTCATATACAACGGTGCGGAGAGAGCTATCGTAACACAGCTAGTAAGATCTCCAGGACCGTATTTTGAGTTTAATACGGATAAGTCGAATAACAAGCTTTATTCTTCGACTATTATTCCTAATAGAGGAGCATGGCTTGAGTATGAGACTGACTCAGCTGGCGTTCTATACGTAAGAGTTGATAGAACTAGAAAGCTTCCTCTTACATCGTTCCTGAGAGCGATGGGGCTCGGATCAAATGAAGATATTATCGATACATTCGGTGAAAGTCCTGCTCTTTTAAGAACTTTTGAGAAGGATAGCACAAAGAATGCAGATGATGGCGTTAAGGAAATATACAAGAGACTAAGACCTGGAGATCCTCCAACAGTTGAGAATGCTAGGTCTATGGTTAACTCGCTTTTGTTTGATGCACGTAGATACGACCTAGCTAAGGTTGGTAGATACAAGTATAACAAGAAACTCGGCATCCATAACAGACTAGTTGAAACAATTGCTGCTGAGCAGATTGTTGATCCTGCAACCGGTGAGGTGCTCGTTGAAAAGGGTGAGCTTATCTCCCGCAAGAGAGCTATGGAAATCGAAGATGCGGGTGTTGCTTATGCATACGTAAATAGCAAGACTGAGGATGATGGAGTAGTTAAGGTTATAGGTAATAATTTTGTTGACCCAACTAAGTACATTGATCTTGACCTTACTCCATATAAGCTGTCAGAAAAGGTTTACTACCCTGTTATGATGGAGATTATCGAAGAAGCAAATGGAGATGAGGATGCGCTCAAGGCTGCTATTGCTAATCGCAAGAATGAGCTTTCTCCAAAGCATATCATTCACGATGATATCATCGCATCTGTGAGCTATTTCCTCAATCTATCTTATGGAATCGGTGAGACAGATGATATCGACCACCTCGGTAATCGTAGACTGAGATCAGTAGGAGAGCTTCTGCAGAACCAATTCCGCATAGGATTTGCAAGAATGGAGAGATCTGTTAGGGAGAGAATGACCACTGAGAACGCAACTCCTCAGCAGCTTATCAACATCAGACCTGTAACTGCAGCAGTTAAAGAATTCTTTGGAAGCTCTCAGCTGTCACAGTTTATGGACCAGAACAATCCTCTTGCAGAGCTGACTCACAAGAGAAGACTTTCCGCACTTGGGCCTGGTGGTCTTTCCAGAGAAAGAGCCGGATTCGAGGTGAGAGATGTTCACTACACACATTATGGCAGAATGTGCCCGGTCGAGACACCTGAAGGTCCTAACATCGGACTTATCGGATCGCTCACTACTTATGGCATTATCAACGAGTATGGATTTATCGAAACTCCATATCGTAAGGTTGATAAGGAAACTGGTGTTGTAACTGAGCAGGTTGATTATTTATCTGCGGATGACGAGGAGTTGATGATCGTAGCTCAGGCTAACGAGCCACTCGATGCAGAAGGTCACTTTGTTAACAATAAGGTTGCAGTACGAGGTGTTAAGGGTGAGATTACACTTGCTAAGAAAGAAAGCGTCGACTACATGGACGTTTCTCCTAAGCAGGTAGTTTCTGTTGCTACTGCTATGATTCCGTTCCTTGAGAACGACGACGCTAACCGTGCGCTGATGGGATCAAACATGCAGAGACAGGCTGTGCCACTACTCGTTACAGAGGCTCCGTATGTTGGAACTGGAATCGAGTACAAGGCAGCTTGCGATTCTGGAGCAGTGCTCCTTGCAAAAGCAGCAGGAACTATCGAGTTTGTTGACGCGCAGTTCGTAAAGGTGCGCAGAGACGACAATGATGAACTCGACGAGTATAAACTTCTCAAATTCAAGAGATCCAACCAGGGGACTTGCATAAACCAGCGACCTATCGTTGCATGCGGCGAACATGTTGATGCAGGAGAGGTTCTGGCAGACGGACCATCGACTAACCTCGGTGAGATTTCGCTAGGTAAGAACCTGTTGATCGGATTCATGACATGGGAAGGCTACAACTACGAGGATGCTATTATCCTCAATGAGAGGCTCCTCATGGACGATGTTCTAACATCGCTACACATAGTTAAGTACGAGTGTGAAGCTCGTGATACAAAGCTTGGACCAGAAGAGATTACAAGAGATATTCCTAATCTCAGCGAAGAGGCTCTCAAGGAACTCGATGAGAACGGAATCATCAGAATCGGTGCAGAAGTTAAGTCTTCTGACATCCTTGTAGGAAAACTTACGCCTAAGAGCGAGACAGATTTAACCGCAGAAGTTAGAATGCTCCGTGCAATCTTCGGTGAGAAGTCCAAGGAAGTAAGGGATACGTCTCTAAAGGTTCCTCACGGCGAGACAGGTATTGTCATCGACGTAAGAGAATTTACAAGAGAGAACAGCTCTGAACTCCCGCCAGGAGTAAATAAGATTGTAAGAGTTTACATAGTTACAAAGAGAAAGATCAACGTCGGAGATAAGATGGCTGGTCGTCACGGTAACAAGGGTGTAATCTCCAGAATTCTTCCAGAAGAGGATATGCCGTTCAAGGAAGATGGTGAGACGCTACAGGTAATGCTTAACCCACTGGGTGTACCTTCCCGAATGAACGTAGGACAGGTGCTCGAGGTTCATTTAGGACTAGCAGCTAAGACAAAGGGCTGGTATATTTCAACACCAGTATTTGACGGAGCTAGTGAGATTGACGTAATCAACATGCTTGATGATTGCGGATATCCTAAGACTGGTAAGCTTAGACTTAGAGACGGTAGATCTGGAGAGTACTTTGATAGTCCAGTAACTGTAGGGTACATGTATATGCTCAAGCTGCACCATCTTGTAGATGATAAGATTCACGCTAGAAGTACAGGCCCATACTCGCTAGTAACTCAGCAGCCACTTGGTGGTAAAGCTCAGTTCGGTGGTCAGAGATTCGGAGAAATGGAGGTATGGGCACTCGAGGCCTATGGAGCTGCATATACACTTCAGGAAATACTAACAGTTAAGTCTGATGATATCATCGGACGTGTTAAGACTTATGAGGCCATCGTAAAGGGAAATAACATTCCAAAGCCTGGTATCCCAGAGTCTTTCAAGGTGCTCATCAAGGAGCTACAGGCACTATCGCTTGATGTTAGAGTAATGTCTGGCGACAACAAGGAAATCAAGCTTAAGGATACGTCCGAATTCGACGAACCTGCTTCGGTAGATCGTATGCTCAAGGAAGCTGATAGACGTACAGAGGCTATGCACGAGCGTGAGAATGAAGAGAAACTTCGCGGAAAGCAGACCGACGATGAGGAGTTCGTTGAAACGGCAGACTTCGATGAAGAGCCAGATATAGATATTCTGAATACACTTTCGGCAGCACTTGGTGACGATGAAGATACACCAGCTATCATAGATGACGATGAGGAGCCAGAAATGGTAAGCCTTGACGAGATAATTGGCACAAGCGACGAAGCTATTGATGAATAATTAAGGGGGAAACATGGCTAAAAACGATAATAATCAAGATCTTAGAAATTTTGAATCCCTACAGATCAAGTTGGCTTCAACAGATAAGATGCTTGAATGGTCTCATGGTGAGGTAACAAAGCCGGAGACTATCAACTACAGAACTCTCAAGCCTGAAAGAGACGGACTCTTCTGCGAGAAGATTTTCGGACCTACCAAGGATTGGGTGTGCTCCTGTGGAAAATACAACAAAATTCGCTTTAAGGGCATCGTTTGCCCTTACTGCGGAGTTGAGGTAACGAAGTCCAAGGTTAGAAGGGAGAGAATGGGACACATACAGCTTGTTAGTCCTGTATCTCACATATGGTACTTCAAGGGAATCCCTTCAAGAATAGGACTAGTGCTCGACATCACTCCTAAGCAGCTAGAGAGGGTGCTATATTTTGCTGCATATATAGTAACTGATCCAGGAGAAACTCCATTCGAGTACAAGCAGATTATTGAAGAAAATCAATATAATGAAGCTCGCGAAATTTATGGAAAGAACTTCGAAGCCTCGATGGGGGCAGAGGCTATCAAGAAGCTTCTAGAGAACATCAATGTTGACGAGGAAACAGAACTTCTCAGAGAGCAGCTCAAGAAGGCAACTGGGCAGAAGAGAATCCGTCTAGTTAAGAGACTCGAAGTTATCGAGGCTCTAAAGCAGTCTGAAAATAGACCTGAATGGATGATTCTCGAGGTAGTCCCTGTAATTCCGCCTGACCTTAGACCTATGGTTCAGCTTGAGGGCGGTAGATTCGCTACATCCGATCTAAATGACCTATACAGAAGAGTTATAAACAGAAATAACAGGCTTAAGAAGCTACTCGAGCTTGGAGCTCCTGACATCATCGTTAGAAACGAGAAGAGAATGCTTCAGGAATCAGTTGACTCTCTAATCGATAACGGTAGAAGAGGTAGAGCGGTTACAGGTGCTGCTGGTAGACAGCTTAAGTCGCTATCTGACATGCTTAAGGGTAAGCAGGGTCGTTTCCGTCAGAACTTGCTCGGTAAGCGTGTCGACTACTCCGGACGTTCTGTAATCGTAGTAGGACCTGAACTGAAATTCTATCAGTGCGGACTTCCTAAGACTATGGCGCTTGAACTGTTCAAGCCTTTTATAATGAAGGAGCTTGTAGAGCAGGAACTAGCGCATAACATTAAGAGTGCAAAGACAATGGTTGAGAAGATGAAGTCCGAGGTATGGGACGTTCTCGACTATGTAATCAAGGATCATCCGGTACTTCTTAACCGTGCTCCGACACTGCACAGGCTTGGAATTCAGGCATTTGAACCGGTTCTAGTAGAGGGTAAGGCTATTAAACTTCATCCACTTGTTTGTACAGCGTTCAACGCCGACTTCGACGGAGACCAGATGGCTGTACACGTACCTCTATCCGTAGAGGCGCAGGCAGAGGCTAGATTCCTCATGCTGTCGGTTAACAATATCCTTGCTCCTAAGGATGGTTCACCTATCACAATCCCTACTCAGGACATGATTCTCGGAAGCTACTACCTCACTCATGAGGGTACAGAAGATCGTAACCTTGAGAATGAGAAGGGTGACGGCAAGTGCTTTGCAGATATTGATGAGATGCTCATGGCTTATAGAAACCATGCTGTAGGGATTCACGCAAAGGTTAAGGTTAGAAGACAGGCTTTTCCTGGAGATCCAGGCAAGCTAGTTGAGTCTACAGTAGGCAGATTCATCTTCAACCAGGGGCTTCCTCAAGATATGGGCTTCGTAAATAGAGATGAAGACCCATATTCGCTAGAGGTAGATTTCCTATGTGACAAGAAAAAACTCGGTGTTATCATCGACAAGTGCTTCAAGAAGCACGGTAATACAAGAACAGTTCTCATGCTCGACTATGTAAAGAGTATAGGTTACCACTACTCAACTAAGGCGGCTGTTACAATCAGTGTATCTGACATGGAGGTTCCTGAGGAGAAGGCTGAAATCGTTGCAGCGGCTGATAAGCAGGTAGATAAGTTTGAGGTTGCATACAGACGTGGTCTGATGACGGATAGAGAACGTTACGACAGAATCATCAAGACTTGGAAGGATGCAACTGATCAGGTTGCTGATGCCCTGATGGATTCCCTGGGACCTCTCAACAATCTGTTCATTATGGCAAGCTCTGGAGCCAGAGGTAACAAGTCTCAGATCAGCCAGGTTGGCGGTATGAGAGGCCTTATGGCTAATGCGACAGGACACACAGTAGAGATTCCTATTAAGGCTAACTTCCGTGAGGGTCTATCTATCCTGGAGTACTTCATTTCATCCAATGGTGCTCGTAAGGGTCTCGCTGATACTGCGCTTCGTACGGCTGACTCCGGATACCTAACAAGAAGACTTGTAGATATTTCGCATAGCGTAATCGTAACTGAGGATGATTGTGGGGCAGAAGAAGGCGTTGAGATCAAGGCATTTACAGATGGTAAGGAAGTAATTGAGCCACTATCACAGAGAATCGCAGGTAGATTTGTTACTGAGTCCGTTGTGCATCCAGAGACTGACGAAGTTCTCGCTGCGGAAGGCGACTTCATCGAGGATGATGTTGCAGAAGCAATCGAGGCAGCTGGGGTTGAAGTGGTTAAGATTAGATCTGTCATGACTTGTCAAGCAGAGCATGGAGTTTGCGCTAAGTGTTACGGCAGAAACCTCGCTACAGGAACTGCAGTTCTACCAGGTGAGACTGTTGGTATTATTGCCGCTCAGTCTATCGGTGAGCCGGGTACGCAGTTGACTATGAGAACATTCCACACTGGTGGTGTAGCAGGAAGCGATATCACACAGGGTCTCCCAAGAGTTGAGGAGCTGTTCGAAGCTAGAAAGCCTAAGGGTCTAGCTGAAATCTGCGAGGGGGATGGAGAGGTTGTATCTATTGAGCCAACTGACGACAACAGAACTAGCGTTGTTGTTAAGGAGGAAGGTGGCAACCGCGAGTACATCATCTCTTACGGTTCGCGACTCAATGTAAAGGTTGGAGACACTGTATACGCAGGTGGCCAGATTACAAAAGGGCCTCTCGATCCACACGATGTAATGAGAATCCTCGGCGTTCAGGGAGTATACGAATACTTGCTGCGCGAGGTTCAGAGAGTGTACAGACAGCAGGGTGTAGACATCAACGACAAGCACGTTGAGGTAATCACATCTCAGATGCTATCTAAGTACAAGATTGAAAAGGCTGGAGATACAAACCTGCTTCCTGGAAGTATGTATAGCATCAACGAGATTAACAAGGCAAATGCGGAAATTGATTCAGAAGAGGGCGAGCCAGCTACATACGAGCGTCAGCTACTTGGTATCACCAAGGCTGCTCTTGCTACAAGTTCATTCCTATCTGCTGCGTCATTTCAGGAGACAACTCGCGTATTGACAGACGCTGCAGTTAAGGGTAAGACAGACCATCTGGACGGACTCAAGGAGAACGTGATGATTGGTAAGCTGATTCCAGCCGGAACTGGCATGAAACGCTACGGAGCAGTTGAGGTTGATTACGGTGACAATGAACCTCTAATGAACTCGAGCTACGATGACGAGAACATGGTTCTTAAGATGCCATCGGCTAATGTGCAGCCACAGGCAACAGCACCGCTATACGATGGGATTGAGGAATAAATAGAGGCTTGATAAAGCTGTAATCCTAGCAAATTAATCATATATAATAAAATAGCCGATGCATTGACAATTCAGTGCATCGGCTGTTATAATGTATAGGTTCAATATACTAAGCGGAGACTGTCTATATGGTCACTGCTTATTTGGATGAGTTAATTTTATAAGAAAGGAGACAATAATGCCTACTATTAACCAATTAGTTCGTCAGGGCAGAAAGAGTGCAGTTAAGAAGTCAGGTTCCCCAGCTCTCGGTAAGAACATGAACAACCTTAAGAAGACTCTTACTGATGTAAATTCGCCTCAGAAGAGGGGAGTATGCGTTGCAGTTAAGACTGTAACTCCTAAGAAGCCTAACTCGGCGCTGAGAAAAGTTGCCAGAGTTCGCTTGACTAACGGTATCGAAGTAACAGCATATATTCCTGGAATTGGTCACAACCTGCAGGAGCACAGTGTTGTACTAATCAGAGGCGGAAGAGTTAAGGACCTCCCTGGTGTGAGATATCACATTGTTAGAGGAACACTTGACGCAGCTGGCGTATCGGGTCGTGGTCAGGGACGTTCCAAGTATGGAGCAAAGAGACCTAAGAAGTAATTGATTTCGGGATATTGTCCTTAATATATGATATTAAGGCGCACACGGTCGGTGATAGAAGCAGACCGAGTACCCCGTGAACCTAAGGAGGGAAGAGAAGTGCCAAGAAAAGGTAACGTACCAAAGAGAGAAGTACTTCCAGATCCAGTATACGGTAGCGTAGTGGTTTCAAAGCTGATCAACAGCATCATGCTTGACGGTAAGAAGGGTGTAGCCCAGTCAATCGTCTATGATGCATTTGACCAGATTAAGGAATCCACTGGCGAAGAACCGCTGGAAGTATTTGAGAAGGCAATGAGCAACATCATGCCTGTACTAGAAGTTAAAGCAAGAAGAGTCGGTGGTGCAAACTATCAGGTTCCTATCGAAGTTAGACCAGAGAGAAGACAGACTCTAGCTCTACGTTGGCTCACAAAGTTCACAAGACTTAGAGGTGAAAGAACTATGGCTGAGAGACTAGCTCACGAGCTTATGGACGCTTCTAACAACACAGGTGCATCTGTGAAGAAGAAAGAAGATACTCATAAGATGGCTGAGGCTAACAAGGCGTTTGCACACTACAGGTGGTAATCTGAGATGACACACCTGACAGAGATTAGATAAAAGCAGGAAGGAGGAGTTATGGCTAGACAATTTTCTCTAGAAAATACCAGAAATATTGGAATCATGGCCCACATCGATGCTGGTAAAACAACAACTACTGAGAGAATCCTTTACTACACAGGAAAGACTCATAAAATCGGTGAGACTCATGATGGTGCTGCTACCATGGACTACATGGCTCAGGAGCAGGAGCGTGGTATTACAATTACCTCTGCTGCTACAACCGCTCAGTGGAACGGCACAAGAATTAACATTATCGATACCCCAGGGCACGTTGACTTTACTGTTGAGGTAGAGAGATCACTTCGTGTACTTGATGGTGCTGTAATGGTGCTTAGTGCTAAGGAAGGTGTTGAGCCTCAGTCCGAAACAGTATGGAGACAGGCTGAGAAGTATAATGTTCCAAGGATGATTTTCGTTAATAAGATGGACATTCTGGGAGCTAACTTCTTCCACGTAATCGATACTATTCACGACAGACTAAGGGCAAACGCTGTACCTGTTCAGATTCCGATTGGTTCTGAAAATATGTTCGAAGGAATTATCGACCTTCTCACTATGAAGGCTGAGGTATACGATAAGAGCGATGCTACTGGTAAGGAGTTCGAAATTGTAGATATTCCAGAGAATATGAAGGCAGAAGCACAGACTTGGCATGACAAGATGATTGAGGCTGTTGCTGAGCTAGACGAAGAACTTACTATGAAGTACCTCGAGGGAGAGGAAATTTCAATTGAGGAACTCAAGACAGTTATAAGAAGAGAGACTATCGCAGGAAATATTTTCCCTGTATTCTGCGGATCTGCATACAAGAATAAGGGTGTTCAGATGATGCTAGATGGCGTAGTTGATTACATGCCTGCACCTACAGACATTCCTTCAATCGGTGGTGTAAATCCTGATACTGAGGAAGAGGATGTAAGACATGCAAGCGACAAGGAGCCATTCTCAGCACTTGCATTTAAGATTGTAGCAGACCCATATGTAGGAAAGCTCGCATTCTTCAGAGTTTACTCTGGAACACTTGAGACTGGTTCTTACGTATACAACGCAACTAAGGGTAAGAGAGAGAGAATCGGAAGGATTCTTCAGATGCACGCTAACCACAGAGAAGAGATCGATAAGGTTTACTCAGGAGATATCGCAGCAGCAGTAGGACTAAAGCAGACTACAACTGGAGATACACTCTGTGATGAAAAGAAGCCAATTATTCTCGAGTCTATGGAATTCCCTGATCCAGTAATCGAGATTGCTATCGAACCTAAGACCAAAGCCGGTCAGGAGAAGATGGGTATCGCTCTCGCTAAGCTGGCTGAAGAGGATCCAACATTCAGAACATACACAAACCCTGATACAGGACAAACTATCATCGCTGGAATGGGTGAGCTTCACCTTGAAATCATCGTTGATAGACTTCTCAGAGAATTCAAGGTAGAGGCTAACGTAGGTAAGCCAATGGTATCCTACAAAGAGACTATTACCGTTGAAGTCGATGAAGATTACAAGCACAAGAAGCAGTCCGGTGGTTCTGGTCAGTATGGTCACGTTAAGTTCAGACTATATCCAAGAGAAGCTGGTTCTGGATTCGAATTCAAGAACTCCATCACAGGTGGTGCTATTCCTAAAGAATACATCCCTAAGATTCAGGAGGGAATGGAAGCAGCAATGCAGAACGGACCTGTTGCAGGCTATCAGCTAGTAGACGTTGGAGTAGACCTATATGACGGTTCATACCACGAAGTAGACTCATCTGAAATGGCATTTAAGATTGCAGCTACCATGGGATTCAAGGAAGCTTGCAAGAAGGCAAAACCAGTTCTACTCGAGCCAATCTTCAAGGTAGAGGTTACTGTACCTGAGAACAACATGGGTGACATCATCGGAGATATCAGCTCAAGAAGAGGATCTATTGAAGGTTCTGACATCAATAATGGTGCGGCTGTTATCAGAGGATTCGTTCCACTATCCGAGATGTTCGGATATGCTACAGACCTGCGTTCTAAGACACAGGGTCGTGGTGTATACGTAATGCAGTTCGACCACTTCGATAAGCTACCAGAGAGCTTAAAGGAGAAGGTTGCAAAATAATCTTTAATATCACTAAAACTATCAGTGATGAAACAAATTTTATAGAAAATTATTTCAAATAATTCTAAATAGGAGAAATTATCATGGCAAAGCAGAAGTATGAGAGAACCAAGCCACATATCAACATCGGTACAATCGGCCACGTTGACCACGGCAAGACAACTCTAACAGCAGCAATCACAAAGACTCTTCACGACAGATATGGACTCGGAGCAGACGTAGCATTCGACCAGATCGACAAGGCACCAGAAGAGAAGGCAAGAGGAATCACGATTTCCTCAGCACACGTAGAGTATGAGACACCAAACAGACACTACGCACACGTAGACTGCCCAGGACACGCTGACTATGTAAAGAACATGATTACAGGAGCAGCTCAGATGGACGGAGCTATTCTAGTAGTAGCAGCAACAGATGGACCAATGCCTCAGACAAGAGAGCACATCCTGCTATCCAGACAGGTAGGCGTACCATACATCATCGTATTCCTGAACAAGTGTGACATGGTAGATGACGAGGAGCTACTAGACCTCGTAGAGATGGAAGTAAGAGAGCTACTAGATGAGTATGAGTTCCCAGGAGATGATACACCAATCATCAGAGGATCCGCACTAAAGGCACTAGAGGATCCAAGCGGAGAGTGGGGAGATAAGATTTGCGAGCTAATGGAAGCAGTAGACACATACATTCCAGAGCCACAGAGAGCAAACGATCAGCCATTCCTAATGCCAATCGAGGACGTATTCTCAATCACAGGACGTGGAACAGTAGCAACAGGAAGAGTTGAGAGAGGAACCCTCAAGGTAGGAGACGAAGTAGAGCTCGTAGGACTAAGCGACGAGAAGAGAAAGGTAGTTGTAACTGGAGTAGAGATGTTCAAGAAGACTCTTGATGCAGCAGAAACAGGAGACAACATCGGAGCACTACTAAGAGGAATCCAGAGAGACGAAATCGAAAGAGGACAGGTACTCTCAAAGCCAGGCTCAATACACCCACACACAAAGTTCAAGGGACAGGTATACGTACTAAAGAAGGAAGAGGGTGGAAGACACACACCATTCTTCAATGGATACAGACCACAGTTCTACCTAAGAACGACAGACGTAACAGGAGATCTAAAGTTACCAGAGGGTACAGAGATGTGCATGCCTGGAGATAACGTAGTAATGGAGATTGAACTGATTACACCAGTAGCTATCGAAGAGGGACTACGCTTCGCTATTAGAGAAGGTGGAAGAACAGTAGGATCCGGAGTAGTTACAGAGATTATCGAGTAATCATAGATTACGAGGTAGACCACTAGTATACTAAGAAACAGGGGCGTATGCGCCCCTGTTTTTATGTTCAAATATATATAAGATGTGGTATTCTATTATATGAATAATTAATAGTAATAAAACTCTATGGGGGAATTTAAATATTCAATACAGATTGAGTTTAGGAGAGTTTAAATATGCGTAATAGAGCTATGACAAAATCACTGAGTAAAAGAATAATTAAGGCTATATTCATAATAGTATTGATTATAACTATTGTCTTTGCTGGACTTATAGTATTTATATCTTTAACTGAGTATAAGCCTGGTAAGGTTGAAAGAATAAGACTTTATGGGAACGCGTCTAAAGAAGTTAAAAAAGACGAAACTATCAAGATAATGTCCTGGAATATAGGATATGGAGCTCTTGGTGACAATGCTGATTTCTTTATGGACGGTGGAAATCATGTTTTAACGTCTAGTAAAGAACGTGTAAATAAGAATATCAAATCTATTTCTGGTGAGATACGTAAACAATCTCCGGATATAACCATGATTCAGGAAGTGGATAAGGATTCAAGACGTTCATATCACATCAATCAAGTCAAAAAGTTGGAGAACTCGATAAGAGGAAGTGAGTATTCTTATGCGAGAAACTACAAAGCTGCTTTCGTGCCATATCCAATGCCTCCGCTGGGCAAAATGGATAGCGGTATAATGACTATTTCCAGATTTAAAGCTGATTCTTCAAAGCGAGTTAGCTTGCCTGTCTCCTTTACATGGCCGGTTAGAACAGTAAATCTCAAGCGCTGTCTTCTCGTATCTCGAACTAAGGTCGAGGGAACTGGTAAGGAACTGGTGTATATTAATTTACATTTAGAGGCATATGACAAAGGCGCAGGGAAAAAGGCACAGACTAGAGCGTTAAATAGAATACTTAAGAAGGAAGCCTCGAAAGGTAATTACGTAATCGCTGCGGGTGATTTCAACCAGACCTTTAACAATGTGGATATCAATGAATATAAGGTTCGAAAGGGCCTATGGAAGCCAGGTATTATAGATATAAGTGATTATGATTCCTCACTAAACTTCGTTATGGATAGTGCCACGCCTACATGCAGATCGCTTGACAGACCACTCAAGGGAGCAGATAAATCTAAATTCCAGTATTATGTAATAGATGGCATAGTCTATTCATCTAACATAGAGATGTTCTATTGCAAGACGATAGATATAGGATTTAGGAACAGTGATCATAATCCTGTAGTCGCTGAGATTAAGCTAAAATAAAGGAGGTTACAATGTTACTACTCGATGAACGAGACATAAGGAAAGTGTTCGATATGAATGATGCGATAGATTCAAATATCGAGGCATATAAGATTTTTTCTAGTGGAAATGCAGTTGTGCCGCTTCGTCAAGTTATCGCTGCTGATGAAGGAAGAGGTAACTTTGCATTTATGCCAGCATATAGCTCAAGGCTTGGAGCTGCAGGTATCAAAATTGTAAATATTTTTCCCGGCAACAGAGAATTTGGTGAGGCAACGACCATCGGGCAAGTGCTTCTCATGGATGATAAAAATGGGAAAGTGTTAGCGCTTATGGATGGAAGCTTCATTACTAAATTTCGTACGGGAGCAGCAACAGGTGCAGCATTCAAGCTTTTTGCAAGAAAAGATGCGAAGATTGGTTGCCTAATTGGTACTGGTGGACAAGCCGACTGTCAGCTTGAGGCTATGCTGACAGCATGCAATCTAGATGAAGTTAGGATTGTGGCTAGAGATTATGTTAAAACTGAAAAGTTCGTTGCTGAGATGACTGAGAGGTTTAAGAGTAGCAAAACTAATCTACTGGCATTTGATGATGCAGATGAAGCAGTAGATGGAGCCGATGTCATAGTAGTAGTGACTGTTTCTACAGAACCAGTATTCGATGGAAATAGAGTAAAGAAGGGTGCCGTGGTAAGCGGTGTGGGATCGTATACAGCCGAGATGAATGAGATAGATCCAGAGTTGTTTAAGTTAGCGGACAAGATATATTTTGATTCTAAAGATGCTTGTATCGCTGAATCAGCAGATATTCAAATCCCTCTTAGAAAAGGATTGGTCTCAGCGGAAGAACTTACAGGAGATATAGGAGAATTTGCGCTTGGAGAAATTGTTGGCAGGGAGACTGATGATGAAATTATCATATTTAAGAATGTAGGGCTTGGAATCCTTGACCTTGTAATTGCAAAGCTAATCTATGAAAAAGCGAAAAATAGAGAAATTGGATATCAATGGGGATAATTTATAAATAAAATAGTAAATATTACAATAACCAAACTGTGGCAGACACTAAGTTTGTGAAAATGTACAAATGAATTGTTGACAATTGAAATACAGTCTACTATAATCATCTTGTAAGTAAGTGAAAAGGGTTGAAATACAGATTTTTAGTATCGGGAATAGGGGAGTTCTTGATACATCTGAAAACGTTCGTTTTAGCCATTGCGAACAAAGCCGAAGGAATAGCCTTCGGCTTATTTATTTGGTGACAATTTACTCATTTCATTGCCATACTTTTGGCACTAATATATAATTAATGTTTGGAGGCATTATGACGAATTTTATTGAAGTAAAAGACTTAGTTTATAAGTACTCTAAGGAGCAGGGTGATGATAATCTATGCCCTGCGATTGATCATGTTTCAATTGAAATTTCACGTGGTGAATACATTGCTGTTGCCGGGTCTAATGGTTCTGGAAAATCCACACTAGCAAGATGCCTTAACGGGCTTTTACTACCAACTGAGGGAGAAATCCTGGTTGATGGAATGGATACGAGTGACGATGAGTGCATTTGGGATATCAGAAAGAAAATAGGTATGGTATTTCAAAATCCCGACAATCAAATTGTGTCGTCTATGGTTGAGGATGAGGTAGCATTTGGTCCTGAAAACATAGGGGTGGAGAATCCAGAACTCAGAAAAAGAGTAGATAATGCACTGAAAGCAGTCGGTATGTACGAATACAGAAATCGCGAAGCGCACAAACTCTCTGGAGGACAGAAGCAGCGAATTGCAATCGCTGGAGCCGTGGCTATGAGACCGGATTGTATAGTGTTAGATGAACCCACTGCAATGCTTGACCCCAAAGGGCGCAGTCAAGTTATGAAGGTAATCAGAGAGCTCAATGAGCAGGGAATTACGATTATTTTAATTACACACTTTATGGAAGAGGTTGCAGAAGCAGATCGAGTGCTAGTCATGAAATCTGGAAAGCTCCTCAGAGACAGTGCGCCGGAAGACGTATTTGCAGATACGAAACTTATCGAATCAGCAGGATTAGAGATTCCAGCCGCTGTTTTGCTGAGAAATGAACTTATTAAAAATGGAATTAATCTATCTCAAGAGATTATAAGTAAGGATGATTTGGTGGACGCATTATGTCAATAATTGCAAGACATCTAACACATATATATTCAAAAGGACTCCCCGGTGAGACAGTTGCACTTGATGATATTTCGTTTGAGGTTTCTGATGGAGAATGCATAGGTATAATTGGACATACTGGCTCTGGAAAGTCGACGCTCCTTCAGCATCTTAACGGGCTGCTGAAGCCTCATTCGGGAGAGATAATTGTCTCCGATATGAATATCGGAGATGGATCTGTCAAGAAAGTTGATATTAGTAGGAATGTGGGACTCGTCTTTCAGTATCCTGAGTATCAGCTCTTTGAGGAAACTGTTGCAAAAGATGTGGCATTTGGCCCAAGAAACCTTGGTGTGCCCGAAGAAGAGATTGATGACGTTGTAAGGGAGTCTATCGAACTACTCGGCCTCGATTATGATGCCGTCGCAGAAAAGTCGCCTTTTGAGCTATCAGGTGGGCAGAAGCGCAGAGTTGCCATCGCTGGTGTACTAGCGATGAAACCAAAGGTTCTTATATTAGATGAACCAACGGCAGGACTCGATCCCGCATCCAAGCGTGACATGCTTGAAGTAATTAAGAGGCTGAGACAGGAAAGAAACCTAATTGTGGCATTCGTCTCGCATAATATGAAAGATATAGCTGAACTTTCTGACCGCATCATCGTCATGAATGACGGAAGGCTTGTGATGAACGGAAGCCCTAATGAAGTATTTGCAAGGGCTAGCGAACTAAAGAGTATGGGGCTTAGTGTACCGCCAGTGACAGAGATTCTATACGAAGTGTCGGAAAAGCTTGGGCTTGAGTTCAAGCCAATTTTTGAAGAGAGAGAAGCTGCGAAGTATATAGCAGAGCGATTAAAGGAGAGGCGAAGATAGTATGATTAAAGACATAACACTTGGTCAGTATTATCCGGTTGAATCTCCGATTCATAGGCTGGAGGCACGCACTAAGGTACTCGGGGTCTTTGCGTACCTCGTAGGGCTTTTTCTGGTAAATAGACTGTGGGGGTTCGTAATTGCTGCGTTAGCTGTTGGAACTGTGATAAGGCTGTCAAATGTTCCGTTCTCATACATGGTGAGAGGACTAAAGGCTATAGTGCTTATTATTGCATTCACTATGGTTCTTAACATATTCATGATGGATGGGACTATCCTGTGGCAGTGGAAATTCCTGAGGATTACATATGAGGGACTATATAGAGCTGCATTTATGGGTATAAGGCTTGTATTGCTGATTATAGGCACTTCGCTCCTAACCTTCTGCACTAAACCGACTGAATTAACAGATGGGATTGAGAAGCTACTTAGTCCATTCTCTAAGCTAGGTCTGCCTGCACATGAGATTGCCCTGATGATGACAATTGCGCTCAGATTCATCCCTGTATTAATGGATGAAGCAGATAAAATCATGAAGGCGCAGCAATCGAGAGGTGCGGACTTTGAATCTGGGAACATTATCCAGAGAGCCAAGAGTATGATTCCAATAATAGTGCCGCTCTTCGTGAGTTCATTTAGGATTGCAGGAGACCTTGCTCTAGCTATGGAAGCAAGATGCTACCGGGGAGGTGATGGCAGGACGAAGCTTAATGAGACTAGATTCGAGAAGCGTGATGCTGTAGCTGCTATACTGATGATTATTTTCATTGTGGTGCTTGTTGCCAGTAGATTTTTAAACATATAATCTATAAAAAATAGGAGAATGTATGAGACAGAGAAAAGTAAAAAACCTGGAAGAGAAATATGCCAAATTCGAAGACATATTGGTATATAATCCAGAAGAAATACGCGGGAAATGGGCAAAACGCGCTGGTGATAGCAAAGGAATTTACATGGAGGTTGGCTGCGGCAAGGGCAGGTTCATCTCACAGCTAGCTTCTCGTGAGCCAGAAAATTTCTTCATTGCAGTTGAAGGTCACAAGAGCGTACTTCTGCGCGCAATGGAAAAAGTTCATGAGCTTGAGCTGAAAAATGTCGTATTTATACCAGAGTTTATCGAGAATCTGCACGAATGGTTTGTTGATAGCGAACTTGACGGAATTTACCTTAACTTTAGTGATCCCCTTCCTAAGAATTATTCAGCGAAGAAGAGGCTTACATACCGAGGAAAACTCAAACAGTATTTTGATGTACTTAAAGAAGATGGTGTTGTTAGGTTCAAGACTGACAATACTGATTTGTTTAATTATTCCGTAAATGAGGTGATTGCATCTAATCTAAGAATTCGAGAGTTTACTAGAGATTTACACGCTTCACCCTATAATGAAGATAATATTATGACTGAATATGAGGAGAAGTTTAGCGACAAGGGATTTAAGATCAAGATGATGGAGATTGGTCGCATACGAAAGAAAGGTGAAAAGATGAGTTTAGCAGCACTTAATGGCAGGGAGATTCCAGAGCAGGATAAGGTGTTCGGAATTAGTGGCAGAGCGAAAGCAGCTATAAAGGCGAAAGGGCACGATAATGTTGCAAATGCAACCATTGGTGCCTTGCTAGACGATGACGGAAATCTAATCGTGCTATCTTCTGTAGATGAGGCGGTAAAGAGTCTTGAACCATCGCAATACGCCGAGTATGCTCCGATTGCAGGAATCCCAGGATTTAAGGAGGCAGCGATAAAGGCGGCTCTAGGTAGTTATGAAACATCTAGGCACATAGGAATAGTTTCAACGCTAGGTGGTACAGGTTCGCTTAGAAATGCCATAGCGAATTATTCGTGCCCAGGTGATAAGATTCTGACTCATAACTGGTGCTGGCCAAATTACAAGAACATTGCGGCAGAGCAGGGACGCGGTTTTGAGACTTTTGAAATGTTCGATGATGATGGTAAATTTAATCTAGCTGATTTCGAATATAAAGTGAGCAAGCTGCTTCGTGTACAGGATAGGCTCGTCCTGATTCTAAACACTCCTGCGAATAACCCAACGGGATATTCACTTTCACTTGATGAGTGGAAGAGCGTAATTGAGATTCTTGACAATGTGCCTTACGAAAAGGTAGTCGCTCTAGTCGTGGACATAGCATATATCGATTTTGCTGGAGACGAGAAGAATGTTAGAGAATTTATTCCAGAGCTTGAAAAGCTTAAAAGCAATGTGCTGCCACTACTTGCATATAGCACCTCAAAGACATTTACTTTCTACGGATTTAGATGTGCGGCACTGATTTGTCTGGCTGATAGTGAAGAGATTGCCGATGAATTCGTAAAGGTGTGCTCATATTCTAGCAGATCCACATGGTCTAACTCGCCTCGTGGACCACAGGAAGCAATCGCAAAGATTTATAGTGATAAAGAACTTCTGGCAAAGGTAGACGAAGAACGCAAGGAGTTCCGTGATATGCTGCTGGCGCGCGGAAGAGCTTTTGAAGAGGAGGCTAAGAAAGTTAATCTCAAAATAGTACCGTTTAGAGCAGGCTTTTTCGTATCTGTTCCATACGAAAATCCAGACGCATTAAGTGCAAAGCTTGAGGAAAGTGATGTGTACTGCGTACCTATGGATAAGGGAGTGCGGGTATCAATTGCATCAATATCTGAGGCTAAGTGCAGAAAGCTACCTGCAATTATCAAGGGCGCACTTGAGAGCCTATAGTCATAAAGTGTGGATTGTTAGTGAATAAAACAATATTCGGTTACTAATGTGTTGAAATGCATACACTGGTGATATATAATTATTTGGCAAACAAAAGAATATAACGAGCAAGGGGAGCGGTATCGCTGAGAGGTGATGTTGAAATACATTACGACTCTGAACCTGATTTGGATAATGCCAACGGAGGGAGAGTGCTGAATTACATGTGTAATACCCAAGCTAGGGTGTTACACATTTTTTATTGGATTGCTTTAGCATTGAATTCTCCTAGTGAGAACGGCTAAATTAATAAACAAGCGACTGAGTAGATTGCTATGATTGCATGAAAGATCATGAAGTTACATTAGGAGTCAAAACTATGAAAAATACAGTTAAGCAGGGCTTAGAGAAGTCGGTCTTGCGTGAAAGGCTTAGGCTATATGGAATACTCGGAGGTGAAACTCTGCAGGGCATCACCCATAGAGAAGCTGTCATACAAGCGATTGATGGTGGTATGACGTGTATCCAAATTAGAGAAAAGTATTTAGATGAAAGGCAGTTACTAAAGGTTATTTCTGAGATTAAGCCTCTCTGTGATGAGTCGAATGTTCCGCTGATAATAAACGATAATGTTGCGATATGTAAAGCTTCAGATGCTAGTGGGGTCCATCTTGGGCTAAGCGACGGTTCGATAGTTGAGGCAAGGAAGCTTCTTGGCGAAGAGAAGATTATCGGTGCGACTGCACACAATCTCGAGGAAGCTCTAGCAGCAGAAGCCGAAGGTGCTGATTATATAGGTGTGGGCGCTGCTTTTGGTTCTAATTCAAAGAGTGATGCAATTCAGCTACCTAGCCTTGATGTATACAACATGGTAACGTCGTCGGTAAAAATCCCCGTTATCGCAATCGGCGGCATCAATATTGATAATATCGGAGCACTAGCAGGTCGTAATCTTGCGGGGGTTGCGGTCATCTCGGCTCTGTTTGGGACACAGGATGTCAGGAAAAGCACAGAGGATTTAAGAAAAATGGCAGATAAGTTGCAACACGAAAAGACGAGGTCTGAGATATGAAAATTCCGACCGTGCTATCAATTGCAGGTAGTGATCCGAGCGGCGGAGCGGGTATTCAGGGAGATATCAAGACTATATTTGCCGAGTGTTGCTACGGTATGGCGGCTATTACAGGCCTTACTGCGCAGAATACCAAGGGCGTGTCGGCGGTTATGCCGGTGACTGCAGACTTTCTTAGGAAACAAATTGAAGAGATACTGCGAGACATACGTCCGGATGCAATAAAAATTGGCATGATTGTTACGGCTGCACAGGTCGATATAATAGCGAATTTAATTAAGCGCTATAGCCTTGAAAATGTAATCGTTGACCCCGTAATCGCTCCGACAAGTGGAGTGGAATTTGCGAGTGAAGAAGTGATGAAATCCTTAATCGAGAAGCTCTTTCCTCTATCGACGCTCGTGACACCTAACCTGCCAGAAGCTAAGAGAATATATGAGATTATAGAATATCAAAAACTTCAGTTGAAAGATGATGGGCAGCTGCAATCTCAATTTAAAATTCAATCGCAGTCGCAAACACAGATTCATGGGAAAGCAGTAAATCTATCAGCGTCTGAACTAGCATGCTCCATAGGCCGAAGCTGTGGCTGTAATGTGCTCATCAAAGGCGGTCATGCTGAAGGTTGTAGTGCTACGGATTATCTGTGGACTGCTAGTGATGAGAATATGATAGGATGCACTGCTGAATTCAAAGGCGATAGGGTAGAGACAACAAGTTCACATGGTACGGGATGCGCTCTATCCAGCTCAATAGCAGCAAATATGGCGAAAGAGCACACGCTTGAAACCGCAATAGATAGGGGCAAGGAATACGTGACAGCAGCTCTTAAGAGTGATATGCACATAGGAACGGGTAATGGTTCAATAGATCACGGAGCACTTGCGAGACAATGATAGAAAATTAAAGGGAAATGGGAAAGGGCAAGTTACAATTGTTATTAATGGCCTAAAAAAGGCGGAAAAGAGGAAGAAATGGCAAGAAATTATTCGACACAAATAGAAGCGGCGAGAATGGGAATAGTTACACCAGAGCTTGAAACTGTTGCGGCAAAAGAAAATCGTTCGGTAGATGAGCTGCTACCGCTGCTTGCAGAGGGAAAGATGGTTATCCCGGCAAATATACATCACACATCAATCGACCCAAACGGTGTTGGAGGAATGCTCAAGACAAAGGTGAACGTAAACCTCGGTATAAGCAGAGACTGCAAGGACTACGATATCGAGATGAAGAAGGTAATGAGAGCAGTTGAACTAGGTGCGGAATCAATCATGGATCTATCGAGCCATGGAGATACGCAGCCGTTTAGAAGAAAGCTATGTACCGAATGCCCTGCGATGATCGGAACAGTTCCGGTATACGATTCTGTAATCCATTATCAGAGAGATTTAAATACTCTTACTGCACAGGATTTTCTAGATGTCATCAGAATGCATGCTGAAGACGGAGTGGATTTCGTAACGCTGCACTGCGGGATAACGCGCAAGACGATTGAGCAGATTAAGAACGGTACTCGCGAGATGAATATAGTCAGCAGAGGAGGAAGTCTTGTATTTGCATGGATGACTATGACAGGTGAGGAAAATCCGTTCTATGAATACTTTGATGAGATTGTCGAGATTTGCCGTGAGCACGATGTAACGATAAGCCTTGGCGATGCATGTAGACCGGGATGCCTAGCAGATGCAACGGATAACTGTCAGATTGAGGAATTGATTAGACTCGGTGAGCTAACAGATAGAGCGTGGGCTAGAGACGTACAGGTTATGATAGAGGGGCCAGGACATGTGCCAATGGATCAGATTGAGGCAAACATGAAGATTCAGGAAACCCTGTGCAAGGGTGCGCCGTTTTATGTGCTCGGACCTCTCGTTACAGATATTGCGCCAGGATATGACCACATAACAGCTGCCATAGGTGGTGCTATTGCTGCTTGGTCAGGTGCTGCGTTCCTATGTTATGTTACACCAGCAGAACATCTCGCTCTACCAAATGTAGATGACGTTCACGACGGCATTATCGCCAGCAAAATAGCTGCACATGCAGCGGATATTGCTAAGGGTATTCCGGGAGCCCGTGACCAGGATGACAGAATGGCGAAGGCGAGGAGAGAACTCGACTGGGATGCACAGTGGCTAGAGGCACTTGATCCTGAGACGGCAAAAGAAATAAGAAAATCAAGAATGCCAGAGGAAGACCACTCCGATACTTGTAGCATGTGCGGAAAATTCTGTGCGGTTAGAAGTATGAATAAAGCACTTTCAGGTGAGGTAATAGACATTCTATAAAGACCAAGCTTTATATATATTACATCCTAAATAGTCATAAATATAAAAAGAAGTGAGCTTAAATGCTCACTTCTTTTATTCCGCTTGGTTTTATGTCTCCAAGTATCAGAGCTTATACAATACCCTGCATCATCATTGCTTCTGCAACTCTCTCGAATCCAGCGATGTTAGCACCAGCTACAAGGTTCTCACCGAGGTTGTACTTAGCACAAGCTTCCTCTGTGATCTTGAAGATGTGAACCATGATATTCTCTAGCTCAGCGTATACTCTCTCTTTGTTCCAGATGAGGTGTTCAGCGTTCTGTGCCATCTCGAGGCAAGAGCAAGCAACTCCACCAGCGTTAGCAGCCTTGGCAGGAGCAACTACGCAGCCGTTGTCCATGAGGTACTGAACAGCCTCGTTTGTTGTAGGCATGTTAGCTCCCTCGATGAGGTATCTAGCTCCGTTAGCAACCATTTCCTTAGCCCAGTCAAGAGTGATATCATTCTGCATTGCGCAAGGTAGGTAAAGGTCAGCCTTAACTTCCCAAGGTCTCTTTCCAGGGATGAACTTGGCGTTAGGGAACTTCTCTACATAAGGTGCGCAAACATTCTTGCCAGAATTACGTAGCTCAAGAAGAGTATCAATCTTCTCTGGAGTTGTGATGCCTTCCTCGTCGAGGATGTATCCGTCTGGTCCGGAAATTGTGATAGGCTTTGCACCTAGCTCAACTAACTTAGTGATTGTTCCCCAAGATACGTTACCGAATCCAGAAACAACTGCAGTCTTTCCTTCTAAAGAATCACCGAAGTGGTTGAGGACCTCTCTAGCGAAGAATACGATACCGAAACCAGTAGCCTCTGTTCTTCCGTTTAGTCCACCGTTTGTAGTTCCCTTACCAGTCCATGTTCCATCGTACTGGTTAGTCATTCTCTTGTACTGACCCATCATGTAACCAATCTCTCTGCCGCCTACACCCATGTCGCCAGCAGGTACGTCAGTGTTAGGGCCGATGTGCTTGTAAAGCTCTGTTACGAAGCTCTGGCAGAATCTCATAACTTCTGCATCCGACTTTCCTGCTGGATCGAAGTCAGAACCACCCTTACCACCTCCGATTGGAAGTCCTGTTAGGGAATTCTTGAAGATCTGCTCAAATCCGAGGAACTTAAGGATTCCCGGGTAAACGTTAGCCTGGAATCTTATACCACCCTTGTATGGTCCTAGAGCGCTGTTGAACTGCACTCTGTATCCTCTGTTAACCTGAACTTCACCATTATCATCAACCCAAGGAACTCTGAACGAAATCATTCTTTCAGGCTCGATAAGTCTCTTTACAAGACCGGCTTTCTCGTACTCAGGATGAGTTTCGAGAACTGGCTCGATTGATAGTAGAACTTCTTCTACAGTCTGAAGGAACTCAGGCTCGTTTGGATAGTTCTTCTTAGCGATGTCGATGTACTTTTGTGAAATATTAGCCATTTTAAACTCCTTACAAAAAATACAATACAATAATGTATAAATTCTGGTGTCTCTACACCATATAGTTGAATTTTAGCACTCTGATAATACGCTGTCAACGTGTATACAATATGTAAAAATACTCTATCAATAAAGTTGGAACGACGATTATTCAATAGTTTGACAGATTTTTAATATTAGATTAATGCGAGTCACTATGATAAAATTAAATGTAATTGTTTTATAGAAGAAAGTTGAGAGAAATGGATCTGAGCAGACTTAACAAAGAGCAACAAGAAGCGGTAAAGCATACGGAAGGTCCGCTGCTGATTTTAGCTAGTGCTGGCAGCGGGAAGACCACTATGATGACACACCGCATAGCGTATATGCTAGAAATGGGTGTGAGTCCTTATAATATCTTGGCTGTTACATTTACTAATAAAGCTGCTGGGGAGATGAAGGATAGGATTGAGTCATTAACTGGGGCTACTCGAGGCATGTGGGTGATGACCTTTCACGCCATGTGTGTTCGTATACTCAGAAATCATGGAGAAGTTCTAGGATTTAGGAATGGATTTTCAATATACGATGAGTCAGATAAGAAGGCGCTACTCAAAAGAATCGTCAAAGACCTCAACATCGATGAGAAAATCTACCCAGTTTCTTACCTTGGGAGCGTGATAAGCTCTTGCAAGGAGGCTGAGGAAGATCCTGATGATTATATAGAGAATAACTCTATGAATTTCAAAGCCGAGACAGTCGCAAAGGTCTATTCCAGATACATGGAAGATCTGCAGCAGAATAACGCAATGGATTTTGATGATTTACTCTGGAACGCTGTTAAGGTATTTGAGACGAGCAACGAGGTGCTTTCGTATTACCAAGAAAGATTTAAATATATAATGGTAGATGAGTATCAGGATACCAATTATCTGCAGTATAAGCTGGTACATGCTTTGGCGGAGAAGAGCCACAATTTATGTGTGGTCGGCGATGACGACCAATGCATATATCAATGGAGAGGTGCAGATATTAGGAATATTCTTGATTTCGAGAAGGATTTTCCTGAAACCAAGGTTATCAAGCTAGAGCAGAACTACAGATCCGATGCCAATATTTTAGGTTTAGCCAATTCTGTTATTGCAAACAATAGAAACCGCAAGGCGAAGGCACTTTGGACAGAGAGAAATGAAGGTAGCAAGATAACATACCGCAGACTCGAGGATGAACAGAGAGAGGCTTGGTATGTAGGCGGAGAAATTCAGCGTTTGCATGACGAAGAGGGGGTTCCGTTTAACGATATGGCCATCTTGTATCGCAAAAATGCGCAGTCAAGGCCTTTTGAAGAAAAATTTTCATTTAGAGGAATCCCGTACAGAGTGTTAGGTGGCACGAGATTTTATGACCGCAAGGAAATCAAAGATGTGATGGCATATATGCACCTCGTTGAGAATCCCAGCGATGATGTTGCGATGGCGAGGATAATCAACGAGCCTAAGAGGGGACTTGGACCGAAGAGTCTCGGTGGAATAGTGTCATATGCGAAGGCATATAAGCTCAGCATATTTGAAGCGCTTAAGGAGCAGGAAGTTCTCAGTTCACTGTCAAAGAAATCGAGAGCGGCTGTAGAAGATTTAGTCACGATGCTCGATGAGCTTGGAGTTGAACAGGACAATATGGAGCTTTCAGATATTTATGACAATCTCATCAGACGCTCGGGTTATCTGACAGCGCTTGAAGCAGAAAATACAGTCGAAGCAGATGCGAGAATTGAGAATATCCTGGAGCTTCGCTCAGTAATCGCAGAATTCGAGGAGAAAGCAGTAGGCTCAGTGCTTACGGAGGAAGAAGACGAGTTCAGAGAGGAGAGGGATAGACTTAGAGAAGATGGATTTGATGTAAAAGAACCCACCTTGCTCCAGTCGTTCCTCGAGAGAATCGCACTTCTATCGGATATAGATAACAGGGATGAGAGCGAAGATGCGGTGGTGATGATGACGCTGCATAGCTCAAAGGGTCTGGAATTCCCCGTGGTATTTATGCCAGGAATGGAAAACGGATTATTTCCTGGCTCAGCGTCTATGGATGATCCTAGTAAGATGGAGGAGGAGCGCAGGCTCTGCTACGTTGGAATTACAAGAGCTATGAGGAAGCTGTACCTGACAGGCGCGCAGACTAGGATGCTATACGGTAGAACGGACTTCACGATTGAATCAGAATTCATGCGAGAGATGGATACGGATTTGCTCGATGGTGACCAGACTGTAGCTGAGAGATCTGCTATGGCAGGCGGACTGCATGGAGATGGAGGAATACTCGGCGCGAGAGAATTTAAGGGTAGATATGAAGGCAGTGCTGATGGTTATGATGCCAGCTTCTCGAGACCATTTGATGCGCTGAAATTCGCTAAGAAACAGGCGTCCAAGGGAATAAGCAACGAAGGCTTTGAGGAGGGAGACAGGATTCGTCATCCGAAGTTTGGCGAAGGTCTGCTCATAGACCAGGATGCCAAGACGCTGACTATTGCCTTTGACTCTGTTGGGATTAAAAAGCTTGGCAAGGGCTTCGTCAAGCTGACTAAAGTCAAGTAGTGACTATAGAAGTAAAGGCATTTGCAGGAAAGAACTCGCTAGCAGTAAGAGAATAAAATAGGGGACATTATGAATCTTGATGACAAGAAGAAAAGAATAGAGGAGTTAATAGAAACTCTCAACGGGGCTTCGGCGGCATACTATGACGAGGCCAGTGAAATCATGAGCAATTATGAATACGATGCACTATATGATGAGCTCGAATCACTTGAGAAGGAGACAGGATATACTCCCCTGAATAGTCCGACTAAGAATGTCGGTTACACAGTTCAGTCGGAGTTACCTAAGGAGAAGCACCGAAGCCGTATGCTGAGCCTTGATAAGACTAAGAGCCGAGAAGAGCTCGCAGCTTGGCTTGGAGATCATGAGGGGTTGTTATCATGGAAGCTCGATGGCTTAACTGTAGTGCTCACATATGAAGGAGGAGAGTTAGTCAAGGCGGTGACACGCGGAAACGGGGATATAGGCGAGGTTATCACGCCTAATGCACGTGTATTTGTCAATGTACCAAAGCGCATTCCATATGACGGGCATGCTGTAATTCGTGGAGAGGCGGTTATTACCTACGAGGAATTCGATAGAATCAATGCTACGATTGATGATGCAGATGCGAAGTACAAGAATCCGAGAAATTTATGCAGTGGCAGTGTAAGGCAGCTTAACAGCAAAATAACTGCTGAGAGAAATGTTCGGTTCTACGCTTTCACGCTCAGCGAAGCGGATGGTGTAGATTATGAAGGGCTACGCTCCAACCAGATGAAATGGATGGTGGAGCAGGGCTTTGATGTGGTTGAATACGTGAAGGTGGATGACAAGAATATTTTCGAAGCGATAGATAATTATGCAGAGAGAGTTCACAGCTTCGAGATTCCTTCAGATGGGCTTGTCCTGACCTTAGAGGATTTAGAATATTCGGCAACACTTGGAACAACTGCAAAGTTTCCACGTGATTCACTGGCTTTCAAGTGGGCAGATCAGCAAGCTGAGACCATTCTCCGTGAGATTGAATGGAGTCCATCGAGAACAGGCCTGCTCAATCCGATTGCTATATTTGACCCGGTAGAACTCGAAGGAACTACGGTTAAGAGGGCATCAGTTCATAATCTGAACATAATGGAAACCCTTAAGCTCGGCATCGGTGACACTATCACCGTGTACAAGGCGAATATGATAATACCACAGATTGGTGATAACCTTACTAAGAGTGGTAATATTGAGCTTCCTAATCATTGTCCGGTCTGCGATGGCGGCACAGAGGTAAAGCTGATGACAGGCACAAAGGTTCTCACCTGCACCAACCCAAATTGCCTCGCTAAGCAGGTGAAGAGATTTTCGCTATTCGTATCGAGGGACGCACTTAATATCGAAGGACTATCCGAACAGACTTTGCTAAAGTTCATAGGACTCGGTTATATCAGGTCTTTTGCGGATATATTCCGTCTAAAGAAGCATAGAGATGAGATCGTGGAATTAGATGGTTTCGGTAAAAAGTCTTATGATAAATTATCATCATCGATAGAGAAGGCACGCCATACAGTACCAACTAGAATTCTTGTAGCTCTTGGTATACCTGGGGTTGGAGTTACGACTGCTGCTCAGATTGCAAGGGCATATGAGAATAAATGGACTAAGATTTCTTCACTCACCTATGATGAACTGACAACCATTAGTGGCATCGGGGAAGTTATGGCTAGAGACTATGAGGCCTTTTTTGAAGATGAACATAACAAGTCGACCGTTGCGGATCTAGTGAGCGAACTAGACATAGATGAGAGCTATGAGCAGGTTGGGACGGTTTTATCAGGCGAGATCTTTGTGATAACAGGCAGTCTTGAGCACTACAAGAGTCGCACTGAGCTCAAGAAGGAAATAGAGACACAAGGGGGCAAGGTGGTTGGAAGTGTCAGTAAAAATACTAGCTATCTCATTACCAACAACCCAGAATCAGGTTCATCAAAGAACAAGGCAGCGACGGAACTCGGCGTAAAAATTATAACAGAAGATGAAATTCGCACGATGCTCGGATATTAGGGGGTTATCGAAAAGACTATTTCGATATATAATGAATATTCGCAATACTAAATTTTAGAATGAGGAGGAGGGCCAATGGAAAATACAAATTTGATTGACCAAGAACAAGCTTTTGAAGAAAGCAAAGAAAAAATATTCGAACTCCTCGAAGAGAAGAAATATTTCCGTTGTAAGGACGAACTATTAAAATTTAACGCAGTAGACATTGCCGAACTTCTTGAAGAAGTGATGCGAAAGTATAACATGCAGACCGCTATCATACTGTTTCGTACGCTTCCAAAGGGTATTTCTGTTGAGGTGTTCGCTCGCTTTGACGTTGATGATCAGGTAGAAATCATCAATATCATCACTGATCCCGAGATAAAATACATTATTGAAGAGCTGGATTTCGATGACATGATCGACGTACTTGACGAACTGCCAGCCAATATCGTTGACAAGATTCTGGACAAGACCCCGAAGAATGAGAGAAGACAGATAAATGCTTTCCTAAAGTACAAGGAATACAGTGCTGGTTCGTTGATGACACCAGACTATATTAATCTGCGTAAAAATATGACGAGGCGCGAGGCGCTAGATCACATCCGCGATGTGGGGATGAACTCCGAGACGATTTACTCATGCTACGTTCTCGACGGTGGGCGAAAACTCGTGGGTGTCGTATCGCTCAGGAGCTTGGTACTAGCAGATGAGAATACGAAGGTCTCCAATATCATGAAGGAGGACATCATCTATGCTCACGTCGATGATGACCAGGAAGAGACTTCTGAACTTTTCAAGAAATACGGTTTCATCGCGATACCGGTAGTTGATAACGAAGATAGATTGGTAGGAATAATCACTTTTGACGATATCCTCGATGTAATCGAAGAAGAGAACACGGAGGATATGGAGCGTATGGGAGGTGTCATCGATAATACTGACAAGGACTACCTCGATACACCCGTTTTGATGCATGTCAAAGCGAGACTTCCTTGGCTTCTAGTTCTCATGGTATCTTACGTGTTTACTGGAGGCATGATTGCCAGTTTTGAGAAATCACTTTCCGCAGTAATCGCGCTAGTAGCTTATATGCCAATGCTCATGGGTACTGGTGGTAACTCAGGAACGCAGTCGTCTACAGTAATTATCACAGGAATGGCCACGGGAGACCTCGAGTTATCTGATGTTCTTAGAGTTCTATGGAAAGAATTCCGCATAGGAATTATCGTCGGTATATGTGTAAGCATCTTGAACTACATTAGGATAGTGGCATTTGACCATAACGGCTCTATGGTAGCGCTTACAGTGTGCCTGTCGATGGTATTAATCGTTATCATCGCAAAATGCATCGGTGCTCTCCTGCCGATGATTGCTAAGAAAATCGGGATTGATCCTGCGCTCATCGCTGGTCCTATGATGGCATCGCTCACCGATATGGTTGCGCTCGGCACGTATTTTACGATGGCGAGGTTGGTGCTCAAGATTTAACAGTGAAAGAGATATATCGGATATAATATGTGCAATGGCTATAAAAACTGTATCAATAAAATTATTAACAACAAATAAATTTAGAAAGAAAGCTTCGAGTTATCTCTATTTTAATATCAAAACAAATGGATTAATTAGTTTTCAAAATTTCATTGTAGGAGGATATGGTGAATACTAACAACTACGCTGAGCTCGCTGAAAAAGCGCGCAGAATCAGAATCGATGCTCTAAAGGCAATTCATGCCGCAAAGTCCGGTCATCCGGGAGGTTCGTTATCGTCGGCAGATATTCTTGCAACTCTCTATTTTAGTGAGTTAAATATCGATCCTGAGAATCCAAAGAAGACAGACAGAGATAAGTTCATATTATCTAAAGGGCATGCGGTTCCTGCGCTATATTCTGCACTTGGTGAGAGAGGCTTTTACGAAGTGAGCGAAATGATGACGCTCAGACAAATCGGAAGCAAATTCCAGGGACATCCTAATATGCGCAAGGTTTCAGGTGTTGAGATGTCGACAGGTTCACTTGGACAGGGGTTTTCTGTCGCAGTAGGGATGGCTATCGCAGGAAAAATTGATAAAAATCCTGGCAGAGTGTATGTTCTCACTGGTGATGGAGAGCTTCAAGAAGGTATCGTGTGGGAGGCTGCCATGCAAGCGGCTCATAGAAAACTCGATAATCTGGTTGCTATCGTAGACCTCAATGGACTACAGATAGATGGCAAGGTAAGCGACGTTAAGTGCGTATGCCCAATAGACGAAAAGTTCAAGAGCTTTGGGTGGAACGTAATCAATGTAGATGGTCATAATTTTGAAGAACTGACCACGGCATTTGAGGAAGCGAAGAAGTGCGGTGGAGTTCCAACTGCAATTGTTGCACATACTCACAAGGGTAAGGGCGTATCATTTATGGAAGACAATGCTGGTTGGCATGGAAAGGCGCCAAGCGACGAGGAGCTAGCTGCTGCGATTGAAGAACTTGGAGGTGACAACTAATGTCAGATAAGATTGCAACTAGAGCTGCATACGGAGAATTTCTAGTGGAGAAGAGCAGAGAGCGCGAGGATCTTATCGTTATGGATGCAGATCTATCTGGTTCGACCAAGACTAAGGGGTTTGCACAGGCTTATCCTGAGAGATTCGTAAACTGTGGTATCGCCGAACAGGATTTGATGGCTGAGGCAGCTGGAATTGCACTTTCGGGTCACGTTGTGTGTGCTAGTACCTTTGCTATGTTCGCCACAGGTAGAGCCTATGAGATTATAAGAAATTCAATCGGGTATACCAATGCAAATGTAAAGGTGTGCGCAACTCACGCAGGTATTACAGTAGGAGAGGATGGTGCGAGCCACCAGACTTTCGAAGATATTGCACTCATGAGAGAAATCCCTGGTATGCTCGTTGTAAATCCAGCGGATGCTGTAAGCGCTAAGAAGCTTTTAAATGAAGTAGTCGATACAGATGGACCTGCTTACGTTAGATTAGGTAGATCTGGCGTTCCTGTGATTTACGATGAGAATTCGGACATCAAAGTAGGCAAGGCAAATATAGTTCGTGAAGGTAGCGACGTAACGATTATAGCTACCGGAATTATGGTAGCTGATGCGCTAGAAGCGGCTGAAGAGTTAGTAATCGAAGGTATCGATTCGCGTGTAATTGATATGCACACTATCAAGCCAATAGATGAGACGGCAATTATCAATGCAGCTAGAGAGAATGGTCCGATTGTAACTGCAGAAGAACATTCAATTATCGGTGGACTCGGTAGCGCAGTGGCAGAGGTAGTTGTTAAGAATAAACCTGTAAAAGTTGAGATGGTGGGACAGAAGGATACGTTTGGTGAATCCGGAAAACCAGCTGAGCTCAGAGAAAAATACGGACTTACAAAAGCTGATATAGTTAAGGCTGTTAAGAAAGTGCTTGCATAAATTTGAAAATTAATAAAATAACCTAAAAATATAAAAAAATAGCAACTCCTTTCGTGAAATGTTCTTCACAGAGGAGGTGCTTTTTCAATTGCAGATACTGAGGTTCATGGTGAATTTTGTTTTTAGCTAGTAAAAATTTAACAAAATAATATGAAATTAATACAAACTCAATTTACAATGTGATGAATAAGTGATATAGTATGAATTGTTTTAGAACGTCTGGACTCTAGTCTAGTGAGTCCAGGAAGCAATGGCGAAGCGCATTATATTAATACCTAATATATATTCGTTACTTGCAATTATAATTATATTACTTTAGGAGGTTTTTTATGGAAACTGGTGTAAAGAAGGGTAGGCCGTTTGGTTTCTATGTATGCTCCATGGGCTATACATTTGAGAGACTTTCGTTCTACACTGTAAAGTACATCTTGGCAATGTGGGTTGCTGCAGACGTACTAAAAGGCGGTCTTGGAATGGGCCAGGTTAAGGCTACTGCGATTTCCGCAGGATTTGTAGCTTGGACATATATCACACCTATGTTCGGTGGATATATCGCTGACCGCTGGGTTAAGCCTAGATGGTGCGTACTTATCGGTATGATTCTAATGGGTATTGGTTACGTAATTGCGTGGAAGGCTACATCGCTTACACTCGTATACGTTATGTTCGTATTCGTAGCTGTTGGTACAGGTCTCTTCAAGGGTAACCTGTCCGGAATCACAGGTCAGCTATTCAACAGTGCTGAACAACTTGACTCTGCATTCTCAATTCAGTACACATTCGTTAACATCGGCTCGTTCATCGGAACAACATTCGTTGCTCCTCTCGCTACAACAGGAATGTTCGGTGTTCATGTAACTTACAGAACAATCTTCTTGATCACAGGCATCTTCCTATTCATCGATGCTATTTGGTTCTTCGTAGTTGGAGGCAAGGCTCTCGGTGAGGCTGGTATGTCACCATTCAAGAAGGATCAGAGAGAGTTCGTATCTGCTGAGAAGAAGGAAAGCGAAGAGTCAGCTCCTCTGACTGCAGGAGATAAGAAGAGAGTTGCCGCTGTACTTCTAGTTATCGTCTTCTCGATGGTATTCTGGATGCTATGGTACCTCGCTTATTTCCCAGCATACTTCAGATTTGGCTGGGGAGATGGAGCTGAGTATCTAAACAAGGCTAACTGGTTTATTGGAAGCTTCAAGGTTCCTACATCATGGTTTGACTCTGTAAACGCTCTGGTTTGCGTAGTTCTCGGTCCGGTTCTAGCTGGTGTATGGCTAAAGCTTGCTAGAAGACCTCAGGGGGACATGAGCATGTACAAGAAGACTGGTCTAGGATGCGGACTTCTCGGTCTAGCTTACTTCGTAATGGTGTTTGCTGACAGACTTGCTGGAGAGAACGGACAGTGCTCCGTACTATGGATTGCTCTTGTTTGTGTCATGATGTCGGTTGGCGAGATGGTATTCTCACCGCTTGGAAACTCATTCATCAACAAGCTTGCACCTGCTAAGCTTCTAGGTCTTCTTCTAGGAACATGGCCAGTAGCTGTATTTATTTCGCAGTTCATCTATCCTAAGATCTACGCTTGGACTCTGACTCAGAACTTCAGTTTTGCGTACGGCCTGCTTGGTGGAATCGTAATCGCATTCGGCGTAATTCTATGGATCCTCAGCAAGAAGCTTGATTCTTGGGCTGAACAGGAATAATACAATAATACCGATTTACACTACAAGTTGTATATATTAAAATTAAAGCGGAGGGGTATCCCTTCGCTTTTTCGTACCTCAGTTATTTAGTTTATGAAAGCAGGTGCACTATGGAACTGAGAAGAGGAAAGAATATTGCTTTTACTATAATATGCGGTGTGTTCCTACTGATAGTCAGAATGGTTGTGAACAGTTCATATTCTTTTATGGTTCCGTATAAGCTTCAGATTATACTAGCTATATTTTTCTTAATTTATGGACTCGCATTAGCGTTTTGGGAGATAAAAAATGACCAGCCATTATTCTGGGGCGCTGGACGCTCGATATTTAATATCGGAGTAATCAATAGCTCGATGATTGTGGGAGCTAGTATTTTCTTCTTTGCAAGCAATGCTTTATATGGGCTATGTGCATTTGGAGTTGAAATTGCCCTATATGCGTTTATTTCCATATTCGAGTGGAAATAATGCATTGTACATAATAAATACAATAAAACAGCGATAATTAGAAGGATAATGATTGACACATGATATAAAAATGATATCATAAAGATACAAAGAAGCGCTTCAGATGATTTTTTAGGGCCTATAATCATAGACCTTTAACACATTAAATCTTCTAAGGAGGTTGGCACTATGGATACTATCAAGAAAGTTGGATATTTAATCGTTGTAGGGCTTATCATCATGTTGCTCCTTGTTGCCACTGGTGGAAATAATATACCTACGGATATATCTTTCGGAATCGGAATACTTATATCCCTAATAGGGTTTGCGCTTGCTATATGGGAAGTGAAGACTAATAAGCCCATATTTTACTCTTATGGCAAGAACTGGTTTGGCGGATACATCAATAATGGTGCATTTATTCTAGGTGTCTCGGCAGGATTCTTTGCAACGAAAACCATGTACGGAATTGTGGCACTTGGGGTCTTGGCAGTTTTATATGTAATAATTTGTACAGTCTTCAAGAGTAAAAATGTAGAAGCAAAGTAATAAAATAATATGAATAACATGATTATGCTCACCTTGCTGGAGGTGAGCACTTTTTATACCTCGATTACTAATATTATGACGTAATACATAAATGCATAAATATACTAAGATACTAAAATAAATACGAAATATTATTGATTTACTGATAAAATGGTGCTACTATATTTATGTTATTAAATAATGATAGAAAATAATGAATTGAAAAGGAATTGAAATGGATGCGTATATCAAAGGGTTTTTAGTTTCGTGCCAGGGAATACCAGCAACAGTATTTGTAAGTGTTTTATCAGTTATAATGGGCTCTGTAGTCGGACTTGTGATTGCTCTTATGAGAACATCAAAGAATAGATTTTTAAGTGGAATTTCAAAGCTGTATGTTGATATAGTTAGAGGTACACCTATGCTAGTGCAAGCACTCATTTTCGCTTACGGAATACCACAGTTCATGCAATCTCATATATTTTACTTTAAATGGGCTGATTTGATCATACCAGCTATAATCGTTTGTGGTCTTAATAGTGCCGCATATATGTCAGAGGTGATTCGTAGTGGAATACAGGCTGTAGATAATGGTCAGATGGAAGCTGCTAGATCTCTAGGTATGAGCAAGGGAATGGCTATGAGACTCGTGATTATCCCACAGGCTATTAAGATTATACTGCCAGCGATAGGAAATGAGTTTGTAACACTTATCAAGGAGACATCTGTTCTGAGCTATGTTGGTGTTACTGAGATTCTGCGTAAGGGTACACTACTTAATGCGGCAACATTTGATGCGTTTCCGGCATATATAGGTGTAGCATTAGCTTATCTGCTACTAACACTACCTCTTTCTAAGCTAATCGCAAATCTTGAGCACCGTGACAAAGGAAGTCAGAAGAAGATAGCGGAAGAGAAAAATGAACCAAAGCTCGAGGGAGGAGCAGCATAATGATAGAGATTAAGAAGCTATATAAATCATATGGAGATAATGAAGTGCTTAAGGGCATTGACCAAACAGTAAGTGAGGCGGAGGTGCTATGTATAGTCGGCCCTTCAGGTTCTGGGAAATCCACGATGCTCAGATGCATCAACTTGCTCGAGGTTCCGACGTCTGGAGAGGTATATATAGACGGGGAGCTCGTGACGAGTCAGAATATCAACGAAATTAGAACTAAGATGGGGATGGTGTTCCAGAACTTCAATCTCTTCCCACATATGACGGTACTGGAGAACGTGACCTGTGCACCGATTAATGTTAAAGGCATTAGCAAAGTTGACGCTGAAGCTAAGGGTATGGATCTTCTTACACGAGTTGGACTCGATAACAAAGCCAACGCGTATCCGCGCTCTCTGTCTGGAGGTCAGCAGCAGCGTGTTGCAATAGCTAGGGCACTAGCTATGGATCCTGAGATAATGCTCTTTGACGAGCCTACATCTGCACTTGATCCTGAGATGGTTGGAGAGGTTCTGGATGTAATGAAGGACTTAGCCAAGGAAGGACTGGCGATGATTGTGGTTACTCATGAGATGGGTTTTGCAAAGGAAGTTGCAGATAAGGTTATCTTCATGGATGAAGGCGTTATCGTCGAGCAGGGAACACCTGAAGATGTCCTCGTAAATCCGTCAGAAGAAAGAACAAAGAACTTCCTATCTAAGGTTTTAAGCTAATAGTGTGCAGCCCTGCTAATGTATTACGGTTATGCTAGTTGATTAAATGTTGATATATAGTGACTATAGAAGTACGCACAACAATATTTTGCGCTATTTAGTTTTTATGTGAAGATTTGTGATTAAAATAGTTTAATTTAGGCACGGTATAGTGACTCTATGCCGTGCTTTTGTAGTGCCTTTTGTTTATTTTTCAGCGTTTTTGGTGTATAATACTACAATCTGTTGGTGTATCTAGGAGGTCATATGATCGAATTTAAGAATGTTACTAAGCATTATGGCAACAACGTAGGGCTAGAGAACGCAACCGTTCGTATTGAGAAGGGCGACTTCGTCTTCCTCGTTGGACCGAGTGGTGCGGGCAAGACAACCTTTGTTAGACTGATACTTAATGAAATTAGCACAGATAAAGGCACCATTGTAGTTGCCGGTAAGGATATAACAAGACTGTCTAGGAGGGAGATTCCTGAACTGAGACAGAAGATTGGAATGGTATTCCAGGACTTCAGACTTCTTGAAAAGAAGACCGTGTATGAAAACGTCGCTTTTGCTATGGAAGTAGTTCATGCAAAACGCAAGGATATTAGAAGCCAGGTTCCATATGTGCTTGACCTTGTTGGTATTCTTGACAAGCAGGATAGATATCCTAACGAGCTTAGCGCTGGTGAGCAGCAGCGTGTTGGTATTGCTAGAGCGATTGTCAATAACCCAAGAGTTCTTATTGCCGACGAGCCAACTGGAAACCTTGACCCAATTACGGCTATGGAGATTATGGAAATTTTGGATAAGATTAACCTTCGCGGTACCACAATCCTTATGGTTACACATGCTAAGGATATCGTTGACCAGATGAATAAGCGCGTAGTAGCGATTGAAGACGGTCATATTGTCCGTGATGAACAAGGCCAATATGGATTCTATAACGAAGAAGAATACTACGATTACGACGAGGGGGTAGATAAATATGTTTTCTAGAGCAAAGTATACTCTCAAGCAGTCGGTTTCGCAGATTGGTCGCAACAAGGGTATGAATATTACCGCTGTACTTGCGATTTCGGCTATGATGCTTATTCTCGGATTGTTCTTCGTAGCATTCGTAAATGTTGACCTTTTTGCCAATGTTATCAAACAGGACTACAACATTGTTGAGGTTTTCTTAAACGACAATAATACAGATGCTATCAATAGCGATATTGGAAATAAACTTAAGGCTTCAGAAGGAGTGGATAAGGTTGAGTTTAGATCTAAGGCAGATGCAATCAAGATCATGAAGAAACGCTGGGGGGATAACGGTTATCTTCTCGACAGCCTCGCAGACAACCCACTTCCTAACTCATACCTCGTGTATGTTAAAGATAAATCGGTCGCAGATAAACTTTCCAAGAATGCAACATCCATTTCTGGCGTTGAAGATATTAAATACTATCAGGATACAGTTGAGAAGCTGCAGAGGATAACGAACTTCATTCAGACAGCATCGATTATCACTATGATTTTCTTGATAATCGTATCGGTTATTATCGTTGCTAATACCATTAAGCTCACTGTATTCGCACGTTCCAAGGAGATAAGTATCATGAAATACCTTGGAGCGACGGATTGGTTCGTGAGAGGACCATTCTTGTTTGAAGGAATTATTCTCGGATTTTTGTCGGCGGTAATTTCAACGGCACTAATGTTCGTAATATATTCAAGGCTTATCGGTGTAGTCGGACCTGACATCATGAGGATGTTATCGGTACCGGTAGTTCCAACGGGCTATCTGATTCCTAACGTAATGCTCATATTCATTGCGCTTGGAGTAGGAGTAGGTACTTGCGGAAGTATCATCTCGATAAGAAGGTTCTTAGATAGATAAGGAGGAGACATATGACTAGGGTGAATAAAACAAAGTGTGTAGTGGTTTCACTGCTCGCCTTAACTATGGTAGTATCGGCATTTGTAACATCTGTGCCGTCATATGCAGCTAGTGCCGCTCAAAAGAAGAAGGAAGCGGCAGCTGCAGGAGAAAAGTCTGCGGAGTTCAGCGCTAAAGTTGGTGAAGCTACTAAAAAGGTTGAAGAGCTGGAATCTAATATCAACAATGCTCAAGCGGAAATCAATGCGACACAGGCGAAGCTCGAGGCGAAAAAGGCTGCCGTAAGCAAACAGACTGAAGCTCTTAATTCGAGACTTAGAGCTATGTATAAGACTGGTACAGCAGGATTTATCAATGTTATCTTGAGCTCCGGCAATGTTAGCGAACTGATAACCAACGTTAGTATGGTACAGAGGGTACTCTCTAGCGATAAAAAGCTTCTCAGTACGCTTCAGAAGGATTATAAAGAGATTGAAGCTCTTCAGGAGCAGCAGATTAAGCAGGAAAAGGTTCTTGAGAAGAACAAAAAGGAAGTCGAAGTAACTCGTGAGAAGTATAAAGGTCTTGCGGATGAATATTCTAAACAGCAGGATCAGCTCAATGCAGAGGGCGATAAGCTAGCAGCTGAGGCAGCGGCAGCTCAGGCAGCGGCTGAGGAAAAGCTTAGAAGGCAGCAGGCGACTCAGGCTCAGAGTCAATCCTCTTCAAGTAGTTCAAGTAGCTCGAATAGCTCAAGTTCAAGCCGTCCAAGTACACCAACTACTTCAAGCGGATATCAGTGGCCGGTAAGCGGTGGAACAATAACTTCGCCTTTCGGATGGAGAGTTCACCCGATATTTAAGACTAAGAAGTATCATGATGGAGTAGATGTTTCTGGACTAAGAACTGGTACACCTATCAGAGCAATCGCTAACGGATACGTTACCAAGGCTTCATACTATGGTGGCTACGGTAACTGCGTTATGATTTCAATTGGAAATGGGTACACTACTCTATATGGACATATGAGTGGATTTGCAGTGTCTAATGGTCAGTACGTAACTAAAGGACAGGTTGTTGGATACATCGGAAGCACTGGTTGGTCGACAGGTCCTCACCTACATTTCAGTCTACTCAAGAACGGAAAGTATATTAACCCAATGAGTTTATTCTAAAGTATGAATACAGATATTTTTAAGAGCACTCCAGTGCTAAACGAACTATTAAGAATAAGAGGGATTGATGGAGAAGAGGAACTCGTAGAGTTCCTCTCTCCAAGCCCTAAGCTCGCATATGATCCATTCCTGCTAGCAAATATGCATGCGGGGGTGGATTTGTTGTTAGATGCTATATACAGTGGATCCAAAATCGTTATATATGGTGACTACGACTGCGACGGCGTAACGTCAACCGCACTCCTTATGAAGGTTATTGGTTCTCTCACAGACAATGTTACGTACTATATACCCTCTAGACTTGATGAAGGGTATGGACTGAACAAGTCTGCTATAGATCAGATATATCAGGATGAGGGCGAGGTTATCATCACGGTTGACTGCGGCTCTGTATCGGCGGAAGAAGTCGCTTATGCAAATAGCCTCGGTATCGAGACTATTGTGACAGATCACCATACTATTAAAGATGTCATGGCTCCAGGAATCGTTATCAATCCCAAGGCACCGGAAGATATATACCCCTTCAAAGGTCTTGCAGGGGTGGGAGTCGCATATAAGCTTGCACTAGCTCTTAGTCGTAACTGCGGGATACCTCGCAGTCTAATCACCGAAGTTCTTGAACTCGTTGCGGTCGGAACTATCGGTGATGTGATGCCACTCATAGATGAGAATCGTTCGCTAGTAAAATATGGATTAAGGCTTATGAGACTCGGATTTAAGAATAAGGGACTAAAAAGGCTTTCAGAGCTATCAGGTGTTGATTTTAACAATATTACTTCTACGAACGTTGCCTTTTCAATTGTTCCTAGGATTAATGCTGCAGGAAGACTTGGCGATGCATCGCTTGGAGTTAGAGCATTGTTATCCGATGACGATGATGAGGTAGAGAGTCTATGCACTAAACTTATGGAGACAAATACGAAACGTCGTGACCTGCAGAAGCAAGCTTTTGAAAACTGCATAAGTCTTGCGGATAGCGAGCTCAAGAATGGTGACTTCCTTATGATTGAAGCAGAACATGCCCACGAGGGCATACTAGGAATAGTGGCAGGAAATCTCAAAGAGCGCTACAATAGACCGGTTGTAATAGTGTCACCAAACGACGGAAAACTCAAAGGAACTGGTAGGTCTATCGATGGAATAGACCTGTACGCTTTGCTGAATCGCCACTCGGAGTATTTCGTGAAGTTCGGCGGACATAAAGCCGCTTGTGGATTTACGATGGATACGGAGAATCTAGGCAAGCTAAGAGCTGCTTTAAATGAGGATGTGGCAGGACTTCTGGCGGATAATGAAAAGTTGTTTGACAAGAAAATTGAAGCGGATATGGATATTGCAGTTCTAGATGCAAGTCTAGAGCTTGCACGAGCGCTCGAACTCTTTGCACCATTTGGGGCAGGAAATCCAGAGCCAGTGTTTAAGTTCGAGAAGGTACAGGTCGTAGGTTGGGAATTTCTTTCAGACAATAAACATGCGAGATTTTCCGTGATTCAGCATGGTAGTGCCGTTCAGTGCATAATGTTTAATAAGGCGATGGATGTGTATGGGCTGGTTACTAGCAATAAACCGCTGACAGTGTACGGAGTTATGGATATAAATAGGTGGAAGGACAGGGAGAATGTTCAAATCAGAGTCCTCGACATTGAAGAGACATAGAACAGCATTAATCGCATTTGCCGTAGGGTTCGGAACTGCGGTGATTTGTGCTGTGATTTTCGTGTATATTATATTAGGTGGTAGACTAATCTCTCAGTACAAACTCGACCAATATGAAGCTTTGGATGATGAGTTTGGCAAGTACTATGATATTCAGAAAATAATCAATAATAAAGCATACTACAAGCATCAGGACAGTGATGAAATAGATAAAGCCGTCGCCCTAGGAATGCTAAAGACACTGGATGATAAATATGCCGAATATATGACGGAGAAAGAGTACGAGGCATTTGAACGCAGATATTTAACATCGTATTCTGGTGTTGGAGTCGCACTTAAACTCGATGAAAATGATAAGATTGTAGTTAACAGGGTTCTATCGGGAAGCGCCGCAGAGCGTTCAGGCATTGTAACTGGGGATGAACTCCTTAAAATCGATGGCAAAAGTGTGAAGAGTCTAAATGATGCCGCCGAATTGATGGGAGGGGGCGGAGATAACGATGTCGAATTTACGATTTCACGAGGGGGAGTCGTTAAGAAGTACAAGCTCTCACGCTCCAAAGTAGAAGATGATGGTGTTACGTATGAGGTGCAGGACTCATCAAAACATATAGGATATATACGTATCAGCACATTTAGAAAAGGAACTTCAAAATCATTCAAAAATGCGATCGAAATGCTTAAAGTTAAGGATTGCGACAAGATAATTGTTGATATACGTGGCAATACCGGAGGTGTAGTCGAAGAAGCATTTGGCTCAGCGGATATAGTTCTTAGAAAAGCAAAGCTTGGTAAGATAGTTTCAAAGAAAAATATCAAGAAATACACTTCAGATGACAATTCGGCTGATATAAAACTTACGGTTCTTGTAGATCAGGATACAGCGAGCGCTGCTGAGATATTTACCGCTGCTTTAAAAGCAAACGATGTGAAAATAATTGGAACCAAGACGTATGGAAAAGGCGTTATTCAGACTATTTTTAAGCTAAAGGGTGGATTCGTGGTGAAACTGACGACTGCTGAGTATTTTGATCCAAACGGTAAAAAGATAAATGAGAAGGGCGTGACACCTAATGTGGAAGTAAAGTCTGGAGATGAAGCAATTCAAGAGGCGATTAAGCTGCTTGAAAGCAAGTAGGAGGTTCGCAATGTATTTATTCTACACAAATGAATACAAGAGAAATTCTGAGCAAAGCAGAGACCTTCTAGCAAAGAGCATCAGAAAGCTTGTTGAGAGAGAACCTCGTCTAGATGTTAATCCAGAAATAGCTGATCTTGTAGATGAAGAGTTACGAAGATATATAGCGGATAATATCGAACTCAATAAGAATGGAAAGCCAAGCATAACTGGTGTTCCAGACTACTCTATCTCTCATAGTGAGAATACTTGGGCAATCATATTTTCAGATGCACCATGTGGACTCGATATACAGTATAATAGAAAAACAAAACTCGAGAAGATTGCCGCAAAGTTCTATCAGGAAGATGAACAGGAGAGTGTAAATAGACTAGGAGTAGGTGAGTTCTTCCGTATATGGTCTAGGAGAGAGGCATTAATCAAGGCTGTAGGAGGTTCTGTCTTCTACGATGCTCCGAGCACTATGGGGAAAAACGCTGTATATGGAGACTCTGAGTGGCGCATCTATGATATTTCAATAGACTCTGAAATAAGTGGCGGTGATAATGCGGAAACTATATCTAGTGATGCGCATCACAAGAAATCTGAACTTCTGCACGCAGCAGCTGCGGTAAGAGATGATTCTGCATTTGCAGGAACTGAGGAGTTACAGGTAATAAGACTCGATGTATAGGCTTGGGTAATATTCGTAGCAAAGGTGCGTCCGCATTAGGGCGTATCATATAAATACACCTATAGGAGTATATGAGTATATGGGCAAGAAATATGGTGTCGGTGATGAGGCTATGAGATACCTCTCACACCGCATGAGGACTGAGCAGGAAATGCGTCAGCACCTCAAGGAGAAGGAATATGAAGATTCTGAGATAGAGGGCGCAATCGATGACCTTAAAGCTCACCACTATATAGACGACTATAAGTATGCGCTTGCTTTCTATAGGAATTCTTTTGAGAAGCTTAGGGGCGGTATGAGAGCGAAGCGTGAACTTGAGCAGAAGGGTGTCGATGCTCTTACTGCCGATGATGCTTTAGAAGATTATAAGTACGAAGCGGGCATAGATGAGATTGCAAATGCTAGACGGATTGCAATAGGGAGCATTTATGGCTCAGACGTAGCGAACGGATACGGAGAATCGGTGGAAAACATGCTCTTTGAGACTTCAGCTAGTGACGAAACAGAATATCTTGATGAACGCAAGATAGCATCGATTGCGAGAAAGCTCGAAAATAGAGGCTATACTAGCGGTGTTATCTACAAAGTAATCTCGGAGATGCGTAGCTGGAAGGTTAAAGCGTAAGGGTAAACAACAAATATATGAATATTATTATGATATTGTTATTAATTATGTGTCTGGGATCGATGCTCATGAGCGTCCTCGTTCTGATGCGCACGAAGGGAAATGAGGAGCGAATGGACACGTATTTTAAGGCGTACGGCGATGCAATTGCTAAGAGTCAGATGACGATGTCCGAGCATCAGGATTTGAGGCTCAAGGAGCTTAATGACAGCATGGCAAGGCTTCGTGCGGAGAACAACACTCAGATTGAGAACATACGCCATACGGTGGATGAGAAACTGCAGACGACTTTGGATACAAGGCTCACGAAGTCTTTTGGCTTAGTGAACGAGAGACTAGAGCAAGTGTATCGGGGGCTCGGGGAGATGCAGTCAGTCGCACAGGGAGTTGGCGACCTTAGAAAGATTCTGTCTAACGTAAAGACTCGCGGTATCCTCGGCGAAGTGCAGCTGGGTTCGATCCTGGAGCAGATGCTACCACCAAACCACTACGTTAAGAACGCAAGGCTTAAGGAGAACAGCAGGGAGAATGTCGAGTTTGCGATTAGACTTCCTGGAGCGGATGACCACGATGTTTTTCTCCCTATCGATGCGAAATTTCCTGGAGATACTTATAACGCGCTACTTGAGGCGTATGACCTGGGTGAGAAGGAAACTATCGCTGAAGCTAAAAAGAAACTCGTTAATAGGATTGAGAGTGAAGCTAAAGACATCAACTCGAAGTATATCAATCCGCCGATTACGACGGATTTTGCGATACTCTTCCTTCCGTTCGAAGGTCTGTATTCTGAAGCGATTAATGCTGGCCTTATCGAGCCACTACAGAGGAAGTACAAGGTAACTATTGCCGGGCCAACCACGATGGCAGCGCTTCTTAATAGCCTTCAGATGGGCTTCAACACTTTAGCGATAGAGAAGAAGAGCAGCGAGGTATGGGAGCTACTGCACGCTGTTCAGAAGGAATTTGAGAGATTTGAGTTGGTCCTAGCCAAGTCGCAAGGACACTTAAAACAAGCTAGTGATGATATCGATGAGATGGCAGGCGTGCGCATGCGTCAGATGAAGAGGGTGCTTCAGAGAGTTAATAATATTGAAGGCGAAGAGGAATAAGTATGAAAATATACGCCATTGCGGATCTTCATCTTTCCTTTGATGAGAGAATAGACAAGCCGATGGACGTCTTTGGACCTGGATGGGGAGACCATGCAGAGCGAGTTAAAGTCGCTTGGACCGAGCTAGTTACGGATGATGACATTGTAATAATTGCAGGTGATATATCGTGGGGGCTGAAGCTGGACGAGGCTATGGCTGATTTGGACTGGATTCATGAGCTACCGGGACAGAAGGTACTGCTGCGCGGAAATCATGATCTATGGTGGTGCAGAATTCAGTACCTGAGGACACTTTACGACGACATGCATTTTCTGCAAAATGATTGCTACTATGTAGAGCCACTAGATCTTGCAATCTGTGGCTCTCGTGGTTGGCCGACGCATGACGTTATTTCGTATAGCGAGCATGATGAAAAGATGTATTTGCGCGAGCAGGGCAGACTTAGAAATAGTCTGGGCGAAGCGAAGAAAAAGGGCGCATCGAGAATTATCGTGGCGATGCATTACCCCCCAGCTAAGGTGGAAGAGACGGAATTTACCAGAATTATGCAGGAATACGGTGTTACCCAGTGTATCTATGGTCACCTACACGGCATGGTTGCATGGGCTAATGGCATCAAGGGGGAGCATGGGGGTATAGACTATAAACTCGTTTCACTAGACTACCTTGGTGCTAGACCGAAGCTCATTTACGATGGTGAGAAAGAAATATAGGGATAAATTAAATGAGGGACATTTATCAATGAAATATGCTTTTATCATAAATCCGATTGCGGGAAACGGCAAGAAAGTAGACAAGCTGTGCAAAGACATAAGTGCGGCGGCTCTAGATTCTGAGTTCGATATTGAGCTACATTATACGACTGGACCGAGTTCTGCGACGCATATCGCTGATAAGGTAGCGACCGCAGCAGAGCGTGATGGTGAAGAAGTCAGAATCTATGCATGCGGTGGAGATGGTACTGTAAATGAAGTTGCAAATGGTGTATATGGTCATGTAAATGCTGCACTAGGCATTGTTCCGATTGGCAGTGGAAATGACCTTATCCGTAACTTTGGAGGTTCTAGAGCTACGAATTATAAGGATATCATGTCACAGCTTTTGGCTGAGGAAGAAGTCGTTGATGTTATGTCGTTTTCATACAGGAGAGACGGAGAGGACTATAACAGAATTGGACTTAATGCGTTTAATATCGGATTTGATGGAAACGTTGCGATACTGGCGAGTTATTTAAATAAAAAGACATTTATAGGCGGATCGTTATCATACGGGATTTCGATTTTTCTGAATCTAATCGAGAAGTCGGGCCAGAATCTACAGGTTACTATAGATGGAGAACAGCTTTTCAAGGGTCCACTAATGATGTGCACTATTGGAAACGGTAGATTTTGCGGTGGTGGAATTGAAATCAGCCCGAAGGCGAAGCTCGATGATGGACTTCTAGATGTATTAGTTGTGCATAAGATTCCAAGGCGTACTGTGCTTAAGGTCTTACCTAAGTTTTCAAAAGGAAAGCTTGATGAGATAAAGGGAATAGAGAAGATTACTGAATTCAAGCAGGGAAGGAAAATCAACATCGTTCCTAGAAATGGGCACATGAAGTTTGTCGTAGATGGTGAGATAACAGAGACTGACGAAATTACGATAGAGATTAAGGATCGTGCGATGCGCGTGCTGGTGCCGTATCTTCAGGTTTAGCTGATAGTTATAACGAACTGGTTGAAGGTGCAACGATGCGATTCATATTATAAAGGAAAATCTTGATTGGAGATTAGAGATGGAAGCTTGGGATAATCTCAAGAAGAGTTTTAAAATAGCTATTTTAACGGTGTTGTGCATAACTATTGTCTTCAGCACTGATTTGCTGTACGTATTTTCATATGGTGCTAGCTATGAAAGCTGCGCTAAATCATCGAAGCAATCGGAATCATCTAAGAAATCAAACAAAGCAAAGAAGGTTCATGAACCTGAGATAAATGCAAAGAGTGCTGTTTTATACAGCGAGAATACGAATACTGTGGTGTTTTCGAAGAATAAGGATGAACGCGTAGCTCCATTTAGCACCACGAAGCTGATGACAGCGCTACTGGTAATTAAACATGTCAAAAATCTTGATCAGAAAGTTACGGTATCAAAGGAAGCAGCTGCTCTCGGTGGTTCCTCAATGGAGCTCAAAGAGGGGGAAGTTGTAACGGTCAGACAGCTTCTATACGGGCTCATGATCTTGTCAGGAAACGATGCCGCATATAGCCTTGCAGAGGTCGTGTCAAATGGTAATGTCGATGAATTCGTTAAGATGATGAACGATGAAGCAAAGACGCTAGGCTGTAAGGATACTAATTTTGTAAATCCAAATGGAGTGAAGGAAGAAAATCATTATACTACAGCCAGTGATTATATGAAGATTGCTAGAGCGGCACTTCAAAACAAGCAGGTATACAGGTTCGCAAGCACTAAGAAATACGAGATGGGTGCGACGAATCTAAGTGAAGCGCGTGTTATGAAGTCTCATACTGACCTGATCAACACCAAAAACTCCGGTGTAGTTGCTGGCAAGACTGGTTTCTGGGACGGTGAAGCCTCGATTGTGCTCGCTTATGATAAGAAAGATCTGAAGATGCTACTAGTACTGTTTGGTGATGATAAGGAAAACCGCCCGAAGGATGCAAAAGCAATTTTTGAATATGCATACAAATATCTAAAGGTGAACAAGCCTGTTGCAAAAGGCAAGAAGGTCACAAAGGTTCTAGTCCGCGGCGGCAAGAGCACCGTAGTCGATGCCTACGCAAGTGAGACGGCTTACGCATATACTGAGAAGGGTGATCGTGCAAAGATAACTGTAAAAATAAAGCGCGACTGGTCCGTTAAGGCTCCGCTCAAGAAGGGAGATCAGGTGGCGGTTGCAAAGGTATATGTCGATGACAAGTATGTGTCTGACGCACCGCTCGTAGTGAAACAGAGTGTAAGCAAGGGCTGGATAACATCAGAGGCATATATATCTAATCTGGGTGCAATGGTATTAGGTCCAGTTCTAGTTGTTCTATTTATGATTGCTTGCCTATTGAAAAGGCGCAGAAAGAAAACTGTAATGCCTATTGGAAAGCATGATATGGGCAGGTCTAAGTAGACATGACTGTTTGCTTAACATATTGCTAATTACCAACTGCGATACGGCCTAATTTGTATAAATGATGTTTAAATTTATATCTATATAGATGATAAAGCGCGTCCACGTGGCGCGTTTTGCTATTTTATGAATAGCGAGACATTGTTCAGTACGGATGTTGCTAAGCTTCTCAGCGTGTCGTTACGTCGCTTGCAACTACTTGCGTACACCATGCGGCTATGCTATAATGACCTTCGCGGTATCTTGCAGAAGCTTCCGCCCCGCTTGGGCTTAGTTTCTGGTTGAGGCTTTTGATCCTCGTTGGTCGCTAGTCTCCAAGGTATATATTTGTGGAGAGGTACCCAAGAGGCTGAAGGGACTGGCTTCGAATACCAGCAGGCGGGTAACTCCCGTGCGGGGGTTCAAATCCCCCTCTCTCCGCCACAAAAAAACAGGTAGCACTTTATGTGCTACCTGTTTTTTAAAACTGAATATATTAATTAGCATCGAAATTAAGAAGTTTTTTCATTTTCTAATTTTTATTGTCAAATTAGGCTTATAATAATGTTAGACGATAAATAAAAAAGCAGCAACAAGGCTGAAATACTTAACCTCATCACTGCAACTATCAATTTGATAGCTTCGTTGGCTGCATTGATTATAGCAATAAGGTATGGTTAAGGCAAGGGGGATAACGATGAATAGCTTTGAAGCATTTTTATTGATTAGTGTAATATATTCCAAGTTTGTTTGTGCAAAAGAAAAGCACTGATATCTAAACTAGCTAAGCATATTAGATAAACATGTGGCAGGTCCACGCTACCTACCACATATTTTATTTCTAAAATTATACTTCTCGCATTCGAACATCTTAACAGTTCTATCTCTTGCACTTATTAATAACGGCGGGAATGAAGCTGTTACTGTCGGTGGATACTGGTATAATCTCGGAGTAGTGTCGCTTGGAAATATGATAGGTGGCGTGCTCTTTGTAGCAGTTCCGTATATCGTGGCAGCTAAAGAGAACTCCAAGTAAATTCATAATATGTAATATAATAAAAGTAGCGTTAATGCAGTAAAAGAGGGGTGGCTACGCCATCCCTCTTATCGTATCCAAAGCATTTAATTATAAGGTTATACTACTGCCCATCATCAAGCAGAGCAAATTCCCCGTAAACTGGTCGATACAGCTTGTAGTGACTCAAGCCTATGAGTTTTCCAGTCTTCTGTTCGAACACCTTCACCTCGTATTCTTCGGCCGTATAGACAGCTCTGAACCCGAGATGCTGCACCTTGCCTTTTTCACCATTTAGCACGACTGAATCAGTTGCTTTATTATTAATGTCATTAATAAATAAAGGCGTATATGGTATATTACCAGTCATACGCTTATTAAGCGCATCAACGGCATTTAGGTTTGCAAAACCGTTATTAATAGATGCGTTCTTCTTCACACGGTAACCAAGAGTATCACCAGTTACGTATGCACGAAAAGTCACAAATCTATCCGGTGTAATTGGGGTGCCATCTACAGCACTCTTTACATTGCTAGATGAGCGTTTATAGGAGCTGTAATGTTTGTATTTTCTTATTAACGTATTTCTGTAATAAACTCCATGGTACTGTTCAGGCTTAGCGTCATGTTCGTTTGAATGTCCAAGCTTAGTGCTACCATAAATTGAAAGTACAGGTAGAGCTAAAACAATAGCAATCGCTATAGCTAACGCTTTTGACTTCTTCATAATGTCTACCTCCAGTGCTTAAAGTGCACTTTTAATTATAGAGGCGTTAACTGCTTATAACCTATAATTACCATATAAACTGATCAGTGTAAATGGGGGGGTAGAAAAAACAATTTAATACAAAAAACGGCAGCATTTACTGCTGCTCGTTTTTGTACTGCTTTAGCGCTTTGGAAAGCTGGTCCGGACATGATGTATCTTTGAACCCGCATTTTATACCCTCGAGTCTTTCAATTACATCATCGACTGGCATTCCTTTTACTAGACTGGCTAGTCCCTGGGCATTTCCGGCACACCCACCTATAAATTCAACTGATTTGACTATGTCGTCCTCAACATCAAGGTTTAGGAGCTGGGCACAGACACCTTCTGGCTTATATATCATAATTTCTTCCTTTCTTCTTTTCTTTCTCGTCTCAGCTTCAGCCTGCGCTTCACTATTAACTGATAAGCTGCAGCTGTTGCAACGTCTTCGATCACTCTAAAATAATCCTGGGCAGGTTTGGTATGAGAGATGCTATCTGCACAAGTCGAATCGATTGCAGCTTCAAGTGTACTGCAGTATAGGTCATAAGATTCGGAAATCTCATATCCTAGGCTATTGTCATCATCGATAGCTGAAATCAGCTCTGCAATCTCTTGCACGTTAAATATAGACTTGAGCGTGACAATTACGAAAAGCCGTGAAATAGCCTCCTTGCCGTACCGCCGCTTTATAGGAGGGGGGATAACCCCAAGTTTAACGTAATTATTAACCATAGTGCTAGTCAGCAGATAGCTATCACCGTATGTGTCCTGAAAATGAGGATTTATCAGCGATAGCACCTGATCCATATATAGCGATATATCAGGCAGCTCATCCCAGCGCGGGAGGTGAAGCCTTGTGCTGTCCTGCATCGTTTCTCTCTGTTCCATAAGTTCCTTCCAGTTATACTTCCATATATGATGGTAACACAGCTCGCCGCGAGCTTCAAATTTCTAATAACTTGTATTTTTCAACCTTTTGCACATTTATACCTGCATAAAAATTAAATTAAATATTGCTAAATCGTGCTAAATGGAGTATCATACAGCATATACTTAGATTATAATACTAAATAATATAGTTTTCAAAACTATATTATAATTTTTTTGTAAATTGGGGTTCTTCGGCGTGCCGGGATACCACGCTCTAGTGACTTTTGGTGGACGGTGTTTTTGTAAGAGACAAGTGATAATCTGATAGATAGATGGAGGTAAATTTGGAGAATATTAGAGAGATAATGGAGGATGCTGTTAGCAAGTACGGAGCTAACAAGGCATTTACGCTCAAGCAGGGTGATGGAGAGTATCGCGATATTTCCTACAGCAGATACTATGAGGAGATTAGATGTCTAGGAGAGGCGCTGCTATGTAGAGGCTTCTCGAATACTAGGATCGTTATCATTGGTAAGAATAGCTACAACTGGTATCTCGCCAACATGGCGACTTTGTTAACAGGCAATATAACTGTCCCGCTAGACAAAGAGCTAAAGTACGATGAGTTTGAAAGCTCGCTCGTTCGTAGTGAAGCAGAGGTTATCTTCTATGATGAGAAGGAAGCTGACGCTGTTGCTAAGGCGATTTCTAGTGGCAAGACTCGTATCAAGGCTGCATTTCCGTTTTTCAAGGTTGCTGACAAAACTGATATCTATGACCTTAAAGTAGAAGGTAAGGAACTCGTTGATGGGAATTCTAACAGGTATGATGATGTTGTTATCAATCCAGATGCTATGTCATTCATGATATTTACATCTGGAACTACATCACAGTCCAAGATTGTAATGCTTTCGCACCGCAACGTGGCTTCAAATGTTGTTAATACAATCGCGTCTGAACCGATTTATGATACCGATGTTAACATATCACTTCTGCCGTATCACCACACCTTCGGCCTAACATGCCAGATTATTATGTTCGCTGCAGGTGCATCGACCGTATTCTGCGATGGACTTAAGTATATCCAGCAGAACTTCAAAGAATATGGAGTTTCTATCTTCGTAGGAGTACCGCTTCTCATCGAGACTATGTACAGTCGTATTCTTAAGAAGGCAGAGAAGGAAGGCCTTTATGGCAGGCTCAAAGCCATGGGGAGGGTCGTAAGGGTGCTTGGAAAGGCACATATAGATATCAGAAGAACTGTATTTAAGGGAGTTCTCGAGGCTTTCGGTGGCAAACTTCGTATGGTAATCCTAGGGGCGGCAGCAGCTGACCCAGAGTGCATCAAGGGCTGGAATGACTTCGGCGTTATATGTCTACAGGGCTACGGCCTAACAGAGACTTCTCCAGTACTCTCTGCAGAAAGACCTGCGTATAGAAGACCTGGTTCGGTCGGAATTCCAATTGAAGGTGTTGGTATGGATGTCTACGAACCAGATGAGAACGGCATCGGGGAGATAGTCGCCCGCGGAGAGAATATCATGCTCGGTTACTACGAGAATGAAGAGGCGACAAACGAGTGCATTTACGATGGTTGGTTCCACACAGGTGACCTCGGATATAGAGATAAGGACGGATACTATTACATCACAGGACGTAAGAAAAATGTAATAGTGCTTATGAATGGTAAGAATGTTTTTCCCGAGGAAATAGAGCAGGAGTTAAATGTACTTCCGTATAAAGAAGAAGCGATTATCGTAGGTATTCCAAATGCTGAGGATGAGCGTGACCTCGTGGTTACACTCAAACTCGTATACAATCCAGAGGATTTTGATGGCAAGACATCTGAAGAGATCAATGCGATAGTAAAGGCTGATGTTGAGAAAATAAATGACAAACTTCCTTCATACAAGAGAATCAAGAGAGTCTACACAACTGATGAGCCGATGGAGAAGACAAGTACCCAGAAGATAAAGAGATTCGTTGAAACTCAGAAGATTATCGATGAAGAAAAGGCTGAAAAGCTCCGCAAGAAAGAGACGATGTCTGAAGAAGCATAGATACAATTAAGGACCTATGGCGTTGCCATAGGTCTTTTGATATTTAGAGTTTCAAATAAAACAGGAGGACACACGGTATACCGCTGACCTCCTGCCTATTGTTTATTGATATATGGTGTCTTGTAGCATGACAAGCAATCTATGCGTTGATTAGCAGCTCAGCAATCTGCACTGCGTTTGTTGCAGCTCCCTTGCGAACCTGGTCGCCAGCGCACCATAGGTTGATTCCGTTCTCGCATACGAGGTCACGCCTGATGCGTCCAACAAATACGATATCCTGGTCGCTAGTATCAATTGGCATTGGGTAGCTCTGTGATTCAAGGTCATCTACTAGCTTACAGCCCTCAGCCTCTGCGATAGCCTTCCTTACATCATCTAGCTCTAATCTCTTTTCTGTAATGACATTTGCAGAGATTGAGTGCGAACGCTCAACAGGAACTCTCACGCACGTGCAAGATACTTTTAGCTCAGGAAGGTGAAGGATCTTGCGACCTTCGTTCTGAAGCTTCATCTCCTCGGAAGTGTAGAGGTTCTCGCCGAAACCACCGATTTGCGGGATGAGGTTAAATGCAATCTGGTGCTGGAATACCTTCGGCTCTATGGAGCTACTCTCTCCAGCAATAATCTGCTTAGTCTGTTCGAATAATTCAATCGGTCCGCCTGCACCAGCTCCGCTCACAGCCTGGTATGTTGAAGCATAGAGTCCCTTGATAGGGGATAGCTTATTGATTGCGTTTATAGCTACTAATGTGATTATAGTCGAGCAGTTTGGATTTGCAATAATTCCATTGTGCTTAAAAGCGTCCTCTGGATTGATCTCTGGAACAACTAGAGGCACATTATCGTCGAGTCTATATGCACTGGAATTATCAATATATGTAGCCCCTGAGGACTTAATTGCATCGGTAAATCTAATTGAAATATCGTTTTCCGCAGCACCTAGCACGAAGTCAAGGCCTGCAAATGCATCATCGGTTGCCTCCTGAATCACGACTGTTCCGTACTTCTCGGTAACGACTTCTTTGCCTGCACTTCTCTTGCTTGCGAGCAGTCTGAGCTCTGATAGAGGGAAATCCTTTTCTTGAAGCACCTTGAGCATCTCCTGTCCAACGGCACCCGAAGCACCGAGTATTCCTAATCTGTATTCTTTCATATCCTATCTACTGGAATCAATCTGATCCCAAACCCCTTTCATTTTTATTTTGCGAAGCTCTCATAGAGTACGCGAATTGCTTTTTCAAAATCCTCGTTAAACACGCCGATCATTATATTGATCTCATCTGCACATTGCTCGATGATTCGAATATTGATTTTGTTATCACCGAGTGCTCCGAACAGCTTGCCTGAGATTCCAGTCTTATATGCCATCTGTCTACCTACGATAGCAATCATGCTGATGCCTTGATCGATTTCAGCATCGATTCCACATTCTTTCTTGATGGCTGCAAGCACATCGTACTTGCACTGTTCGAGCTTAGATGATGGCGTGATGATCGAGAAGCTGTCAACACCGCTTGGAATCTGAGAGATGGGAACATCGTGCTGTTCGCAGATATTGAGAACCTTACGAAGCGTATTTAGATTCTCGCCAATATTGCCCTTTGCTATCTTGATCAGGGAGAAATCACGCTTGCCGGTAATCCCGGTGATGAATCTATTACTCTCTTCAGGACTCTCTTCACCGAAGCTCTCGCGGATAATCGTTCCAGGATTTTCAGGTTCATTAGTGTTTCTGATATTGAGCGGAATGTCCTTAGCTCGTACGGGGAACACTGTATCTTCGTGAAGAACTGCAGCTCCCATGTAAGATAACTCTCTGAGCTCTGCGTAAGTCACGCGAGCGATACTCTTTGGATTTTCAACTATGCGAGGATCTACCATCAGGATGCCGCTGACATCGGTCCAGTTCTCGTATACATCTGCGTCGAGTGAAGCCGCTGCGATTGCCCCTGATACGTCGGAGCCTCCTCGGGAAAACACTTTGATATCACCATTTGGAAGGCTTCCGTAGAATCCCGGAATTACGATTTTGTTATAAACATCGAAGATTTCTTTGAAGTTCTGCCCTGTCTTCTCCGTGTCTACATCGCCGTTGTACTTGAAGCTGATGAGGTCTGCGGAGTCCACAAACTGGTATCCCAGATATTCAGCCATAAGCTTAGCGTTGAGGAATTCACCCCTCGATGCTAGGTAGTCCATGGAGATATTCTTGTTGAGCTTACCTCTTATAATCTCAAACTCCTGATCAAGGTCAAGTGACAGGCCGCATTCAGAGCGGATATCCATATAGCGTTGCTCAACCATCTCAAATATACTGTCATAAGATACATCGTACTTGATGTGTGCTTTCACTAGGTATAGAAGGTCTGTTACCTTGTTATCGTCCGAAGTGCGGCGACCTGGTGCCGAAACCACTACCACTCTGCGACTAGGGTCCTGTTCAATTATATTTTTTACTTTGGCAAACTGCGCACCATCACTGAGCGATGAGCCGCCAAACTTTGCAACTTTAATCATCAGTATATATTTACTCCCTTATTCCTGCCATGAAGAAATGCTCGTCACTGCTCTCGGAGGCTAATCTGTGCGCCTCGGCAACGCTTAGTGGCTCGATAATCTTGCATGAACCGTTTTCCCTTACGTAATATCTATGAGCTTCAAGGCTGTTATCTATTGAGATATCTTTCTTCTCTCTATTACCTGAGAATTTCCAGCCGTTTTCAATATCCAGCACATCCTGAATCACTGAAGTTCCGGTAGGGTACTTGCCAGCACCTTGTCCGTAGAAACTGAGTGTTCCGATGTGATTACCCGTCAGGCTGATGAGGTTGTTATTCGCTGGAACGCTGGACTCAAGTGCGCCTCTGCCAACAAGGGTAGGCTCAACGTATGCGTAAGCACCAGCCTCGGTCTGACCTGCATTCATGAGCAGCTTACAAGTGTATCCGTGTTCATTAAAATACTTGATGTCTCCAGCTGTGATATTCTGAATTCCGAACACAGGTACATCTCCTTCGGAAATACTTGTGCCAAAGGCGAGGTTCGCTGAAATCACGCACTTGCGCTGTGTATCAAAACCTCCAATATCTGCAGTCGGGTCCTTCTCCGCATAGCCGAGATCCTGCGCCTTTGCAAGAACCTCTGTGAAATCAACTGGCTCGTTATGCATAGTATCCAAAATGTAATTGCATGTGCCATTAACGATTCCGCTTATAGACAGTATCTCGTCGCTTCTAGACTGACGCCTTAGATTGAAAAGCCACGGTATACCTCCACCTGCAGATGCTGTGTAGCGGAATTCAGCTCCGTTCTCATTAGCGAGTTCATGCAACTCATCCCAGTATGCAGCAACCAGGTTCTTGTTAGGTGTTACTACATGCTTACCACTTTTAAGAGCAGCGGATACATACTCATATGCTGGGTGAAGACCTCCGATGCACTCTACAACTAGCTCAATCTCCTCATCCTTCAAAATATCTTCGTACTCGGTAGTCACTACATCTCCGAGCTCATCTATCGATCTCTTGTAGAGAACGCGTTTTACTTCTATATTATAAGCAGTCTGTGCGACCTCGTATGCACCGCTTCCGACTACTCCGTATCCGAGAATTGCAATCTTCATATTTATATACTCTTTAATCCTCTCTCTTGATTCTCTCTATGTCCTGGGCTTTGCACGAAGTGTCCTTGTATGAAAAACACTTGTATTCCTATGAGGAATAATGTATCATAAAAACACAAAATACGCAACAGAAAAGAGAGATAAAATGTTGAATTATATAAGCACAAGAGATGTGAATCACAAGGTTTCTTCGTCGCAGGCGGTACTTTATGGACTTGCCAATGACGGAGGTCTTTACGTTCCAGAAGATTTAGCCGAACTAAAGCTAGATTATAAAGAGGTAATAGCCGAGGACTACCGCGGCATGGCCAAGAAGGTGTTTAAAAAGTTCTTCCCCGACTATGGAGAAGAGCTGATAGATTCTATCGTCACGAGAAGCTACAAGGATAAGTTCACAGCAGAAGAAATTACTCCTCTAGTAAGCGTAGATGGTAGATATATACTAGAACTCTTCTGTGGGCCCACTTGTGCGTTTAAGGATGTTGCGCTCTCTGCGCTTCCTAACCTAATGTCAGAGGCAGCAAAGCTCAATGATTTTAAGGATGAGATTCTAATACTGACAGCTACTAGCGGAGATACGGGCAGCGCTGCACTTCATGGATTTTCAGATGTTCCAAGGATTAGAATAGCAGTATTCTATCCGGATAAGGGCATATCTGAGACTCAGCGTCTTCAGATGGTAACTCAATCAGGCGCTAATACCAAGGCGTTCGGAGTGAGAGGAAACTTCGACGATGCTCAGACAGGGGTTAAGAGATTATTCCAGGAGATTCCGAGACCTTGCGAAGGCGTTTCGCTGTCGAGCGCTAACTCCATCAATATAGGAAGGCTAGTTCCGCAGGTGGTATATTACTTCGCAGCTTATAAGAGTCTAATGGATGAGGGAGAGATTAAGCTAGATGACGCAGTCGATTATACAGTTCCGACCGGTAATTTCGGAGATATCATGGCTGGATACCTCGCTAAACAGATGGGGCTTCCAGTTGGAAAACTGATTTGCGCTTCTAACAAGAACGATGTTCTTACAGAATTCCTCGAGACGGGTCATTACAATAAGAAGAGGGAATTTTACAAGACCTCATCACCGTCTATGGACATTCTCGTATCAAGTAACCTTGAGAGGCTACTATTTTTCGTGTGTGGTGCCGATAAGACTAAGGAGTACATGAAGTCTCTTGCTGAAACTGGAGAGTATCAGATAAGCGAGGATGAACTATCTAAGATTAAGAGTGATTTTGTAGGCTATGCATGCTCGGATGAAGAGGGTTCAGCTGCTATCGGCAGACTGTTCAAGGATGCAAGCTACGTCATGGATACGCATACTGCAATTGCATGGGCTGCATCAGACAAGTATCTGAGAGATGGTGGGATACAAACAAAGAATGTGGTTCTATCAACTGCTTCACCATACAAGTTTACGAGTGCTGTACTCGCGGCACTTGGAGAGGATGCATCAGGAGACGATAGAGCTGATATGGAGAGACTATCGGAGCTTACAGGAACCGAAATCCCAAGTCCGCTTCGTGCAATATTTGAGAGAGAAGTTAAGCATAAGGACATTATCGACGTTGACGAGATGAAGGATAAAGTTGTGGAGTATGCTAGTGAAGGCAAGGAGTAGAAGGTGGATAGCAGGTATCTAATAGTAGATAAGAAAATTCTTCCTGAATACTTTGAGAAGGTTGTTGAGGCTAGCAGGCTGCTTGCAGAAGGAGAGGTCCAGGATATAAGCGAAGCGGTGCGTACAGTGGGGATTTCACGTAGTACGTATTACAAATATAAGGATTACGTGATGGAACTCAGCGCCAAGAAGACGAGCAAGAGAGCGATTATCTCTATGCAGCTACGCCATGAAACAGGTGTGCTAGAGAAGCTGATTCGCGTGATTGCTAGTCATTCGTACAGCATATGGACTATCAACCAGAGTCCACCTGTAAGTAACATTGCGACTATCATGATAGCTCTTAATATGGATGATGCAACATGCGGTCTTGAGCAGCTCATACTCGACATGAGGGAGACAGAAGGTATAAAAAAAGCTAATCTTATCGGTGTAGAATAGAATTTTTCAATAGCAAACCCATACATAATGCTGTTTATTTGACACGAAATTACAAATAATATAGTATTTACAGTAGCTAACAGGAGTGTTTCATTAGCGAGGCGCTCCTTTTTGATTAAGGGTTAGTGGAGGAAAGATGGATTTTAAGCAAATTGAAGCTTTTGTAAATGTTGTTAGGTTTAAGAGCTTTAGTCGTGCGGCAGATGCGACATTCTTTACCCAGCCAACAATCAGTACTCATATCAGTTCGCTTGAGAAGGAACTCAACACAAAGTTGCTCGACAGAAAGGGCAGGACTGTTGAGATGACACCTCATGGTCAGAAGTTCTATCAGTATGCTGTCGAGATGGTAAATGCGAGAGCGCAGGCTATTGAAGCGCTTGATAATGGCGATGATAACCTGGATGGAGTTTTGGAACTCCAGACTTCGACAGTACCAGGGATCGCATTTCTACCTGAGATTATCCGCAAGTTTACAGGTGCCCATCCTTTCACTCAGTTCTATATTGAGATGAATGACAGTAAGGCAACTGTTGAAAGCCTTCTTGAGAGACGTGGTGAAATCGGATTTGTAGGCGAGTACGTTGCTGAGCCAGGCATTGAAGTTCATGAAATCTTCCATGACCGCCCAGTACTGCTAGTTCCAGGGTCGTATGAAACTGATAAGGATATAATTACTCTAGAAGAGATGTCGAAGCTCCCACTTATCTGGAGAGAAAACGGTTCTGCAACTCGTAAGTCCTTCGAGGATACGGTTGCATCTAAGGGTTTTGATAAGAATAACTTTAGAGTGATTTCTAGAACTAATGACCTTAACATGATTATGCGCCTTGTTGCAAATAACGTTGGTGCATCGATACTTTCCGAGAAAACCGTTAATAAGGTAGTAAGGTCAGACGAATTTAAGGTTCTCAAGATTGATGGCTTTGACAAACTTCGTAGCTTCTATATGATTACTCTTAAGAATGTATTTCTTTCGCCGGTTGCAGAGGCCTTTAGGAAGTTCGTGCTTGAGAATGCAGAGAACCACAAGTAGGATGCTTTGAAGGCTAGTTAATTAAAATAAATTGTAAAAAAGCAGGAAGACGATATAATTCGCTTCCTGCTATTATTTTATGTAGAGTTTTGTTGTCAAAGTTTCCAAAAGTTGATAGATAGTAATATAGTTTACTTGTTCAAGATTTCAATATAATGTGATGTATGCTTCTTGAACCTTCCAATCACTGCGTTTTCGCAGCCCTTCTCTCCGAGCTGATACTGAAGTCTCTCAAGCTCAGGTTCCTTAACTGCGAGGAGCAGTCCACCTGAAGTCTGCGGATCGTACAGCATATCAATCTGAGCTTGTTTTAATCCTACACTGTAGTCCATTACATCCTTCTCTAAATATGCCATATTGTTGTGAGCGCCTCCAGGAAGAATTCCCTGCGAAGCGAAATCAAGCACTCTATCCATGAGAGGAACTCTTTCTGTAAAGATCTCAAGGGTCACATCTCCGGACTTTGCCATCTCTGCCCCATGACCAAGTAGTCCGAATCCGGTTATGTCTGTGCATCCGTCAACCTTCACGCCTGCAGTTGCCTCAAAAGCATACCTGTTAAGCTCGGCCATAGTTTCGCTTAGCGCTTTGCTCTCCGTTTCACTTAAAAGGTTTACCTTTTCGGCACTGGTGAGCACCCCAGAACCTATTTTCTTGGTTATTACAAGGTAGTCACCTTCAGAAGCACTGTTGCTCAAAATGTCGTCAGGATGAGCAAAACCAGTTACACTAAGTCCATACTTTGGCTCTTTGTCGTTTATACTGTGTCCGCCAGTCGTCATAGCACCAGCTTCGTTCACCTTATCGTTTCCGCCTTCAAGAATAGCTTCAACAGCGGTTATTGGAAGCTTTTCTGGGAAAGTGAGTAGGTTCATCGCCAGCTTGGGTGTTCCGCCCATCGCGTAGATATCACTAAGTGAGTTTGCCGCGGCAATCTGTCCAAACATATACGGATCATCGACAATTGGTGGGAAGAAGTCGATGCTGTTGATGATAGCGAGATCATCACTAGCTTTGTACACGCAAGCATCATCGCTGCTATCGAATCCAACCAGAACTCTCTCATCACGAATTTTAGGTAGCTTAGACAATATATCGCTTAGGACTCCCGGTCCTACCTTAGCACCTCATCCGCCAGCGGCAGTCATCTCTGTAAGTTTTACATCTTCCAGTGCCATAGGTATGGCACAGCAAGATTTCTTTTCTTTATCGCTCATTATCCTTTTCCTCTTTCTATTATTGAATTTAGTTAAATCATGATGCGTTAATAATCAAAGCGCATTGCAAAATATCTATAGATTGCTTGTTTCAGCAATTTCTTCGATAGCCCTAAGTGCTACATCGATTTCTTCCTCTGTATTGAATGGCCCGATTGAGAATCTAACAGTTCCTTCTGGGAACGTATGTAGTGACTCGTGTGCAAGTGGTGCGCAGTGAAGACCAACTCTCGTATTGATGCCGTACGTATGTTCAAGGTTAAAGGCACATATACCATTATCATCCCCTGCAAAATCGATAGAGACTACGCTCACTCTTCCTTCGATAGTAGGCAGTCCGACAAGCCTTACTCCTTTTATATTAGCAAGTCCCTCCAGCATCCTAGCGGTAAGGGCTTTCTCGTGATCATGGACTTCATCAAAATGCTTCTGTAACCACTTAAGCGCTGCATGAAGACCATAGATACCAGGTAAATTAAGAGTGCCACTTTCAAATCTATCTGGAAGTTCAGAAGGCATATCAGCCATATCCGAGTGACTTCCGGTTCCACCTGAAATTACAGGAATGATGTCATCTTTTATTTCGGGATTGATAAGCATAGCGCCAATTCCTTGTGGTCCGAGAAGTGACTTGTGACCTGGAACAGTAAGTCCGTCAATATGGCACTTCTGCATATCAATCGGAGTGTTTCCTGCAGTTTGTGCCGCATCTACGATGAAGATTACGCCTTCCTCGTGACATTTTCTTCCAATCTCTTCGATGGGGAGTATGGTGCCACTCACGTTTGAAGCGTGAAGCATGATTACAGCCTTGATATCTGGAGTAATCATTTCTAGAGCTTTAGCGAGCTCGAGCTGTCCCAAATCGTTGCAAGGCATACATTCATACTGAATTACTCCCTCTTCCTGGAGTTGGTGTAGCGGTCTATAGACTGCATTGTGCTCCATGTGGCTGGTGAGGAATTTATCTCCTTTACGAGCCAATCCCTTTATCAAAAAGTTGAGTGCATAGGTGTTGCCAGGCGTAAATATTGCATTGCGCGCACCATATCCATTCATCATCAAGTCAATCATCTCTCTGGTCTCGAGAACTACTTCGGCGGCCGAATAAGCTTTTTCGTAACCACCTCGGTTGATATTGCTTCCGACCTTAGTCATATATTCATAGACTGCATCAGCGACTTCCTGTGGTTTTGGGAAGGAAGTTGCACCGTTATCTAGATAAATCATCAAAAGCCTCCCATGAGATAATGTTTATACTATTAGAAATTAGTGTTGAATTTTATTATATCATAAAGCTGTTATATAGTTGATGGCGTGTTTATTTATATAAATGCGGTGCCGTATTAATGTTTTATGATTAAATACGTTAATTCCTGCTACGGTATTTGTGAAGAGAACGTATACACTCAACTATCTGTTGATAGACAATAACTTTGATGATATAATGACAAAGTATGTAACTTGGGGGTGGATAGGTGCTGGTGTGCCTTACGGTCTTCAAAACCGATATGAGGAGCTGATACCTTCTCGGGTGGGTTCGATTCCCACGCACTCCCGCCATTTAAGCTTGCATGGGAGTAATAGATAATATGAAAAAAAATGAAGTTTTACGACAGATTCCTAAGATAGATGAGGTGCTTAAAGAGCACCTCTTTTCTAATGCCTTCGAAAAGAGTGGAAGAGATGTTGTAACATCTGTGACTAGGAAGGTTATAGATGAGGTGCGTGCTAAGATTCTTGCCCTAGGCGATAATGAGCTAGAGCATTATGATATAAAGAAACTAAGCATCTCGCGCATCGTTGATGAGATTAAGGATAGACTAGAGGCGGACGAAGTGAATCATCTGCACGGAATTATCAACGCTACTGGAACTATTCTGCATACAAACCTCGGCAGAGCACCACTCTGTGAGGATGCGGTACACAATGTAGAGATGGTTTCGCGAGGATATTCGAATCTCGAATACGATGTGAAGCTCGGAAAGCGTGGGTCAAGGCATGATATTTTACAAGATCTTATGGTTGAACTTACGGGTGCTGAGGATGTCATGATCGTCAATAATAACGCATCCGCTACGATGCTTGTGCTGTCTGCTATGGCGGAAGGACACGAGGTCGTGGTATCGAGAGGTGAACTTGTTGAAATCGGTGGAGCTTTTAGAATTCCTGACATCATGGAGCAGAGTGGTGCGACCCTGCATGAAGTTGGAACCACCAACAAGACTAAGCCTAGTGATTACGAAAAGGCAATCAATGAAAACACTGGCGCACTCATGAAGATTCACACTAGCAACTACAAGATTATGGGCTTCACTGAAGAGGCTGAACTAGATGAACTAGTAGCTATTGGTAAGGAGCATGACCTTCCGGTAATCTTCGATATGGGTAATGGGCTCATGGTGAACCTCGCTGAGTACGGGCTAGATGAGCCTAATGTTCCTGCGTCGCTAGATACGGGAATTGATGTCATACTGTTCAGTGGTGATAAGCTACTAGGTGGTCCGCAGGCTGGGATTATCGCTGGAAAGCGAAAGTATATCGAGAAGATGAAGAAACATCCTTTGGCACGTGCACTTAGAGTGGATAAGATGACTTTTGCAGCGATGGAAGAGACGCTAAAGAAATATAGGGATACAAAAGTTGCTATGCGTGATATCCCAGTGCTCCGTATGATTACGACATCCAGGGAAGTTCTGCTCGAAAAGGCTATGAGGTTAGCTGACAAGATTCGCACGGCAAATAGCAAGCTCAATGTAAAAATTGTTGATGCAGATGATCAGATTGGCGGTGGTTCTGCGCCAATGGTATTCTTACCAGGTGTTGCAGTAGCTGTAACATCTGCTGAGGTGACGACAAAGTGGCTCGAGAGATTGCTCAGAAAGCATGAAATTCCTGTAATCGCAAGGATTCATGAGGATGAGCTGCTGTTCTCAGTTAGAACTGTGCTTGAACGGGAGCTCGATGATATCGCAGCAGCACTAAGGGAAGTGGAATAGATGAAGAATGTAATTATTGGTACAGCTGGTCACGTCGACCACGGCAAGACGCAGCTGATTAAAGCCCTATCTGGGATTGATACAGATAGACTATCCGAAGAGAAAAAGCGTGGAATCACCATCGAACTTGGGTTTGCGCACATAGATAATGATGCGGGATATAATATCGGAGTGATTGATGTTCCAGGTCATGAGAAGTTTATCAAAAACATGCTTGCTGGAATCGGTGGGATTGACTTCGTGTTATTCGTAGTTGCGGCAGATGAGGGTATCATGCCTCAGACTAAAGAACACTTTGAAATATTGCAAGCGCTCGGCATCAATGATGGTATCATAACCATCACCAAAAAGGATATGGTAGATGAGGAGTGGCTTGGGATGCTGGTCGAGGATGTAAAGGAATATTTTAAGGGCTCTTTTCTTGAGGGGAAACCCTTGATAGCAGTTTCTTCCAAGACCGGAGAGAACATTGGTGTTCTAAAAGAAGAAATAATAAAGAAGTGCGACCGTGAGTCGAAGAGGCACGAGGAGCCGGAGCTATTCAGGCTTCCAATAGATAGAGTTTTCTCAATGCAGGGATTTGGAACCGTAGTAACTGGAACTCTTGTGGATGGTGTATTAAAACTCAATGATGAGATGAACATATACCCTGACGATATACCAGTAAAGGTGAGAGGTATACAGACGTATGGTAACGATACTGATGAAGCATTTGCTGGACAGCGAACGGCAGTGAATCTATCTGGTATCAAGAAGGAAAATGTGACTAGAGGCTCTGTGCTAGCTGCATCAGGTGCAGTTACGGTAACCAATATGCTCGATGTGGAGATGAGCGTTTTTAAGAGCAGTGACAGACAAATACTAAATAACAGCAGAGTTCACTTCTATACTGGTAGTACGGAAGTTATAGCGAAGGTTATTATAATGGACCGCGATGTTATGATGAGCGGAGATAAGGCATCTGTGCAGCTAAGGCTCGAAGAACCAGTAGCTGTAAGGAGAGGAGATAAGTTTATCATCAGATTCTACTCGCCAGTTATCACGGTGGGTGGCGGCAGAGTGCTTGATGCAAATCCAGAGAAGCATAAGAGAAACCGCGACGATGTCTTAGCTGACTTTCGGGTTCTTGCTGCCGGCGATATAGAAGACATCATTCACCTAAAGGCCGGGAAATGGAAGTATTACAAAGAGCATGAGCTTGGGCATGAGCTTGGACTCACGGCTGCTGAAATAAAACAAGCGGTCCAATCGCTTGATGATAAAGGTAAGGTGATAATACTAGCAGACGGCTCTATCGTAAGTGAAGAGAAACTAAAAATACTCGAAGATACTGTTTCAAAAATAATCGAAGAGTATCATAGCCAGAATCCTATGGTAGATGGAATCCCTAAGAGAGAGCTACTCAGCAGGATCAAAGAGTATCACCATATTGAGGACGATAAGTTGGGGCAAGCGATTATTTCTAAGTTCTTAGATTCGGGGATGCTCGAGGACAAGGAGAAGACAATATCGCTTGCAGGTTTCAAGGTTGAGTTCTCAAATGAACAGCTTGCTCTGATGGACGAGATTAAAAAAATGTATGATAAAGCTGGAGTTGAGACGATTAAAAATGAATATATATATGAATTCGTCGGTGATAAGAATATCGCTAGTGCCATTCAAACTGAACTAGCATCACAAGGGGAAATCTTTAAACTCGATGCAAGCTACTACATTGATACCAATGCGTGGGATGTGGCAGTTGCTGCTGGGCGTGAACTGGGAACTGAAAAGCCAGAAGGATTTACTTTGGCAGAGTACCGCGATAAACTTGAAATCTCAAGGAAATTCGCATCAGTATTATTATCCGCACTTGACAAGTACGGTATAACAGTGTTTAATGGAGAGTGCCGAAAGGCGATAAAATAGTAACGAAAGGGAGAACTATAATGAAGAAAAAGACACTACTTATTGTGAGCATGCTTGTGTTAGTTATGTTTGCGCTAACAGCTTGTGGCGGAAAGTCACCAAAGAACGTTGTTGAAGATAATCTAAAACAGATTAAGACTGAGAAGACTTCTTCTAATGTTTCTAAGCTATTTAATGACAAAACTCTAGAACAGAAGTATGGAAAAGAGTATAACAAGTTCATCAAGAAGGTTCAGGACTTCGATTATGAAGTAAAGGACGAAAAGGTTAGTGGTAAGAAAGCAACTGTAAAGGTTGAGATTAAGACATACGACTTCGGTGCAGCTTACAAGACTACTTATGATACCGTAGTATCTGACGCTAAGAGCGGAAAGATTACAACATCGACAGATGTTAAGGATTATGTTTACAATCTGATGTTCCAGAATCTAAATAACGTAAAGGATAAGTCCTATAAGAAGACAGTTACTATCAATTGTACAAAGAACGATAAGGGTGAGTGGACAACAGATATCAACAACAATGTTGACTTCCTAGATGCAATGATGGGTGGAATGTTCACAGCAATCAAGTCTGTACAGGCAGGAAAGTAAAACCTGTTTGTCGGCTATCCGATAGATGAAGCAAATAATAAAGACCGTGGCTGTAAAGCCACGGTCTTGTTTTACACAGAGATTGTGTGTGTTGAAATTTAGTACTAGAATTGTATGCACTGCCAACATGATATTAATTGACAGGTGTAATAACTACTTCATAAGCTTGCAAATCCTTTCTCCAAATGCTAGTGGATCTTCAACCGGCATACCTTCGAGCACAAGCGCCTGATCATATAGGAGATTTGCATAATCGCTTACTTTGTCACTGTCTCCAGCTTCTACAGCTTTCTTAATCGCATCAAAGAACGGCAGGTCTCCGTTAAGTTCGAGGACTTTATCAGCTTCAACTCCTGATAGCTCCTTATTTCCTGACATTGCTGCTTGAGCCTTGAGAATCTTTTCCATCTCAATAGATACGCCGTCAGATGTTGCGAAGCATACAGGGTGATTCTTGAGTCTGGTAGATAGAATTACTGACGATACCTTGTTGCCTAGAGCATCTTTTATTGCATCGAGTGTGTTCTTAGCCGCTTCGTTTTTATCCGCTTGAGCTTTTACTTCCTCTTCGGTTTTCTCAAATCCTAAATCCTTGTCAGAGATATTCTTAAACTCTTTGCCATCATATTCTCTCATCGCCATAAAAGCAAATTCATCAATATTATCTGTGCAGTAAAGGACCTCATATCCCTTATCTTCAAAGAAATCCATCTGAGGCATCATCTTAATTTTACCTTTTGATTCACCAGCGGCATAGTATATGTATTTTTGATCTTCAGTCATCCTTGAAACATAGTCTTTAAGTGTAGTCATGTTATCAGTAGTGCTACTGTAGTATAGAAGTAGATCCTTTAGTTTATCCTTATCTGCTCCGAATTTATCATACACTCCATATTTGAGTTGAATTCCAAAGTTATCGAAGAACTTTTCATATTTCTCGCGTTCTTTATCGCGCATCTCTTCAAAAGTCTGCAGAAGTTTCTTTTCTAGTCGCTGTGCAATTGCGCGAAGCTGTCTGTCCTGCTGTAACATCTCTCTCGAGATATTTAGAGACAGGTCTGGAGAATCAACTAGACCACTTATAAATCCAAAGTAGCTTGGCAGAAGATCCTCGCACTTATCCATGATTAATACACCATTTGAATAGAGTTGAAGTCCTGGTTTAAAGTCCTTGTTATAGTAATTATAAGGCACCTCGCTAGGCACGAATAATAGCGCATCATATGAGATTACACCTTCAACATTAGTGTGCACTACTTTTAGTGGATTACTCCAAGCCATGTATGTCTTTTTGTAGAAGTCACTATACTGTTCTTCCGTTATTTCGCTTTTCTGCATCTTCCATAGAGGCACCATGCTGTTGAGCTTTTCATCCTCTGTATAAGTCTCATACTCAGGCTTATAATCATCGGCATTCATCTCTTCTTCAGATGCTGGCTTTTGACGCTCCTTTGTAACATTCATAACGATAGGATAACGGATGTAGTCGGAATACCGTTTGATGATTCCTCTGATTCTGAACTCCTCAAGAAACTCGGAGTATTTATCGTCTTCAGTATCGTCCCTAAGATATATTATTATGTCAGTCCCAATATTTGCGCGCTCCGCCTTATCTATTGTGAACCCTTCGGCACCTTCGCTCTCCCATATATATGCCTGGTCAGAACCGTAAGTCTTAGAAATTACCTGAATCTTCTTAGCAACCATAAAGGCACTATAGAAGCCAACACCAAATTGACCGATGACATCTACATCCTTCATCGATTCAGAGTTTTCTGCTTTGAATTTGAGCGACCCGCTATTTGCGATTATCCCAAGGTTGTTCTCGAGCTCCTCCTTGCTCATGCCGATTCCATTATCCGAGATGGTTAGAGTTCTTGCGTCTTTATCAGCAGCAATCCTGATTTCATAATCATCTCTAGATTTTCCTGTGCAGCCATCCTCAGCTTCCTTATAGTAACGCTTGTCAATCGCATCGCTAGCATTGCTGATAAGCTCCCTCATAAATATCTCACGGTTAGTGTAGATAGAGTTAATCATCATATCTAAGAGCCGCTGCGACTCCGCTTTAAATTTCATTTTTTCCATATCAAAACCTTCTTTCATAAGATTATCTAGCGTGTATTATTAGCACTCTCTAGTAATGCCTGCTAATAATATACTACTAGTTATGAGATAATTCAAGATTAAGCCAATAAAATTACGATAGTGGTAGGCTGTAAAATTAGATTGTACAAAATTAAAAATCACAGAATATTCATAATCTAGGAAGTTAGTGAGTTATAATGAACTTAAGATTATAGCGATGTGATATAAGTCAATCGCAAGAATATAGACATAAGGAATAAATTATACGGAGGTACTAGAGATGGGAAACAAGTATGATGTTGCAATCATTGGCGGAGGCCCTGCAGGACTTACTGCTGGAATTTATGCAGCTAGAGCTGGCAAGTCAACGGCTATTATCGAACGTGGACTTATAGGAGGACAGATTACTTTTACCGATTCTATAGATAACTTTCCTGCAACACAAGGGATGAATGGTGCTGAATATGCAATGAAGATTCAGGCACAGGCTGAGTCGTTCGGTGCAGAAATCATCATGGACGAAATATCTGAAGTTATTGCTCCTAAAAATGAGGGCAGGACTTTTAAAATTAAGGGTAACAACGACGAATATGAAGCTACAGCTGTTGTTCTTGCTACTGGACTTGATAATAGAAAGATGGGAATCTCTGGAGAAGATGGTCTGATTAGCCGTGGAATTTCTTTCTGCGCTGTGTGCGATGGTGCGTTCTTTAGAAACAAGGAAGTAGCAGTATACGGCGGAGGAAATACTGCCGTTGAGGATGCAGCATTCCTCGCTAACATCTGCTCAAAGGTTACTATAATTCACAGAAGAGATAGGTTCAGAGCAGAGCAGGCGGTTGTAGATGAACTCAAGGCACTTGATAATGTCGAATTTGTGATGAGCAGCAATGTTGTAGGTGTAAATGGCGATAAGGCGTTAGAGTCTATTACTGTTAAAAACAACGAGACAGGCGAGACTAGAGATATTGCTGTTAGTGCTCTTTTCGTAGCAATCGGGAAGATTCCTAATGGGAAGCCTTTTGTAAACCTTGTTGCAACCGATGAAGCGGGATACTTCGAAATCGGGGAGTCCTGTGAAGCAGACACCCCTGGTGTGTTCGTTGCTGGTGATGGGAGATCAAAGGATTTAAAGCAGTTAACTACCGCAGTATCTGACGGATCTATCGCTGCAACTAAGGCTTGTAATTATGTTGATAGGATTAACGGTCAGGAATACGTTTAGGATTTTCTGAATTTGTAGTACAATATATGAGCACGATTAACATATAAATAATTTGATATATAGGAGGAGTGAAATGGCAGATAATATGCAGACACCTGAATCCTGCAGCCATGATTGTTCAAGCTGCGGATCTAGCTGCCCATCTAGAGAGGGCGATGCACATGTTGGTCATGAGAAGCTAAATGAGCATAGCAGTGTAAAGAAGGTTATAGCCGTTGTTAGTGGTAAAGGTGGAGTCGGTAAGTCGATGGTTACCGCGCTATCTGCTGTAACAGCTAATAGAAACGGATGCAAGGTTGGAGTTATGGATGCTGATATCACAGGCCCCTCAATTCCAAAGATGTTCGGTATACATGATAAGGCTTACGGCAGTGAGATAGGAATTATTCCTGGCAAGAGCGCATCAGAGATTAAGGTCATGTCACTTAATCTGCTCACAGAAAACGAAAGTGATCCCGTGGTTTGGAGAGGTCCTGTAATTGCTGGAGCTGTAACGCAGTTCTGGACGGATGTTGCATGGGGAGATCTCGATGTGATGTTCATCGATATGCCACCAGGAACAGGAGATGTTCCTCTTACCGTGTTCCAGTCGCTTCCGATTGACGGGATTATCGTAGTTACTTCACCGCAGGAGCTCGTCTCCATGATAGTTGAGAAGGCGGTAAAGATGGCGAAGATGATGAATGTCCCAATCTTAGGGCTCGTTGAGAATATGAGTTACTTCGAGTGCACAGATAACGGAAAGAAGTACGAAATCTTCGGAAAGAGTCACGTTGATGAAATCGCATCAGAGAATGGCCTCAAGGTTTTGGCAAAGCTCCCTATCAATCCTGATCTTGCTACGCTCAGCGATCAAGGGCGCATCGAGTTCGCTGATACCACGGCTCTGGATGAATCTATAATGCAAATGCTACATGATATTGAGAAGTAGTATCATGTATCTATATAGATACTACATATAGATAATTAACCTCAGAAATCTCTATTGAGAGGACTGGGGGTTTTTATTTGTCGAGATACGTTGTTTAATATATCGAGATTTAAGATTAATATATTGACACTGTAACTAATGCGATTATAATATTGATATTGGTTTACAAATACTAAACTAATTATTTATTATAATGCGTGGCAGTAAATAATATTACATTAATTGATATATGTGAATACATTGCGGTTGCCAGTGCATTTAGATTGGACTATATATGGAAATCGGAGAGAAGATAAAAGAGCTTAGAATAGAACGTGGACTTACGCAGGAGGAACTCGCAGATAGGGCAGAACTATCAAAGGGGTTTATCTCACAGGTGGAGAGAGATTTAACATCTCCATCGATTGCAACACTAGAAGACATCGTTATATCGCTTGGTACGGACCTTACATCATTTTTCTCAGAGAAGGAGAGACCACAGGTTGTATTTAGCAGAGACGATTACTTCGTAAAGGAAGATGAGCATCACAAGAGTACTATAGAATGGATTGTCCCCAATGCTCAAAAGAACAATATGGAACCCATCAGAGTGACCATAGGTGCTGGTGGCACCACGATACCTGATAATCCTCATGAAGGCGAGGAATTTGGATACGTCATCAAAGGTAGTATAGATGTACATATAGGCAGTGATGCATATCATGTGAGAAAGGGTGAGTCTTTCTATATATACCCAGAGCAGGAGCATTTTATAAGCTCTGGCAAGGGCGCTGAGATTATATGGGTGAGTTCGCCGCCTAGTTTCTAGGACTACAGGATAATGCTTTACAACAGCAACATTGGAGGAAGATTTTGAACGAGTTAATCAGACTTGACAACATAGGGAAGAGCTACGGCGAACACGAGGTGCTAAGCGATATCTCGCTCTCAATCAAGGAGAACGAATTTGTAACGCTGCTGGGACCATCGGGATGTGGCAAGACCACTACCCTGCGTATCATCGGAGGATTTGAGACTCCTGATATAGGGAAAGTAATTTTTGACGGTAAGGATATAACCAATGTCCCGCCGAATCAGCGCCATGTAAATACAGTATTTCAGAACTACGCGTTGTTCCCGCATATGACAGTGCAGGAGAATATCGCTTTTGGGTTACGTGTAAGCGGTAAATCCGAACAATATATAAAAGATAAGATTGCATACGGGCTTAAACTCGTTAATCTTGACGGTTATGGAAATAGAAGAGTCGACAAGATGTCGGGCGGTCAGCAGCAGAGGGTCGCTATGGCGCGTGCGATAGTTAATGAGCCTAGGGTGCTATTACTCGATGAACCACTAGGGGCTCTTGATCTTAAACTCAGACAGGAGATGCAGTACGAACTCGTTAGACTCAAGAAGGAACTAGGCATTACATTTATATTCGTTACTCATGACCAGGAAGAAGCTCTTACTATGTCGGATACGGTCATCGTTATGAACAATGGCTACATTCAGCAGATGGGAACGCCTGAAGAGATTTATAATGAGCCTGAAAATGCTTTTGTAGCAGACTTCATCGGAGATAGCAATATCGTCGATGCCAAGATGGTGGATGATAAGCTCGTTGAGATAGATGGTCATGTATTTAAATGTATCGATGGTAGGGACAATGGATTCAATATTGGACAGCCTGTCGATGCGGTAATCAGACCTGAGGATATAGAGATTCGAGAGCATGGAGAAGGCATCATGAACGGCAAGATTATCAGCAAGCTGTTCATCGGCGTGCACTACGAGATGCTCGTGCAGAGTGAGGATGGTAAGGTGGAGTGGCTACTCCAGAATTATGATTCACATGAAGTTGGTGAGACGATAGGTATGTATGTGAGACCTGAGAATATTCAGATTATGCATAAGCCTACATCAGAGGACGAGGAGGCACAGGAAGTTGATATCTAAAAAAGGATATACAGCACCTTTCGTCATTTGGATAATCGCAGGGACTATAATCCCGACTTTGACAATTGCGTATTACGGAATAACCAATAGAAACGGTGCTTTTACATTTGAAAATATCACGGCGATGTTTAATTCGCAGCACCTAGAGGCGCTCACCGTGTCGCTGCTGCTCTCAGTTGTGAGCACGGTGGTATGTCTTGTACTGGCTTTTCCTATGGCTTTAATTTTGAGGGAAAGCAGGTTTGGCAAGCAAGGTTTTATGATATTCGTCTTTATACTTCCTATGTGGATGAATTTCCTGCTCAGAACTATGGCATGGCAAGTTCTCCTCGAGAGACAGGGAGTAATCAATTCTGTGCTCACATCCATAGGACTAAATAGACAGGAAATGATGGGAACACCTGGAGCAGTGGTGTTAGGTATGGTATACGACTTCCTGCCATTTATGGTGCTTCCTATTTATAACGTCGTATCCAAGATTGATAATCGCCTGATTGAGGCAGCATATGACCTTGGAGCAGGCAAATTCTACGTGTTCAGAAGAGTAATCTTCCCGCTCAGTATCCCTGGAATTGCAAGTGGAGTGACTATGGTCTTTATCCCAGCGCTCACTACATTCGTAATATCTAACATGCTTGGAGGTGGCAAGGTTAATCTGATCGGAAATATTATCGAACAGGAATTTACTGTGAACTCAAACTGGTATCTAGGCTCTGGACTTTCACTAGTTATGATGGTGTTTATCATCGTCAGCATGCTTATAGTCCAGAAGTTTGGCGACGGAGAGGAGGATCATTTATTATGAAGAAATTCTTCGGAAATATGTATTTGATAATAATAATGCTCTTCCTGTATCTGCCGATTCTAACGCTCATATTCCTATCATTCAACGAGAGTCGTTCGATGTCGGTATTTACGAGATTTTCGCTTAAGTGGTACCAGGAGATGTTCCACAGCAGACTCATACTGGGAGCTATTGTAAATACATTTTCGATAGCTATCTTAGCTTCACTTATCGCAACTTTAATCGGTACTTTGGCAGTGCTCGGAATTGAGTCGCTAAGGCCTGGTGCGCAGCAGACTCTCCTTGCAGTGAACAACATACCTATGCTTAACGCGGATATCGTAACTGGTATCTCACTGATGCTATCGTTCCTGCTATTTGGAGTATCGCTCGGCTATATGACGATACTATTCTCGCACGTTACGTTCTGTATCCCGTACGTGATACTTTCAGTACGGCCGAGACTTAACAAGAGGACGGATACTCTTTTTGAAGCTGCGATGGACCTGGGAGCCTCGCGTTTATATGCTTTTAGAAAGGTCGTTCTTCCCGAGCTTATGCCAGGAATACTCTCTGGTGCACTGCTGTCGTTTACGATGTCCGTTGATGACTTCGTGGTGACGCACTTTACAAGAGGGGCAGGTATTAACACTATATCTACACTCATATATAGCGAGGTGAAGATTGGCATCAGACCGTCGCTATATGCGCTATCTACGATTATTTTTTTGATAGCTCTAGTTGCACTATTGATCGTCAACGTGAATAGAGATAAGGAGCTAAAAAGAGCATGAAGAAGTTGATAATGGGTTCTCTGATACTGCTATTGCTTACAATGACAGGATGTAGAAGTGGCGAAAATGGAGAAGTTTATGTATACAGCTATGGAGATTACTACGACCCAGAGGTTGTTGCCGATTTCGAAGCTGATACTGGGATAAGAGTAATTCAGGATACGTATGATACTGCAGAGGAGATGTACCCTATAATAAAGAATGGCTCTGCGAACTATGATGTAGTGTGCACGTCCGATTATATGATAAGCAAGATGAAGGGCGAGAATCTGCTGCAGAAACTGGACAAAAAAAATATTAGGAACATTAAAAATCTTGATGAGGACTACATGAGAAAAGCCGAGGAGTATGATCCAGGCAATGAATATTCTGTTCCATATCTGGTTGGTGTATCGGGGATTCTATACAATAAGAAGATGGTGAAGGGTAAGAATATAGACTCGTGGAACGTACTTTGGGACCCTGATTTTAAGAATAACATAGTTATGCAGGATAGTGTGCGCGATGCCTTTGCAATCTCGCTCCTCAGACTTGGCTATTCACCTAACACCACAAATCCTAAAGAAATAGAAGAGGCGAAGAATGCACTTAAGGAGCAGAAAAAGCTGGTATATAAATACGCAAATGATTCGGCGAGAGATCTGCTAGCCGATAAATCAGCTGCAATTGGTGTTGTGTGGAATGGTGAATATAACTACACGCACGATCTCAATAAAGATATTGAGTTTGTAGTTCCGAAGGAGGGGTCGGAGTTCTTCATCGACTCTTGGGTTATGCCTAAGAGTTCCCGTAATAAGAGGAATGCAGAAAGATTCATAAACTACATGTGCAAAGCGAAAGTTGCGAAGCGCAATTTTGACTATATATATTATACGACTCCGAATACTGCAGCGATTAAGATGATTCCTTCAAAATACGTTTCGAATCCAGCGCTATTTCCTAGCAAGGAGACGATCGCTCGCTGTACGCTGCTAAAGAATCTCGACCCTGATACGACTAAGTTATATAGCGATAGCTGGAAGGAAGTAAAGTCAAAATAGGACATACATAAGCGGAGATAGACTATGAACGATAGACAGATAAAAGCTTTTGTAGAAGCAGCAAGGCTTCTTAATTTCACAAAGGCCGCTGAAAAGCTATACGTGCCACAATCCCAAGTCAGTCGTGCGATTAAGGGACTTGAGGATGAACTAGGGGTGATATTATTTGACAGGGAAAACTCTAGAAGCATAAAGCTATCACTCGCTGGTGAGAAATACTATAGTCTTTTTAAGAGGTTCGATGCTGAACTTGCCAAAACAAGAGAGTCGCTTAGGGACGAGACGCATGAACTGAGACTCGGATACAACATCGGGTGGAATATATCACATTTTCTTCCGGAAGTAATAGATAAATGCCGCGAGACATATGACGACTTTTCGGTTAGAATTGAATGCCTTAGCTTTGAGACACTCATGAACAAGCTTCAGTCAGGACAGCTAGATGCAGTGTTATCACTGGATGATTACATGCAGGGCACTTCGGGATTGGGAATCAAATATGAAGTTGTGACCGAAGTTAATCGTTCTATAATCTATTCGCATAAACTTCTAGACAGGAAGGTGAACAGTCCAAAGGAGTTAAAGGGTGTAAAGATGTTTGTCGCTGAGGATCCAAAGCTGCGTGAAATTATCTCACTAATAGGATTTAATCTTAGACCGTACAACTTTATACCAGAGATCGAAGTGGTTCCTAATCTCGAGTCGATGTTTGCAAATGTGCAAAATGCAAGAGGCATCATACTGGCAGACGAATGGGTAGCTGTGGGAGGTGGAACGGAAATTCACTCGATTGGGATAAGCAGTAAAGCGAATGTCGCATTGGCTTGGCATGAAAACGCACCGAACAGAGAGATTAAATTATTTAAAGAAGAGCTACAGGGACACTTTAAAGACTAGATAGTCATAGAATATGAATAGCAAAAATGTTGAAGAACGATAGATATCGATGCAAATTACGCATTGATATCTATTCGTTTTTTGTGGGTTCTAATAGCTTGATTTAAGTGATAGTCTATAGTCATCAATTAGTTAAGTATGAGATTTATATATAAAATATAAGGAGGGTGACATGTCTAGAAGAGAAGAGATGCTTTTTAAAAACACTGAGTTCGTCGGTTATTCAGATTTGAACAAGAAACCGGGTTTTCAGATGGGAATGCACCGCACGAAGGATGGCAGATATTATCTTTATACCGCTTGTTTCCGTGATAACGGATTTAATATCGTCGATGTTACAGATCCTGCAAATCCGGTTGCAAAGTGGGTTGAAGGAGACTGGGTTGGTGAAGTTCATGATGGTCAGAGCCTTGCTAAGCTGCAGGTCGCTGATGGTAAGCTAATAGCTTGCTACGGTGGAACTTTGAGAGTTCTCCACGGTACTCATGAGCAACCATATTGGGGTGGATTCAAGATTTACGATATAGAAACAGACCCTTTAAATCCTAAGCTACTCGGACAGTTTGAGTGTGAAGATGGTCCGGGTGTTCATCGTAGCTTCTACAATGGTGGGGATTACGCATATATTATGGGCAGTAAACGTAATTTCAGAGGATATATCCTAAGAATTGTTGATATCTCTGATCCAGCTAATCCGACTGAAGTCGGAAGCTGGTGGGCAGATGGACAGTATCTCGGAAACAAGAAGGCATCTGACATGCCGGAGGTTGGTACTGAACCATTCATGAAGCTCCCTAATGGACATGCAATTACTGTAAAGGATGATATCGTATATGCAGCTTTTCCTAATGTAGGGTTTTGCATGATCGATGTGCACGACAAGAGTAGACCTAGACTTCTTGGAAATGTTTCCCTGAACCCTCCATTCAGTAACGGGCAGTCGGGAGCAGCTGTGCATACAGCAATGCCCCTAGGGGACAGACCATTTGCTATCGTTACCACGGAGGGCGAGAGAACATGGTACTTCGATAAAAATAGAGAAGATGGGATGTTCCACAAGATTACCAGTCAGCCTATGAACATCATTGGGATTATTGAGACATCTGATAAGGAGAACCCAGCGCTCATCTCAGTATTCCCATACCCAGAGGTACCAGAAGAGTATAAGAAATGCCACGGTGACAACTTTAATATCGTCGATGGGCAGAGAGTTGTATTTGGGCCTCACAACATGTTCGATGCGTTCGGACAGGACTGCCTAGAGAACAGAGATGACAGAGTATATAATTGCCACTTCCAGGCTGGTCTTCGCATCTACGATGTTTCGGATCCATTCGTTCCTAAAGAAATTGCGTACTTCATGCCACCAGACCCAGAAGGCACTTGGTTTGATATCGATGAAGGCACACTGTTCCCAGGACCACACATCGCACATGCTGAGGATTGTATTGTAGATGATAGAGGATACATCTATGTAGATACTTATCAGGACGGACTTTATATCGTTCGCTGTACAGTATCGAGATAAATCTTTTAGATGCTGGATTTATAGATATAATAACCATATGATTAGAATTTCAGCGATCTCCGTCACTAGGAGGTCGCTATTTTGCTTTTATGTGATAAAGTGTCCAAATATAAAAGGTATTGAATTTATTTATTTTAGACCACGATAATCCAAGTAATTATTGAAATTGTCAATATAGATGAAATTCGTTAGGTTTTGATAAGTTATCTTTGTTACAATTACTAGGAATGTATTAAATTGATGATACATTTGAAGGTATGATTGGAGGTAACAAAATGAAAGTAAATGCAAAATCTATTGATTTAGCTAAAGTGCAGGCTGAGGCTGAAGAGTCATATCGCAAGGGATTCTTCTGCTGTGAAGCAGTTATGGAAGTTATTATGGATAACTTTGAACTAGATGTTCCACATGAGATTATCAAGATGGCTTCTGGAATGGCAATCGGCGTTGGTAAGTCAGGATGTATCTGTGGGGCGCTCAACGGTGGTGTTCTTGCAATAAGCATGTTCTTTGGCAGAGACCAGCAGAAGGGACCTAAGGATCCAGAGGTTGTAAAATGTATGAGCATGACTAATGAACTTCATGACTGGTTTAGAGAGAACAACACTAAGAAGGCAGCATGTTGCCGTGTTCTCACAAGGGAGTTCGATATGAGTCAGGGTGGTCATAAGTCGCAGTGCATCTACTATACAGGAATGTGTGCCGCAAAGCCTGCTGAAATACTCGCGCGTGAACTTGGAATTGAGACAACTGGAGAAATCAAAGTTCTTTCTCACGATGACTATCTCAAGACTAGAACTACACCGCTAGAAGCTTAATACTTGTTTTGTAGAGAACGGAGAATGTGATTATGATTAAGAAAGTACCTTTTCCCATATGTGGTGTGATGCTCGGAACGGCTGCCCTCGGAAATCTACTGCAGAGTTATTCGGAGACAGTTCGAAACGTTTGCGGAATTTTGGCAGCATTTTTGTTGATCTTAATACTATTAAAGCTCGTAAAATATCCGGGTACAATAAAACAAGATTTGGATACTCCTGTTATGGCTGGGGTGGCAGCTACTTTCCCTATGGCGCTGATGATACTCAGCACATACGTTAAACCATTTATCGGGCAAGGCGCATACTTTGTCTGGATATTCGCTATAGTATTACATGTCATTCTAATCGTATATTTCACAGCGAAGTTCCTACTGAAATACGATCAGAAGAATGTTTTCACGACCTGGTTTATCGTATATGTAGGAATTGCAGTTGCTGGAGTTACTGCACCTGCGTATGAAAAGATTGGATTTGGAGCAGCGACATTTTGGTTTGGTCTAGTTACGCTGATACCGCTTCTGGTAATAGTTATCAAGAGGTATGTGGCACACCCACTGCCAGAACCAGTTAAACCACTCAGTGGGATATTTGCAGCACCTATGAGCCTTTGTATCGCGGCATACATTCAGTCAGTTCAGGTTAAGAACTTTACACTGCTTATGGTGATGTTTGTAGTCGCAACAGTACTGTATGTATATTCTCTAGTTGTCTCCCTTGGATTGTTAAAGAAATTCTATCCAAGCTTTGCAGGATTTACGTTCCCATTTGTAATCAGTGCGATTGCTACCAAGCAAACTATGGCATGTTCTGCTCTCATGGGGCATCCGCTTTCATGGTTAAGCAACATAGTTCTAGCTGAGACGGTTATAGCAACAGCGTTCGTAGCATTTGTGTATGTGAAGTATATGGTGTTTATATTTGCTGGGAATGCAGGTCATGAGGGCAAATAACGTAAATGCATCAATAAGCAGAACTGTTGCAAAAAGGCAAGAGAGTAATCTTCTAAAAAGAAGCATCTGAGATTAATATTGATAGACCTCGGCATATGACCGAGGTCTATTTTAGTGTGAACATACGCTGATGTGTATTTCACGAAAAAAACATATAGTATTCAATTTTATGTGTTGACACATTGAGACTGTGATAGTAGACTATGTGTAGTGATTAGCACTCCGTATTAATGAGTGCTAACAAAATCTTGAGGACAGGAGGGAGAGCAATGGATATAAGTAAGAGAAAGCTTCAGATCCTCCAAGCAATTATTACTGATTACGTTAAAAGTGCGGAGCCTGTCGGTTCGCGGTCACTTGCTAAGAAGTATGGATTAGGCGTCAGCCCAGCGACGATTAGAAATGAGATGGCTGATTTAGAAGAGCTTGGATACTTAACTCATCCTCATACTTCGGCAGGTCGTGTACCTTCTGATAAAGCTTATAGACTTTATGTAAATAGTCTAATGAGTAAGCACGATCTTTCACTAGAGGAAAAAGAGATTATTAACGAGAGAATGCAGGTTAGTGTGGCTGAGTTTAATCAGACTCTTCAGCAGGCTGCGGAGCTTTTATCGGATATTACAAAGCTTGCATCCTTTGCGATGACACCATCAGCAAACTGTGACACGCTAAAGTTCATAAGGCTGCTTCCGGTAGATGAAGCCACAATCGTGTTGATGATAGTTTCGGATACAGGTAATGTTAACAATACTACGCTTAAAGTGGATGTTGCTTATACGCCTGAGGCTCTAGAAGTTTTGAGCAAGTCGATGACATATAACTATAAGGGAAATACGATAGATGAGGCCCTTAAGAAATCGATTATCGCAGATTTCAATTCTGACCTCGAAGCGATGAGTCCGTTGGCAAGTAAGATTATGCCTAATTTCATGAAGACACTTGAGGACATGCTCAATGTCAATCTCTACATGGAAGGCTTGACTAATATATTCAATATTCCTGAGTACAGCAGCATTGATAAGGCGAAAGCTTTTATCGAGCTAGTTAGCAAGAAGGATGAATTTGCTAAGGATATGCTTCAGCGTGACGATGGAATAATCGTAACTATAGGAGATGAAAATAGCGATTCTTCGATGAAAGATTGTTCTCTAGTAACAGCGACATATCACGTAGATGGTAAATTGATAGGAAAGATTGGTGTAATCGGACCGACACGCATGAACTACAGTGAGGTTACTTCAATTATGGAGTACTTAACTGAGAACCTCAGTAAATCGTTCTTACTAAGTGAAGGAAAGGAAATTAAGGATGACTGAAGAGAAAAAGATTAATATCAATCAAGCTGAAGATCAGACAAAGGTGACAGAAGAGATTAAGGCTGAAACATCAGAATCAATAGATGACAATATAGAAAATGAAAAAGCACCGCAAAAAGAGGAGCAGCCTAAATCCTCCGAAAACGCCAAAGGAAATGGTGAGGAGACTGCTGCCGAAGATGATAGCAAGAAAGCGGAAGCTGAAGAGAACGGTGATACAAAATACATCAGATTGATGGCAGAGTTTCAGAATTACAAGAAGAGAGTGGCAAAGGAAAAGTCTGACATCCATGCGTATGCAAATGAGAAGATTGTAACTGAACTACTCGAGGTTCTAGATAATTTCGAAAGAGCACTCGCAAGCGATGCTTCGGCAGACGTAGAAGGATATGCAAAGGGAATGAAACTGATCTTTGATCAATTGCTTGGAGTGTTAACTAAGTCTGGGCTTTTGGAAGTTGAAGCTTTGGGTGAAGATTTCGATCCTAACATGCATAACGCAGTTATGACAGCGGATAGTGAGGAGTACGGTAGCAACAAGGTTTGCAGTGTGCTTCAGAAGGGATATACCCTTAATGGAAAGGTCATTAGACCGTCGATGGTTACCGTCGCAAAGTAGTAGTGCGATAGCATGAAAGACGTGTACATAAATTTAGTAAATTAAGATTTCTTATATGAAAGGAAGTAAAAAAATGAGCAAGATAATTGGAATTGATTTAGGAACAACAAATAGTTGTGTAGCCGTTCTAGAGGGCGGAGAACCAGTGGTAATCGCAAATGCAGAGGGTTCAAGAACTACTCCATCTGTAGTTGCATTCACTAAAAATGGTGAGAGACTAGTAGGAGAGACTGCTAAGAGACAAGCTATAACTAATCCAGATAGAACTATCGCTTCTATCAAGAGACATATGGGTGAGAGCTATACTGTAGAGATTGATGGCAAGAGCTACACTCCACAGGATATTTCAGCTATGATATTAGGAAAGCTCAAGTCTGATGCTGAAGCTTACCTCGGAGAAAAGGTTTCAGAGGCTGTAATCACAGTTCCTGCATACTTCTCCGATGCACAGAAACAGGCTACAAAGGATGCTGGTAAGATTGCAGGACTCGATGTAAAGAGAATTATCAATGAACCAACCGCTGCATCGCTAGCATATGGACTAGACAAGGCGGACGGATCACAGAAGATTCTCGTATACGATTTAGGTGGTGGTACATTCGATGTATCAGTGCTTGAACTAGGAGACGGAGTATTTGAAGTACTAGCTACAAACGGAGATACACATCTCGGTGGAGATGACTTCGATAACGCAGTTCTCGACTTCTTAGCTGATTCCTTCATGGCAGAGCACGGAATTGATCTTAGAAAAGATAACATGGCTCTACAGAGACTTAAGGAAGCTGCAGAAAAGGCTAAGAAAGAGTTATCAAGTGCTCAGACAACTAAGATTAATCTGCCATTCATCACAGTTTCTGAAGCTGGCCCGCTCCACATGGATATGGATCTTACAAGAGCTAGATTTGACCAACTTACAAGCGATCTAGTAGATAGAAGTATTGAGCCAATGAAGAAGGCTATGGCAGATGCTGGAGTAACTAACTCTGATATCGCTAAAGTAATCCTCGTTGGTGGTTCGACTCGTATTCCGGCAGTTCAGGCTGCAGTTCAGAAAGTGACGGGTAAAGAGCCATTTAAGGGAATCAACCCTGATGAGTGCGTTGCAGTAGGTGCTTCAATCCAGGCTGGTGTACTTACAGGTGAGGTAAATGATGTTCTTCTGCTCGACGTTACTCCACTGTCACTTTCTATCGAGACACTCGGTGGTGTAGCAACTAAGCTAATCGAGAGAAACACAACTATTCCAACTAAGAAGAGCCAGATTTTCTCGACAGCAGCAGATAATCAGACTGCAGTAGATGTTCACGTAATGCAGGGAGAAAGAGAGATGGCTGCCGACAATATCACGCTAGGAAGATTCCAGCTAACGGGCATTGCTCCAGCTCCTCGTGGAATACCACAGATTGAGGTTACATTTGATATAGATGCTAATGGTATCGTAAATGTAAGCGCTAAAGACCTCGGAACTGGTAAAGAGCAGCAGATTACAATTACGTCTTCAACTAAGCTTTCTGAGGATGAGATAAATGCTAAGATCAAGGAAGCTGAACAGTATGCTGAAGAGGATAAGAAGAAGAAGGAAGAAGTAGAGGTTAAAAACCAGGCTGAAGGAATTCTCTTCGAAACTGAAAAGCAGATGAATGAGCTAGGAGACAAGGTTGCAGCAGATGAGAAGTCTAAGGTTGATGCTGCAAGGGAAGACCTTAAGAAGGCAGTAGAGGCTAATGACATTGAGGATATTAAGGCTAAGATTGAAGCTCTTACGCAGGCTTTCTATCCAATTTCATCAAGAATCTATCAGGAAGCTCAGCAGGCGCAGGCAGGAACTACAGAAGCTGGTGAGCAGTCACAGGACGGAGCACAGAGTGCAGGTCCAAGTGGTAACACTGTAGATGCTGATTATGAAGTTGTAGACGAAGACAAATAAGTCTAAATACAGCAGGTGATTACTGCCGGCACTTAGTGCCGGCAGTTCACTGATTTAATAAATTTATCGTTGGAAGGAAATAATATGGCAGAAAAGAGAGATTATTATGAGGTGCTAGGCATCCAGAAAGGCGCTTCCGAAGACGAAATCAAGAAAGCTTATCGCAAGATGGCGATTAAGTATCATCCTGATAAGAATCCAGGAGATAAGAAAGCTGAAGAAAAATTCAAGGAAGCCAATGAAGCATACGCTGTATTGTCGGATCCTGATAAAAAGAATAAGTATGACAGATTTGGACACGCAGGAGTAGATCCGAATGCAGGCTTTGGCGATGGAGCGGGCTTTGGAGGAGGCTTCGGTGGCTTTGAAGATATATTCGATATGTTTGGAGGCGGTTTCGGTGGTTTCGGCGGACGCGGTGCAAAGAGAAATGGCCCACGTAAGGGTAATGACCTACAGAAGTCGATTACGATTGAATTTACAGAAGCTATATTTGGTTGTAGAAAAGAGATTAGGCTAACCAAAGAAGTTAAATGTAAAACTTGTAGCGGTGAAGGGACAGCCCCTGGAACGCATAAGCATACCTGTGAGAAGTGTGGCGGAACTGGTCAGGTTTCCCGTGTATCACAGACTCCTTTTGGCACTTTCCAAAATGTAACAACTTGTGATGCATGTGGTGGAACCGGTCAAGTAATAGAAAAGCCTTGCCCTGATTGTCACGGCAAAGGCACGGTTAGAAAAACCGTTACGCTTAAGATTGATATTCCGGCTGGAGTTGATAGCGACAGTATCATACCAATTCGTGGAGAGGGTGAACCTGGTGTAAATGGAGGTTCGTCCGGCGACCTTTATATCGTCTTAAACGTAAAGCCGCACAAGATTTACAAGAGACGTGGTGATGACCTATACCTGACAATGCCTATTTCATACGATCAGGCAGTTCTCGGTGACAAGGTCAAGGTACCGGGTTTCAACGAGACTTATTCTTATACCCTTGCGCCAGGAACACAAACGGGTTCTAACTTCAGGCTTAAGGGTAAGGGTGTTAAAAACCCTAGAACCGGCAGATATGGTGACCTTTATGTAAAGGTAAATATCGAGGTTCCTACTAAGCTTAATGCGAAGGAGAAAAAGGCGATTAAGGACATGGCCGAGACATTCTCAGAGAATTCGTATCCACGCAAAAAGGAGTTTAGCAAACTAAAGTTTGATAAATAAAGTAAATATAAAGATAAACAAAAAATAGTAAGAAAAATAATAAATAAGCATTCAAAAATATAACACAAAATACATGGGGTTGCCGCACAAAAATTGCAGCAACCCCATGTTAGTTAGTAATTATAATCCTGTTCAGATATTTTTTCTACGAATGACTTCAATTATTTTTTTATTAAGTAATAACTGTTACGTTTATCCTTTGTTGATTTTTCCATATTGATACAGAGCAACCATCGCATTAACAGCCTGTTCTGCGGTTGCATACGCAGGGATGCCATGATCCCTTAGTTTAAGGATGGCTTCCTGGCACTCGTTTCCGCCCTGGCATTCCATAATGAACGGTTTACCGAGGTGACGATAGGTATCATGTATGCGGATAACCAAATCAGTAACTGCATCCACATCAGTCACGGCAGTAGGGCAAATCGAACCGATAATGCCGTGTACGTTAGGGTCACGCATAGCCTGTGTAAAGGCTCCTTTGTACTGAATTGGTGAGGCTGTTCCTGAAATATCAACAGGGTTCAATGGAGAACCGAACATAGGCATATAAGCACGAATTCTGTCAGATAGACTTGGTGAAATCTCGTTCAGCTCATGCATAGGCATGCCTCTACGTTCGAAGTGGTCGCAACTCAATAACCCAGATCCTCCTCCGTTTGTAATCATTACGATATTATCTCCTTTTGCAGGTGGTTGCATACCAAGTGCCATAGATATATCGAGGAATTCTTCCCATGTTGTTGCACGAATCGCTCCCGCTTTCTTGAAAACTTCGTCATAGAACGCATCCGATGTTCCTGCATTTTCAGAAGCAGTATGTGCAAATGCAGCTTTCTCACCAATCTTTGAACCACCAACCTTTATGGTGACAATTGGTTTATTTACATTTTGACAAGCTTCTATGAAAGCATCAGGACTGTCTAGCCCCTCAATATACACAGCAAGGCACTTTGTATCCTTGTCTCTACCCGCATATGCGATGAACTCGCAGAAATCCACATCGGCTTTATTGCCGAGTCCGACGAAGAAACTCATGCCGTAGTGATCCTTCTGTGAAGACCCTAAAGCAGCAAGTAAGTTAGCACCGGACTGTGAAATCATCGCAACTGGTCCCTTGATAGGTAAGTATGGGATAAATCCACAATTGAAGTCAAGATATGGGCTTCCCATTCCAACTAAATTTGGACCGATAAGAGGTAATTTGTTGTCACGGCAATATTGAGTCAGATCATCTTGTAGGGCACCACGACCAATTTCCTTGAATGCACTGGTAGCGATGACTACAATTTTAACCTTTTTGGCAACACAATCCTCTAATACGGACTTAACAATATGCGCCGGAACAGCAAGGAATGCCAAATCAACTTCTTTAGGAATGTCTTTAACTGTGGGATACGCCTTAAGTCCATTTACTTTGTCAGCACGTGGATTAACAGGATAAATTTCTCCCTTGTAACCCCACAGCTTGAGACCGTCTACAACTTTGTAGCCTACCTTTGTCGAATAGCGACTGGCGCCAACAACGGCGATAGACTTAGGATTTAATGCATACTGAAGATTATCTATCACATAATCGCGAGGATGTTTTACAATCATCTTATTTCACCTCCTCATGATCCGTTGAAAATCGGCACTTCGGTGCTCCGGTTTCCATACGGTTTTGGAGAAAGTCGTCCGTCATAACGCACTCCTCCCAATAGCCATTTTCATCATCAAGTCGTGCTACCCAACGTCTGAATTGGCGTTTGGAGTTAGCGACCTTAACTTCTTCAATTTCTGCATATTTTTCGAGCCTGTTGCGAATTTCATCAACATCATTTAACTCTGTGAAGACACTTAATAGGCAGTCATAGAAAGAATCGCCAAACTGGAAGATATCAACAAATTCAGACTGTCCGGTAAACTCTTCAATTAGTTCTGCTTTTCTATAGCTAGGAACATTCTGGAACATGCGAACGAGATACATATGCATTGAAAGTCCGATACCACGATAGTTTAAATATATCATCGGAAGCATAAACTTACGATCATCTACACAGGTTATAATGTCCTTTCTCATCTGTTCTCCATCAAGACCTGAAAGCTCTTCCAACCTCTTGAAGTTGAACATGTCTGCAACGGACTCGGTAGAATTCAGGGCATCAATGATTGCAAGATCTGTCTTGTCAATCTTCTGCTGAATCTTTAGGAACTTTTTCCTTTGTTCTTCTCCAAACACGAACTTTCTAAACTGGTCTGCCGGCACATCCCACTGGTTTACCATGGACTCACGCACATCTGCACGAATAGGGCAGAGGTGCACATACTCGACTTCTGGACGATCTCTCCACGGAGCTAAAACATCTGCAAGCAGATTATCAATTACACGCATGTGGTTTCCGTTGAAGAAATCAAAATCCCCTTCAGTCATGTAGCCAGTGCATATATCATCTTTGTTTTGATACCATTTTGCGAACTCGTCCTTCGTTGCTGAATCAGTTCCGTTTTTCAACTTAACAACCCAATAGTAGAGTCCCCAACCATAAACACTGACATTCGGATTCATGACGAACATAATCAAGTGTTCATCATACATCCTCTTTAGACGTTTTTTAATGTCGTCCTTTTTGCCTCCGGTCTTCTTGGCAATGTAGTCAAGGTTCCAAACGTCAGGATATACCTGATAGAATGACTTAACTACGTTGTAGGCAGCAACCTCTGTTGCATCCAGACCAAAGGTTCCCGGCTCCAGAAAGCCGTAGCCGCGTGGTGGAAAGCAATTTTTATGCATCCACGCTTGCTGTTGGTCAGTGCCAAGCATGTACTTCTTCTCACTCATTGATACTAACCTCCTAATCTTTTACAACTAATCAGTTACAACATACAACAAGATGAAGTAAATAATATCACCTTGTGTTATTATTCTATCACAATGTATAGTGAAATAGAACCTTACCGGCATTAAAATTTGTTCTTTTTATTTAAAATAATATAAATAATTTGAATATTGAAACAAAACTTTGAAATAGGCTCTATAGGCAGAGGAATCAGTGTTTAGATTTAGAGTGTGTGAGGCTTTGGAATCAACTACTGAAGTGCTTCATCAAGCACATCTTTGATGTGCCTCTTACACTCCTCGTAACTCTCGAAGAGGTGTGCCTCGTATTTTTTCTCATCATCTATAAACATCGAAGGTGTCGCATAGTAATCATAGTTTGCAATAATTTCAGGATGTTCGTTTTCTTCAATCCATTCAATTTCTACCTTGCCATATTCCGGATTCTCCTCAATGAGGTCGGCAAGAGCTTTCTTTCCCTGCACACAGTATGGGCAGCCTGCATATTCAAATGCTAAAATCTTTTTCATATTTTTCCCTTTCTATTTACATATAGTGATAAATGTTTATATTATTCAAGCACCAATGAAACTGGACAGTGGTCGCTGCCGTATACATCGGCGAGAATTGCAGCTTCTTTGATTTTAGACTCTAAGCGGTTTGATACTAAGAAGTAGTCAATACGCCAACCAGCGTTGTTTGCTCTCGCATTGAAGCGATATGACCACCATGAGTATACGCCTGTGGTTTCAGGTTGAAGAAATCTAAATGTATCTGTAAAACCAGCAGCTAGCAGCTCCGTCATTTTACCGCGCTCCTCATCTGAAAAGCCAGCATTACCGCGGTTGCTTTTCGGATTCTTAAGGTCTATTTCCTGGTGTGCTACGTTGAGATCGCCGCAGTATACAACAGGCTTAACCTTATCTAGCTTAGACATATAAGCTCTAAGATCATCCTCGTATTCCATTCTGTAGTCGATTCGCTTCAGTTCGTTCTGAGCGTTAGGAACATAAGCGCATATCAGGTAAAAATCATCGTATTCAAGCGTAATTACACGACCTTCTTCGTTATGCTTGCCTTCGATTCCATATACTACGCTGAGCGGTTCTTTCTTTGCAAAAATCGCTGTTCCCGAGTAACCTTTTTTCTCCGCGTAGCTGTAATATTCGTGATACCCTTCTGGGTGGAAGTCTGCTTGGCCTTCCTGCATCTTGGTCTCTTGTAAGCAGAAGAAGTCAGCATCGAGCTCAGTAAATATGTCTTCAAAGCCTTTCTTGAGCACTGCTCTAAAACCATTTACATTCCATGATATAAATTTCATTTCGTGAATTTCCTTTTGTTGAATTTTATTTTAAGTATATCTAAAGATTCTATAGTCGCATAATTTGCCAACACAGTATCATAATAGCTTCTTAACCTTGAAGCTAGTCATGACAGAATCCCTGTATTTTCCTATCCCCGTAACTATAGCATATCCTGTACCGGGAGATGTGTTCTTAATATATGCAACTTTGTAATCTTTTCCTTCACTTAACTCTTTGCCATGGTCATATACCACGATTCCAGGCTTAACTGCGAATCCGAGATATCTGGAGCTATGGCTCTTAAGTTGCACATTACATTTTTCAATCGACCTCTTGCCGTTCGCGTTAAAACGTAGCGAATGATATGTCTCTTTAGGGTTCAAATACATGAAATTCAGATCGACATTTTTGTTAATGCCCGGCACAGTCGCTTTGTCAGTGCTCTGCCACATCATGTAATTTCCTTTGTAAGTCGCTATCGTATTGTACTGTGCTAGCCAGATATTTGTACTCTTAGAAAGCTCGAAACCGCTTGCGTAGTGCATGAGGAAGTCGTAATTACCGTATATCATCGTCTCGTAGCCGCGTGTCCAGCCTCGCTTTGCAAATGCTAAAGCATTTCTATTTATCACCGCTGTTCCGAGTGAACCTGAACTTATCGCATTTGCAAGTCTACCGCCGTTATATAGTTCGTAATCCATGACTATCGGGAGATCTATGCGGTATTTATCTGCTAAATCAGCTAGATAGTCAGCCTCGGCAGCAGCTTCTTTAGTGGTGGTCGCCTGTGAATATAAATATACCCCGACCATGAGTCCTGCATCAGATGCACCTTTGATATTCTGTTCGAATTTTGCATCTTTGTGGAGATTACCCTTTGACGCATCTCTAAAACCAGCCCTAATATATACGAAGTCGACACCAGATTTCTTGACCTTATGCCAATCAATGTTATCCCCCTGTGCGTATGAAACGTCGATTCCAGTTGATATTACGTATCCCTTAAACCTCGCGTCATGTGTAAAATTACCGTATTCGAAAGGGGTGCTACGCATAGAATGGAGGATAATCACAATCAAAATCGCCAAGAGCCCGACAACAGAAAATGCTACCTTGAACTTGTTCTTCTTTATCTTGCGTATAGTTTTGCGTTTAAATGATGAACATTTGCGTTTCCACCATTTTTTTATTCTGACGCGTAGACCGTCCGATTTTCTCCTCGGTTTACTTCGTGTCCGTTGCGGCGAACTGCTTCGTCCCTGTCTCATTCTAATCCTCGTCGATTCCGATGTCGTTGCCGATTACATGTGCGAACTTTATCGATGACTTACCAAATTTACCTCTAATATCGTCCATAGCCTTAGCTATATTTTCGTCTTTTGCATTCTGATTATTTTCATTAGTAGAAGCGCCCATGCTAAATATAGTGATCTGACCTCCGTCAGGTGAGTCGGTAAGGTCAATGGCTGTTACCGTGAGAAGCCTTATTGGTTTGTTTGTATAATTAAGCTCCTTAATTAATTCAAAAGCAATATTCCTAAATGCAGCCGGACTATTAATAGGACTAGGAACGCGTTTCTGTCTCGACAGTCGTTTGAATTCTGGTGTAGTTAGTTCTATCTTGACACCGCGTGCCCATTTCTCGTGGTGTCTGAGCCTAGTACTCACTTTGTCAGATAACTCTGTCATGGCAAGACCGACATCGTCGGCACCTCTTAAATTACGGCGAAAAGTCATTCCGTGTCCGACTGATTTTATATCTTCGCGGTTGTCGTACGCGCGCACCGGATCATCATCCAGGCCATTTGCATACTTGTAAAGGCTCACTCCGTGAACACCAAAGGCGTTGGAAAGAAGCATCTGATCAGCATGCGCTAAATCACTTATCGTATGAATTCCAAAATTATTGAGTTTAGTAGTCGTAGATCTACCGACAAAGAACATTTCAGAGACAGGCATAGGCCATATGAGTTCTCGGAAATTGTCTCTTGAGATGACGGTAGTTGCATCCGGTTTCTTGTAGTCACTTCCCATCTTGGCAAAAATCTTATTAAAAGACACGCCGACAGATAAGGTGAGTCCGAGTTCGCTGCGTACGCGTTCTCTGATACTATCAGCGATAAATTTTGCATCTCCTAGCAGCATTTCACTAGCTGTCACATCGAGCCACGATTCATCAACACTGAATGGTTCGACAAGGTTCGTGTACTCAAGGTATATAGAGTTAAGCATATTGCTGTATTCGCGATACTTGTCATGATGAGGTGGTATGGTTATAAGCTCAGGACACTTACGTCTGGCTGCTTGTAATGTCTCTGCCGTTACAACTCCAAACCTCTTTGCTAGTTCGTTCTTAGCCAAGATAATTCCATGTCTGCTATCTGGGTCACCGGCGACTGCAACTGGCTTATCTTTAATGTCAGGGCGTGACAGCAGTTCAACAGAAGCGTAGAAGCTGTTCATATCGCAATGTAGTATTCGTCTGTCTGAATTCATGCTACAATCCTTTCGTAAGTTTATTTCTTATACTATTATAGACGATTTGATGGAGTAATAGAATTAAGAAGAACACTTCATCACTATTTAAGTGAAATATGTTTTGCTTAATTCTTTTTTATTGAAAAATTTGAGTGAAAGGAGGTAATCGTGAGGAACTACGAGAAAATAACCGCCTTGTATGAAAGGTTAAGTCGAGATGATGAACTACAAGGCGAGAGCAACTCGATCGTCAATCAGAAGAAAATTTTGGAAGAATACGCAAAGAAAAATCATTTGGAGAAAATCGTTCATTTTACCGATGATGGAATCAGCGGAACACAGTTTGACAGACCGGGATTTATGGCAATGATGAACGGAGGCAATCAAGGAAATATCGGTTGTATCATCGTAAAGAATATGAGTAGACTTGGCAGAGATTATCTCAAAGTCGGTCAATGTATGGAAATTCTAAGACAAAAAGGGATAAGGCTCATTGCTATCAATGACAATGTAGACAGCTTTTACAAAGACGATGATTTTACTCCATTTCGAAACATTATGAACGAGTGGTATGCAAGGGATACCTCAAGGAAAATCAAGTCCACATTCAAAGCGAAGGGAGAAAGCGGAAAGCACACAGGAAGCAGTCCACCCTATGGATATATCAAAGACAAGGACGATAAAAATCAGTGGATTATTGACGAAAAAGCGGCAGAAGTTGTCCGAAGAATATTCCATCTGACAATGGACGGAAAAGGATCCTATGCCATAGCAAGGATATTAGAAGCCGACAAGATAGATATACCTGCCTATCATCAACAAAAATTGGGATATGGACTACATCAAAGCAAAGTGTTTGAATATCTGTATAGTTGATGTAATTCCACGATTGCAAGTATCTTAAAAAAACAAGAATACTTAGGGCATACGGTCAACTTCAAAACAAGAAAGCATTTCAAAGACAAGAAGCACTCTATTTTGTCTCCAAATATGATTTAGGTATCAAGATAAGCTGAGGAAAGAAAAAGAGCCTTAAAATGCTTACCACCGTTTTGTAGTGAGTTAAATAAAAATATGGTTACAAGAATGATTATTCAGCTTGATGGAATGGAAAAATATGAGAAAAGTGATATAATAGGATAAATAGGAAATTGACAAATTTGAAGTTGCGAAGGAGAAGTTTTTATGGAAAGAGAAATACTTTTACTGGGAAATCCGCAACTTTATGAAATATCGGAAGATGTAAAGAAAGAAGAACTTGAAGATCTGCGTCCAGTCTTTGAAGATATGTTTGACTGTATAAAAGGGATACGCCGTGACTATGGGTTTGGACGTGCAATCGCTGCCCCGCAGATAGGTATCAAAAAGCGCCTTATTTGCATTCTTACAGACAAACCATATGTGATCATCAATCCAACATTGGAGTTTATAGGGGATGAGATGATGGAACTGATGGATGACTGTATGTCATTCCCGAAGCTGCTGGTACGAGTGCACCGTTATCGCCATTGCATTCTGCGCTATACAGATGAAAACTGGGAGAAGCAGGAGATGCGGATGGACGATGATATGTCTGAACTCATACAACATGAATATGACCATCTGGACGGAATACTGGCAACAATGCGTGCAATTGACAACAAGTCTTTTGTTATGAAGAAATATGCAAATCCCAGTTTGTCGAAGTAAAAAATCAAATATGATATTACCAAGAGGAAGTAAAAGCAAATTGCCGATACTTCCTTTTTTGTTGTAAAAATCCAAAAAAACGGAAAGGAGAATTTATGGAAGAATTGAAAAATAAAGATAAAAACGGCATTAGCACAAAGAGAAATATTGGAAAGACCACCTATGAGGTTGTTGTCCATTTCAATGAAAATGCGAAAGAAACAATGCAAGATAAGTTGACAAGAATAATGTTGAGGGAGCTTAGGAGAAAATCGGACGAAAAAAAGATGATTTTGATTAAAAAGTCCTTGACAAGTAGCAACAGGTGCGTGCGAACAGTGTTTTTAAGATAATAAAGACGAGCTCTATAGAGCCCGCCTGATATCATTATTTAACACACTACGATACTGTTTTTATTTAGTGGAAGCCAACTCCTGCGATCAGAGTACCAATTCTAAGTGCGAAGAGGGCGAAAGAAATCCACATAACTGGGGAAATTTCCTTTGCCTTTCCACCGATAACCTTAAGCAGTACCCATGAAATCATACCGAACATGATTCCATTAGCGATGGAATATGTGAAAGGCATGAATGTGATAGCGCAGAATGCAGCTGCAGTATCAGCGATGTCTGAGTTGAAGTCGATGTCCTTAATTGATGATACCATCAATAGTCCAACGTACATAAGTGCTGGAGTTGTAGCAAATCCTGGAATTGCTAGAAATACAGGTGAGAAGAATAGTGCGATTGCGAACATTACAGCAGATGTTACAGCTGTAAGACCAGTTCTACCACCAGCAGCTACACCGGCACTTGACTCAACGTATGAAGTAACTGTTGAAGTTCCTACAAAAGCTCCAAATATTGTACCGAACGCGTCAGCAAGAAGAGCTCCTCTTGCGTGAGGTAGATTTCCGTTCTCATCGAGGAGATTCCCTTTGGAAGCAACACCGATAAGAGTTCCTACAGTATCAAATAGGTCAACAAATAGGAATGAGAATGTGATAACTAGGAAGTTAATCAGATTCTGAGAGATCCATGTGAAGTCGAACTGTCCGAAGTATGGAGCAGTAGGAATGCTGAATATCTTTGCAGGTACTAGTGAAAATGCACCAGCAGCAGGGTCAACATGATACCAACCAGCCTTTTCAGCGATGATTCCGAGAATCCATGTTATGAGGATACCCCATAGAACTGCACCAGGAACGTTCTTGCGAACCATTGCGCAGATGCAAAGGAAACCGATCATAGCGAGTACGAACTGTGGTGATCCAACCTGACCAAGCTCAACAAGAGTTGCGCCGCTACCGATTACGATACCCGCACTCTTTAGTCCAACTAGAACGATGAATAGACCGATACCGGCTGTGATTCCGTACTTTAGGTTAGCAGGAACCTCGTTTACTAGCTTTTCACGGAAGCTTGTGAGCGAAAGAAGAACGAATACGATACCTTCTACAAGAACTGCAGCGAGTGCAATCTTCCAAGGGTCGTTGATTCCAGCCTTTGCCATTGGGATGCAAACAGAGAAAGCAAAGTATGCATTGAGTCCCATTCCAGATGCAAGAGCAACAGGGTAGTTAGCGAAGAATGCCATGAATAGGGTGGCTACAATTGCAGAAATCGCAGTAGCTGTGAATACGGCCGCACCATCCATACCTGCTGCAGATAGGATGTTAGGGTTTACTGCCAGAATATATACCATCGATAGGAACGTGGTAATTCCGGCAATAATTTCAGTACTTGTGGTAGTACCGTGTTCTTTAAGTTTAAAAAACTTTTCCATAAAGATAACTCCTTCTAGTGATAATTAAATATCTTGTAGTTGATTGAACAGCACATAAGTCGGTCTGTTCATGATAAAATAATTATATGGGGCAAAAAGTCTAACTTCAAGAAATGTTCACACAAAATAGTGCTGTGAAATGAAAAAATCGTCGGAAAATCGTAGTTTTTCCGAACAATGCACATACAAGTTAGAATTATCGTTCAATTTCAAGGAAGGTGATCAAGCGGGCTATGTATTTAATTTAGCCATATAATAGACCTTAATATTGAAAAAGCCTATAATGTAAACTCGAAAGATGTTTCGTCGGCATTGGGGAAAGTGAGATGTCAGAGATTAATAATATAAATGATAAAAAGAAAGTCCTGCTTACTGGTGGAGCTGGTTATATAGGAAGCCATGTTGCGGTGGAGCTGCTTGAATCAGGATTCGATATCGTAATAGCTGATGATTTTAGCAATTCTAGTGAAGAGTCACTCATGGGGATTCGGAAAATTACGGGAAGAGACTTTCCTTTCTATAACATAGATATTTGTGACAAATTATCACTTTATGATCTCTTTGAAAGGGAACAGATAGATGTTGTTATTCATCTAGCCGGATACAAGGCAGTAGATGAGGCGATTAAATCACCGCTCAAATACTATCAAAATAATATTGTAGCTACTATCACACTGCTCGAAGTTATGGATGCACATGAAGTACGTAAAATCATACTCAGTTCATCCGCAAATGTGTACGGAGAATCGAATGTTATACCGGTCACCGAGGAATGCGAGACTGGAAGATGTGTGAATCCTTATGGAAGAACTAAGTGGGTGCAAGAGGAGATGTTGAAGGATGTATTTACAGCCGATAATAGATGGAATGTAGTACTACTTAGATACTTTAATCCAGCGGGTGCACATGAGAGTGGACTTATAGGTGAGAGATATAGCAAGTCGCCAAGCAATATTGTTCCGTCGCTCGCTCTTGCGGCAAATGGAGATATTCCATATTTTAAGGTGCTCGGCGCAAACTATAACACTTTGGACGGAACTGGAGTTAGAGATTATATACATATATCAGATTTGTCTAGCGGTCATGTTGCGGCTATCGAGAAGTTATTTGGAAAACCTGAGGTATCCATATACAATCTAGGAACTGGTCATGGATATAGTGTGTTTGAGATGCTTGGAACCTTTGAAAAGATATCTGGACGAGAAATTACCTATAAGATTGAGATGGCTAGAAAAGGCGATATAGCCGAGCTGTACGCTTGCTGTAATAAAATAAGTGAAGAGCTCGGATGGTCAGCTAAACTTGGTTTAGAAGATATATGCGAATCAGCTTGGAAGTGGCATAAAAATTATATTAATTCAAATGAATAATTGTGGGGTCGATGTATATAAATAAAAATATATATCGACTTTTTTAACATGCAATATTGGGTAGACTTTATAATTGTTTAGTTATAAAATTAATTAAGTATATTATATATATGTTTAAGAACAGTAGTAGACATTGGTAGCGTGTTAATGATTTTTTATAGAAGGAGAGTGACAATTAAAATGAAAACACAGAAATTTACCAAAAAATTTCACGCACTTGTTATTGCTTTTGTGATGCTTGTAACTCAGCTTGTAGCGGTACTTCCAGCTTCTGCTGCAAACAGCATATTGCCTGTTGCACAGTACGTTACCCAGACAGGTAGCACAACTGGAGGAGCGGATGGCAACAGTGCGACGTATAACGGTACAGTAAAGCTAAAGATACCGATGTCGAAGGTGCTAGAGCCTAATGAGTCAGAGATGGCAAATGCAGCGGCAAATGGTCTATACCCACACGGAAGAGAGGGAAAGAATAAGATTGCCTATATCGAGTACAATGTTACATTTCCAGAGGATGTGAACATTGGAAATATCTCTGTAGCCAACTCGGTATCATATATTAATGGCAATAAGATTATCAAGACAGTTAACGGTAGAACTGTTAACTTTAAGCTGTATCTGAACGATGTAAACTGGCAGAGTATTTATAACGCTTATCTTGCTGACAAGGCTAATCCAGATGCGCATACAGTAGATATCACAATCCCTTATAGCGTAACAGCTAACGACAAGGCGGCAGCTGCAAGGATGGAAGGTGAAAAGATTGTGGGTAAGGGCGATTTCTCGTTTTACCCATCTGGATTTGGTGCAGCGTTCGGTTTTGGTCTTCAGACATTTAATACCGATGTAGCAAATGTTGGATTTACCAGCAACCTGGTACAGCATTTTCCCCAGGATTTGACAACTACTGGAAATCTTGAGGGTGACATCTTGGTAGGAAATGAGACTGAGCACAATGCTGTTTATGAGGCTCAAAAGAACGATACAATCGATTTCACAGGCAGCCTCAATGTAAAGCCTATCAAGGATGAGCTCTCTAGATTGGAGAAGCAGTTTAGTGATGCGGTTAATGCTGGAATTAAGGTTGAGAATATTGACACGACATTTAATACATCGATTGAGCTTCCAGCAGGTATGAAATTTAAGGATGCCAATCCAACAGTTAAACTAGTTGGAGCAAATGATAAGTTTGAAATTACAAATTCATCACTCAATGGTAATAAAGTAGATGTTACTATTAAGCTCAAGAATGCGAACGATATTAGGAATTACAATGACCTAAAGAAAGCTATATATGCGGTTGATGACAATCTTAAGGTTGTTGTCAAGGGTGCACAATTTACTGCAGAGGCAACTCCAGATACAAACTATACGGTAGTAGGTAAAGTCGGCGGAAACTTTAGGGCGAAGGCTACTAACACAGTTAGTAACAAAGTTATAAATTTTAACTATGTATGGAATGGAAAACAGAGTGCAGCAGGTGCAGATGCGATTAACACAACTGACCTTAGCAAAATTTCTTTTACCCTTAAGTATAAGAATCCCGAACCGATAGATGTAACTGATGAACGAGACCTCGAAGGTGATATACTTATCGGTAATGAAACAGAGCACAATCAAATATATGAGACAGGAAGAACTGATATACATGAAATTACAGGTTTACTCAAAGTAAAGCCTATAAAGGATCAGATGACTCAGATTGAGAAGCATTACAACAACCCTGCTGCTAACCAGATTAGCCTTGATGCAGTAGATACAACATTTACAGCTAGCCTTGAGCTTCCAAACGAGATGACTTTTGGAACAGATACACCAAACGCAACTCTTGAAGGTGCCAATAATGTGTTTAAAATTACAAAGGTTACTCGTACAGGTAACAAGGTTGTAGTTACTATAAAACTCATAAAGACTTATACAAATTACAAAGACTTTGCAAGAGATATTAGATCCGTAAGTGATGACCTAAAGGTAAAAGTTGGTGGCGTTAAATTTACAAACGATGCAGTTGTTAATAAGAACTACACGATGAAAGGTGAAGTTGGCGGCCTGTTTAAAGCAAAGGCAACACATATAACTACCGGCAAAGTTGTTAATTTTAACCTAAAGTGGAATGGTAAGCAGAGTGCAGATGGAGCCGACGCAATAGCACCAACAGATTTGAGCAAGATTACATTCACGATGAAGTACAAGGCTCCAGATCCTATCAACTCTAATTATGTTGGAGATCTCGAGGGAGATATCCTGATTGGTAATGAGACGGAACACACACAAGTATATGCTTCTCATAAGAATGCAAAGCATGAATTCACAGGACTTCTCGTAGTAAAGCCTATCAAGGATACCTTAACGCAACTTGAGAACAAGTTTGGAGTTAATGCTGTAAGCCAGATTAAACTCAATGATGTGGATACTACATTTACAGCAACACTAGAGCTCCCAGCTGGAATGAAATGGAGTCCTAATTCATCAAATGCAACGCTTGAAGGCTCAAATGGTATCTTTAAGATAACTGACTCAGTTATTGTTGGCAATAAGATAACTGTTAGAATGAAACTGATTAAGACGTACGACAACTATCGTGACCTAGCTAACGATATCAGATCAGTCGAGGATAATCTCAAAGTTAAAGTTCCGGGAGTTGTATTTACAGATGATTCAAATGCAAATACTAACTATACTGTAAAAGGTAAGGTTGGCGGAGTGTTCAGCGCTAAAGCAACACATGTGACGACTGGTCAGGTTGTGAATTTCAACTATAAGTGGAATGGTAAGCAGAGTGCAGATGGAGCCGACGCAATCGCACCAACAGATCTCAGCAAGATTACATTTACTTTAAAATATGCTCCAGAGACAACTCCTGTGACACCAATAAAGCCAAAGAAACCAGATAAACTTAATAAAGTTGTTAAGACTAGCGATGCTACAGATATTATGTTCTACATGCTAATCATGTGTGGTGCAGTAGCAGGTGTTGCTGGAGCGACTGGGTTTAGGAAAAGAGAAGAAAGATAAGTATTATTAATGAGTCAGCGACAAAACGCCGAGAAATCGGCGTTTTTGTTTTGTCTAATATGACCTTTGAAGAGAAACTTATCTAAAACAGGAAAAAATGCATATATACTTGCATTAATAAGACTCGTGCCCTATAATATATAGGCATCTTTGTGTTCAAATACATGGGTGTAGTAAGTAATAATCACATCGTGAAGTTGCCGCGGTGCCTCTTGAAGGTTGAAGGCTAGTGTTCACGGTGGAAGTAACAACCGGAGGTTAATTATGTCAGTAGTATCAATGAAACAGCTTTTAGAAGCAGGTGTTCATTTTGGACACCAGACTAGAAGATGGAACCCTAAGATGGCTCCATACATATTCACAGAGAGAAACGGAATCTACATCATCGATCTTCAGCAGACCATTCAGAGAATCGACGATGCTTACGATTTTATCAGAAAGGTAGCAGCAGATGGTGAGCCAATCCTATTTGTAGGAACGAAGAAGCAAGCTCAGGCAGCTATTAAGGATGAGGCTCTACGTTCAGGAATGTACTTTGTTAACGAGAGATGGCTCGGTGGAATGCTCACAAACTACAAGACTATCAGCAAGAGAATTGCTAGACTATCTGAGATTCGTGAGATGGAAGCTGATGGCACTATCGATAAGTATGCTAAGAAGGAAGCTCTTAAGATCAGACAGGAAGCTGATAAGCTAGAGAAGTTCCTCGGCGGAATCAAGGACATGAAGGGCATGCCTGGTGCAATGTTTGTGGTAGATCCTAAGAAGGAAAAGATTGCTGTTAAGGAAGCAAGAACACTAGGAATCCCAGTTGTAGGTATCGTAGATACAAACTGTGATCCAGATGATGTTGATTACATCATCCCTGCTAATGATGATGCTATCAGAGCTGTAAAGCTAATCACTTCTGCAATGGCAGATGCTGTAATCGAGGCAAAGCAGGGAGAAAGCTTCGATGCTAGCGAGGTTTCATCTGAGGAAGCTGAGACTGAAGCAGAAGCATAAATAAAAAAGACTTTTTATAAACGCATAATATAACAAGTGAATGCCGTCCGGACCGAGAACTAACCCGGCTCGGACGGTTATTTAGTAAGGAGGACACAATGGCTGTAACAGCTGCACTAGTCAAGGAGCTTCGTGAACTTACAGGTTCCGGAATGATGGATTGCAAGAAAGCGCTAGTTGAGACAGATGGGGACATCGATAAGGCAGTAGACTGGCTTCGCGAGAAGGGAATCATGAAGGCACAGAAGAAGTCTGGCAGAATCGCTGCTGAAGGACTTGTAAGAATTGCTTTTGGTGAAGGCAACAAAGTTGCTGCAATCGCTGAGGTTAACTCTGAGACTGACTTCGTATCAAAGAACGAAGAGTTCGTTGAATTTGTTGAAGCAATTGCTGCTGAGGCACTTGTAAAGGGTAATCTAGATATGGATGTTTTCTTAGAAGAACCATTCCAGGGATCCACTGTTAAGGAAGTTCTGACAGCAAAGGTTGCTAAGATTGGAGAGAACCTTAACATCAGAAGATATACTAGAGTTGAGGAAGATGGCGTTGTTTACACTGGCTACATCCACGGCGGTGGCAGAATCGGTGTTGTTATCGGAATCAAAACTGATGCTACTCCTGCAGAGGTTGAAGCTTGCGGCAGAGACGTTGCTATGCAGGTTGCTTCTATGAACCCTAAGTTTGTAGATGAAGATGGTGTGGATCCTGATTACATCGAGAACGAAAAGAAGATTCTCACTGAGCAGGTTCTCAACGAGGGCAAGAAGCCTGAGATGGTTGAGAAGATTGTAGCTGGCAAGATTAAGAAAGAACTCAAAGAAGTTTGCCTTGTTGACCAGCCTTTCGTTAAGGACAGTGATCTAAGCGTAGGACAGTATGTAGAGAAGTGCGCTAAGGAAATCGGTAAGGATATGAAGGTTGTATCCATGGTAAGATTCGAAGTTGGCGAAGGAATCGAGAAGAAGGAAGACGACTTCGCAGCTGAGGTTGCTGCAGCAGTTCAGGGGTAACCCATACTTGTATCAAGCAGATAGAAAATATAGTTAAAGTCTCGATATTTGTGATATGTCGAGTGACGATACAGCGTAGCCATAGGCTGCGCTGTTTTCATATGCATGCTTTATAAAAAAGAGACAATAATCTATAAAAACACAATTGTAGACGAATTATATTGAACTTATACACATATATATTTATAATTATTTATGTATATAGTACATAAAACTATGATTATGACATTATGGAGGTTTTCAATGAGCGATGTAAGTAAGCTAGCACCACGGGAAGTGTTTAGATATTTCAAAGAAATCAGTGACGTTCCTCGTGCATCAGCGCACACAGAGAAGATTAGCGCATATCTTGTTAATTTTGCTAAGGAACATAATCTAGAATATTATCAGGATGAAGCTGGTAATGTAATCATCTGGAAGGAAGGAACACCTGGATATGAGAACTCTGACATGGTTATGATTCAGGGACACATGGATATCGTTGCAGAGAAGACTGAGGACAGCATTCATGATTTCCAGAACGATCCACTAGAGCTGATTGTTGATGGTGATATACTAACGGCTAACAAGACTACGCTTGGAGCTGATGACGGCGTTGCAATTGCTATGGGACTTGCTCTTCTAGATTCGACAGATATCCCTCATCCGCCACTAGAATTCATCGCTACTGTTGATGAAGAGATTGGTATGCTTGGTGCATATGCTCTGGACGGATCGAAGATTAGATCCCGTAAGGTCATCAACGTGGATTCTGAGGATGAAGGCGTAATCACCGTTGGGTGTGCAGGTGCAGTAGATATCTTTGCAAGCTTCCCAGCAGATAAGAAGATTGTGAAGGGTGTAAAATACAAGTATCTCGTTGAGGGACTACTCGGTGGTCACTCTGGACTAGACATCCATCAGGAGCGCGCTAATGCTGGTCAGATTGTAGCAAGATTATTCCTCGATGCTAGAGAGAAGGCTGAGCTAAACATCGTATCTATCAATGGTGGAAGAGCTACTAACGTAATCCTCGGAATGGTAGAGGGTGAAGTGATTGTTGCTAAACCGGATGTTAAGGCTTTTGAAGAGAGCATTGTAGCTTCTACTGAGGAGATTAAGGCTGAGTACCGCGCTTCTGACCCAGGAATCACTATATCTATAGAGGCTGTAGGTGAAGCATCAGAAGAGGCAATCGACACTGTATGCCAGGACAACTTCTTCAAATTCTTAATTGCTTGTCCAGTAGGAGTAGAGCACTATAGCGTAGAACTAAAGGGGTTAGTTGAGACATCTCATTCAATCGGGATTATCCAGCTCGAAGATGGCAGATTACTCACTAAGTCTATGTCACGTTCAAGTGTAAACTCACGTAATGTATTATTAGCAAGGAAGATAAGAATACTTGCAGAGGCTCTGGGAGCGAGAGTTGAGCTAGGAAGTTCATACGGCGCATGGGAATTCAACAACAAGTCAGATCTTCTCGATGTATGCATAGCTGCATATAAGGAGCAGTATGGTGAGGAGCCAGTGGTAAGCGCGATGCACGCTGGTATTGAGTGTGGAATCTGGGCTGAGAAGGTAGGCAAGGTAGATGCAGTATCAATTGGACCAGACATCTCAGACGTACACTCAGTAAATGAGAAAATCTCAATTCCTTCGACAGAGAGAACATGGAATTACCTAAAGCTAATCCTATCTCACTGCAAGTAAATTTTTGATGTTACGATGAATTCAAAAGGATATTGAATCGTTAAGTAAATAGTGATATCTTAATAAAGGCAGGAATAGTTGTATGATTATTCCTGTTTTTAAGCTAATTTAGTTAGACATATCTAACTAACTATATTTAATAATAATTACTAATAAATAAGGAAGGCAGAGGATAGAACATGTATCTTAAGATTGATAACATTAAGAAAAGCTATGGCGCGGGAGACAGCCGGGTCGATGTTCTAAAAGGGATAAATTGTGGAGTTAACAAAGGGGAAATATGTGTGCTTCTAGGGCCATCGGGATCTGGAAAGTCGACATTGCTCAACATACTTGGTGGTATCGATAAGGCAGATAGCGGATCCGTGACAATAGGGGATGATAAGATTGAAAAATTTAACGATAAACAGCTATCTCAATATAGGCGTAAACATCTCGGATATATATTCCAGTCGTATAACTTAATTCCTAACTTAACAGTGAGAGAAAATATTGAGGTAGGAGCATATCTCAGTGACAGACCCCTTCCAATAGATGAGTTAATCGAATTACTTGGACTTGAAGCACACAGGAACAAAAAACCGAACCAGCTCTCCGGTGGACAACAGCAGCGTACCTCCATAGGTAGAGCAATTGTCAAAAATCCAGATTTGTTACTTTGCGATGAACCGACTGGTGCACTTGATTACAATACATCTAAGGAAATACTTAAGCTTGTTGAAGATATTAATAATAGGTATTGTAGCACTATAGTGATAGTTACACACAATGTCGCAATCAGTCAGATGGCTCATCAGATTATAAATCTTCATGATGGCAGAATTAGGAGCGATGAGAAGAATGCTTGTAGACTAGCTGCAGAACTAATTGAATGGTAGGTTTGGCTATGAAGAATCCAATATATAAGAGAGTTTTTAGGGAACTTTGGGCTGAAAAGGCCAAGTATTTAGTGTTGTTTCTTTTTCTTGTATTCTCTATAGGTTTCACTAGTGGATATCTCGTTGCCGATGGCAGTATGATTCGTACTTATAATAAGAGCTTTAATAAGTACAATGTTGAGAATGGTCACTTTAACGTTACGATGAAACCTAATTCAGACTTTAATAAGATAATTGATAATCTTGAGCAACAACAAGGCATTACTGTGCAGGAGCAATTTTATAAAGAACAGGAAATTTCAGCGGGTAAGCACAAGGGTGATACATTTCGTATTTATAAAAATAGGAAGGCACTAAATAAGGTCTCCGTTTTATCTGGTCGTTTACCTAAACACGATGGTGAAATCGCCATTGATCGTCTGTATGCTGAGAATAACAAGATTAAAATTGGCGATGAGATTTACGTAAATGGATATAAATTCAAGGTTTCAGGCTTTAGTGCATTTTCTGATTATAGCGCGATGTTTAGGAATAATGCGGATATGATGTTTGATGCACAAAACTTCTCGGTTGTACTTGTAACAGACAAGGCTTGGGATAAACTGGGAGATAATGGAATCGTATATTCTTATGCGTGGCGAAATAACAATCAGAAGCTATCTGAAAAAGTTCAAAAGGATAAAGCTGTAGATGTAAAAAATGGGCTTATAGAAAAACACGTGATGCTGAGTGATATAATCGCTAGACCTGATAATAATGCGATTATGTTTACTGGAAATGATTTTGGACATGATATGGCAGGTATGCAAATTATGCTTTATATAATCATGGCTGTCATTGCGTTTATCTTTGCCATCAGCGCTAGAAATGGTATTGAGAAGGAATCAAAAACGGTAGGGACTCTACGTGCTACTGGGTACACGCGGAGAGAACTTTTGTCATATTACTTGATGCTACCGATGATTGTTTCTATTGTGGCGGCAGTTATTGGAAATGCTCTTGGATATTCATACCTCAAAGGAGTTGTTGCAAAGGCATATTACCACAGTTATTCGCTTCCAATGTATACGACGCATTGGAATAGCGAGGCGTTTATCAAGACAACACTGGTTCCAATAGTAATAGTGCTAATCGTTAATATCGTTGTTTTGACAGTAGCACTCAACACGGAACCACTGCAACTTCTGCGTGGTGAAGTTAAGAGTAATGCGAGTACTAGGAATCCAATCAGATTACCAAATTGGAGATTCATATCGAGATTCAGAACCAGAATTATTCTTCATAACATTGGAGCATACATAACACTTGCGATAGGAATATTGATGGCGAGTATACTCATGATGTTCGGTACCATGCTAGGACCAATGTTGAGTCACTTCAAGACCGACATCCTGAAAAGCCAGATTGCTACATATCAGTATGTACTCAAATCCCCTTATGATGTTAAGTACAGGAATGCGGAAAAGTACACATATTCTAAACTCCAAAATGAGAGAAACGAGGAGGTGTCGATATTTGGGATCGAAGAGAACTCTAGGTACTTTAAAGGTAAACTTATTAATTTTGATACAAATACAAAGGTCGATGGCAAATCTAGCAATTCAGTTGAATCAGGGGATGCCGGAGCAAAATACGACAATGGGAGGAGAGAGATAGAAGTTCTCGCTTCAAGCGGCTATATGAAGAAGTATCGTTTAAGTGATGGAGCGAAGATTAAGCTGCACGCAAAGTTTGGAGATGAAAAATATACATTTGTATTGAAAAGAACTTACAAGTATCCTTCGTCACTAGCGCTCTTTATGCCTATTAATACATATAACGAAATATTTGGAAAACCCTCGGGGAATTATACGGGCTATTTCTCTGATAAGAGGCTGAGTGAGATTAATAAGAATTACATTGCAACGATTATTACGAAACAAGACTTGACACTTACTGCAAACCAGCTTGAGTCATCTATGGGAGATATCTTTAAGATGTTCAGTGCATTTGCCTGCACATTATATATACTGTTCCTATATTTGCTAGCAAAATCAGCAATCGAGAAGAGCGAAAATTCAATTTCTCTAATCAAGATATTAGGCTACTCGAACAGAGAAATAGGGCAACTTTACAATCGCGCGACTGGAACGGTGGCGATTTCGTCACTAGTAATTTCAGTATTTCTTGGTGAGCGAATCATAAGAGAACTGTTTTACTACATGATGCTCAATTATAGTGGATGCCTAGAATACTACATCGCACCAAAAGTATACATTGAACTTCTTGCTCTTGGTATAGCTGGATACTTATTAATATCAAAGGTGCTTCTTCGCCAGATTAAGAAGATTCCTATGGCTGTTGCGCTTAAGCAAGCTGAGTAAAAATGTCGCTGGTTACTGCAAATAGTAAAACTAATTTGTGCACAAGAAAAGCAGCTATATCAATTGAAATTTCAACTGATATAGCTGTCTTCCTTTTATTATAGTTAGCATTATATAGTAAGATGTATTAGAAATTTCAGTGCTACATATACATAAAAAGCTTGCCAATTTAATACTCTATTATAGTTGCTGCTAGTTTTTGATCTTCAGATATGATAAGCGCACAAGAACTCTTACTTCCGCCTCTAGGGTTGGTGAGGCTGCCAGGATTGATAAACCTTATACTAGAAGAGACTTCATTTACAGGAACATGCGTATGACCAAAGCATACAGCTACACATTTATACTGCATAGCGAGATACTTTAGATTCATGAGAGAAAATTTTACATTTTCCATATGGCCATGGGTAATCATAATTTTGCCAGCAGGGGTATCAATAATCTCAAAATTTTCTTTGTTACAGCCATCGCAGTTGCCAGGTGCACAGCTAACAGGGGTGCCAGTTTGAGCTTCCAGTTCATGGGCATCCTTGATAAAGTCACCGCAGTGAATAATGCGATCTATTTTGCAAATCGAAGTCGATATACGTTTGTACATCTCCAGTGCGCGGCCCAGCTCACCGTGTGTATCACTTAAAACTAAAATATTCATATTGATATTGTAACACACTAGATATAGCTCATATGCTTGTTTTGAATGACATCAAGAATTAAAATATATATGAATAAAAATTGAGTGGAGGAATATCGTGATTACACGCGGCGTTACGATTAGAGAGGGATCGCTTGCAATACACGGAAGATGGTATATGGATGGGCGCGAGGAGAAGCAGCCAACCATTATTATTTGCCATGAGTTTGGAACAAACATGAGGTTTACAAGCAGGTATGCCCAGATGCTGTGCAAGCAAGGGTATGCCGTATTTATATTTGATTTCTGCGGTTCTGAAAGTGGGACTAGCAGAGGTAGGAAGTCAACGGAAATGAGTGTAACAACAGAGGTGATTGACCTCCTTGTGGTACTGGATTATGTGCAAGACCGTTCATTTGTAAATAAGAATGCTGTATTTCTCATGGGCTGCTCGCAAGGCGGACTCGTTGCTTCGCTTGCTGCTGAAAAGCGAAAGAATGAAGTTAAGAAGCTCGTGCTTTATTACCCAGCATTGTCTATTCCTGACGATGCACGCAAAGGCTCCATGCTAGGGGCGGAATTTAACGGGGAGGAAATTCCCGATAGCTTTAAAGTTATGAACGATATGTTTAGGGTTGGCAAAAGGTACGTTGCCGATGCTATCGTGCTCAGCGAGTGGCGCGAGATGATGCGGTATAAGAATCCTGTTCTGATTGTACATGGCACGGATGATGAACTGGTGGATATCGATTATGCACGTAAGGCTGCAAAAATATTTCCAAATGCCAAACTCGTAGAAATCCAAGGCGGAAAACATCTATTCCCGTCTCTAGAGGAAAGAAAAATTGCTGTTGCCGAGACGATAAGATTTCTTTGGGAGTAGCGAGATACATCAAATGGTGATACAATCTATAGATACAGATTTTTAAGCTGTTTAGTATGCTAGGAGGAAGCGAAATGCAAGAGTTTAAACCTTTTAAGGCTGGTAAGGTAAGAGAGATTTATGATAATGGTGACAATCTAATCATGGTTGCTACAGATAGAATTTCAGCATTTGATCACATTCTTAAAAATAACATCGTTGACAAAGGTGCAATTCTCACACAGATTTCGAAGTTTTGGTTTGATTTATCGAGTGACCTTGTGCCAAATCATTTGATTTCAATTGATAACGATGATATGCCAGAGTTTTTCAGGAGTGAGAGATTTGCTCGTCGCTGCACTATGTGCCGTAAACTAGATATGCTACCTTTAGAGTGCATCGTTAGAGGATACATCACAGGTAGTGGATGGATGAGCTATCAGAAGACTGGTGAGATTTGTGGAATAAAGCTACCAGAAGGCCTTAGAGAGTCTGAAAAGCTTCCTGAAGCTATATATACACCAAGTACAAAGGCAGAAATTGGTGATCATGATGAGAATATCTCATACGAAAAGAGCGTTGCAATTTTAGAGAAAGCATATCCTGGAAGAGGTGAAGAACTAGCTCAGAAGGTAAAGGAACTAACGCTTGCCGTATACAAGAAGTGTGCAGATTATGCGCTTGAAAGAGGTATTATAATCGCTGATACAAAGTTTGAATTTGGACTCGACGAAGATGGTAATGTTGTACTTGCTGATGAGATTTTGACACCTGATAGTTCTAGATTTTGGCCGGTAGAAGGATATGAAGTAGGGAAGTCACAGTCATCTTACGATAAACAGTTTGTAAGGGATTGGCTAAAGGCAAATCCAAATAGTGACTACAAGCTTCCTGATGAAGTAATTGCGAAGACAATCGAGAAGTATAAGGAAGCATATAAGCTTTTGATAGGTAAGGACTTCTAGGCTGTTGTAATATGATTTTTAATGAGAGCCGTGAATGCGGCTCTCATATTATGTAGGATGATTATGAACTTGATTTTTTTATTGCTAGCATACTTCTGGGGGTTGGTTTAGCGATGGATGCATTTGTCATATCCATCGCTAACGGCATGAGTAGACCATATGCTAAGTACAGATATGTAATTAAAATTACATTGGTATATGCATTATTCCAGTTTGCAATGCCAATGATTGGATGGATTATGGTGCACGAAGCTGCAAAGGCATTTGTAGCTTTTAATAAACTCGTTCCCTGGATCGCTTTAGTATTGTTAGCTTTTCTTGGCGTATGCACGATAATCAAAGGAGTGAAAAGTGGTAAAATAAAGGCGGAAGTCTGTAGTGAGAGCGATGCGATGAAGACCTGTTATGCAGAAGTCTGTAATAGAGGTGATTTTTCAGAAATAAGTGGAAATAATCCAGCAAAACTTACAGGTATGACTCTTTTTATGCAGGGCATTGCTACATCTATTGATGCTTTATCTACAGGATTCACTATTTCAGACTATGACATAGAAGCAGCTTTCGTCTGTTCGACCATCATTGCAGTAGTCACGTGGATCATGTGCTTTATCGGAATGCATATAGGTGCAAAGGTCGGTGAATTATTTTCTGCTCATGCCATGATCGCTGGTGGTGTAATTCTTGTAATTATTGGCATAGAAGTGTTTACAAAAGACGTACTACTGTAATAGAATTACACTGTATGGGTATTATATTCTTAAGACGAAATATTTAATGTAAGGAGATATCAGATTGGAGATTTTCTTTAAAATCGTGAGTCTGCTCGGCGGACTAGCAATGTTCCTATACGGAATGCGCATCATGGGTGACGGTCTTAAGTCGACATCTGGAGGCGCGATGAAGGCGGCTCTTGCAAGAGTTACGGACAAGCCGTTTAAAGGGTTTTTACTCGGGCTTATCGTAACGTGTATGATTCAGAGCTCGACAGCGGCTATCGTGCTCACTGTGGGCCTTGTCGGGGCGGGATTCTTGACGTTTAGGCAGTCGATTGGAATCGTACTAGGTGCCAATGTAGGGACTACGATTACAGCACAGATTATTAGATTGATGGACGTAAAAGCTGGGTCAACTAGCTTTTTGTCTTTCTTTAAATCCGATAACTTAGCTCCTATGGCACTTGTTATCGGTATAATTCTAATCATGTTTGTAAGCTCGAGAGCAGCGAACACCGTGGGGACCATCCTAATGGGATTCGGAACACTGTTCGTAGGGCTGATGAATATGAGCGCAGCGGTTTCCCATATGGGTGATTCACTCAGCAAACTGCTAGTTTCTTTTGAAGGGAACCCAGTACTTGGGTTTTTCTCTGGTGTATTCGTTACAGGAATCATTCAGAGTTCATCGGCTGTAGTCGGAATACTTCAGTCGATTGCAAGTACTATAGGAATTAAATTCTGCGGAGTTTTTGCAGTAATCATCGGTATAGACATCGGTGACTGCTTGACGACATATCTTGTTTGTCGAATAGGTGCAAAGCCAGAGCAGATAAGGACTGCACTGGTTCATATATTGTATAATTTTACGGCATCTATACTTCTATTTATAGCGGTAGGCGTGCTTAGAGGCACAGGTGTTATCGATGATCATATTTGGTATATGACGTTACGAGCAGGTGGAGTTGCTAATGTTCATGGTCTGTTTAAACTGGTACCAGCACTCCTGTTACTTCCTTGTGCTGGAATTATTGCAAAGGTTGCAGAAAGGCTCGTACCAAATCAGCCAGAGGATCCAGAGGATACGATGATTAAGGAGAGCATAAAGCAGCTTGACCTAAGGCTCATAAACAATCCTCGTATTGCCCTCGGAGAGACACATTCAATGACTAGCAATATGTTTGAGGTTGCGCTCCATAATTATACAGCTTGTATACAGCAAATGTACGAGTATGATCCAAAGCGCAACGAACGTATGAATCAGCGAGAAGATATGATCGATAAGATGACAGACGTGGCTGACAAGTATGTAGTCGAAATTTCACCGCATATCACATTGGATTACGATGATAGATTCCAGAGTTTCCTGATGAAAGGACTAGTGAGCATTGAGAGAATTGGTGATTTGGCAATTAACATCATGGACGCTATTAAGAATATGAGGGAAGATGACGTTGAATTCTCAAGAGCTGCGATGGCTGAACTAAGGGTACTTCTGACGGCTGTAAACGATATACTTGAACTGACGGCTGATGCGTACAAAGAAAGCAGCTACGAAAAGGCTCAGAGGATTGAGCCTCTTGAGGAAGCTATCGACGAGCTTGTTGATGAAGTTCGACGTAGACATATGTGGAGAATGAAACACAATCTGTGTGATGTAGTTAAGGGCATAAGTTTCCAGAATATCTTACAAAACCTAGAGCGTATCTCCGATCAGTGCTCCGACCTTGGGGTTAATATACTTGGTATCGAAGATGATAATATCTATGGAAATGAGCACCAGTACTTGCGTGACATTCATCACTCTGACAATGATCTATATAATCAACTATTTGCAAAATTTAAGGCTAAGTACATGGGCGTGCTCGATTCGATGTCAGCTGACTCAACAGAGCATGATGATTCAGATGTAGAGAGGCAGCTTCAAATCGACGTTGTAAATTAAAAGAGTGTATGAAAACAACAAATAAACTGATTTTTGAATTAAAGGATGGAGTGTATGATTCGCTTCTCGAAGATGTAGTAAGCTATGATGATATTTTAAGGCTCAGAGAGAGACTGTGTGATGCTCTCAGTGGATTCGAGAAGGATTTCGGACAGATGGAGGTTTCTGTATACAGCGCTCCGTATACGATTCCGCTATTCGGAGACTTCACAGAAGCACAGAACGGCGCGGTGCTTAGTGCGGCCATAAATAGCGAACTTGTAGTTGTGATATGCGAATCCGAGGACAAGATGGTTCACATGCATTCTGAGGCGGAAGGCATACTCGAGTTGGATCCTTGGGGACTCAGAAGGAATGAGAATGAAGTACGTAGCCTGAAAGGTCTGGTGAGAGGAATCCTCGCAGAACTGAAACTGAGGGGGTATAAGATAGGTGGATTTAATGCCTATGTTCTAGGGAATGCGCCTTTTGATATTGATGAGATATATGTACCAACATTTGAGATTTTGGTGACGAGAGCGATATTTGAGCTATTTAATCAGGGTGAACTTAACAAATATGAGTTAGCTGAGATAGGGCAATGTGCATCGAACTCACACTACGACGTACCTAGTGGAACTGCGAGGCAACTCGCTGCATGTATGGGTGGCTTTAGCTTTGCGGATTTTAAAAAACCAGGTACTCCTATCTCCAGTAAAGTGATTGGTGAAGTGCTTCCGAGAGATTACAGATTGGTGCTCACTAAGCTTTATCCGAAGGCGATTCTCAATGAGAGAACAGATATCGTGGCTCTTGGGGATATCGTTCATGAGCTCAGACAGGTTTCTGGAATCATCGGAGCTAGAGTGCTTAGAGAAGTCACTAACGACGTGCTATTAGAACATGCGGAGGAGATAAGAGATGAACTCGGTGATAGGGCGCTTCTCAGAGCATTCTGCTATATGGGAGAAATCATCAGGACGCTAGAGGCTAGCAGCTATATAATCACTGATGATATCGAAAGGTTCATAAACGCGTTTAAGTCGGCAAGTGACTCTAGATTCAAATACATTCAGTCTTATGGAGTTGCAGGTGCTCCGACATTCGAAGAGCTTGCGATTGCAATATCTGTTAGCGATGAGCTGCTATATGATAGTGGTGCTACAGCCATCTTAGGTGATGGTAGACAGGGTATATCTGTTGCTATTGCAGTAGCAGGAAGGGTAGATTCGTATATTAAATCCATGCAGAAGATATTCAGCGACGATAGTGGAACTATAATATCTGAAATATATGAGTTTAGCAAGAATAGGCAGTTTAGGTTAGTTTAGCGACAGACATAAATATATATATAAATAAAAGAGCTCCAAGTAGATTGTATCTACCTTGGAGCTCTTCTGTTATAGCAGCCTTGATTCATAACAGGATAGATAACTGGTCTCTTGCCAAATTTAATATTGCTGCCGAGTTTTCCGGAAATTATTCTATATACTTCAGTATCGCAAGACAGTTTGTACGGAGTATAATAATAAATCCCAACCAATCCAAATGTAAATAGGCTACCAATATACCAACCTATGAACGACAAGTCATAGTTAAACATTTTTTCTTTATTACCATGCATCATATCTTCTGAAAGTCTTAGAGCTGCATGAGTGTCAATATCTGGGTTTTCAGCTAGAATATAAGGTACCATTCTGTATTTATATGCCTTAACGATTCCTGGGATGATGAATAAAATTGACCAACTAAGAATCCGAATGTTCCTTGCGAACATAGTCTTAACAATATTAAAGTAGCTACTCTTAAATCCATCTATAATGTGCAGTCCATAATGGTCATCTGCTGCATTATTCAGAAAAAAGGATCTAACGCTGATATTTAGCGGATTAATGAAGAATATTTTTACCGCTACCAATAGAAGCAGTACTAATATCATTGCGATAATTGGAAGTGAAGTAAGACGCGTGTAGAATGGGTCTTGTGCGAAGGAGTAGTCAAGAAGACCATTTCTGCCAAAATCAGTAGTAACCATCTCAAAGCGATGGGCTAATGAAAGTAAACCTCCAGCAACGAACATCCTGTAGATTATTCCGACCATTACCTTGTTCCAATAACTTGGATTATGCTTAAACTTTATTTTGTATTTGAGCGCTAATGTATCTATGTACGTAATTTGTTCCATAAGTTAAGTACCCTTCTTTAATTGATGATTCACTATAGAATATAGTTTAATGCTGGCAATGTCAATTATGTTCTCATAAATATTGATAACACAAAATATCCATTAAACTAGAAATGCAAAAAAACAAATTGTTACAGAAAAAAACCATCCACGCGTCGAACGCGTGGTTTTACTTATACAAAAAGACCTCCGTCTATAGATACGGAGGTCTTGTAATGTGCTTGTTTAAAAGCCCTGCACTACACCTAAGCGTTATTCGCCAGGTTTATATTCGATAGTATCCTCTTCAGATACAACACCATCGGACTTTGTTTCACTAGAATGTGATGAATGTGATGGGGAACTGCTTGAAGCCTGATCTCTTGTGGCTGCCGAATCATTTCTGCCAAATCCAGGTGCGTAGTATGACGGCTCTTCGTAGCCCGAAGGGCCTGTGCCAGTTCCCTCAACTCCAAAGCTGTAGTCTTCCCCACTCTTTCCTGCTAGCAGTCTGTATAGCTCTGCGTCGCACGCAAGCTTGTATGGCTGAACCCAGAAGATTGAAAGTATTCCACAAGTGAATATGCTCAAGATATACCATCCAATAAAGGAAAGATCATATATAAATGTTTCCCACTTGTTGCCACGCATAAGTTGCTCAGAACGCATTAAAGCTTCGTTGGTATCGATATCAGGGTTCTCAGCGAGTATATATGGGACAAGTCTATAAGAATATGACTTGATTATTCCTGGGATTATAAATAATAATGTCCACAGCAGTATCCATAGATTCATAAAGAACATGGTCTTGACAACATTAAGATAGTTGTATTTAAAACCGTCGCCTAGATGGAAACCTTCTGCTTCTCCAGATGAGTTCCGAAGGAAGAATGTCTGAATGCCGACATTAATTGGGTTAACAACAAATATAGCAAAAGCAAATCCAACTGCAATAGCTATCAATATCACACCTATCGCAAGACCAGCAATCCACTGCAAAGATGGGTCGTCAGCGAGCGAGTAGCTAGCATTGTAAGAAAAACTTCTGTTTGTCGTTGTAGTTGTGGTGTTGTAACTGCGTGAAGCAACGGTTGCACCGCCATTAAGTAGAAAATACACAAATGCTACTAGCACCGCATGCCAGTAATTAGCACGGAATCTAAATCTCCCTCTGTATTTTAATTTGTCTCTGTTGATATACATATTAATCTCCTCTTGTCTCAAAATCTTTAATAATTAAATGGTTTTATATAGGATAAAATGCAATGTCAATAATGTCAAATTATAACTATGACTTTAAGAAAATATTAAAAGTGGAGCTGTGACAGTGATCGATGTCCGAACAGTATCACAGCTCGCAAAAGTTATATAATTAAGAATATTTTACATATTTATTATCTTTTATTTGCCGATATATCTGCTTTCGATATAGTAACGTTTCTCGTTAGCTTCTCCCATCGAGAAAGTCTTTCTAGGAAGAGCACCATCCGCTGCAACTGCTGGGAAGAGCATGAACTTATCCATTGCTGGAAGTGCAAAACCTGCATTGCCAGCTTCGGCAGATAGGGACTCCAGAGCCTTTGTTCCGTGGATGTAGTCAATATCTACGGAATTTCTCTCCTTAACCATTACGTCCAAAGCGTTCTGAAGTACCCCTACCTCTAGCTGAGCAGAAGGTCCTTTAACGATGATAGTTCCTCTTTGTTCACCAGCTAGGCAAGGGATTGCAAAGCCACCATCTGGAGCAGCAGTACCATCTGGAGCGATGTAAGCCTTCTCGTTCTGCTCGTCTAGTAGAGCTACAGCTTCATTTACGAGCTCTTCACCAGTCTGACCGTTCTTAGCGAAGATTACACGATGAATTGGCTCAAATACGATGCCTTCATCGTGGATGTTCTCGATTTCGCAGAGAGCATATCTAGCAGGGTGAGTAGCAGCTTCCTCTGGTGAAAGATTCTTCTTGATGTTTTCCCAGTTTGTCTTAGCTGTAGCCAGTGAGTGATTTCCGTCTCCCATCGCTTGGAAGATGACATTGCCTTCACCATATTTTTCTACAGCCTTATCAAACAAGTCAGACAGAGCACCCTTTGCTCCTTCAAGATCCTTCTCCTCGATGAAGCATCCTGTGATATGTCCTCCTTCGAGCATTAGGTCTGTATCGTAAACTTGCTTCATAGGAGCATTTACCAATGGCTCAATTACACTCTTTTCAGGATCGTCGATGAGAATCAAGATGTGTGGTAGCTCGATAGGTGCACCTTCTCTAATCCTCAGTCTTGGTGGGATCCTCTCCACAACAGTTCCTTCAGTTGCTCTTGTAAGAGATTTAGAACCCTTGTTGAAATCATATGCTTCAAGGTCCGTAGCTATTACAAGTCCAAGACGAGTGCGCCCTTCAGCAGTTCTCTTTACGAGCATGCATCCTGGTGTAAGAGTTTCAAGTGTTCCGTCAGCCATGTACTTATCCATTGTCTGACGAATAGCCTTGATTCTTTCGGCTTCACCTTCCTTATCTAGGAAAATTTCAGGTAGCATGAGACGCAGTGTAGATGGTGCATCTCCAACAATTTCTTCTACCTGATCCCAGTACGTCGGTTCTGAAGTGTATTGGTCACATGCAACTACAGCCCACTTGCTGTAATCAGTGCCAGCCTTAGGTACCATTATTTCAGGGATGTGAAAACCGAACTTATCCCAATTGTACTTTGCCATTGCTTTAATACCTCCTATGGTCATTCAAATCAAATTTTCTTGATAATTCTATTATTTATTATCAGCAGACAAATTGCAATAAATCAATTATATTTATGTTCAAAAACAAATATTTCTTTTAAATCTAGTAAAATTAACACAGGTTATTCGATAGTATTTATTATTGATATTTGTTATAATTAAGCAGGGCTTTAAGAGATTATTAATATAGGGGAGATTTCAATCTATTAAGTCAACGTAGCGCATCACTATGAGCGGAGAGATTGTATTTGTTTCCGTTTTGTATGTGTATGAGCTTTTTTATTGGGATTATGTAAATGGATGAATTCAATATTTTAGATAATGATAACGCGCAGTTAAAGACGAAGTATATTATAGCAGCCACTATGCTGGTGGTAGGAATCCTAATGCTAGTTTCGATTAAGACGAATGTATCATATGTTTTTATAGCTACAGGAATAATGCTTGTATATGCAACAGCTGCTAAGGAACGTGACCGAATCAAGGAGTTAAGCAAGATTAGCGATATGAATGCCTTTCAGGATGAGATAGAAAGGGCTGATAAGTTCCGAGGGATGGGGCTGATGCTTACGGATAATTATGCCATAGTTGTAAGACCGTCGCTCAATGTATATGCATTTGGCGATATGGCTAAGTTTGAGGTAGGAATTGCCGAAGGCAAGGAAAAGGCACTGTTTCTAACTGATAGAGTTGGAACTAGACACAAAATTGCTAGGACCGTAACTGGTGATGGTAACCAGACAGACTTTGATGATGCTTATAGAATAGTAAAAAACAAATTTGCCAGATTATGAAAGGAAGATGGATATGAAAATCGGATTTGTTGGTCTCGGAATTATGGGACGTCCTATGGCAAAGCACCTTGTAAATGCAGGCTACGATGTGATGGTTTCTGATTTAAATCAAGAACTCGTTAGTGAGTTAGTTGACATGGGTGCGGGCACTGGTAGCTATAGTGAAATCGGCTCGCAATGCGATATCGTGATGATGATTCTGCCGAATGCAGATATCGTTAAGTCGGTAATTTTCGGTGAAGGTGGAATTGCTAGCTCAATGAAGAAGGGTAGCATCATAGTCGACCACAGCTCGGTTACCCCAGTTGAATCTAACGAGTGTTACTATGAACTCAAGGTGAAGGGCATTAGCTTCCTCGATGCACCAGTTTCTGGCGGAGAACCGGGTGCAATATCTGGCTCTCTAGCGATAATGGTAGGTGGAGACCAAGAGGCCTTTGATGTAGCGAAGACATATATGGATTCATATGCTTCTTCAATGATACTTACTGGTCCAAGCGGCAGTGGTAGTGTTACGAAGCTGGCTAATCAGATAATTGTAAATAATAATATCGCAATCGTATCAGAAGCGCTCGTATTTGCATCTAAGGCTGGAGCTGATCCAGAGAAGGTATACAAGGCGATTCGCTCTGGGCTTGCAGGTAGTGCCGTGCTAGATGCAAAAGCACCTATGATGATAGACAGAAACTTTGTGCCTGGAGGAACTATAAAGGTCAACCATAAGGATATAACAAATGTAGTTAAGACCGCACATTCGATTGACGCACCAATTCCATACAGCGCCCAGCTATATGAAATAATGCAGGCTCTCAAGGTGCACGGACATCTAGGTGACGACCATGCGGGAATTGTTCAGTATTTTGAAGCTCTTGCTGACTGCAAGGTAGAGAAGAAGGAGAACTAAGATGGCAATCAGCGCTGACGTTCTAAAGAAATACAAACCGATAGATGAAAAAGCAGTGGACGAACTGCTGGCTAAGGAGATTAAGAATAACAATAAGAAAATAGTAGTTCTCGATGATGACCCTACAGGAGTACAGACTGTTCACGATATATCTGTATATACTGGATGGGACGTTGATAGCCTTAGAGAGGCTTTTGAGGAAGAGAAGAACCTGTTCTATATACTCACAAACTCCAGAGGATTTACCGAAGAACAGACGAGAACTGCTCACCTTGAAATTGCCGATGCTGTTGATAGAGCGGCTAAGGAATCGTCAAGAGATTATATTTTTGTAAGCCGAAGCGATAGCACGCTGCGTGGTCACTATCCGTTAGAGACAGAACTACTCAAGGAGTGCTACGAACACAATACGGGTGCGCAAATTGGTGGTGAGGTTTTATGCCCGTTCTTCAAAGAGGGTGGACGATATACGATTGGGGATGTACATTACGTTAAGTATGGCGACGAGCTAGTCCCTGCACATGAAACAGAATTTGCCAAGGATAAAACATTTGGATATACGGCGGAGAATCTTCCAGATTACATTGAGGAGAAGACTGCAGGTGAATACAAGGCAGAGGACGTAATCAGCATTTCACTTGAAGATATTCATGATATGAATTTTGACAAGATTGAATCACAGCTGATGTTGGCTGATAACTTCAATAAAATAATCGTAAATGCCATTGATTACGCCGATATAAAGGTGTTTGCGGTTGCTCTATTTAGAGCGATGAATGCTGGCAAGATGTTTATGTTTAGGACAGCCGCTGCACTGGTAAAGGTTATGGGAGGGGTGTCCGACATCCCGCTATTGACACGCTCAGATATGATAGTTAATGATACCGAAAGCGGTGGTATCATAGTAGTTGGCTCTCACACAGCAAAGACAACATCTCAGCTAGAATGCCTCAAGGAGGTATCTAGCATAGAGTTCATTGAGCTCGATGCAAATCTTGTCAGAGATGAAGGAGAATTTGCGAAGGAAGTAGATAGATGCGTGGCGCTTGAAGAGGAATATATCAAGGCTGGCAAGACAGTCTGCTGTTACACATCAAGGTCGATAGTAGTTGCTAATACTGGTGATAAGGAAGATGAGCTCAGACTTTCTGTCAGAATTTCCGATGCGGTGCAGTCGCTAGTGGGGAGACTCGCGGTTACGCCAAGCTTCGTTGTTGCGAAGGGAGGAATAACATCGAGTGATGTTGGCGTAAAGGCCCTAGCTGTAAAGAGAGCTACGGTTCTTGGACAGATAAAGCCCGGAATCCCGGTTTGGCAGACTGGAAGCGAGAGCAAGTTTCCGAACACTCCATATGTTATCTTCCCAGGCAACGTAGGTGAAGCTGTTACCTTGAGAGAGGCCGTGGAAGAGCTGATGAACAGGAGATAAGGAGACGAAAATGTCAGAATGTGTAGTAATCGCTGATGATTTAACAGGTGGCAATGCGACTGGTGTACTTCTTAAAAAGATGAAATACAAAGCGCATACTGTCATTAACCTAGCGGCTATAGAACCGTCTCAGCTCGCTGAATGTGACTGTGTGATTTACCCGACTAACAGCAGAGGTCTGACATCAGAAGTCGCATATGATAAGGTGTATGAGGCATGTGCAGCTCTAGCTAAAGAGGGAACTATTCTATATTCGCATAGAATCGATAGTACACTGAGGGGAAATCTTGGAAGTGAGACGGACGCTATGCTAGATTTTCTCGGAGAGGAATATATAGCAATCTGTGCACCATGTTTTCCTGCTACTGACCGCATCGTATGCGGCGGGTATATGCTTGTGGATGGGGTGCCACTACATAAAACTAATATCGCTATCGACCCGAAGACCCCTGTAAAAATATCTGAGGTAGCCGAGCTATTTCGCCAACAGAGTAAGTATGGCGTGGTTTCAGTTAGACTTAAGGAACTCATGCATGGCAAGCATTATCTCGCAGATATTATAAATTCAAATGTAGAGCAAGGTAATAGGATAATCTGTTTTGACTGCATAAGCCAAGAGGATCTCGACTTGATTGCAGATGCTTGCATAACCAGTAAGAAGAAGATAGTTGCAGTTGATCCTGGAGTGTTCACGACGACACTTGCTAGAAAACTTATCGTACCTAAGGATCAGCAGGTGGACAGCAGGATACTTGCAGTTGTAGGAAGCGTAAATCCCAATGCTAAGGTCCAGATGGAAAACCTATGGTTAGCACAGCGTACCCATAGAGTTATGGTTGTAACCAAAAGATTGCTCGAAAGTGAGGTTGCTCGTAAGCACGAGATAGAAAGAGTGGTAAAGGAAGTGCTCGTCGGCTGTAACAAGAGGCAGGTGACAACGGTCGTTGGGGATGGTATTTATCCCGAAAACCGCATAGATTTCAGACCATATATGGATTTACTACAGTGCTCGATGGATGAAGTATCTTGCATAATAAATGATTCTTTCGCAGAGATCGCTTATGAGGTGTTTAAGAAAGAAACATCTTTCAGAGCTATGTATACAAGTGGTGGTGACATTACAGTTGCCGTATGCGATAGATTTAATACTGCGGGACTCAGGCTGCGAGACGAGGTACTGCCTCTTGCCGCTTATGGTAAATTCCTAGGTGGAGAATTCGATGGGGTTCACTTGATCACGAAGGGTGGAAGTCAAGGCGGACCTGATGCAATTAACTTATGTATAACGTATCTTAAGGAGAAACTATACATTTAAAACTAATATCGTAGAAAGGAAGTATATATATGGAAAAGCCAATTATTGCGGTTACGATGGGCGATCCAGCTGGAATCGGTCCAGAAATCGTCGTAAAGTCTATTGCTGACAAGACAACCTTTGATATAGCTAGGTGCATCGTTGTTGGAGATAAGAAGGTAATGGCGAAGGCCATTGAGATTGTAGGAGCCGACCTCAAGATTAACACCGTTGATAGCCCTGCAGATGGAGATTATTCTTACGGTGTGCTCAACATGATTGACCTAGATAATATTGATATGAGCAGGTTTGAATATGGCAAGGTAAATGCTATGTGTGGACAGGCTGCATTTGACTATATAAAGAAGAGTATCGAGATTACTATGGATAAGCAGGCCGATGCAGTTGCGACGACACCTATCAACAAGGAATCACTACATGCTGCAGAGGTGGATTTTATTGGACATACGGAGATATTTGGGGCGTTAACAGGCACGGCGGATCCGCTTACGATGTTCGAGACAAACGGGTTAAGGGTATTTTTTCTAACCAGACACAAGTCTCTTAGAGACATGCTTGATGATATCAAAAAGGACAGAATTATAGACTATGTAGAGAGATGCACCGGGGCACTGAGAAGACTTGGTGTTAAAGATGGAACGATGGCTGTTGCAGGTCTTAATCCGCACTCTGGAGAACATGGACTCTTCGGATGGGAAGAAGTTAATGAAATTGCTCCAGCTGTTCTTGAGCTCAAGGAGAGAGGGTTTAGTGTTGCGGGACCAGTTCCTGCTGATTCTGTATTCCATCAAGCTGCGCAGGGAAGATACAACAGCGTCCTATCCCTATATCATGATCAGGGGCACATAGCTACGAAGACGCTGGACTTCGATAGAACGATTTCTATAACCAACGGAATGCCAATCCTACGCACATCTGTAGATCATGGTACGGCATTCGATATCGCTGGCAAAGGCATTGCAGGTGCTGTCAGCATGGAAGAGGCTATTAGACTGGCTGCAAAATATGCACCATTCTTTAAGCAGTAATATATTATTTTCTTAAGGAGGACTATTATGATTAATGGCCTAGACGGGCAGAGGATGCTGATTGCACTTCTAATCGGTATTGCAATACTTATTATCCTCGTGCTCAAAACCAAGGTACAGGCTTTCTTGGCACTTATTGTCACTACAGTCATCGTTGGAATTATCGGAGGTATGCCTCTAGCTACTGAGATGATTAAAGTCGATGGTATTGAGAAGCCGTTTGGTATTGTAAATTCCATCACAACTGGTTTCGGAGGCACTCTAGGGAACATCGGAATCATCATCGGTTTCGGAGTTATGATGGGAGAAATTTTCGAAGTTTCAGGAGCTGCGAAGCGTATGGCTTACTCTTTTCTGAGATTATTTGGAAAGGGAAGAGAAGAAGAAGCGTTAGCTCTGACTGGATTCTTCGTATCGATTCCGATTTTCTGCGATTCAGGATTTATTGTACTTGCACCTATCGCTAAGGCTCTATCAGAGTCAACTAAAAAATCTGTAATCGGACTTGGAGTTGCTCTCGCATCAGGTCTTGTAATCACTCACTCACTCGTACCACCTACACCAGGACCTCTTGGAGTTGCCGGTATCTTCGGTATAGATGTTGGTAAGTTCATACTATTGTCACTGGTTCTAGCTGTTCCAATGACATTTGCTTGTATAGCTTACTCCAGAAAGATTCTATCGAAGAAGTTCTATAGGTTGGTTAATAAAGACGGAGTTATCGAAAAGGTTGAATACCAGGAACCAGATTACGAAGCCGCATTTAACATGGACATGTCCGGTGTTCCTGGAACATTTGAATCGTTTGCTCCACTGCTTCTTCCTATTGTGCTCATACTTATCAACACAGTTGCAACCGCTATGGGCAAGACAGATGGCATAATGAAGGTTCTTATCTTCCTTGGACAGCCAATCGTTGCGGTTGGACTGGGCCTAATCGTTGCTATATTTACACTCGGAAGACCTTTCAGTAGAGAAGAGCTTCTAGCTGCTATGGAGAGAGGTATGGCAAGCGCTGGTATCATCATGCTGGTAACTGGCGGTGGTGGTGCTCTCGGTCAGATCATCAAAGATTCTGGACTAGGTACATACATGGCAGATGGACTTGCAAAGGCTGCAGTTCCGATGATCATACTACCACTCGTTATTTCTACAGCAATGCGTTTTATCCAGGGGTCTGGTACCGTTGCGATGACGACAGCTGCAAGTATTTCTGCACCTATCCTAATCGCTGCAGGTGTTAACCCAATGCTTGGAGCAATTGCATGCTGCGTAGGATCATTATTCTTCGGATACTTCAACGACAGCTATTTCTGGGTTGTTAACAGGACACTCGGAGTTTCAGAGGCTAAGGAACAGCTTCAGGTTTGGTCAATCACATCTACAATTGCGTGGGCAGTCGGTGTTGTGGAAGTAATTGCACTCAGTTTCTTTATGTAATACATTGCATATAAGAGGATGAGGATATACAATAAAGCGATTAGATTGCAGGCACCGTATTGCTCGGTGCCTGTGTTATTTAGGATAGATATATCCGTTTAGACTCAAATAGACAAGGGGTACAAAATATGAGTTTAGTAACTATGGATAAGCTTGTTCAGCGTGCATGGGAAGATGGCAGCTGTATTCCCGCATTTAATGTAGGGAGCCTAGAGATGATTAGCGGTGCAATTAGAGCCGCAGAAGATCTTGATAAGCCGATAATTATTCAGATTGCCGAAAGACTGCTTAAGTATTCTCCGCTCGAATACATTGGACCAGCGATGGTGAATGCAGCTAAGGAGGCAAAGGTAGATATTGCCGTAAACATGGATCACAGCAACAGTTTTGATGTGATAGAAAAAGCTTTAAAACTTGGGTTTACATCAGTAATGTATGATGGTTCTACTAATCCGTATGAAGACAATATAGATGGAACCCTCCAGGTTTACGAGCTTGCAAGAAAGTACGGTGCGTCAGTTGAGGGGGAACTTGGGCTAGTTGGTGGTAGCGAGGATGGTTTAAGTGACCATGGCATTAAGTGCACAAATCCTAACCTGGCATACGATTTCTGTGAGAGGACTGGAGTTTCAGCTCTTGCTGTGGCTATTGGTAATGCTCACGGCGATTACCCTGTAGCTCCAGAGCTAGCATTTGATATACTGGAGGAGATAAATCAGAAGGCTGGTAAGCCACTGGTGCTCCATGGTGGTTCAGGTCTTACAGACGATGATTTTAGAAAGGCTGTATCACTAGGGATTTCCAAGATTAATATTGGGACCGCAAGCTTTAAAAATGTTACTAGATTCGCAGCCAGCTACCTTGCAAGCAAAGGAAAGCATGACTACTTCGGTCTAAATACTGCGATGACACAGGGAATGTATGAGAATGCATTTAGACATATCAAAGTGTTTACAGGGATTGAATGATATGCATATTGATAAAGAAAAACAGAAGGAACTATTCGCTAAGTATAATACGCCAAAGCATGTACAGCGTCACTGCGACGAGGTTGCGAGAGTTGTCGTGGTTATCGCTGAACGCCTTAAGGATAAGGGAATACAAATCAATGTGGATGAACTACGAGGTGCGGCATTGGTTCACGACATGTTAAGAACAGAAAAAAATCACGATAAGCTTGGAGCAGAAGTCTTGATGAATATGGAACTTCCACATGAAGCTGAGCTTGTGAGGCGTCATATGACATATTATCCATTTAATCATGCAGATAGATTTAAGGAGATAGATATACTATGTCTTGCTGATCGTCTTGTAAAAGAGGATCGTTATGTGGGTTTAGATGAGAGGATGCAGTACCTGATTGATAAGCCTGGCAAGACTCCAGAGCGAACAGAAAGAATCTTGAACGCAAAGGCTCATACGCAAGAGATAATAGATGAGATAGAGGGAGTCTTAGATATCTCTCTTGACGAACTGTGTCACAAAGCAGCTGAATAGACATGATGTGTTTTTAGTCTATTTTGCCTTGATTATATGAGTGTAATGTGTGATATATTAGATAATTTTTCCTCCACCTACGACATAGTCACCGTCGTATACAACGACTGACTGCCCTTTTGTTATGGCACGCTGAGGTTCATCGAAGACGATTGTAACTTCAGTTTCGCTTATAGGCGTAATGGTGGCCGGCGCTTCTTTGTGCTTATATCTAATTCTTGCCTTAGCTCTGAAAGGCGCATCAGGGCAGGCTATTGAAACCCAGTTGAAATTATGCGCGGTAAGCTCGTTAGTGTATAGATCCTCGTTTGAACCGAGCACTACTTCGTTGTTCTCAACGTCGATATACTGTACGTACATCGGGTGTTTAAGTGCGAGCCCTAGCCCTTTACGTTGACCAATTGTGTAGTGTATTATGCCCTTATGGATACCGAGTATATTGCCGTCCATATCTACAAAATTGCCAGAAGCAATCTTCTTACCTGTATATCTCTCGATAAAGGCTGAGTAGTCACCATCTGGGATAAAGCATATATCTTGAGATTCCTTGCGATTCGCATTGATAAAACCGTGATCCTCCGCAATCTTTCTGGTTTCTGATTTGTGCAGTGAACCGAGAGGAAACATCGTATGTGATAACTGCTCTTGACTTAAAGAATAAAGCACATAACTCTGATCCTTAGATAAATCGACAGCTTTCTTAAGCTTATACCTTCCATCTTCTCCGTGTTCGACAATGACGTAATGGCCAGTGGCAATATAATCCTGACCTAATTGATTTCCAGCTCTAAAGAGTTCATCGAACTTTAGAGTCCTATTACAATCAACACAAGGATTAGGTGTGATTCCGTGTTCATATGCACTTATAAATTTGCTTATAACCTTTTCTTCAAACTCTGGTCTGAAGTCGCAGACCTCAAACGGAATACCTAGGCTCTGAGCGACACTCTTTGCGTCATTTATATTCTCAAGGCTGCAGCATGTTTTTGCATCACTGCCGATAGTATCATTATCATACAGCCTCATCGTTACTCCTGTTGCATCATTACCCTCCTCTTTGACAAGAAGAGCTGCTACACTACTATCCACTCCGCCGCTCATAGCGACGAGAACTTTCTTTTTCATTTCTAGTCTCCTATTTTCATTGAATAACTGATTATAGCACAACTATTGTCTTTCGTAGTATTAGATATAATACATGGATTTAATCAAAGACATATTGACACCCTTTATGCAAAAGAGTATATTATAGATGAATATATGAACAAATGCTCATATGAATGATTGTAATTTTTATTTCTGAAGTGGGAGATTGTATGGTAAAAGATTTAGCGCCTAACTGCGAGGTTAACGAAGTACATGGAAGCACTGTAGAAAGGGTTGTCGGAGCGATGCCTGAAGAAGAGGAGATATTTGATCTATCCGAGCTCTTCAAGGTGTTTGGTGACTCAACAAGGATGAAGATATTATTTGCACTCTTTGAAGAAAAGATGTGCGTATGCGACTTGGCAGAGGCATTGGGTATGACACAGTCGGCGATTTCTCATCAGCTAAAGATTCTTAAACAGGCTAAGCTAGTCAAATTTTCAAGGTCAGGTAAGCAGGTTATCTATGAGCTTTCAGACGAGCATGTAAGAATTATCATCGCTGTCGGTAAGGAACATATCGAAGAAAGATGATTTAGAAGAGAGCATATATACTTTCTTCAATAATATGATAGGTGCAATGTTTTAAAGCTTTAAGGAGTATACTAAGCGGAAAAGGAGTAAGAGATGAAGAAGAAATTTAAGTGCGAAATTGATTGTGCAAATTGTGCAGCAAAGGTAGAGGACGCAATAAATAAGTTAGATGGAGTAGAGGAAGTAAAAGTAAATTTTATGGCTCAGAAAATCACTCTCGTTGCCAATGATGATAGATTCGATGAAATTCTAGAAGCAGCTATTAAGACAGGTAAGAAGATTGAACCTGACTTTACAGTAGAGATGAAGTAGTACTTAGATTAGGGTTACTTTTTGGATAGCGTATTGAGAGATTAGGGGCTATACTGATGAGCAAGAAGCAAATAAATAGGAGAAATAGGATAGCAGCATCACTCGTGTGCTTCTTAGTATTGATGATACTCGAGTTTGTAGGCGTGTTAGATGGAATTCACGGATTTGTGCTGTTTATAATTTACTTCATTCCATATATTATAGTCGGTAATGATGTAATCATAAGAGCGGCAAAGAATATCAGAAATGGTCAGATCTTTGATGAGAATTTTCTTATGATGATTGCAACATTTGCTGCATTTGGACTGGGCTTATTTGGAGACACACAGTATTCAGAGGCACTCGCCGTCATGCTTTTCTATCAGATAGGTGAAGCATTCCAGGATTATGCTGTCGGTCAGTCGAGAGCTTCTATTACTGAAATGATGGAGATTGCTCCCGAATCAGCATTTGTACTTAATGGAGATGAGACTGAAGAGGTAGATCCTGAGGATGTCGAAATAGGCAGCATGGTCGTGGTTAGACCTGGCGATAAGGTTCCACTTGATGGAGTAGTAATCGAAGGAGAGTCTTTTATCGATACGTCAGCTCTGACAGGGGAATCTGTCCCTAGGAGAGTTTCTGAGGGCGATGATATCATATCGGGATGTGTAAACGGCGAAGGTATGCTCAAAATTAGAGTTACCAAAGAGTATGATGATTCAACAGTCGCAAAGATTTTAGAACTGGTTGAAAATGCTAGTGCTAGGAAGGCTGTCCTCGAGAACTTCGTAACGAGATTTGCGCGTGTGTATACACCTATAGTTACTATAGGTGCTGCGTTTCTGGCTGTAGCCATGCCTCTTGTGTTCGGCTTATCATGGTCAGATGGTATAGAGAGAGCCTGCAACTTCCTGATTGTATCTTGTCCATGTGCACTCGTTATTTCAGTTCCGCTCGGGTTCTTTGGAGGCATTGGGGCAGCATCCAAGATTGGAGTTCTCGTAAAGGGGAGCAACTTCCTCGAAGCAGCAGCGAGCCTTGATACAATGGTCTTTGACAAGACGGGAACACTCACAAGGGGAGAATTTAAAGTATCAAAACTTGTACCAGCAGAGGGTACAACTGAAGACGAGTTAATAGAACTCGCCGCATATGGCGAAGCATTTGCAACACATCCAATAGGAAAGTCAATACTAGAAGCCGCAAAGGATAAGGAAATTGATAAGAGTAGGCTTGAAGATGTGATCAATCTAACCGGAAAAGGCACATCAGCTATGTTAGATGGAAAATCTCTACTTGTAGGTAGCCGTAAACTTCTCGATGAAAATGAAGTAGAAGATGTGAGTGGAGTATATGGCTCCGAGCTGGGAACTATCACATTTGTATCGTATGACGAGAAGTATAAAGGATATATAGTGGTATCTGATACCATTAAGGATGAAGCTAGAGAAAGTATCGCTGAACTTAAGCGTGAGGGTGTCAAGAAGGCGGTTATGCTCACGGGCGACAGGAAAGCGACTGCAGAGGCTGTAGCCAAAGAGCTTGGACTCGATGTAGTTAGGTATGAGCTGCTTCCAGCTGACAAGATTGAGGAGGTTGAGAAGCTCATAGAAGGAAATCATAATACTGGGGCTAAACTTGGCTATGTAGGAGATGGAATAAACGATGCTCCTGTGCTGATGAGAGCTGATGTCGGATTCGCCATGGGGTCGCTAGGATCAGATGCGGCAATAGAGGCAGCAGACATCGTTCTGATGGATGATGATTTGCGCAAGCTACCACTGATCTTAAGAATAGCTAAGCGAACGATGCGGATTGTAAAATCTAATATTGCATTTGCTATAGGGGTAAAGCTCATCATTCTTGCATTGTCTGCACTAGGACTCGTTTCAATGTGGTATGCAGTGTTTGGAGATGTAGGAGTTAGCATCATATGCATTATAAATTCGATGCGCGTACTTAAATTTAAACAGTAGTAATTCTTAACCGTGTGCGTTTGACTTACTAAGAAACTTGTCATAAAATTAAATTGGTTTTCAATTCTGAAGAGTTGAAAACCAATTTTTCTTGAATTATAGCGAGGCTTAGATGGAATCGAAGAAGAGATATAAGACAAAACAGTACGATGAACTTGTTGAATACATATCGTCAATCCCGGGACAGTATTTTACGGTGAACGAACTATACGTACACTTCGCTGGCATGGACAAGGCGATTGGAGTCACAACCTTATATCGTCACCTGCAGAGAATGCTCGATGAGGGGATTGTAAGCAAATATGCGGTAGGAACAAACGGAGCCGCTTGCTTTGAATACGTTGGTGATGGAGCGCCTCATGAAGCTGTAAGTGTTTATCATTGCAAGTGCGAAGGATGCGGGAAGCTCATCCATGTTCACTGCGATAAAATTAAGGATATAGAACAGCATCTGATCGATGAACATGGTTTTAAAGTCGATCCGTTTCGCACTGTCTTTTACGGTATATGTGAAACATGTATGGATAAATCTAAAGAAAGGTAACTGCAGGTACAGAAGGGATTATAGATGAAGTCGAATGATATGAGTGACCTCCTCCATGGTAGTATATGGAGGAAGGTTTTAATTTTTGCATTACCGCTAGCGCTGACTAGTGTGCTACAGCAGCTATTTAGTGCCGCTGATGTTGCTGTTCTCGGAACATTTGTCGGTAAGAATTCTATGGCAGCTGTAGGTAGCAATGCACCGGTTGTCGGATTGATGATCAATTTATTTGTTGGAATCTCAGTTGGTGCTAACGTCATGATGTCTAGATATACAGGAGCTAACGATGCCGATGGAGTTAGTAGGACAGCGCATACTTCGGTTGTGCTTGCAGTGTTAAGCGGAATCACAATCGCTGCTGTAGGTAATATAATCGCAAGTCCTATAGTCAATATACTTGGTGTTCCGGCTGATATCGCTCCTCTGGCTATTAGATACTTGAGGATATATTTTTGCGGAATGCCATTCGTAATGCTCTATAACTTCCAATCTGCTATATTTAGAAGCCAAGGGGATACTAGGACTCCTCTGATATGTCTTGCTATATCCGGTCTTGTGAATGTCGCATTAAACCTATTTTTCGTCATAGTGGTAGGAATGGATGTAGAAGGTGTTGCTATCGCTACTGTGATAGCTGATGCATTAAGCTCTTCGCTTCTATTCTATTTTCTAAAAAAGCACAGTGGAGCAGTAAGAATTTTTTTAAATAAGCTAAGAATAGACAAGAGGATAACGAGAAATATTCTTAGAATCGGAATTCCTTCAGGTATGCAAGGTATGGTGTTTTCGATATCTAATCTGCTAATTCAGTCTGCGATCAACAGCCTCGGCACTGATGCTATGGCCGGTACAACGGCTGCCTTCAATATAGAGATTATGGCATACTTTATTTCAAATGCATTTGGACAGGCTGCAGTTACGTTTGTCGGACAGAATCACGGAGCTTCGAATTATCGAAGGTGCAAAGATGTAGTAAAGCAGACATTGATCCTAAACTGGATTTCGATGATTGCCTTCGGTGTCTCAGTGATCGTATTCGGCAAGGAGATGCTGAGTGTATTTAATGATGATATGGCAGTGATAAAATTCGGCTATATAAGACTGGTTATACTTATGGCTGGTGAGGTTCTAAACTCTACAATTGAGACATTATCTGGAGGTATGAGAGGATACGGATACTCACTAAGTCCAGCAATAGTAACGCTTTTAGGTGTATGCGGTTTTAGAATAATATGGATTTACACGTTCTTTAAATTTAACCCAACATGGTTTAACCTAATGCTCGTGTATCCGGTAAGTTGGGCTGTTACATCGGCAATGATGGTTGTTGCATACAAAAGAACTATCAAGAAGGTCTTGCCTAAGGGGGAGTTATTAGTCTAAAATGTAATAGCTAAGACAGAGGGTTCGAAAGGAGATAGAGATGAGATTGCCTGCGCCTATTGAAAAATTCGCAGAACAATATTTTGTGCCACATGCTAGCGCTATAGTCTGGGCAGCGATACTAGTTATCTTTGCGCTGTTCGGTTACGTATGTTATAGAGCTAGGTCTAATAAGCCAATAAAATGGATTCTGCTTTTGGCGTTTTTAGTATGGGCATCGGTGCTTGTGCTACTCACAATAATCACCTTTGCTAATGAGGAAGAGGCTTTTGTCTTTTTAAACGTGTAAGCTAATTCTAGAGACAATTTTATACAGCAGTTCGAAACCATCCTGCTTTATCAAAACTACGGGTACTAGGAATACGAAAGTAAGCCGGCGTTTTGTTTTGCGTCGGCTGTTTATTTTTGATTAATTTTATCAGCGGCAGCTGTGTGATAATATGCGCTGTTAGATATTATGATTGTCTTCTGGAAATTTGATGTGGAAAGGAGAGCTCGAAGACTTGAGTGTCCGAGCAAAAACAAAATGAGTAATGAATTACTACTAATTATCACGCTAATAGTCGAGTACAGCGCCGTAGTGCTCATGTACAAGTATCTTGGGAGAGACGGACTCTACCTATGGACGGTGCTTGCGACTATCACCGCCAACATTGAGGTTCTTATCCTCGTAAAGGCGTTCGGCATGGAGATGACACTCGGAAACGTGCTCTTTGCGACCACTTTTTTGGTCACTGATATTGCCAGTGAAATCTATGGGAAAAAGGATGCGCACAAAGCTGTACATCTTGGTATAGCAACGTCCATTGCGTTTGTGGTAATCAGTTCGTCATGGTTATTGTATTCGCCAAGCTCAAGCGATTTTGCATCACCTTCAATCAGGCAGATATTTGCACATACACCGAGACTCATGTTCGCAAGTCTAGCGGTATACGTAATCGTGCAGTATTTTGATGTATGGCTATATCATAAGTGGTGGGATTTCACTAATAAGAAGTTTGGTGATAGAGAAAGGTTCTTATGGCTCCGTAATAACGGCTCGACATTAATCTCACAGCTAGTGAATTCGGCGCTATACACTGTATTTGCGTTTGCAGGATTATACGATACCAAGACCGTAATAACACTGATATTCTCGACTTATATAATCTATATCGTTACAAGCCTCTGCGATACACCTTTCGTGTATCTTTGCAGAGCTATAGCTCGTAAAAAAGGGGATATAACTGCATAAATAATAGCCACGCATTGTATTATATGCTTGCGTGGCTATTTTTATTTTACATTATAGATTTCATAGTTTTCTACCGTTATAGCAATTTTATTCCTGCACACTTGCTGATTTATTATGACCAAGGTGCTTTGCAAGTGCCTTAGAAACTATAGTGCCGAGCACGCAGCATGTTACCGCCTCGATTAAGCCTTGAAGTCCCACGAGTGTGATTACAAAAGTTAGCGGATTGGTTGCACCAATTGTGTGAGCAAGCTTCTGTATATATCTGGTGTCGTAGAAGGCAATAACTAAAAATCCCATGAAGAATATCGTGTTAAGTAAGGGGGCACTTATTGCTCCAATCGAGTATGCGATGGTACGGCTTTTTAAAACTTTATTGATCGCTTTAAATATGATACCTGCAAATGCTCCCATGAGCACTCTCGTGATGACACATAGTACAAATGTCTTAAAGGGTGCGACTTGAAATAAAACTCCGCCCATTGCAGATGCACCAGAAATAGCATCTATAAAGCTTGCGATGCCGAAGACTCCGCCGAGTATAGCTCCAGCGAGTGGACCCATTAGTATCGCTCCGATTGCGACTGGAAGTGTGAGAAATGACATGTAGATTGGACCGATAGGCACACTGCCAAGTCCTGTAATTTTCATGACGAGTTCAACTGCAACGAGAAGCGCTAATTGCGCAAGAAATTTAGTATTGGATAATTTATCCTTCATATTTACCTCCTTCTGCCGTTCTGCTAGGATACAGCGATGAGTCGGGCATCCCCGAAGAAATGATTTACATGGCATGACACTGCACGGTGAAGTCTCTGTCGCGCGTATTGCTGCGATGATATTCGCACAGTAATCTGCCCGAGAGATTATAACAACTTGTGAGATATTTTACAACAAGCAACCTCGTAAATAAAAATGGAATTAAGTTGCGATTTGGCCTAATTCCATAAATTAATTTTCATAACTTTACTCATAGATGATAAGAGCGACGAATTTTACAGGTTCGTTTTTCTTGTTGGCCAGACTGTGACCTTCGCCAGGCCCCGTAAATGTGACATCATCAGCACGCTAAGTCATCTTGATTAAATGCGATATTTCAGTTAAATCGTTCGCTCTATAACATATAAAATGGCATGCAATTTATGCATGCCAACATTTGACTTTTAGTCCTCCTCAGGCTTGAGCAGAGACTCGTTATATCCGAGCATGTTGCATGCGGTGTCTTCTATGGCATCGGCCATAAGTGCGGCATTCTCTAGGCTCGTAGCACAGAAAATCGGACCTCTGTTCGCAATCACGCATATGCTATTGTGTCTTAGCTCCTTGAGGATACTTTCGATGAACTCAGGGGTGTGCGGCTCAACATGTTCGCTAGCGCTGACATCTCCGAGCAGCTCATGAAGGGCTGGGTTTGTAATTTTGAAACCAACTTGTGCAGCCGCAAATACCGAAAGTCCATGCGAATGTGTACGGATTATCGCTTTCCAATCAGGGTGCTCCCTATAAATGGCAGCGTGCAAGTCAAATTCGCTCGAAGGGACACGTTGGATGTGCTCGAATTCCAGTGTATTGATATCTATCTTGACGATATCCTCGGCACGAATTTTGTTATACTCCATAGCTGAAGGAGTTATCAGCATTTCGTTATCATTAAGCCTAACAGACAGGTTTCCCCATGAACCATGGAAGAGACCTTTATTCTTGAGCTTATGCGCACAGTCAATCATGTTGTTACGCACATCGAGTTCGTCTGTTGAGATGTTTACGAAAACAACATGCTTCTCAGAATTGACATTAGAATATAGGTGATTATGCATCTGGCGAGTGCGCATTGCCTCTTCGGCAGAAAGATGCTTTATTCCACCAATTTTATCACCGTACATCTCTGCCTCGATGCTCTTTTCGATAATCTTAACTATTGAAATCGCATCCTTCATATTACTGCTAGCACTGAATATTCCTTTGCTACGAACTATGCAGCCAGCTCTGTCTTTTAATGCAGTAAGCAAGGATTTTGCTGTAGTATCTTCGGTAATTTTTATATCAGTACCAACTATACCTGCTAAATCATAGAGCGCTGGTCTAAGCACATCAGCGTCTTTGGAGAAGATTGCTGAAGGTTCTGTACATGCAAAAATCATGACGTTAATATCTCGCCTAGTACTGAGTATCCTGCCCGCATCACCTGAACTCATATCATAAAGCTGTAGATCTGAATCCTTGATAGTATCCAGAACTAAACCAGGTCTCGACATGAGGTATGTTCTATTGTCAACCCTAGCGATAATTGATCCGTAAGCTTTGGTATATCTATCTGTAAAGTCGGAGGCATACTTAACAATAAGTTCCCTCACCTGTAGTTCGTTCATTTCCGTACCTTTCTATACTATTGCATTAGAGTAGTGCAGCCGAACATGATAGTTCGCGCTGCACTAATTATCTCATTATTCATAAAATTTCTAAATAAAAACCGCGATATAGGTATCCCGATGATTCTATGAACACAAGTATCAAGGCGATTCCACATGTACGAGTGTTCAGTTGATGATATGTATAAAATACCCATCTATCATTACGTGTAAATTATATCATCTAATGTGATTTTAAATGTGGAGAGAGCAAGGAAAGTTATACATATTTTAGTATAGTTTCCGTAACTCCGTCCCACGACGCTTTGCTCGTATCTGGATACACATAGTCATGACTATATCTATTGCTGTGGGCAAGTTTTAAAGCGGATATGAGCCCCCCTTTGAGTCGCTCTTTAAATGCAGAAATTTCGGACTCAAATGGTTCACCTGGAGCCTGCATCTTAGGCGGCTCTACCAAGATGGTATTGTCAGATACAATCTTGCTGGCCAGCCAACTCTGTATACCTGGCAGGCTGGTGCAGACGGGAATTGCGCCCGATGCCATCGCCTCTATCAGAACGAGGGGAAGGCCTTCATAGTATGAAGGGAGCACGAATATGTCGCTGGCTCTGAAGGCCGCGGCGAGCTCGGTCTGAGATAGCATGCCGAGGTAGAGGGCGCTGAATGGCAGGGCTTCGAGCTCGCCTGCATCGCCAGCACGGAGTGCTGGCTTCCCTGATAGGAGACGTGCGATTCCCTCCTCCTGACATCCGCCGGCAAGTCGGAGTTCAAAAGCGGGAATTTCACTATCCCTATCAAGCTCGGTCAAAGCTTCTACAAGTGGAAAAATTCCCTTAGCCGTGCTGAGCTTGCCGGCATAGATAATCTTATACGGCTCATCTAACTTTGACTTTTCCATATCTTTATTCATATTAAATATCTGAGAATTATACCCGGTTCCGATTACCTTAATCTTCTTATTTTGTATACCGTAAAGCTCATTGATTTGATTTTTTTGCTCATCGTGCAGAGCAAATATACCATCCAGCTTACGTATTCCAGAGATGATAGCCTCACGTCTAAATGGACAATTCTGAAACTGCCTTATGTCGGAGCCGTGTGATATGCCGTAGATTTTGCCATGAAATGAATCAGGTGCAAACTCTTTGATCATATCAGGAAGCATGGAAGTGAGCAAGAATAGGTGATGGCATAGGATTACATCTGGATCAAGCTCTCTTATAGCTCTTCCGATAGCTTTGCCAAAAGCGCTATAAAGCATATCTGCCATATCATCAGTTAGGGAATTGTATAGAGTGGAAGGGTATGGCATAACATCTGACATGCCAAGCACCTCAAATGGTAATTCACCCATAGAATTCCCGTGTGAATAATATACAGGGTAGGTACGTACAGAAGGAGGAAATTCAAATAAATCCTCATTATATACACCTGCAACCACGGCCTGCTTGTGACCATTTCTGTCAAAGGATTTTACCAGCTCTGTTAGGTATACGCCGCTACCAGTTGAGTGCGGCTTTTGTGTGCTAATACTTAATATTTTCATAGTGTTTATATTGTCTTATAAGTAAATTGCAGTGTCAATATCAATTGGAAAACTTAAAATTCTATCAACCAATATTTTCCGTATAACGAAATTGCTGCTCGAAATACGGAAAAAATTCGCTTGTTAATGTTGACTAACTTAATCCTAAAGAGTATATTTTGAATTGTAAAAAGGCAGTGAAAGGAAGACATCATGGCAGAACGTAATAGTTCGCTTGAAAAGGCGTTAAAGGTGCTTGATTTGTACCAGTCTCAGAGTCGACTGACATTGACGTCTATAGCTCAGCAGACGGGACTTTCCAACGCTGCTATAAGTAGAATTCTCAATTCGCTTGAGGAGATGAAGTACATCTATAAGGATAAAATCGATAGTGGTTATTATCTTACCGATAGAGTATTCACCTTGAGTCGAAATACTAATATACAGAAGCAGATAGTCAACATGCTCGATGAGCCGGTGGCTAGACTATGTAGGAAATGTGGTCTGGCGGTGACGGTATCAGTGCGTGAAGGACTTAAATCATATATAGCAATTCGTAAAAATCCATATACTGGTGTTGCTGTAGTGGTTAGCTCAGAGGAGATGATGAGTCTAAATTTGACCGCTGCTGGTAAAGTGCTTACAGCATTTTCAGGTGAATCGGATAAATTAGTTGATGAGATTGATTACGTTCGTCTTACACACAAGAGTATCGTAGATAAAGACGAGTATAGAACACTTCTTGAAGAGGTTAAGGAAAGTAGACTCGCTTACGATATGGAAGAAGTGACAGAGGGACTTGTATGTGTAGCGACACCTGTACTTTCGTCCGATGGGACAGCAATCTGTGCAATCAGTGTAAGCGGGTATAAGGAGAGAATGGTCAGAAGCCTTTACTCCGTAATTCCAAGGTTGCAGGATACAGCTTCTGAATGTGAGAATTCATTTAGGTAGTTAGAACTGATTGATGTTTGTACAATGTCCAGATTCATCTTGGGTATCGTATGAAAGAAGTTTTTAAATGAGGTAGTGGATGAGTATTTTCTACGAGATGGATAAAGATTTCGGAGATCTTCTTAAAGAGAAGAAGAATTTCCTCTTTATAGGAGAGGCTGGAAGTGGTAAGAGTGAGATTGTTCTCAATGTTGCAGCAAAGCTTGCTGAACAGACGGGTGCTAAGGTCCAAGTATTCGATATGGACCAGAGCAAACCGCTATATCGTTCTAGAGATATGAAGGATGCATTCGCCCAAAAGGGTGTGGAGATAAATTATCAGCTGCAATTTCTCGATGCGCCGACAGTAGTTGGTGGTGTTGCCGAATCGCTGATGAATAAGGATGTATATACGGTCCTTGACATCGGTGGCGGTCACAATGCTTCGAGAGTTGTGGGAGTATACGCACACTTGCTAAAGGATGACAATACGGTTCCGGTATACGTCATTAATCCGTATAGACCTTGGACGAAGAGTCTAAAGGCGATTGATGAGACCATGAGCGATATTGTCACTGCGGCTAGGTTGAATCGCATCTATATTCTTGGTAACCCTAACCTAGGTTACCAGACGAGTGCAGAAGAATTCATGGAAGGGCTTGCTAGGCTCGACGAGATGCTGAGCGGAATAGTTACCGTCGGCAGCTTCGTTGTGAGAGACGAGATATATGATGAAGTCAAAAGTATGACTGACAGACATCTATTCCCAATTGAGTTGTTCCTGACGTATTCGTGGGTTGATCGCTAAAATATTTTATTTAAGGAGGTAATGTTGATGGCTAAAGGTAGAGTTGAAATCAATGCTGAAGCTTGCAAATCTTGCCAATATTGCGTGATTTCATGTCCAAAGAAAGTCCTCGTTATTGGTGAGAATGTTAACTCAAAAGGTTACCCTTATTCGGTTGCAGCTACACCAGAGGATTGCATCGGTTGCGCAATGTGCGCACAGATATGTCCAGAGGACTGTATTGAGGTTTGGAGAGATTAGTAAGGAGGAGCAATATGGCAGAACGTGTATTTATGAAAGGCTGCGAAGCTATTGCAGAGGCAGCTGTAAGAGCAGGATGTCGTTTCTTTGCTGGTTATCCAATCACACCACAGAACGAAATTCCTGAGTATATGGCAAGAAGAATGCCAGAAGTAGGTGGTAACTTTGTACAGGGTGAATCTGAGGTTGCATCTGTAAACATGCTTTATGGTGCTGTTTCTACTGGAATCAGAGCAATGAGCTCTTCATCCAGCTGCGGAATCAGCTTGTACTCAGAGGGTATCTCTTTCTGCGCATCTGCTAGACTACCAGCAGTATATGTAAACGTGCAGAGAGGTGGTCCTGGAATTGGTGCTATACAGCCAGCTCAGCAGGATTACCTTCAGGCAACTAAGGCTTCCGGAAACGGTGGTTTCAGAATGATCGTACTCGCCCCATCAACTGTTCAGGAGTGCGTAGATATGGTATATAAGGCATTTGATTATGCTGAGAGAGACCAGAATCCAGTACTCGTCCTCACAGATGGAGTTATGGGAACAATCATGGAACCAGTAGTTCTTCCTCCAATGAAGACACCAGAAGAGATTGCAAAACTAAGAGATGCATTCAACTACAGAGCAATCGTAGGTCACCCAGTAGGTGAGAACGCATTCTGTAGACCTGGTTCTGTTGGAACAGGACAGGAAGCTGTTAATATCGAAGCAGATAAGCTCTACAGAACTTGGGATAAGGATGTTGAGTACGAGGAGCTTGAGACAGAGGATGCTGAGATCATCATCGCAGCATACGGAATCTCCGCTCGTATCGGAAAGGTTGTCGTAAGAGAGCTAAGAAAAGAAGGAGTTAAGATTGGTATGATAAGACCTATCAAGCTTTCTCCATTCCCATATGAAGCATTTGAGAACCTAGACTTCAACAGAATAAAGGGTATTCTCAATGTCGAGATGTCCATTCCTGCTCAGATGAGATGGGACGTGGATCATGCAGTTAAGGGCAGAACAGTTATCAAGGAGTGCCTAAGATCCGGTGGTCAGCTTCTGACTAATGATCAGGTAATGGAAGCTGCTCGTGAACTGATTAAGGAGGTACTATAGATGGCAAAAGTTTATTCAAGAACTAAGGGAATTCTTCCTGATACAGTATCCGGATTCTGTCCGGGATGCATGCACGGTACTGTGCATAAGCTAATCGGTGAAGCGGCAGAAGAACTAGGTAAACTCGATAAGCTCGTAAGAGTTGAGGGTGTAGGCTGCTGCGGACTCGGTCAGTTCTACGTTGCTCACGATGCTACTATTGCTGCTCACGGAAGAGCTTGTGCTGTAGCAACAGGAATCAAGAGATCATCCCCTGATTCACTTGTATACACATACCAGGGCGATGGAGACCTTGCTTCAATCGGACTTGCAGAGACTATGTCAGCTGCTAACAGAGGAGAGAACTTCACAGTTATCTTCGTTAATAATGGAATTTATGGTATGACTGGTGGACAGATGGCTCCAACAACTCTTATCGGCATGAACTCCACGACTACACCAGAAGGTAGAGAGCCAGATATTCACGGATACCCAATGCATATCGTTGAAATTCTCAACCAGCTAACAGCTCCTTACTATCTAGAAAGGGTTTCTTGCAACACTCCTCAGAACGTAATCAAGGCTCGTAAGGCAATCAAGAAGGCATTCCAGTATCAGCTAGAAGGAAAGGGCTTCTCACTTGTGGAGATTGTTACATCTTGTCCAACGAACTGGGGAATGAGCACGCTTGATTCGCTCAAGTTCCTTGAAAAAGATATGTTTGATGAGTACCCTCTAGGTCTCGTTAGAGACAAGGGCGCAGAAGCTAAATAGGGAGGTTTAGAATGGAAAGAAATTTGATGATTGCCGGATTTGGCGGACAGGGTGTAATGACCATGGGAAAGCTTCTTTCAGAAGCTACATGTCAGTCAACAGACCTTAATGTAACATTCTTCCCTTCTTATGGCGCAGCTATGAGAGGTGGTACAGCAAACTGTTACGTTGTAATTTCTGATGACGAAATCGGTGCACCTGTATCTAACAGTGTAGATGACCTTGTAGTAATGAACGGACCTTCACTACACAAGTTCCTTCCAACTCTTAAGAAGGGTGGTACATTGTTCATTAACAGTTCAATAGTAAAGGATCCTATTGATAGAGATGACATCACTGTGGTATCTGTTCCAGTTACAGAGATGGCTCTTGAAATGGGTAACCCAAGGGTTCTCAACATCATTATGCTTGGAGCTTATATCGGATACTCTAATGCAGTACCTGAGCAGGTTATTTATGATGGAATTCACCACAAGTTTGAGCACAAACCAAAGGTAATTCCACTAAATGATAAGGCTTTCAAGACAGGTCTCGATATTGGTGCTGAAGCTAGACAGTAATGGCATACGCTATGTAATGGGCGTATATTGATAATCCATAAAGTATGAGGGAAGATGGCTGAATTTCAGCCATCTTTTCTTTTTTTTGAAAAAATTAAAATTAGAATAAGGGGCTTTTAATGTTGAAAAATAGCTGTTTTTAAAGCAAAAAAAGGATTCCACACAAAACTTTCACTTGACGAAAGTCACAAAGGCAAATAAAATAGTAAAAAAATAATAGATAAAAATATTTAACTAAAATATTTTATCCAACGTAGAGATTAAGAAAAAAAGGAGTAAATGCTATGACTTTTGAACAGCTAAAGGAATTAATTTGTGAGAATTTTGGTGTTAGTGAGGATAAGGTAACTGAGACTGCTGACCTTCAGGAGGACTTAAAGCTTGACTCATTAGACGCTGTAGAGCTTTCGATGATGATGGAAGAGGCTCATGGTGTTTCGATTCCTGAGGAAAAATTCCCAGAGTGCAAGACTATTGCAGATGTACTGAAGTTCGCAAATGGTGGTAACTAATTATGGAAAAGTATCTAGAGCTAACCGAGAGGCTAGTCAGCGTATTTGACCGTAGTAGCAGTGACTATTTAGAAATCAAGATATCGGATTATGCCTTAACGCTTAAAAAAGGTTCATCCGCATGTGCAGTGCCATCAGTACCTGTGACCGAAACAGTAGTACCTGCGGCTTCTTTGCAGCCTGCCGTTCATGCTTCAGCACCTGCTACGCAGACAGTATCAGGAACAGTAGCAAATGATGTGTCTATGTCTGAATCGTCAGCGCATACTGCGGAAGTGGCAAAGGAAACTCTTAATACAGAGGTTGTAAAATCACCGATTGTAGGAGTGTTCTACGCAGCTAAGGATCCTAATTCACCTCCGTTTGTAAAGGTCGGAGATACTGTGAAGAAAGGTGATGTGCTCTGCATCCTAGAATCGATGAAGATGATGAATGAGATTAGGTCTGATTATGACGGAGTGATCAGGGAGATTCAGTGCAAGAACGAAGAGCTTGTAGAGTTTGGTCAGATCATGTTTGTGCTGGAGAAGTGTGAATGATTAGAAAGGTCTTAATAGCCAATCGCGGAGAGATTGCGCTTAGCATACAGAGAAATTGCAGTGAGATGGGTGTGGAGACTGTAGCTGTTTATTCTGACGTGGATAAGGGGCAGCCTGCAATATATTTGGCGGACCAGGCTATCTGCATAGGCGCAGGAAAGAGTTCAGCTTCATATCTCAATGTTGCTAATATACTGACGGCTGCTATCGAATCTGGTTGTGAAGCCATTCATCCCGGATATGGGTTCCTTGCTGAAAATGGCGATTTTGCTGAAAAGGTGGAGGCCTGTGGACTGAAGCTTATCGGACCATCGTCAAAGGTTATAAAGCTTATGGGCAACAAGCTCTCAGCTAGAGGTCTAATGGAGCAAAGTGGCGTTCCAGTCGTACCTGGATGTAATGATGTAGTTCATGATGAAGAACAACTCTACAGGATTGCTGATGAGATTGGTTATCCAGTTCTCCTAAAGGCTTCGGCTGGTGGCGGCGGAAAGGGTATGCGTAGAATCTATAAACGTGAAGATCTCGTTGCTGGCTGGGAATTAACGAAGCGAGAGGCAAAGGCATCATTTGCAAATGATGACATATATGTTGAGAAGCTAATTGAGAATCCTAGACATATCGAGATTCAGATTCTCGCAGATAGTCACGGAAACGTGGTTTACCTGCCTGAGAGGGATTGCAGTGTCCAGAGAAATAATCAGAAGATAATCGAAGAGAGCCCTAGCAGAGCTAACAACGAGCTACTGGAAAAGATGTATAAATCTGCCGTACTGTGCGCGAAAGCATGTGAATACGAAGGCACCGGAACAGTAGAGTTCATCGTAGATAAATACGACAATTATTATTTCATGGAGATGAACACGAGGATTCAGGTTGAGTATCCTGTAACAGAGATGGTAACAGGAATCAATCTGATTAAGGAGCAGATTAGAATTGCCTCGGGACTTCCGCTATCTGTAAAGCAGGAGGATGTAGCAGCTAATGGTCATGCTATCGAGATTAGAGTTAATGCTCAGAATCCATACGATGATTTTAGACCTAGCTGTGGCGATATAAGCTTCTTTCTACCGCCAGGGGGTCTCGACACGAGATTTGAGACGGCGCTATATCAAGGTGCAAAAATACTGCCATTTTATGATTCTATGATGGCGAAGCTAATCGTAAAAGGACGCACACGAATGGACGCTATAAAAAAGCTAAGACGTGCAGTCTCTGAGACGATTATAGACGGTGTTCCTACAAACCTAGGATTTATCTATGCGATACTGTATGACAAGGATTTTATCCTTGGAAATATTGATACAAACTATATTGCTAATAAGGAAGCTGAGCTTCTGGAAAGCATGCATGTAACAGGAGAATAGCAGAAAATGGGAAGCTTAAATAAGCGAAAAAATCTATTGTCCGCAATTAAGAGTATAAGAGGCGGGAGCAAGCAGAGTCAGGTTAGGCGTGAGCCTCGAAGGGCGCTTCCCGACCTTTTTCTTAAGTGTGAGGGATGCAAATCGGTAATCGACTACAAGGAGTTCGTAGAACATCTTAAGATATGTCCAGAGTGCGGATATCACATGAAGATGAATGGACACGAGCGTTTCGAGTATCTCATGGATGAAGAATATGAAAAAATCAGTTTTGGTAGCGAGATCAAAGACCCAATTTCATTCCCTAAGTACGATGAAAAGCGTGCAAAGGAAGAAGCAAAGTCAGGGCTAAATGAAGCGGTTTCTATCGTCAAAGGTGCGATAGAAGGGAAATCTGTCATAGTGGCAGTTCTTGAACTGCAATATATGATGGGAAGTCTCGGTACATACGTTGGCGAAGAGCTGACTGCAATGTTCGAGTATGCGATTAGAAATGAACTTCCAGTTATCATATTCTCTGCTTCAGGTGGAGCTAGAATGCAGGAGGGGATTTTTTCTCTCATGCAGATGGCCAAGACAAGTGCAGCTATAGGAAAGTTTCAAGACGCAGGATTGCTTTATATAAGTGTTTTAACAAATCCCACCACGGGAGGTGTATCAGCAAGCTTCGCATCTCTCGGAGATATAATCATAGCCGAGCCTAATGCTCTTATAGGATTTGCCGGACCAAGAGTAATCGAGCAGACAATCAAAAAGAAGCTGCCAAAAGGATTCCAAAGAGCTGAGAAGCTTGAGGAATGTGGTTTTGTAGATATTATTTCCGAGAGAGAGAGCCAGCGTAGACTGATTGCTAAGCTGCTCAAGCACCATGTGAAGATTGGAGCGAAATATGAGTAATGCTTATGAAATAGTTAAGAAGGCGAGATCCAGTAACAGGCTTAGAGCTAAAGAGGTTATCGAGAGACTTCTCGAGGACATAGTTTACCTTAAGGGAGACAGATGCTTTGGGGACTCCAAGACAATAATCGGTGGAATCGGATCATTTGAGGAAAGACCGGTTACTTTCATCGGAATTCAGAAAGGGCGCGGCATTGAAGAAGGAGTAGAAACAAATTTTGGAATGCCGATGCCTGAAGGTTATCGCAAAGCCATGAGGCTAATGGATCAAGCGGAAAAATTCAGAAGACCAGTAATCACATTTATAGATACCCCGGGTGCATATCCAGGTGTAGGTGCAGAAGAGCGAGGACAGTTTGAAGCTATAGCATCTTCGCTGGAGAAGATGTCAATGCTAACAGTTCCTGTAATTGCCGTGGTTATAGGTGAAGGTGGCTCTGGCGGTGCGTTAGCACTATCCGTAGCCAACAAGATATTTATGTTTAAAAATGCAGTGTACTCAATACTTTCACCAGAAGGCTTTGCGTCTATTTTATGGAAGAATGCAGGGCTTGCCGAAAAGGCTGCTGATGTGATGAAGATTACATCGCAGGATTTATATGACTTCGGAATCGTGGATGAAATCATAGACGAGAATGGAGAAAAGGTGAACTTTACACAGCTTAGAAATTTGATTTCAACTGAGCTTAAGACCTTCTCAGACATGACCGGCGAGGAAATCAGAGAGTGCAGATACGATAAATTTAGAGAGATTAGAGGATAAGATGGGACTTAAAGTTAAGGACATTAAGAGTTTGACTAGAGGAGTTAAGCGTAGCAATAAGTACTATGAAGAAAGACTCGACACCACTGATGAGTGGATTTTAACTCGTACGGGGATTGAAAATCGCTACATAACTGAGGAGACTCCATCGGAGATGGCGAAGGAACTAGCAGATAAGCTAGTATTTGATAGAGATAAGGTAAAGGCTCTTATCGTCGCATCTTTCTCGAGTGACATTAGGATTCCTTCAATTGCTGGTATCCTACACAAGAGATTAGAACTTAAGAACAGCTGTTTTTCTGTAGACATTAATGCTGCCTGTGCAGGCTTTGTATCAGCTATGATTATGGCTGAGCGCATGCTTAATCCTGGAGAAGAGGCTATTCTCGTTGCCAGCGAACAGGTTAGCAGATACATAGATTTTAATGACAGAGGGATAGCTGTGCTGTTTGGAGATGGATGTGCAGGAATTGCAGTTGAGAAGAATGACAAGCTATGGCTAAGTGATGCAAGCACCTATGGAGATGACCGAGTAATTGTTATGGATGATAATGACTTTATTCAGATGAATGGTCAAGAGGTTTTTAAATTTGCTATAAGTAAAGTTCCAGAATCACTTGAACGCCTGCTAGAGAGAGCTGATCTTACTGGAGCGGATATAGATTATGTCGCTGCCCATCAAGCTAATGTGAGGATACTCGAACAGATTTCCAAGAGGACCGGGATAGATGAAGACAAGGTTCTAAAGAATATCAGGGAGCGTGGAAATACTTCTGCAGCCTCGATTCCTACACTTTTATACGAGTATAGAGATAAGTTTAAAGATGGGGATAAGGTTCTGTTCACAGCTTTTGGAGCGGGACTAATTGTTAATTCAGTACTGATGGAGTGGTAGAGATGAACTTAAATAAATTACTTAATATTAAATATCCGATAATTCAGGGAGGAATGGCGAATATAACAGATGGTAAATTTGCAGCTACTGTATCTAATGTTGGTGCTCTAGGGACGATTGGATCAGGCGGAATGAAAGCCGATGTGCTTGCCAAAGAGATTGAAATTTGTAAAGGACTTACAGATAAGCCTTTTGCTGTAAATTTAATCATGTTTCGTTCAGACATCAAGGAGCTTGTTGAGGTTGTATGCAGGGCGAAGGTTCCTTATGTAATTGCTGGAGCAGGCAGTCCTGGTCCGTACATGGAAGAGTTCCAAGCAGCTGGTATCAAGATTATGCCGGTTATATCATCACCGCTTCAGATTAAGCGCCTCGATAAGTTCGATGTATTTGCTTACATTGCAGAGGGGATGGAAGCTGGAGGTCATATCGGGGAGATGACGACTATGACGCTTATCTACCAAGTAACAGGCGCAACTGATAAGCCAATAATTGCAGGTGGAGGAATCGGATCAGGTGCTCAGATGTTAGCTGCGGAAGTGTTAGGAGCTGCAGGAGTTCAAATTGGGACAGCCTTTCTGTTCACTCATGAAGTTCCAGTACACGAGAACTACAAGGATTTGCTGATGCATACTGAATCTCATCGCATAACATCGATCGGAAATCTAAATGGAAGACCTATGCGTCTTGTAAAGAACCCGATGACCAGAGAGTTTAAGGAGCTTGAGAGAAGCGAGAGTGACAAGGAAGTACTAGAGGATTTCACACTTGGTAGATTAAGGAAAGCAGTATTTGAAGGTGATGTTGATCAGGGTTCCGTTATGGCAGGATATACAGCCGCTCAGTTCGATAAACTGTATTCAGTTCCTGAGCTACTGGATAAACTAATGGGTGAGTATCAGCTCGCAAAAAATAGTATCAAATAGATAGTTTGTTTGCATAGATGACAGTTAAGTTAACCTATCAATGAAACAGAGGAAATAATGAATAAATTAGCAGTAATATTTGCCGGACAAGGCTCACAGTATGAGGGCATGGGCAGTAAGTTATATGATAGATATCCTGAGATTAGAGGTATATACGACAGCTTAGGAAAAGAGCTCACAGATATATCCTTTAAAGGTAGCATCGAGGAGATATCGAAGACACACAACCTTCAGCCTATTATGATTGCTTTCCAACTTGCCGTTTTAAAGCTAATTCACACACATAAGCCAGGGCTTCTAAATGGGCTTAGTGCGACATGTGGACTCAGCTTAGGGGAATACAGCGCACTCGCACTATCAGGAGTAATCGACGAAGACGATGCACTACGACTCGTTGCCGTACGAGGTTCTCTAATGGGAAAAGCGTCAGAGAACAGAAGTAGCAAAATGCTTGCAATTCTCAAGATGACTGAGGAAGAGGTTAGGAAAATCACCGAGGAAAATCCAGATTTTAAAGGTAAGCTATATATTGCTAATATAAATAGCAGCAGGCAAATCATCGTATCAGGTGAAGGTGAAGCAATAGATAAACTTAAGGCTTTTCTAAAAGCTAACGGTAAGCTCGCTAAGCCTCTTGCTGTTAGTGGCGCATTCCATACTCCGTTTATGGAATCAGCGAAAGACGCCTTTGTGACAATGCTTGAAGGCACTTCGTTTAACTCGCCAGAAATTTCATATTATCCCAATGTTACTGGAGAGAAATATGAAGGAACTCCGATGAGTGAAGTGCTGTCTGAACAGATAGTGTCACCAGTGCTGCTATATAAGACTTTCAAGGAAATGGTAGCCGATGGAATTAAACACTTTCTCGAAATAGGACCAGGTGGTGTTCTTTCAACTATTCTAGAGAGAGAATTTGAAGGTCTAGAGGTAAGCGTTATTAAGAATGATGATGATTTAATTGAGCTACTTGAAGCCTAGGCAGAGTGTTCAATTCTTAGTAGAAAAAAAAGGAGTAGATGTATGGCGAATAAAGTAGCACTTATTACGGGCGCTGCTGGTGGAATCGGCACAGCAATTGCGGAAAAGCTAAAGAGCGAAGGGTTTAATCTTGCACTAAATGTTCGCACCGTTAAGCCACAGTTTAAACAGCTAGTAGAGAAACTGTCTGACGAAAACTGTCATGTGCAAGTAGTGCTCGGTGATATATCTCGCGCTGAAGATTGTAAGAGGATAGTAGAGGAAGTCGCTAAAGAACAGGGACAGATTGACGTGCTGGTTAACAATGCAGGTATCACGAGAGATAAGCTCGTCATGCAGATGAGCGAAGCTGACTTTGAAGATGTTATAACTACTAACCTAAGTGGTGCTTTCTATCTAAGCAAATATGTGTCGAGATACATGATGAAGAGGCGTTGCGGTAGAATCATCAACATGTCTTCGGTCGTAGGTCTACATGGTAACGCTGGGCAGGCTAACTATGCTGCAGCAAAGGCAGGGCTTATAGGTATGACCAAGTCATTCGCAAAGGAATTTGCATCGCGAAATATCCTTGTAAATGCGATAGCACCGGGGTTCATAGAGACACCGATGACTGAAAATTTGACAGAACAGGTAAAGGATAAGATAAAGTCTGAAATTCCGCTCGGGATAATTGGGGAACCGAGCGATGTTGCAAATCTGACAGCATTTCTCGCCGGAGAGGAATCGCGTTATATAACAGGACAGGTTATATCTGTAGATGGGGGTATGAACGTATAATGAGTAGAGTAGTAGTGACTGGTATCGGCATGATTACGCCGCTAGGAAACAGCGCATCTGAAGTGCTTGAGGGAATCAAGAATTCGCGCTGTGGAATCGGAGAAATCACGAGATATGATACGAGTGATAGAGCGGTGAAGCTAGCTGCAGAGGTAAAGGACTACAATCCAGACGATTACTTTGATAAAAGGGAACAGAGGCGATTGGATAGAGTCACGCAATTTGGTATAATAGCCGGCAGAAGAGCTTTGGAAAACGCTAATCTTACAAGAGAATATTTGTCAAATAAAAGGGCTGGAGTCTTTGTTTCCTCTGGAATCGGTGGAATAAGCACTATCGAGTCAGAGCATGCCAAGGGTATGAACCGCGGGTTCGACAAGGTATCACCTTATTATATTCCGATGGCAATAATAAATTTAACGGCTGGAAATATCGCTATTGACTTAAATGCACACGGTTCTTGTCAGGCTATGGTTACAGCTTGCTCCAGTGCAACGAATGCTATCGGTGAGGCATACCGTCATATCAAGCATGGGTATGCAGATATCATGTTTGCCGGCGGCAGTGAAGCTCCTATCACCGAACTTTCGGTAGGTGGGTTTACATCTATGAAAGCACTATCGCTCTCGCAGAATCCTAACAGAGCGTCGATTCCGTTCGATAAGAAGAGAGATGGATTTGTAATGGGTGAAGGGGCTACGGTGTTAGTCTTAGAGGAATATGAGCATGCGGTTAAACGCGGGGCTAACATACTTGCAGAGATTGTCGGATATAGTGATACCTGCGATGCAAATCATATAACAGCTCCTTGTGAGGATGGAAAGTATGCCGCGCAGGCCATGACACAGGCGATAGCAGATGCAGGACTTAAGACTGGTGATATTGATTACATTAATGCACATGGAACTTCAACTCCTCTCAATGACAAATATGAAACGGCAGCCATTAAGCGTGCATTCGGTGATGGCTACAGAGATGTGCTCGTATCTTCTTCCAAATCACAAGTAGGTCACCTTCTTGGGGCTTCAGGATCAACGGAGCTGGCGATGACTATTATTTCTATGCAGGCTGGTATAGTTCCACCAACTATAAACTACGAATATCCAGATGATGCATGCGATCTCAATCTGGTAGTTAATAGGTATAAGGAAGCAGAAATCAACTATGCTCTTAAGAATTCGCTTGGATTCGGAGGGCATAATGCATCAGTCGTAGTAAAGAGGTGGACCGAATGAAATTGACATATGAAGAAGTGAGAAATATTTTACCGCACAGATATCCGTTCATCATGGTGGATAAAATCGTTGAACTTGAGGCGGGTAATAAGGCTGTAGGAATTAAGAATGTTAGTGGAAATGAGCCTTTCTTTCAGGGACACTTCCCTAGTGAGGCTGTAATGCCAGGAGTTCTTCAAGTGGAGGCAGTGGGCCAGGTCGGAGCGGTTGCGGTCCTAATGGATCAGGAAAAGGGTGCTAATGCATTCCTAGCAGGAATTAAGAAGGCTAGATTCCATAAAAAAATCGTTCCAGGAGACCAGCTGGAGATTCACTGTGCAATCAATAATAGAGTTGGAAATATTGGATTTGGAGAAGGTTACATCCTCGTTGACGGTGAAAAGGCGATGTCATGCGAGATTTCGTTTGCTATCATGTAGGACGCCAGAACTATAATCCCTGTAATTAAGAAAGGCGGATTTGAATAGATGCTTACAGAGGTATTCGCAGAGGTATACGAGAAGTTCAAATTGAACTTGTATAAGCATATGTTTGTAAATGGCGGAGGCAAAGAGCATGAGCTTACAGCGACAGAGACATTTACACTAGAGGTTATTCATGCGATGAAGAACCCAAAGGTTAGTCAGCTTGCAGAATTCCTTGAGATGTCTACACCTAATGTTGCTTACAAGATTTCTTCCTTGATGAAGAAGGGATATATTGAAAAAATTCAGTCTAAAGAGGATAAACGAGAGTATATCCTCAAGGAGACAGATAAATTTCATGAGTACTACAAGGCGAAGAATAGTTACATACCGATAGTGCTCGACAGATTGGCGAAGAGGTTTACGGAAGAAGAAATCGATAACCTGGAGCATATCCTTAAGGTTATGAGCGATGAGTTTATGGGCGAGGTTAATAGGTTTATCGCAGACAACAAGGTTGATTAGATGCACGATTTTAAATTGTATGAGGGAGCCGTAATTTCAGAAATCAAAAGGAAAAATGCGGATATCGTTTTCCCTCAAGGATTCAGATACATACATTTTGAAAGTATAGACTCAACAAATAAATACGCTAAGGAACATGCCGGAGAACTTGAGAACGCTATAATTGTAGCAGAAGATCAATATGATGGAGTGGGTAAGAACTCGTCTCATTGGTGGTCTTTACCATGCCGCTCGATACTGGCGACGATTGTACTTTCGATTGATCTTGATCCTTCTGAAGCACTTGTGTATCCACTTCTCGTTGGAGCTTTAATTCGTGAAGTCCTAGCACAGCATGGGGTTGAGGCTGATGTGAAGTGGCCAAATGACATTTATATCGGCGATAAAAAGCTAGCTGGGATACTATGCGAGACGATCATAGAGAATGGGAAAGTTGAAAAATTAATAATTGGTTTTGGTATAAACGTGAACCAAACTAAAGACGAGATGGCTATATATAATATGACATCTCTGTATGAATATAAGGGTATAGAATTCAATAGATGTGAGCTCCTTGCAGATATTATCATAAAGCTGTTTGAGCACATGAACGATAGCAATCCAGATAATGTGAGGTATATGGAAAGAGAAGTTAATGCACATCTATTCGCAAAGGGATTAAATGTAATTTTTGAATTAGACAAGCGCTATGAAGGCACACTGATCGGAGTCGGTGCGGACGGAGCGCTTTTACTTTTGACAGATTCAGGCATGAAAAGGTTTATTTCGGGGAAAATAATCCTTTAGCTGATGAGAAAGAAAAGGTTAAAAATGAATAAGAATCAAAATAATGAAAACGATATTTGCGAGAACAATGAAAGCTATAATAAAGGTCCTGTTAAAAGACACAATCGATTGGATGCACGAACTATCACAAACGTTGGACTTGCAGTAGCTTTGCTCATAATAGGTTCGGCGATTTCCATACCAATCGGCCCGGTTCCTATCAGTCTACAGTCGCTTGTAGTGCTCACTATAGGAATAACCATGGGAAAGAGACTCGGTGTAATGGCAGTTACAGTGTATGTAATAGCTGGGCTAGTAGGACTCCCTGTGTTTGCGGGACTAAAAGGAGGACCTCAGTATGTCTTTGCCCCAACATTTGGATTCATAATAGCGTTCGTCTTAGCGGCATATATAGTAGGTGCAGGCTATGAGTCGAGTTCAAGCGTGCGCAGATATGCGAGCCTTGCTATAGCGACCTTCATGATATATGTGATAGGTACGTGTTACTTTTATTTCGTGCAGAGTGTGCATCTTGGAAATAATATTCCATTTGCTAAAGTTATACAGCTTACTGTTCTGCCATTCATAGTTGGAGATTTGATAAAGCTCCATGTAGCGTTCTGTGTGGGCGGAAAGCTTAAGAGTATACTGGGTGCAAATTTTGAAAATGTCAACTAGATGAATGCAGAAGGTCCACATCTAAATACCTTGAAAAAAACAAGGTATTTAGATATAATCGAGAGAAGTAGCACATGTAAATACTGCCTGATGGCAAGGAGGATATAATGGTTAGAAGAAGACGTATGACAGATGCAGAAAAGGCACTTCTAATTGAAGAGGGAAAGGTAGCTAGAAGACATAAGATGCTTAAGACAAGCATGAGAATAGCTGGTCTAAGTTTGCTAGCTGGAGCTACTCTAGTTGTTGCAACTAAGAAAATCTTCGACGAAATTTTTGTTGAAGATGATTGGTCAGATGTTGATTGGGGAGAAGAGGACGAGGACTACGGCGTATACTAAACCAATCCTCTGACATATGTTATAGATTTTGAAAGGGAATACGATGACGGAAAAAAAGGACACCTTTTATATTACTACACCTATATACTATCCAAGCGCTAAGCTTCACATAGGACACACATACTGTACAGTTATGGCAGATGCGATGGCTAGATTCAAGAGACTCACTGGATATGACGTGAGATTCCTCACTGGTACTGATGAGCATGGCCAGAAAATCGCCAGATGTGCACAGGAAGCAGGAGTTACACCGCTTGAATATATAGATCCAATTGTTGAGACAATAAAGAGACTTTGGGCGACGATGGAGATCAGCTACGATGATTTTATCAGAACCACAGAAGAGCGCCACGAAAAGCGCGTTCAAGAAATCTTTATGAGGATGTACAACAATGGCGATATATATAAGGATAAGTACGAGGGTTGGTACTGCACTCCGTGTGAGTCTTTCTGGACTGAGAGCCAGCTAGTAGAGGGAAACTGTCCTGATTGCGGTAGACCTGTTAAGAAGATGAGCGAAGATGCTTACTTCTTTAAGCTGTCAAAGTATTCTGACAAGCTTGTTGAGCTCCTTGGAAATGGCACATTCCTTCAACCTGAGTCTCGCGCTAAGGAGATGATTTCGTTTGTAGAGCAAGGACTCGAGGACCTATGTATCTCTAGAGCTTCTCTAGATTGGGGTATTAAGGTTCCGATTGATGAGAGACACGTAATATATGTTTGGCTCGATGCTCTATCAAACTATATTACTGCCCTTGGATTCCCTGGAGAGGATGAAGAACAGTATAAAAAGTACTGGCCAGGAATAAACCTGGTAGGTAAGGAAATTGTAAGATTCCATTCCATTATATGGCCTGCAATGCTAATGTCCATGAACGAGCCAGTACCTAAGAAGGTTCTCGGCCACGGCTGGATTCTAATAGATGGGGGTAAGATGTCGAAATCGAAGGGCAATATTGTTGACCCAGAGATTCTAATTGATCGTTATGGAATAGATGCATTAAAATACTTCTTGCTCAGAGAGTATACTTTTGGTCAAGACGGACTATATACCAACGAGATTATGCTTAACCGCATCAATTACGACCTCGCTAATGACCTTGGAAATCTCTTATCAAGAACTATTTCGATGATTGAAAAGTATTGCGGCGGAGTTGTTCCAGAAACTACAACTGAGGACGATTTCGATCGTGACCTGATTGCGACGGCACTCGGATGTGCTGTGAAAGTTGAAGCTCGCATGGATGAATTCCACTTCAACAATGCGCTTGAGGAGATTTGGATAGTTATTTCGAGAGCTAACAAGTATATCGATGAAAAGATGCCTTGGGTTCTTGCAAAGGACGAGAGTAAGAAAGCTGAACTTGATACAGTTATGAGCAATCTTGCAGAGGTGCTCAGAATGATTTCTGTGTTAATCATTCCATATATGCACACGACGTCAGATAAGATGAGAGATCAGCTCGGAATTTCAGATCAGGAGGCAAAATGGTCGGATCTCGAAGAGTTCCGCATGATGGCTGGTGCACATGTCCATAAGGGGGAAGCGCTGTTCCCAAGACTTGATGTAGCTAAGGAAATTGAAGTCCTATCTAATACAGAACAGGAAAAGGTTGCTATAAAGAAAAACAACCGAAAAAAATAATAAAAATGAGGCCTCAAGTCTATACTTGAGGCCTTTTTTACCAATATAAGGGGGTAGAAAAATGCTATTTGATGCACATACCCATTTGAATTACGAGGAGTTTAGCGAAGAAGAGCGGCTTAATAGGGCAAAGGAAATAGAAGAGTCTGATGTGGAGTTTATCATTGATGTTGGCGATTCTGTAGAATCGTCCAGGCAGGCGATTAAGGATGCAACTGATTATTCTTGGTGCTATGCCGCTGTTGGGATTCACCCGGATAAGGCGCTCACATACTCCGATAATGATTTAGATGAAATCAAGGAACTTGCTAGCGCACCAAAGGTTAAAGCAATCGGTGAAATAGGTCTAGACTTCCACTATGGAAAGGATTCTAAGGCAGAACAGATTGAACTCTTCAGGAAGCAGATCAGAATTGCGAATGAACTCATGATGCCGATTATGATTCATACACGAGAAGCTGATGCGATTACTAGAGATATTCTCATCGAAGAAGGAGCATTTAGCGAAGCTCGAAAGGGTCATTTCCCTAAGAGACCAGACGGACAAGAGGGGATGGTTGCTGATGCCAGAGTACAGCTACACTGCTACTCAGGCTCACTTGAACTGGCGCGTGAGTATGTGAAGCTTGGGGCGACAATCTCTATAGGTGGACCGCTGACATTTAAAAATGCGAGAAAAACCGTAGAGGTGCTAGAGGGAATACCGCTTCAGTTTATAATGAGTGAGACAGATGCGCCTTTTCTTGCGCCAGAACCGAAGAGAGGGAGACCTAATAAGACTCCGTATATTGAGCATGTCGTCAGGAGAATGGCTCTATTAAAGGGCATCGGGTTTGACGAAGCAGTACGGATAACGTCAGAAAATGCGAGACGATTCTTTAATATAAAGGTTAAATAGCAAGAGTTATATTTTATACATGACAGTATGTTAATGAGATGATTTATAAAGAGCACTTACTAGAAGTTTGCTGGGAATATCTATGAAGGGAATAATTAAAAAAATTATTGATAGTAAAACAATAAAACATGGAGATACGATAATTGTGGGTTTTTCTGGTGGTCCTGATTCTCTGACACTCCTTCATGCGCTAGATTCCGTTAAGGAAGTGCTTGGACTATCAATATATGCGGCTCATATTAATCACCAGATTAGACCCGTTGATTGTGATAAAGAGGCAGAGCATGCTAGAGATATATGTGAAGAGCTTGGTATTCCGTTTAAACTCGTTATTTGCGACTGTAAGGTACTCGCAAAGCTTGAAAAAGTATCGGAAGAAGAGGCTGGTCGTAAGATCCGTTACAAAGCATTTTCAGATATGGCGAATGAAATAGAGCAGTGCGGAACATCTAGAGATAAGATAAAAATAGCCATTGCTCAGAACTCAGACGATCAAGTGGAGACTGTATTGTTCCATATACTGCGTGGCACTGCAGTTCGTGGTCTAACAGGTATACCTATCAGTAGGCTGGATGAGTGTGGCTACATGGTAATTAGACCACTTCTGGGTATAAGTCGAACAGAGATTGAAGAATATGTGGATGACTACGACCTAAAACCTAATATAGATAAGAGCAATGAAAAACCTATATACAGTCGAAATAAGATTAGACTTGAGCTGATACCAGAGCTTGAGAGAGAGTACAATCCTTCACTTAGAAAAGCCGTTTTAAGACTAAGTAAGTCGGCAGCCTGTGATGACGAGTACATGATGAATGAAGCTATGAAGCTCTATGATGAATCTATTTCCGAAAATCATGAATATGGCATTTATAAAATAAGGGCTGCGCATGGAGCACTAAAGAGGCGTATTGCAACAATAATGCTTGAGGCTGAGGGTGTACATCCTACATATGAACTCGTCAATTCAATAGTAGGAATCATCAATTCAGATAATCCTTCGGCAAGCTACAATCTCCCTGGAGGTAAGGTGGCAGAGCGCAGGTATGATAATCTAGTGTTTTCGCAGGAAAAACATGGAGATGATTCTTATACAGAGTCGGAAAGTTGGGATATAACAGATATTTCTATAAGTTCTATCTCTATTGCTGAATATCTAGGTATTAGAGGTGGTTTAAATGGTAGCAAAGAGAAGAGAGCTCTATATGCAGCGTTTGACTTAGACAAATTGATTCGTGAGAGAGGGCTTGAAACGGAAATAGTTTGTGCGACAAATGTACGTTCGCAGCTTGGCATTAACCTGCGTACAAGGAAGTCTGGGGACTACATTAGAACTGGAAATGGCAGTAAAAAGTTACAGGATTTTTTAGTGGATGAGAAGGTTCCAAAGAGTTCACGAGATGAAATAAAATTAGCTGTAATAGGTAGCGAGATATTGTGGATTTTGCCAGATGAAATGTTTAGATCAGAGAGATACAAGATTAAGGGGAAATATTCACAAAAATATCAGATTGACGACAGTTCAGAGCGGGTTTTGTTTCTTGAACTGCGCTAATACGTATGATAAAATAACACGACAGTTTGTGTAAAATAACAAATTTCAGACCAAAAAAATTATTTAAGAATATGAGGGGTACGATAATTGAAGAGATTTACTAAGAATTTTGCGATATATTTGGTTATATTCGTGGTGGTTCTCGGAGTGGCTTTTTTCTACAAGGGAGCAGATGGTGCCAGGAAGACGGCTGAAGTGAAATTCTCAACATTTGCAACTCACCTCGAAAAGGGGAAGTATAAAACGATAAATATAACGGACCGCAAGATGACAGCAACGCTAAAGAATGGCAACAAGGAATACGCCTATGCTCCATCGGTTGTTGAGATTAGCTGGCTTGAGAACAGCTATGTGTTCCCGCAAGTTAAGACTGGTAAGTTGAAGCTTTCTAGCGATCCTCCTCAGAGTAGTGTGAACTTCTTCTCACTACTACCGACTATTATTATGGTTGTCGCACTTGGATTCCTGTTCTACTTCATGATGAGTCAAGGTGGTAACAATAAAGCATTCCAGTTCGGCAAGAATAGAGCTAAGTTATACAAAGAAAATGGTAAGAATATACGTTTTGCAGATGTAGCAGGATTAAAGGAAGAAAAAGAGGAACTCGAGGAGATTGTTGATTTCCTCAAGAATCCTTCTAAGTATTCTAATCTGGGGGCTAGAATTCCTAAGGGAGTACTGCTTGTAGGAAACCCTGGTACTGGTAAGACTTACATCTCTAGAGCCACAGCTGGGGAAGCTGGAGTTCCGTTCTTTACGATTTCAGGTTCTGACTTCGTTGAGATGTTTGTAGGTGTGGGTGCATCTCGTGTAAGGGATTTATTCGATCAAGCAAAAAAGAATGCACCGTGCATCATATTCATAGATGAAATTGATGCAGTAGGACGTAAGAGAGGTGCGGGCCTTGGCGGTGGAAATGATGAACGTGAGCAGACACTTAACCAGCTCCTAGTTGAGATGGATGGATTTGATGGAAATTCAGGGATTATCATTTTGGCTGCTACAAATAGACCTGATGTATTAGACCCTGCACTACTTCGTCCAGGAAGATTCGATAGACAGATTGTAATCGGCATGCCTGATGTTAAAGCGAGAGAGGAAATTTTCAAAGTACATACCAAAAACAAACCACTTGCAGACGATGTTACTATTGAGATTCTCGCAAGGAGGACACCCGGATTTTCACCGGCAGATATTGAGAATCTGGTCAACGAAGCTGCGCTTTTAACCGCTAGACGTAATGGTACTAAGATTAGAATGGATGAAATTGAGGAGGCTACTACTAAGGTAATGGCCGGACCTGCAAAGAAATCTAGAGTGATTTCGGAGGGAGAGCGTAAGCTCACTGCGTACCACGAAGCTGGACATGCAATAGTTATGAAGGCTATCCCTAATTCCGACCCAGTTCATCAAATTACTATCATACCTAGAGGTATGGCTGGTGGATTCACGATGTCGCTTCCTGAAGACGAAAAGTTCTTCATGACAAAAGGTGACATGGTTAATATGATTAAGCATCTCCTAGGCGGTAGAGTTGCAGAAGAGCTTAAGCTTGATGACATTAGCACTGGTGCAAGTAATGACCTTGAGCGTGCAACAGGTATAGCTAGACAGATGATTACAAAGTATGGATTTAGTTCAAAGCTCGGTCCGGTGAGCTTTAGTTCAAGCGACGAAGTTTTCCTTGGGAAGGATTTTTCAACAAGACAGAATTACTCTGAGGAAACAGCTTCAGAAATCGATGCTGAGATTAAACACATACTTGAGAGCTGCTACGAAGCTACCACTAATATTCTTAAGGAGAATGACGAAGCGTTCGAAAGAGTTGCGCAGGCACTTCTACTCATCGAGACACTAGATGGAGAACAGTTTAATGATCTCTATGAAGGCAAAATCACACCAGAAGAACTTGCTGAGAATGTAAAAGCTCGTGACGAAGAGATTGAAGAGTTAAATAAGGCTGAGGCAAAAGAAAGCGAAAGACTCGAGGAGGAGAGACGCCAGGAAGCAGAGGAGAGATTAAAGGAGCTACAGTCTGTTATCGTGGGCGATTTAAAGTTTGAAGACTCAACTTTTGCAGAAGAAAACAAGCTTGCAGATAAGCAAGCTTCGGAAAAGCCAGCCGAAGAACAGAATACAAAGTCTAACGAAGGATGGCCGGAGACTGAAGCAGAATCGAAAGACCCTAGTGTTAAAGAAGATTTAGGTATAGATGCGGATGTAAAGACGGAATCAGAGCCTGAATCAAAAGACGAAACTAAGAATGATACGGAATCGTACAAAGAGTAAAAGAGTATTAGACTCTGAGTCAAAGAAATTGAAGGAGCAACAAAATGAGGATAACTGTAGAAGATTGCCTTAATCTAGATGCGTTCAAAGGAAGCACCGTAATTTCCTGCAAGAGAAAGATGGATAGAAGAGTGCGAACTATCTCGGTTTTCGATGAAATCGATTACGATAAGGGGATTGAGCGTAACGGAGTAAAAGAACAGATGGTCCTTACTCATTTCTGGAATTGCAAGGATGATATTGATGCGCAGTGCCGAATTGTCGTTGGTTTTGGTAAAAAGGCAATCGCTACACTGGTAATATTCCTACATGAGGAGGGTGTTAGAGCTATAGACCAAAAGGTGATAAAGACAGCTGAGGAAAATGGTCTTCTGATTATCGTCATTCCAGATGATAAAGAGACTACTTATGCTGTGCTTATGGAGCAGGTGCTTGATAAAATCTTGTACGGGCACAACTACAGTGACAACATTTTAAACAACACAATTTATCATCTTCTTAACTTTGAAAAGCATAGAAACTTCCAGAGTGCACTTAAGGAAGCGGCTATAAATAACGACTATCAGGCTATCTTGATGACCTCAGAGTTTAATCCAATCCTCACGATTGAAACTCGTCACGAAGAGACTATTGATAATGCTATAGTTCAGGCCAAGAAAATGGATGTGTCACACTCTACTATGTTCACTCAGGTCAATATAAATGATGTGATCACTTACTGGGGCACTATAGATATAAATAACGAGAAGCATATTCTGATGATTGTTGACAATGAGGATAACTATTCTGCTACGGAAATCAAAAAGCTAGCAGAGATTATCGAGCTTGCGATGGGTATGTGGAAGTACACCCCTGAGAGAGATTCAAGAGCTGAATTTATCAAGTCAGCTATAAGAGGGGATTTGACATTCTGCTATACTCTAATTGATGAGGCGGGACTCAAAGGCAAGCAGTTTGTCAGTGTATTCTATGCGAATGGGATAAACAACAGAGCCTCTCAGGATATTCTCGAGAGATATAAATCCGACAAGGGTTTTGGCATACTTCCTCTAATTGAAGGAAATGAATTTTATGGTATGATTTATGCCGATGCGGGTGAAGAGAAAGGTGTTCAGCTCAAGAATGATTGCCTCAGAATGTACGATGATCTCAAGGAAGGCCGTAAAGACGTAAGAATTTTCCACTCAACGGGTATCGAAGAGCTCGACAGCGCAGTAGATGGTTTCAAGATGATTAATGAAACCTGGAACAACGTAGAATCTGTTTTCCCTTATAAGAGAGTGTTTACTAAGTACGAGATGTCGATGGTTTGTAACTGTATCAATATTCAGATGCAGAGTAGCGTGCTCAAGAAGATTTATCTAGATTTACTCGAGCCGTTTGAGAGAGAAGTATCTTTAAATAAGGGAAGGTTACTTCTTGAGACGCTAGAAACATTCGTCCTTGATGCTGGAATGAACAGTAACAAGACTGCGGAGTTTATGAATATTCATAACAACACAGTTCAATACAGACTAAAGCGAATCAATGAGATTCTCGGAGCAGAGCTAACAGGAAACAGAATTATCCCAGGGCTAACTATGGCACTAGCTCTAAGGAGAATGGAGGATCACTAAAATGCTCCTAGCTGTAGATGTAGGAAATACAAATATAGTGATAGGCGTGTTCAGCAAGTCGCAGCTCATTACGAGCTGGCGACTTGCTACTGATAGCAGGCGAAGTGCAGACGAGTATGGGATTCTAGTCGAGCAGATGTTCAGACATGAGGGGATTGACCCGTCTGATATCGACGATGTAATTATATCCACTGTCGTGCCTTCGCTGCTTTTTGCCTTACAGCACATGTGCTATAAGTATTTGCATGTATCACCGCTTGTTGTTGAAACAGGGGTGAAGACAGGACTTAAGATTAAATGCGACGATCCCCGCCAAATCGGTTCTGATAGGATTGTAAACGCCGTTGCTGCACATCACAAGTACAAGAGCCCACTAATAGTCATCGACTTTGGAACAGCTACAACTTTCTGCGCTATAACTGAGGATGGAGACTATCTAGGGGGTACAATTGCACCTGGAATAAAAATTTCAGCAAAGGCACTTTTCGAGCAGACGGCTAAGTTACCACACGTGGATTTGGAAGTTCCAGGAAACATGATTTGCAAGAATACCATTGAAGGCATGCAATCGGGACTAGTATACGGTCATATGGGTCTTACCGAATACATTGTTGAAGGTATGAAAAAAGAGCTCGTTGAAGATTACGGGAAAGAGTATGATGCCATTAAAGTTATCGCGACAGGAGGTCTTGCTCCAATGGTAGAGAATGGCGTTAAATGTATAGATGTTATTGAAAAGAGACTTACACTCGATGGTCTAGTACTCATCTATGAAAAAAATAAATCACAGAGGAAGAAACGTTACTAATGTCAGGTAACAGATATATTATTGGCGATGTTGAGCTACCGAATCCGTTTTTATTAGCACCGCTTGCAGGTGTCACAGATGCCGTTATGAGGCGGCTTTGCGAGGAACAGGGTGCGGCGATGACTTGCACTGAGATGGTGAGTGCAAAAGGTCTATATTATGGAGATAGGAAGACCCCAAAGCTCCTTTACATACCACCAGAGTCTGGGATAACAGCAGTTCAGATTTTTGGCAGCGAACCTGATGTGATGTCATATGCGGCATCAGCTTTGAACTCGGAACCCAATAGGATTCTTGATATTAATATGGGTTGCCCGGTCCCTAAGGTGGTAAAGAACGGTGATGGTGCGGCTCTGATGAAGGATTCTGACCTCGTCTATGATATCGTATATGCGGTTGTGAAGAACTCTGATAAACCGGTTACAGTTAAGATAAGAAAAGGGTTCGATGATGAGTCTATCAATGCGGTAGAAGTTGCAAAAGCTATATCTAGTGCAGGTGCATCTGCTGTTGCAGTGCACGGCAGAACCCGCGAGCAGTACTATTCTGGTGAGGCTGACTGGGATATCATCAGACAAGTAAAAGAAGCTGTAGGTATACCGGTTATCGGTAACGGAGATGTATTTACGGGTGAAGACGGTGTACGCATGATAAAGGAGACTGGATGTGACTTTGTCATGGTAGCAAGAGGGGCTATGGGAAATCCCTGGATATTTAAAGAATTAAACGCAGCGCTCCATGGTGAGGAGACACCACCTCGCCCGACTGTAAGAGAGTTAAGTCTGATGATGACTAGGCACCTAAACGAACTAGTTCAATTAAAGGATGAATATTCGGCGGTAAGAGAGATGAGAAAGTTTATCGCATGGTATACTAAAGGGGTGAAAGGAGCAGCCAAACTCCGTGGTAAGATTAACAACATTGAAACACATGCAGAGATGAAAGAGGCTTTGAACATTGAGTAATAAGAAGAAACTTAAAGCGGTATCTATTGCGCTAGCAATGTTTATGATAGCTAGTGTACTTGGTGGATGCACGACCTTTGACAATTTCAAAAAGACTTTTGTAGACAAGCAGGTAGTCGGTGATGATAACATCATAACCATTGGTATATATGAGCCTAGCTCTGGAGAATTTAAAGAGCGAGGCGAAGAGGAAATCAGAGGAATTGAGCTCGCGAATTCTATTTATAACAATGTAAATGGAATTAAGATTAGACTTGTTATAGTAGACAATCAGTCGGATGTCAATTCAGCGAAAGGTGCGATACAGAACCTCATAAAAATGAAACCATCTGTAATACTAGGAAGCGCTGGCGAGTCAAACTCTATGGTTGCATCTCCATATATTGAGGCTGCGAAGATCCCAACTATTACACCGTCTGCAGTGAATCCGCTGATAACCGAGAACAACAAATATTACTTCAGGGCATCTATCACTGAGTCACAGCGAGGGGCGGGATTAGCTGAATACGTTTATAGTGTGCTCGGGTCTAGAAAAATCGCGGCGATATCTATGAAGAATGACAGTGCTAATACTGCCATGCAGAGAGGCTTCAACTCCAAGATTAGCGAGCTAGAGCAGAGCTCAGCAGGTGACTCTTCTTCAGCCATTTCTTCCATAGTCTACCAGAAGTCTGTTGACGTCAATTTTGAAAGCTATGGTAAATTAGTTAAAAGTATAAAGAAATCTGGAGCAGATGTTGTAGTTGTACCGTTTGGAGCAGAGAATTCCGACAAGCTATTCTCGGAGATAGAAAAAGATAATCTAGAGAAGAAGATAACTTTCGTAGGAAGTTCAAACTGGAATGGTGAGGACTTCACTGAGATGATGAAGAGGCATCCAAAGATTAAAGTTGTATTTCCATCAGACTCTGTGTTTAGTGGTGGAAAAACAACGACAAAATCTGTAACGGCTGAGACTCAGAGATTTATTATTGAGTATGCAAAAAAGTACGGTAATGATTCCGAGCCGACGAGTAATGCTGCACTTGGATACGATTCTTATTTACTTGCGATTAATGCCATTAACAGAGCAAATTCTAAGAAACCTGAAGACATACGAAAGGCCTTATCAGAACTATCAGATGTAAGAGGTGCGACTGGTGTATTCACTTTTGATAAGGATGGAAATCCTATCAAGGCAGTAAACCTATCAACAATTAAGTCTGGAAAGGTTATTTCGCTATATGTAACCAACGACAAAACTACAGCGGAAAACATGGGAAAGATTAAGTAAGTGTAATCAGGTATTTAGATAAATATTTTTTGTACGGAATGCTTTGCAGCAATAGGTAACAAAATGAATTATATAGAGTGTTTAGAAAAATCACAATCTGAGATGATTGAGGAACTTGCAAAGCAAGTAAGAATTGACAGTGTTAAGTCAGAACCCGTAAGAACACCTGACGGGGAACTGTACCCGTTTGGACAGGGTGTTCAGGAGTCTCTTACGGAGCTGCTTAACCTTGGTGAGCACATGGGCTTTGAGGTTCATAATTATGATAACTATGTTGGAGAAATTATTTTCCCTGGTGACCCAGGGGAAGAATCGTTTGGTATAGTAGGACACCTCGATGTAGTTCCTGTGGCTGATGATTGGAAACATGGACCATTTAATCCCGTGATTGAAAATGGTTTTATGTATGGACGTGGTACAGCTGACGACAAGGGACCTGTTATCGCTGCACTTTTCGCTATGAAAGCGATTAAAGATGCAGGCATCATCCCTAAGAAAACTATTAAACTGATTGCTGGTCTCGACGAAGAGACTGGCAAGGAAAGTGCAATTTATTACAGAGAAGTTGCAAATATGCCTGATTTTGGAATCACTCCGGATGCGGACTTTCCTGTAATTAATGGCGAGAAGGGGATCCTTATCTTTGATATCGCACAGAAGCTTAAAAAGCATACCGTAAAGGACGGTCTCGTGTTAAGCAAGGTTCAGGGTGGGCTTGCAGCAAATGCAGTCCCAGCACGTGCTAGAGCGGTTATAGCATCAGATAATAGGTCGAGATATGACGAGATCATTGCTCTCGTTAAATCATATAGCGAAGAGAGCGGATACGATGTTACCGCTAAAAAGACTGGAACATCATTAGCTGTTGAGGCTCGTGGAGTCGCAGCGCACGGATCAGTTCCAGAGAAAGGCCTCAATGCTATAAGTATTCTCATGGAATTCCTTGGTAAGCTCGACCTAGCTGGAGACGATGTAACAGAGTTTATCGACTTCTATAATGACCACATTGGGTTTGATTTAAATGGGGAACGACTAGAATGCCAGTTTGAAGATGATCCGTCAGGCAAGGTGATTGTAAATGTAGGAACGATCGATATAAATGATGAAGTTGCCACTATGAAGGTGAACATTAGGGTCCCAGTGACATGTGAAAACTCAGCTGTGCTGAGCGGTATTGAAAGCGTTCTAGGACCGAATCAAGGCATAGTAAAGGGTACAGACGACAAGGCAATATATGTTGACCCTGAGGATGATTTCGTAAAAACACTTATGGAAGCATATAGAGATTACTCAGGGGATTTAGACAGCGAACCGATAGTAATCGGTGGAGGGACATATGCTAAGCACTTTGATGGGATATTGGCGTTTGGAGGACTCTTCCCATGGGAGGATGATTGTATGCACATGTCGGATGAGAGAATCTCTCTTGATTCGTATGACAAGATGGCAAAGATATATGCTTCGACCATATATAAGCTTTGTTGCAAGTAGGGATTAGACGAGATATGAGTGTTCATGAACAGATTGTTTATATAAAAAATGAGCATGATACTGAAGAGTTTGGGATTAAGCTGGCTTCTACATTAGAACCTGGTGATATTGTAGCTCTAATTGGGGATCTTGGAACGGGCAAGACTACTTTGACGAAGTATATTGCAAAGGGACTCGGAGTTACTGAGGCTATCGATAGTCCAACCTTCAATATTGTTAAGGAACACAAGAGCGGTAGATTACCGCTCTTCCATTTTGATGTATATAGATTATCTAGTGGTGATGAACTTCTAGACATCGGAGCTGATGAGTATTTCTACGCAGCTGGAGTATGCATAATTGAGTGGGCTGATGTAGTTTCGGATGTCGTACCTGAAAAGGCAAAAGTGATATTGATAGATTATGGTGAAAAGCAAGGGGAGCGAGTTTATAGATGTATATTCTAAGCATTGAGACAACAGGAAAGTACGGTTCGGTTGCACTTATAGATAGTGATGGTAATATCACTTCAAAAAACTCCAATGAGGAGATGAATCACCTTAAGGATATCATGTTTCTTGCCGACGAGTGCCTTAAGGCAAAAGGTATAGAATCAACTTCTATCGATGCTGTTGCAGCTTCTATAGGTCCTGGTTCGTTTACAGGTATAAGAATTGGTGTATCTACTGCTAGGGGAATCGCAGAAATGCTTAATATACCTTGTATTTCGATATCTTCTCTAGAGGGAATGGCGGCTCTAGCTGATGCTCATGTGCGTGAAGAGGTAAGGTTCTTTGCACCTATCATAAATGCGAGAAGGGGACAGCTTTATGGTGCACTTTTTAAGAAAAGTGGTGCTAAGTATGAAGCTGTACTTAGTGAAAAGCAGTATATGATAGACGAGTTTTTGGAAGAACTTAAAAAAATAGATGCCGTGGAGAAGCAGATTATCTTTATAGGCGATGGTATAGATGCGTATGAGGAGGAAATTCGTGAAGCCGGGGAATATAGATTAGCGGATGAAGACTGGCGGTATCAGGATGCTGCTTCAGTGACTAAACTAGCACTTCAGAATTATGAAAGCAGCAATATAATCTCTTACGATGAGCTACTTCCTAACTATATGAGAAAGAGTGAAGCGGAGATGAGACTTGAATCAGGTACTCTCAGCAACAAGATAGGTAATCTCAGATGATAATGAATACATGTGAGAATAAGCAGGGAATTAAAGTCCGAATTGCAGAGTTCTCGGATTTAGATGATATATACAAGTTAGACGTGGCGACGTTTGCAATGCCGTGGAGCAAGAAGGCGCTGAACTACGATATCCTAGAAAACGATAATGCTTTCGTTATTGTTGCTGAGTATGAAGATAAATTTGCAGGGTACGCAGATATATGGATCGTAATGGACGAGGCTGACCTGAATAGCATCGCGGTTAGCATCAACTTCAGAAGGAAGGGGATCGGGGATGCGATTATGATAGCGATGACTGAAATGCTTGCATCAAATGGCGTGGAGACCATTAACCTAGAGGTTAGAGTGAGTAATGTGCCTGCAATAAGACTTTATAAAAAATACGGATTTAAGGAGTGCGGAGTGCGCCCAGGGTATTATCTGGATAATGGCGAGGATGCACTGATTATGAAGAGGGAGACAGTTGATTATGCACGACAATAAGCATATTACGCTGGGAATAGAATCGAGCTGCGATGAGACGGCAGTGGGCATCGTTGCAGATGGGCGCGAGGTGCTCGCAAATGTCATTTCATCTCAGATTGATATACATACGAAGTTTGGGGGAGTGGTACCTGAAATTGCTTCGAGGCGTCACCTTGAGAATATAAACGACGTAATAGAACAAGCGCTAAATGAGGCTGGAATTACAATGGATGAGGTTGATCTCATCGGGGTGACGTATGGACCAGGGCTTGTTGGTGCGCTTCTTGTTGGCGTGGCAACGGCAAAAGCTATGGCATGGGCGCGAGGTATCCCACTAGTAGGAGTAAATCATATGCATGGTCATATTGCATCAAACTATCTGGAATATAAGGAGCTTAAACCACCTTTTATCGGCTTAGTGGTATCTGGCGGACATACAAATATCATCAAAGTCGATGATTATAACGAATGTGAGATACTCGGAGCGACAAGGGATGATGCGGCCGGTGAAGCTATGGATAAGGTAGCGAGGGTGGTTGGACTAGGCTATCCAGGCGGACCAAAGATAGATAAAGCTGCCCGCGAAGGTAATAGAGATGCAATCGAATTTAAAAGGGTATATCTCGAGGAGGGAAGCTATGATTTTAGTTTCAGCGGACTTAAGACTCAGGTGATAAACTACGTAAACAGCGAGAGACAAGCAGGTAGGGAGATAAATGTACCTGACCTAGCGGCTTCGTTTCAGGAATCAATTATGGAAGTCATAGCGGATAAGGCGATTAGCGCTGCAACCTCATCTGGAAATAATAAAATCGTAGTGGCTGGTGGTGTTGCTGCTAACAGCAGACTTAGAGAATTACTAGAGAGCAAGGGTGAAGCTGCAGGCATCGAAATTCTAAAGCCTGCTCAGATTCTCTGCACTGATAATGGTGCGATGATCGCTTGTTCTGCATATTATCAGATGAAGAAAGGAGAGTTCGCGGACATGTCATTAGATGCGTGCCCCGGACTGGAGTTTTAACTATGCTTGTAATGTCGGCAAAAGATATATGCAAGTCATACGGAACAGACATAATCATTGAAGATGTGTCGTTTTCTGTAAATAAAGGTGATAAGGTTGGAATCGTCGGACCAAACGGTGCTGGGAAAACCACTTTGCTAAGCATAATTGCTGGCGAGAATGAACCGACAAGCGGCGATGTTTTTATTCGTAGTGGATATGTCGTCGGGTATCTCAAACAGAAGGATCATTTTTTCTCAGAAGGAACGGTTCTCGAAGAAGCTACGAAGACTTTCACGCACTTTTACGAGATGGAAGAAGAGATTTCTGTTCTAGAAAAGGCAATTTCCGATACGAATAATCCGAGATTTGATCAAGACCTAGAAGCTTATACCCATCTTATGGATGAGTATAAGGCGATGGGTGGATATTCGTACAAGAGCGAACTTATCGGTGTTCTGGCGAGTATGGGATTTGGTGAAGACACTCATGATAAGGAGATAAGCATGCTTTCTGGTGGTGAGAGAACAAGGCTTGCTTTGGCTTGCATGATGCTTCAAAAGCCAGATATCCTCATGCTTGACGAACCAACTAACCATCTTGATCTTAAGATGCTTGCTTGGCTTGAGTCATTCCTAAAGACATATAAAGGTACGATAATTGTCATATCTCACGACAGATATTTTCTGGATAAGATAGTGAATCGCATATTTGACATGCGTGAAACTCAACTTATAGATTATCGCGGAAATTACTCTGAATATCTTATAAAGCGCAGTGAGCGTGAAGAGGTTATGAGACGAGAGTACGAGAAGCAACAGAAGGAAATCGCTCGTCAGGAAGAGATAATCCGCAGGTTTAAGCAACACAATACAGAACATCTCGTCAAGAGGGCGCAGTCCAGAGAGAAGCGACTTGCACATCTAGAAGTACTAGATAAACCGTCATTAAGTCAGGCCGAACTGAAGCTATCATTTGATGCTGACTTTCAGAGTGGTAAGGATGTAATAATGACAGAAGAGCTGTCTAAAAGCTTTGGAGAAAAGCAGCTTTTTAGAGATGTCAAGTTCGATATCAAGAGCGGAGAAAAGGTATGCTTTATCGGCGAGAATGGTGTTGGCAAGACTACCCTTCTACGCATCATTATGGGCGAGGAAGAAGCAGATGATGGATATCTAAAAATAGGGCATAATGTCGATTTCGGATATTATGACCAAGGACAGCTGCTGCTTGATGAAAATGAGACCGTATTAGGAGAGATGAAAAATGCATATCACCTATATACGGACACGGAAATGCGAAATATCCTCGGTAGATTCCTGTTTAGAGGAGATGACGTATTCAAGAGCGTCTCATCGCTTTCGGGAGGCGAGAAGGCGAGATTATCGCTTCTAAAGCTAATGCTATCTGGTGCCAATACCCTAATCTTCGACGAGCCGACCAACCATCTTGACATAGAGTCAAAAGAGATTGTTGAGTCCGCGATTATGGAATTTAAAGGAACTGTACTCATCGTATCTCATGACAGATATCTGCTTAGCAAGATTCCAGACAGAATCCTCGAGCTCAGGCACGAAGGAATAAGAGAGTACAAAGGTAAGTTTGATTACTACCTCGAGAAGAGTGCTGAGTTCGACAAACAGGATATTGAGGCAGGTGAAGCTGAAGATGCAAATGATGAATTAAGTGCTGAAGAAGAGCGTAGGCTCAGGAAGGAACGTGAAGCTGAGGAGAGACGCAGATCTCGCAGGGTAGCTGAGTTAGAATCAATTATTCACGATATCGAGGGCAAGATTGATGAAATTGAGACCGAGATGTGTAAGCCTGAACACGCTTCTGATGTATTTTACCTCCGAAAGGCAGGAGAAAAGGCAGATGACTACAAGACGGAGCTCGAGAGCGTATATGACGAATGGCTTAGTTTACAGGAAGACGCATAAGTGACAAATCTTAATAATGTATGTGAAGGGCTGCCGAGTGCAGTATTTTTTCATGTCCATTTGTACAATCTGAAAGAAGATTTATCTATTTTATAAACTTAATGAATAGAGTGCTCGATATAATAACTTTCAATATGTGAAATTCGTTTAGCCGAACAATTATATAAAATGAAAGAAAGATGTCTTTCCATTAAAAATTTTTATAATAATGACTAATTCTATCTTTGATAATAATTTATCACAACCATTAATTCTGTGATATAATCTTGTTAAGAATATATCAATTATTGGTATGTATTGAGGAGGTATTCGAGATGATGAGATTTACAAACCCTAGAGATTTATATCATGGAAAAGGTGCTTTAGAGGCACTCAAATCACTAAAAGGTAAGAAGGCTGTTATCTGCGTGGGTGGTGGGAGTATGAAGCGGTTCGGTTTCCTAGATAAAGCTCAGCAGTATCTAAAAGAAGCGGGTATGGAGGTGGCTTTAATCGAGGGGATTGAGTCAGATCCATCTGTAACGACTGTGATGGAAGGTGCTCGCAAGATGCTCGAATTTGAGCCTGACTGGATTGTTGCAATTGGCGGAGGATCACCGATTGATGCGGCAAAAGCAATGTGGATTAAGTACGAGTATCCAGAATGTACATTTGAGGATATGTGCAAGGTGTTTGGACTTCCAGAGCTTCGCAAGAAGGCGCATTTCTGTGCAGTATCCTCTACATCTGGAACGGCTACAGAGGTTACGGCATTCTCTATAATTACTGACTACGACAAGGGTATCAAATATCCTCTCGCAGATTTTCAGATTACTCCAGACGTAGCTATCGTCGATCCGGATCTTGCTGAGACAATGCCTCAGAAGCTTGTGGCACACACAGGAATGGATGCACTTACACATGCGATAGAGGCCTTCGTATCATTAGTTGCATCTGACTATACAGATGCACCGGCTCTATATGCAATGCAGATGATTAAGAGGACACTCGTTTCGTCATATGAAGGAGATATGGAAGCAAGGGATGCTATGCATAATGCACAGTGCCTAGCTGGAATCGCATTCTCGAGCGGACTACTCGGAATAGTGCACTCAATGGCACATAAGACAGGCGCTGCATTTGATGATTATGGTGCGCACATCATCCATGGTGCTGCTAATGCGATGTATTTGCCAAAGGTTATAGCATTCAATGCGAAGGATGAGAGAGCAGCTGAGAGATTTGCTGTGATTACAGATACACTTAAGTTAGGTGGAGAGAGCAGAGATGAGAAGATTAAGAATCTGATTGAATGGCTAAGAGGTATGAATGATGCTTTAAATATACCGCACTGCATCAAGCACTACGGTGCGGATAGCTATCCAGTAGAGCAGGGATTTGTTCCAGAGAATGTATTCCTAGCAAGATTGCCTGAGATTGCAAAAAATGCTATCCTCGATGCTTGTACGGGCGCAAATCCTCGCAAAATCAAACAGGAAGAGATGGAAAAGTTGCTTAAGGCTTGTTACTACGACACTGAAGTAGATTTTTAAGTCTCAATGATGCATTATTTATTACTTTATTTATATGCAGCATCTAACTATTCGAGGAGTGTTCTCAATTAATAAAGGCTTGAGGGCTGTGGTGTGATCACAGTCCTCTTTTTCTGAAAATGCATGGTTATATCAGTGTAAAATGCAAATAAATTCTGAATCTCTAAATGAAGTTCTCAAAATATGAGAAATATATGTAATAATTTACTTTTATCGTGATTAATATGCATATGGTTGATAAAAAACTTGCAAGAATTGATTGTATAATTTATAATTAGCTTTGAATTTCAAAAGGAGGTTAGAGCTATGACTTTTGATACAATCAGAGATATAGTAGTCGAGCAGCTTGGCGTAGATGCTGACATGGTTCAGATGGACACCAACTTGATGAAAGATCTCGAAGCAGATTCACTTGATGCTGTAGAAATCATTCTAGGCGTTGAGGAAGCTTTCGGTCTAGACATTCCAGATGAAGAAGCTGAGAAGTTTGAGACTGTTAAGGATTTAGTAGAGTACGTAGATTCACACAAGTAAGAAACACGAAAATTGTCGAGTTGGGGTGGGAAGTATTTATGAAAAGCAACAACACAAGGGTATCTAATGCGATTATCCGCAGATTACCAAGATATAGAAGATATCTAAACGAACTCCGCAAGAAGGGTATTAAGAAAATCTCTTCTAATGAACTAAGTGAGCTTATTGGTTATACTGCATCTCAGATTAGACAGGATCTCAATACATTTGGTGGCTTTGGTCAGCAGGGATACGGTTATTCAGTTGATTCTCTATTCCATGAGATTAACAAGATTTTGGGTCTTGATCGTGAGTACAAGACTATCGTAGTTGGTATTGGTAATCTTGGTCAGGCAATCACGAACTACACATATTACTACAAGATTGGGTTTAATATCGTTGGTCTTTTCGATGTTAATCCAAAGCTGGTAGGTCTAAGTATCAATGATGTACTTGTTCGAGATTTTTCTGAGATGAGCGATTTTGTAAAGGAAAATGACATAGATATTGCGATTATCTGCGTTAACCGTGAAAATGCACAGAAAGTCACAGATGTCCTTGTCGATGCAGGTATAGAGGGAATCTGGAATTTTGCTCCAGTAGATCTCAATGTGCCAAACGATGTCGCTGTTGAGAATGTGCATCTAAGTGATAGCTTGCACACACTATCGTTCTTAATCAGAAGCAATGAGCTAGAAGATGCTGAGAAGTAAATAATTAGACATAATGCAATTAAATGAAATGGCTGGGCGGTATCCAGCTATTTCATTTTTTTCTTTGGCTGTATAGGACATAAAAAATTCCCCTGCGCAAAGCGCAGGGGAATTTTATACCTTTGGTATATCCCTAACAGACTACTCCTGAGCAGGTGCTCCTACTGGACATACATCTGCGCAAGCTCCGCAGTCAATGCAAGTATCTGCATCGATAACGTAAGGTGTTCCTTCTGTAATAGCCTCTACTGGGCAACCATCCATGCAAGCACCACAGCTGATGCAATCTTCACTAATCTTATAAGCCATAATGACCCTCCTATGATAAACTGTTCATTTAATTTCTTTATCAGCATTGTAACATGGTATAATGGGTTTGATAAAGTTAACTTTTTGTGAAGTTTCAAGGACTAACGTTATATGAAGGTATACTCATTTACTGGAAAAAGTGGGACAGGCAAAAGCTATCAAGCAATTAGAGTTGCTAAGGGAAAGGGAATTCCTGCACTGATTGATGATGGCCTTTTGATTTATAAAAATAAAATTGTAGCTGGAAAATCAGCCAAGAAGTGTGAATCAAAAGCGAAAGCTATGCGCACTGCACTTTTTAATTATGAAGATCATCGAAGCGATGTGCAGAAGAAGATAAAGGCGCTTAAGATTAAGAAACTACTCGTACTCGGAACGTCTGACCATATGGTGGACATAATAACCGATACGCTGGAAATACCGAGAGCGATAGAGAGACTTTACATTGAAGATTATACAAGTTCAGGTGAACGTGAACTTGCTTCGGAGCGTCGTTATAACCATGGAGAACACGTCATTCCGGCACCGATGGGGGATTTAAAGCGAGATTTTGCAGGGTACTTCATGAACCCACAGAGATTTCTCAAAAATTGGAATCTTGCTAACGATGAGACAGATAAGTATGAGAAAACTGTGGTCATGCCGCAATACGCTTATAATGGAAATTACACAATCAATGAGAACGTAATTGGTGATATTATCAGAATTGTGGCGAGAAAGTATCGGCGTAACATCAGGGTGACGAATTTTTATAACAATGGTAAGACTGGCAGTTTGGTAATCGAGCTGGATCTAAAAGTCAGGAAGACTGTCGACTGCATGCGCTCCTGTATTATTCTGCAAAGAGATGTAAAACGCAGCATAGAGCAGATGACCTCATTTCAGGTAAAGTGTGTAAATGTTAATATTAAGGAGCTAGTACTCGACCGCGAGATAATGCGTAATCATGGTAGGAAGCAGGCGTGAAGAATCGAAACCCGAAGCTGAAATAGAGAAGGAGTTAGCCGGTAAATTTATCATATTTTCATATTAGAGCACGAAATATAAGAACGATGATTGTATCATCTAAATGCAATGATTAAAAATATCAGCCCGCGGGATATCCCCAGCAGGCTGATGTTTTGTTTATATCACATATATTTATATTATTTTAATTCGAATTGCTTTAGATAGTTTAAATATTTTTTTTCGCTTGAAGATAGTTCATCTATAGGACGATGTCCTATACCGTATACGAATTTTAGATCTGGTTCAATTGGTATAGCCTGTATATTTGAATTGTTTGGTAGATTGTTCGAAAATTCAACAGAATGAAGTGAAATCCCCATTCCAGCCTTTAGTAGCTCAATACTTCCTATTGAACTACCTTCGTACGTAGGACAAAATTCAAGCCCCTGCGCAATCATAGCATCTTTAATAATAGCCTGTAGAGTGGAGTTCCTCCCTGGTATGAGTATCTTCTCGCCAGACAAATCCTTAAGCGATAGGCTGGTTTTATTAGTGAGTGGATGAGATGTATTAAGTAATGCTACAAATTTAGTTTCAACCATTGGCAGGAACTCATAATTCCCAGTTAACTCACTAGGAGGAAATGCCGTAAATAGATTGTATTTTCGTTGTTTGAACATCTCTAACAAGCCTATTTCATCTGCCTCGATAAGATTAAAGTTTATATCGGGTTCAGCAATCATAAATCCAATCATATACCCTGCAAGATCGTAATACTGTGGATTTGAGATAATTCCGACAACGAGTTTATTGTTATCCCGTGAGCTAAATAACTCTAATTCACTCGAGTAAGAGTCGCATAGCCCGATTATCTTTTTTGCATAAGGCAGAAACATGATTCCTGCTTCAGTTAACCTAATTGATCGCGTGGTTCGAATAAATAACTGTGTCCCAAGTTCCTTCTCAAGAATCCTTATATGTTTAGATAATGATGATTGTGATATAAATGAATCCTCGGCAGCCTTGCTAAAATTAAGATTACTAGCCAATAAAATAAATTCTTTTATATGTTCTGTATTCATAACGTGCCTTTCTATCAACGAAGTTATATATTCTAATATGGAATAAATACTATCATATTTTGAATTGCCGGACAACGTGAAATAAGACTACAATTGATAAAAAGATATCAATTACAGATGTCGGATAAAACGTTGCGAATTATTTATTGAAGGAGGCACCAAATGTTTTTCCAGGTTTATGGTGAAAACTCATTTTACCAACTAATTGGATGGGTTATGGTTTTTGCAGGACTTATTATTACAAATGAGATTCAGAGAAGATCTAAGGCAGGGGGCTGCTTTTTCTTTTTCGTGTTACTGGCAGCACTCACTGCTTATTTTATCGCTATCTATATTGGTGCGGCTAATGGTGCTTCCTGGGCGCTTAAGAACCCTACATACGTTCATATGACCAGCTGGTTCCACTATGCTAAGCTCTATGCAGCTACAGCAGGATGTATAGGATTTATGATGCTCAAATACAAGAAGGGCATTGGAAAGACTGAATGGTTTAAAGTCTTTCCGTTTGTAATCGTGGCCATTAATATAGTAATCGCAGTGTGTAGCGATTTCGAGAGTGCAATAAGAGGATCCATTGCACTTGCAAATACAGGCACGAGATGGTGGTTATCCTCTGAGGGTGTATGGCTTTACGGTGGTTGGTGGAATGTCGCAAACGGTGTTGCTGGCATTATAAACATATTCTGCATGACTGGATGGTGGGGGATTTATCAGTCTAAAAAGAAAGATGATATGCTATGGCCGGATATGACATGGGCATACATACTAGCTTATGATGTTTGGAATTTTGAGTATACGTATTTAAATCTTCCAACACATTCGTGGTACTGCGGATTTGCGCTACTATTAGCGCCAACTGTTGCAGCGATGTTCTGGAATAAAGGTGGATGGATTCAGAATCGTGCCAATACACTCGCTACTTGGTGTATGTTCGCACAAGTATTCCCGATGTTCCAAGATTATAGCAGATTCTCCGTAATACCAAGCTTATACGCAGATGGTTTCATGAAGTCCAATATTCACCCAACTGCCGCTGATCCTAGAGCGGGTGGAGTTGTTGCGATCGTTTCAATCCTTATTAACCTTGCAATATTTGCATACATCGTTAAACGAGCAAAGGCTCAAGGTATTAATCCATATAAAAAAGAAGTATTTAAAGGTACTCGTGACTTTGAAGAGGCTATGGCTAGAGCAGCATAATCAGATTCTAGTGATTATAGGAGAGCAGTATGATTAATTACGATAAGATTAGCGGAAATAAAAAACCAGAATGTGTTAAGGATGACGGTCCCATTCGCGAACCGATAGTTAAACTTGCTAAGATGATTACCGATAGACCTGCACAGCATCTGGGTCTTAAGAAGATTACAAAAGATGACCCGGAGTATTGGGGGCTGGCAGCTTTAATTTCTGACGAGGAGGCTGAGCTAGCGAGTAAACTCGGAGTGAGGAAACCAAAGACATTTGAAGAAATTCATAAGCTTTCTGGTATGAGTGAAGAGCACTGCAGGAAACTCATAGATCATATGTCTGAACAGGGCATACTCGAGTATAATTGGGAGAATCTAGACGGTACAAATCCTAAGAATGAAAAGAGATACATAGTTCCTATGTTTGTCCCTGGAGTTGGTGAATTTGCAGCTATGCACGAGACCAATATGAGTGAGCATCCGGAGCTTGGTCGATTCTTCGAGAGGATGACGTTTCTTCCTCTTGAGAATGTAACTAAAATTGTTCCTCCTGGAGGTGCTGGTGTTGGAATGCATGTTATTCCAGTAGAGCAAGCGATTTCAATGGAAGAGACATCTATCTCTGTTGAGCATATTTCTCACTGGCTTCAGAAATATGAAGGCAAGTATGCGGCGAGCCCATGCTCTTGTCGTAAATCTAACTGCTCATATGACGAAGGCTGCGCTGACGATTTTAACGATTGGTGCATAGCTGTCGGCGATATGGCGGATTATGTTGTTGAAACGAAGAAGGGCGGACGATACATTTCCAAAGAAGAGGCGCTTGAGATATTCAAAAAAGCAGAGGATAACGGATTTGTTCATCAGATTACAAATATTGACGGAGAACAGAAGATATTCGCCATATGCAACTGTAATGTAAATGTGTGCTATGCATTAAGAACGTCACAGCTCTTCAATACTCCAAATATGTCGCGCTCATCATATGTTGCAAGGGTGAAGAAAGAAAATTGCGTTGCTTGTGGTAGATGTGTAGAGTACTGTCCAGCAGGTGCGGTTAAGCTTGGTCAGAAGCTATGTAAAGCGGACGGGTCGGAAGTTAAGTATCCAAAGAGTTCTATGCCTTCGCTTGAAAAGTGGGGCTCTGAGAAATGGGATATAGATTATAGAGACAATAACCGAATCAATTGCTATGAAACTGGAACTGCTCCTTGTAAAACGGCCTGCCCTGCGCATATCGCAGTTCAGGGTTATTTAAGACTTGCGGCACAAGGAAAATATAAGGAGGCTCTGGAGTTAATAAAGAGAGAGAACCCTTTTCCGGCGGTTTGCGGCAGAATTTGCAACAGAAGATGTGAAGATGCATGTACTAGAGGGAATATTGATCAGGCGGTAGCAATTGATGAAGTGAAGAGGTTTATCGCACAGCAAGATCTTGATAGCGATAGAAGATTTGTCCCTGATAAGGTTATACCTAAGGTGTGTGGGGAGTTTGAGGAAAAGATTGCCATAATTGGTGGCGGACCAGCTGGTTTAAGTTGCGCATATTATTTAGCTATAAAGGGATACAGCCCTACAATATTCGAGAAGGAACGTAGAATGGGTGGAATGCTTACCAATGGAATTCCTAGTTTTAGACTTGAGAAGGATGTTGTAGAGGCAGAAATCGATGTGCTAAAAGAACTTGGTGTCCAATTTAGATGTGGAGTTGAAGTAGGTAGGGATATCACGATTCCAGAGCTCAGGGAACAAGGTTTCAAAGGATTCTACTTAGCTGTTGGACTGCAGTCTGGCGGAGAGCTAGATATCAGTGGAGCTGATGCAAATGGAATTATATCTGGTATCGATTTTATGCGCAGGGTTAATCTCGGCGATGCAGTTGAACTAAAAGGACGAGTGGTTGTTATCGGTGGTGGCAATATCGCTTGCGATGTTGCTAGGACAGCCATAAGACTTGGTGCAGATGCCGTGGATATGTATTCCCTTGAAGAATATGAAAAGATGCCTTGCGGTGAAGAGGATAGAAGTGAATGTGAGCGTGATGGAATAACGATTCATGGTGGATGGGGGCCAATCTCTGTTTCAAAAAATGAAGGTAATTGTGAAGCGATATCGTTTAGAAAGTGTCTCAGAGTGAGAGATGATGAAGGTAGATTTGCTCCAAAGTTCGATGATAATGATCGAGTGACTGCTAAATGTAAAGCCGTAATTTATTGTATAGGCCAAAAGGTAGAATGGGGGGAAATACTTGAAGGTACTGATGTTGAACTTAATGCAAATGGGACGGTAAAGGCAGACCCAATTACATATCAGACGGATGAACCAGATATCTTTGTTGGAGGCGATGTTTACACTGGTCAAAAGTTCGCTATCGATGCGATTGCAGCAGGTAAAGAAGGGGCTGTGTCTCTTCATAGATTTGTACAGCCACGATCAAGCCTTACGATAGGGAGATATCGCAGAAACTTTGTTGAATTTAATAAAAAAGATATGAGCGTAAACGAAGAGTCATTCGACAATTCACCAAGAGAGAGAATTGGATATAATGAGGCGCTGGCAAGGACGTTTAAAGATGAGAGAATCTCCTTTACTGAAGAGCAGGTCAAGAAGGAAACTTCAAGATGTTTATCATGTGGAGCCTCAATCGTAGACGAGAACAAGTGTATCGGATGCGGTGTATGTACTACAAAATGTGGGTTTGACGCAATTAAGCTATATCGTGAACATCCAGAATGTTCCAATATGGTACCTAGCGAAGAAAAGATGAGACATATAATCCCATACGCAATCAAACAGGCAGTGAGAGTAAAGATTGCAGGAAAGAAAGGTTAAATTTCATGCATGAACTTGGAGTAGTATTTCATATTATCGATGAACTGAAAGTTGTTGCAGATGACAACAATGTGACCAAGTTTTCTAAAGTCGTCCTTGAACTTGGGGAGGTATCTTCTGTAATACCCTCATATCTTGAGGATTGCTGGGAATGGGCATCTGCAAAACATGAATTTGTTTCAAATGCTGAACTCCTGATTGAAACTATTCCGGCAGTTACTTACTGTGAGGCATGTGCTCGTGAATATTCAACCGTAAAGCATGGCCTTACTTGCCCATATTGCGGGAGTGGAAATACTTATTTGATACGTGGTAATGAATTTATGATTAAGGAAGTAGAAGTACCAGAGGTTTAGAGATGGATAAAGTAAAGGTAATTGAAGTAAGGGAAAGCGTTTTTGCAAATAACGATAGAGAGGCGGATAGGGTACGAGAGAAACTTAAATCTAAGAAGACATGCCTAATAAATCTAATGTTATCACCTGGTGCTGGTAAGACCACTACTATTCGCAGATTAATTGGTGATTTGAGTACTGAAATATCAATTGGGGTAATGGAGGCAGATATCGACTCCACTGTAGATGCGGAGGCTATCGCTGAAACTGGAGCAAAGGCTATACAGATACACACAGGTGGTATGTGTCATCTTGATGCTGGAATGACTGAGCAAGGGCTTGATGAGATAGGATATGAAGACTTTGACCTGTTGGTGCTTGAAAATGTTGGGAACCTAGTATGTCCTGCGGAGTTCGATACCGGTGCCGCTTTCAATATGTCGATTTTATCTGTTCCAGAAGGTCATGATAAACCACTCAAATACCCTCTCATGTACGAGGTGTGTAAAGCACTCATTATTAATAAGGTTGATGTGTTACCGTATTTTGATTTTGATATGGAAAAAATAATGGAATATGCATCAAGGAGAAATCCAAGTATCAAGATATTCCCCGTTTCTGCTAAGACTGGAGAAGGCTTTGAAGAGCTCGAGACATGGCTGAAATCTGAAGTGGGAATGTGGAATTCATAAAAAACAGCAGCCCGCAGGATATTACATGTGGGCTGCTGATGTTATTTCTGATTATGAAGCTATCTCTCTATATGCTCGTTAATAATGTCTATATAGCGATCAAGCCTCGGTAATAGTAGTTTTTGAATTATCTTTTCAAACCTATTATGCGTGGGAATCGCAAATAGGAATGTCACAGCGATTAAGAAGGCTCCTACCATATAGCATATCATAGCAAGTGGTAACATTTCTGTGATAATCTGAGCCATGATACCTACTAGGAAGAGAAGTACGCTCTCAATAAACAAAAATATCGGTAGTGGTGCTTTATATCCTCTCGGCTCAGCTTCATATGAAAGGGTTGAAGTTTCTCCGGACGTCGATACGATATCGAATTTTAAGGTTTTTATATTTATTAATAGACCGGAAAGATTCCTTCCCTCAGGAGTTTTTTGCAGAGTCTTTATCGCTTTGCGATCTAAAGAATAACTTTGAGGGTTATCCACTCCTTTGTATGAAAGGAGTCCTTTAAGAGCGATTTGTACGACTTCGGCTGGGGCATTAATTTTTACAGTCCCTTTTAATACATTCATGATATATTACTCCTTAAACTTTGATTGTTAAGCAGAGCTTTAATTATCCTTCTTTGCGCTATATATCAGCCAGATGATAAATGCTATTTCAATGATTGAAGCTAATACACCTAAAATCAGAGCTAAGCTTCCGATTACAAGGATAAAAATGCAGATTAATACTCCAAATATATCCAGGAGCATAGGAAACAAGTAGAGCGATTGTCTTTTCTTTATATCAAAACTATCATTTAAATCGGCAGCATTATTTAAACACAATGCTAACATCGTAACGGATGCGATTAATAATAATATAAAGACAAAGCCCATGAACATCAGCTTGAATAGCGTGGTTATATCCTGATAGAAAAAGTAGCTACTGCCAACCACTATGTCGTTTGATATTGATATTCCGAGTGTAAGATAAAGCACGATACGTATAGATGCGAAACAAATGTACGCTATTAACGATCGTTTGATCGACTTTTCTAGCTTTTCTGTTGAATAAAACTTAGTCTCTATGTTTTTCATATCTTTCTTTGGCAAATCTCTCTATCTAGCTATAAAAAATCGTATTTAAGTTCTAATTATGCTTCGGTGCTATCTGAAGAACCATTGTCTTCAGACTTCACTTCGTAATCCACATCGACAGGCGCGGCATCATCTTCAGCTTCAGCGGGTACAGCTTCGGCCTGTACAGCGGTCTCGGTCTTCTGTGCAGGTGAAGCCTGAGTAGAATTAGCGTTATCAGAAGATTTCTTAAGTTCTGCAACTGCTCCAAAATCAAGGTTGCTTTCAAAGTTGCTCTCGCCCTGGAGCTTCCTGAACTGACTAATCGATACTCCGCAGAGAATCCATGTGATAATTCCTAGCACAAGTCCGAGTAAAGCGAGTATGCCCGCGATAACAGCTCCGACGATGAGCAGTATGAATCCAGTGTTCTTTCCCTGGTTCTTAGTCATAAGTACTGCTGAGCAAATGGTAACTACCACTGATACGATTAAGAGACCGATAAGTGTTGCTTTCTGTAAAGTGAACATTTCCGTGTAGTAACCGCTGTATCCGAAATTAGATGTTAGATACGAATTGGTAATTTTAATTACTATAAATGCTACGATTGTAGCGATTATGAGTACGGTATTGAGAATTATACCTTTCTTTGCAATGCTCTGTTCTGTCATAATTATTCCTTTCTTAACAAAAAAATATCTACTAGATTGTAACATATTTAAGCCCGTATACATAGTTTTTAATCTACATTTCGTGTGTTATAATGTGAATTAAATACAAGGATTACGGTCATTTGAAATTCGAACCGAGAAAGGGAGGTTATTAATGGCACTTGTAACAACAACAGAGATGTTTAAGAAAGCATACGATGGATGCTATGCCATCGGAGCTTTTAATGTTAATAATATGGAAATCGTTCAGGGAATCACAGAGGCTTGCAAGGAAGAGAATTCTCCGGTGATACTTCAGGTGTCAAAGGGTGCTCGCTCTTATGCTAGTCACACTTATCTCATGAAACTCGTCGAGGCGGCGGTTATGGATTGCCCGGATATTCCAATTGCGCTTCACCTAGATCACGGTCCGGACTTCGAGACCTGCAAATCCTGCATAGATGGTGGATTTACTTCAGTAATGATAGATGCCTCGTCAAAACCATTTGAAGAGAACATTGAAATTACTAAGCAGGTTGTAGATTATGCGCATAAGTATGGCGTAGTAGTTGAAGCTGAACTCGGCACACTGGCAGGCATTGAAGATGATGTGGTTGTTTCAGCGGAGGATTCTTCATATACACGTCCTGAAGATGTCGAGGAGTTCGTTCGTAGGACTGGCTGCGATTCGCTTGCAATTGCTATTGGAACGAGCCATGGTGCATTTAAGTTTAAGCCAGGTACTAAGCCGCAGCTGAGATTTGATGTGCTTCACGAGTGTGAGAAGAAGCTACCTGGGTTTCCAATTGTGCTTCATGGAGCATCGTCTGTTCCACAGGAGTACGTACACATGATTAACGCTTATGGTGGAGCGATGAAGGATGCGATAGGTGTTCCAGAGGATCAGTTGAGGGAAGCTGCTAGATCGGCAGTATGCAAGATTAATATTGATTCAGATCTCAGACTTGCTATGACGGGCTCCGTCAGAAAGCATCTGGTTGAGTGCCCTGCAGATTTTGACCCTAGGCAGTATCTGAAACCAGCAAGAGCTAATATCAAGGAACTTGTAAGGCACAAGATTGTAAATGTTCTTGGCTGTTCAGGAAAAGCGCTATAATATTTGAAAAAATATCATTTTCACGAGATTAAGAGCATTGCGCAGAGCGCAGTGCTCTACTATTATAGATATATGAAAAAATACTTACATTTGCTTAAGAGGTTTAGATGAAAACACTTTATTTTGATTGTGCGACTGGTATCAGTGGCAATATGACTATTGGGGCACTGCTCGAGATCTGTAATGGTGAGCAATATCTGAGAGATGAGCTCGCTAAGCTTAGAGTTCCAGGATATGAGTTAAATGTAGTTAAGAGGGACTCGCATGGAATAGATGGAACATATGTTGAGGTGCTAGAGGCTAATACAGGATTACCAGTGGATGCAATTTATGAAGATAGCCATAATAGAAACTGCGGTGCCACTCTGGAGCCTGATCACGGATATGCTCATAGTTATAATCATGAGCATGAATTTGATTCCGACCATAACTATGGAGGGCATAATCACGAACACGAACATGTTCACGAACACTCTTTTGAACATCATAGCTACAATCACCATAATCATAAACATGGGCATGCCCATGACCACAACCATAATCATGTTCATAGGACCTATGGTGATATAAGGCAAATAATAGATAGCAGTGGGATTACAGAAGCCGCAAAGGCGCTTTCAAAATCCATGTTTCATAAAGTTGCGGTTGCGGAAGCGGCAGTTCACGGCAAACCGATAGACGAGGTGCATTTCCACGAGGTTGGAGCGCTTGATTCGATAGTTGATATAGTCAGTGTAGCAATATTGATGGATTACATTAAGCCTGACAGAGTTATGGCGAGTGTTGTTTCGGATGGATACGGTACGATAAAGTGTGCACATGGGATGTTAAGCGTTCCAGTGCCAGCAACAGCTGCGATTTATAAAAATGAACAGGTAAGATTTAAACAAATAGAAGTTCCGACGGAGCTCGTAACACCTACGGGGGCCGCTATTATATCCACTTTTGCAGAGACGTACGGTCTGATGCCAGAGATGAATCTGAGTAAAATTGGGATTGGAGTAGGTAGTCGCGAAATCGGTGGACCTAACACGCTTAGAGTTATTCTCGGAGACGAGGTGTCAACGGGTGGAGGAATTCAGAAAGGAGACATTCTAGTTATAAATTCTAATATCGATGATTCTAGCGGAGAGGAGCTAGGATATGTGCTCGAGAAGCTGATGGATGCAGGCGCTCTTGATGTTTCGTATGCCCCAATCTTTATGAAGAAGAATAGACCTGCGTATAGGCTTGAAGTTATATGTAAGGCAGAGAGTAGAGAGAAACTCTGCGAAATCATATTTGCCGAAACGACGACAATCGGTGTTAGATACTATCCCGTACAGCGTGAGGAGCTCGCGAGGATGAAAACTCTGGTGGAAACGGAGCTGGGGCTGATTGAAGCGAAGAAGGTTGTGACGGCGGATGGGCAGTCGTATACGTATCCAGAATATGAGAGCCTGAGGTCTATAGCTTCAGATCTGGGGATATCGATGAAATCGGTAAGAGCTACTTTTGAGAAGGGATTAAGAGATTGATGTATAAAGCTGCAATTTTTGACATGGATGGGACAATCCTTGATACCATAACGGATCTAAAGGATAGCACTAATCATGCACTTAAAGTAAATGGACATAGATGCGATTATAACGTTAGAGATGCTGCAAGATTTTTTGGTAGCGGGGTTAAGGTTGCTATGTCTAGGGCGCTAGCGACTGAGGCTGGATACAGTGATGAAGAGGTTGATCTCATAGGTGTAGAGACATCCTACGCAGGCGATGAAGCTGAGCTTGCTGCAGTAATAAATTCCTTTGAGGAATGGTATCCAGATCATTGCGATGAGAATACTAAGCCTTTTGAGGGCATAATTGAAGCAATTGAGAATCTGAGGGAGCAAGGTGTAAGGACAGCAGTAGTGTCCAACAAGATGCATGAAGCTGCGGTGATTCTTGCTGATAGATATTTTGCTGGGGGTTTCGAATACGTTCAGGGCGTAGATGATAAGATTAGAAGGAAACCTAACCCAGACGCAACACTGAAGATACTTGAACGCATGGGTCTTGGACAAGACGAGGCCGTATATATAGGTGATACTGAGGTGGATATCGAAACTGCACATAATGCAGGTCTAAAGTGCATAAGTGTCGATTGGGGCTTTAGGAACAGAAGGTTTTTAGAGCACGTCGGGGCAAATCCGATTTGTTCCGATATGGATTCACTAGTCAAAGCTATTATAGACTAGCATATGTAGATGATAATTTATGGAGGGAAATGTGGTAGCGACTAAGCTGAAATGCACCAGAGAGTGCATTTTTGTCGAAAATAAAAAGGCATCGAGAGCGAGCTCATTTAATTTTGCTTGCAACTACATAATCATTGGAGATGAAAAGGGGCTTCCTATAGATGGAGCACGAATCAATGCCAACGAACAACTTTATTCAGTACTATTTTATGAGAAACGCCATTTTATATCTCTCGTTGTAAAGAAACCAACGCCATACGCTATATCTCTAGTGTTCCGAAATAGGGCAGATTACGATGATGTGCTCGCACTACTAGAGATGACTGCGAATAAAATTAGGTTTAGCCGCCAGGATTTTAAGGTAGCAAGCTATGCTAGCAGGATTACAGATAAGCTGAGGGATGGTGTTGAACTTGCAATCATGGATGCTATAGATAAATCGAATGTTGCTGTCTGTCCAGAGTGCGGTATGGAGGTGCCACCAGGAGCTGAGTACTGCATGGAGTGTGGAGCTGAGCTATAAATGGCGAATTAGCCGAGCAGGGCAGCCGATATTAACCACCTATGATACTAGATGAGATACTGATTGGGCGAAGTGTGTAAATGTATGAGTAAGGTTTATAGAGAGGAGACTTAAGTGGATAAGGATATAATGATTATGGAGTCTTGTCAGACTAATGAAATTAGAAGTGCCGAGGAAATCGATAAGGACATGAGTGAATTAGCTGAGCAACTCCTAGAGGATTACAAACATGACCGTGACATCGACGCTGTTAGAATGTTTGAACTGCCTGAACAAAAGGCTATTAAGGAGATAATTCGCGAGCTTATGATGGTTCTTCTTCCAGGATATTATCGTGAGAAGTCTTATCGCACGTACAGCGTAGATAAGAAAATCCTGGTAATCCTAGAAGATGTGATGTTTATGATGACTAAGCAGATTGAAAAGGCATTACTTCATAGACCGGAGTTTGAAGACACATGCATCGCTGTCAGGCAGGATGAAGCTAAGAAAATCGCAAAGTCTTTTTTTAGGCAGATACCCAAGATCAGGGATTTTCTTAATACTGATATAATTGCTACATACGAAGGAGATCCTGCGGCAAATAGCAAGGATGAAATCGTTCTCGCATATCCGGGGCTTTACGCCACAGCGATTTATAGGCTCGCTCATGAACTACATGAGCTTGATGTTCCACTGATTCCAAGGATTATGACCGAGTATGCACACAGAAAAACCGGTGTGGATATTCATCCAGGAGCAACGATTGGTAAATACTTTTGTATGGATCATGCGACTGGAGTAGTAATAGGATCAACCTCTGTAATCGGTGAACATGTTAAGGTGTATCAAGGGGTTACCATAGGTGCACTTTCCACAAAGGCGGGTCAGAAGCTTCACGGAACGAAGAGACATCCGACAATTGAGGATAATGTTACGCTATATTCAGGAGCATCCGTACTAGGTGGAAACACTGTGATTGGTGAAGGTGCTGTTATCGGAGGAAATGCATTCGTAACAAAGTCTGTAGATTCTCACACTACCGTAACAATTAAGACACTTGAAATGGTTTACGACAAGCAGTCACACAAGACAGGGCAGGAGAAAGAGCGTAAGCAGGACGAATGGTTTTACGTGATTTAATCAAATTGATTTAGTAGATAGAATTTTCAGAGGGAGGGGAGCATGAGCAAGAAGCTGACACTAGGGATATTGGCACATGTTGATGCAGGCAAGACTACGCTTAGTGAAGCTATGCTGTACTCCGCTGGAACAATAAGGAAACTAGGACGAGTCGACAATGGCGACTCGTTCTTCGACAATTATGAGATTGAGAAAAATCGCGGAATTACCGTTTTTTCGAAACAGGCTGGACTAAACTGGAAGGACAGTCAAATCACCATACTAGACACGCCAGGACATGATGACTTTTCAGCTGAGATGGAGAGAGTTCTAAATGTAATCGATTATGCACTACTAGTTGTAAGCGGTCTAGATGGACCTCAAAGCCATACAGAGACAGTTTGGAGACTTCTCAGAGCGCGGAAAATTCCGACGTTTGTATTCGTAAACAAGATGGACCTTGCTATTGCTGATAGACATGAGCAGATTAGCCGCATAAAAGGCAGGCTCGGTGAGGGATTCGTCGATTTTAGTGTGGATAAGAATGATGAGGAATTTATCGATGGCATAACATTTTATTCTCCAGATCTTGCCGAGTGTTTTTTGGAAAATCTAAATTTGCCCGAAGAAGGTGTTCGGAAGGCAATCCAAGAGTGCCAGATATTTCCGTGCCTATTCGGTTCAGCACTTCATCAAGATGGAGTAGATCGATTGCTCGATGCCATGTCCTCATACACCTACGGCTTTGATGAACGTAGAGAAGACGCTTCACTAGATGATAAAATGGGGGCTCTAGTCTATAAGGTAGCCCGAGATCAGAGAGATGAACGAATCTCTTTTGTACGCGTGATGATGGGTACTCTTCACCTAAAGGATAGCGTCGCGGTGAGAACCGAAAACGGTGAGCTTCTACATGAAAAGGTCAATCAGATAAGGATTTACTCCGGTCAGAAGTACACGATGGTTGATTCAGCCTTGGCTGGTGATATATGCGCAATTACTGGTGTGGGCTCATCAAGAGCAGGACGAGGAATCGGTGCATTGGCGGAGGATGAGACCAGAAACGGTATAATTGAGCCGTACCTGTCTTATAGAATCATTCCTGAAGAATGCGTTGAGCAAAACAAGTTTGTAGCTGATATGAGAATACTCGAAGAAGAAGATCCGAAACTGCATGTTGCTGTAGATCTAGGTTTCCGTGGTGCTAATATCAGGCTTATGGGTGAAGTGCAGCAGGAAATTCTTGAAGCTCAGATAATGAGTAGGTTTGGATATAGAGTGCACTTTGAGACAGGAAATATAATCTATAAGGAAACTGTGACAGAGGCAGTTGAAGGTATTGGCCACTTCGAACCACTTAAGCATTATGCTGAAGTGCATCTAATCATTAGGCCAGGTGAACGCGGAAGTGGCATTGCCACAGATAGCATTATCCCAGAGGATGTCCTCAGTAGAAATTGGCAGAATTTAATACTATCGCATCTGGACGAGAGAATGTTCCGAGGTGTGCTGATCGGGGCACCTATCACGGACATACGCATTACACTTGCGGCAGGAAAAGCGCATGAAAAGCACACAGAGGGTGGAGACTTTAGACAGGCAACCTATAGAGCAGTTAGAAATGGGCTGCTGCATGCCAAGTGCCACATACTAGAACCTTGGTTCAGCTTTGAGATAAAACTACCCAGTGCTAATATCGGAATGGCGATGACTGATATAAGAAATGCATCGGGGGCGTTTGATGAGCCAATTATTGACGGAGATATGTCTACTTTAATTGGGAAGGCGCCGGCAGTAGCACTAATTGACTATCAGAGAAAGCTTGCTTCGTACACAGGTGGCAGAGGATATATTAGCTGTATGCTAATCGGATATGACTTTTGCCACAATGAATCTGAGGTTATAGAAGAGTCCGAGTACGAGCAAGATAAGGATGAATTAGAAACCGGAGATTCGATATTCTGCTATCATGGGGCTGGGAGAACAGTTAAATGGGATGAGGTTCAAGACTTCATGCATCTTCCATTTGCGCTTGAGAAGGAGACTGATTCAAATAAAAGAGAAGATTCAGCGAGAGCTGAAACGATGGCAGCCGGTCGGAAGCTGGCTAGCGATGCAGAGCTGTTAGCAATATTTGAGAAGACATACGGTAAAATTTCAAAGGGCAATGCAGTGAAGCGTAAGGCAAAGCCGAAAGGATCCGATTACCATGCTATGGAGATGCAAAAACGTTCTCTTCATAGGCTCGAAAGGGTTGGTAGTCCGGATACACACTTCATCATAGATGGCTATAACCTCATAAATGCTGACAAGCATATGAAAGAACTTTCTAAGGCTGATATTGGGGCGGCCAGGGATCATCTGATAAATATTCTTGCGAATTATCGCGGATATCTAGGATGCAAGATGACTATCGTCTTTGATGCGTACAGAGTGCCATACAGCTTCGGAAGAAAATATAAAGTAAGTGATACCGAAGTCGTGTATACTAAGGAAAATGAGACAGCAGATGCATATATCGCTGAGCTTACAAAAGAGATTGGGAAACGAGAAAGTATTACGGTGGTATCATCTGATGCACTCGTTCAAGAGATGTCGCTAGGACACGGCGCTCTCAGGATATCATCTAGGGAGTTCCTAATTGACATCGAAACAGCTCTGCAGGAGATTAGGGAGTTCCTCGATGAAAATAGATAGGAAAATTGAGTAGAAGGATAGAATTAACATTATAGTTACAAAATATTAGACATAATTGTAAGGCTAGAAGTAAAGAGACAGAAAGGGACTATAGATGGAGAAATATTTGGGATGCCACCTATCGTCTTCGGATGGGTTTGAAGCGATGGGGAAAGCTGCACTTTCGATTGGTGCAAATACATTTGCGTTTTTTACTAGAAATCCACGTGGTGGTAAGGCGAAGGCAATCGATGAAGCCGATGCACAGGCTTTGATAAAGCTGATGGATGAGCACAACTTCGGAAAGCTTGTAGCTCACGCACCGTACACGCTAAATCCATGCTCGGGTAAGGAAAGCGTGAGGGAATTTGCACGAACATGCATGCTAGAAGATCTAAAGCGAATGGAATATTTGCCAGGAAACTACTATAATTTCCATCCTGGCAGTCACGTTGGCCAAGGCAGTGAACTGGGAATACAGATGATTGTTGATACGCTTAACCACGTGATGTGGGAGGACCAGCATACAGTAGTGCTACTCGAGACAATGGCTGGCAAGGGTAGTGAAATAGGTAAAAATTTTGAAGAGCTTCGTGAGATTATCGATGGGGTGAAAATCAAAGACAAGATAGGGGTTTGCCTTGATACATGCCATATAAGTGATGCGGGATATGATGTGAAGAATGACTTCGCTGGAGTGCTGGAAGAGTTCGATAGAATTATAGGGTTAGATAGATTATGTGCGCTACATATCAACGATAGCAAGAATCCTATGGGGGCGGCAAAGGATAGGCACGAGAAGATTGGAGGCGGAGAGATAGGTCTTGAGGCAATGATGTCAGTAGTTAATAATCCGCACATAGTAGGGCTTCCGTGCATCCTCGAGACTCCGCAGGAAGACCTCGAAGGTTATGCAAGAGAGATTGAGACACTTAGATGAAATATTACGAGATAAAAATTGAAGTATCGGAGATTGGAATTGAGCCAATGCTTGGTGCGCTCATATGCGAAGGAATAGATACTGCTGAAGTAAACGATCCTGCAGATGCTCTGTTTATGAATGACCAACTTGGGGATACGGATTATCTAGCGCCAGAGGATTTTGAAAAGGAGAGCAGCAAGGCTCCAAGCATTATAGTATATACAGCAGATGATAGAGCGGCTGATGGCACTGTTGATGCGGTGAATAAGGCGGTAAATGCAGTTAGGAAAAATGCAGAAAATGGTTTTTTCGGTACTACTGCTGCTGATCTCGGATCATTAAAGGCAACAGTGCGTGTCAGAGATGACGAAGAGTGGAAAGACCGCTGGAAGGAATTCCTTAAACCGGTGAACATAGGATATAGCTATATAGCTGCTCCACCATGGATAGATATGACTGACTATTTACAAGAATTTGAATCTGATAGAGAGGTTATACGTATAAACCCGGGCATGGCCTTTGGAACCGGCCTTCATGAGACTACCTCGCTGTCAGCGGATTTACTAGAATCCTATATCGATGAAGGCGATAAGGTCCTGGACGTTGGCTGCGGCACAGGAATCCTATCTATATTAGCTAGTAAGCTCGGAGCTAGTGAAGTGCTAGGTATAGATATCGATGAAGAGGCTGTGGCTGCTTCAATAGAAAACTGCAAGAGCAATGATGTACACAATGTGGATATAAAAAAAGCTGATTTGACAGCAGGAGTAGACTTTAAGGCAGATATAGTAGTAGCCAACCTGCTTACTAATCTTGTTGTTCGCCTTACCGGTGATATTCGCAATCACCTTAATTGTGGCGGAAGATATATTATGTCTGGTATACTAACTACTCAGCAGAATAAAGTGATTGCGGTACTTAAGGAGAATGGTTTTGAAATGTTAGCCGTTGCAGAACTAGGCGAATGGTGTGCAATCGCAGCTGAACTTATATAAAAGGGGATTTGGGAGGAGAATATAATGCCAATTAAAGTACCAAATAATTTGCCGGCTATAGAGACGCTTACTGATGAAAATGTATTCGTAATGACGGATACACGTGCTATGACGCAAGACATGCGTCCGCTTCACATACTTCTTCTCAACCTCATGCCGACAAAGATTGACACTGAAACTCAGATTACACGTATGCTCAGTAATACACCACTGCAAGTGGAGCTTGAGCTACTGCAGACCGCAACACACAAGCCTCACGTTACTTCTCAGGAACATATGCTCGCATTTTATAAGACGTTCAGCGATGTAAAGAACGAGTATTATGATGGGATGATCATCACAGGTGCTCCGATAGAGCTACTTGAGTTTGAAGAGGTTAATTACTGGGAAGAGCTCTGCGAGATAATGGAGTGGTCGAAAACTCATGTTCACAGCACATTTCACATATGCTGGGGAGCACAGGCTGGGCTTTACTATCACTATGGAATAAACAAGAAAAGACTTCCTAAGAAGCTATCAGGGGTATTCAAACATACGCTTAAAACTAAGCGTAGCATGCTATTTAGAGGTTTTGATGATGAGTTTTATGTACCTCAATCCAGAAATACTACAGTAGATGAGGAGGATATCGACAATACTCCGGGAATTACTGTTCTTTCCACTTCAGAGGAAGGCGGTGTATTCTGTGTTAAGTCAGATAATGATAGGCAGATTTTCGTTACGGGTCACACCGAGTATGATTGGAATACACTACTTAAGGAGTATGTAAGGGATAAGGGAACAGGCATTAATCCGGAGATTCCTGCAAATTATTTCCCTGACGATGACGATTCAAAAACCCCTGTGGTCCGCTGGAGATCATCAGGGAGCCTGCTGTTCTCAAATTGGCTGAACTATTTTGTATATCAGTCAACTCCGTACGATATAAAGCTCATCCATAACGAGGATCTTGCACCTGCACTTAGAAATAACTCCGAGCTCACAGTAGCGAAGTTTGGAGGATCTTCACTTGCAACTGCTGAGCGCATTAGGCATGCTGCGGAAGTAGTCCGTCAAAATAAAGCACGACGCTATGTAGTTGTTTCGGCTCCAGGTGTTCACGACGACGAAAAGGTAAAGGTCACAGATCTTCTGATTTCTGCGCACGAGAACCCAGATGAATTCGATACCAAGATTACTCAGGCTAGAAATCGTTTCAAGAACCTTGCAATTGGACTAGGTTCAGAGATTAATATCGATGAAATCTTTGATAAGATAATTGAAAAGTATAAGGATTCTAGGTGCCGAGATTATCTCATCAGTAGAGGAGAGTTCATAACTGCCCAGCTTATGGCTGAGCAGCTTGAGTATGATTTTGTAGATGCAGCTGAGATTATTAAGTTTGATGACACGGGGAAACTGCTTGATGATACGACGAGAAATAACATCGAGAAACTTATTAAGAATCATAAGAAAATAGTATTTCCTGGATTCTATGGTTCAAATGAAACAGGGGAAGTTGTGACCTTCTCGAGAGGTGGATCAGACATCACTGGCGCGATTATAGCATCAGCAGCAAAGGCTGATTTATATGAGAATTGGACAGATGTGCCTGGACTACTGATGGCGGATCCTCGTATTGTGAAGAATCCTCTCAGTGTTCCTGTAATTATCTATAAGGAACTAAGAGAGCTTGCGCTCAGAGGTGCTGAGGTTCTTCACGAAGATGCGGTTAGACCTGTGAGCCAGTGCGGAATTCCAATCAATATTAAGAGCACATTAGAGCCGGATAAGCCTGGTACTCTCATAGTTAAGAATGCTGACTCATATGAGAACCGCCTTGAGATTTCCAGTATAACCGGTAAGAAGGGCTATTCTTCAATTCTTATCGAGCGAGAGAAACTGAATGATGATGCGAAGTATCGCGAAAGAATACAGAGCATTCTCGACGAGTTTAACATCACAGTTGAAAGTGAGCAGCTTGGGCTCGATTCATTCTCGGTCATCGTCGGTTCAGAAAGTGTAGCTAACTGTGAGGAAGAGCTAACGGAGAAGCTAAGGAGCGCAACTGATGCTGACGAAATAACAATATCTACTGGTATTGCAGCTATAGCTGTAGTTGGAAGAAATATCTCGGGAGAAGTTTCTGTTGCTATGAAGATATTTGAAGCACTATCAAGCGCTCATGTAAATGTAAGGTTTATCGACCATGCACCAGAGCGTATAAGCGTGCAGGTAGGAGTGTCGGAATCAGACTATCAGAGAGCCATTAGAGCTATATACAATGCTTTCGTTGTGAAAGCATAATTGGAATAAAAATTAGATGCTTAACTAAACCGTCATCTGAAGTGAACGCATTCAGATGACGGTTGGGAAGCGTCTTTTTTTTGCTATTATCTAGAAATTTTTCTAAATAATAATAAAATGTAACATCTGTTACGGAGATTAGATACATTTAATGTATAATGTATATACAATTAAAGAGTAAATTAAACACAGTATTGCGACCGTTACACAAGCGGATTATAAAAAAGATAAGATTAATTTTAAAGGAGGAAATAGACATGACTGCAAAAGTATTAGATATGAAGAAAAATGTACACGATCTGGCTACAGAATTTCCAGAGGTGATAGATATCATGATTGAGCTCGGATTTAAGGATATTTCGAATCCTGTTGCTCTAAATACCATGGGACGAGTGATGACAATTCCAAAGGGGTCACAGATTAAGGGAATAGACCTAGCTTCGATTATTTCTCTGTTTGAAGAAAAGGGATTTGAGGTTATAAATGTTCCTGAGTTGAAGAAGAAGGGAACGGATAAAACCCCTGTAGTTAAAGAAGAATCTTCAAAGCCAGCATTCGATTTAAGTAAGCTTAATATTCCTGATTTTGCAAAGGCTTACATCAGAGAAGACGGAACTGTGGATGTGGAAAAGGTTCCTGATTTCGTAAAGAACTTCTTAGATGAAGATGGAAGAATCGATCCAAGCAAACTCCCATCTTTTACATCAGGTAGTGATGCGAAGCGTGAAGAAGAACCTGCATCTGAGGAAACTAACAAGCCTAAGAATGCTAGTGAGAGAGAGGTTCTGCTTCGCAGTTACATAGAGAGACTGACTAAGGGCGAGGATTTAGAGACAGTAAGAGAAGAGTTCGTACAGAACTTCAAAGAAGTCGATGCTCTTGAGATTGCTAATGCGGAGCAGCATCTGATAAAAAGTGGAGTGCCTTTCCAGGAGGTTCAGAAACTTTGTGATGTGCATTCTGCACTATTCCACGGTTCAACTAAGCAGGAAAAGATTATGAACGCTGAGAAAGCCGTTACAGCATCAAAAGAAGCTGCTCAGAGAAGAATGAATGGCGCAAATGATCGAAAAGCGGCGGAAATTAAGGCTCAGACGCTTATCGCTGAACCTGGACATCCGTTAAATGTGCTGACTCTCGAGAACGAGGGAATTGCTGAACAAATTGCAGTAATTAACAAGCTATTTGAGGAAAGTGAGGACCGTTCTGTAATTACCGATGAACTAAATAAACTTCGTGATGTTTCTATTCACTATGCAAAGAAAGGTGACATAATCTACACGATACTTAAGAGTAGATACGATGTAACAGGCCCATCTGATGTAATGTGGACAGTCGATGATGAAATCAGAGATGAACTAAGAAACGTTACCGATGGAACACTATCCGATGATGAGTGGCTTGAGAGATCTAAGGCAGTTGTTAAGCGAGCAGATGAGATGATCTACAAAGAGTCGAATATCCTGTTCCCAATCTGTGTACAATTCTTCAAGGATGAAGAGTGGGAAGAAGTAGGGCGTGATTTCAAGGAATATGATTACTGCCTGCTCAAGGAAGAACCGGCTGAATGGGCTAAAGCTTCTAAGGAGGATTATACGCATAGAGCAGCTAAGGAAGGTAAGAACGGAGCTACTGCAAATGATGGAGACATCATATTCGCGAGTGGACACATGGCTCCGTACCAGCTTGAGGCGATGTTAAATACTATTCCTCTCGAGTTAACATTTGTAGATCACGTGGATATGAACAGATACTACAATGATAACGGTGAGAAGAAACTATTCAAGAGACCAATCAGTTCGCTCGATAGAGAGGTGTATACTTGCCACCCACCAACGATTGAACCGATGGTTCGCAGCATCATATCTTCATTCAAATCAGGTGCGCAAGACAAGGTAGAGGTATGGATGAATAAAGGCGGAAGCGATGTCCTCGTGAGCTACAGGGCTGTTCGAGATGCGAATGGTGAATATGTAGGAACTCTTGAATGCGTTCAGGTGATGGACGAAATCATGGAACACTACAAGGAGAAGTTCCAGTAAGAATTTATATAAAAACTACACATGCCATACTGCATATTTTATGATAATATAGTAACCACTATATTATTTAGAACAGAAGGATTGGGAAAGCACATATGGTATCAAAGCTAAGAACAGCTTTTAAGAATATTAAGGTGATAGTCGTTACTGAATTGCTACTCATGGTAGTGATGGTATCGACTATTGTCGTTAAGGCAGATGCTATAAATGACAGACGTGTTGTGACTATGTATCTAAACGTGGCCACGCTCAAGACAATTAGCTCTGATAATAAATCAAGCGAATCGACTGGGATGAAGGCGACAATCACTAATGCTGAGACTGAGAGGAATATCAAGGTTGCCGAAGATAAGCGTGCGAGTGTGATTTCATTTGCGAGGCAGTTTATCGGTAAGCCGTATGTGCTCGGTGGAAAGAGTCTCACTAATGGATGTGACTGTGCTTCATTTATAACACTGGTCTATAAGGAATACGGTTATAACTGGAAGATGGGTTCGGTTAATACGCTCTATGATAACTGCGGTGGCACGCTCGTGTCAGTGGATGATATGAAGCCAGGGGATATAATTTTCTTTGGTAGAGGCACTAGGAAACTGCACGTTGCAATGTATGCGGGAAATGGTCGCGTTGTACATGCCATGGACCCAGCACACGATATTTGTGAAATCGATCTCTACAAGCCAGGTACTAAGACCACCTATAGTGGCAAGAGCATATTGGCAGTTAAGAGGATAATTAACTAGATTTTTACCGAGTGTAGGAAGCCAGGGCTAAATATGAAACCATTGTATGATGAGCAAGGGTGCAATTTTCTGCAATATTTAATAAGGAAAACTGCTCCTTTTATGGTTTTAGGATTCGTATACTATATTTGGCTTAGGATGACGCATTTGTATATTCCTTGCATCTTTAAATCAATAACCGGTTATAGGTGTCCGTGCTGTGGTACGACAACCATGTGTATAAGTATACTGTGGTTCAGGTTTATCGACGCTTTCTATGCCAATCCGTTTATCTTCACAACTATCCCATTTATACTGTTTGAGATAGTGTATAACGTGTATTTGAGCTACACAGAAAGACGCATGCCACTGTGGAACAAGATCCTGCTCGGGGTTTACTGCTCTGCGCTATTAATCTTTGCAATTATAAGAGATTTCATGTAAAAGACTCTATGTCTGAACGCAAGTACGACGATTTAACATGAGAGGGTGGATGGCAGAGACCTTCTAATCACAAAGAAATAAAAATGCGCTCCATACGGGGCGCATTTTTTACATCCTTTTCTGTAGTTTTCTACTTGTTATCATAAGCCATTCTGTATATCTCTTTGAAATCATCCCTGTACAGAACCTTTGCAGCACCTACTTTGCCACCGACAGCTTTCTCGCATTTCTCAGCAAGCTCATCTATAACTTCATCTGTTAGCTCAAATCCAAAATCCTTCAGAGATATAGGCATTCCGATGTTTTTAAAGAAGTCCTCGGTTCTTGATATGCCTTCGAGTGCGACTTCACGGTCATCACCAGAATCCTCAATATTCCATACATTTGTTGCAAATTTCTTAAACCTTGTGAGGCAGTCGTCTAAAACGTATCTAGCCCAGCTTCCCCAAATTGCGGCAAGGCCTGCACCATGTGCTACATCGAACATGCCGCTAATTTCATGTTCAATTCGGTGGGTAGCAAAGTCGTCACCACCATTTCCGCAGCCTGTAAGTCCGTTATGAGACAAACTACCAGCCCACATTACCTCGGCGCGTGCTTCGTAGTTATCCGGCTCATCTACGAGTATTAAGGCATTTTTTACAACTGTCCTGAGCAGTGCTTCGGCAATCCCGTCAGTCAGTTCCATATTTCCTGCTGATGTAAAATATCTCTCCATCGTATGCATAATTATATCTGTGCAGCCGCATGCTGTCTGGAAGTCAGGAAGAGTCATCGTTAGCTCTGGGTTTAGTATAGCGAATTTAGGTCTAACCATGTTGTTGCTATAGCCGCGCTTGATACCTCCGTCTTCGTTAGTGATTACAGAAGAATTGCTCATCTCGCTACCTGCAGCTGCGATTGTAAGTACAACACCTACTGGAAGGGCGGACTCTGGGGTTCCCTTTCTATCATATAGATTCCATACGTCAAAGTCAGCTACAGCACCATATGCGATTGCCTTTGCGGAGTCTATTACACTGCCACCACCAACAGCGAGTATAAAATCTACCCCTTTAGATTTCGCAAGTTCGATGCCTTCATAAACGAGTGATAGTCTTGGATTAGCTACCACCCCTCCAAGCTCTACGTAATCTATACCCGCTTTATCTAGCGAAGATTTGATCTTGTCGAGCAGACCAGTGCGAATCACGCTACCGCTTCCGTAGTGGAGGAGAACACGGTTACATTTTGATGATTTGAGGAGAGAGCTCACCTCGGATTCAGTTCCTCTACCAAATACAATGTGCGTAGGTGCATACCAATCGAAGTTATTCATAATATGTATTACCTCCATATATGACACAATATCTTGTGCTAGCATGTACAAATGAAGTGAAAAAAATATGCATAAATTATTTTTCGTATTTTAGTAAATATTAGCACAGAAGGCTTGAAACTTCTACTTTGCAGGCTTAAAATTGTATAAAATAATATAGTATAAAACTGATTGACTAACCCCACTATATGGGATATAATGACAGGGCGTCAAACAAGATATAGTGTTTAGCGTTAAAAAGTGTATTAATTAATTTTAAGAGAATTAACTCACATAAATCAATATGTTCGGGTATTCGGTTAAGGAGAGACAATGAATGTTATCAAGAGAAATGGCTCAGAAGTAACTTTTGACAAAGCCAAGATTGAGAATGCAATTATCAAAGCAAATAGTTCCGTTGAAGAAGCAGTTAGACTTACACCAATTCAAATTAAGAGAATCACTGACAGCGTAATTCTATCTTGTGAAGACCTTGGTCGTTCACCTGCAGTAGAAGAGATTCAGGATATGGTGGAAGAACATATCATGCAGCACGGCGCGTATGAGGTTGCAAAAGCATATATCACATACAGATATACAAGATCCCTTGTTCGTCAGTCCAACACAACAGACGACAAAATTCTTTCGCTTATCGAGCTTAACAACGAGGAAGCTAAGCAGGAGAACTCTAATAAGAATCCTATTATCAACTCCACTCAGAGAGACTATATGGCTGGAGAGGTAAGTAAGGACCTCACTAGAAGAATCCTTCTTCCAGAGGAAATCTCTGCTGCGCATGATGCTGGTATCATCCATTTCCACGATTCCGACTACTTCGCACAGAAGGAGCATAACTGTGATCTTATCGACCTAGAGGATATGCTGCAGAACGGAACTGTAATCAGCGAGACTCTTATCGAGAAGCCACATAGTTTCTATACAGCATGTAATATTACAACTCAAATTATCGCGCAGGTCGCTTCTAACCAGTACGGAGGGCAGTCATTTTCACTAGCTCACCTAGCTCCTTTTGTTGATGTGAGCAGACAGAAAATCAGAACTAAGGTTGAGAAGGAGTTCAAGGACGCAGGTATTGATGCAACTCAGGAAGCACTCAACAAGGTTGTTGAAGACAGACTTAGAGATGAGATTAAGAGTGGTATCCAGACTATCCAGTACCAGCTCATCACACTGATGACTTGTAACGGACAGGCTCCATTCGTAACTATGTTCATGCACCTCGAGGAAGCACCGGAAGGAAGAATTAGAGACGACCTAGCTCTCTGCATCGAAGAAGTTCTTAAGCAGAGAATGCAGGGTGTTAAGAACGAGAAGGGTGTATGGATTACACCAGCCTTTCCTAAGCTAATCTACGTGCTTGACGATTGCAACATCAGAGAGGATGCACCATACTGGCATCTAACAGAAATCGCTGCAGAGTGCACATCTAAGAGACTCGTTCCTGACTACATCTCGGCAAAGGTTATGAGAGAACTCAAGAAGGGTAACGTGTACACTTGCATGGGATGCAGATCCTTCCTGACGGTTGAAGAATCACAGAAGAATGCTGACGGAAGCTACAAGTTCTACGGAAGATTTAACCAGGGCGTTGTAACAATCAATCTAGTTGACGTAGCTTGCTCATCATATGGAAATATGGACAAGTTCTGGGAAATTCTCGACGATAGACTCGAGCTTTGCCACCGTGCACTGAGGCTGCGTCATGAGAGACTTCTCGGAACACCGTCTGACGTTGCACCTATACTTTGGCAGTATGGAGCGATTGCTAGGCTCAAGAAGGGCGAGACGATTGACAAGCTGCTTTATAACGGATATTCGACCATCTCACTTGGATATGCTGGACTTTGTGAGATGTGCTACCGCATGGTAGGAAAGAGCCATACAACTGATGAAGGTAGAGAGTTTGCGCTAAAGGTTATGCAGAGACTCAACGACAAGTGTTCTGAATGGAAAGCAGCTGAAAACATCAGCTATTCCGTATATGGAACACCGATGGAGTCAACAACTTATAAGTTCGCTAAGGCTCTACAAAGAAGATTTGGAGTAATCCCTCACGTTACAGATAAGAACTACATAACTAACAGCTATCATGTTCATGTTGAAGAGGAAATCGATGCTTTCCAGAAGCTGAAGTTTGAGTCGGACTTCCAAAAACTATCTCCAGGTGGCGCTATTAGCTACGTTGAAGTTCCTAACATGCAGGATAATATCCCAGCTATACTCGAGGTTATGAAGTATATCTACGAGAACATCATGTACGCTGAACTCAACACAAAGAGCGACTTCTGTGAAGAGTGTGGATACAGTGGTGAGATTAAAATCGTTGAAGATGCTGAAGGTAAGCTTGTGTGGGAGTGCCCAAATTGTGGAAATCGCAATCAGGACAAGATGTCTGTAGCAAGAAGGACTTGTGGGTATATCGGAACACAGTTCTGGAATCAGGGAAGAACTCAGGAAATCAAGGACAGAGTTCTCCACCTATAAGAGAAAATTAATATGAAGAGACGATATTTGAGAAGCGTGAAACGCACTGAAGCTCACGTTGTAAGCATAGCTGGGGAAACTCTGGTCTATACCTTAGAGCGTAAGAATGTGAGAAATATAAACCTGCGGATTAGACCAGATGCTTCTATATACGTCTCAGCACCTCATAGAGTGCCCTTAGCTGAGATTGAAGACTTCATGATTAGTAAGGGCGCTTTTATTATGAATGCAATTGACCATATCAGAGATGCAAGAGCAGATATATCGAGATATGAAGACGGAAATAAAGCGTATTTCTTAGGCAGACCACTTGAGGTGAAGTTATCGCAAGGGCCGAGAGTTAATGTCTCTATAGATGGTGATTTCCTTTTCATCCAGATGCCAGAACCAACGAATGTTTCTGCTCGTATAGAGTTAGTGAAACGGTGGTATAGTAGGCAGGCAAGGGATATATTTATAAGTGCTTTGCATGATGTGTATGATGAATTTAGATGCGTTTATCAGGTCCCTTTTCCACATGTAACTATTAGACAGATGAAATCAAGATGGGGATCTTGCCGCCCTGATCTAGGCAAGATAACTCTAAATCTTCTGCTTGTGACTGCATCATACGAGGATCTGAGATATGTAGTGGTGCACGAGTTAGCTCATTTTATTGAGGGGAATCATTCGGAGGCATTTTGGGATGTTGTAAGACAATTTGAACCGAACTATAAGGAGAGGAGACAGAGCCTTCGTAAACTCCCAACTAGGTGGTAGGAATCCGAACAGAGTATGATTTTTAAGGCTTATAATAATACTGGTTATACGATATAATTGTATTAACAGAATGAAAAGAGAGTAAGAAAGTGTATTACGGAGAGATTAAAGATTGTGATATAGCCAATGGAATTGGTGTAAGGGTAAGCCTGTTCGTGTCAGGCTGTACAAATAGATGTCCTGGCTGTTTTCAGCCCCAGACTTGGGACTTTAATTACGGACAAGAATTCACCAAGGAGACTGAAGACAAGATTATTGAGATGCTTAAGCCCGACTATATAACAGGGTTAACAGTTCTTGGGGGAGAGCCTTTCGAACCAGAAAACCAGGTGGTACTTGTGCCATTCCTTAAGCGCGTAAAAGAGATTTATCCTGATAAAACGATTTGGTCGTTTTCAGGGTTTGTGTTCGAAGATCTCATGAGAGAGGGCACGCACTGTCACACAGAAGTGACTATGGATATGCTTAATATGATTGACGTACTAATCGACGGTAGGTTCGAGCAAGAGCTTAAGAATATTCAGCTGAGATTTAGAGGATCAGAGAATCAAAGGCTGATAGATATGAACAGAACTAGAGAAGAAGGAAGGGTTGTGCTCTGGGACGAATAGACGTGATAGGGGGCTAGCCACATGAGTGCTTTAAAGACATTTGCAACATACGAGAAGAAGGAGCAGGTCAAGAATAGTATTGGGCGTTTGATGATTGCCGTCATAGCTATTGTAGCTGAAGTGCTGTTTATTGCTATGCTCATAAATCGTTTAAATGAAAAATACACCCTACTAGCCACATTATTCCGAATCGTCGCCTTAGCTATCGTCATAGCTATTTCGACAAAATCTACGAGCGCATCCATTAAACTGCCGTGGGTTGTTCTCATCATGCTCAATCCGATCATAGGCGTTACAATATATTTTATGGTTGGGTTTTCTGGATCGACTCGGAAGATGAGGATGAGATTCCAAAAAGTAGATGATGAGCTGTTTTCTCTACTAAGTGGTGACAAAGAGGTTCTTGAGGAGATTGGGGAGAGCGACCTAGGTGTTGCTAATATCTTTAGGTATATTTCGCGTAAAGCGTTATTCCCTGCTTATCGCGATTCAAATATAGAGTTTTACGGCGAAGCTAGAACAGCTCTTAATGCGCAGAAGGAAGCCATGAGAAAAGCGGAACATTTCATCTTTATGGAATATCACGCTATTGAAGATTCAGCGGCATTTGCAGGAATAAAGGAGATTCTAGCAGAGAAGGCGGCAGAGGGTGTTGAGGTTAGAATCATTTACGATGATGTCGGAAGTGTCGGTTTTCTCGACAGTAGCTTTATAAAACGTCTTAATGTTTTAGGTATTAAATGCAGAGTTTTCAACCCTGTTGTACCGATAGCCAATGTCTTTCTGAATAACCGCGATCACCGCAAGATCACAGTTGTGGATGGGAAGGTTGGCTTTACAGGTGGATATAATCTTGCAAATGAGTATTTTAAGCTGACCAGGCCATATGGTGATTGGAAGGATTCCGGTGTTAGAATTGAGGGAAATGCCGTACACAATCTAACGATGATGTTTCTGGAAATTTGGAATGCGACCAAGACTCATGATACGAAGGATTTGAACTACTCTAAATACATGCCGGATGTTGAACTCGATAGTAAGGAGGATGGTTGCTTTATTCAGCCTTATGGGGATACACCGCTTGACCATGAACATGTTGGGGAAAACGTTTATCTCAATATAATAAACAATGCTGATGAGTATGTGTGGTTTATGATCCCTTATCTCATAATTACAGATGAAATGAACAAGGCATTGACTCTTGCTGCATCGAGAGGTGTTGATGTAAGAATAATTACGCCGGGAATTCCAGATAAACCTGCGACCTATGCTGTGACAAGATCATATTATTCAAGGCTTGTAAGAGACGGTGTTAGGATATACGAATACACTCCAGGTTTTTGTCACGCAAAACAATGCATAGCCGATGATGAACTAGCTACCTGCGGAACTATTAATCTGGACTATAGGAGCTTTTTCCATCACTTTGAAAATGGTGTATTAATGTACAACTGCAAAGCAGTTCATGACATAAAGGCAGATTTTGATGATACTCTTACAAAATGCCTAGAAGTGACAGATAGATATGTAGAGGGAAAGAGATCTCTAAATGTATTTAGACAGATTCTCAGGCTCTTTTCTGTTCTAATGTAGGATGGTTAGAACAAATTTAAAGCGGTTAGGTAACATGAAACATGTCCGAGAAATGGGACGTATCAATCCTAACCGCTTTTTCTTTAAAACAATACAATATCTGAATAAATCAGATTATGCTTCTTTTACAAATTCATTGATGAGAGCTTTTATAACTGCTACACCTGTCTCCATGCCCTCTATAGTTATATGCTCATAAGGACCATGAAATGCATGTCCACCAGTACCTAGGTTTGGACAAGGCAGTCCCATAAAACTGAGGTTGGCGCCATCTGTACCGCCTCTAACTGGAATAACTAGAGGTTCTACACCTGCTGCTTTACAAGCTTTCCTAGCATTTTCAATAGCATCTGGATACTTTTCAAGTACCTCAGCCATATTCCTATACTGTTCTTTAATCTCGAGCTTTATAGTTCCTTCTCCGTATTTTTCGTTAAGGAACTTCTCAGCCATCTTCATTGTATCCTGCCTGTTAGCAAACTTAGATGCGTCGTGATCCCTGACAATGTAAGTCATATTCGCATCGCTTACAGTTCCGTTTACAGATATTAAGTGATAGAAACCTTCATGGTCTTCGGTTCTCTCAGGGCGTTCAGCTGCAGGAAGTAGTGAATCAAATTCCATTGCAACAAGTGATGCATTAATCATAACGTCCTTTGCTGAACCAGGATGGACATTCTCTCCCTTTACATAAACCTTTGCTGTAGCAGCATTAAATGTTTCATATTGAACTTCGCCCTCGGTTGAGCCGTCTAGCGTATATCCATACTTTGCGTCAAATTTTGCAACATCAAAGTGCGCTGTTCCTCTTCCAATCTCTTCATCTGGAGTAAATGCTATAGAGATAGGACCGTGATCGAATTCATTTATATGTTCAACTACAGTCATAATCTCAGCGATTCCGGCTTTATCATCAGCACCGAGCACTGTCGTTCCATCTGTTGTTATTAAGGTGCGACCCTTCAAGTCCTTAAGATGAGGGAAAACTTCCGGATCAAGGATAAGTCCGCTGTCGCCGAGTTCTACGACTCCGCCATCATAATTTTCGATAATCTGTGGATTTGCATCGTGATCGCAATAGTCGCTTACTGTATCCATATGTGAGCAAAATCCGATAGCTGTTACATTTTCTTTTCCCGGAGTAGCTGGTATGTGTCCGTATACGTAACAATATTCGTCACATGCTGCGTCCTCGACACCTAAATCTTTTAGTTCCTCAACTAATGCATGCGCTAGTGAAAATTGACACTGGCTTGAAGGGAATGTTTCGCTATTATCGTCACTTGGGGTGCGGTAAGAAACATATTTTAATAATCTTTCATGTACTTTCATAGAAGGCCTCCTTATGAAACCGAATCTAAATGTAAATAATATAATTTATATTATCACATACGAGATATGGTAACAAATATTAACTACTTAGGTAGTTGATAAAAGTGCAACAAGTTGACGATAAGAATAAAGATATAATAAAAAATTCACTTTATAATATTCTCTGAAATCTTGACATTTTCCGATATCTGATGATATATTATTTTGTTGTACACAGTTATTTTTTAGGCTGTTTACAAAGTTTATGCTTTAAGTTTGATGACGAATTATAGACTGAAGAAAGGGTTATGAGTGACCTGAGGGGACTCGAAAAGGTGGATTATGAGAAATGCTTCCAAGGTGGGACTAGAAGTGCTTCAAATAGTTGTTGGAAATGCGTTAAGTGCCTTTGCTATTGCTTGTTTTGCCTTGCCGTATGGGATGGTAGTTTCGGGATTAGCAGGTGTTGGACGTATGACCAATCATTATTTCGGTCTTAGTGTGTCAGGGACGGTACTTGTAATTAACGTTATTCTTTTTGTAATCGGAACATGGGCTCTGGGTAAAAAGTTTGCAGCATCTATCGTGTTAGGAACAGTGTTATTCCCAGTATTTTTGGGAATATTTCAGAAAGCTACGATGCTTCATCATCTTGTAGATGACCCGCTGCTCGCAGCCATATGTGCTGGTGTTATCGATGGAATAGGATTAGGGCTTATCCTTAGGGTTGGTGGTTCTACAGGTGGAATAGACGTCCCACCACTGATTCTAAATAGAAAATTCGGCGTTAAAATCGCACCGATCATGTATGCCATTGACTTTGTAATCTTTATGATGCAGATTCCGGTAACAAAGACCAACGGAATAATCCTAGGAATTCTGTATGCGCTGATTTATAGCGTGTGCATGAACAAGATGATTCTGCTCGGGCAGGGTGGTGTACAGCTCATGATTTTTACAAGGAAAATCAAAGAAATCAATGAGAAGATACTGCAGCTAGGGTTTGGCACGACAATCATGCACGCTACAGGTGGATATCTACAGTCTGAACAGGATTTAGTATACTGCGTAGTTGGTAGCAGAAATCTCAACAAAGTGAAGCAGGCGGCTCTTGCAATAGATAAAAATGCTTTTATCACTATAACTAATGTCAGCGAAGTAAATGGCAATGGCTTTACCACATGGTTTAGTGATGAAGATTATGTACCTAAGGTTGCAGAGCGTCGTCAAGGAATTGATCTTACACAAAAAGAGGAGTGAAATAAATTAGATATGACTCAGGAAGAACGGTTAGATATATTAGCACAGGTTGCTGCTGGAATCGCTAAGCTTATGGGCAGCGATACAGAGGTTGTACTTCATGATTTGACTAAAAGAGAAATCATTTTTATGCATAACAACAACATCACTGGTAGGGAGAGAAGCTATAGAATAAACCCTGGGGTATATGATGTTATTAACAACCTCGCTGATGGAGAAGGACATCTGATAGGATATGCAAGTAAGTCAGCGCATGGTAAGAAGCTTCGCGCATCACATTTCATGTTTATGGATGAGGAGAACAATCCTGCAGCGATGATTTGCATAAATCAAGATCCTTCTAAGGTTCAAGACATTATTAACTATTTAAGCGAATCGATTAAGATTCACGATGTTGAGGAGCCGATAGCTGATGATTCGGCATACTCTATTAATGACGAGGATTATATGCAGAATGTGATGAAGGATACTATACTTAAGACTTAAGTCGATAAAGCAGTTTGATCCAAACCAGATAAATACTAAAGAAGGCAAGCTTAAGCTTCTGAGTAAGTTCAAGTTCCAGGGGGTTTTCTCCGTAAAGGAGGCTGTCCCATTTATCTGTGAAACTTTATCTATATCCCAGGCGACACTATATAATTACCTTCGTGAGATAAGGGATGAAGAGGGGCGCGAACCATACAACGAACTCAAGCTAAGATAGCATGACAAGTACTATGTAATTAAGGTACAGCTAAGCAATTAAGTATATAAGAAGTTATGAATAACATTATGGGCGATCGGAAGTAATCCGGTTGCCTTTTTTTGCCACAGAGAATATGAATAGAAGCAAATCCCCATAACAAAATATATATAAAATATGTTTATATGCGATAAAATCATTAAATAATTTAATCACACTTAATGATATTGTATAGGAATATGAACATGAAGTATAATGACCATATATCTATATATCTAGATATATGCTTTTGACACATATGTTTATATTTGTGGAGGAATGTTATGAAGAAAGATGTTGAAATTGCTCAGGAAGCAAAAATGCTTCCGATTACAGAAGTTGCAAAAGTGCTCGATATCCCTAGCGATGAGCTTGAGCAATATGGAAAATACAAAGCTAAACTTTCTTATTCGTACATTAAGGAAAACATGAATAAGAAAGACGGAAAGCTGGTGCTAGTTACCGCGATAAATCCTACTCCGGCAGGAGAAGGAAAGACGACCACTAACGTGGGGCTTTCTATGGCACTTAGCAGGCTTGGTAAAAAGACCGTTACAACTCTTCGCGAGCCTTCATTAGGACCTTGCTTCGGAGTTAAAGGTGGCGCAGCTGGTGGTGGATACTCTCAAGTAGTACCAATGGATGATATCAATCTGCATTTTACAGGTGACTTCCATGCTATCACTTCCGCTCACAGCCTGCTTGCAGCACTACTTGATAATCATATTCACCAGGGTAACAAGCTCGGAATAGTTACCAAGAGAATTGTATGGAAACGCGTTGTTGATATGAATGATCGTGCCCTACGTAATATCGTTATCGGCCTAGGCGGTAAAGGCGATGGCGTAACACGTGAGAACGGATTTGATATCACAGTTGCTTCTGAAATTATGGCTATACTTTGCCTTGCTTCTGACCTTGATGATCTCAAGGAAAGGTTATCAAAGATGGTAGTTGCTTACAACTATGATGGAGAGGCTGTAACCGCTGGTGACTTGGAAGCCACAGGAGCTATGGCGTTGTTGCTTAAGGATGCAATTAAGCCTAACCTAGTTCAGACACTAGATAACACACCAGCATTCATACACGGTGGACCGTTTGCCAACATAGCTCACGGCTGCAACTCTGTAGTAGCAACGAAGACTGCGTTAAAACTCGGCGATTATGTGATTACGGAGGCTGGTTTTGGTGCTGACCTTGGAGCTGAAAAGTTCTTTGATATCAAGTGCAGATACGCTGGACTCAAGCCGGACTGCGTAGTGATAGTTGCGACAGTTCGTGCACTCAAGATGAACGGTGGAGTAGCTAAGGATAACCTTGCTGAGGAGAATTTAGAAGCACTAAATGCAGGTTCTTCTAACATGATTAGACATATCGAGAACGTTGCTAAATTCGGCGTTCCGTCAGTAGTAGCAATCAATAGATTCCCAACTGATACAGAGGCTGAACTTGAGCTTCTCGATAAGATTTGCGAAGAGTACGGAGTGAAGGTTGTTCTATCCGAAGTATTTGCAAAGGGAGCTGAAGGTGGAATGGAGCTAGCTGAAGAAGTAATTAGAATCTGCGAAGAGGGCAAGGCAGACTTCAAGCCTCTATATGATCTAGAGCTTTCTATCGAAGAGAAGATGGAAAAGATTGCAAAGGAAATTTACCGTGCAGACGGAGTTGATTTCACTGCAGCAGCTCAGAAGCAGATCAAGGAGCTTGCTAAGTTAGGCTACGATAAACTACCAATTTGCGTTGCAAAGACTCAGTATTCATTCTCTGATGATGCAACACTTCTCGGTGCACCTACAGGATTCAGAATCACTGTTAGAGAACTGAAGGTGTCCGCTGGAGCAGGATTTATAGTTGCTCTTACAGGATCAATCATGACCATGCCAGGTCTGCCTAAGGTACCTGCGGCAAACGGTATGGATGTTCTATCTGATGGAACTATCATAGGACTATCATAAGAAATAAGCTGATTATGCACCAGATTATTGAGTTAGGCTTTTGGCTACACGTATCTAGTGCTATAATCGATTTAAGACATTATTAGTAAATATTATATTTAATTGTTCATTTGAAAGGAGACTTTAAATGGGTGTAATTCAGGAAAGACTCGCTGCACTTCGTTCCAAGATGCAGGAGCACAACATTAATTACTATGTAGTTCCAACTGCTGACTTTCATCAGAGTGAATATGTTGGTGAGCATTTCAAAGCAAGAAAGTTCATCACTGGCTTTTCAGGTTCAGCAGGTGTTGCTGTAGTTGGTCTAGAAGGCGCGTGGCTCTGGGTAGACGGAAGATACTTCATCCAGGCTGCTGAACAGCTACAGGGATCATCAATTGAGCTTATGAAGATGGGCGAGCCTGGAGTTCCAACTCTCGATGCTTTTATCAGTAGCAACCTTAAGAAGGGTGAGAAGATTGGATTTGACGGAAGAGTTGTATCCATGGATGAGGGACTACTTTATGATGAAATTGCTAAGAAGCACGAAGGCTGCATAGAATACAGTGTAGATCTTATTGATGAGATTTGGACAGATAGACCGCCGCTATCAGAGAAGCCTGCATTTGATCTTGACGTTAAATATGCAGGAAAGACAGTTGCTGAGAAGCTAGCTGATATTCGTGAGAAGATGGTAGAGGCTGAAGCAGATATGCACGTTGTTACAACACTTGACGATATCTGCTGGACACTCAACATTCGTGGAGACGATATAGACTTCTTCCCACTAGTTCTATCCTATGCTCTGATTGATGATAAGATATATCATCTATACATTGATGAGCGTAAGCTAGATGACGAGATTAAGTCTCGCCTTGCTGCAGACGGAGTAGTTCTACACCCATACAATGACATTTACGAGGATATCAAGAAGATTCCTGCAGACACAAAGTTAATGCTCGATGCATCCAAGGTTAACTATGCTCTATTCTGCAACATCGCTGATTCTGTTCAGAAGATTGACGTGATGAATCCAGAGATGATCTTCAAGAATGTTAAGAACCCAGTTGAGCTTGAGAATATCCGCAAGGCACAGATTAAGGACAGTATTGCACACGTTCGTTTTATGAAGTGGCTGAAGGAGAACGTAGGCAAGATTGAGATGACTGAGCTAAGCGTTTCTAATAAGCTTGATGAGCTCCGTGCAGAGCAAGGAAACTTCATTCGCCCAAGTTTCGAACCAATCTCATCTTATGGTGCACATGCTGCAATTGTGCACTACGCACCAACACCTGAAACAGATATCCCAGTATTAGCTAAGGGACTTCACCTGACAGATACTGGTGCAGGATTCTACGAGGGTTCAACCGACATCACAAGAACCTACGTATTAGGCGAGATTACAGATCAGATGAAGAAGGACTTCACTCTAGTTGCTATCAGTAATCTGTCTCTTGCAAATGCTAAGTTCCTCTACGGCTGTAACGGGGTAATCCTTGATGCTTATGCAAGAAAACCATTCTGGGATCGCCATCTCAACTTTAACCATGGAACTGGTCATGGGGTAGGATACCTTCTAAACATTCACGAAGGTCCTGCTAGCTTCCGTTGGGTATACAGAAAGGGTAACCAGTGTGTAATCGATGAGGGTATGGTTATCACAGATGAGCCAGGAATTTACATCGAAGGCTCTCACGGTATTCGTCTTGAGAATGAGCTCCTATGCGTGCTAGATGAAGTTAACGAATACGGTAAATTCCTCAAATTTGAGCCAATAACGCTAGTTCCATTCGACCTAGATGCTATTGATCCTGATTTCATGACACCTGAAGAGCGCAAGCAGCTTAACGACTACCATAAACATGTATATGAGGTTATCGCTCCATACCTAGAAGAGGATGAGAGAGAGTACCTTGCTAAATATACAAGAGAGGTTTAAGTATATTAATCTATTTTATGTATAGATAAAGTTAAAGCTTAGCCCCATCCAGTTTACTGGATGGGGCTTTTAGTGATAAAATACAAGCAACTATTTTTGAACTGAATATGCATAGAAGTTGAGCGGAAAGAGCTGAAGAGGTATTAGGAGTAGGGTAAATGATTAATATATTTATTTTAGAAGATGAGATACTGCAGCAATCGCGAATCGACAATGCAATTAGGGAATTAATCGATAAGAAAGCTCTCAAGTGCAGAATACCAGAAATTTTTAGCAATCCAAAGCAGATGCTAGAGGCTGTTACAGAAATGGGCTCTCACCAACTGTTTTTTCTAGATATCGAGATTAAGGGAGAAGGGCAAAAAGGATTGGATATTGCGAAGGAAATACGCAGTAGAGATCCTAATGCGACAATTGTATTTGTGACAACGCATACAGAGTTTATGCCTATTACGTTCAAATATAAAGTAGCAGCGCTAGATTTTATCAATAAAGCTCTTGATGAAAAATCATTTAAAGAGCGAGTATGTTCGGCTATCGAGTACACTATTGATAAGCTTGGAACAAGCTTATCTCAAGACTCATTCGTATTTGAAACAGCAATGACACGCGTACAAGTGCCATTTAATAATATCCTTTATTTCGAGACCTCTCCAATGATTCACAAGGTTATTTTGCATACTAAGGACGAACGTATGGAATTTTATGCTAGTATCGCTGATATTGAAAAGGCTGATAACCGTCTTTACCGCTGTCACCGATCATTTATAGTTAATCCTGAAAATGTAATTAAGATAGATAAGGAGAGTAAGGTTGCTCTATTTGAAAATGGAGAGGGTTGTCTAATATCAAGGATGAAGTACAGAGGGCTGCTTGAAAAGCTCAATCATTAGATATTAAGGTGTTTATATAGATATGTTATTAAATATTTCTAGTGTTGCATTGAAAATACTCATAACAATGCTTTTATACAACCAGGTAAGTGAGAAAAAGTTTAAACTTCATTGGTATATAATTTTTCCACTGGCTTACGTTGTAATTTTTGTGTTATGCCCACCAGCTGGATATTTCTGCTATTTTTTTATATTTGTAGTATACAGCTTTTTTACTAACCCTCAAGATAATAAGTTATTTAATCTGTTTATAGGAATTTATCCTGTTGTTATATTAAGCTTGCTTGGAAGACTGCTTGCGTATCGCATATTTCCTCTCGTGGGGATTGTGGTTTATAATGAGGCAAATATTAGTATTTATGATTTAGTAATTGATGTGCTTGCATTTTCTTTCTACCTTCTAATCATTAAAACTCTGAAATTGGACTTTAACGATTTGAAAAAGGGCTTTGAACGCAACTTCTTTAATTGTATGCTACTTATTGTTGATTTCTCAATGATTGTATACATGCTAATCATTTCAGCCCTTATGATTTTTGATGAGAAACTATCGTACGCAGATTCATTGCGTGGGCATGTCAATGATGTCTATATCCTGCTGTTCTTTGTTATGCTATTGTACCTAAACTCAACATCAAAAGAAAAGCTTAAGGAGGAGATTCTTAAACAAAAGGATATGCAACTAAGCGAACTATCAAATTACAGTCGACACATAGAGAATCTGTATGGTGAGATTCGTAGCTTTCGCCATGACTACATAAATATCCTTACCAGTATAAAAGTAGGCATTGATAATAGGGATATCGATGCAATTAAGAACGTCTATGAAGGAGTTCTTACTGATAGTGGTAAACAACTATATAACAGCAAGTTTGACATAGCAAAACTTACTAATGTCAAAGACGATGCTGTGAAGAGTGTAATTTCAGCAAAGCTTATTGAAGCATATAGTAGAGGTGTGGAAATCACGATTGAGATTGAAGATACTGTTGATGATTTTAAGATAGACCTGCTAGACTTTATCAAAGTGATATCAATACTTTGTGACAATGCAATCGAATCCAGCTTAGAGTCTGAAGTGCCAAAGCTGACAGTTGCACTGATTCTCGATGGTGAATCGCTGGTATTGATAATTGAAAACACTACAAAGCAAGAGAAGGTAAATATCAGTCAGATATTTGAAGAAGGTTACTCAAGTAAAGGTAAAGGACGAGGTATAGGACTCCATAACGTAAGTGATATCCTTGCAAAGTATCCTTTTTCGTCCGTCGTTACTCGAAGTGCAGACCATCAGTTCTCTCAGACGATTATTTTTAGAAAATAAAATACACACAATGTAATACCAAAAAACTGGATATTAATTATCCAGTTTTTTGCTTGTAATAGTCGTCTTGATTAATGATAAATGGAGGAATAAATGATTATTGACCGTTAATGACCTTATAAGTACCGTTCTTGACAAATGTGTTTTACTAATTGTGTATGACATATAATATGGTCACAAATTAAGGACAGACGAACGGAGACTCATATGTTTAAAGTAAAAGAGATAGAAAAATCGTTTAAAAATAAAGAAGTTTTAAAGGGCGTGACATTCGAGGTTTCAGAAGGAGACAGAGTTGCCTTGCTCGGCAATAACGGTGCTGGAAAGAGCACACTCCTTAAGATAATTGCTGGTCAGATAGAAGCTAACTCAGGCAAAATAGATACTTATCTTGATTTTAAAACTGAAATAAGCATGATGCCGCAAGGAGATATACTTATCGATGATCTTACGGTATTTGAAATCGTTAGTCTAAAGTGCAAGATGAATAAAATAAGCGATGTCGATACACAGGAGATGCTTTTGATGGTTGAACTACAAGGACAGCAAAAGCAATATGTCGGAAACTTATCTGGAGGACAGAAAAGGCGGCTATCTCTTTTACTGACGATACTTAATTCACCTAAGCTAATTTTTTTAGACGAACCAACTACAGGCATGGATCTAGAATCAGTAGATAACTTCTGGAGGTTGTTAGAGAAAAAGCATTATACATCGGTAATTGTCACTCACGACTTCAACCAGATAGACCACTTTTTTACCAAGACACTCATCATAAAGAATGGAAAAATAATAGCAAATGAATCGGTGGAGACAATTCATGATTTAGGAAAGACAGTAGAACAGTATTACCGCGAGACAATAGAAATGGAGGATTAAAGATATGAAGATGATACAATTAAAGCAGGTTATAAGAAATAAGAGATTCTTGCTATTCACAATACTGCTTCCTATTGCATGGTATACGTTCCTCTATAATGTTCAAAATGGTATTGTACCGAACATCATATTCGGTATAGCGGTATTTATAGGGATTATTGGAAACAGCTTAGCCACATTTAGCAAGAGAATCTCAACAGATATTGAATTCTATTCATTTGAATCGAGATTTACAAAATATGCAGTGAAGGACTATCTGATTTATCAGCTGTTCGTTCAACTAGCGCTAAATACATTAATTTTCTTGGTTGTACTCGCATTTGCCACTTCTTTGTTAAACTTCCGTGTCATGAGCAATCTAGTAGTACAGTTTTTACTTCTTATGGTTATGGGTATTTACTTCAGTATTATTGGTTTTGTACTAGGGGTAAGAGTTGATGCAAAGACACTCGATACCTTGAGCTTTCCCGTTATTATCATGGCATCGATGACGATAATACCATTTGCATCGCTAGGTGGAGATGGCAGATTCGTAGATATTGTTAGCAAAATTCAGATGATTTTCCCTGGATATTATTATAGCGATATTGTAACATCGCTTTTTTCAGAAAATGCAATTGATTCAAAAGATGTGTTGCTATTTATAACAGTATTTATCTTGAATATAATTCCATTATACTTCTTAGTCACAAGGGTAAGGACAATTAAGGATAGATAACACTTTGACTTATAAAATTTCATACACTAAAAAAATGTGGCTGTTGAAAATCAACAGCCACATAAGAATTTGATACTCTCTAATTGCTATATGGTATATTCAGCACTAATAGCTTTGCAAAAGAGTTTGGAGCCATATATTAATAGTGTAGATATTAGTAAATTAATTAAGTCAGATTATTCTTATGCTTCATCTTTATCCTTAACTAGCGACATTAACTTACCATCGATAGCAAACAGTATAACGGTGCTCACAAATGCAATCGCTGCAATTGTTATACAAGCTTTGGAAAATGCAAATTTCCCGCTGAATGCAAATGCATATAGATTTCCATATAGTTTAGCAGCAGCAAATATACCGAGACCCCATACGGCTGACATGATAGCAAGAAGTCGACTTGGTGAATATTGTCCGATAAATGCACTTCCAAAAGGTGAGAAGAACATCTCTCCTAGTGTTAGGAATACAAAGAATATAACAAGTAGAAGTACTGTAGGTTTGCTATCTCCACGGACGATGTCTATCACTGCATAGTAGATATATCCGATACCTAGGAATGCCAATCCAAGACCAAGCTTCTTGAATATGCTGATATCACCCTGTGGGCGGGCTGCTAGCTTCTGCCATAGAAGTGCAGTGAGCGGTCCAGAAATTACGCAGAACAGAGCATTTAGTGAGTCAAACCAAGTTACAGGAACTGTAAACCCACCAACCTTCCAGTTCATGTTCTCTGCCCAGTGGTAGTAGATTGGTAGATAAGCTAGATACCAGAACATCCAGAATATAATCTGGAAAGCTGATACTAACACAATCGCAGATACACGCTTTTTCTCGAGAAGAGTCATCTTCTGATGTGTCTTTGCAGCCGCTTTTTCTTCAGCTTCTCTTTTAAGTTCTTCTTCGGTCTTATACATCTTAAATGGTTTCTTGCCGTAATCCTTACCCTTTAGTAGCATTCCAACCGTGAACCAGATGCAACCAAGAAGCATTGATATAGCTGCAAGTCTAAAGCAAGGACGGAAGCCTAGGACATCGCCTGACTAAAGGTATATTGATATAGGAATCCAGCAACTAGGGGTCCGAAGAATGCACCGACGTTAACGAGTGAATAACGGATAGAATACGCTGAGTTAAGATTCTCAGGGCGAACAACTCTTCCGATTAGTGGGCCAGTCTTAAATAGACCTAGACCAAATGCAACGCAGAATACCATAACGTATACAAGCTTGGCATCATGTGCAATAGATCCTGAGAAGTATCCGAATGCTATGATGAGCATTCCAACCGGAGTTGTATATCTAGCACCGACTAATTTATCCGTGATGAATGCTCCTAGGAAACCTGCTAGATATGAATAAGCGGTTAGATCCGCTTGCATCTTTGCACCTGTTGTATTTGCAAGGCCAAGACCACCAGATGCAACAGCAGTGGTAACAAAAACTAGAATCAGAGAACGACCAAGATAAAATGATAGACGCTCAAAGATTTCTGTGCAACCACAAATCCAAAATGCTATTGGAAATTTGCGCTTTCTTTCAAGTTCTGCCATGAGGTATCTCCTTAATAAGGTGAGACAGCAATAACCTATGTTCTCCGTCTTAAGTATGTTTGGTGCAAAAGAAAAAAGTGCACACGCATCACAAATCACAAAAGCGAAGAAAACAAACTACTAATATATGGCTTGTAATCATATATTACTATTAATTCTGCCATATAATGCTTGACAAGTAAACAGCTAGGCAAGAGAAAGGTATGTACTTAGCACAAGAAAAAACCATCTCTTAGTTGAGATGGTGGCTTGTAAGCTTATAAAATTATATTGAGATTCATTATTCCAACGAATCTTCATCGTGATTCATTGCAGGGCACTCTGCCAAGAAATTGTTAACATGGTTACAAATGGCTTCATACGTAGCTTGGCTGATATCATGCTCGATTTTACACGCATCCTCATCAGCAGTTTTCTTATCAATACCTAGTAGATTTAAGAAACGAGACAACATCTTGTGTCTATCGTAAATTTTTGTAGCAATAGACATTCCAGTCTCAGTGAGGTGAATTAGACCATCATCGTCCATAGTAATGTAGCCGTTCTCTCTTAGCCTCTTGGTAGCATATGAAACGCTGGGCTTAGTTACATCGAGATGTCTTGCAATATCGATGGACTTAATATATCCTCTCTGCTCACTAAGCATCAGCATTGTCTCTAAATAATCTTCTGAAGACTTCTGAATTTTCATGAAATATCCCTCCTTCATTTATAGTTAGATTAGCATAACATATCAATAATATCAACATTACTGGTATATTAAACGACAAACTTAAATTTTTCTCAATTTAGTTGTTGACAATCAAATTTAATGTGGTATCATATTGTTAACAATAACGATTATCAATATTAGAGGAGGCTAATGATTAAGTACAGCAAACAGCGTCAAGCAATTAAAGATCAATTATCGAATAGAGGAGATCATCCTACAGCGGAGATCCTATATTCTGAGCTTAAGACTAGCATGCCTAATCTTAGTATCGCGACCGTATATAGAAATCTGAAACAGCTTGAAGGAATGGGAGAGGTTTCGACCATTATCACTGATGGGGCTACTAGGTATGATTATAATGTAAAGCCTCATGCACACTTCTTCTGTAACAGATGCGGTGCTGTTCTCGATATTGATACTGACAAAGGGGAAATCATTAAAATTGTCCAGGATGATTTTTCTGGTTCAATAGAAGGGTGCGATGTTAACTTTTATGGACTTTGCCCCGACTGCATGGCGAAGGACCGTGCATAGATGATTAACAAAATGACTTTATTTTATGTATTTCAGCAGAGCTGAAGAAGGGAGAATGAAAATGGCTAAATATGTATGCCAGGTATGTGGTTACGTTCATGAGGGAGATCAGGCACCAGAGAAGTGCCCAGTTTGCGGAGTTCCTGCAGAGAAGTTCAAGAAGCAGGAAGGCGAGATGTCTTGGGCAGCAGAGCATGTTGTAGGTGTTGCACAGGGTTCTAGTGAAGACATCATGGCTGATCTAAGAGCAAACTTTGAGGGTGAGTGCAGTGAGGTAGGTATGTATCTTGCAATGGCTAGAGTTGCTCACAGAGAAGGATATCCTGAGGTTGGACTATATTACGAGAAGGCTGCTTACGAAGAGGCAGAGCATGCTGCTAAGTTCGCTGAACTTCTAGGAGAGGTACTAACTGACAGCACAAAGAAGAATCTACAGCTAAGAGTCGATGCTGAGAATGGTGCAACTGCTGGGAAGTTTGACTTAGCTAAAAGAGCTAAGGCTGCTAACCTCGATGCAATTCATGATACAGTTCATGAGATGGCTAGAGATGAGGCTAGACACGGAAAGGCATTCGCTGGTCTTCTAAAGAGGTACTTCGGCTAAACCCAATATAAGTGCAGATATTATTCATATAAGATATGGGGCTTTTGCCCCATTTTTTAATACTATTATACGTTTTTCATAAGGGGTTCTTTATCAATGCGTCACCTAAAACACAAATACGATGTGTTATAATACGCGATATAGAATAAGAAATAAATCATCGATATGGTGAAAGTAAATACGTAGGGGGAAAAGAGATGTACTATCGTGATGACGGTGGCCTCGGCTGCTTGATTGGAATATTTATTATGCTGATACTTTTGTCAGTTGTAATGGCTATAATTTTGAACCCTGTTTTTTGGATTGTTGTCGGCATACTTGTGCTATTTCAAGCTATCTCGAAGAGATGGGGCAGGCGGAGTGCTGGTGAATCTGAGCAGTATTATTATTCGGAATCCAGGTCATACAATCGCGATGAACCTGCTAGTAAGGGACTGGAAGATGAATTTACCAAGGATGCGGTAGATGTAGATGTCGAGGTAATACCTGAAGATAAGTAGTTTGGACTGCATTAATCTATAGTATTATGAAACGTGCGGATTTTGTAAATATGTTATTATTGCTTATAAAATAAAATGAAGGTTACTTGATTCGATTAAATGAAAAATTAACTTCGGTGATGAGATTAAAGCTTTTTCACCGAAGCTTTTTTGTATAAAATAGAAGTATCACTTCGTAGGAGGAAGATTATGCAGCAGATAAAATGCCCTAAGTGTGGCGAAGCCTTTCAAATTGATGAAGCCGGCTATGCAGCCATAGTTAAACAGGTCAGAGATAGGGAATTCAATAATGAGATAAAGCGTGCTGAGGAACAGTATAAAGACGACAAAGCTGCGGCCGTAAATCTTGCTAAGGCCGAGACTGAAAAGAGAGTCCAGGAGCTTATCGCAGACAAAGAGCAGGAGATAATAAAACTTCGTGCTAGTATCAATGCTTATAATAAAGAGAAAGCATTGGCAATTAATGAAGCAGTACAGCAGAAGGAATCGGAGTATAGGAAATTAGTCGATAAAAAAGACGAAGAGTACCGTAAGCTTGTTGCATCGAAGGATGAAGAACTTTCAATGAAGAAGGAACAGCTTCAAAGGCTCTCTGGTGATCTAAAGGTTAGCGAAAAGCAGGCTGAACTGAACATACAGGTGCTTAAGGATGAGTATGAGACCAAGCTTAAGATGAAGGATGAGCAAATTGATTATTACAAGGATCTTAAGACCCGCCAGTCTACCAAAATGGTAGGAGAGACCCTGGAGCAACACTGTGAGATAGAATTTAACAAGCTTAGATCAACTGCATTTCAGAATGCTTATTTTGAAAAAGACAATGATGCTAGGAGTGGAAGCAAGGGCGACTATATCTTTAGGGAAAAGGATGATGCTGGATTAGAGGTTGTGTCTATCATGTTCGAAATGAAGAATGAGATGGATACCACAGCGACGAAGCATAAGAATGAAGATTTTTTCAAGGAGCTCGATAAGGATAGAAACGAAAAAAAGTGCGAATACGCAGTGCTCGTTTCGATGTTAGAATCAGATAACGAGTATTATAATCAAGGAATTGTAGATGTATCGCATAGATACGAGAAAATGTATGTGATAAGACCTCAGTTTTTCATCTCGATGATATCTCTGCTTCGCAATATGGGGTATAACTCTCTTAAGTATAAGCAGGAACTGGAGACGATGAAGGCGCAGGATGTTGATATCACACATTTTGAGGAGGACATGGAGAAATTCAAGAGTGCTTTTGCAAGAAATTACGATTTAGCATCTAGAAAGTTCCAGGAAGCTATAGATGAGATAGATAAATCGATTAGTCATCTTGAAAAGATCAAGAAGGCTTTAACTTCTTCAGAAAATAACTTGAGACTAGCGAATAATAAAGCTGAGGATTTGACGATAAAAAAACTTACCAAAAACAACCCAACGATGCAAGAGATGTTCAAATCGCTTGAAAGGAGTAAATAAATTGTGTTAAAATACTACACTAGATTAATTAGAAAAGGAATAATGAAATGAGCAAAGGTAAGCAGAGACCACCACAATACATAAGACAGTCGAAAGGCTATCAGCAGAATTTATATAAGAAACAGATGAAAGAGCAAGATATCCAGGTTCCAAAATCTATCAATATTGAAAAAATTACAAAGATTAATAGAATCCTCGGAATCGTATGGATAATTTTGATTTTTGCTTGCGGGTTTTTCTGGACATGGATTGCAGCAGCAGTTTTGGCTGTAGTAGGTGCTGCATATATGGGCGGATTCTTCGTGTACATGACCAATTATTCCAAGAAGTATCTTGGTGCATATAAGAAGATGGGGGTACCAAAAGAGATGTATATGAAGCAGCTTAAAAAGAATGGTACAGACGCCAAGAGCATGGAGAGAATGTCAAAGCTTTGGGATAAGATAAAGGTGGATTAATTTTATAATTAAGATTTATCTTACAGATAAAAAGAGCAAAATAGCGAATACACGGACATTGCTGTTAAAAATTTTTATAGAAAAACTGTTTTAAGAAGGGGATAACCCCTTCTTTTTTTTAAACGCTTAGAAATTCAATTATTGGAGTCATAAAAACAAAACTATTAAAAATAATTAAATACACACTTGAAAAACAACTATAATATTTTTTTAACAAAGTTGGTTGACTATAAAATAACGAGATATATAATGAAATTGTACATAGAAAGGAGGCTGTCAGATGTTTACCCTTGGACTAGACATAGGATCAACTACATCGAAGAGCGTGGTACTCGAAGATGGAAAAAGGATTGTCGCAAAGGCTCTAAGAGTTGGAGGTCTTGGTACATCTGGTCCAGAGGAAGTCATAGCGGAGATTATGAAGCTCTCAGGACTTAAAGAATCTGATATTTCATGTAGCGTTGTTACTGGGTACGGCAGAAATAAATATCAAGGATGTGATTTAGAAGTAAGCGAACTAACATGCCATGCGCTAGGAAGTCAAATTATTTTTCCAGAAGTGAGAACTGTAATAGATATAGGCGGTCAGGACGCAAAAGTAATCTGCTTGAATGATTCAGGAAGAATGACGAACTTTGTGATGAATGACAAGTGTGCAGCTGGCACAGGTAGATTTTTAGATGTAATGGCAAACATACTAAGAGCAGACATATCTGAACTAGAGGTGCTGGCATCAAAAGCAGATAGCCCGGCTACTATCTCAAGCACCTGTACAGTCTTTGCAGAGTCTGAAGTGATCAGTCAGCTCGCAAATGGTGAGAGCAGAGAGAATGTAATTGCCGGAATCTGTAACAGCGTAGCATCAAGGGTTAGCTCGCTTGCGCGTAGAGCTGGTGTAAAGGAGAAGGTATGCATGTCAGGTGGCGTTGCAAAAAACAGTGCTGTGAGGGATGCGATGAGTAGGGCTCTCGAAGTTCAGATAGAGTATGATCCACTCGCGCAGTATTTTGGAGCAATTGGTGCAGCTGTATATGCTTTTAAAAGTAAGGAAAAGATAAAAAATAGCTTTACTGCTCTATAGAGCAGTAAAAAATTTTAAGAAATGATGTTATAAAAATAACAATAATAGTGCAGATTTGGTATTGAAAGAAATATATATGATTAAATTTTTCTAATAGATTAACAAAACAAATGAGGAGGTATGGTTATGGCAGAGGAAATCAAAAAGCCTAAGAAGCCTATTGATCCTAATTCAGCAAAATTCAAGCTTGGTAAAATTGCTGGAGATGCGTTCGCAAGTGCAATTGAGGCTAAAAAGAAAGGCGTTCCAGTTGCATGGGTTTCGAGCAACTTTCCGGTAGAGATCCCAGAGACGTTAGGCATTGCTACTGCTTATCCTGAAAATCAGGCTGCAGGAATTGCTGCTCGAGGTGCAGGAGAGAGAATGTGCAACGTCGCTGAGGCAGATGGTTACTCAAATGATATATGCGCATATGCTAGGGTGAGCCTTGCATATGCAAAGCTAAAAGAATGTCCAGAACAGGATGTGGCGATGCCAGATGTGCTTTTATGCTGCAATAACATCTGCAACTGCATGATTAAGTGGTACGAGAATTTAGCAAGAAATTTAAACATCCCAATGATTATCCTCGACATACCGTTTAACCCAGATTACGAAGTGTCTGATGCTGAAGTTGAATATGTATCCGCTCAGTTCTGGGATGCAGTTCACAAACTTGAAAAACTTTTTAATCTAAAATGGGACGATGAAAAGTTCAAACAAGTTACCGGATTTAGCTGCAGGGCGAGCAGAGCATGGCTTGATGCAACAGCACAGGCAAAATACGTGCCTTCTCCATTCAATGGATTCGACCTTCTGAACCATATGGCTGTAATGGTTACGGCAAGAGGTAAGGAAGAAGCAGGCGAAGCGATGGAGACACTGCTCAAGGAGTATAAGGAAAATCACCTAAATGGAACAAGTACATTTAGGGCAGAAGAGAAATACAGAATCATGTTCGAGGGAATCGCGTGCTGGCCATATTTGAGGGCAACATCACATGGCCTCAAGGATCGAGGCATCAACATGGTAACTACGATATATGCGGATGCTTTTGGGTTTGACTATCACTCGTTTGAAGAGATGATTAAGGCCTATTGTAGCGTACCAAATGCCATAAACCTCGAGAAGTCGCGAGATAAGAGAATTAAGCTTTGCAAGGACAATCACGTTGAAGGTTTGCTTGTACACACCAACCGTTCATGCAAGCTGTGGAGCGGATTCATGTACGAGATGAGCAGACAGATTGGAGAGGCTTGCGATATACCAGTTACAAGCTTTGATGGAGATCAAGCAGACCCAAGGAACTTCTCTGAGGCACAATATGACACGAGAGTGCAGGGCCTTATGGAAATTATGGAGTCAAACAAAGCTGAGAAAGGAGATAAGTAGCTATGACATACAGTTCAATTAAAGAGTTTCATGAGATAGCATCATCTCCTCGCAAGCAGATGGATAAATACCTTACAGAAGGCAAGAAAATTGTGCTTACGGTTCCTTACTACACACCCGATGAAATTGTGCACTCGATGGGGCTTGTTCCAATGGGAACTTGGGGAGCCGACATGGAGCTTAACAGGTCGAAGGAATACTTTCCTGCATTCATGTGCTCTATCGTACAATCAATCCTAGAACTAGGAATAGATGGAAAGTTCAAGGGTGCGAGTGCAATCATAATCCCATCTCTCTGTGACACGCTTAAGACCATGGGTGAGAACTGGAAGTATGCAGTCCCTGACATCAAGTTTATCCCTATGACTTATCCGCAGAATAGAAAGCCTGCATATGGAGTAGCATATACGAGAGCTGGATACGAAAGAGTTATTAAGGATCTCGAGGAATGTACTGGCGCGACGTTCTCGATGGATAGGCTAACTGAATCGAATAAGCTTTATAACGAACACAACGAAGCGATGAGACGTGTGGATGAACTACTTGCAAGGCACGCAGAAGTGACGGTGCAGGAGAGAAGCGACATATTTGCAAGCGCTAACTATATGCTTGTAGAGGAACATACAGCTCTTGTAAATAAACTTATCGCCGAGCTTGAGGCTTCCGATGAGAGCGTAGGTAATTATCCAGTAGTTGTATCTGGGATTCTTACCGACATGACAGGATTAAGTGAAGCTTTCGATGAGATAGGAATTCATATCGTAGCAGATGATGTCTGTGCACATTCAAGGCAGTATAGAACTGATGTGCCAGATGGAGATGATCCATTACAGGCTCTCGCTGTTAAGTTCGCAAACACTGACAATTGCTCAGTTCTCTTCAACGTAGAAAAGCCAAGAATTCAGTGGATTATAGATATAGCGAAGAAGAGAGGCGCAAAGGGAGTTGTCGTTGTAATGACAAAGTTCTGCGATCCTGAGGAATTCGACTTCGTATGTATTAAGGAAGCATGTGAGAAGGCTGATCTACCTCTTGCTCTAGTTGAAGTAGACAGGCAGATGAAGCAGTTCGAGCAGGTTAAGACTAATCTCGAAACATTCCGTGACATGTTAATGTTTTAAAACGTAATGCGCATATAGATAAATTCAAGGAGGATAAAATGGGAAATAGACCACTTGAGGGAATCAGAGTTGTTGAGATGGCAACATTTATCGCCGCACCTTGCACAGCCAGATTTTTAGCTGACCTGGGAGCTGAAGTAATAAAAGTAGAGCCACCTATGGGAGATCCGCTTCGTTACACTGCCGTAAACGAAGGAAGACCTTTGGATCAGAAGGAGAATACATCCTACGATCTTGAGAATGCAGGCAAGACTTGCATCTCTCTCAATACGAAATCTGAAGAGGGAAGAGAAGCCCTCGAGAAGCTCCTGGCAACAGCAGATGTATTTATCTGCAATTGGCGTCAGTCACCTCTCAAGAGAGCAGGTTTAGACTGGGAAACTCTACACGAGAAATACCCTAAGCTAGTGTACGGATACGTATCAGGATACGGAGAAAAGGGTCCGGATAAGGATCTCCCAGGATTTGACTTCACTGCATTCTATGCAAGAGGCGGTATCCTAGGACCTCTACGTGACAAGAACAGCTTGCCAATGCTAACAGTCCAGGGCTTCGGAGACCACCAGGTTGCTATGAACCTAGCAGCTGGAGTTCTCGCAGCATTATTCAAGGCTAAGATGACTGGCGAAGGAGATCACGTGGTAGTATCTCTTTTTCATAGTGCAATCTGGGATATTTCACTGATGCTACAGGCAAGTCAATACGGAGCAGACAGTACGCAGTATCCTATGGAGAGATGGAAGCTCGGAAATCCGCTTGTGCTCTGCTATGAGACTGCTGATGGACAATGGCTGCAGATAGCAATGCCTCAGTACGATAGGCACTATCCAATACTGATGAATGCAATGGGATATCCAGAGCTTGCTGATGATCCTAGATATTATCCACAGAAGAATCTAATTCCTAACCGTGAAGAGTTCTCGGCGTGGATAACCGAAGAGTTTAAGAAGAAGACTTGCGACGAGTGGTGCAAGCTACTGGATGCAAATGATTTGCCATATGCAATCGCTCAGGAATGGGATAGCCTCCTCGAAGATAAGCAAGCTTGGGCATCGGATTGCTTCTATGAGATGGCTTATAGCAACGGAAATAAGCGTACACTCGTTAGACCACCAGTTCTATTCGACCAGATGGGACTACCTCCATATGAAAGAGGCCCTTACCTTGGAGAACAGACAAAGGACATACTCGGTGAACTGGGGTATTCCGCTGAAGCTATAGATGAGTTAATAAAGAGTGGTGCTGCAATCGATATGGATCCAGCACTTAGGGACTAATTAAAAAATTACAGGGAAAATGCATAGGTTTGAAACAAGAAAAGTGATTTACAAAGGAGAAATGGTATGAAAATTACTGCATATGAAGTTAGACCTGATGAAGAGCCTGTCATCAGAAATCTATGTGACAAGTACGGTATAGACGTTATTATTACGAGAGCTAATCTCGATGAAACTACGGTTAACCTTGCTGAAGGAAGTGATGGAATCACTACTCTAGGGCAGAGCACATATTCTAACGAGGTGCTTGATGAACTAAAGAAGATGGGAGTTAAGGTACTCGCATCACGCTGCGTTGGCTACAATCACATGAATGTTGAGTATGCTAAGAAGCTTGGCTTTAAGCTCTGTAATGGTACATATGCACCTAATGGAGTTGCTGAATACTCAGTAATGGCGATTCTGATGTGCATGCGTCACCAGAAGAAGGCACTGTATAACACAAATGACAACGACTTTACTCTCAAGGGCAAGATGGGCAGAGAGCTTAGATCCCTCACAGTTGGCGTACTCGGTGCAGGAAAGATTGGTAAAACCGTAATCAAGATTCTTAGCGGATTTGGCTGTAAGATACTAGCTTACGATGTGGTTCAGGACGATGAGGTTAAGGAATACGCAACCTACGTTGATATGGATACCATATACAAGGAATGCGATGTAATTACAATCCATATGCCACTACTACCAGCTACAACTGGCATGATTGATAGAGATGCAGTGGCAAAGATGAAGGATGGAGTGATTATCGTCAATAACGCGAGAGGTGAACTGCTCGATGTAGATGCTATTATCGAGGGCATTGAGAGTGAAAAAATCGGCGCGCTCTTCTGTGATGCATTTCCAGGAGAGACTGGTATTATTCATATTCCACACAACACAGACATTATCAGAACTGAAGGAATGCCTTACTTTAAGCTCAAATATCTGCGTTCATTCGTAAACGTATATCACACACCACACATGGCATTTTTCACTGAAGAAGCAGCTGAATCTATGGCAGCATGTGGAGTTGACAGCATCTATGAGGTTTTGACAGAAGGCAAGTCATCTCATGAGATACCATGCTAAGGAGGTAAGTAAATGATTTTAGATCGAAAGCATGCACTTCAGCAGAAACTGTTCCGCGAGTTTGCAGAGACAGAATTCACTAAGGAGCTTCAGGATGAACTAGATGAAACCGGCGAATTCAACTGGGATATGCACAGGAAGATGTCCCGCTACGGATTTATGGGAGTGAAGATTCCTGAGGAGTACGGCGGAGCTGGAGCTGACAGCTTGACATATGTACTCATGGACGAAGAGTTCGCTCGCCAGGATGCAGTTCTTGCAATATATGCAAATACATCAAACTCGCTCGGTGGAGGTCCTCTTCTACTAGCAGGGAGCGAGTCTCAGAAAAAGGAATATCTCCCACAGGTTGCAAGTGGTGAAAAAATCCTAGTATTCGGACTGACTGAGCCTGGTGCAGGATCAGATGCGGGTGGAACCACTACGACAGCAATTCCAGATGGCGATGACTTTATCATCAATGGTCGTAAGTGTTTCATCTCTGGTGCGCCTATGGCTGACTGGATTATCATCTATGCAAAGACAGATTTATCTCAGAAGGGTTCTCGTGGAATCTCGATGTTCATCGTAGACATGCACGCAGACGGAGTATCGCTTGGAGCACCTGAGAAGAAGATGGGAATCAATGGATATCCAACTTCTGACGTTGTATTTGAAGATGTAAGAGTGCCAAAGGCTAATCTTATTGGACCTCTCAACAAGGGATTCCAGTATGCCATGAAGACACTTGATGGAGGTAGACTCGGTGTAGCGGCTATGTCGGTAGGAGTAGCTCAGGGCTGCCTCGATGAAGCTGTAAAGTACGCTAAGGAGCGTAAGCAGTTTGGCCGCAGAATCGCGGATTTCCAGGGCGTGAGCTTCATGATCGCTGAGATGCAGGCTGATGTTGAAGCTGCAAGACAGCTTACATATCACGCAGCTACTCTCAAGGACCAAAATTCTCCTCAGGCAGGAATGGCTTGCTCTATCGCTAAGTACTTCGCTGCAGAAGCTGCAAACCGCTGTGCTTACAAGGCTGTGCAGATTCATGGTGGATATGGCTATATCAAGGAATATAGAGTAGAGAGACTTTATAGGGATGCTCGTATCATGAGTATATTTGAAGGAACTAGCCAGATTCAGGAAGTTGTAATCGCAAATAATTTGCTTAAGTAGAGGAGGAAGGAATAAATGAAAATTTTTGTAACAGTAAAACAGGTTCCTGATACCTCTGGCAAGGTTGCAGTAAACGAGGATGGAACACTTAACCGCGCTTCTATGCAGACTATCATCAACCCAGATGACCTAAATGCTGTAGAGCAGGCGCTTACACTAAAGGAAGAGTTTGGATACAAGGTAGTAGCCTTCACAATGGGACCTATGCCAGCAGAAGGAATGCTCAGAGAACTCATGGCGATGGGTGTAGATGAGACAGTGCTAGTTTCCGCTCGTGAGTTTGGAGGTTCTGACACATATGCGACTTCGCAGATTCTCGCAGCTGCAATAGATACTTATGGAATCGAAGAGGATGACATAATAATCGCTGGACGTCAGGCTATCGATGGTGACACTGCACAGGTAGGACCTCAGATTGCTGAGAAGCTACATTTACCACAGGTTACATATGCTGGTGAGGTTACCAAGGAAGGTGATGTGCTCGTTATCAAGAGAATGCTAGAAGATGGATATATGCTCGTAAAAGTTCCAACACCATGCATGATTACTTGCATTAAGGAACTCAATACACCTAGATATATGAGCGTAATCGGAACTGAAAAGTGCTGGGATATGCCACTTAAAATAATGGATTTTGCAGCACTTGAGAATCATCCACTTATCGATAAGACTACTATTGGACTAAAGGGTTCTCCAACCAACATCTATAAGTCGTTTACACCTCCAGTTAAGGGTGGCGGCATGATGCTAGAAGGTTCAGACAAGAATACCACTGATGAGCTTGTATCGATTCTGACAGGCAAGCACATCATATAGAAAGGAGAATTCAAAATGGCTTACGATAGTTCACAAATCGACGCTTTCAAGAATGTATGGGTGTTCTGCGAACAGCGCCAAGGCAAGATGATGCCAACAACATTTGAACTTATATCCGAGGGCAGGAAACTAGCAGATGAGCTAGGATGCAATCTATATGGAATACTTCTCGGAGATGATGTAGATGATCTCGCTGCTGAGCTCGGCGGCTACGGTGCAGATGGGGTATACGTATATAACAGCCCACTGCTCAAAAATTATACCACCGACGGATATACTAAGGTTATAAGCGAAGCGGTGCAGAAGTTTAGACCTGAGGTAATGCTATTTGGAGCATCTAACATCGGCAGAGACCTTGCGCCTAGATGTGCAGCAAGACTTCATACAGGACTTTGCGCAGACTGTACACACCTCGATATTGATCTCGATGGATATATAAACTTCCTGCGCTCTGGATCATCTCTAGATGTAGACAACATGAAGTTTGATACTAAACTCTTTGATGTAAATACCAACCTTAAGATGACTCGTCCTGCATTCGGTGGACACCTGATGGCTACCATCGTTTGCCCAAGGTTCAGACCGGCGATGGCAACTGTAAGACCTGGGGTAATGCAGAAGAGACCTTACGATGAAGCTGGAGCTGCAAAGGTAGAGATTGTGCATCCAGAGTTCGAATTAGTAGCTTCTGATATCGAGACAGAGGTTCTAGATATCGTTAAGGCTGCTAAGAAAATGGTAGACCTAATCGGTGCTGATGTAATCGTATCTGTAGGCAGAGGAATCGCAAAAGATGTTGAGGGCGGTATAGCTCTTGCAACTGAGCTTGCGGAACTGCTCGGCGGCGTAGTAGGTTCGTCGAGAGCTTGCGTGGATGCAGGCTGGATCAGTGCGGATCATCAGGTAGGACAGACTGGTAAGACTGTTCATCCGAGGATATATGTTGCACTAGGAATCTCTGGAGCGATTCAGCACAAGGCTGGAATGCAGGATTCTGAATGCATCATAGCAATCAACAAGAATGAGACGGCTCCAATCTTCGAAATTGCAGATTACGGAATTGCTGGTGATTTATTTAAGGTTGTTCCACTGCTAATCGATTCAATTAAAGCAGCGAAAGAAACTGCTTAATAATAGGCAAGTACAGGGGTGTGCGGGCACGTCCTGCATTCCCCTGTTCTTCATAACTGCCATAGGGGGACATTATGGAAGAAAAGATATATAACATAGTAGCTATAAATCCTGGGTCTACATCGACGAAATTCGGGTTTTATCACAACTGCGAAAAGATATTTATCGAGAATATATATCATAAGAAAGATGAACTCTCCCAGTTTGGCAGCATACAGGAACAGCTCAGCTACAGAAAGCTACTCGTTGAAAACAGGTGTGCATGTAATGGAGTTAATCTGCAAGAGGTTGATGCGTTTGTCGGCAGAGGTGGAGGGCTTCTTCCTTCAACCAGCGGTGTATATTGTATAAATGATAAAATCATATACGATTGTGAGACCGCAGCTTCAGGAATACACCATCCTGCTCTACTTGCCTCTCAAATAGCAAGGCAGCTCGCCAACAAATACGATGCGAAGGCTTATATCGTAAATCCGCCAGATACCGATGAATTTCAGGATTTGGCTAGAGTTACAGGCATCAAAGGGATTTATAGAGATAGTCACGTTCACTGCCTAAATCAGAAGGAGGTAGCAAGACGCTACTGTTTGAAAAAAGGCATAGCTTATAATGAGTCAAACTTCATCATCTGCCATCTTGGCGGCGGTGTATCTATAACGGCGCATCGTAAAGGTAGGATGATTGATAGCAACGATAATCTAATCGGCGACGGTCCAATGACTCCGCTAAGAGCCGGAACGATACCGGCAAAGAAGCTAATTGATATGACATTTAGCGGCGACTATTCACATGAAGAGCTTGAAGATTTGATTGTTAGGAATAGTGGACTTAGCAGTCACCTAGAAACTGCTGATGTTAAGGAAATCATGAGACGTATAGAAGAGGACAATGATGAATATGCAAAGCTTGTCCTCGATGCGATGATTTATCAGTTTGCAAAGGCTGTAGGCGAATGTGCATGCGTGCTCAAAGGCGATGTGGATGCAATCCTCATCACAGGTGGGCTCGCAAGAAGCGAATATATAGTAAGAAGTTTAGAGAAATACGTGGACTGGATTTCAGAAACATGGGTTATGCCAGGGGAGTGGGAAATTGCGGCTCTCGCATCCGGTGCATATCAGGCTATGACTAATCAGGTAGACGTACTCACATATACTGGAGTTCCAGTTTTCAGAGGTTTCCATTCATTAAAATATCATTTATAGATATACACCTTTTTAATTTTTCTTCTTGAAGGCGTAGCTTTATGCTGCGCTTTTAAAATTCAGTAGATTTGCAAGGCAGTGATTGGATATAAAATAGCTCATAAATATAGTAGTACAATAACAATTCCAAAAGAATTGAAATTATTTTCAAAAACGAGGCAGACATATAAGCAATATGATAAAATACTAAAATATATATAGTTTAATTTATTGATTATTAGTGGTGTCAAAGATAAGTTAATCCTCAATTCGCAGAGCTCTATGACGAGTTTTCGAGAAAGTATAGTATATGAAGTATGAATTAATTGCAACAGCGACATTTGGACTTGAAGCGGTAGTAAAGATGGAGTTGCAGGATCTTGGATACAGTGTAGTGAAGGTCGAAGATGGGAAAGTTACCTTTATCGGTGATGAGAGAGCCATAGCTCACACCAACATTTGGCTCAGGACTGCTGATAGAGTTTACATAAAAGTGGCTGAGTTCAGGGCTGAAACCTTTGAAGAATTATTCCAGCAGGTTCGCGGTATCGGTTGGGAGGATTATCTCACGGTTGATGCTGCATTTCCTGTTGTAGGAACATCTGTCAAATCCACACTGCACAGCGTTCCATCGTGCCAGAGCATAATCAAGAAAGCGATAGTTTCAAGGCTTTCTGATTTCTACGTGCAGAGTCACTTTGATGAAACGGGTACAAATTATCGCGTCAGATTTTCGATACTCAAAAATCATGTCACGATACTACTCGACACTTCGGGGGCAGGACTTCATAAGCGTGGCTATAGGACCGTGGATGTTGCAGCACCAATGAAAGAGACACTAGCAGCAGCGCTTGTAAGGCTTAGCTTCTGGAAGGAAGGTGTAATGCGCCGAGATAAGGATAATCCTGACCACGTGCCACGGATTCTTGTAGATCCATGCTGTGGATCTGGAACGATCCTAATTGAGGCGGCTATGATGGCTAGAAATATTGCCCCTGGTCTTAACCGCAAGTTCGCTGCGATGGGATGGGACTTCATCCCTGAGAAACTGTGGAATGAAGAGCGTCAGGCGGCATATAATGCTGTTGATTACGATAGTGAAGTCATCATCAAGGGCATTGATATAAATGGTAAGGCGATTACAGCAGCTATGGCCAATGCTATGGAAGCAGGTGTTGAAGAAGATATATCATTCAGCCGCATGGATATGCGCAAATTCAGAGCGGATGAATCAAACGGAATCATAATTACAAATCCTCCGTATGGTGAGAGAATAGGTGATAAGGAAGCGATTCATAAAATCTATGCGCGCCTAAAAGAGATTCTTGAAAAAGATCCTACGTGGTCTCTCTTCATGATTACGACTGACCGCGAAGTGGAGAAGATATTTGATAGAAAAGCTGATAGAAGACGTAAGCTATATAACGGAAGACTTCAGACTACCTATTATCAGTTCCACGGACAGAAAATTTTAAAGTAACTATGTAAATAGCGTACATCGCACAGATATTTACAGGCAGGGAATTAACCTATGAAAAAGATTGATGAAACATTTATGTCAGGAGATGCGAAGACTCCGATACATGTTAGAAAATGGATACCAGATGAGAAGCCTACGGCAGTGCTACAGATAGTACACGGAATGGTTGAGTTCGTTGGCAGGTACAGTGCATTTGCTTCGTATCTGACCGATCACGGATATGTTGTCGTTGGACATGATTTGCTGGGCCATGGGGAATCGGCGCTTACACCTGATGATTATGGGTATTTTGGTGATTATGGAAATGAAACGCTGATTGCTGATATACATGAACTTAGAAATAGAACGATGAAGGAATATCCAGATATTCCTTATTTTATACTCGGTCACAGTATGGGCTCCTTCCTCTTGCGTCAGTATTTAACTGAAACGGATAATGATGATATTAGCTACTCTGAAGGTCTAGCTGGCGCGATAGTGATGGGGACAGGCCAGCCTAATGCTTTGGTTTTGCATGCGGGAAGTGCACTGGCATCCCTGTTTAAAGCTGTGAGGGGACCTCGGTATAGAAGTAAACTCATTAACTCTATGGCATTCTCCTCGTATAATAAAAAGTTTAAGCCGGCAAGAACACCGTTTGACTGGCTAACCAAGGATACTGAAATCGTGGATTGGTACTGCGATGAAGAGTGGTGTAGCTTTATTTTTACTGTAAATGCATACAAAGAGATGTTTAAAGGTATCTTGAGGTGTATTGACAAGGATAGAGCTAAGACGATCGCTCCAAACCTTGCTATGCTCTTCGTTTCTGGTGCAGAAGACCCAGTAGGTGACTTCGGTGAAGGCGTTAGAAAAGCATATATGCAGTACGTGAGTAATACGAAGTGCATAGTGGACATCAAACTGTATTATGATGACAGACATGAGATCCTTAATGAGACAGACAGAGACTCTGTGTACGACGATATTAGAACTTGGATAGACGAAAGGTTAGAGGATATCAATGAACTATAGAGAACTATATAATTCAAAGTTAAAAGCACCTAGCGAAGCTGCGCAGGTCGTAAAGAGTGGTGACTGGGTTGATTTCGGATGCTATCAGGGCTTTCCAACTCTATTTGATGAGGCGCTTGCAGCAAGAAAAAATGAACTTGAGGACGTAAAAGTTCGTGCTCTACTCATAACTAAACCACTTCAGATAGCTGAACAGGATCCAGAGGCAGAACACTTTACATATAACTCATGGCATATGATTGGATACGAGAGAAAGCTATCTGATAGGGGGCTTTGCAAGTTCATTCCTATGGTATTTAGAAATCTTCCTGACTATTACAGGCGTTTTCTCACGGTAAATGTTGCTGTCATGGGTGTAACACCGATGGATGAACATGGCTACTTTAACATGTCGATGAGCAATTCTCATGCTCGCGCAGTTTTCGATGTAGCTGATATTATCATTCTTGAGGTAAATGAGAAGCTACCTTTCGTTCATGGACTAGAGAATACGATTCATATATCAGAAGTAGATATGGTTATCGAAGGTGTGCATGAAGAGTTGACTGAATTCCCTTCAATTGTGGCTGGCCCGGTGGAGCAGCAGATAGCTGAGTCTATTGTTGATCGAATGACTAATGGGGCATGCATTCAGCTAGGAGTCGGGGGTATGCCAGATGCAATCGGAAAGCTAATTGCCGAGTCTGAACTCAAGAACCTAGGGATACACACGGAACTGCTAGTAAATGCTTATCTAGATATGTACAAGGCAGGTAAGATAACAAATTTAAATAAGCATGACATAATGCGAGGTAAATCGGTTTTCAGTATCGCCCACGGTACAAAAGAATTATTTGACTGGGTGGCAAACAACCCTAGCATGTGCTGTGCTCCGATAAATTATGTAAACGACCTTTCTGTAATAGGAGAAATCGACAACTTCGTCTCCATAAACAGTTGTATTGCTGTTGATTTATTTGGACAAATTTCAGCAGAAAGTGCGGGCACAAGGCACATCAGTGGAACTGGAGGGCAACTCGATTTCCTCACTGCAGGTTTCAAGAATCCTAGAGCTAAGAGCTTCATCGCACTACCTTCTACGTATACGGATAAAAAGGGGAATCTACATTCTAATATCAAACCTACGTTCACTGGCGGTGATATAATTACGGACCCACGCAGTCAAGCATACACCATGGTAACGGAGTACGGCATTGAAAATCTTGCAGGGGCTTCCGTGTGGGAACGTGCTGAAAAGCTCGTTGGCTTAGCGCATCCTGATTTCAGAGATGAGCTTGTTGAGTCTGCTAAGAATTTAAATGTATGGAGACAATCGAATAAAAGATAGATTTTGTTGATAAAATGCTTATAATAGGTACATTAAGGCACCCTTTAGGGTGCCTTATCCATTATATTGTATGTTATAATTAGCGAATGGATCAATATTACGTATTTATGATAATTAAATCGGTAATTTCAGTAATTATCGCATTACTGCTAGGGAATGGTGCAGTTGTTTGGTTCAATAACATGCCTGTGAGATGGTTCCAGGAGGAGGGAGAAAATCTGCCTCCATCACTTATCGCGGATATTGAGGGCGAGAAACAGAGACTGCCTAGCACTCCTTGGAAGCTTGTTTTTACAGTATTCTTCGGAGCGAGCGGTGTATTTTTGTCTATAAGGGAATCGTCGCAGTTTATGATTGCTGGTATACTTTTGATATTTATTATCGCCATGATGGCTATATGTGATGCTAAGTACAGGGTAGTTCCTGATCAACTGAACGTGCTATTAGCTGTATCTGCAGTTGGTTTTGTGAGCTTTAACGAGAGACTACTCGAACCTCTTTACGGTGCGCTCATCGGATTGTCGCTTGGACTTGCTACATATGGGTTAGGAAGAATTATATATCACAAGACCGTAATCGGTGGCGCAGATCTCAAGTTTTACATATCGATTGGTCTGGTGACGGGAGTTCACGGCGTGATTACTATTTTTATTTTGATTTCTATATTCGCACTTATACACATAGTATATCTGAGCATAGCGAATAAATTCGATGCGGATGAACATAGACCTATGCTCGTATATGCGCTTCCTGCGGTAACTTTATACATATTGGTGCTATGGGATTATCTTCCTCTTGTGTTACTATAGTAAACCTAGCTAAGTTAATACATGGCATCTTATAGTGATAGTTACAATAACTATTTTGTATAACTGTATAGAGAGGCAAATATGTCTGAGAACAGCAAGAATATTCTTCTTAAAATTCAATATGATGGGACAAACTTTCATGGCTGGCAGAAGCAGCTTGATGTTAGAACTGTACAAGGCGAAGTTGAACATGTGCTTCGTTTTATCGCTGGATATGAAGTGCCTGTAAATGGCACAAGCAGAACAGATACAGGGGTACATGCATTAGGTCAATGTTGTTCCTTTACATGGGACAATCCGCTTCCAACTGATAAGCTAGCAGATATAATGAACAGAAGATTCGGGGCAGGGGGTCTAGGGAGAAGTGGACTTCCTGGTGATATTAAGGTTATTTCGGCGCATGAAGTTCCAGAAGATTTTCACGCACGATTTTCTTGTCATGGCAAGACATATAAGTATATTATTGATAGAAGTGGTGACATATTCGAGAGAAATCATGTGTATCAATTTGGATTAGAGCTAGATCATGATGCGATGCGTGAGGCTGCAATACTCGCTGTTGGAACACATGACTTCGCTTCATTTCAAACATCAGGTGGCACACCTAGAGAGACAACGGTCAGGACAATCACTAATATTACCGTAACAGATGAAGGTGACAGAACCATTATTAGGGTTACTGGTGATGGGTTTCTATACAATATGGTGAGAATCCTAGTTGGTACGCTGCTTGAGGTTGGAACTGGTAAGAGGGAAGCGTGTGAGATGGAATCTATTATAGCATCCACTAATAGGAGTAAAGCGGGATTTACGGCACCGCCAGAAGGGCTATACCTAGAAGAAATATTTTTTGATGATGAATTCAAACGTGGAGGCAGCACTTGTACAAAGTAAGAATTGATAAATTTGAAGGGCCATTCGATCTACTGGTTTATCTGATTCAGAATGCCAAGATGGATATATACGATATACGAGTGGCTGAAATCACGGAGCAGTATATAGGATATCTCAAAGAGATGGGCGAGCTTAATGTCGAAGTGAGCAGTGAGTTCATAGTCCTAGCAGCTATACTAATCAGGCTTAAATCACATATGCTGCTTCCTCGTGTTAATGACACTGGTGAAGTCGTAATTGACGAAGATCCACGTATGGAGCTTGCAAGCAGGCTTGCCGAATATGTACGAACTAAGAAGATTGCCGAGATGCTCCAGGAGAGGCTTGAGGCAAATCAGTGCATACATGAGAAACCAGCCGAGGATATGTCACAGTACCTTGAATCTCCGGATGAGCTTTTAAAGGCAGACATAGAGCAGTTTGTTAACGCGTTCAATGCTTTCTTGCAGAAGAAAAAGCGTGTGGCAGATGTAAAAAAGAGATATCGGAGAATAAAGAGAGAGCGGACTTCGATAGAAGATCGCATAAAATATATGACAGATGTTATAAAGGACAGAGTTTCTGTCGGTGGATGTATTGATTTTACAGAGCTCGTGCCTGTAGAGGCGGACAGATACGACATTACACTCTCATTTATGTCACTTCTTGAGATGATTAAGATGCAAGAAGTTGATGCAAGGCAAGAGAAAAACTACGGGAATATCAGTGTTATTAAGAAAGAGGTTCAGACAGATGTACAATGATAAGGTAATGAAATCAGCACTTGAATCGATGATGTTTGTCTGGGGAGAACCACTTAAGGTAAAGGATGCAGCAGAAGTTCTAGATGCTGACAAGAAGGAAGTCAAGGAGTTGTTCCTAGAGCTGCAACGCGAATACGCGATGATGGGGCGTGGTATCAGAATCAGAGAGGTGGATGGGGCTTTTCAGTTTGTGACACACGCTGAAAATGAGATATTCATTGAGAAACTCTGCACACCAGTAAAGGTTAAGAAGCTATCGCAGGCAGCGCTTGAAGTGCTTGCCATCATAGCTTACAGACAGCCTGTTACTAAGGGAGAGATTGATTCAATTAGAGGTATTAAGAGCGAGAGAGTCATAGATGGTCTAATGAGCAAGGAGTTAGTCGATGTTGCTGGCAGGTCAGAAGGCGTTGGTCGTCCACTGCTGTACAAGACGACAGACGAGTTCCTCAAGAAATTTGGCTTTTCTTCAATCAAGGATCTACCAGATATAACAGAGTTCGACGATATTGAAGAATACGAAGTGGAGAATGCTCACGAGCAGCTATCTATTAATTTCGAAGGAGATGCGGACAGTGAGGATAAATAAATATATAGCTTCCTGTGGTGTGACGAGCAGGAGAAAGGCTGATCAGCTCATAATAGACGGCAAGGTGGCTGTCAATGGTGCTGTGATGAAAGAGCCGGGATATGATGTGCAGCCAGTTGATGAGGTTCTGTGCGAGGGCAGGAAGATATCGCCTGAAGTTGGCAAGACATATATACTGCTCAATAAGCCGGTAGGCTATGTGACCACTGCCTCGGATGATAAGAATAGACCGACGGTTCTCGACCTTATCCAAGACGAGGATAGGAGAATTTTTCCTGTGGGAAGGCTAGATTATAATACTTCAGGTCTTCTTATTCTTACAAATGACGGAGATGTTGCAAATAAACTCATGCATCCGTCGAAGGAACTAGACAAGACTTACCGTGCGGTAGTATCTGGCATACTTACACGCGGTAAGATTGCTAGACTTGAAAAAGGCATAGATATAGGAGGATTTAAAACTTCGCCTGCCAAGGTAGAGGTGAGAAAGCACAATAGAAACTCAACGGTAGTTGATATCACCATACATGAGGGCAAGAATCACCAGGTTCGCCGTATGTTTAAGGCTGTCGGTGCGCCAGTTCAGGAGTTAGAGAGGATTAAGATTGGTAATTTAGTAATCGGGAGATTGGCAGGTGGCGGCTATAGAAAGCTTGGACCAGCAGAGGTTGAGTATTTGAAGTCGATATAGTTCGACTTATCCGAATTAGAAATGTATAACGCAGATGTCTAAAGAAAGAATCTTCACTGATTCAATCATAAACATCTGCGTTTTATGTTGCTATTTAAGAATTGTTCTAGTTTAGAATTGGGACCGAAATCGAAATCTAGTCTGGCATCATGCTTTCGCCACGACTCGACTCTATGTATGTCTTGATGATCTTTACTGCACCATCGATGCCTGCACGGCTGGTATTGATGAGCAAATCATATGAATCTCTATCTCCCCACTTAGTATCGGTGTAGTATTCATAGTATCTGCGGCGCTGCTTGTCCATCTGCTTAACAATCTTTTCCATCTGAGCAGGAGTCATGTTCTTCGCATCTTGTCCAGATAATAGAGCGAGCTTACGCTTTACTCTATCCTCTAGAGGAGCGAAAAGGAAGATGCTAACGTGTGACTGATCTCTTAGTATGTAATCAGCACCACGACCAACGATAACACAGCTATCCTCAGTAGCGATCTCTCTGATAATCTTGTACTCCTCTGCCTGAATCTTATCGTATGGAGATGGCTGATACAGCTCGATTCCTGAAAAGAGTGCACTAGCTGCAAAATCAGGGGCCTTCTCCTCGTTGTTCTTAACGTAGTCTTCATGAAATCCAGTCTTCTGAACTGCCATGCTGATGAATTCGTTATCATAGAATTTTATTCCAAGCTCGGTCGCAAGTCGCTTACCAACTTCATGACCTCCGCTACCAAATTCTCTTCCGATTGTTACTATGACTTTATTTGACATAACACCGTCTCCTTAAGCTGATTATAACACAATATAATGACAAAGTATCAAGCTATATATTCTGTTTTATCGCTTTGACAAATGATTCTAAATCATCCTTGCTGCCGAATTGTGCTCTCGCGTTATCATCGCGGCCACCACCTTTTCCACCAAAATCCTTGGCATGTTCTTTAACGAGGTTGCCACAATGGTAGGTTCCGTCGGAAATGAGCATGAGCGTATGGGAAGTGGCATTTGCGAGAGCGAGGAGGGGCTTATTCCCATCGATCATCTCTAACGCCATAAATCCAAGCTTCTGGATGTCGTTAGGGGAGATATTGTCGTACTCCTTGTATATGAATTCCATGCTAGACTCATAACTATTTGAAATCGCTTCTGCCTCAGCATTGCGAACATATTCAGCGAGACTTGCGCGTTCTCCTTTCAACTCAGTCTCTTCCTTGTCTTTTTTTGCAAGTGCATTCATGAGATTCTCTGGCTTAGATGAAAATTTCTCAGCTACTTCAGTAAGAATCTTGTGTGACTCACGGTAGTGAAGCAGTGCGTTTCGGCCGCAGTCAAAGAAGATTCTAGTCATGCCCTTGTTAGGCTCGGCCTTAAATATTTTTATAAGGCCAACCTCTCCGCTATAAGCAGGGTAGGTGCCACAGCATGCACAGCAGTCAAAGGGACTTGCAGGATCTCCTATCGTGACAATTACTACATCACCATCTACTTTATCGCTAACGGCTTTTCTAAGAGGCATATCATTGGCAGCTTCGACTGAGTCAAATTTGTGAGCTTGTATATGAAGATTTGCCCATATTGCTTCATTGGCGAGATCCTCGGAGGCCTCTAGCATTTCTTCCGTCATGAGTTCACCGCCGAGATCAATATCGATGGTTATATAATTCTGACCCATATGGAAACCCTTGTTAGAGCCCTTATATAATTTGTATATCGCACCACTCAGTATGTGCTCGCCATAATGCCTCTGCATATTTGAGAAGCGGAATGTCCAATCTAGCTCTAGAGTAACCTTGTCTCCAATCACAAAAGGGACATCGTCTTTTGTATAGTGTGCCACTGCATCACCTGAATCATAAGTATCAAAAATGGTTACTATTTTGCTGCTATCATCTGATAGATGAATGATCCCTCTGTCACCAGTTTGCCCACCACCCTCAGCGAAAAAAATGGTTCTATCTGTTATAATTTCAGTCCTTCCTTTGGAAATAACTATATCAGTTATTGTCGCCTCTAGTGTTTTTAAGTAGTGATTATTGTGGAAAACTTTTTCTGTAGTCATATTTCCCCCCTTGTTAAATTTTTTTTCGCAAATCGAACAAAAATATATAAAAACATTTTTAAAAACTGTTGATAACTTCTCTTGACATATCAGATTAGAATCGCTAAATCTTGTAAAATGTGCATTTTATCTTATCAACTTATCCACTTTATCATGTTGAAAAGATTGTATACAGTTTTTGACTTTTGTGTGGATAATTCGTGATGTGTGCATTTTATTGGGATTATAGCGATGTGGATAACTAGCACCAAATTTGATAGTCAAAAAAGAACAACCCTTGACGGATAAAATCATTCGTTATTTTCAGGGTTATAAATCATCTCACTAAATTTTGCTCCAGGCGCCTCACAAAAGCTCTTGAAGACCTGTGTCTCTAGCTTGTATCTGCCCTTTAATTCAAGTTTGCTAGCATTCAAGCTTCTGCTTATATCTGCCTCCATACTGGTTATCTTGATGATATCATGACTCATGACCACGAGCTCGTTATTAGGTGTCAATAGATAAGCTCCATACATATCATGGTTCATAAAATAGTTTGATGAATCCACATGGTAATTATCCTTATTGTACAGGATATATGTGATTCCGTTCGGGGCTGGCGACATGGTGGTGTCTGCCCCAAAGACGGAATCGTCGAGATCGAATGCTTCTGCAGGCACTTTTAATTCGTACAGTGTTACATATTCGGCCTGCTGGAGCTGGAGCGCTGCCTCGTAACTGGAGATGCGCATTAGAGTCGTCACTTCGAATTCTAGGACGCGGCGTGTTCGCATGATGCTGCGCGGTGAAAGTTTGATGAGCACTTCACCGTAGATATATGAATCGGAAAGCGCTGTGAACCTACACTTGTACACTGCATCTTCACCGCTAGGAGTATCGGCAGTGGTTTCTTTTGATATTTTATTCCTGACCAGCTCAGCTAGACCAATTTCATTAAACCTGCTTTGCTGCATTTCGCTGGTGGTCACATCCCCGAGGAATGAAGCACCATGAAAATCTTTATCTAGCATCCTCATGAGAAAGTAGTTGATAAGTTCAAATGAGGTGAGAGGGGATTTGCAGACTAACTGCTGTCCTTCCTTACTCTTTTCTTCAAAGCTATTGCCCTCATAAAGTAGATTAATAGAGGCCTCCTTCATAAGTTTAAGCCTCGTCAATGTTTCTTTGCGAAAGGCCTGAATAAACGGTTCGTGACCTCCATAATATTTTTCGTTCGTCGCTACAACCTCATCAATTAGCTGTACAAGTGTAAAGAATGGGATCTTAACTTCGGTGCCTCCAAGGCCACCCGATATACGCTTCCATTCAGACATAACCTCACGGCCACCTTCAGGGTTGTCAGCGTTAGAGAATATCTCATGGTAATCATCTACGCCGTATTCTGAAAAATCGAGATGAATAAGCTGGAAAAGCTTATCTCTACTTCCGTCCTTTGCGGTCCATGAGACTTTCATTGCTACGACACCCATAAGACGAGTGTCTGTAGCTATACATGAGTCAAAACGATAGTCATTAAAATGATTATATTTATTGGAAAGTTTACCTTCTACAACTCTTAGCTTGGGCATATTAATTCTCCTTGTCAATCCATAACACCATAATTATACCAAAACTGAGTATCAATCTCGCTATAGATAGCATTTTTCTCAAAAAACCATGATATGTAACATATGCAACTTGACACTAACAGATTTACATATATAATACTTTTACAATCCTTATTAAGAGCGAGTGAGGGAATGGGCCCGATGAACTCGCGGCAGCATCGCATTTTGCGGTTGTGCCAAGTCCCACAGGCAAAGCCTGAAAGATGAGGAGACATATTCATAGATGAAATTTGTCTCTTCATGCATGTGGCTCATGCTGAAGAGTTTTTTATTTAAAGAAGGGCAGTTATGCTCAATGGAGGTTTTAATGAAGAAACTATTTACATCAGAATCGGTTACAGAAGGTCATCCTGATAAAGTTTGCGATCAAATATCTGATGCGATTCTTGACGCCATACTTGCCGAAGATCCCCATGCTCATGTAGCATGCGAGACAGCAACCAAGACAGGATTTGTAATCGTATTTGGTGAGATTTCGACTACTTGCACTGTAGATATCGAGGGAATTGTTAGAGGTGTTGTTAAAAGCATAGGATATGATTGCAGTGAAGTTTGCTTTGACGGTAATACTTGCGCAGTTCTCGTCAGCATCGAGGAACAGTCACCTGATATCGCCATGGGTGTAAATGAATCCTTTGAAGTTAAGGAAGGAAAGGAAGCTGACGATGATTCCATGACCGGTGCAGGAGATCAAGGTATGATGTTCGGATTCGCTTGTGATGAGACGGAAGAACTCATGCCAATGCCTATTTCTCTCGCACACAAACTAGCAAGAAGGCTTGCTGAAGTTAGAAAAGATGGTACAGTGAGCTACTTAAGACCTGATGGTAAGACGCAGGTGACAGTTGAATACGATGATGACAAGGTTGTAAGAGTTGATACTGTAGTAATCTCAACTCAGCACAATCCAGATGCAACTCTCGAGCAGATTAGACGCGATATGATTGAGCATGTAATTAAACCTATTATCCCTGCCGAGCTAATCGACGATGAAACCAAGCTGTTCGTTAACCCTACTGGCAGATTCGTAATCGGTGGTCCAAAGGGAGACTCTGGTCTGACAGGACGTAAGATCATCGTTGATACTTACGGTGGATATGCTAGCCATGGGGGTGGTGCATTCTCTGGTAAAGATCCAACGAAAGTTGATAGAAGTGGTGCATATATGGCTAGATATATTGCAAAAAACATCGTCGCTGCTGGACTTGCTCGTAAGTGCGAGATTGAACTAGCTTATGCTATCGGCGTCGCAGAGCCGGTTTCCGTATATGTAAACACTTATGGGACTGCAAGCCTCAAAGATGAAGATATCGCCAAGCTAGTGAGAAAGAACTTCGATATGAGACCTGCTGCTATCATCAAGCAGCTTGACCTTCTGAAGCCAATCTATAGAGCACTTGCTGCCTATGGACACTTCGGCAGAGATGCGCTCGGCGTTAGATGGGAAGATACAGATAAGGCTGAACAGCTAAAGGCTGCTGCGGAGAGGTTCGCATAATATACGGCTATTTATAAATTAAATAATCATAAGACTTATGGGCTAATACAATCATCTAGGCATGTTTGTATTAGCCCATTATGATATAATTATATGATTTTATATGCAAGAAGGTGTATTTATGTCGCAAAAGCACATGAGGGAAAAGGGTACATTCCATAGCCCTCAGATTCCCAAAACTCTAAGAAGTGCCATTTTAATAATCGGCGGCGGTCCAGCAGGTATGGCAGCAGCTATAAGTGCCAAGCGAAGCAATTCTAAGCTTGATGTGGTTTTGATTGAAAAAAATGAAATCATGGGCCGTAAGCTTCGTGTGACTGGTAATGGAAGATGCAATATAACTAATGTTAATGCGGAAGGTTATAGTGAAGTTATTAGTTTTTTGAGCTCCCTAGGTATAGTGACTAAGAGTAATGAAAATGGTTTTCTCTACCCTGTGTCCGAGTCTGCTGCTGATGTTTCAGAACTGCTTGAGTTAAGGCTAAATCAGCTCGGTGTAAAGGTATTTACCGGGGTTACTGCACTGGAAGTATCGTATGCTTCTGACAAGACTGAATTCGTAACGTCGGTTTCCATGGGGGAAGCAAGTAGCCAAGGTAGATCGGCTAATGCCCTTAAGTGCACCGTATATTCGTCAGCCCTTGTAATAGCGGTAGGTGGCAAGTCCGCACCTGTATACGGTTCAACTGGAGACGGATACAGATGGCTTAGGAAGCTTGGCCACACAGTAACTAGACTCGTGCCTTCGCTTGCTCCGATAGAGTGTAGTCGGGCAGATTTATCAAAGCTATCAGGTACAAGAGTTCGTGCGGAAGCGAAGCTCTTTAAGAATGGCGAAGAAATACATAGAGAATGTGGAGAAGTTCAATTCACTAAGTTTGGACTCTCAGGCATATGCGTATTTAATCTATCTAAGATGATGAAGTTTGAACCAGGTGATACTTTTTCTAACTTCGAAATCGAACTCGATTTATGTAGAGATGTAGAGTTAGGAGAGGTTTTAAAGCGTACGGCCGAGAGAGTTTCTAATACACATAATGAATTTTTAGAAAGCGAGAAGCTTGTGGATGTGTTTAAAACTGTCTACAAGGAAGGTGTAGCACTTGAAATAATTAGGCAGGCAGGCTTTAAACCTGAAAAAAGCTCCATGGTGTTAACAACAGAGGAAGCTATAGATAAGCTAGTAGCAAGTGCGAGCGCTCTTAAGTTCCAGCCGACAGGCCAGAAGGGGTGGAAAGAAGCACAGTGCACTTCAGGTGGAGTTGTAGAATCTGAAGTTGATCAATCATCGTTTGAATCAAATCTAGTAAAGAATCTATATATTGTTGGTGAAGTTCTAGATTACGACGGCTTTTGCGGAGGATATAACCTAAATCATGCTTTTCTATCTGGAAAGCGTGCAGGTGCTACAGCAGCAGATCGTATTTAACTTTAGATATGAATAGGGTTGTAAAGAAGGATAAAGTATGGAAGCGAAAATTGTAGATAGAGTGTGGCGCGACGGAGATACACCTGGTAAATATTCATACTGTATTAGCGAAGTGAAGCTTCCTGTGGGATGTGAAATGACCGATTTACCGGCAAAAATATCTAAACAGCTATCAATAAAAGCTTCGGATATCATGACTTGGCAGGTTGCTCGTGAGTCGGTAGATGCCAGGGATAAGACAAAAATTTTCATGGTGTATACCGTGGATTTTACGACAAGAGTAGAGGTGTCGCCTAGAATTGCAAAAAAGCATAAGTGTAACGTACATAAGCCAATTGAAAAATTGGAACCGATGCCTGGAAGTGAGAAGCTTATAGGTCGTCCAGTTATCGTAGGATTCGGGCCGTGTGGTATATTTGCTGCCCTAGAGCTTGCAAAGAATGGATATAGACCGATTGTCATAGAGCGTGGAAAAGGGATGTCTGAACGTGTTAAAGATGTAGAGTCTTTTAGAAATAATGGCATTCTTAATGAAGAATCCAACATTCTCTTTGGAGAAGGTGGAGCTGGTACATTTTCCGATGGAAAGCTGACCAGCGGCATCAAGGATCCTAATATTAAGTTCGTAATGGAAACCTTTGCCGATGCAGGGGCAGGAGAAGAAATTATATACAAAAATAGACCTCATATAGGCACAGACGTGTTGAGAGCAGTGATAATAAGGCTTAGAGAACAGATAATTGACCTCGGTGGCGAAGTTAGGTTTGGAGCAAGACTCAGCGATATATCGATTTCAAATGGTGAACTCGAGTCTGTTACCATCACTTCTCTAGACGGAGGAACGGAAGTACTTGCGACTAATGCAATGATCTTGGCAACTGGTCACAGTGCGCGAGATACGTATGAACTTATCAAAGAAGCGAATCTTGAGATGGAACAGAAACCACTTTCTATAGGAGTTAGAATGGAGCATCCACAGGAGCTAATAGATAGAGCACAGTACGGATCAGAGGATAGGCTTCCGCCAGCGGAATACAAGGTTTCGTACAAAGCGAGCAATGGTAGAGGTGTATATTCTTTTTGCATGTGCCCTGGAGGTGAGGTTGTAACTTGCTCGACGCATAATGGTGAAGTTTGCGTTAATGGCATGAGCAACAGACGGAGAGATAGCGGGACTGCTAACAGCGGCATTCTCTGCGATGTGAGAGTGAGTGATTTTGAATCTGATGATGTTCTAGCTGGCATTAGATTCCAGCAGAAGTACGAAAAGCTCGCTTTTGTAAACGGTGGTGGAAACTACAAACCTCCAACATGTACTATGGGTGAGTTCCTATCTGGAAAAGCAGATACGGTCATAGCATCTCTTCCGGACTTTGCATATGAAGCGATAAGAGAGGCGGTTCCGAATTTCGCCAAGAAGATTCACGGATATGATAGCCCAGATGCAGTAATCAAAGCTGTTGAAACTAGAAGCTCGGCACCTCTAAGAGTTATTAGAGATAGAGAGACGGGCGAAAGCACAACAATCTCCGGCATCTATCCTGCAGGTGAGGGCTGCGGATATGCAGGTGGAATCACTTCGGCAGCATGCGATGGCATAAAGCAGGCGGATAAGGTGATAGAGCGGTTTAGCAGATAGCCTAAATATATTAATAACCATACAGAGACGGGGTAGCTGATACCTTGTTTTTCTGCATGGTTATTAGTTTAATATTATATCTGTTACATATGTTCTACAGCCCAAAGCAATCCTGAACCGTATATGAACCAACGGGCTGCTTGCTGAGGTAAACGGCACAGTCGACTGCACCGGCAGCAAAGCACTTAAAGCTCTGAGAGTGATGAGTAATCTCAAGTCTCTCACCAAGACCTACAAAATATGTCGTATGACTACTTGATATATCTCCGCCTCGGATGGAATGAAAAGCAATCTCGCCATGCTCGCGAGGGCATCTTCCTTGTCTACCATATCTATCTACATCATGGAGCGATTCGCCTCTAGTTTTAGCTACAAGTTCTCCGATTTCCTTAGCAGTACCACTAGGTGAGTCGAGCTTAGTACCATCGTGCATGTCGAGTATCTCAACGTCCACATCACCAGCTAATTCTGTAGCATCTTCGATTAGTTTATACATAACATTTACAAGTCTAGATGTATTAGCCGCAAGCATTACAGGGATTATTTTGCCTGCTTCTTCAAATGCTTCTCTCTGTTCTTGGCTGAATCCAGTGGTTCCGCAGATTAGTGCTTTCTTGTGCTTTTTCGCAGCTTCCAGTGTAATCATAGCCTGCTCAACAGTGGCGAAATCGATGATCACATCACAGTCATCAATTAGCTCTTCGATGTCCGAAACAACAGGGGCGCCCAGCGCTCTGCCGATCATAGCGACTTCTCCAATATCCTTGCCTATGTAATCTCTGTCAGCAGGAGCGACACCACCGATGATAGTAATCTCTTCGCGGTCTGCAGCAATTGCTGTGATTAGGCGACCCATTTTGCCGCGAGGACCAACAACTAGAAGATTCATAACAGTACCTCCAATTAATAAAATAATTTCTTAATAATAACTATAAAATTATGAGCTATCTATCAAGCTCATTTTCGAAGCTTAGTACGAGATTCTTTTCCCTAGGAGTAAGCCTGCGAAGCTTAACCCCAGCCATGCCGAGGAGTCTCTTAGATGCTAAGGTGGATTTCTCGTTAGCATATTTGTCGTTTAAATATACGACCTCCTTGATGCCGGACTGAATAATCGCCTTAGCGCATTCGTTACATGGGAAAAGTCCAACGTAGATCGTAGCTCCTCTCAGAGATTTACCTCCTGAATTTAGAATTGCATTGAGTTCAGCATGAACAACGTAAGGATACTTGGTATCCTCGCCAGTTCTGTCCCACGGTAGATCATCATCCGAGCAACCAACAGGGAATCCGTTGTAACCAGTGGATAGAATCACATTGTTGCTATCGACAATGCAAGCTCCAACCTGCGTGTTTGGATCCTTGCTTCGCTTAGCTGCAAGCAGGGAAACTCCCATAAAATATTCATCCCATGATATATAATCTTGTCTCTTCATATTACACCCTCGTTAATATAGTATCTATCCTGTATTTTATACTAAGGTTCAAAGCGTATCAACTATTCTATGCCCCTTTGAATCATTGTGCTTAACCATTTTATGCGGTATAATATCAAGAAGTATTGCCTAGAAGGAGACGTATAATGACGAGCAATGGCAAAGTGTTGTCAAATATATATAAATACTTACTTAAAATATTACTAATTTTAGCAATCATGAGTGTGATTCATGGTCTAGTTTTGGCTGACTCTTTCGGTGCAACTAAGGACAATAGCTATGAGATTAACAACTATGATTTTAAGGCAGTTGTAAAAAAGAATCACACCTATGAAGTCACTAAGCAGATAACCGTTAATCTTCCGAACAATCTTTCGGAAATATCTTTCGATGTACCAGCAGGGAACTATATCATTAGTGATGTAGAGGTCAAGAGTACTGATTTTTCTTTGGCAAAAAATGGTTCAAAGTACAACATCGTAATCAAAGATAAGAAGCGGCTTAAGAAAGGAAGTCACACCTTTAAGATTACTTATGTCGTAAAAGAGTTTGCTGAAAAGAATAAAAATTATGATTTATTTTATTTAACTGCATTATCACCTGATTGGGAGGTGCCGATTCAGAGCTACAAGTTCACACTAGTGCTGCCTAAAGACTTTCCTTGGGATGACCTTCAGTACTACGCAGGGCAGTTCGGTTCACAGGATGTATCAAACAAGATGTCCTACTCTATAGATGGAAATACCATTACTATGAATGGTTCACTTATTCCGTCGGATTTTGGCATTACTTTTAAGGCAGAGCTTCCAGACGGATACTGGAAGGATTCTCTCAATAACGAGTGGACTATTGGACTAGGTGGTGTGCTATTTATAGCAGCAGCAACCTTGTCATTGATTCTATGGCTAGCAGGTGGAAGAGATCCTAAGTTTAAGAAAAAGGTTATCTCTAATCCAATTGATGGCATATCGACTGCTGACGTGGCATATGTATTTAACGGCAAACTGTCAATACGAGATATCGTTCCGCTCATTGTCAGGCTAGGTATAGCGGGCTGCCTCAAGATAGTTGAGTATGCTCCTAAGAAGTACAAGCTGGTGAAGCTCAAATCACCCTCTATTGATGAAGATAGATATATTCGTGCAATCTATGGAGAACTTTTCGAAGATGTTTATGAGGGAAGAGCTGTCGAGATGGAGGGCATAGGCGTTAAGCTAAAAAGGATACTTCTCGATGTTGAAAGCAGTGTTGCTAGCGGCTATAGCTCTCGAGAGATGAGGGCGAGCACTACAATATCGAAGCTGTTTAGATATGTAAGTATTATAGCCATATCTCTTGCTATTGCTACGATTCCTGTACTTGTGTCGATGTATATGTATGAGGAAGAGATTAAATATGGCCTTCCTACTGGGTTATTCGTATTTTCTGTGTTAATTTTGAATATTATCACGAGGAGATTTGATCTGCGGTTTGATATGGATTGGAATCATTTCAAGATGTCAATATCCATGTACTCGGCGCTTTACGCAGCCGAACTCGTGTACGTAGGATACCTAGTGCATAAGTGCAACAAATCAATAATGATTCCTCTTCTGATACTAGTAACTGGTATATTTGGAGGTGTAATGACATGCCTGATGACGGCGAGGGCTAGAGAAAACGCTCGCCTTTCAAACAGGATGATGGGTATGCGCAACTTCATTGAAGCGGCACAGCCTAGGGATATAGCTATAATGCAGAGATCAAACTCCGAATATTTCTATGAGATGCTGCCATACGCTATGCAGTTCTCACAGTATGAGATATGGGCACAGAAATTCAGAGGGTTCAAAGTTTCAGCACCAGATTGGTTTGAAATTGTTGCCGAAGGACGCACATCGACGGCTAGCGTTTCAAATGGTGATGTCGAGACTTTGACTAGAGAACTTTATCAATTTGAAAGAACAATAGAGAGCGTTTATTACGTGATTAACCGTAGAAGGAGATTTTTCTTCGGTTCCGGTAGATAAATATTGTATAGCCATTTAGAAGGGATAACGATGGGAGAAAAGAATAAGATAATTAATATTGCAGTAATTGCACACGTTGACGCAGGAAAATCAACACTTGTTGATGCGCTTCTAGCTCAATCTCACGTGTTCAGAGACAATGAAGAGGTTGTAGAGTGTGTAATGGATAGTGATGCAATTGAACGCGAGCGTGGAATTACTATATATTCCAAAAACTGCTCAATCATGTATAAGGACTACAAGATTAACATTGTGGACACACCAGGCCATGCAGACTTCAGCTCTGAGGTTGAACGTATCATGAAGACTGTTGATACAGTAATCCTACTAGTTGATTCTAGTGAAGGTCCTATGCCTCAGACTAGATTCGTGCTTAATAAATCGCTTGAGCAGGGCTTAAATCCAATATTATTTATCAACAAGATCGATAAGAAAGATGCTAGAATAGATGAGGTTGTAGATGAAGTTTATGAACTGTTTATGGATCTTGAGGCTAACGATGAACAGCTAGATTTCCCAATCATGTATGGAATTGCTAGGCAGGGAATAGCAGTCAGTGACCCTAGTGAAGTTGCTGATATCATGGTGGATGACGGTACAACTAAGATTAAGAAAAGTCCTAAGGGCTTTGGTGAGTTCAATATAGAGCCTCTGCTTGATAAGATTGTTGAACACTGCGACCCATATCCTGATCTAAGAGACGAGCCACTTCAGCTGCAGATTTCTTCACTTGCATACGATGACTATATCGGTAGATTAGGAATCGGTAGAATTACAAGAGGTACACTCAAAGCAGCACAGCAAGTAGTTGTCATGAAGGATGAGGAAGAGTCGTACAATGCCAAGATAAATCAGGTGTTTGTATATAGAGGTCTTCAGAGAATGTCAGTTGACGAAGCTGAGTGCGGGGATATCGTTGTTGTATCTGGTATTTCCGATATCTCGATAGGAGAGACAATCTGTGATCCTGCTCACCCTGAATCTCTTGGTAATATCAGTATCGAAGAGCCAACTTTGTCGATGAATTTCATGGTTAACTCTTCTCCGTTCGCTGGTAAAGTTGGCAAGTACGTGACAAGCAGACATATCAAAGAACGACTGGAGAAAGAGCTTGAAGTCAATGTCGGTCTAGTGGTAGAGCCTACAGATTCAACCGATGCGTTCAAGGTATCTGGAAGAGGCGAGCTTCATCTGTCGATTCTGATTGAAAATATGCGCCGTGAAGGATACGAACTCGCTGTATCAAAGCCTGAGGTTGTAACTAAGCGCGGTGACAGTGGAGGTCTGCTAGAACCAGTTGAAGAGGTTGTTGTTAGTGTTCCAGATGAATATTCTGGTTCGGTCATATCTAAGCTCAATATGCGTAAGGGTATGATGAAGCAGATGATGAGCGAAGGAAATGGATATTCGAAGATTGAGTACTCAGTTCCAACCCGTGGACTCATGGGATATAGAAGTGAGTTTATAAATGACACTCATGGGGAAGGTACCATGGTTAGAAGATTCGAAGGATTTGAATCTTGGAAAGGTGAAATCCCAGAGCGCACTAACGGCGTTGCTGTAGCACAGGAAGAAGGCAACTGTACGCCATATGCAATATTTAATATTCAGGAGCGAGTACAGATGTTCGTTGAACCTGGGACTCACGTCTATGAAGGTATGATAGTAGGCATGAACTCTAGAGGCGATGATATGGTAGTAAATCCATGCAAGGCAAAAAGAGTATCTAATATGCGTGCGGCTGGTAGCGACGATACGATTAAGCTAACACCACCGCGGACATTTACTCTGGAGGAGGCACTTGAATTTATCAATGGAGATGAACTCGTAGAAGCAACGCCAGAGGATATCAGACTTCGAAAGAAGCTTCTCAAAGAGATTGAGAGACGCAAAGCTGGTAATAGAAATAAATAGTCATGTTATCACGTTCGAATGTATTTATACTAAGGACATGATTAAAATATTGAGGTAACGAAAGGAGAAATTGGTAACATGAAGATTCTTGTAATCAACCCTGGAGCAACATCCACAAAGATTGCTGTATACGAGAATGATCAGGAGCTTATGCGCGTAGGTATTGACCACGATGCAGCTGAGATGGACAAGTATGCAAACATCGTAGATCAGATGCCATTCCGTCGCGACGTAATAATGAAGACACTCGAGGCTGAAGGCTACAAGCTAGAGGATTTTGACGCAATTTGCGGTCGTGGAGGTTTATTCAAGCATATCCCATCTGGAACTTATCTCGTAAATGATGCAGTTATCAGAGATATTAAGAACCCACCTTATGGCGAGCATGCTGCAAACCTGGGAGCTTATCTTGCAAAAGAGCTAGGAGATAAAGTCGGAATTCCTGCTTTCTTCGTTGACCCTGTTTGCGTAGATGAGCTTGATGATGTTGCTAGATACTCTGGACTAAAGGGTATGGAGAGACAGAGCTTTTTCCATGCGCTTAACCAGAAGTCAGTTGCTAGAAAGGCAGCAAAGGAAATCGGAAAGGCTTATGAGGACCTCAACCTAGTTGTAGTTCACCTCGGAGGTGGAGTATCTGTTGCAGCTCACAAAAAGGGCAGAGTTGTAGATGTATACAATGTAAAGGACGATGGTTCTATGGGTATGGATAGAGGTGGTGCCCTTCCTGCAAATGCCCTCGTTAACCTATGCTTCTCAGGAAAGACTAAGGCTGAAGTAAAGAAGATCATCGGTCATGAGGCTGGTGTATTCTCATACACAGGAACTAAGGATTTCCGTACAGTAGAGAACAAGGCATTTGACGAAGGAGATAAGGAGTGCTTAGGTGCATTCAGAGCTATTGCTTATCAGCTAGCTAAGGATATCGGCGCTATGTCTGCTGTTCTTCACTTCGATGTAGATGCAATCGTTTACACAGGTGGAATGGCTTATAGTGATAGATTCTGTGAGGAAATCACTTCCTACGTAGGTAAGGTTGCTCCAGTTCTAAGATTCCCAGGAGAGGAAGAGATGAAGTCTCTCGCTGATGGTGCTCTCAGAGCTCTTGAGACAAAGGAGTACAAGATTTACGAATAGTAAGGTTTTGAATCGAGTTCCATGTGAAATCAAATAAAACAAGCGGACGGCATTGCCGTCCGCTTTGTCATTATAAGCATAATTGCAATACTGATTATACTTATGATTACAACATTGACTATACTTATGAATGCAGTTTTGATTTCATTATATCTAAGATGGTCTCTTCGGTTTTGACCATGCCAGGCGAGGCGATTAATCCCATATTACGCATGGTTTCTTCAGGCGTAGAACCATTGATACCATGTAGATTCTCGATACAAATACCAGCCATTGCAAAGTCTTTTGAACGAAAAGCCGTATCTACAGCGGAGACACCCTTCATGACACATCCATGGTTTCCACCGTCGCAAATCATACCGGTGATACTGCTAGCCATGTTGTTGAGACATCTGGATATCGCTTCAGTGTCACCTCCATCAAGGTAAACAAGTGCAGAAGCCATGCCGCTTCCTGCTGCGATAGCGCATCCGCAAAATGCAGACAACTTTCCAGAATATTCTTTGATATATGTACAGATCAGATAGCTAAGTGCGGTTGCTCGGATAAGCTTCTCGTCGTCAATATTGTGGATTTTACAGTACCCATATAGAGGAAGTGTGGCGATGATACCGTGTGCCCCAGAACCTGTAATACTCATCGCGGGAGCATCAAGTCCAAGTACTCTAGCTTCAATTGCAGCATTGCATAACAGGCTTGCGGTATCGACAGCGTTACTGCTGATAGTTTTGTTTCCGTTAATAGCATAAAGTGATTTCGCAAAAGTCGTGCGGTCACTATCCATAGATACTTTGTAAAGATCCAAATTTATCCTGTAAGCATCTTTTATAAACTCGATATCTTCGTATGGGACTTCGTTAACCAGGTTCACAAAATCTTGAAGGGTATACTTGTGAATTATCGGTGGCTCAGTCGATTCAGATTGCTCATCAGTAGGAGAGTCGCTACCTTTTATAATCCTACCGTTGTGCTTTATGCACGTAATATTGGTATGAGCATCCCAAATGATAACCTCTGCAGATTCATCACCGCAGCGAACAGTTGCCTCTATGTGTATGCGGCTGCTCACTTCCGATAGTAAAACATTGATGCGACCTTCGGCAATCATCCTTTCAGCTGCTTTGTTATCAGCAGGAGTAACTGATGAAAGACACTCAAGCCCCTTGGAATGGTCGGCAGCAATTGCACCAAGTGCTGCTGCATATAGGTTACCTACGTGAGGGCTGCTCGGTATGCCACAGGTAAAAGCATTCTTATATATACCGCTGTTAAGTCTAATATCAATGCTATCTGCTTCGCTTTCAAGGTACGAACAGGCCGTTGAAACGGCAAAAGCGATAGCTCCAGGCTCTGTAACACCTAATGCTGGCTTCATATCTTTTTTTAGTAGTTCGATAAGTTCGTGCATTTGATACTCCTTTCTATATATTACATAATACCATACGCGTGAAAATAATAACGGCTTGCGTTTATATTTCGTTTATGTTAACCTATTTAGGCACGATTTGAATATGAGTGCGTTAGCCGCGTGTGGAGGATTGACCGAGTGGCTAAGGAGCCTGATTGGAAATCAGGTAAGGCGTAACAGCCCCGTGGGTTCGAGTCCCATGTCCTCCGCCAAAAGAGACGAGCGAAGCTCGTCTCTTTTTTAATGTAACAAGGATGGGACGAGAAGCCACGGGTTCCAGTGAGGTTCGATTATGACCTAGCTAGCCGCCTCGCGAGTGAACCGAAGTGAGAGGCAAAGCAGGTCAAATACAGAGTAGTCTCATATCTGATTGTTGTATGATATAATACAGAAAAATTATATCTAAGTATGATAGAAATAGAATTAACCTAATCAAGTTCAAGTAGTATTGAATGAATTCCTCGTTTGAAAGATATTCTGGGAAATCGATAATACTATTGAATTTATATTCTGTTACGATTTAAAGGAGAAAAACATGTTTACTTTTAACCATTTTAACTTCAACGTTCTAGATTTAGATCGCAGCCTTGAGTTTTACGATAAGGCACTTGGATTAAAGCCAGTTAGAGAAAATCGTGGTGATGACTTTACATTAGTTTATCTTGGTGATGGAAAAACTGATTTCCAGCTGGAACTCACATATCTACATGATCGCAAGGAGCCGTATAACCTCGGTGAACTCGAGTATCATCTTGCAATGACAACTGATGATATGGAAGCATCTGTAAAGCTGCATGAAGAATTGGACTGTATTGTCTTTGTCAATGAGGGCATGGGAATCTATTTTATTGAAGATCCGGATGGATATTGGATTGAGATCATTCCAGAGAGATAGTGGCAAATAAGCAAAAAATAAATAGGCTTTCAGAAGTATTATTTAAAACGTTGATATAGATAAAAGGAACGAGATGAAAAAAGTAGGAATATTTATCATAAGCTTACTTGTTTACTTTGTCATTTCCTATATGTTAGGGCATCTTTATGTATAGTTTTTTAAAGAAACACAGATTCATAAATGATTTAAATGAACTGGAAGATTTTGAATTGCCACAAAATGCAGTTATGTTTAAAGAAAGCAACAATGTAAACACATTTATTCTTAAGATGCTTTTTTACGGTAAAAATGCATTTGCGAAGATATATTTATCACCAATTAATGGGGTACTTGTTTGTTATTCATCAAAACCACTTAAAAAGAAACAGTTTATAATAATGTCTCTTGCACCGACTATTATTTTTGCCATCATACCATATCTGAGCTGGGCATTGTATTTTGTAAACTATGGTGGTATAGGAAGGGCACTTTTATCTTATTGCATATTTCCATTTATTTTTGGTGTAGGGGACTATTCAAATGTCTTTAAGACTATTAGGCAAGTCCCTAATGGGGCCTTAGTTATAAATTCGGGAATGCATACGTATTGGTTTAAAAAAATACCATAAGGTTAATCTGCCTGAAAAATTATTTTAAATAGGTCAACACAGCCTGGCTTGTAGATAATAAAATCAATTCACATCATGTTCTATTACATTACAAATGCTCAAATTAATATCATTCTATAATGATATTTCTGTGAAAGAAGAAATTTTGCTACATATTGAACCTCATAAGTTTCAAACGTTTTTTTCATACATGTTTTGTTTACACCGCTGCATATTAGACCAAAAAGAGAAATAACAACTATAAGAGCTGTAATTTCAATAACTATATCGGTTGTTATAAACTATCTTTTTATACAATGCTATAACTTTGCTATTATTATTTCTCAACATATCTTTTTACAACATCTAAATCTAGCTTATAGAATTTATGAGGGCTCTGATTTACAGTGATTTATAGCATGTGGTTTTCCCCAGTTAACGCGACATATTTTTTTACTAATCCTACAAATCTCTTGCTTTTTGCTTTAGGGTTGTCGAGCAAATCACCTATTTCTCTGCGTGTACTATATACCCTCTATGCTATTTGTTAATACAATTTCATCTATTAGGCATTTATTTATATACTGAGTAAGCGGTATTTGAGGCAGCTCGTTCATGATTTGTTTTATATCTTTATTAATTCGTGCAATTTCGATTACAGCTTTTAATAATTCAGGTGTTTCTAAAAAGAATGCAGGTGAATCGTTAATCAAAAAGTCGAGGTGAATGCATTCATCTGAGTTAATTCTGCTTTCATATAAATTTATATAATCATCCTGATTATCATAGTATATATTTGATAAGTGTTTGTATCCCTTACTTCTCATTAAAATCACCTCTCTAATTTCAAATATAGTACAAATATATGACATATCATTAAAAAACAAGCATATTTTTTAATGAAAATAAAAAATTTAATTATTTGTTTAAAAAATACTCTGCAAATTTAAATAGTTTTTAAACTACCTTGCACATAATAAAAACAATTCACATTGAACTCCCATCTATACTATATAATCATGCCAAAGGTTAATAGGGTGGGGATATGAAGTACACAATCGGAGAAGTTGCTAATTTTTTGCACTTATCAAGAGATATGATTCGCTACTATGAGAAGCGGGGTGTGATAGTCTCGGAGCGCAATGAAAACAACAATTATCGCACCTATGATAATATGGCGGTTTTTGAGCTACTTGATACAATTCAGCACAAAAATCTTAATCTGAGCATTAGAGAAATCGAGGCGATGCGGCAGGGTGATTATGAGCACAATAAGTCGCGTTATCTGGATAGGTATTATAATGAACTCAAAAGTGAGATAAGCTATGGCACTGCGCTTCTCAAACGCATAGACGAACTAAAATCCAGATATGATTTGAGAGAACAGAAAATTGGTAATTCTTGGATAAAGAGCGTGTCCGGTCACTACAGATACCATATTGTTGACAGTAGGAAGGGCGAATTTGGATCTATAGAACTTACTGTACCTATCAGCGAGGTTTTATTCTCAGATTACGTAAATCCTTTTGTGGATTATGGTTTTACTTCAATCGATGATATGGAGTCGTGGTATGCGGTTATATCAGAATCATACACAGATGAACTATCCATAGATTTGCCTCATGGATACAAGTATGAGCCAGAGGGAATTTATCTGTGTTCTCTTGTAAATATTGGTTCTGTAAAAAAGTTTGATATGTCGGTAATCGATATGTTCCGTAAGGATGCTAGTGAGAACTATGGCGAAATGGTTGCGATTAATCCGGTAAGGGGTATCATAGCTAGCAGGGTTAAAAAAGATGGAGAGCTCCATGTGGTAATGGAACTTCAGATAAAGATCGGCTAGAGAAAAGTATATAGTATTGATATGAATGAACCTTGGAGTAAATCCAAGGTTTTTATATGCAAAAGTATTCAAATGAGGTCTATATATTTTTATGATACATCAAATCTAAAAACAATATAAATCATAAGCATTTTGTAAAAAAAGAAAATAATCACTTGACAATAGAACAATTCCATACCATAGAATGGTTTTACATAAGATAGATAGCATGATGGCGATAGTCAGTTGTGTAGTGCAGCTCCAATGTCGCCTTTAAAGCATATATCCATATCGATGGGTGTTGGCCACATACTAACATAGGTCGAAATATTCCTAACTCCATATTTCGCACATGCAAAAAGGTCTGATTCTTCGAATCAGACCTTTAGCATTTTGTCTTCTTATATTAAGTAGCTATAATCTGAGAAATATGCACCATATATTTTTATATTGTTCAAATTCGGCACTAGGATATAATTTAGATTCCGAACTTCATCCTAATGATTCCCAGTATTAGTAGGTGTACAGGGTAGAATAAATAATTCAATAGCTTATACTGCTTTCCTCGCTCACCGTTATAAGTTAAAACAAATCCATATCCAAGTAGCGCCCACGGCTCTTTAATCATTGATACAAAGCAGAATGGAACTGCTAAAAGTTCCCTGCCGTGGAATAGATAGAAAAAGTATGCGATAAGAATCCCATGGTAGTCATAATCAACACTGAAGTACAAGGATAGAGCAATGCCAACTAGTAGGACTGGAACAGATGCGAGGAACCAAAAGATCTTGTGTAAAGACCCCATTTTTTCCTTAAGAGTATCGATAAGCCAGATTGTTATGAGCATGAGTGCAAGCGTAAACATCACGTTGCTCCAATTCTTTTCGTATAATTCTGCACTTGTAAACATATCGAAAGGAACTTCTGAAATAACCCCGAACAACAGAAGTGTTCCGAGGTATCGCCATTTGTTTCGTGTTTTGAAATAACCTTCTACAAGAAGGAACGCAAATATAGGGAAGGCAATTCTGCCGAGTATATCGAATATATCGCTTAAGACATTCAGTTTTCCTCCCGTAAGATTTGGGTATATAAGTGCTTTATTTGTATGATCTATCAGCATTGAGAGAAATGCTATATATTTGAGCTTTGCCCCAGACAAGACTCTGAGGTTGCTTAATTTTGTACTGTTCATCTTAATTCTCCTATTTTACGATAATCATGTTTATTAGCTGTAATATAGCATTTAAATACAAAATATGATAGTAGATTGCGTACAATTTAATAAATGCTTAATAATAGCCTTTTCTAATAATTATAGAAAAATGTAAAATATTTGCCGATAGTATAAAAAAGACTGATACTCTTCTAAATGCTGAAAAATACGCACTAATGAGATTGAATTTATACATGACCAGGTGTAAAATCCACTAAAGTGACCAGGTGTAATATTGTGAGATGTATTCGACTTCGCAAAAATGATTTATCACATGTAACATGGACTTTGGATAATTAAGGAGCAGGTGAAAGTAAGAAATGGAGATTATAAAGGATTTGCCAGAGATATTTGAGGAGTTCTCGGAACAGAGGAGGAACTCATTCTTAAGTGTTAAGGAGATTAAGGAGTCAGGGACACCAGTTGTAGGTGCATACTGTACGTATTTTCCGCAGGAGGTTGCAATGGCGGCGGGCGCAGCGCCGATAGGGCTATGTTCTATGTCAGATGAAACTATTCCTGAGGCCGAAAAAGATTTACCTGCCAACCTATGTCCGCTGATTAAGGCTAGCTATGGGTTTGCAAAATCTGATAAATGTCCTTACTTCCACTTTTCCGACGTAGTTGTAGGTGAAACGACTTGCGATGGCAAGAAGAAAATGTATGAGCTCATGTCTGATTTTAAGGAACTCTACCTAATGAATCTTCCTAATAGTCAGGACGAAGAAGGTAGGAAGCTGTGGCGTGCAGAAGTAGTTAAGTTTATCAAGTATTTGGAAGAAAAATTTTGTGTTGAAATTACAGAAGATAAGCTTCGAGATGCTGCAAGGCTCAAGAATAGGGAGAGGGATGCACAGAGGATGATTTCTGAAGTGATGATACATGATCCGGCACCTATTACAGGAGAAAATCTATTCAATGCTGTATATGGTAGCACCTTTAAATTCGATAAAGAAGAACTTATCGGATCACTTAATGCCCTGACTAATCGAATAGAAGATGAATACAATCATGGCAATATGTTAGATAAGCGTTCTAGAATTTTAATAACAGGATGTCCGATGGGGAGTGGAACCATGAAGGTCGTGAATGCCATAGAAAACAATGGCGGCGTTGTTGTATGTTACGAGAACTGCTCTGGATATAAGAATTTTGATAGACTTGTGGATGCAGAAGCTGATGATATAATAGGAGCGATAGCAGATAGATACCTTAAGATTGGCTGTTCAGTGATGACTCCAAATGAGAATAGGTATGAACTGCTAGGGAGACTAATCGATCAATATAATGTAGATGGAGTAGTGGATATGTCGCTTACGGCCTGTCTGACATATAATATTGAATCTAAATCGATAGGAAAATTCGTAACAGAAGAGAAAGGCATTCCGTATCTGAGCGTGGAGACGGATTACTCTAAGGCAGATGTTGGACAGCTCAATACAAGGATTACTGCTTTTATGGAGATGCTGTAATAACAGCTAAAAGGCTAAGAACCTTGATTTAGCCGCTGACTTTCCGTATGAATTTTGGTAAGAAGGTATATTGGAAACTAAGAACGAAACTAAGAACAAAAGAAAAAGGATTTACATCGGCATAACTATTGCAATCATCGTGGTTGCAATAGTTTCTTTCATGTGTTTTTTTATCTCTGATAGAAGAACTGGAGAGTGCCGAAGCGGAAGCAAAGATACCTATAATAGCAAAAGTGTATATGTATACAACTTGACTGACGGTAAAGTAGAGATTGATGTTAACGGCAATAAGAAGCTACCTATAGCATCGCTGACTAAGCTGATGACATGCCGAAAAGCTCTCATAATTATGCGAAGTAAGGGTCTTGTCCTTGATGATAGCGGGCAAGTGAGTGAAGAAGCGGTTAATATTGTCAAGCGGCAAAAAGAGTTTATGGTGGGTTATGATGTGGATGAAAGCACCGATTTAAAGGATCTCTTTTATGCGATGATTATGCGATCTGATGGTGCGTGTGCAAATTCGATTGCTAGCATGATGGGTGGCAATATAAACCATTTCGTAAGTGAGATGAATGACGAAGCAAGTGTAATAGGACTTTCCAATACACATTACGAGACACCGGATGGTGTGTATAAGAAAGGAGAGTTTTCGACTGCTTCAGATGTTGCGAAATTACTCAAGGAGTCGTTATCGGATAAAGATTATTACAAAATTTTCACTACGCCGACTTGTGTATCGACAAAGACTGAGCGTCACCCTAATGGTATAAAATTATCAAATGACGTTATTTCAGCATTTAATAAGTACAAGAGGAAGAATTTTAAAGTTCTCGGTGGTAAGTTTGGATATACACAAGAAGCAGGCAAGAGCATAGCTGTATTAGCGGAAAAGAATGGCAAAAAGTACATAGTCATTACATTGGGCTGCTACAACAAAGGCGGCAATCATGGCCATATGGATGATGTTTTAGCAGCGATGAAAAAGATTAATGGGTAATTTTATGATTAATAATTATAAATCTTCACATGTAGAAAAGTTTAAAAAGCTAAAAGCGCCTGAAAAAGACGGTTTCTATACATATATATTGCTTTGCGGAGACGGCACCTTATACACTGGATGGACGGTCAATCTCGCTAAAAGAATTGATGCACACAATAGAGGAAACGGTGCAAAATACACTAGTGCGAGACTTCCAGTAAGTCTCGTGTATTATGAAGAGTTTGACAATAAGCGTGAAGCGATGAGTAGAGAGTGGTATATCAAGAAGCTTAACCGTGAAGACAAGGGGGAGTTAATTAAAAGCTTAAGATTGTAAGGCATACAACTTATTTAAATATTAGACAAATAATAGACACATTATTTGTAGTGTGGTATAATTTTCACGTTGATGCATGATTATTATGGGAATCATGCATCAACTTTTTATACTAAAATACTTTTACTTTATACGTTATTACTATGCGGACTTATTATTAGGGAGAAAAAAATATGGAAAATGCTATTAACAATATAGTGCTCATGATTAGTGATGTACTATATAGACCGTGGTTTGTGCCACTGCTACTCCTTGCTGGCGGATTGTACTTTACAATTCGCACCAGATTCATGCAGATAAGTATGTTTAAGGATTCACTCAAAGTTGTGGCAGAGAAACCTAAGAGTGAGAACGGTATTTCGTCGTTTGGGGCACTAATGGTTTCTACTGCTTCAAGAGTTGGTACTGGCAATATTATCGGTGTTGCGACAGCTATTATTCTTGGAGGTGCTGGTTCGATTTTCTGGATGTGGCTTACTGCCATTTTGGGCGGAGCATCGGCTTTTGTTGAGTCTACGCTTGCTCAGATTTATAAGAAGAACAGCGACGGATCTAGCTACGGCGGGCCGGCATATTACATGCGTGATGCCATTAAACTTAAAGGCGTTGGCAAAGTGCTTGGCGTATTCTTTTCTATAATCATAATATTTACATATGCCGTCGGTTATAATATGCTCGCAGCTTATAACCTGCAATCAACATTTAGCGCGTTCAGCTTCTATAATCAAAATTCACCAAAGGTCATCGGTGTAATCCTTGCGATTGCATTTGGCGCAATTGTAATAGGTGGAGCAAAGAGATTATCAGATGTAACAAAAATACTTGTACCAGTGATGGGTGTCATCTATGTAGGTGTTGCGCTTGTGGTTATCCTTATGAACATCAAGAATGTTCCTCACATGTTCCATCTAATTTTAGCAAATGCCTTTGACTTTAAAGCGATTTTCGGTGGATTTACTGGATCATGCATAATGTTTGGTGTAAAGAGAGGATTATACTCCAATGAAGCTGGTATGGGATCTGCACCTAATGCTGCCGCTACAGCGGATGTATCTCACCCTGTAAAACAGGGACTCGTCCAGATGTTATCGGTATTTATAGATACACTTCTTATCTGTTCGACAACTGCATTCCTGTGCCTGATTACAAATGTAGACCCTCAGAAATATGTTAATGGAGATGCTGCAAATGCTGCGGGCTACGTGCAAGCTGCTATTCATTCGACCCTTGGCAATTTCGGACCGATATTTATCGCAGTATCTATGTTCTTCTTTGCGTTTACTACTCTAATTGGAAACTATTCATATTGTGAAGGCTGCCTAGCATTTGTGTTGAAGAGGGATTTAAAGAGGCAAGAAGCTCTTGTGTTTAGATGTATTGCCATTGTTCTCATATACGTAGGAGCAGTGTCTCAGGCTGATCTTGTATGGAATATGGCTGATATGGCACAGGGCTTCATGGTAATTACTAACATGCCGGTAATTCTAGTTCTCGGTGGAACTGCGGTTAGATGCTTGAATGACTATAGGAAACAGAAACATGCTGGTCTTGACCCGCATTTTATCGCTTCAGACATCGGTATACACGACGAGACGGATTTCTGGAAATAGCAGAATTTGGAAGAAGCTAAAGTTAACACATATTTTGAATATATTAGGAGACCGCTATGTGCAGATGCATATAGCGGTCTCTTGATGTTGCGCGTGCTAAGTGATAACATTAAATCTATTCATAAGCAGTATTGTTGGAGGTCAAAACATGAGAAAGGGCAAACGAGTTCTTATAACAGATGGGGTGAATGCCGGTGGAGATATGCTCGTAAGAAGTTTTGCTTCGTACGGTGCATCTACAGCTTTCTTTTACAGTAATTCGTACGACAAGGCTATTGCTCTTAGCAAAGAGGCGAGTGCGCTTAATATTAGGTGTAAAGCATCTAAGCTTGATTCATTATGGTCAGCACTTGAGGTGCTAAGAGGATACTTCGATGATGAACTTGACGTGCTTGTGTTAAACATCGATATTTCTGATGGTACTAGTTTCGATGATATGGATGGTGATAAATGGCGTCATAGAGTGATTGCGGAAATTGATGGGCTATTTTATACGATTAGAGCACTAAGACCTTTTTTAAACCGACGCAGTGGAAGTGTGGTAATAACTGCGGCAAAAAACAAAAACTCTGGATTCGCATGCGACATACTAGAATCATATATAGAGGGCTTTACGATATCTTTATCAAAATCGCTTAACGATGCAAATATCACTGTAAATGCTATAATTTATGAGAAAAATGACAGTCTTGGGGCACATGTTGCAGATGCAACTAGACAGCTGGCATCAAGCAGCTCATCGTTTATTACAGGACAAATAGTCCGACTGTAGAGTATAAAAGGGGGACTAATATGAGATTCAAGACCCATTATAATATTAGATCGTATGAAGTCGACCTACATGGTGCGCTTAAACCTATGCAGCTTATGCAGCTTCTTCAAGAATCTGGTGATAGGCAGATGAGAGAAGAAGCGGTCGCATACGACGAACTGTATACTAAGGAACATAAATCTTTTGTAGTTAGTCGAATGAATATCGAGGTATTTAGACCAGTAGAAAAGTATTCAGATGTGAATGTAGAAACATGGATTGTTCCTGGAAAAGGTGCAAATTTTCCGCGTGGTTATGAAATGTATAAAGATGGTCAGTTGGTTGCAAAAGCCATCTGTAATTGGGCTCTCGTTGACACTATTACTGGAAAGCTTATAGCTAGCAAAGATTATGATATGGGTACTTATTCTATGGATGAGGCTCCAGAACTCTCGATTCCAAGGAGGTTTAGAATCCCTAAAGAGCTTAAGTTTCAAGAGGTTGAGAGTTCCAAGGTTGCGATGTCGATGATAGATATTAATATGCATATGAATAATACTGTATATGCATCTAAGCTGTACGATAATATTGATGATGCCGAAAAGTATTTTATAACATCGATTAATCTTAGGTACGTACACGAAGCGCCGCTGGGCAGCGAGTTTAAGGTTTATCGCAGCGATGCCGTGGATCCTGGCGAAATGGATTGTAGGGCGGAAAAACTAGTATATTTTTATACAGAAGCAGACGGATTGCTAAATCTTGAGGCAGCTGTGGGACTTAAAAAAGTGATTATCTAAAAGTGTATCTTTGCTCACTTGATGAATGATTATTAAATGAATTTATGATGGAGGACTGGATTTGAACAGTCTTCTTTTTTTATGAAAAAAATCAGTGAAATTACTGAAAAATACATAAAAATACCAATAAAGTGTTGAATTGTGGAGAGAAGTGGTTTAAAATGGAGGAGCAAATATAAAAAATAGAATTTGTGTGCAAAGAGGGAAGAGATGTTTACCGGGACTTATGAAAATTCAATAGACAGCAAGAACCGGTTAATCATTCCGGCAAAGTACAGAAATCAGCTCGGTGGGGAGTGCGTTCTATCAAGAGGGTATGACCGTTGCATCTACATCTATACGATGGAAGATTGGGGGCTGTTAGTAGAGAAGTTAAAAGAACTTAGACAATCAGATCCAGCTATACGAGAGTTCATCAGAAAGCTATTCTCTCAGGCTAGCGAGTGTAAACTTGATTCTCAGGGACGAGTAATAGTTCCTGCCAATCTCAAAAGCTATGCGAGGATAGATAAAGATCTAGTAACATTGGGTGCAATGGATAAGATAGAAGTTTGGAGCAAGGAAATCTTCAATGAAAATGAGGATGACAATCCTATGGATGATGAAGATTTTATAGCTAAGTTAGCTGAGTATGGGCTTTAGGAGAGATGATGACGTTTGAACATGTGCCAGTTTTATTCAATGAGGTTATCGATTCACTCGACATAAAGGCAAATGGAACTTACATGGATGGCACGGTTGGGGGAGCAGGTCATTCCTCGGGGATCTGCAAGAGACTCAGTGAGGACGGGCATCTGGTTGCAGTTGATAGAGATAGTATCGCTCTTGAGACCGCAAAGATAAGACTCAATAAGTTCAAGTGTGAGAAGACATTCATTCATGCGAATTACAGTGATACAAACAAGATAAAGGAGAAGGTTGAAACTGTAGATGGGATTCTCTTAGACCTAGGAGTTTCGTCATATCAGCTAGATACAGCTGAACGAGGGTTTTCATACATGCATGATGCTCCTATGGATATGCGTATGAATGAGGACGACATGTTCACAGCGGCGACCGTGGTAAATGAATATTCAGAAGCTGAGCTTTTCCGAATAATCAAGGAGTACGGCGAGGAGCGCTGGGCGTCACGCATAGCTAAGTTCATAGTTAAAGTGAGAGATGAAAAACATATAGAGACCACGGGACAACTGGTAGAGATTATAAAGGCTGCTATTCCAGCCTCAGCAAGACGAACAGGGCCTCATCCGGCAAAGAGAACATTTCAAGCGATTAGGATAGAGGTAAATGGAGAGCTAGAACATCTAAAGCTAGCGATGGAGAGACTTCCTGATCTATTAGCGCCTGGTGGAAGAATGTCTGTTATAACATTCCATTCACTAGAAGACAGAATAGTAAAGGATGCGTTTAACAAGAGATTGAATCCATGCACCTGTCCGCCGGAGCTACCTGTGTGTGTATGCGGTAAAGTGGCAGATGTAAGGAAAATTACGAGAAAGCCATTGGTAGCAAGCGAACAAGAGCTTGAGGAGAATCCGAGAGCAAGAAGCGCGAAGCTAAGAGTTATTGAGAAAATTTAAGGGTATTCAGTAAGGGAGAAGAAGGAAATGCAAGTTGCGACTAACGTAGCAGGAACAATGAATAGCGGAACTCATGTTGCTAGAAGAGGCTCTGGTAGCATCAATCGTAGCACTAGGGCAAGACAGAATTCGAGAATGCTGGCTATAGTTATTGTGGCGGGGATTATGTGCCTTATGATGGTGGTTATGTCTGCATTTGCGGCAAATCTCAATCAAGAAAACAATCAGCTACAGAAGAAGAATGATTATATTCAAGCAGAGGTCGATTCGTTGAATACGAAGATAAATGATGCGAGCAACATCAATAAAATTGAGAAAACTGCAACTGAGAAATATGGGATGGTACATTCAGAATCGCAAAACTGCGTTACCATTGGAGATTCAAAGTCTTCTGGCAAGACCAACCTAGCGTCAGCAATCAAGGATGAAGCTTATGAATAAATAGTCCATTTTGATTATAATGCCACTGATCCGAAATTGGATCGGTGGCTTTTTTCAAATATATACGTTATATATACAAAAAACGACAAGATATGGTATATAATGTAAGTTGTAGTGTTGCGGATAATTAGAGAATAATTAGGAGAATTTGATGGCTAAGTTCCACAATCCTTTAGATAAACAGAAAAAGAAGGGTTCAAGTAAAAGCAAGGCAGTTAGTGCAACCGCCAAAACCAATAATCGCAAGGCTGTTAGCACAGCAGTTACTGCTGAAAATAAAAGCCGGCTTGGTTTTGGATTTCTTGCAATTGTAGTATGCTTTACAATTCTAATATTTCGTTTAGCATTTTGGCAGGTTATTAAGTCTGATGATTTAAATGCGAAGGCTGCTGAGATGCAGAAGATAGATACAGAGCTTGATCCCGTTAGAGGTAATATTTACGACAGAAATAAAAAGGTTTTAGCGCAGACAGTTACAAAGTATGAACTTTACGGATATTCGCTTAACCTATATAAGAAAAAGGGACTAGATAGTTCTGCCAAAGAGAAGAATTTGCGTGACCTATCCAAGCTATCTGGCGATAGTCGTAAGGAGATGAAGAAAAAACTCTCCGGCAAAGATAATCTAGTTTTACTAGCAAAAGGTCTAGATCAAAGCCAGGTGAATAAGGCCCAGAAAGAGTGGGGGGATGATATTGTAGTCAAGACAAAGGTTACTAGGTCGTATCCGAATGGAACATTTGCATCGACCCTAATTGGCTCAGTAGACAGCAAAAACACAGGGCTTAATGGTCTAGAATATCAGTATAATGAGAAGCTTGCCGGAATTAAAGGAAGAGTGGTTAGAACGACAGACATATATGGCAATTCACTTTCTGTAGGAAGCAGTAAGTATTACTCCCCGCAGAATGGCGATAGCCTTGTGACATCGATAGATGAAGTAATTCAACACTACGTTGAAGATGCGCTAGCAGAGGGCATGGACGACACTGGGGCTGAGTCGATTACATGCATAGTGATGGATCCTCGTACAGGAGATATTCTGGCTATGGCAAGTACTCCAAGCTATGACCCTAACAATCCGTATACACCGTCAGGCGATGAAGCGAAAAAATTCAAGTCTCTCAGCACCAAGGAAAAGAGTGCTTACCTTAGTAGAATGTGGACCAATCCAGCTGTCAGTGGGCTTTATGAGCCTGGATCGACATTTAAGCTGATAACATCTTCGTCCGCTATCGAATCTGGAACCACAACCGATTCGTCTAGATATAGTTGTCCTGGATATATCAATGTGGATGGAACAAAGCTAAATTGCTGGAGCCCAGTTCCACACGGAACTCAGAATATCACGGAAGCCGTTGGAAATTCATGCAACCCTGCACTAGCTAGAGTTGCCCTCGATATGGGAAAGATTAACTTCTACAAGTATATAGATATCTTCGGATTTACGCAGAAGACTAGAGTGGATTTGCCTGGAGAAGCTGACCCAATAATTAAGAATAAGAATAATGTGAGTAACGTTGATATTGCCACGATGGGATATGGACAGGGAATAGCTATTTCCCCAATCCAGCTGATGACTGCTGTAAATTCACTTGGTAATGACGGAATAATGATGCAGCCTAAAGCAGTAAAGGAAATCATAGGGCCCGATGGCAAGGTTAAGAAAGTAATTAAAAATAGACGTCTAAGGCAGACAATTTCAAAGTCAACTGCCGATAAGATGCGTTCTATCATGGAGTACTACGTATCGGATGGTGGCGGTACAAGCGCATATCTGGCTGGATATAGGGTCGGAGGTAAAACCGGTACTGCAAATATCGCTGAGAATTCAGGATACTCTGAACAGACCATAGCTTCGTTTATCGCTATGGCACCGATGGACGATCCTCAGGTATCAATTCTCGTTATGGTAACGAGACCTAAGAAGAGTATTTACGGTGCAGCCAATGCCGGTCCTATAGTCAAGAAAATCCTCGAAAAGACACTTGTGTATAAAGGCATAGAGCGTAAATACTCAAAGAGCGAGAAGAGTGCCCTAGCAAAAGCAGAGATTTCTGTCCCTGATGTTACAGGTATTAATAGCAGTGAGGCGATAAGTAAGATTACTGCTGCAGGGCTCAAGGCTAAAAAGATGCCAGAAGGAACTGGTGATTCATTCGTTGTAATCGATCAGTACCCTAAGAAGGGTGATAAGATTGCTAAAGGCGGTACGGTATACATTTATAGTGAATAATTAAGGGATAGTTTAATGAAGAAAACAGGAATTAAATATATTCTTGAATCCATGCATGGTGCAAAGCTCATATCTGACGCAGGGTCGAAAGAGGTCACTAGCGTTGCTATCGATTCAAGACAGGTGAAATCAGGAACACTGTTTTTTGCTGTTATAGGTGGGAGAAATGATGGTCATGATTTCCTACCAGCAGTTAAGGAAAGTGGATGTCTTGCAGCGGTGGTATCTAATCCCGATTGGGCTAATAAGATTGCAGAAACGGGTGATATGACGGTAATCCTAGTGAATAATACCAGAGATGCGCTCATGCAGCTTGCAAAACAGTATATGGCAGACTGGAAGGATCTAATCAAAGTTGCCATTACAGGTAGTGTTGGCAAGACGAGCACGAAAGATTTTCTGGGAGCAGTACTTTCGGCAAAGTACAAGACTGGGAAGACGCCAGGCAATCTTAACAGCGATTATGGAGTGCCACTAACAGTGTTTGGATTCGAAGAAGATATTGAAGCTGCTGTTATCGAAATGGGGGCAGGCGAGTCTGTGCACATTAGTGAGCTCGCTGATATTATTCATCCACAAATAGGGGTAGTAACAAACGTTGGAACTTCACATCTAGAAGTATTTGGAACGCGTGAGGAGTTGACGATTGAAAAGCTAGGTATCGCTAAATGCTTTAAAGACAATGAAACAATTATTGTTAATTCAGATTGCGACATGCTGACTAGGCAGAAGGTTAGTAGAATAGTGTCTGTTGGAACAGATATTTTAACAGTGGGCAGCAAAGGCGACGATAATTTTATATTATATAATATAAAAGATAAGGGGATAGATGGGGTTAGCTGTGCGTTAGATGTGTACACAGGTAATGAAGATTACGATGGTACATTCGAACTAAGCATACCTGTAGTTGGTGCCCACAATCTCGGAAATGCTGCACTTGCAATCGCTGTAGGTATGAGGCTAGGTATCAAGCCGAAAGATGCGATTTCAGCTTTGGCTGATACACATTTTTCATCAGGCCGTCTTGAGATTGACAGACGTGATAATTTAACAATTATAAATGATGTGTACAACGCTAGTCCGGAATCTATGAAAGCAGGGATCAAGATGCTTATGGCATCTAAGGCAGAAAGACATGTGGCGATACTCGGTGATATGTTTGAGCTGGGTGATGAGTCAGAAGTGCTCCATGAGAGTGTGGGAGATTATGCTGTAGGTGCCGGTCTCGATTTACTAATAACAATTGGAACCAATGCAGAAGCGATTGCTAATGCAGCAAAAGCTGCAAATCGCGAAGCTGGACGCAATATAGCTAGCCAAACAAGATTAATCTCGTATAAAGATAAAGATGAAGCGATCAAAGATCTTAGCACTATACTTCATAGAGGTGATCTAATTTTAGTGAAAGCATCTCGTGGTATGAAGCTAGAAGACGTTATTTCAGCTATTAATTAGCAAGGAAGAGGTAGATGAATATTTCACTTGTAGTTGTTTTTATAGTATCATTACTTATTTCGACAATAGGAACCAAACTTCTGATTCCATTTCTCAAACAGAAGCAGTTTGGTCAGTTCATTCGAGAAGAAGGTCCAGAGGCTCATAAAAAGAAAGCTGGTACACCGACTATGGGAGGTGTCATGATTGTTCTTGGCATTGTAGCAGGGCTTGCATATGCGATATTCACAAACGGAAATGCCGCTGACACTTTTGCGATAATCTTTACAATGCTTGTATTTGGTGCTATAGGATTTCTTGATGATTTTGAGAAAATTGCCAAGAAGAACAATCTGGGACTAACAGCTAAGCAGAAGATATTGCTGCAAGTTTTGCTAAGCCTTGGGATAGGTATATATATGATACTTGGTGGCAATGGGACAGATGTGCTCATTCCGTTTGTAAATGTTTATGTGAATTTCGGAGTGCTCTTTATGCCTTTCGTAATTCTGACAGAAGTCGCAATGTCCAACGGAGTTAATTTGTCCGATGGGCTTGATGGGCTCGCGTCATCAGTAACACTTGTTGTAGTGATTCTGCTTGCTGTAGTGGGATATACACACGATGTATACATCTTAACGGTTAGTGGACTGGCTATTGCGGGCTCGTTGATTGGTTTCCTAGTTTTCAACAAGTATCCAGCAAAGATATTTATGGGTGATACAGGATCAATGGCACTGGGAGGAGTTCTTTCAGCAATTGCCATTGTAAGTAAAACTGAATTCTTACTTCCGATAGCTGGCATAATATATGTAGTAGAATCGCTTTCGGTTATTATTCAGGTAGTATACTTTCGTAAGACAGGTGGCAAGAGGTTCTTTCGTATGGCGCCTATCCACCACCATTTTGAACTAGGTGGTATGAAAGAGTACAACGTAGTAAAACTATTTACACTCGTAACAGTATGCTCGAGTGTAGTTGCATATTTCTCAGTTGCATAGAACTGGTTAGGAGTGAATTATGAGTTACGCAGTTGATGAGTACAGAAGAGAAGTCGCAGATAAAAATATACTTGTTGTAGGCATGGGGCGCTCTGGGATGGCGGCTGTAAAAGAACTCCATGCTCTTGGTTCTACTATAACAGCACAGGACATCAATACAGTAGACAAGATAGATCCTAAATTCATAACATTCCTAGATAGAGAAGGTATCGAATATTATTTTGGATCGACACCGGAACACATGGATATCTTTGATATAGTCGTACTTAGTCCAGGAGTAAATCCAAATCTTGGATTCCTTAACGATGCAAGGAGCAAGGGTGTAGAAGTGATTGGAGAACTCGAGATGGCATATAGATTATCTCGTGGTAAGTTTGTAGCGATTACTGGCACTAATGGTAAGACGACAACTACAAGCCTGATAGGAAAAATTTTTGAAGAGTCTGGCAGGAAGTATACTGTGGTTGGCAATATAGGAGTTGCTACTATTTCAAAGGTACAGGACTCAACGGATGACGAATGGATGATAACCGAGGCTAGCAGTTTCCAACTCGAAACAGTTTTAAAATTCAAGCCGGTAGTATCTGTAATACTTAATTTTACTCCAGATCACCTTAATAGACATGGTAATATGGAAGCTTATGGTGCGTGTAAAGCGGCAATAGGTAAGAACCAATCTTCTGACGAGTATATGGTCATAAACTATGATGATAAGGCATGTCTTGCTCTTGGTGCTAACACCAAGGCTAGGCTTGTACCATTTAGCAGAATAGAAGAGCTTGAATTCGGAGCTTGTTTAGACGATGGCTACATAGTAATAAGAGATGAGAATGGAATAGTTCACCAAATTTGCAGTAAAGATGAGTTAAAAATAATTGGTAACCATAATCTGGAGAATGCTCTTGCGGCAGCTGCAGTTTCGTTCTTTACAGGAATAGAGACAGATGTCATTGCTTACGCACTTAAGAAATTTCCCGGTGTTGAACATAGAATAGAATACTGTGGGATTGTTGATGGAGCAAAGTTCTATAACGATTCAAAGGGAACGAATGTCGATGCTTCAATAATCGCGCTAAAAGCACTAGAAAAGGATATCATCCTAATCGCAGGAGGGGATGGAAAATCTCAGGACTTTACTGAGCTCGGAGAAAACCTGCCAGTACGTGTAAAGGCACTTGTTTTATTAGGGAGAGATGCAAAAGATATTGAGAAGGCAGCAAGGAATGCTGGATTTTCAAATATTTACCATGAAAATGATATGAATGATTGTGTAAAGAAAGCACATGAAATCTCCGAAGCTGGAGATAAGGTACTGCTGTCACCTGCTTGTGCAAGCTGGGATATGTATGATAATTATGAACAGCGGGGTAACCATTTTAAAAATTGTGTAAATCAGCTGCTTAGATAGTGGTTAGTGTTCATTAGAGTTTGGGATAAAGGGTAGCCAGAATTGAAAAAACGGAGCAATATTAAAAATTCAAAACAGGTAAACAAGTTAAAGGCGGAAGATTACACTAGGACTAGCAAGCTATCATCGAATCGTAAGTTTTTTAAGGGTGCGATGAGCAGCTTGTATACGGAAAGTGATTTCACCATACTTTTATTGGTCGCGGCTCTTACTATGTTCGGTGTTGTTATGGTGTTTAGTGCGGGCTATTATTCTACACTTGCGAAATCAACAGATGCATATTACTTTCTCAAGAGACAAGTTGCTTTTGCCGTCTCTGGTTTTGCAATTCTGTTTGTTTTTTCAAAGATAGACTATCATTCATATTCTAAGTATTACAAGCAGATTGCGCTGTTTAGCTTACTGATGCTAATGCTGCTTTTTACACCTCTTGGTGTAACCGTTAATTTTGCGAGGCGATGGATATTTATAGGACCAATCAGAATTACGCCTAGTGAAATATCAAAGCTAGCCATGATTATCTTTACGGCTACCTATCTTGCGGAGCATCCTAACAAAGCAAAACAAGGGATTACTGGAATGTCAACGATATTGGCACTTATGGCGGTTCATGCAGCTTTGATTATCAAGCAGCCAAATCTTTCTACGGCAATTGTAATAGTAGCCATTATGATTGGTATTTTATTTGTAGGCGGTTTAGCTTGGAAATACATTGTCATTGCGTTTGGTAGCTTGGGTGTGGGCATGGTCTCAATTCTGATATTTTTTAGACATACTCACTGGTACTCCAGACTTACCAACTGGATGGATCCATTTAGGGATGCTCAAGGCGAAGGATACCAAGTTTCACAGTCCATAATTGCACTAGGAAATGGCGGCTTCAAAGGGTTAGGACTTGGAAATAGCATATCCAAAAACTTATATTTACCAGAGCCGCAGAATGACTTTATTCTAGCCATAATAGGTGAAGAACTCGGCTTCGTAGGAATCTTTATAATGATGATTGTATACCTTGTTCTAATATGGAGATGTATCATGGTTTCATCTAAGGCCAAGGATAAGCTAGGCTTATTCATGGGTGCTGGAATTGCTATTATGCTGGGGTTACAGGTTATTGTAAATGTTGCTGTTGTAACCGCATCTATGCCGGCAACAGGTATCACATTGCCGTTCGTCAGCTATGGTGGAACATCATTGTGGGTATTTATGGCATCGATGGGCATAATGCTAAATATATCTAAGCAAGGAAGGGCGAAATAGATATGAGAATTATTTTAACTGGGGGAATCACTGGTGGTCATATTTACCCTGCATTAGCGATTGCAGATCAATTCAAAGAAATAGATAAGGATGCAGAGTTCCTATACCTAGGTTCTGATGAGGGTATGGAACGCTATATCGTACCAAAATACGGATATGATTTAAAGTATATCGATTCCAGGTGGTTTGACAGAAGCAGTCCGCTTAAACTCGCTAAGACACTTTTCAAAAACGAAAGGGGTAAGAGACAGGCGATTAGGGTAATGAAGCAGTTTAAGCCTGATCTTGTGATGAGCACAGGCAGCTTTGTAAGCGTGCCAGTAGTTTTAGCAGCAAGAACTCTTAAGATCCCGATATATATTCATGAGCAGAATGCTTATCCTGGTGTAGCCAATAAGCTCCTTTCTAAGTATGCTAGAAGGGTATTTCTCGGGTTTGAGGCAGCAAGAAAGTACTTTCCTAGTGAGAAAGTAGTGTATACAGGAAATCCAGTTAGAAGTGAATTTGGAGAGCAAAATAGGGAACTTGCACGTTCTGAACTAGGCATAGCGCAGGATGACTTTGTTGTCTTGATCTTTGGAGGTAGTTTAGGTGCTGAGACTATTAACGATATAGGACTTGCGATAATTAACAAATACGGAAATGATGGCAATGTAACTATCTTGTTCGGTACAGGCAAGGATTACTATGAACACGTCAATGATAGATTGACCATGGATGGCAAGAAAATACCTACAAATGTCAGAGTGATGCCTTATATTTCTGAAATGGTAAAGATGTTGTCTGCAAGCAATGTAATTATATGTAGATCGGGTGCGCTTTCAACTGCGGAAGTAACCATGGCTGGACGCGCAGCTATTTTTATTCCATCACCAAATGTTACAGGAGATCATCAATATTACAATGCGAAAGCCGTAGCCGATAACGGAGGCGCCGTTCTTATCACCGAAGACGGCGATGTAGAGGTTAGGGTACTCAATGCTTTAAAGGCTCTTAGTACAGATGCATCTATTTTAAAGGATATGGAAGAAGGAAGCTATAAATCAGCTCCAGTCGATGCTGCAAAGATAATTTGTGAAGAGATAATTAGTGACGTAAAAGCTAGACGGAGATAGGGGGTTCAATGAAAGAGGATAAAAAGACCAAACCTGAACTCAATAAAGAAGAATACCTAGAATCACTTTTTAACGGTGCTAAAGATGAACTAGAAGCATATATAGTATCTAATGACCAGTCAGATTCTGATGAGAAGTCAGAAGAACAAGTTAATATAGATACAAAATCAGAAAATTCGGATATTATAGAGTCAAAAAATAACCTGGAAAACATTTCTGAATCAAAACTTTATAATGTATCCAATATTTCTAATAGTGGCTCAGATGCGTCTGAGACCGACGATGATAGTGATATTGATCAGCATATAGAAGATGATTTCCTAGAATCAGATATACCAGAAGCAGAAGGGGTATCACAGACCAAGGAAAGTGAAAAGCTTGATGAATTAGAGACTGACGATAATGAAAAATCCGGGGGGTTGGCTGAAAAAAAATCAAAATCAGATATAGATGATATCGAGAAGCGCCGGATAAAACGCAAACGAAAGCTAAAGATGCCAGGTTTTTTTACGAGAATCTTCATCATTTTAGGAATTATAATTGCAGGTGCAGCGTTTTCTTTATCAAGCTTCTTTACTGTAGATACAATTGATGTACAGGGTAATAAATATTTTACTGATGAAGAGATTTCAAATATGGCACATGCGAGAACAGGGCAGAACATTATTTATAAACTTAACAAGGGGAATATGCTTAATTACCTCGAAAAAAACCCATATATCGAGGAAGCCAGAGTTTATAGAAAGTTACCTAGCACGATTGTTATAAATGTAAAAGAGAGAATGCAGATAGCAGCCCTGACTTATGGAGATCAGTTCCTCATAATAGATAACAAAGGAACTCTTCTAAGGGTAACTAAAACAAAGCCAAAGCTAACAATTGTCACAGGGTTTAAGGTTAAAAAGGTGAAACTGGGGGATCCTGTAGAGGTAAGCAGTCCAGATTTATTCAAAGAACTGTTATCGCTGCTGAAGTCAATGAAAGCTGGGGATATTTACTTCACGAAAATAAATATTACGGAACTCTTTATAACGGCAAATGTATATGATTCGCTAGTCGTAAAAAGCAAGTATAAGGATCTCAAAGACAATATCGATAAAGGACGGCTGCATAAGGTGCTCAATGAACTGTTCAAAAGAAATATCAAGCGAGGTACAATTACAATTTCCTCCGATGGATATGCATCATTCACACCAGAATTATAGATAACGAATATTATTTATTTGTTAATCAAAAACAATAAAAAACCATGTATTTTGTGGTATGAATGCAAAAAAGAACCGTATATATAGTGCATTGTGTTATTCAATATGATATTATTAGTTAGATTTAGTCGATAATAGGAGGGGCTTTATGATGGAATTTGTTTCAGACTTCGTATCCAGCACTGATAATGCTGCGATTATCAAAGTCGTAGGTGTAGGCGGCGGCGGTTGTAACGCCATAAATAGAATGGTTGACGAGAATCTTCAAGGTGTAACCTTTATTGCGGTTAACACTGACAAGCAGGCTCTTGCAAAATGCAAAGCTGAAGTAAAGATTCAGATAGGAGAGAAGCTAACAGGTGGTCGTGGTGCAGGTGCTAATCCTGAGATTGGACAGAAAGCAGCTGAGGAGACTCTAGAGGAGATTTCAGGTTATCTGCAGGATGCAGATATGGTGTTTGTTACCGCAGGCATGGGTGGTGGAACTGGTACAGGTGCTGCACCAATCATCGCTAAGGCTGCAATGGACTGCGGCGCATTGACAGTTGCAGTAGTGACTAAGCCATTTTCGTTTGAAGGTAAGAAGCGTTGGAACAGAGCGACAAAGGGTATTCAGTATCTGACTAATTTTGTTGACTCTCTAGTTATCATTCCAAACGATAGACTTATTGATTCAAGTGAGAAGAACACTACAATGCTTGAGGCATTTTCAATGGCTGATGATGTATTAAGGCAGGGTGTTCAGGGCATCTCTGATCTTATTTCTGAGTACGGAATCGTTAATGTTGACTTTGCAGACGTTAAGACCATCATGGAGGGCAGAGGAGTTGCTCACATGGGTGTTGGTATTGGCACAGGAGACAATAGAATTGAGGATGCAGTTAGAAATGCTATCGAGAGTCCTCTTCTTGAAACATCAATCGATGGAGCAAGATCCATACTTCTATATGTTTGTGGTGGATATGATATGGGGATGCAGGACATCAGCAAGATTGCAAGCAAGATTCAAGACGAGGCTGATCCAGATGCGAATATCATATTCGGAGCTACAGTCAATGAAAATATGAATGATAAAGTGTCTATTACACTTATCGCAACAGATTTCACAAGCGGTGGTCTTTCTGCTCCAATCAATGAGACTCCTGAAGTTGCATCACCTAGTGTTCGTGGAACACGCGTTAATGTCGACGGACTTGAGGGGCAGATTGTTGACATGAGCGACTTCATGAAGGAAGACCACAAGGACAATAGTGGATCATCTGATTTTGATGTTCCTGATTTCCTTAAGTAGTGGAAGCTTATAACGAATATGGCAGGAAGACTAATGATGAGTCATATCGATTCATTAGCTCCCCTGACAACGATAAGATACGTCGCGTTAATAAACTTAGTAGAAAGAAATACCGCGATAAGAAGGGTGAGTTCGTTATCGAAGGAATTAACCTCGTAAGAGCGGCACTGAGTAAATCGCAACACATCAAGCTCGTTCTCATATCAGATGATTTCGATTATGGAGAGATAGCTGATGCGCTAGCTGAAGACGTTGATTATCGGAATATATACCTGATTCCGCGCTTTCTGTTTGATAAGATAAGCGATGCGGAAAATGGAGCTGGAATTATGGCAGTCGTTGATAAACGTTCCTATAGTTTGAAGACTATAACCAGCTTAGAACCTATTGGTACAGGTAATATTCTCGTGCTAGATAGACTTCAGGACCCGGGCAATATAGGAACTATGATTAGGACCGCTGTTGCTACAGGGTATTCGGTTGTTGCAACTCTTAAAGGTACGGCGGATATATATTCACCTAAAGTGCTGCGAGCTTCAGCAGGAATGATATTTGGGATTTCTGTTATAGAACTTGCAGATGCTGAAGAATTAAAGGGTTTAGTATCGGTACTTGATAAAAAGATTGTTGTTACAGATCCAAGAGAAGGGTGCCCTTATTATGAGTGTAACCTTGAAAATGATATAGCACTCATTATAGGAAATGAAGGCAATGGTGTTAGTGACGAGATTATGGAATGTTCTGACGTCCGTGTGACTATACCAATGCAAGGTGAAGTTGAATCACTTAATGCAGCGATTTGCGCTTCGATACTTATGTACGAGGCGGTAAGGGCTGATGAGTGATAATGCGGATACAACGTTTATAGCAGAATGGAGTATATTATGGAAAAATGCAAAGCAGACGTTACAATCTGTGGCAATGACTATGTCCTGTCTGGAGATAAGAGTGAGGATAAGATTAAGGAAATTGCCAAGTACGTTGACGATGAGCTTAGACATACCAGTAAGATGCTTAATAGCAATCCAAATTATAGAAGTGCGGTTCTTACAGCTATTAACTTGGCTGAGAAACTCATGGATAATAGTGATTTGCTGCTTAAGCTACAGACTGAGAATCATCAGCTCGATAACGATGTTAAGCACTATATCTCGCTCTGGGAGGATGCTAAGCTACAGGTATCTGATCTGAAGGATAAGATGACAACTGCATCAGATATGAATGTTCAGGAGAGTGAGAAGTATAAGGCTTTAGAAACCAAGTGTTCGGAACTTGAAAGTGCTTACTTCGATCTCCAGATGGAGAATACTAATCTCAAGAACGAAATTAGGAACTTGCAGAAGTTCAGAGGCGAGAATGAATAAGAAGGTTTTAAATCTTCTGGAATACAACAAAATAATAGACCTTCTTTCCGCTCAGGCTGGGGCAGTTCTTGCGCGAGAACGCATTAATGGATTTGCGCCTATGTCAAATATGCGGATGGTTAAGGAAGCATTAACGGAAACTACGGAAGCAGTTTCCGTTATTCTATATAAAGGCAGCATTCCGGTTGGAGAAATAGGGAACATCAATGGCTTTCTAGACATAGTAAGCAAGGGCAGATCATTAACGATGAGGGAGCTTCTTGCTATCAATCGTAGCCTAGCTGGTGCAAGGGAAGTCAAGGACTTCCTTTCTTCTGATGTTCCTGAAATTCCTATGATTAATGAGATAAATTCACTAATTGTTCCAAATACCAAGCTTGAGAGTGAAATAAACCGTTGCATACTGTCTGAAGATGAGATGTCTGATAATGCATCGCCTGAATTAAATAAAATTAGACGTGAAATCAGGAATAAAAATGAGAATATACACCGAAAAATCGACAGCTATAGGGGTGTAGGAAATAACAATTCATATCTGCAAGATGCGATTGTAACCTTAAGAAATGGTAGGTATGTAATTCCTGTTAAGCGTGAATATAGCAGCAAAGTGCCGGGGCTCATCCATGACCAGTCTAAAACAGGTGCTACGTTTTTTATCGAACCACAGGCTATAGTAAGTTTAAATAATGAGTTAAGAGAACTGGAATTAGCTGAGCAACGAGAAATTGAACACATTTTACAGATGCTATCTGATAGGGTTAGCGAGCATTATAACGATCTCAAGAATAATCAAGAATTGCTTATAAAGCTTGATGTCATCAATGCAAAGGGAAGACTTTCGATAGCGATGGATGCTGTGTCACCAAAGCTTAATCTAGATGGGTATCTAGATATTTGCGCAGGAAGACACCCACTTCTGGACAGGGAAAAGGTGGTACCAATTGACGTAAGCCTTGGTGATGGATACGATACACTTTTGATTACAGGTCCCAATACAGGTGGTAAGACTGTAACACTTAAGACCATCGGGCTGTTTATTCTAATGACGGAGTCAGGTCTACATATTCCGTGTCATGAGGAGAGCAATATCCCTCTCTTCAAGGAGGTCTATGCTGAAATAGGAGATGAACAGAGCATCGAAAATAATCTGAGTACATTTTCCTCTCATATGCTCAATACGGCAAATATTATTGCAAATGCAGATAATGAATCACTCGTGCTACTCGACGAAGTTGGCTCTGGAACTGATCCCACTGAAGGAGCAGCACTTGGTGTTGCGATGCTTGAAGCCTTGAAAGAAAAAGGTGCACACATCGTTGCAACTACACACTATACGGAGCTCAAGAAATATGCAATTTCAACAGAGGGCGTTGAAAATGCATCGATGGAGTTTGATATGGATGCACTTGCACCTACATATAAGATAAAAGTGGGTCTTCCTGGAAAGTCTAACGCATTTGAAATATCTAGAAAGCTTGGTCTTGATTCCAATATTATCGATAGAGCGATATCCCTAATGAATGGAAGTGACCTCGAGTTTGAAGGGGCAGTTTCGAGAGTGGAGGAGGATAAAAAGGAAGTTGATTTAGCGCTTGAAGAAGCTCGCATCAAAGCAGCCGAAGCAGAGAAAAAACTTAAAGAAGCTGATGAAAAGCTTGCAAAAGCAAAGGAAAGTAAGCATAAGATAATTGAATCTGCAAAGGAAGAAGCGCGTGAAATTATCAGCGATGCAAATAGGACGGTCAATGAAGTGAGCAAAGAGCTCAGAAAGGCAGCTAAGGAGGGTATAAATAATTCTTCGGCAGTTGTTGCTGACAGTAAACGCAAGCTCAGAGAGAAATCAATTGAAAATGCTATGACACCGCGCAGAGTTAAGAATACCAATATACCAAGGGCGGAGGATTTGAAGCCAGGCACTAGAATCAAGTTGCTTAAGCTTGGGCAGAATGGTGAAGTTGAAACTTCGCCTGATTCGTCAGGAAAACTGACAGTGAGAATCGGCGCGCTCAAGATGGGTGCAAAGATTAAAGATGTTATGATTATAGAGGACAATAAGCCTGGAACAAAAGAACGTAAGCGTAGGGGCTACGCAAAGATGAATACGGATAAGGCTAAGTTGATTTCACCATGTATTAATGTCATCGGTAAAAACCTTGATGATGCTGAACTAGAGGTTAGTAAATACATAGATGATGCCTTCTTGTCGGGTATAAACGAGGTGCAGATTGTACATGGACGAGGTGAAGGTATACTTCGTGGCGGCATCAGAAGCATGCTTAAGCGCAACAAAAACATTAAGTCCATTGCAGGTGCTTCATATGACCAAGGTGGTGAAGGGGTTACGGTAGTCACTTTTATAGACAAATAATGAGCTTTAGCACTTTAATAGGTTACTAAAATACTAATTTTGATATATAATTAATTGATTAAAGATTTATACTGGAGGTTTTGTAAATGTTCGTCGTTAGCAGCTGCCTTGTGGGCAATAATTGCAAATATAATGGCGGTAGTAACTATAATGAGGAAGTTGTTGAATTTTGCCGTAATCACAATGTTGTTCTAGTGTGTCCAGAGATTTTAGGTGGCCTTAAATCACCAAGACTGCCAGCAGAGCAACAGTGCACGAAAAAAATTGATGGTAATTTAGAGATTCGCGTCATCGATAAGGGAGGTAACGACCTTACGGAACCTTTCCATAAAGGAGCTATGATATCGCTAGAATTAGCACTTAGGCGGGCAGACGAGCTAGGCGAAGAAATAGAAGGAGCTATCCTTAAGGCTAATAGTCCATCTTGCGGAAGTGACCAGATTTATGATGGAACATTTACAAGTAGCTTGATTTCTGGAGATGGCATCTTTGCCAATCTTCTTAAAGAACAAGGGATTCCAGTTGTGAGTGAGAAAAATTTCAAAGAAAACATATTATAAAGAGGAGAAGTCCGGGTAATGATCGACTATAAGGTACAGATTGCACAAATTATTGCTAAGCAGGAAATTAGATTAACTGCCGAAGAAATTGCTGAGATGATTGAGATTCCAACCGATTCTAAGAATGGTGATTTTGCATTTCCTTGCTTTAGATTGGCAAAGACTATGCGAAAAGCGCCTCAGATGATTGCCGCTGATATTGCATCGGCTATCGAAGCTGAATCTATCTTTGATAAGGTTGAACAGGTGAATGCGTATGTGAATATGTTTATCTGCAAGGATGCTTTTGTGCGAAATATCATTTCAGAAGTTATTTCCCTCGGACGAGAATATGGTAAATCTGATGTTGGTGACGGGAAGAAAGTAATAGTAGAGTTTTCATCTCCTAATATCGCTAAGCCGTTCCATATTGGACATATCAGGAGTACCGTTATTGGTAATTCCATTTACAAGCTGTACAATGCAACTGGCTATGATGTAGTTAGAATCAACCACCTCGGTGACTACGGCACGCAGTTTGGAAAGATGATAGTTGCCTACAGGCTTTGGGGCAGCGAGGAGGAACTCGAGAAAAATCCTATAAAATCACTTCTTAAGTATTATACGAAATTTCATGAAGAAGCTGAAAAGGATCAGACTTTAGACGATAAGGCCAGAGAGACTTTTGCTAAGCTAGAAAATGGAGAACCCGAGGAAGTGGAGCTGTGGAAAAGATTTAGAGAACTCAGCCTCGAAGAGTTCAGCAGAGTCTATAAGATGCTTGACATCGAGTTTGATTCGTATGCAGGTGAGAGTTTCTATTCTGACAAGATGCCTGCTGTTCTGCAGGAACTAAAGGACAAGAACCTCATGCATGAGTCGAGGGGGGCACAGATTGTTGACCTTGAAGATTATGATATGCCTCCGGCTGTTATCACTAAGTCTGACGGTTCAAGTCTGTATGCTACTAGAGATATTGCTGCAGCTATATACAGAAAGCAGCATTACGATTTCTACAAGAACATCTATGTAGTAGCAACTCAGCAGAATCTACATTTTAAACAGTGGAAACAGGTTCTATCACTTATGGGATATGAGTGGGAAAAAGACTGTATTCATGTTCCATTTGGTCTTGTTAGCCTTGAAGAAGGGACGATGTCAACTCGTAAGGGCAGGGTGGTATTCTTAGAGGATGTTCTTAAAAAGGCTGTTGAGAAGACTAGAGAGATAATCTCCGAGAAGAATACAAGTGGTATTGATATCGACGAGATTTCTAAAGAAGTAGGTATAGGTGCGGTTATATTCCAAGAATTATCTAACAATAGGATTAAAGATTACGTATTCTCATGGGATAAAATTCTTAACTTTGATGGGGAGACAGGACCTTATGTTCAGTATACACATGCTAGAGCATCTAGTGTCCTTAGAAATGCATCAAGTGAGGAATTAGACAGGATTAAGAACTGTGATATCAGTAATTTCAGCTATGTAACATCGGATAGTGCTTATGAGCTAACTAAGCTGATTTATAGGGTGCCAGAAGTAATAAGAGAGGCTGCAGCTAAGTATGAGCCATCAATTCTAACAAGACATCTGATAGATATCGCGCAGAGCTTTAATAGGTTCTATCATGATGAACATATTTTAGTGGATAATGAAGAAGAGAAAGTTGAAAAGCTAGCGCTAGTATATGCTTCTAAGGTTACAATTGCCAATTGCTTAGCGATTTTGGGTATAAAAGCGCCAGATAAAATGTAGAGGAGACAACGATGAAGCTATTGCTCAGTACAGTCAAGACGGATTGCTTTGATTCAAAGCTAGCACTCAAGAACATGTATAATGTCGTTGGGAACTCACCATTAGAGGTAACTCTCAGGGAGTTTGAATTGAGTGAAACTGACCAGAGGATTTATGAAGAGTTGCTGGATGAGAAGTATAGTATTCTGTATTTCCATGCTGATGCAATCAATGAATCCAAGATAGTGCATATTTGCGAGATGATTAAGAAGGCTATTCCGAGCTGCATCACAGTGGTAGGTGGCACAGAAGTGAGCTTTGAAACTCGCGAGTTCATGCTAGCACACTCAGAGGTGGACTACGTTTTCCGCGGTGAAGGCGAAAAGATCCTATTTGACTTCGTGCGTTCAATTATTACGTACAGTTTTGATTTCGAGAGCATAGATGGATTAGCTTACAGAGAGAATGACGAAATTCTTGTAAATAAGATTGGTGAACCGATTCGTTACGAAGATATTCCATTTGCATATGATAAGTTTGGAGTTCAGCAAGGTGAAACGGTATATTACGAATCGTCTAGAGGGGTTCCCGATACCTGTCATTACTCTCAGTACATGCCGGGGGTATCGCTGCGTTCATTATCTCTAAACAGAATTTGTAATGAACTCAGATATTTCCTTGTCAAGAAAGTTGGGAAGGTAGAATTTGTAGAAAAGTGGTTCAATTACGATGTTTCGAGAGCATATAGAATCTGGGAGTACCTTATCAACAACGATAATGGTGTCACATCGTTCTCATTCGATGTGAATGGTGATTTGTTAGATGAGGAAACGGTTGAACTACTTAGCGAGGCAAGACATGGTTTATTCCACTTCGATATAGATATTGAGAGTACCAATGCAGTTGCACTAGCGGCAGCTGGGCGTAAGGAAAATATTTATCAGCTTATGTACAACGTATCTAAGCTTTTACAGAATAGCAAAGTCCATGTAAGAGTTGTACAGCGAGTAGGGCTGCCAGGGGAGACGATAGAATTATTTGAAAGATCGTTTAACAAGATATATAATCTTGGCGCTGATGAATTTGACATCGAAGTTCTACGTATTAAGAAAGGAACGATGTTCAGACAAAAAGCAGATGAATTCGGCTATGAATACAGCAGAGGATATCCAAATGAAGTCATAACTAATGATTATATTTCGGCTGCAAATATAGTTAGAATCAAGCTAGTGGCTGAAACTGTAAGGACATTTGAGCATGGTTTTGAAAATTCTATTAGCAAGATTATGTTCGATGCAGGCATGAAGCCATTTGAGTTTTTTGATGGACTTACATCATTCATAATGGAAAACGATCTTTCGTGCAAGCTGGGTAAAGCAGAGAATCTGTATAGGATCATATATACTTTTGCTGCAGAGCTGTACGATAAAAATGAAGATACATTGAAACTGCAGGTCCTTCAGGAAGTTCTTCACAGCGATATGAATAACAATGTTTCGCAAGATGTGATTAGAAGATTAGAGCGTAAAGGTTGGGAAATACATGTCAAAGCAAAAATCTAAACAGGATCGAATCGCAAAATACCTCCAGGATTTAAATGGAGGTATTTTATTTGACGAGCTATCAGACAAATATTTAAAAGATGCGGGGGTGTTTGAAATACTTCACGGCATCCCTGTTCCTATTGCGGCTGGAGTGGGTGACGAACTTACAACACTGACAATCGCTTTTGGGATGGCGAGAGTTATCGGAGCAGATACTAACTTTGAATATAAGGATAATTATATCTCATATATCAAGTATATATTCGGAGAAGATGCGAGCAAAGCTCTTATTGCAGAGGGTGCTAAGTATGGGCAATCTAGAAAATATGAAGTTGCAGCAATGTTCTTTAGATCTGTATTGGTATTCGATCCGAAGTCACGGGATGCACTTTATCTATACGGCAGGGCTTGTAAGGATGCATATGAACAGGAAAAAGAAGATGAATCTTATGTAGGAAGTTTTAAAGCTGAATCACTTGAAGTCTTTGAACTTCTAACGATGATACATACTGACTTTGCTATGGGATATTACTTCCTTGGCTATGGATATGCAAACATGGGACTATATACTAAAGCCAATCTTACATGGAAAACCTTTATAGAACTGACAGCAGCTTCTGGAGATACAGAAGTTGAAGAACTCCGTAGTGAGATTTCTGAAAGATTGGATACCCTTGAAGAACCTGTGAAGATAGAGGAGGGGGTAAACTGCGTACTTAGTGGAGATTACATGGGTGGTCTTGATATTCTATCTAAATACAAAGATGGGAAATACCGTGATTGGTGGCCTCTATGGTACTATATGGCGGTATGTGCGGCGTCTCTAGGCGAAGCAGAGTCAGCGATTGATTATTACAAGCAGGCTCTGATTTACTCTCCTAGCAATACAGATATAATGGAAGAGTTAGCCTCTGTATATACTGCTATAGGAGATCAGGTGAATGCTTTAAAGTACATAAATAAGATAGATATAGTTAATAACAATATAGAACAAGAAAATTTCTAAGGAATTGGGATGCAACATTTTTTTAGATATACTTTAGATGGTGATCCGAACCTAAACATGAAACTCATATATGTGGGGCTAGTGATTGCAATAATTATCGCATATAGATATAGAAAAAATGATAAGTTACTGAAAATACTGCTAGCTACTAATGTGATACTGCAGATTACGTTGTTCATCTGGTATCTGGGCTATAAAGAGCTTTTTATCATGGAAGGACTGCCTTTATATCACTGTAGGATTGCTGTGCTTATGATGGCAGTGGGATATGTGGCAAAAAGGCCAGTGATTACCAGATACTTTGCGTGGTTAGGAATAATAGGCACCGTCATAGCATTCGGTGTACCAGATCCGTCTGACTATTTGTGGCCACATCTTACGAATATTACATTTATATGTACTCATTACCTAATCACTATGAATTCACTTATTATTATCTCTAAGAAGGAGGTAAGGCTGAATTTAAAGAACGTAGTGGTGATCACATTCATTATGAATTTGGTTATTATGATTGCAAATGCGATTCTTGGAAGTAATTATAGTTACCTAATGGAATTACCTCCATCACTTCCTATCAGTATTAATAAGTATGTTATATTCACATTAATGACTATACTTCTCGTAATTGGCGAAATGGCTCTCGATAATATTTATTTATTAATAACAAATAAAAGTGTAAGCGACCTAAGTGCATAGACGTCTAGGTCGCCATAAAGGAGCGATTTATATAAAATCGCTTGACAGTATAATATGTGTAGTGTAAAATAAGGAAGTCGCAAATGCGGGATGATGTTCCGAGGTAGCTCAATGGCAGAGCAACCGGCTGTTAACCGGTAGGTTGTGGGTTCGAGCCCCACCCTCGGAGCCATTGAATTTGTGCCGGAATGGCGGAATTGGCAGACGCCCGGGACTTAAAATCCCGTGAGAAGTGATTCTCGTACCGGTTCGACCCCGGTTTCCGGCACCATTTATAGATATCGCGGGGTAGAGCAGTTGGTAGCTCGTCGGGCTCATAACCCGGAGGTCGCAGGTTCAAGTCCTGTCCCCGCAACCAACGAAAAGTAACGACTTCAGAGTAATCTGAAGTCGTTTTTAGTATAAAAATAATTATTATTTAATATCTTGTTTTCTGATAAAGTAATTTGCTTTGCAACTATAACTCGAAAATGATGTATTTTGATATGAGTAAAAAAACAATTAATAAATCTTATGTCTATGGTAAGTATGAAGATAAGCTTCTAAAAGAAAAGACTTTAAAATTGGATTATGTGAATATCGTAAACCGATTATCTCATTAAATTTTGAAAAAGAAAATATGGTAGAGTTCGTGCTAAAATACGACCTTGAGTTATGATGTTATTTGTAAGGAGTTGTCAATAATGTATGCTGCAGCTTTTGCTACAGCATACATTATTTCTATCATATAGTGAATATTTTAATACAACTGAAAAATGCAAAGCTCATATAATCAGCATATATAGTTTAAATATTCCTGTATAACTGAGTGCTGATAAGGATTGAGAAAAGGTTAATCTCTCGATGTAGTTCTTTACCATCATTAACTAGAAGCAGATAATCATTGATGAGGTTATCAGATTCTCTTAATAATTCGGCATATTTAATCTGTACATCATCTTCTGAGGATTCAGCCCGTAATAGTATTTTCCTGATATCTAGAAACTGAGAGTTCCCATGCTTCTCAAGTGGAATCTTTATCTGATAAGAGCAGTTTTCCTTGATGAATTCCGCGCTAATAGATGAAGCCGTTTCTGGGAATATATTAGCATTTATTGCAAAATCAGTTTCTTCTGATAGTTTGTGCGGCGCACGGAGCTGACTGCCCGTAATGACCAGGCAGCCAGCGGCGAGCCTCGGTCTTGCTGTAAGATCGCCGCCAGCAGACGGGAGCCCAGCTCCCGTCTGTGCCAGCGCTGCATCCAAGCGGTGGTTCGAAACAATAGGCTCTGCATTTGAATCAGATGATTTACTCGCGCCATGCGGCTCACTTGCATTGGGCACTTTATTTGAGTTGGAGTATGTAACTTCATGAATATCATCATACCTTGATTCAACATCAGGTTCGCCTAACGCAGCACTGAAATTGTTTCGTCCTATTATACTTAGAAGGTGGCAGAGCTGGAGAACATCCTCACGGTTATGCGTGAGAATTATCTTTTCTATTACAGAATCCTGATTAAGAGTGTATTCAGCAAAAAGCTTGACGCTTTCTCTACCAGATATTACATCTTTTCGGTTTGAGTTGATGCCAAAGTATTGCTCAATATTCTTCTGACTTAACGAACCTATCTGGGATTTAAGGTCAGTATTTGATCTTATGAAATTATATAAATCAAATTCATACATATTTAGAACATAAGGGAGATTTTTCATCTCAAGCCTCTGTTTCATAAATGGAATATCAAATGATAATCCATTATATGTTATCAAATAATCTACACCTTCATCTTTCAAAAAATCCATTGTGGCCATAATTACACGGTCTTCCTCATATGGATTTTCAGCAAAAAATTGAGTTATAGTCACGCCTTTTCTATCTGGTATAAGACAAGCTGTCAGAATGATTTTATTTCCGCGCTGTGCGGAGAGACCGGTTGTCTCAATATCAAATATGCATGGCTTTAGCCCACCATGATATAAATCGAATATTTGTCCTGAGTAAATATAAGTGTTGTAAGATCTAGTAAATTTTTTCATGTCTTTATTTTTAGTTATGCCAAAAACTGGCATATAAGTGCTTATTAAGAAATATAATAATGCCTAGTATTTAAATCTACAATTAATTGAAATACTATCTGTTATGTTTTATTACTATAATTCATTAGTATAAAAAAGTAAAACAGACTACAGGGGAGTAGTCTGTTTTGTAAAAAGGGTATTGGGACTAGAGATTAAGAGATTGCCAGGGAGACAATCTCTATAAGTGATTATAGTCGCTCTTTGTACATTTTGCAATACTTAATGTGATAATAATTATACTAGTAACATAATTAATATTTTTAGTGAATGAGTATTCGATTGATTTATGTGATGAAAAGGAAATTGTACAAGAAGACATATAAAAAGGACCACTTTCAGCTTGCAAGCTTTAGCTGAAACACATCTACAAAAGCTAGCATGACATCTAACTTTTGGGGTTTATTCAAAGCTTTAAGTAGTACCTTTATCATAAGCTGCTTAAAAATTATTTTCTATACATTGAATAAGAAATGAATTACATCTCCGTCTTGTACAACATATTCTTTGCCTTCGGATCTAATCAGACCTTGCTCACGAGCTTTTACAAGACTGCCACCACATTCAATTAGTTTGTCGTATGCGATGGTCTCAGCTCTTATAAAACCCTTTTCAAAGTCTGTATGTATCTTCCCAGCTGCCTGAGGCGCTTTAGTCCCCTTAGTAATTGTCCAAGCTCTAACTTCCGGCTCGCCAGCAGTGAGGTAAGATATTAGATTGAGAAGGGAATAGCTTGCTTTAATCAGCTTATCTAAACCAGATTCCTCTATGCCTAGGTCTTCAAGAAACAACTCTCTTTCATCATCCTCAAGTGCGGCCATTTCAGCTTCGATTTCCGCACAAATTTTCACGCAACCAGCACCTTCAGTAGAAGCAAATTCTGAGACTTTGGATACATACTCGTTATCTTCACTAGCTACCTCATCCTCGGAAACATTAGCAACGTAGATTACTGGCTTATAGGTTAGTAAATCCATAGATGAAATGATTTCTTTTTCTTCGTCATCAAGCTCCATAGCGCGAACACATTTGCCTGTCTCGAGCCACACCTTAACTCTCTCTAGCAGTGCAACTTGCTTGCCAAGAGTTTTATCAGCCTTCATATTCTTGTTAAGCTTGGTTATAGCTCTTTCTAAAACCTCTAAATCGGCAAATATGAGCTCTGTATTAATCGTATCGATATCATCCAGTGGATCAATATGACCATTTACGTGAACGATATTGTCATTTTCAAAGCATCTTACAACATGAACGATGGCAGAAACCTCACGGATATGACCGAGAAATTTATTTCCAAGACCTTCTCCTTTTGAAGCTCCTTTAACTAGTCCGGCAATATCGCAGAATTCTATAGTCGTATAGATTGTCTTTTTTGCCTTATAGATATCTGTTAGAACCTCAAGTCTTTTATCTGGAACGGTTACAACCCCAACATTTGGCTCAATTGTGCAGAAAGGGTAGTTGGCAGCTTCTGCGCCAGCCTTAGTGATTGCGTTAAATAGTGTGCTCTTGCCTACGTTAGGTAGACCCACAATGCCTAGTTTCATTTTATTACCTCTTATAAATTATTCTTACTATTGTAATCGTTCCTTTTCTTAAGATATACATATAATGTAAGTGAAACGATAAAGATGACTATGCTGATAACCTGAGCTTGTCTTAAGAAACCAACCATCAAGCTGTCTGTTCTCAATCCTTCTACCAAGAATCTCTCTGGCGCATACAGCAGTCCATATAGACATGCTACCTGTCCGGGAAATTTTCTGTGTCTAAAGATAAATGAAAGGATGATGAAAATAATAAAACACCATAACGATTCATAGAGAAAAGTAGGGTGTACCGATTTTCCATCTACTATTATAGCCCATGGAAGGGTGGTTTCGGTGCCGTACGCTTCATTATTGAAAAAATTCCCCCAGCGGCCTATTGCCTGTGCTAGAGCAACAGAAGGAAGTATTAAATCGGCGGCATTAATAAAGCTAATATTCTTATACTTACAAATAGCATATGCCGTAATAAAGCCCAAAATTAATCCACCGTGTATCGCTAGACCTCCACCACGAATATTTAGAATCTCAGAAGTTGACCCGCTATAATAATCCCAATTAAATATTATATAATAAACTCTTGCTCCAAGTATTCCCAAAGGAAGAATCCCTAGTGCTATATCTAGTACATCGTCAGAAGATAAGCCGTATCTTGGTGCACGCTTGTAACTTACAAATAGCGCAAGAAGTGCGCCAAAGGCAATTAATATGCCATACCATCTTATATCGAAACCTGCTATTGAAATTGCAATTGGTCCGGGTGATGTCACTGAAACCTCCAATACAAAGTTGATTCTAGAAAAATATACTAGGATAGTATACCATAAATGAGCTAAATTAACGAGATTATCGCAGAAAATGAAGATGAAGTATTGACAAGAATAATGACGTTTGGTAATATAGTTTGGCGACACATTAGTGTATATATGGCGGTGTAGCTTAGCTGGCTAGAGCGTCCGGTTCATACCCGGAAGGTCGATGGTTCGAGTCCATCCACCGCTACCATTTGGACGCTTAGCTCAGCTGGGAGAGCATCTGCCTTACAAGCAGAGGGTCATAGGTTCGAGCCCTATAGCGTCCACCATATTTTGGCCGGGTAGTTCAGTTGGTTAGAATGCCAGCCTGTCACGCTGGAGGTCGACGGTTCGAGCCCGTTCCCGGTCGCCAACTTTTAAAATCGATATGGTGGGTATCGTCAAGCGGTTAAGACCCAGGGTTGTGGCTCCTGTATGCGTGGGTTCGAATCCCACTACCCACCCCATTGACGTTTACATTTTTTGTTGGGGTATCGCCAAGCGGTAAGGCAACGGACTCTGACTCCGTCATTCACAGGTTCGAATCCTGTTACCCCAGCCAATAATGGCGACATGGCCAAGTGGTAAGGCAGAGGTCTGCAAAACCTTTATCCCCAGTTCGAATCTGGGTGTCGCCTCCATAATGAAAACAGCTCAACTATATGTTTAGCTGTTTTATTTTGCTTTGACATGGACACCTCATTGTGATTTAATTAATGGGTATAGATTTTACAAAATGCAATTTAATTAATAATAAAAAGTAAGGAATTGTAGACTTGAGAAATAAAAATGTTGTGCAAAATCTCGCTGATAAGAAAGTTAGTACTGGCAATCGAGCTAAGATAATCATTGCGATTATTGCATTGATTTTCATATGTGTGAGTGCATTTGTAGGCTACAGATACAGCAATGCGACAACCTTTCCCAAAGGAGTAAAAATCGACAATGTTGACGTATCTGGACTCAAGACCGAAGAAGCGGTAAAGAAGATCACAGATGCTAATAATTCTTTCACAATCGAAGAAGATGGACAGGAACCAAAGAAAATAAATACATCATTTACTTATGATATTAAATCAGCTGTTCGTGCTAAGATTGGAATATCCTCCGTAGACCCTAGGGTATTAATAGAAAATAGTGTTAACTATAATATCTCGCTTAAAAATGCTGGAGGTATCGATGAATCCGCCAAGATAATAGGTGATGCTGTCCCTGATGCTCAGGGTGTAAAATACACTAAAGATGCATATATTGATTACAATAATATGGAGATTGTACCAGAGGTTCAAGGAGATAGTGTTGATTTCACCAAGGTGGCTAAGGATGTTGCTGAAAAAAAAGCTGCTGATTACAAGTTTAATAAGTATAAGATCAATCGTAAGAAGCTTATATCAGAGCCTAAGGTTACGGCAGAATCTCTTAAGGATGAGTTTGAATTTGCTAAGAAGTATATTTCAAAGCCTCTTTATCTAAACACTATTACCGGAACACCTTATGAGGTAGATCAGAACTCTCTTGCAAAGGTTATACTTTATACAAAGGAAGGACCTAAGTACAGTAAAAAAGGAGCGAAGGAGGTTGCAAAGGGTATAGCAGAAAAGTATGCAGGAAATACTTTAACTGTAAAGACTCTTGTTGGTGATAAGACACTTTATAATAGTGCCCTTAAACTCAGTGTAGATGTTGACAAGACTGCGGATTCTATTCTTAATTCTGCCAAGAATGGCAAAACGGGATCAATCGTGACAGATAGAGCGGCCTCTAATGGAGATGGTTCACATCTTGAGATTAATCTTGCCGGTCAAAATGTAAAATACGTTAAGAACGGCAATGTAGTATTCACATCGTCAATTGTTTCCGGAGGTCCTGGACATAGGACGAGGACAGGAATATTCAAGATAAACGGAAAGATGCGTAATATCACGCTCAAAGGTCGTAACGATGATGGCTCAGATTACGAATCGCCTGTAAGTTATTGGATGCCTTTTGATGGTGGAAATGGTCTTCACGATGCAACCTGGAGAGGTGCATTTGGTGGGGGGATTTACGTATCTAATGGTTCTCATGGTTGCGTTAATATGCCACCTTCGATGGCTGCGCAGCTGTTTGGAATTATTCCTGCAGGGACGATAGTATACGTATACAATTAGTTATAAGCAGATAACTCAGGTTTTAAGAGGTGTACAAATTAAATATTTAAAGAGCGCTAACACTAATTGTTAGCGCTTTTATCATGTGTATACTTTTAATTTATATTATTTGTGTTCGAGCGACTTTTTAACTCTATGTTGTCTTAGTGGAGAGTATATCATTCCAAGACTAAAATTATATGCTATGAAGGCATAGACTGAATAAAATGCATGAGCATGTTTAGATTTTAGGGTTTCGCCACGAACGATACCCCCACAGCTTATTAAGCTATCTGTGTTTAATGAAGTTTTATGAACGGCCGAAATTAAATCATCGCAGCTATATATGTCATCTGAAAATAGCGTATAACCCATCCCAACGTATTCATAATCGTGCGAGTCAGAGCCACCAAACATCGGTTTGTTGAAATCTTTAGCTAGTAGCTGAGATAAGTCATTTGCGGTTTCAGTTTCACAAGCGTTAAAACCCTCGATAAAATCAAACTCCCTTACAAGAGTCCTGTTGCGTTTAAGTGCTTTAAAAAGCATCGCACTTGAGCTCCTAGTACCAAAAGGATGAGCAGGACCGATGATGCCTCCGACCTGGTGTACGAGATTAACCAGCTTTTCAACCTTCATTCCTCTCATTGTTAATGCTTTTAAGTGAACTCCATCAGGCAAAATTATGATAAAATGTCCAGCATCCCTAGTATCATATTCGATACCCCTGATTACTCTGAAGTTATTGTCTGGATTTTCTGCTTTCCAGCGATTATATCCTCGGTAAGAATCGTGATCGGTTACAAGCATTCCGTCATATCCTTTTATTGAAAGCATCTCAACATATTCAGAGATTCTAATCTTGGCGTCTATTGAACCATATCTCGTATGGCAATGCATATCAAATTTTAACAAAACAATCTTCCCCTAAAAATTAATTGCCTTGATTATATAACCCTATTATGTCGAAAATATGTAGAAATCAAAGCAAGTTCAAGTATATCAAGTGGTTAAAATCACTGGAAGATCTATATTATCTATATTATTCGAATGATGCTTTGATCAGATTCGCATCTTCATCGATTGAGTCGAGGTATATCACGGGAAGGTAAGAAGCAATTTTTTTCTTGATGGGTTCTCTCGATGTTATGGCTACACCCGCACCAACTACTTCTATATCAAACTCCGATAGGATTTCTGATACACCCTTTAGACTTCCTCCTCCGCGCATGAAATCGTCGATGATTATAGCGCGCTTATTTGGGGAAACTGCTCTTTTTGAAATAGACATTTTTTGTATTCTATCGTATGAGCCTGAGAAGTAATTTATACTCACGGTAGAACCCTCAGAGTATTTTGCTTCGCGCCTAATAACCACCAATGGGAGGTTCATCATGAATGCTACATCGGTAGCTAATGATATTCCTTTAGTCTCGACTGTTACAACATAATCAGCTTTTAAATTTGCAAATTTGCCTGCAAAGTAAGTACCCATACTACGTGTTAGCTGTCCATCGAACATGATGTCCGAGGTATATAGAAAGCTTCCACCGAGAATCCTTGCGGGATCAGACAATTTGTTTACTAGAGTCATTTGTAGCTCTTTTAACCTCTTGTCTGATAGTGATGGTACATATCGTAATCCACCGTTTGCTCCTTGGATCGTCTCGATTCTACCGATACCTTCCGTAGCTATAATCTCGCCTGCAGTTGTAATATCTTCGCTTAGGCTAGATTTTGCAATATCGAATTTAGAGCAGAATTGATTATAAGAATACTGTTTGCTTGGGTGAGAAAGGAGCTCAGCAATTAAGCTTCCAACACGCTTATTTTTCTTCATGGCAAATTCCTCCAATACCATTCATTTTACTGTTATTAGATCAAAAGTCAATTCGTGTTCTTATAGTGTTTAATGTCTTTTATTCGTTGAAATCATAAGGGATATGCCGTATAATTATTCGAGGTATTAATTAGCTTGGAGGTAAATAAAGTGGCTGACATTTCAAAGTTCAAGAGAATTCATTGCCTAGGTATTGGCGGTGTAGGGCTATCAGCTGTTGCAGAGATATTACAGGACAATGGTCATGTAGTGAGCGGGACAGATATAAACAGATCTGATATTACTAATCACCTAAGTAGGATTGGGATTAAAGTATTTTATGAGCATAAAGCGGAGAACGTAGAGGATGTTGACGCTATAGTGTATTCTAATGCTGTATCTGATGCTAACCCTGAGATTGTTCGTGCAAAGGAAAGAAGAATCCCGATATTCTCACGCGCAGAAGTCTTGGGCATGATTATGAGCAACTATAAGCATAGTGTTGCAGTATGTGGCACACATGGAAAAACTACTGTTACATCCATGATTTCCCTTATACTGCGTGATGCGAAGTATGAACCAACAATTCTTGTCGGCGGAAATGTCGAGGAGATTAAAGGTAATGTAGAAATTGGTGACACCAACTATTTTGTTACTGAAGCCTGTGAATACATGGATAGTTTTTTACATCTTACTCCTAATATAGGTGTCCTTCTAAATATAGATTCTGATCACCTAGACTATTTTAAGGACATGGATCATATCGTTAAATCGTTTAAAGAATTTGTTTCTAACATTCCTAAGAAGGGGATTATCATAGCATTTGGAGAGAATCCTTTTGTAAAAGAAGCGCTCAGAGGACTTACTAATGTAATAACGTATGGATACACAGACAGTAACGACTTCTATGCTGAAAATATTTCGTTTGATGATAGAGGATTTCCAGAATATGATATTTGTCATGAAGGCAAAGCTCTCTGCCACCTTCATTTAGGCGTACCGGGCGAACATAACGTTCTGAATTCAATGGCTGCATATGTTACAGCGAGATATCTCGGTGTAAACGATGATGTAATTGCTGGTACACTTAAAAACTTCAAGGGAACTCACAGACGCTTTGATTTTACTGGTGTTACCAAGAAAGGCGTTAAGATAGTGGATGATTACGCACATCATCCAACGGAGATTAAGGCAACACTTTCAGCTGCTAGCAAGGTTAAGCATAATAAGCTTAGAGTTGTATTCCAACCACATACATATACTAGAACAAAGGCGCTTTTTGAAGATTTCGTGGATTCGTTCGACCATGTTGATTCACTTATCATAACGGATATCTATGCAGCTAGAGAGAAGGATGTATATGGAGTTTCTTCATACCAGATAGTAAATGCAATTAAGGCAAAGTATCCTGATAGAGAAGTTTATTACGTTCAGGATTTTGAGGATATAGTCAAGTATCTTTCTGCCAATGCAGAGAATAATGATATTGTGATGACGATGGGCGCTGGCGATGTCTATAAGATTGGTCAGATGTTGCTTAAAGCATAGTGGAGGAATTACATGACTATTGAGGAGTATAGGAATTACGAAAGCGCAAGGATTGAATCGAATAAACGTAGGATGGAAGATGACGGAGTTAAATTCGTAGACATCTACTCTGCATATATAGATGAAGAGGTTGTAATTGAAGAGGGGGCTACAATTGCTCAGAATGTTACAATTTCAGGCAAATCTATAATTAGAGCAGGTGCCTACATAGGACAATCTTCAGTTATTAGAGCTGCGGAGATAGGTACTGATTCTACTGTAGAAGCATCATACATATACGAGAGTAAGGTCGGGGCAAAGACTAGTGTAGGACCATTCGCTTATATCAGACCGGGAAGCATTGTCGGTGATGAGTGCAAGGTAGGTGACTTCGTTGAAGTTAAGAACTCTACAATAGGTGATGGAAGTAAGTCTTCACACTTGACATATATAGGCGATGCCGATATAGGAAAAAATGTTAATCTAGGATGCGGAGTAGTATTCGTAAATTACGATGGTACTAAAAAGTATCGTTCTAAGATTGCTGATGATGCATTTATAGGATGTAATTCGAACCTTGTTTCTCCGGTTGAAGTAGGTGAAGGGGCATATGTAGCCGCAGCGACCACAGTTACGGAGAATGTTCCGGAAGACGCCCTTTGCATAGGGAGATCGCGAATGACCACAAAGAAAAATTGGGTACGTAACCGCAAGATTTTAAAGAAAGATAATAAATAGCAAGAGAGTATATTTTTAAGTTCACATATTGGAGGTAAACAATGAACAAGGTCTTTTCCGATCTAAAGCTTTTTACATGCAACGCACATCCAGAACTAGCAAATGAAATTGCTGAATTAATGGGGATTAAAGTTGGAAAATCAACGGTAAATAAATTCAGTGATGGAGAAATTCAGGTAAGTATTTGGGAGTCTGTAAGAGATTGCGATGTATACGTAGTACAGCCCACATGTGCACCTGTTAATGACCATTTGATGGAACTGCTTATCATGATTGATGCCCTCAAGAGGGCATCCGCAGGAAGAATCAATGCTGTGATTCCTTACTATGGATACGCAAGACAGGATAGAAAAGCGAAGGCAAGAGATCCAATTACAGCTAAGCTTGTTGCCAACTTAATTCAGGCTGCCGGAGCAGATAGGGTTATCTCGATGGACCTTCATGCTAATCAGATTCAGGGTTACTTTGATATTCCAGTTGATCATCTTCTTGGATTGCCAATACTTACAAAGTATTTCAAAGAAAAGAATCTCGACAATGTAGTCGTTGTATCACCTGACCACGGAAGTGTTACAAGAGCTAGAAACATGGCTGAAAGACTCGATGCCCCAATTGCAATTGTAGATAAGAGACGTCCAGAGCCAAACAAGAGTGAGATTATGAACATAATCGGAGATATCGATGGCAAGAATTGTATTCTCTTAGACGATATGATTGATACTGCAGGTACTATTTGTAATGCAGCAAGTGCACTGATTGAATTAGGTGCAAAAAATGTATATGCTTGCGCGACACACGGAGTTCTGTCGGGACCAGCGAAAGAGCGGCTTGAGAACAGTCCTATACAGGAACTGGTTCTTCTAAATACTTTACCGATTGATGATGAGAAGAAGTTAGACAAGATGACGTTTATCTCTGTTGGGACAATCTTCTCGGAGGTTATCACTAGAGTTTACCAGGGTGGATCCGTAAGCACTTTATTTGACTAATTGATATAAAACTGCGATTTATGGCAACGGAGTTATCTCCGTTGCCAATCTATCTATTGGAGTAAAAGATTATGTACATTATTGCAGGATTAGGGAATCCAGGGGATAAATACACACGGACAAGGCATAATATGGGATTTAGGGTGGTTGATAAGCTTGCGGATGATCTTAACGTTGATATCACCAAAGCTAAATTTAAGTCGCTTATTGGAGAATGCAGAATTGGCACACATAAAGTACTTCTCGTAAAGCCGCAGACATACATGAATCTTAGCGGAGACGCTTTAAGAGAGGTCGCAAATTTCTATAAAATTCCTTCGGAGAACATAATAATTATCTATGATGATATTGATATTCCTCTTGGGTCTATTAGAATTCGTAAATTTGGTGGTCCAGGAACGCATAACGGGATGAGATCAATTGTTAGTCAGCTCGGAACGACTGAGTTTCCAAGAATTAGAACTGGCGTTGGAAGTGGCGGTGGATCTTTAGTTGATCATGTGATTGGAAAAGTATCAAAGTATGAAAATACAATACTCGATGAAACGGCTGCGAAAGCAGCTAAGGCTGCGCAGGATATCATTGAGGTTGGTATTGATAAAGCCATGAATCTCAACAATACGACTAAGAAAAAGGACTAGATATGAAAATTAATATCACCGGTGTTAGTGGAAGTAGGGTTGCCTACTATGCAGCTAAGGAGATTGTTAAGAAGAAAAAGACAATGATTATCGTTTCCAGAGCGGATGTCGCTAAAAGGCTCAGGGACGATATTTCTTTTTTTGTACAGGATAGGGAAATCTTTGTATTACCCGAAGAGGATGAACTTCAGATAGTTTATGAGGCAAAAGACAACAACTCAACAATACAGAGATTAAGAGCGTTAGACGCATTATGCTCAGATGACGATGCTGTTGTAATCGCCCCAATTTCAGCAGCTTTAAAATCTATTCAGCCTGCAAAAAGATTCATAGATTCAATTATAGATCTCAAAGTTGGCATGAGGATTGATCCGAAAGAATTAAAACAAAACCTGGTAGAAGTTGGATATACTCCATCCTCAATAGTTGAAGCAGAAGGGGAGTTTAGCTCGCGTGGAGGGATAATAGATATATTTTCACCTAACCATACGGATCCAATGAGAGTTGAATTTTTTGATGATGAAATAGATTCGCTTAGATACTTTGACTCGGAATCGCAGATATCACTCGAGAATGCCGATTCTATCCGAATATGTCCTGCGGCTGAGTTTGTGCCTTCTGAACGAGAACGCCTTGATGTGCTTCCCGTGATAATTGATGAATATGATAGGCGCCTTGATGAACTTATCGTTCAAAGCAGTGATAAAAAAATAGCTGATGGCAGAATAGACAGAATCAACGAACTTAAGAGCCGCATTACAGAGATGTTCAAGGAATGCACTAATGTCCAAATATTTTCCAATTATCTTAAGTACTTTAATATAAAGTCCGAAATGCTGTGGGATTATCTAGTATTATCAGACGATTCAAACCTAATGGTATATGATCCAAACAGGATAGAAACTGAAATTCCAGAATGCGAGGAAAAAACTGACCTCAAGAAATTGTTTCAAAGGGACCTTATTGTATTTACACCATTTCCAGAACCAATAAAGGAAATAGATGAATTTAACAGAGTCATCAATGTAACTAGTAGGCAAATTGCTAGCTTCAATGGACAGATGGAGCTTTTTGGGAGAGAGATGAAAAGGCTTTCCAAAGAAGGCTATGAAGTTCACATAGTTTCTGCTGATCATGAGAGACATGAACGCATTCGTGAGTATTTAGAGGATGCAAAGATTTTCGGCCATTTTAGGTATGATATAGGACTGCTTGGATCTGGGATGATGCTCGAAGACGATAAGCTTTGCTACATAACAGATGCAGATATTTTTCCTAATATAAGAAAAAGTTCAAAACGAAAGCTACGCCGCAAGACTAAGAAGCAAGACTTTTTAGATCTTCACGCTGGCGACTATGTTGTTCACGAAGAACATGGAATAGGCCGCTTTGAAGGAATTAAGACGTTGGAAGCCGATGGAGAAATAAAGGACTATTTAAAAATCCACTATTCAGGCACGGATGTTCTATATATTCCTACTGAGCAAATGGACATCATACAGCGTTATATAGGAAGTGAAGGGAAAGCTCCAAAGCTATCCAGACTGTCGGGTGGGGATTGGCGCAACACTAAAGCTAGAGCACGTAAGGCAATTGAGGAAATTGCTGAGGATCTTGTTAAATTATATGCTGAGCGTGAACTCCGTGGAGGCTACGCATTTCAGCACGATACTATATGGCAGCATGAATTTGAGGAGAGATTTCCGTATCAAGAAACTGATGATCAGCTGCAAGCTACAGAAGAGATAAAAGCAGATATGGAAAAACCGCTACCTATGGATAGACTTCTGTGCGGAGATGTCGGTTACGGTAAGACAGAAGTGGCTGCTAGAGCAATTTTTAAATGTGTCTCGGAAGGAAAGCAAGCGGTATTTCTTGCTCCTACAACACTTTTGACCAATCAGCATTTCAATACACTAAAAGAACGTTTTGAAGATTATCCGTTTAATATAGAAATGATGTCTAGGTTCGTAAATGAATCACACCAAAAGAAGGTGATTGAAGGATTATGTAAAGGTACTGTAGATTTAGTTATTGGAACTCATAGACTGCTGTTGGAAGATATATCCTATAAAGATTTAGGATTACTAGTTATAGATGAAGAACAGCGCTTTGGTGTAAAACACAAGGAAAAGCTCAAAATGGCAAGGCAAACAGTTGATGTTTTGACACTTTCCGCAACTCCGATTCCAAGAACTTTGAACATGTCGTTAACAGGTATTAAAAATATAAGTACAATTGAGGAACCTCCTCAAGATAGGTATCCAGTACAGACATTTGTATCTGCTGAAGACGATGAGCTTATGAGAAACGTAATTAGGCGTGAACTTGATAGAGGTGGACAGGTATATGTCATATATAACCGCGTAAATGGAATTAATGATGTTGCAAAACGTATAAATTCATTAGTACCGAATGCGACAGTTGCGGTTGGACATGGGCGTATGAACGAAACAACACTAGAAAATGTCATGCTAGATTTCGTAGAAGGTGAAGTAGATATATTTGTGGCAACAACGATTATTGAAAATGGAATTGATATTCCAAACGCTAATACCATAATTATATTAAACGCAGATAAACTCGGGCTTTCGCAGCTATATCAACTTAAAGGTAGGGTAGGAAGATCAAATAGACTTGCCTATGCGTACTTACTATATAAACCAGAAAGAGCTTTGACAGAAGTCGCTACAAAAAGACTTGCGGCAATAAGAGAGTTTACCGAGTTTGGCGCAGGCTTTAAACTTGCGATGCGTGATCTAGAGCTCAGAGGAGCGGGAAATATCTTGGGAGAAGCTCAACATGGTAATATAGCTGGAATTGGTTATGAACTATACGTTAAGGAAATTGATAAGGCTGTTAGAAGGTTAAAAGGAGAAAAAATAACCGAAGGCCGAGAAGAAATCGCTATAGAAGTCGATATCCCAGCGCGCATCCCTGCTGAATACATAAAGGATGAAACACTTAAACTACAGGCGTACAAGAAGATTGCTCAGATTGCAAATCATGAAGAGGCTGAAGAGCTTGTAGCAGAACTGATTGATCGATATGGTGATTTACCTGACGTAACAGTGGACCTTATTAGGATTGCCGAGATTAAATGCCTTGCAGCCGAGCTTGGTGTAAAATCCATATCCGAGCGTGGCGGACATTATGTTATTGAATTTAGTGAAGAAAACAATGCGGACGCATTCACCTTGATTGTAGCTAAGCAAAAGTATGGGGAACAGCTGATTATAAGTAGTGGGAGTAATCCATACCTTAGCTTACAGAAAGGACGAGAAAAGCCAGCTGTAAGAATCTTAGAGTTGATGATGACAATGGCAGAGGCTAGACTTAAAGGACTTTCTAAGGCCGAGTAGAGTATAGATTCAACCAATCTTAAGCATGGACTTATTTGCGTGTTATGGTATAATCGGCGTTAGTTCTGAAATAAACTGTTTGTTATAGGAGATATAAATGAGTAAAATTCAACACTCTGAACATGGTGCTAAATTCGTAAAAGGTGCGGCAATCCTGTCGATTACAGGAATAATTGCCAAAGTTTTTGGTGCTTTCTTCAGAATCCCACTTAATAACTGGATTGGTGCTGCAGGTATGTCATACTACGGTGTAGCATATCCTATTTATTCGTTCTTTCTTATTATAGCAACTGCAGGGCTACCGGTTGCTATTTCCAAGATGGTGTCAGAAAGAGTGGCAATTGGCGATTATATAAATGCACATAGGGTATACAGGGTATCTCTTCACATCATGTTTGCTATAGGTGTTTTTGGATTTATTGTTTGTTACTTCGGAGCAGATATGATAGCTGCACACAGTAAAAATCCTGGTGGTGCAGCGTCTTTGAGAGCTATAGCACCAGCATTATTGACCGCCCCCATTGTTGCGTCGTTCAGAGGCTATTCTCAAGGACAGCAACACATGATGCCAACGGGAGCATCGGAAGTTATTGAGCAATTGATGAGAGTGTTTGCGGGGCTAGGATTAGCTTATATGTTTCTTAGTTCAAGCAGAGACCTTACAAAAGCAGCAGCAGGTGCTACATTTGGAGCTTCTGCTGGTTCAATAGCTGCGCTCATATTGCTGCTTATCGTCTATATTGTTGGCAGTAAAGAACGTAAGCTTCATTTCCAGAGGTCAATTCATAAGGATGAATCTACAAAATCAATCTTCAGTAAATTACTTAAGATTGCTGTTCCTATTACTATCGGCTCAGCTATCTTACCATTCATGATGATTGTAGATTTATGGCTAGTAATGAGAAGGCTGCAAGCTACAGGCTGGACTCATCATCAATCAAAGCAGTTATATGGATTAATAAGTGGGTTTTGTGATCCGCTCATAGGATTCCCACAAGTATTCACTATTGCTGTGGCAGTAAGCCTTGTTCCGGCTATTTCGTCAGCATTTGTAAGAGATGATATGGTGGGGCTTCATAAAAACATACAAACTGGAATCAAAACAAGCATGATTATCAGTTTTCCTTGCATGATTGGGCTGATTGCTCTGGCTAAACCTATTCTTTTCTTACTTTATCCAGAGCAGCCAGAGGATTCAGCGCTTGCAGTGCCTACGCTACAAGTTCTATCTTTGGGGATAGTTTGCTTGTCGATACTTCGTACATTCTCTAGTGTTTTACAAGGAATAGGAAAACCAGCTATTCCAGTTATTAACCTATCAATCGGTGTCGCATGTAAATTCATCATCACATATATACTAGTGGGTATTCCGGAGTTTAACATTAATGGAGCAGCAGCAGGAAATGTTGCAGCGTATGGGATAACAGCTATACTTAATTATCGTGCTATGCATAAACTAACTGGTACAAATATTAATATATTAGGAACATTTGTTAAGCCTGCCATTGCGGCGATTGTTATGGGGGTTATAGCTCACGGATCGTATATGCTAATTTATAGAGCTTTAGGAAGTAACTCTCTTGCAACACTAGCTGCGATGATAATAGCAATATTTGTATACATTGCTGCAGTATTCGCCACAAAGTGCTTAGGGCCAGATGAAATTCTAATGATGCCTAAAGGGTATAAGATTTTGAGGATAACGAACAAATTTCACTTGACGGATAAGAATAATTAGCGGTTATTTTTATATTTTGTAGGCTTTTTATAAACTTTAAGTAAGATAAACACAATCAATTCGTTGACTTTTCAATGCTTCAACAGTATAATACGTGTAGTTAAGTTACCATAAGGAGGAAAATTATGAATAAGGCTGAATTAGTAAGCAAGGTTGCTGATAAGACTGGTTTTAAGAAGAAGGATGCAGAAGCAGCTTTGGACGCTGTACTAGGAAGTATTGAAGAGTCTCTAGTTGCTGGAGACAGTGTTAGACTTATCGGTTTCGGTACATTTGAGACAAGATCTAGAAAGGCTAGAAAGGGTAGAAACCCGCAGAAGCCAGAGGCAGTTATTGATATCCCAGCTTCAAAGGCACCTGTTTTCAAGGCAGGTAAGTCGCTTAAGGATGCAGTAAATAAGTAATTGAATGATGCTTCGGGAGATGGGTGCAATGTACCCATCTTTTTCTTTTGTTAAATTTCCTTTGGAAATGTATGGAGCGAAATGGTTCCGTGTTCCAACTTCCGACTTCACCAGAGCAATATTCTTAAAGTGTTTAGGAGCAGTTTTGTACCACAGATAGGACGATGAGTGAATCAATACTAATTATATATGATGTGATAACTTTGTATTTATCATATTCAGTATAGTAGGTATTGCTTATGGTATACAGATTAAATTGAGAGGGTAGAAATGGCTAGGATAGTATTGCTAGGTTTACTTGTGCTTTTGGCCTTTTTATATATTGGTATATGGTTTGGGGCATACAAGTACTTGAAGAATAAAAAAGTTGAGGGAATATCGTTACTTGATAGTGCAGTTAATGAATCGATAGATACGAGCAAGATTCCCTTGAATGAGCTCATAGTTTATATTCTTATGATTGCTATAGCCGTTAGTGGAGCAATCAAGCTTATAAATGGAGCAGGTTCTGGGTTTTCAATCATGGCTAGATGGATTATTGGACCTCCTGCACTTGCATTGTTTAATGCTCGAAAAAGGACGGGAAGATCGCTGTTGGTTCTTGCGGCAACAGCGCTACTCTCAGTATTTCTTATGATAGCGTTTTCTGTAATTGGTATGCCGAGCAAGGCGCCAGTTATAACCATTGATGGCACAGATATTAAGATGGCTCAGACGAAGGCTTCAGAACTAGTAGACAATGGTTTCGATATATATGTGCGAGTGAGTGACGAAACCGGGAATAAGGTTGATTATGCAAACATCTCAGATTCACCTAGATATAAAAAGTTCTCATCTAGCAGCAATATCTCTATCCCTGCTGGATACAAACGAGCTGAAGAGGGGATACTTTATTCTAAATATTTAATAGTTAAAAATAATACTGTAGTCGGTAGTATACATTTCTTTGGCGACATGAAAAAAAGCACCTTGCTAAAGGATTGCAAAGTTATTGCCATAATGATGGATGAGGATTGTATTAAAAATGCTAGAAAAGGCGGTAACAATATTAAGTTAAATGGGTTGGACCTGCTTTCTATTTTAAATGAACAGGAGTTTAAGGATACTTTCGGAAGTCACTTATGGTCAGTGCCTAACTATCCTGCTGATGAGACGAGCCTCTATTATGGTATACAGTGGATCCCAAGGAGTGATCATTTGTTCTGGAATGAATATTATTCATACGTAAGATTTGATAGGAGTAATATGATGACAGATTTCCAAATTGTTGCAGAGATTGCTCGTAATTACGATGATAATTAGTAGGAGAGACGTCTCAGTTTGAGCTTAGATATAGAATATAAGGTATAATAAAGTAAGAAAGTTAAAGTGAAGGTAATATGAGGTTAGATAAATTTCTTAAGAATTCAAGAATAATAAAAAGACGCACAGTTGCAAAGGAAGCCTGTCAGCAGGGAAGGGTGGAAGTAAACGGCAAAATTGCAAAGCCTGGAGTTGAGCTTAAAGAAGGGGATATTATTAAAATTACATTTGGAACAAGTATACTAGAAGTGCGAGTTGAAAAGCTTTTAGATAACGTTAAGAAAAGTAATGCAGAGTCAATATATACTGTCGTTTAGAGAATTATTTAAAACCAATCATATAAATTGTTTGACAAATGCATATTGTTAGATAGGATATCAACTGATACATAGCTGTAATCATTTAGGTCTTTTAACAAACTATTTAGTGATAAATTAATTTCAGAAAGATAAAATCAGTTTCGAAAAAAACCGTGACAGTAGTAAAAACTGAATAAAAATAACAAGAAAAAAATGACCAAAAAACTGATATCAATCAAAAATAGCATAAGTAGTGGTCGCGTTCTGCGAAAACTCAATATGTTGATTTTGAGGTCGAAAAAAGTCGATTTACTTTTAGTGTTTATAAGGTTAATATTAAGCCACCAGTTACCCCTGGTTGTAAATGTGTGTTATTTCATAATGATAGAAGGAGCAGATTATGTATAAAGAGAACACAGACACTATATCAATTATCACTGGGTCGACATGTGCACAAGTTGCTATTGATGACATTGAATTTATAGATAGGGAAGGAAAGTCTCTTCTAATATATACGTCGTCATACATCTATAAAACCTTTGCAAAAATTGATGACATCGCGTATCCGCTGATAGGAAGATCGTTCTTTAGACCGCTTGTTGGCCTGATTATTAACTTTGATAAAGTTAGAAGAATTGACAAATACGAAATTGAATTTGAGTCTGGAAGGAAGATAGGTATAGGAAGAAACAACCATTCTAAAATTAGAAAGGCATATAAGAAGTATCTATTCAGATATCCGCCATATGTAACTGTGGACTGGGAGAGCAAGCCACATGCTACAATTAACTCGCTTTGGGAAGATGAAGTAAAGTACAAAGGGAAGGATCATTAAGTGAGTTAAATTCATTGTAGGTCTGCACTACTTGAGTGTGAGTTAAGAAGGAAAGAATTAATGATGATAAACAACTATAATATAGTATCAATGCATTCATAAAACATATTTATGAATGACAAAACAAGAATCGTAAAAAATGATTAATAAGATCAGTATTCACCTATATATTTAAAGAAAAAAATATAAAACTAGGTTGAATGGAGAGAATAATAAAGTTAAAAAGTACTATATACAAGTTGAAAGAATAATGATGAGAAAAAAGATTCACTAACCAGGGGTTGACAGGCAATAGTGCAGACTCTATAATGAAAAAACTTGTTATCTAGATAGATGACGAGAGAGCGAGCCAGGGCGTGGCAAGCAAGAAATCTTAAAAAAGATGGAAAAAGTGCTTGACGAGTCCAAAATGGTGCGCTATAATGATTAAGCTGTCGCGAGAGAGCGGGCAACAAAAATCGCTCAAACGCAGTCAGCAGAACCATGACAACTTCATAGTGTAGAAACTGGTCAAGAGATCGACACGGTGAAAACCGGAGATTAGATCTCAAGATCGTATAAGAGACAAACGATGTACAATATGTCGTATGTCCCTGTACAATTCAAACACAAACAACAATGATTCGGAAATAACGAGTCGAGACGCGATAAGCGTCATCCATTAACAGGATTTGGACGAATCGAAAGATTCTTCAGATAACATTTATTAAGAGTTTGATCCTGGCTCAGGATGAACGCTGGCGGCGTGCCTAATACATGCAAGTCGAGCGAGATGTTAGCGCATGAACCTTCGGGGGATTATGCTAACGGAAAGCGGCGGACGGGTGAGTAACGCGTAGGCAACCTGCCCCTGACAGAGGGATAGCCATTGGAAACGATGATTAAAACCTCATGACACCGATGAAGCACATGCTTCATCGGTCAAAGATTTATCGGTCAGGGATGGGCCTGCGTCTGATTAACTAGTTGGTGAGGTAACGGCTCACCAAGGTGACGATCAGTAGCCGACCTGAGAGGGTGATCGGCCACATTGGAACTGAGACACGGTCCAAACTTCTACGGAAGGCAGCAGTAGGGAATCTTGCACAATGGGCGAAAGCCTGATGCAGCAACGCCGCGTGAAGGATGAAGGCCTTCGGGTTGTAAACTTCTGTTCTAAGGGAAGAAACAAATGACGGTACCTTAGGAGCAAGCCCCGGCTAACTACGTGCCAGCAGCCGCGGTAATACGTAGGGGGCAAGCGTTATCCGGAATTATTGGGCGTAAAGAGTGCGTAGGTGGTTACCTAAGCGCAAGGTTTAATTTAGAGGCTCAACCTCTACTTGCCTTGCGAACTGGGCTACTTGAGTGCAGGAGGGGAAAGCGGAATTCCTAGTGTAGCGGTGAAATGCGTAGATATTAGGAGGAACACCAGCGGCGAAGGCGGCTTTCTGGACTGTAACTGACACTGAGGCACGAAAGCGTGGGTAGCAAACAGGATTAGATACCCTGGTAGTCCACGCCGTAAACGATGAGCACTAGGTGTTGGGCCCGTTAGGGCTCAGTGCCGCAGTTAACGCAATAAGTGCTCCGCCTGGGGAGTACGCTCGCAAGAGTAAAACTCAAAGGAATTGACGGGGACCCGCACAAGCAGCGGAGCATGTGGTTTAATTCGAAGCAACGCGAAGAACCTTACCAGGGCTTGACATCCTGCTGACAGGACCTTAACCGGTCCCTTCTTCGGACAGCAGAGACAGGTGGTGCATGGTTGTCGTCAGCTCGTGTCGTGAGATGTTGGGTTAAGTCCCGCAACGAGCGCAACCCTTGTCGCTAGTTACTAACATTCAGTTGAGGACTCTAGCGAGACTGCCGAGGTCAACTCGGAGGAAGGTGGGGATGACGTCAAATCATCATGCCCCTTATGTTCTGGGCTACACACGTGCTACAATGGTCGGTACAATGGGATGCAATACTGTGAAGTGGAGCAAATCACCAAAACCGATCCCAGTTCGGATTGTAGGCTGCAACTCGCCTACATGAAGTTGGAGTTGCTAGTAATCGCAGATCAGAATGCTGCGGTGAATGCGTTCCCGGGTCTTGTACACACCGCCCGTCACACCATGGAAGTTGGGGGTGCCCAAAGTCGGTTAATTAATCTATCGCCTAAGGCAAAACCAATGACTGGGGTGAAGTCGTAACAAGGTAGCCGTTCGAGAACGAGCGGCTGGATCACCTCCTTTCTAAGGAGACCTAGTCTCTACACTATGATAGTTTATGGGCTTGTAGCTCAGGTGGTTAGAGCGCACGCCTGATAAGCGTGAGGTCGGAGGTTCGAGTCCTCCCAAGCCCACCATTACATATATCTTATATATGTGAAGTAGTACCTTGAAAATTGAATAACACACCAAGTGTAAATGAAGACAAATAGACAACGAATCGAGATACAAGCCGAATCTTCTAGAAGGAGATTCAAATTGGGTAACGATTTCAAACAGACTATTTGTTGAGAGAAACCAGAATTCACTGAGAGAAAATACAATAGTGAATAAGACCTAGTTAACGCTAACTAGGCAAGAGAACATTTCGAAAGAGATGAATGGTCAAGTACAAAGAGCATCGGGTGGATGCCTTGGCACTGGGAGCCGAAGAAGGACGTGATAAGCTGCGATAAGCTGCGGTAAGGAGCACATATCCGATATACCCGCAGATTTCCGAATGGGGGAACCCACATACGGTAATGCGTATGTATCATTAAGTGAATACATAGCTTAATGAAGGGAACGGGGTGAACTGAAACATCTAAGTAGCCCTAGGAAGAGAAAGAAAAATCGATTTCCTGAGTAGCGGCGAGCGAAAGGGAAAGAGGCCAAACCAGACTGTTTACAGTTTGGGGTTGTGGACCACCGACATTGACGAAGTTATGCGAGCCGAATAGGGTTGGAAAGCTCAAGCAAAGAAGGTAATACTCCTGTAGGCGAAGCAGAAAGCGCATAGGTGGCACCAGAGTAGGACCGGACACGTGTAACCCGGTCTGAAGCAGGAGGGACCACCCTCCAAGCCTAAATACTACCCAGTGACCGATAGCGAATAGTACCGTGAGGGAAAGGTGAAAAGAACCCCGGGAGGGGAGTGAAATAGAATCTGAAACCTGATGCTTACAAGCATAGGGAGCGCAAGTGACCTAGTACTTTTTGTAGAACGGGCCAACGAGTTATGGTATGTAGCGAGGTTAAGTTGCTGGAGCAATGGAGCCGTAGAGAAATCGAGTCTGAATAGGGCGAGAGTTACATGCTGTAGACCCGAAACCGGGTGACCTATCCATGAGCAGGTTGAAGTAACCGTAAAAGGTTATGGAGGACCGAACCTATATCTGTTGAAAAAGGTTAGGATGACTTGTGGATAGCGGTGAAATTCCAATCGAACTCGGATATAGCTGGTTCTCCTCGAAATAGCTTTAGGGCTAGCCTCAAGGTAAAGATACGCGGGGGTAGAGCACTGACTGTTCGCGGGGCCTTCACCGGTTACCAACAACTATCAAACTCCGAATACCGTGATATCATACTTGGGAGTCAGACTATGAGAGATAAGTTCCATGGTCGAAAGGGAAACAGCCCAGATCAACAGCTAAGGTCCCAAAGAGTAAGTTAAGTGGAAAAGGATGTGGGATTGCACAAACAGCTAGGATGTTGGCTTAGAAGCAGCCATACATTTAAAGAGTGCGTAATAGCTCACTAGTCGAGTGATCCTGCGCCGAAGATAAACGGGGCTCAAACTTACCACCGAAGCTTTGGAATTAGTATAACTAATTGGTAGAGGAGCATTCTATATAGGTAGAAGGAGGCGTGAAAGCAAATCTGGACGGTATAGAAGAGAGAATGTTGGCATGAGTAGCGTAAGGCGGGTGAGAATCCCGTCCGCCGAAAATCTAAGGTTTCCTGAGGAAGGTTCGTCCTCTCAGGGTAAGTCGGGACCTAAGCCGAGAGCGAACGCTGTAGGCGATGGACAACAGGTTGATATTCCTGTACCACCAAGGATTGTTTGAATGAAGTGGGGACACAGAAGGATAGATTGAGCACGCCGTTGGTTGAGCGTGTCCAAGCAGTAAGGCTAGAAAGTAGGCAAATCCGCTTTCTATAAGGTTGAGCTGTGATGGGGTGGTCAAATGACCGGTAGCAATCGATTTCACGCTGTCAAGAAAAGCCGCTAATGAGATCCAAGGTGCCCGTACCGCAAACCGACACAGGTAGATGAGGAGAGAATCCTAAGGTGAGCGAGCGAACTATTGTTAAGGAACTCGGCAAAATAACCCCGTAACTTCGGGAGAAGGGGTGCCTGCTTCGGCAGGCCGCAGTGAAGAGGTCCAGGCAACTGTTTACCAAAAACACAGGTCTCTGCTAAAGCGAAAGCTGATGTATAGGGGCTGACGCCTGCCCGGTGCTGGAAGGTTAAGGGGAAGTGTTAGGGCAACCGAAGCACAGAACTTAAGCCCCAGTAAACGGCGGCCGTAACTATAACGGTCCTAAGGTAGCGAAATTCCTTGTCGGGTAAGTTCCGACCCGCACGAAAGGCGTAATGATCTGGACACTGTCTCAACAATAGGCTCGGTGAAATTGTAGTACCGGTAAAGATGCCGGTTACCCGCAGCAGGACGGAAAGACCCCGTGGAGCTTCACTGTAGCTTGATATTGATTTTCGGCATTGCATGTACAGGATAGGTGGGAGACGAAGAATTCAGCACGCCAGTGTTGGAGGAGTCACCGTTGGGATACCACCCTTGTAATGTTGGAAATCTAACCTAGTACCGTGATCCGGTACAGGGACAGTGTCAGGTGGGCAGTTTGACTGGGGCGGTCGCCTCCTAAAGAGTAACGGAGGCGCCCAAAGGTTCCCTCAGCGCGGACGGAAATCGCGCGAAGAGTGCAAAGGCAAAAGGGAGCTTGACTGCGAGACATACAGGTCGAGCAGGGACGAAAGTCGGGCTTAGTGATCCGGTGGTTCCGAGTGGAAGGGCCATCGCTCAACGGATAAAAGCTACCCCGGGGATAACAGGCTTATACCCCCCAAGAGTTCACATCGACGGGGGTGTTTGGCACCTCGATGTCGGCTCGTCTCATCCTGGGGCTGAAGTAGGTCCCAAGGGTTGGGCTGTTCGCCCATTAAAGAGGTACGCGAGCTGGGTTCAGAACGTCGTGAGACAGTTCGGTCCCTATCCGCTGTGGGCGTTGGAAATTTGAGAGGAGCTATCCTTAGTACGAGAGGACCGGGATGGACATACCTCTGGTGTACCGGTTGTTCTGCCAAGGGCATAGCCGGGTAGCTACGTATGGAAGGGATAAGCGCTGAAAGCATCTAAGTGCGAAGCCCCCCTCAAGATAAGATTTCCTCCGAAAGGTAAGACCCGTGAGAGACTATCACGTTGATAGGTCAGAGGTGTAAGTACGGTAACGTATTGAGCTGACTGATACTAATAGGTCGAACACTTGACCAAATGGTTTTAAGCATGAGGTGGTTATTCAATTTTGAGGGTACATCTCTCAAAAGCGTAGAAGATGATGAAGACACATCTTACTACAAAATATGAGTAGATTGCGAAAGCGATTTACATAATCCGGTGACAATAGCAGAGAGGTTACACCTGTTTCCATCCCGAACACAGAAGTTAAGCTCTTTAGCGCTAAAGATACTTGGTGGGAAGCTGCCTGGGAAATTAGGACGTCGCCGGTTTTTTTAAGGCCCCATGGTCAAGCGGTTAAGACATCGCCCTTTCACGGCGGTAACCCGGGTTCGATTCCCGGTGGGGTCACCACCAATTAAATATGCGCTTGTGGCGGAACTGGCAGACGCACCAGATTTAGGTTCTGGCGGGCGACCGTGGGGGTTCGAGTCCCTCCAAGCGCACCAAAGATAAGACTTATGGTTGTTCCATTGGTCTTATTTTTTTTATTAGCTTATTAATTTTGTATTTAATCACAATCTAAATCATTTCTTTTTTCTTTTTTCTCAAGTCATTACCCTTATAAAAGGTGTGCTGAAGGGGAATTTCTTTCATGCTATCATTTCTTTGTAAGGTAATTAAATACTCCTTACAACTCCAATTTTTTACTATTTCTAGAGGTGATTGATGAGATTTCGAATTTTGTTAAGTGATAAAGAGTATCTTACATCGTTTATAGATTTGACTAGCAAGATTGATAAAAACCTTCTTATTGACTTAGACTTTAATGGTTTACTCTTTGGTGATGAAATTTTAATTACTGATTTTACTCCTAATGCGTTATCTCATCAGTATCCTTCTTTAAATCTTAAGGCTGTTTGTTTTCTTTCATCAATAGAGTGTGAAGAAAATTTATTTACAGGACCATTTAAAATTTTTAAGTTTCAAACTTTTGATGATTTAGTTTCTAAAATCAAGATATGTAGCTTTAGTTATTTGGGTGGCAATAAATTTGAGGTTTCAAGTAATCATAAAATTGCATTCATCTTTGATTTCGATGTTTATTTTTCAGATTTTATCGAACAATTTGCAAAACAAATTGTTTATAAATTTGGATTAAACGTTTTGATTTTTCCGCTTCAGTTTATATCTTCTATAAATTGCCTTAATTTTAGTGGATATAATGACGCATATATTTTTAAGAAATTTATTTACCTAATTAATAAGCATGAGGACATACCAATTGATTCATTCTTTTCTTTAGATAAGCTTGGTTTCTATCATTTTAAGAGTTCACTAGCGTTGAATCCATTATCTACAATGGATGATATATCTTTTGAAATGCTTATCAAGTACATATATGGACATTTCTTTGATGTTATTTGCTTTGATATTGGTCGTTGTCTTAGCGAGCGCAATATTAATTTAATTAAACACATGGATAATGTCATAATACTTAGTCGTAATAGTGAAAACAATCAAGCTTATCCAAGCATTGCTTCTGAGTTAAATCTTAGTAATGTTTCTTATATTAACCCCGATTCTGATGGCAGTTCGCTAGAAATCGCTATTAATGAACTGATTGATGTTACTTTAAATTCATAGCTGTTATGAGTATTTTTATTTATACTTGTAATACATGTTATTTTGTTAGGAATTATTTATGAGAATTGCTTTAAATTATAGTATGAAGAAAGTTGTGAATAAACATTCAAAAGTTATTGAAACAATTATGAATCATTTAAAAGGAATTATTTCTCGTTCTGATAATTTAAATAATGAACAGCTTCGTGAATTAGTTGAAAATGCAGTATTTGAAAGTAATTATATTCCTATAATTGATTACAATGAGATTACTGAAATAATCAATGCTATTTTCTTAAGAGTATCAAGTAAATATAGCATTTTATCTAAATATATTGAGGATCCACATATTAACGAGATTATGGTAAATGGATACAATCGTATTTTTGTTGAGAAGGATAAGCAAATTATTGAAGTGGATAACTCGTTCTATTCAGCTGATGAGTTAGAAGGACTGATAAGGATGTTTGCATCAGATGTTCATCGTGAGATTAATGAAGCAAATCCTATTGTCGATGCACGTTTAGAAAACGGGTATAGAGTAAACGGTGTTTTAAAAAATGTTGCTTTAAATGGACCAATATTAACGATTAGAAAGTTTGCAAACGATGAAATTACACTTGAAGATCTTGTTAAAAACGATACGATGCCTCAAGAATGCTCTGAATTTCTATCTGACCTTGTTGCTGCAAAATATAATGTGTTTATTAGCGGTGGTACATCATCAGGTAAAACTACTTTTTTAAATGCTCTGTCATCCGCAATTAATTCAGATGAACGTGTGATTATCATCGAGGATTCTGCAGAGTTAAAGGTGAGCCAGATTGAAAATATTGTTCATATGGAATGCCGTAATGCTAATTCTGTTGGAAAAGGTAGGGTGAGTATGGAAATGCTGATTAAGACTAGTCTCCGAATGAGACCTGATAGAATTATTGTTGGTGAAGTCAGAGGGCGGGAAGTTATTGACATGATACAGGCTATGTCAACTGGTCATGATGGCAGTATGTCCACAGGACACGGGAACTCCATAAAAGGAATGTTAAATAGACTTGAGACTATGTATCTTATGGATACACAGATCCCCATTTATTCGATTAAAAGCCAAATTGCAAATGCAATAGATATATTTGTTCATTTACGTAGAGACAGTGGCGGGAAAAGACGTCTTATTGAAGTTGCAGAAATGGTCGGTTTTGATGGTGATGATTATAATCTCAATTATATTTATGCAACTAATTCTGATGGGAGACTAGTAGATACTGGTAATAAACTTATGAACTGTGAGAAACTACTACAAAATAGATGTGAGGAAGGTGTGTGTTAGAGTTGAGAAATGGTTTTTTGTTCAGTGAAAAGTCTTCAAAGGCTGTTACCAAGTTTGAAAATATCAGGCCTGATGAATCAAAAAATGATAATTGTGATAAAGATGAATGTTCTGAAGATTCTGAGGTAAGGTATGATAAGTATGTTATGGATAAGGTGGAAAAAAAGCTGATATTTGTATTTACATTCGCTGCTGGGATAGGTTTATCTATACTTTTATATCACAATATACTTTTTAGTATTGTACTTCTATTCTTTTATTTCAAAATTAAAGAAATTTACGTGGAATTTATGGTTAGTAGAAGGGAGCGTGCACTTGCTGAGCAGTTTAAGGACTTTCTGTTTATTTTATCGACATCGATTGGCGCAGGTAGAGGAATGCGTGATGCAATTGGGGAAGCGATACCAGGGGTAGTTGGGATATATGGTGACACTGCTATTTTAAGTAAGGAACTAAAGAATATGCACAAACGCATGAGTATTGGTAATGAAGAAGATGTGACTGTTTTAAATGATTTTGCTAAGCGGTCGGGTTCAGAAGATGTAGTTGATTTTACGATTATTTATTCAACATGTAAGACGACAGGTGCTAGTCTTGTAGATGCACTTAATAAAGCTGCAAGTGTAATCATAGATAAAATGACAATAGATAACGAGATTAGAGCTATGGCAAATAGAAAGAAGAATGAGAGCATTATTCTGTTTGTGATGCCATTTGTTGTAATACTATTCCTAAATATTTTTTCTCCAGAATATATTGCACCGCTGTACGAGAGCTTTTTTGGGCGAATGATCATGACTCTAGTTGTTGTGGCTGATATATTTATATATTCAGTTATGCAGAAAATCACTAATATTGATATATAGGCAGGCGATATGTGCGTGAAATTTGATTTTAAAGAAATATTTGATAATAAACTTAAGAAGCAATTAGTTCAGATCTCAATTATCGCGTTCATTTTCCTGGTAGTCATTCTTATTAAACCTCGTATTAATGGTACATACATCATAGATGAAAAAGGAAATGTTGTTGGGATAGTGCAGCGAGGTGAACATAATTTCGTGGAATATGATTTGATTGCTAATGTACAAAAAGGTAGCAAAAGAATTACGCAAGATGTAAGACTCAGAAAAAATATAGACGAAAATAATCGCAAAGAGGTCCCTGATTCCACTCATGATATTGAAGCAGAAATGAGCACAAGTCTCGGAATTGCAGTAGGCAAGCTGGAAGAATCGCGTGGTAAAAAAATTGTATTACCATCAAAGTTAGATGATGGGAGCAATGTTACTTGGAGAAAAAGCGATAAATCTAATAGAGATTGGGTAATTATTCCAATGCTATATGTTTTAATTTGCTTCGCAGTGATAATGAATAGACAAGATAAGCTTCGTAAGGCTGCAGTGGATGAGCGCAAACAGATTCTAAAATCTTTACCACGGTTTACAAATCAGCTTCTATTAATGATGAATGCAGGTGTCATATTAAGTGATGCTTTCCATAAGATCTGTTACGGATACTCAATGATGCAGATGGATACTCAAGGTGAACTAGAGCGTAATATTATTGCAATGACTGAGTCAGCAGAGCTAACTAATCGAAGTATCCCTTTATTATTCTCTGAATTGGCACAGAAGTATTCTGTAAAGGAGCTCATGCGAATATCAACTGTACTGCGTGAGAATGAAAAGAGAGGAAGTAATATTCAGGATAAGCTTGAACGTGAGAGTGCTTTCCTTTGGGATAATAGAAAAGTTATTGCAAAGGAACAAGGTAAATTGATAGACACTAAAATGACTTATCCCTTAGGGCTTCTACTAGTTTTGTTAATTGTTATAACTATGGCACCAGCAATGATGGCGATGTGATGCATTATTATATAGTACTTAAGGAGGTGATTGAAATGTAAGGAGATGAAATTGAAAGGGTAAACATAATATTAATGTTTTAAAATGCAAGTGTGTACGTGTGAGTATAAAAGTGCAGATTCTTGTCAATTTAAGTGTGTGATGATAAGATTCAGCAGCAATTAAGGGAGGAAAGATATGAAAAATATTAAGAAATTATTTAAATCTAAAGCTGGAATGGAACTTGTTCAAGTAGCAATTTTGATTGCTATTGCTATTGCTCTCGGAATTATCTTCAAATCAGAAATTACATCTTTTGTGAACAAAACTTTTAAAGCACTTAATGCGAGTAAATTCTAAAGTATACTCACAGAGCCTAGTGACCCCTTTTGCAAATAAGCGTGGTGGACAGATAATAGAAGCGAGTATTGTTTTGCCTATTATAATATTGGTAATAATGTTACTAATTAGACTCTGCACCTTTTACCTGGAATGCTTAATCACCCAGACTAATATGCACTACAAGATGTTATCAAAATGGGACAGCACAAGTTCTCCGGTGGTTAAGACAATAAATGATTATAGAGATATTAACTATGCGAATTTTGGGCTTGCGGAAGGATTGATAAGAAAAACGGTAGAGGTAAAAGGATTTGCAGTACGTGAAGATAAGTTTGTGAGAGTTGGTGATACTGTTGAGTCAGCTGTTCAAGAATAAAAGCGGATCTACGATTGTATTTGTATCGTTTGTATTTCTTGCTTTCATATCTATTATAACAATTGCAATTGGTTTAGCTAGAAGTCGCACTGTTCAGAGCTGGGCAGAAGTGAACGGTAAGTTATGGTGCAAAGCGATTCTTTCCGAATATGACAAGTATTTACTTAGTGACTATGGCTTAATGGCATTTCAAGGCAATGATAAAGATGTAGTCAAAAGATTGAATGTGTATTCAAAATACTCTTTTGAAGATAAACTTCGCGTTAGTGTTGGTACACCAAGTGCAAACTTAGATCAGTATCGTATGTCAGATTTGGATAATTTTCGCAAAAGTGTACGCAAATCACTTTTTTATGAAAGTACCAAATTTATTATTGATGGAAACAACCGAACTGTTCGTAGTAAGGTTGATAATACAAATAGTTCTGTAGAGGAATCTGAAGGTGAGGGAACTGAGTCAAAAGATAAGAGTGTACATGGTAAAAGAATAATAGGAAACAAATATGTTATAGAAACTCTGCCATCGAGAGGTGAAAAGAATAAATTTAGCATAAAAGGAATATCCAGAATGATAAGTAATGATAATGCATCAGAAAAGTTGAGTCCAAAGGCTCTAGGGAAAGTCTCTGAAATAATATTCATAGTCAATAAGTTTAATAGCCACCTAAAGACTTGTAACGATAAAGAGACATTTTTTGCAAATGAGTACGAATACATTATCAAAGGAAATTTAGATGATAGAAAAAACTTTGAGAGCTGTAAAAAGAGCATTTTTTTGATCAGAAATGCACTTAATCTGATTGCATTATCTAAAGACCCAGAAAAGATGGAGTTAATAACAGCAGTAGCAGAAGTAATATCTCCAGGACCAGGTGCGATAGTGGTTCAAGGCATAATAATGGAAAGCTGGGCGACACTTGAGGCTCGTGAAGATGTGAAGGCATTATTAGATAACAAAAGAGTTCCATTTATCAAAAAGAAAGGTGAGTGGAAGGTATCTTTAGACAGTGTGCTTGGTGATGAAAAGTTCAGTGATAAGATAGATGAGGAATCTAAAAAGCTAATGAACGAGAATTCTGAGCAATTAAAGGAAATGAGCAAGACTGAAAGGTTTGTTGATAAGATGAATGGACAAAACTACGAAGAATATCTCTTGCTTATGATGTTAACAACCCCTAAGGACCTTAGAACAAAGAGAATCATGGATCTGATTCAAATTAACATGAAGTACCGATACTATGATGATTTTAACTTCGATGAATATAACTGTGGGGTAAGATTCAATTTAAAAATAAATGGTAAATCATATGAAGTTGATGATTCATACAGGTAAAAAAATCAATAATAAAAGGGGAAGTTACATTGTTGAGGCGACGTTAATTCTGCCGATTTTCATGATTGCAATTATGGTTATGAGCTCTATTATTTCTGCCTACAGTTGTATTGAAGATGCAAATTATGTATCTGCTAATTATTTAAGAAGATCGGCAGCGGTTGCCTCAAAGGTCAATATCCACAAATTAGTTCCTTATCAAATTCATAAGGAACTAAGCTCAAACCATTCTCAGGTTGACGGAATTTTAGTGAATTCATTAGCTTATAGAAAGCCTCTTCTTGGAATTGATGAAATCATATATATAGATGCAGATATGAGATTAAATACTAAAAATCCAATTGGTTTTAAGGCAGAGGCAAAATATAGGCTTAAGACAATAACGCGTGCGTATGTTGGGCGTGTGAGAGATGATACCCACATGACGGTTGACGATCTAACAGGGGAGGGAGATAAGGCGGTATTTATTTTTCCAAAGCGTGGAGAGAAGTATCACAATCAAGGGTGTATGTATATGCACTCTAAAGTAAAGTCAGCTACGTTAACTCCAAGGTTTATAAAAGAATATGATCCATGTCCAGTTTGCAAGAGTAAAAGAGCGAAGGCTGGAGCATATGTGTATTACTATCCTGTCGAAGGTGAATGCTACCACATGGCAGGTTGCAGAGTTATGGAAAGAAATTATGTAGAGATAACAAAGAAAATTGCAGAAAGACGCGGATATACACCGTGTTCAAAGTGTGGAGGTTAGTTAAGTGGAGAAGGATGTTAGGCAAAGTATTACCGACTACAAGTTGCCAAGATATATATGTGAGATTCTGTGTAATCATTATGCAAAAGCATTTCTGGATATGACAATTATATGTGAGAATAACAAATATATATTTTCATATGACAAAAAGAATAAGCAGCGCCTAATATATCGCGAGCTTACAGAGACGGATAAGCTGCAGCTGGTGTTAACGCTTATTCTGATAAATGATAATAATCGTCAGATGCTTATTGGAGCTGAAAGATATCTAATAGAGCCTGAACTAATTTATTCGGTCAGTAATAGGACAGACTATAACAACATAGGAATACTGTTTTATCCTGATACGACAATGACACCATTTAATATAAAGCTGCTAAGGTTTATAGATAAGATTGAAACAAAGAATAAGAAGAAGGTGATGGATTATTTTGGATTAATAAAAGATGAGTTAGCAAAAAATGAAATATATAGAGCAAGAAGTATTGCGGAAAAACATCTCAACAGGATGTTAAATGAGAGGGCGGTTTAGAAAAAGATAAAAAAGAAAATAAATTTGATATTACAGTAAAGTTTATTTTTAAAATATAAACCGATAGTTCGTATAAACTTTTTACTTATTTGCCATAAATTGATTTTTGTAAAAAATAATATAAATTATGTATATATATCTTGACTTTGATACAAAATATATGATATTTTATCAATAGTTAAAAGGCTCTAACCAAGAGTCTTTTTTAAAAAATGGGAGTTAGAGATATTTAACTCTTCTTGCGTAATCGCTATAAAGTAGTGCGTAAAAGCAATTGTATCGGTATTTTTTTCTTAGGGGTAGGCAATGTTAGAGGACAAAGTTATTCAGTTTTGTGCACCAACTTTGGCAAGGCTTAAAATAGGGAGCATGTTTGGTTACAACTACTATTCACAGGAAAAATTTAAGGATGAGCTTGCAATAATCAATAAAAAGCTAAATCATAAAGGTGTTGTTATGGTAGTATTACATGACAATGGCAAAAGAGCCCTATTATATGTATTTAGACCAGACATGTTGCTAGTGCGCTTATCTGAGTGTTGTGTAAGCAAGCTGATGCATGATTTTGGATATAAAAATTGCGATGTTGCAGGAGCTTTAGAAAGGCTAGTTTATAGGATTTCAATTTGTGGAAATTTTCCTCATGAAGTGGGTATATTTCTAGGTTACCCTGTGGATGATGTTGCCGGTTTTATCAATCATTGTGGGAATAACTGCAAGGTCTGCGGGCAGTGGAAAGTTTATGGTGATGTTGAATATGCCGAGAATCTTTTTGCAAAGTACAAGCGCTGCGAAAAAATTTATATGAAGAGGTTTAAAAAAGATGGTGATATTGCAAAATTAACCGTTTGCGCATAATTAGGAGGATGGATAATGAGTATTGTCATAGTTGGCGGAAATGAGTGTATGGAATGTAAATATAAGGAGATTTGCAAAAAGCATGGTTGCAAAGCAAAGGTCTTTACAAAAGAGCGTGGAAATGTAGGTAAAAAGATTGGTTGTCCAGATTTATTAGTCATGTTTACAAATACTGTGTCTCATAAAATGATGAATACGGCGGTCGCTGAAGCAAAGCGAAAGAATGTTGAAGTAGCATGGGTACACTCTAGCAGTGCATCGGCTCTCAAGACTTTGTTAGCTCAGTATGTGTAATTTAAAAACAGTTAAAAAATATAACACAAAAAGGATGAGGGTCTAAAATTAAAACGGATTCTCGTTTTATTAATCAGATTATGAATTAAAATGTCTGTAATGCATAGTATTTCAAGCATTAGAGACATTGTGAAATGTTGACTTTGTTTATTGCACATGTTAAACTAGAATGGTTTCATTAGAGAGTATAAATGTAACTTATGTGGAGGGGGAATATGCACACCGCACTAATGGTTGTTTTACTTGTTACTAGTGTGATTCTGATTCTTAGCATCTTGCTTCAATCAAGCAAGAGTGATGGACTTTCCGGCTCAATAGCTGGAGGTGCAGAACAACTTTTTGGAAAGAAAAAGAGCAATGGTTATGATGCGATACTCGCTAGAATTACGACAGTTGTATCAGCTATATATATCATTGTGGCATTAGTCATCGTAGCAATTTTCAACTAGTATTTATTTAGAAATACAGTAAATTAACAGATTGTTTATGTTGATATACAGAGGTTTAGGAATGAGCTTCTGTATATCTTTAATATATTTTTATTTTATTGTTTAGGAATTTGAGAATCTTTTTCTCATATTTCAAGGAGGTTTATTATGGCGATTAAGTGGATGGTTCCTGCTGCGGCATTAATCGGTCTGCTTGTAGCTTTCGCACTTGCTTCGTGGGTAGGTAAGGCGTCGGAAGGTACTGACAGAATGAAGGAAATATCCGGCTACATCAGAGAGGGTGCATTTGCATTTCTAAAGAGAGAATATAAGACGATGATTATTGTAATCGTTGCGCTATTTGTTCTCATTGGATTTGCAATTAATTGGACATCTGCCGTTCTCTATGTATGCGGTGCTCTGCTTTCTGTACTTGCAGGATTCTTTGGTATGAATGTTGCTACAAAGGGTAATGTAAGAACTGCTAATGCTGCTATGGAATCTGGCATGCCACGAGCTCTCAAAATTGCATTTAGAAGTGGTGCAGTAATGGGACTTTGTGTTGCAGGACTAGGACTTTTAGGACTAGGAATTGTTGTAGTTGTTCTTGATTTAGCTACAATCATGCAGTGTATTACGAGCTTTGGTCTAGGAGCTTCATCGATGGCCCTATTCGGACGTGTAGGTGGAGGTATTTATACTAAGGCCGCTGACGTTGGTGCTGACCTTGTAGGTAAGGTTGAAGCAGGTATTCCTGAGGATGATCCAAGAAATCCGGCTGTTATTGCGGATAACGTTGGAGATAATGTAGGTGATGTTGCTGGAATGGGATCTGACCTATTCGAATCATATGTTGGATCTATTATTTCTGCTGTAACTCTAGCTGCCGTCGCTGTTGACGCTTCAGGTGTTACTGGAACATTTACAGAGGCAACTGCAGCAATATTCCCGCTACTGATTTCTGCAGTAGGTATCCTTGCATCTGTAATAGGAGTACTGTGCGTAAGGGGAAGTGCAAATATTAACCCTGCCAAATCACTAAATGTTGGAACTTATGTGAGCAGTGCCATTGTAATAATCGGATCACTCGTATTAAGTAACAAGCTTCTAGGATCACTTACTTATGCATATGCGATTATTGCAGGGCTATTAGTTGGTGTTATTATAGGTGCTATAACAGAAGTTTATACTTCAGATTCATACAGATTTGTTAAAAAAATTGCTGAGCAGTCACAGACTGGATCCGCTACTACAATCATCAGCGGATTTGGTGTTGGAATGAGTTCGACATTCTGGCCAATTATCTTTATCTGTGTAGGTATTATCGTTGCATACAATTTTGCAGGACTTTATGGTATTGCTTTAGCTGCTGTAGGTATGTTATCTACAACAGGTATGACAGTTGCTGTAGATGCTTACGGTCCGGTTTCTGACAATGCTGGTGGTATTGCCGAAATGTCAGAACTACCTGAGAGCGTAAGAGAGATTACTGATACACTTGATTCTGTTGGTAACACAACAGCTGCTATCGGTAAAGGGTTCGCTATCGGGTCAGCTGCACTTACGGCACTTGCATTATTTGCATCATTTGCTGTTTCGGCAAAATTAAATCAGATAAGTTTGCTTAACCCACTGGTAATTGTTGGTTTATTTATCGGGGCAATGCTTCCGTTCCTATTCTCGGCTATGACTATGAATTCTGTAGGGAAAGCTGCAAATGAGATGATTGAAGAGGTAAGACGCCAGTTCCGTGAGAACAAAGGTATCATGGAAGGGAATGCAAAGCCTGACTATGCTAGATGCGTTCATATCTCAACAGGTGCTGCTCTTCATGAGATGATTGCCCCTGGGCTACTTGCTATTGTTGCGCCTTTACTGATCGGTTTGCTACTTGGAACCGAGGCGCTAGGTGGAATGCTTGCCGGTTCACTTGCCTCAGGTGTTCTTCTAGCCATCATGATGGCTAATGCCGGTGGTGCATGGGACAATGCAAAGAAATATGTTGAGAGTGGAGCATATGGTGGAAAGGGAAGTGAGACTCATAAAGCTACAGTTGTTGGTGATACTGTTGGTGATCCATTCAAGGATACATCCGGTCCATCAATCAATATACTTATTAAGCTTATGACTATTGTTTCGCTTGTATTTGCGCCTGTGTTTGTTCATTTCGGCGGGATCCTCTTTTAAGGGATAGGTAAATATTAATATTAAAAACAAGGACATGTACTAACGCACATGTCCTTTTATAGTGAAAATACTTAATTTTGTACGAAATGAGACTTTCAGTATTGTTGAATAAAATAACAAAAAATGATAAAATATTTGGGTATATTTTTAAGATAGCATGCTTACAAGGAGGGCCTAAGTTATGCATAATAGATTAGAAGAGATACGTGAAAATGGTCTTTTACGTATTGCAAACGCTGGAAGTGTTGAAGCTTTACAAGATGTTCGTAGAGAACTAACAGGTAAAAAGGGGACGCTAACTGATGTGCTCAAAAATCTTGGTAAGCTTGAACCAGAAATGAGAAAATCAGTTGGGATGAAGGCGAATGAAATTAAGAATTTCTTTGCAGAAAAAATTAGTGAGAGAGAAGAAGAACTCGTTGCATCGAAATCTGCTGTTGATGAGAAAATAGATCTTACTTTACCTGGCACACCTATAAAGAGCGGTGCACTTCATCCAATCACTCAGATGTGCTACGACCTCAACGATGCCTTTCTCTCCTTGGGCTTTGAGATATTTAGTGAAAATGATATTAGCAGTGAGAAGTATGCTTTTGACAACTTGAATTTCCCAGTAGATCATCCGGCAAGACAGATGATGGATACATACTGGATTGAAGGTACGGAGAACAAGAGCGGAACAGATAGACTTTGTCTTAGACCGCATTTAACTGGTGCATCAGTTAGACGCCTGCTTGAAGTTGGCGCACCAACTAGATTTGTATACCCTGGTCGTGTATATAGAAATGAGAACACTGATGCAAGGCATGAAAGAGCTTTTTTCCAATATGAGGCTCTCATCGTTGATAAGGACTTATCTTTCTCATCCGGGAAGGTAATGATAGAGACTATTCTTGAAAAAGTATTTGGTAGGAAGATAAACGTACGTATGCGTGAGGGTTTCTTTCCATTTACTGAGCCTGGATATGAAATTGATATGGAGTGTCTCGTTTGTGGTGGTAAGGGGTGTAGAGTATGCAATCAGAATGGTTGGATTGAGGTTATGCCTGGTGGTGTTATTCATCCAAATGTTCTTAGGGCTGCTAACCTTGATCCTGATGTGTGGACTGGTTTCTACACTAACATTGGTCTGGATAGACTCGTTATGATGCGCTACGGAGTAGATGATGTTAGACTTTTCCATAGTGCTGACCTTAGATTCTTAGAGCAGTTCAAGTAGGAGGGCATTATGAAAGTATCACTTAATTGGGTAAAAGAATATATCGATATACCTGTGGATTTGACGAATTCTCAAATTGCATATGATTTAACTATGAGAACTGTTGAGGTTGAAGATGTTGTTGATACTGCTGAAAAGTTCCATGATGTTGTTGTTGGTAAGATTACAGCAGTTAATGCGCACCCTAATGCTGATAAACTCAGAGTTTGTATGGTAGATATCGGTGAAGCAGAGGACGTACAGATTGTATGCGGTGGTTCGAACTTGTACGAGGGTGAAAAAGTTGTTGTTTCTAAGCCAGGTGCCGAGGTTTACTGGCATGGTGAAAATGAGCTCATGAAGATTAAAGAAACGAAGATGCGTGGAGTAACTTCGTATGGCATGATCTGTGGAGCGGAAGAGGTTTATCTTGAAGATCTTTATCCAACTGATGATCCTACTGTAATTGTTGATCTCGGAGATATTGATGCAATTCCTGGACAGAACATAGCAGATGTAATCGGCATGAATGATACCGTTCTTGAGATTGATAATAAGTCGCTGACGAATAGACCTGATCTATGGGGGCACTATGGTATTGCAAGGGAATTAGCGGCAATTTACAAATTACCTTTAAAGCCTCTTGACGAATTTGTTGTACCAGAAGGACTTAAGGATTATGACGTTGAAATTGACTGTACGGAAAAATGCTATAGATATGCATGCTTAGAGATTAGAAATCTATCTATTAAAGAATCACCTCTATGGATGAAAACAGCTATTATTAACGGTGGCATGAGGCCAATCAATGCTATTGTCGATATAACTAACTACATAATGCTCAGTGTCGGACAGCCAACACATGCATTTGATAGAACTCACGTTACAGGTGGGAAGATTATCGTTCGCAACGCAAAGTCCGATGAGAAACTAGAACTGCTCGATGGGGAAAATATTGAACTTACTCCTGAAGATTTGGTTATTTGCGATGTTGAAGGTCCAATTGCGCTTGCAGGAATCAGAGGCGGCAAAAAGGACTCTATACTTGATGATACAGTTGATGTTGTTCTTGAAGTAGCGAACTTCACCGCAGGCGCTATCAGAAATACAGGAAAGCGCTTTGATGAGAAGACGGATGCATCCATAAGGTATGAAAAAGGAATCGATACCCAGAGAGTTAATCAGGGGCTCGCGCTTGGTGTTAAACTTTTTAAGGAAATATTCCCTGAAGCTGAATTCACTGCGTTTAAGGATGTAAATCCAGTAGTAACTAAGAGAGCTGAGGTTCATGTTACAAAGGCTTTCCTTGATACTAGGCTTGGAAAGGTTCTCGATGATAATGAGATTTCAGATACATTGAGACGCCTAGGATTTGATGTTGAATTCAATAAAGGAGTATTTCATACACTTGCGCCAACGTGGCGTTCAACAGGGGATATCTCGATGAGAGACGATGTGCTTGGCGAGATTGCAAGATTAATTGGCTATGAAAATTTCGAAGCGAAGCCATTACCTGTTAACTTTGAAAGTGCAGTTCACCAAATAGACATGGATCTCAACAGACATCTAAGAGAGCACCTAGCTTTCAGGTGTGGATTTAACGAGATATTCACTTATCCTTGGATTGATGAGAAATATATAAAAGCGGCTAAGATTGATATGGATAATGGAGTTAGACTTGCGACTCCTCCAGCTCCAGAGTTAGCGACTTTAAGGCAGTCGCTGGTACCTGGTGCGCTTGAAGCTGTCGTAAAGAACCTCAGATACTACGATGAGTTTAAAATTTTTGAGGTTGCAGAAGTTTTTGAAAAGGGAGAGTTTCACCCCTCATCAGAAGATGAGACACTGCCAGTTCACAAACTTATGCTCACAGGTGCAATGGTAGGTAAGGATGCAAAATCTTTATTCTATGAAACGAAGGGTGTAGTGGAATCACTGCCAAGGTATTGTCATATGAATGAATATCAGTTTAAGCAGATTGAGAGACCATCATGGGCTGATTCGGAAGTATATCTCAATATCTTAAATGATGAGAAAGAGATTATAGGATCACTTGGGCTAATCTCAGTTGCAACGCTTTCTGATGCTGGTGTAAAAAAGGCTAGTGCTGCTGTGTTTGAACTAGATGTAAAGAAACTAGTTCCATTTACATCAAGAACAAACGAATTTGTACACTTGCCACAATTTCCTCTTGTAGAGGAAGATTTATCACTTCTAGCAGATGAAGATGTCAAATGGGAAGACATATATGAGGCAATCAAATATATGGCTAAGGAAGTTAGCTTCATAGAAGAGTACAGAGGCTCTCAAATTCCAGAAGGCAAGAAATCCATAATGCTTCGTATAAAGCTTGGAAATGATGATAGCACCATGACTGCCAAGCAAATCGAAAAAAAGACTAAGAATATCTTAAATGTACTTGCCAAGAAAACTGGAGTTACTCTTAGAGAAGAGTAACGAGCTTATGATTATCACATCAATATATCTGGTCTAAATTAAAAGGGTCACTGAATTGATACAGCGACCCTTTTAGCGTGAATAATTTTTATTATAGTTATAGAAAAAGACTGTGATAAATAGTCCAATGACTTTAACATCCATATGAGATTAGGTGAATATTCCTCAACTAATCTCCAGAGCGTATTAACAGAACCTTGCCATGATGCACAGAAATATGTGCCTGATTAAGAATAATCTCGTTCGAGATGCAAAGTGTCGATGCTCGAGAAATTGAAGCGTTATCGAGGTTATATTTAGCTCCTGTGATGGAAACACCATCTGCAATTGAATCTAATGATACAAGTGAGAAATATCTATATGCAGAGGTGTGAGTTAGTAATATTGAATTGCATGATTCACTATCAAGTAGCTGCATAGAATTTTTCCCATCCATGAATTCGAGGTGATCAAGCTTGCCAATATATTTTTCAAGTAGGCCTACATTGCCTAAAGTATGATCAAGCCTGCCACCTATTCCACCATACACCGTTATATCTCTAATGCCTAGTTCAATTGCGTGATTGATAGCAGCTTCAGTATCGGTGAGATCTTTTTCAGAAGGTAGTGTGATGTATAGGCAATCTAGGCGGTTGCTCGTGACTGTGGAATCAAAATCTCCAATCACGCAGTCTGGCCTTATGCCATATGTGTTCGCTATATCTACACCACCGTCCGCACATATAATGTAATCGCTAGTACAAGAGAGTGTATTTAAGTGAGATATATCTATCTTTTCAACAAATGATAGGATAATTAAAGCTGTATTATACATTGTGTCACCTAATCCTTAAATCTTGAATTACTACTTTTAGTATATTACAATTAGAGACGATTCTAAACTAGAAAGTGAGCTATAATGACTGAAAATAATAATCATTACATTGTTCAAGAAGATTTGGGCGAGATAAGGTATCTGTCGATAATGCACATGAAGGATACCATGATTCAATATATCTTAGGAATCATTTTATTTTATGTGTTTATGGATTTGGTACCAGATGTCCTGGGTTTCTTTGTGCCTAGATCATATTTTAAAGTTGTTTCAGAAGATATTAATCCCAAACTTCTTGCTGAATTACCAGATATTGCGTTTTCATCGTTTGTATATGTTGTGGCGCTTGGTGGCGTCCTGATGCTTGGGCGTTCGTTCTATATACTCAGATATCTAAGAAATAAACAAATAGACTACCCGTCAATCCTCGATGGAGTAAGATTTTTCTTTAGTGCTACGCTAATTTATATAATTCAGATGACTACAATATCAATCCTAGCAATGTTCTTGATAGTGCCAGGCGTGATTGCATTTTATATGTTTAGGCAGGCATTCAATATATTAGCTGAGGATCCATCTAAAAGTGCAATTAGTTGCCTAACAGAAAGCCGGAGATTGATGGCAGGGAATAAGTTTCGAATGTTCCAGCTAGATATGACATATATCCCGTTTGTAATTTTTTCTAGCATACCACTAGTATTATTTTCCGTTATGGGAATGCCTGAGGTGGGGAGCTATACGAAATTAGTTGCAATTTTCATTACATTCATACTTAAACTTCCTATATATCATGCAATGGGGAATATTTTCTTTGGAGAGACAGTATTTTACGAATTAATGGTTGCAAAGGGTTTTAGAAATTTTACTTATAAGGGTGAATCGGTGTTTAGAGCAGGAGCAAGAGCTAAGATATTTAAGAAATAAATTCAGTAAACCATAATAAAATTCAATACTAAGACTGAAATAATTGCTAATAAATAAGGCGGGGAGTCTCTGTTGAAGTTTGAGAATCCCCGCTATTTACGTGCTAGTCTTTAGGATATTATATGATGATGCTAAAAAATTTTAATTATGGATTATTTGACTGCCCTTGGTTATTTCCTTGATTATTACCCTGATTGCCTTGATTATTCTGGTTGCCCTGGTTGTTACCCTGGCTATTATTGGAACCGCTATTATCGTTCTGCGACTGATTGGTTTGCTCCTGCTCTTCTTCGATAGTCTCAGTTTCTTCAGATTTTTCGCTAGGTTTATTACCTAGTCCACCTTCTGTTCCCTTGGTGAAGTATTCTCCGTTCTTATGGACAACATTAGAAGGAGCTGGCTTGTATGAGCCTTTTCTAATATTAGGAACATTACGCATGATTCTTGACCACAGGCTTGCGGCAGAAACTGAAGAAGAAGTTAAAGGAATATTCACATCGGTACCAATCCATAGAGAAGCTGCATATTTTGGTGTGATTCCATCAAACCATATATCGTAGTTGCTATTTGTAGTACCTGTCTTACCTCCAACTTCAACACCAGAGATAGCAGCATTTGAACCTGTTCCACCATTTACAACGGACTTAAGCATTGTAACCATGATATAAGCAACACCTTCGTCCAGGACTTTGTGCTTCTTCTTTTCAGTTGTAAGAATTGTGTGCCCATCTCTATCTACAACTTTTGTAAACACTCTATTCTCAACGCGAACGCCACCATTAGGGAAGGTAGCATATGCTTCCGCCATCTCATAGGGGGAAACACCCTTTGATAGGCCACCGAGAGCAAGTGCAGCAGGGTTCATATCTCCATTTGCTGACTTATTGAGTGTGCTAATTCCGTACTTCTCAACCATGCTAGCAGAATAGTCTGCACCAATCTGCTCATATAATTTTACAGCAACAACGTTTGTTGAAGTTTGCATACCTTTACGCATTGTCATAGGTCCAGAGTATTTGTTGTTTGAATTCTTAGGCCAAATTCTGCCGTTAATCTTAATTGGTTCGTCGATAATAATCGATGCGGCGGTTAGATAATCACCGTAGTTATCAGTTCCTTGCTTATCGTTTCCTGGATCGACAAGTGGGTATTTCTGACCTTGCTCAGCATATTCATAACTTCTCTGTAGTGCTGCACTGTATACTGCGAGTGGTTTTATTGAAGAACCAGGCTGTCTAGGGTTAATTGCGCGGTTATATAGTTGTTTTCCAGTAACGCCACGACCACCAACCATGGCTTTTACTTTTCCAGTACCAACTTCAGTGATTACCATAGCTCCTTGAGGCTGTATAACTTTATCCTGCAGTATATATAGCTTGTCAGTGAAAGCTGGATTTCCATTGACGGTCGTTACTAACTTGCTGTTATTCTTTATGAATTTAGCACTGATTACAAGATTGCCAGATTTATCCATGGACTTGCTATTGCTTGGAATATTGATATATCCGCCTGGAACTATGTACAAGCTACTATTTTCTATTACATATGAAGGTTTTAGCTCAAGGCTATAATCAGTACCATTAGCCGTGGAAGTCTTGTAAATATTTAGTCGCTTGTTCTTGTAAAGTGTGATTGAACCATCAGCGTTATTCTTATACTCGCCATCTTGAAGTACGAATTTATCATCTTGAATCATATTATTGTATGCATAGAGAGTAATAGAACCCTTATCACTTACGATATTTCCTGAACTATCTTTTTTAAGTCCGGTTAGTGAAGGGAAGTAGCTACCTTCATTAAATCCATCTTCAACGGCTTTCTGTGCCTTGGAATCCATGGTCGAGTAAATCTTGAGACCGCCATTGTAAACCATATCACGCGCACTCTTGTAGTCGAGTTTATACTTCTTCATAAGAGCTTTGATTACCTGATTCACAGTATAATCGGTGAAGTAAGAAGTGCTTGCTTCACTTTCAGAACTTAATGAAGGGTTTATGAAATCTACAAGATTAGCAGATGCATTATCATCATATTGAGCCTTTGTGATATAGCCCTGATTATACATAAGCTTAAGGGCAATCTGACGACGTGATTTTGAAATATCATTTGCAATGTAAGTCTTCCCACTTACCTTAATAGGAGTTGACGTTTCCTTCGATGCAAGTGGAGAATCAGCATTTTGAATTAGTGAATACGTATCTGGAGACTGTGGCATTGAAGCAAGAGCGGCACTTTCTTTTATAGAAAGCTCGCTTACGCTCTTTGAAAAATAAGTCTTTGAAGCATTCTCTATACCGTAGTTGCCATATCCAAAGTAAATGCTGTTTACATATGCTGCAAAAATCTCTTTTTTAGTTAGGGTTCTCTCAATTTTAGCAGCATAATACATCTCGAGAATTTTACGGCGAACGGATCGTTGACTCTTAATATTTGGTAGATACACGTTCCTTGCTAACTGCTGGGTAAGTGTACTCGTACCACGAATGTTTCCATGTCCAAAAGAGGAGACTATAGCTCCTGCCATTCTCGTCCAGTTGAAACCATGGTGTTTCCAGAAGGTTTTATCCTCAAGAGCCACAAATGCATCAACTGTGTGCTTCGGAATATCTTTATATTTGATAATAGTACGACTTTCACCATTATTGACACTTCCAACACGCTTACCGGTATCATCGTATATAATCGTATCAGTTGAAATTTGATCATAAATCTTATGAGGATTGATCTTAGGAGCGAAGGCGATAACCACTGATGCGTAGATTGAAAACATAAGCGTCATCACTACACCCATAACGATAAAGTTGCGTATAGCATACTTTATGCTGAATGTACGAGCCTTATTCTTAACTTTTTTTCCAGCTACCATGATGTACTCTCCAGCTCCAGGTGTATAGTATGGGTTTGGCTTAGTAAATACGCGCTTGATAAACTGAACAGGGTGTCTAAGATCACGCTTAGGTTTAAAGCCTCCATCTTCACCGCGTGTCTTAGCTTTCTGTTCCTGTTTTAAAAGCTTCTTTTCTTCTTTTGCTCTTTTTCGTATTGATTTATCATGTTTTGCAGCTTCGGCCTCAGCTTTAGCAACTTGTTCATGAAAAGCAGCCTTGCCATCTTTGCTAATTATTCGAGCTTTGCTGTTAAGTGCTGTTTCATCAGTACTGTTATTATGTTTTACAGAATATTTCTCAAGATTATTTTTCAATCTATTCTTTTTTGCTTCTGTATCAGCCTTAGCAACCTGCTCATGGAAGGAAAGACCTTTTTTCTCGATTCCGTTAGCAGCCTGTGCACGCTTTTCACGCTGTGCTTTTTCAAACTTCAATTGTGCTACATGATTTGCGACTATGCGCATTTCTTCTGAGGAAAGGCGTTCGCCATTCTGTAGTTTTTTTATTAATTCTTTTATGTTTGTTGAATTGTTTTCCATAAATTGCCTCTTAAATAAAATATGACATATTATTCTACCATGAATCACTTGAAAAATGAACATTCAGGACGATTTTAATGTGAAGATTATATGTGCATATTAGATGATCATTATCTGTATAAATTAAATATGTGCTGAAGGGAATTCCTGCGCGTGATAACATCTGATAAATATATAAAACTTAATATTATAGACGTTTGTTAAGCGGTGGTGTTAAGTATGTTTAGAAGAAGGATTGTTGCTCTAAGTGTGTCTCTGGCGCTAGGTATTGTTGTTGCTGACATATTTATAAATAAGGGAAGTCCGGTTAAAGCTTTTTCGGTGACTGCACTATTTTTATTTTCTATTTATCGTGTAGTTTGCATAAGAACAGTGATAGAACAGGAAATCACAAGAAAATATATAAGAAGGGACACTATTCTTTGTGTATTTATATTCTGCGTCGGTTGTATGAATTATGCAATTCATGAACATGATATGAAACCAATGATGCCTAATAAACTATCAAATTATAATTATATTGAGGGACGAGTAATAGATTATAAAGACAACGATAAAGGTCTTACGATTGATGTAAAAACCTATTCGCTAGGGAATGAAACTATTGTTAGATGTCGGAAATTGAAAGGATTTATTAGAGGGAGAGGTGATGGCTTCAAAGCTAGAACAAATGCTGGCTATAGTAATACAAAAATTAAATATAAAGACATGAATCATAAACTTGGAATGAAACTTTATGGAAAGCAAGTAAAGGTGCAGGGAATAATAAAAGTTCCGACCGTAGCTCGTAATCCGGGATGTTTTGATTATAGGCGATATCTTCTGACCAAGAAGATTACATACATCATGAAAGTAACAAATATAAGCGAAATCAAGAGTGTGGAAACAAGCAAACTCTGGATTATGAGGCATTCTTTAAATAATACCAAAGAAGGGTTTGCAAGAAATGTATCGGATGGGAGAAATAAAGCATATGGATTTATAAAAGGTGTAACCTTTGGAGATACCGACGACATAGATGAAGATACAATCAAGGAGTTTCGGGAAAATACTACGGCGCATGTACTTGCCGTTAGTGGATTGCACGTTGGGGCAATATATGGGATGTTAAGACTCATGGCTATGGGGCGCCATGGAGGAATCGTAGGGATTATGACGATGATAGCAATGCTTGGATATGGTGAACTCGCTACTTGGAATGTTTCGACTACAAGAGCGGTAATTCTTACATGTACTGCAATTATGGCCTTTTATCTAAAGCGTCCGTTTGATCTATTATCTTCATTGGCTTTATCCTTTATAATGCTGCTGATATATAATCCATTCTTGCTTTTCAGCGCTAGCTTTCAGATGTCTTTTCTTGCGGTGTGTGGGATTGCTTTTTTCAATGATCCACTTAGCAGATTAACTGGAAAGAGAGGAGGATTTTTACTGGCAATTCAGCTCTCGATGATTCCTTATACGATGTTTACGTTTAACAAAATTAACCCAATAGGATTTTTAATAAATGTACCGATTGTTGCATTAATAGGTATATTAGTGCCATTTTCCATATTCGGACTAGCTACGTACTCAATAATCGGCAAAGCAGGAATAATAATAAAAAGCGAGATTTTTTATCTGACAGAAATCATAACTAGGCTCAATCACTTGCTTAATATGGGTGGTAAATACTCATATTCCATTAGCTCTATGAAAATAGCGACGGTAATTTCAATCTATGCGTTACTATTCTATATATGTTCAGAGTTCAATATCGTTATGCTACTACGGAAACGTTATTTCGTCGTATTGCAATCATTAATACTCATTTTGTGTATGTCTATTACAGTAGGTGCTGCGTATCGAAATATATTTATGGAGTATGAATTAGTGTTTATTGATGTCGGGCAAGGTGATGGAATACATATACGAACAGACAATTATGATGTGCTTCTAGATGGAGGCGGCGAAAAGAAACGGAATATAGGAGAGAAGGTACTAAAAGAGTACTTTTTGAAGAATGGATGTAGCAATCTAGACATAAGTGTATTTACCCACATGCATATGGATCACTGCAAAGGTGCCATGGAGTTAGGCGAAGTGTATCCTGTAAAGCAGTATATGGTTCCATATCCATACAGATACCAAGTGAAAGGGAGGCATTTAAATTTAGTTAGATTTAAAGATAAGATAAGGCTTGCAAAAGGCGTTTGGATAGAAGCTATTTGGCCGATGGATGATAGGATAGCGACGAGTGAATCTGATGATAATGAATTAAATACCGTATACATACTACACTATAATGGTATTAAGATAATGTTAACTGGGGACTTAGTTGAGGCAGATGAACTGGATATGATAGAATACTACAAATCTACTGACGTGTTAAAATGCGATATCCTCAAAGTAGCGCATCACGGAAGCAGGTATAGCTCTAATGAAAAGTTTATAGATGCTGTAAACCCGAGAATTGCAATTATCCAGGTTGGTGAACATAATACATATGGCCATCCTAATGCAGGAGTAATAGAGCGCTTTAAAAAGCGTGGGATTAGTGTCTATAGAAATGATAAAGAAGGAGCTATTGGCGTAGATATTAGTAACAACAAGATTAGAATCGATAGGATGATTAAGGATGTCATTTAAAGAGTTTAGTAAAGACATAAAGAGTGGTGTAATAGGCAGTAACATTTTTCTCTATGGCGAAGAGGGATTCCTTACCGCCTGGGCTGTAAAGGGCATTATAGAAAATAATTCGAGTGAGGCTGACAGAAACTACGTAGTAACAGATCTCGATGGAGAGAATATAACAGCACAGGAAATCGTTGAAACTGCTAATACCATGACAATGTTTACCAACACAAGAGTGTTGACGGTTAAAAATTATCAGCCGTTAATAAAAAAGAGCGCCGTAACTGAAACTACTCCGATTCTCGAGTATCTCAGCAACCCAAATCCATCGACGATTCTCTTATTTTATCTGGAGCCACTTGCGAGCCCTGGCAAGAAGGAGAAGTTAAATGCTTTTGCTACCAAAATATCTGGGTTATGTAGTACATATAATTTCGAGAGGCTGAATCTAGCGGAACTTAAATCATTTGTAAACAAGCGAATTCGCTCAGCTGGCAAGTTGATTGGTGCTCGCGATATGGATTATCTTGTAGATATCTCTGGCTATCTCAATAATGACAGTGAATATGATCTATACAGGATGGAATCGGACCTTACGAAGCTAGTCAATGCTTCTGATGAAGATACTGTATCAAAGCAGCTCATAGAAGAGATAATGATTGGTGATAAGGATAGATTCGTGTTTAACTTCATTGACTATTTACTAGCTGGTAAGAAGAGCATGGCTATGCAGCTTCTCATAAACACCATTTCTGCTGGTGAAAACTCAAAAGGTAAAGGAAATGTATTCTCACTTGCATCTACATTAATAGGCCAGTTTGAGATTATGTATGATTCACTTGAACTAGATGATGAGGGCATGCCAATCAAAGCTATGGCTAAGAACCTTGGAGTGAATGAGTATCGTCTCAAAAAGGCGTACGCTGCAGCTAGAAAAGTTGGTAAGTCTAAGATTAAGAAAGCCTTGATTGAACTATACGATACTGATAGATTGCTAAAGTCAGGTGAGATGGATAAGAATACATCACTTGAACTATTTGTATTTAACTGGTAGCTAATGTAAAAGTACACAAAAATCACCGACGATAAACTGGATAAACGGAAAAAGCTTGAGGCATAGCCTCAAGCTTTATTGTTTAACTGATGCGACTAGCTCTCTAGCAGCTTCAAGTGCATTGATACTGTCTGGAGCACCGCTTATTAATCTCGCAAGCATCTCAAGTTTTCCTGACTCATCTAGGTGTTCGATAACTGTGTGAGATTTTCCATCTGAAATCTCTTTTTCAATCGAGAAGTTATCATCTCCAGAAGCGGCAATTTGAGGTAGGTGAGTGATACATAATATCTGTCTATGATTGGCAATCTCGCTAAGTTTATGACCTACCACAAGTGCGGTCTTACCGCTAATTCCAGTATCGATTTCGTCGAAAATCATGGTCTCAACGCTGTCACTACTACCGATGATGTGCTTGAAGGCTAGCATAATTCGAGAAATCTCGCCACCAGAGGCAATCTTTGCCATCGGTCTCAGAGGTTCACCTGGGTTTGTAGATATGAGGAATTCAACACCGTCATATCCCAGGTCAGAGATGTCATCCTGCCTTGTTATCTCAATCTTGAATTCGGAATTTGCAAAAGCAAGAGCCTGAAGTTCCTTGATCATCCCTCTTTCTAGTGAAGCAGCATTGGCCTTTCTAATATTGCTAACTATGTCAGCCTGCGCTTCAAGTTCGCTGTACCTCTTGTCTATCAGTTCAGTAAGTCTTTTTTTCTCATCGTCAAGATTACGGATTACGCTAAGCTTACTATCGAGCTCTTCTTTGTATGCGATAATCTCTTCGATGCTCATATTGTATTTTCGCTTAGCATCCTCAATTACACTTAGCCTAGACGATACAAGATCTATCTCTTCCTCTGAGAAGTTGATAGATTCACTTGTATTCCTAAGGTTAGAAGAGATATCCTCAAGGCTATAGTATAGCTCAGAGAAACTCTCTGATAGTTCACCGAGCTCTTCGCTGTATGATGCGATACCCTGAAGCTGATTCATACATGAGCCAAGAACACTGAGTACCGAAGGGTCATCAGTTAGCTTGCTATATGAACCGGCAACGGCCTCGTATATTCGCTCGCTGTTACGCATCAATTCTAGCTGCTCTCTTAATTCGTCATCTTCACCAGCCTGCAAATCAAGGTTGTCTATGTAGTCAAATTCGAACTGATAGAAGTCCTGCTGTCTACGCGATTCTGACTCGCTTCGGAGTAGCTGATCGTATTCACGTTTGACTTCATGATAGAGTTTATAAAGGTCACTAAGCTTAGCGAGCTCCAGTTCGATAGATTCGTGATTGTAGCTATCGGTGATGAGTATATGGTTGTCTGGATCTAGTATCTGCTGATTGTCGTACTGTCCATGGATATCGACGAATTCACTGCAAAAATCTCTTAGCTTTGTCAAAGAAACTATCTCGCCATTGAGCTTTGCAACACTTTTTCCTGACCTAAGAAGCTCTCGTGAGATAATAACATCTTCATCTCCAATATGCCCGACAACTTGAATAAGAGCTTTATCTGTGCCATTTCTTATCATAGAAATATCAGCACGGTCCCCGAGGGCTGTGCTGATGGCCTGCACTAGTACAGATTTACCAGATCCCGTCTCACCGGTGATGATATTGAGAGAGGAACCAAGGTCAAATGCCATATGTTCAATTGTCGCAAAATTAGTAATTTCAATACGATCGAGCATTAAGATACCTCAATTTTAATTTATTCTCTTAGGGCAATCATGTCTTCGAACACTTTGAGAATTGTTGCAACATATTCTTCATGTTCAGCAATAATAAGTAGAGTGTTATCTCCTGCAACTGAGCCCACAACGTGTTCGAGTTTCAGACAGTCGATGGCTTCTGCTGCAGCATTTCCGCAACCAGAAAGTGTCTTTACCACGATGAGATTTTGTGCCGAGGCATAGGAGACGATAGTCTCTCTAAAAATTTTGATAAACCTTTCAGAAATCGGCTGAATGTCGAACTTTCCGGATGTGTACTTATAGCGATCCTTATCTATTGATACTTTAACGAGCTGTAGCTCCTTAATGTCTCTAGATATAGTCGCTTGAGTTACTTTGTAGCCTTCCTGCTCGAGTAGATCCTGTAGCTGATCTTGTGTCTCTACTACGTGCTTTTGGATTAGTTCTAATATCTTATTCTGTCTTGAGTAACGCATCTGTCCTCCTAATGATAAAAAGGTTTTCTGTACACAACACACAATAAATTATAGCATAAATTTGCAAGTGAATGAATAAATACGAAACATTAACGCTCGTTGTCTTGATTAATAGACAAAACAGCCTATTTTTGGTAAAATGTCGGAGGTGATTAATGATGAGAATTATAGGAATAGACCCAGGTTATGCCATCATGGGATATGGCATTTTAGACTATAATGGCAACCGCTTTAAGACCGTCCATTACGGTTCAATAGAGACAAAGGCGGGAGTGCCGATGCCTGAGCGGTTAAAGTTGCTCTACGACGGGCTGACTGAAATAATTCAGGAGTACAAGCCAGACGAAGCGTCGATAGAGGAGCTTTTTTTTAATAGAAATGTTACGACGGCTATCGGCGTAGGAGAAGCACGGGGAATCGCTCTGCTCGCATGCGTTGAAGGTGGGCTTTCGGTGTCTGAATACACACCAATGCAGATTAAACAAGCACTTGTAGGCTACGGAAAGGCGGAGAAGAAGCAGGTTCAGACGATGGTCAAAACTATACTGAATCTAAAGGAAGTCCCTAAGCCTGACGATACAGCTGACGCAGTTGCTGCTGCTATCTGTCACGCACATTCGCGTAATTCCAAAGTGATTGGGAGATAAGAGATAATGATAAGAAATATCAAAGGTGAATACCTTTATTATGACCAGGGATCAATGATTATCGAGACGAGTGGAGGAATCGGTTTTCGCATATACGTTGCGGATACTTCGCCACTACTTCTCCATCGAGAGGGTGATATCATAAATATATTTACGTACATGCAGGTCAAGGAAGATGGCATGTCGCTTTATGGTTTCTCTAAGCTTGATTCTTTGAATCTGTTCGAACAGCTAATCACCGTAAAAGGTGTTGGCCCAAAGGCGGGTCTCGCGATTATGTCGACGGGGTCAGCTGATGAGATTAAATACAGTATAGCTAATAAGGATGCTACCGCAATTGCTAAGGCGCAGGGTGTAGGTAAGAAGACTGCAGAGCGTGTAATTCTTGAGCTATGCGATAAGGTTGACACGGTTCCTATGCCAGATATGGGAGGAGCGACTCCAGTTTCTATTCCTGGGCTTGATAAAGCGAGGCAGGAAGCTGTTATGGCACTCACTACACTTGGTTATTCGAAAACTGAGGCTGAAGAGGCAATCGGTCATGTAACCGATGAGGGACTTGATGCGGAGACTTACATCAAGAAAGCTCTTAAGTATCTGCTATAGAAGAAGGATTGGGAAATGCTAGATAACATCACATCGACTAAGGTTATACCGAATGAGATAAACGGGGAGTTCACGCTCAGACCACAGTACCTAAGTGAGTACTGCGGTCAGTCAGTTGCTAAGGAGAACTTGTCTATATATATTGAAGCTGCTAAGAAGCGCGGTGAGTCACTAGACCACGTGCTTTTCTACGGACCTCCAGGTCTTGGAAAGACTACACTTGCAAATATTATTGCAAATGAACTTGGAGTAGACATCAAGATTACGTCAGGACCCGCAATCAGCAGGGCCGGCGACTTAGCCGCTATTCTTACGAATTTAAATGAGAATGACGTCCTATTCATTGATGAGATTCATAGGCTAAATCGTTCGGTTGAAGAGGTCCTGTATTCCGCTATGGAAGACTTTGCACTAGATATCATTATCGGAAAAGGACCTGCTGCGAGATCGCTACGAATCGATATCGCAAAATTTACATTAGTAGGAGCTACGACGAGGGCAGGAAGCCTTTCGGCGCCCCTAAGAGACAGATTTGGAATAATTACAAAATTTGAATTCTATACTCACGAAGAAATCAGAAATATTCTACTTCGCTCTGCAAAGGTTCTCGGCATAGAGATAGACGATGAGTCTCTCGATGAATTAGCTAGCAGATCGAGAGGGACACCAAGAATCGGAAATAGACTGCTCAAGAGGGTTAGGGATTTTAGTGAAGTCATAAGTGATGGACAGCTTAATATCGAAGTGACACGTAAAGCACTAGAAGCACTAGGCGTGGACGAACTCGGACTGGATAAGCTAGACAGGCAGATCCTCGAGACGATAATCAAGAGCTTTGGCGGTGGACCGGTTGGAATTGAAACTATTGCTAGTGCGATCGGCGAAGAGAGGGTGACACTCGAGGATGTCAATGAACCGTTCCTCATTCAGTCAGACCTCATGTACCGTACGCAGAAGGGACGTATGGTTACTAAGCTTGCATATGAATACCTAGGACTGATGTCCTATTACAAAGAAGATTAATAAGGGGCGCGGCGGATATGTGCTATATGTATCCGTAATCGCGCCTCGCTGATTAGAACTGGAGAATACAGAACAAATGAGACTAGAAGATTTTGATTACGAGCTTCCGAGAGAGCTAATCGCCCAGACACCTTCGCTAAAAAGGGATGAGTGCAGGATGATGGTGCTCGATAGAGCTAAGAATACGATAGAGCATAGACATTTCTACGATATTCTAGAGTACCTGCATGAAGGCGACTGTCTTGTCGTAAATGATTCGAGGGTAATTCCTGCAAGACTATACGGAATCAAGGAGAGGACAGGTGCGCATATTGAGCTACTTCTCATAAAACGCCTAGATGGTGATAAGTGGGAGAGCCTGGTTAAGCCTGGAAAGAGACTTAAGGAAGGCGATACAGTGGTTCTAGATGAGAACAAGCTTTTTAAGGCACACATCTTAGGTTTTAAAGATAAAGAAAACGGAACACGTATAATAGAGTTTGAATACGAAGGGATATTCATGGAGCGACTCGAAGAAATCGGAAGTATGCCGCTTCCACCATACATCGAACGAGACGCAGGTAATGACGATAAGGAGAGATATCAAACCGTATATAGCAAGGTAGATGGGTCTGTGGCTGCTCCGACGGCAGGTCTTCATTTTACAGATGAACTACTTGAGAAGGTGAGGGAAAAAGGCGTTGAAATCGCATACGTAACACTTCATGTCGGCATCGGAACCTTTAGACCGGTCAAGGTGGACAACATCGAGGACCACAAGATGCATTTTGAGGAATATACCATAGACCCTGAAACGGCAGAAACTATAAACCGAGCAATTAGAGATGGTAGAAGGATTATATCTGTTGGTACGACATCGACGAGAACTCTCGAGAGTGCTGCAAAGCAGGTTGACGGGGTGTGGCAGATTGAGAGCGGACATAGCAGCACAGGGATATTCATTTATCCGGGGTATAAATATAAGGTCGTAGATGGACTTATTACAAATTTCCACCTTCCAAAGTCGACTCTGATCATGCTCGTCTCGGCGCTATATGATAGGGAGCACATTCTTGCGGCTTATGAAGAGGCTGTGCGTGAGAGATATAAGTTCTTTAGCTACGGCGATGCGATGTTTATAAAGTAGGAGTTTGAGATGAAAGAATCACTTAGTTTTGAGCTAATAAAAAAGGACGCTCGCACTGGAGCAAAGCGCGGCAGGATTACGACACCTCACGGTACTATTGAGACGCCCGTATTCATGCCGGTTGGCACTCAGGCTACGGTAAAGGCGATGAAGCCTGAAGATGTTGAAAAGACAGGTGCGGAGATTATACTTGGAAATACATATCATCTATACCTTAGACCTGGTGAGGACATCGTCCGTGAAGCTGGTGGGTTACATAAGTTCATGAACTGGCATCGTCCTATACTTACTGATAGTGGTGGCTTTCAGGTATTTTCACTTGGAAAATTCCGTAAGATAACCGAAGAAGGGGCTAAGTTTAAATCATACATAGATGGCTCGTCTCACATGATGACTCCGGAGAGTTCGGTTGAAGTGCAGGCGGCGCTCGGTTCAGATATCATGATGGCATTTGACGAGTGCGTTGCATATCCTGCTGAAAAGAAGTATGTGGCGAGATCGCTAGAACGCACCACAAGATGGCTTAGGCGCTGTGACGATCACCACAGGAGACTAGAGGCTAAAGCCGCTATGAAAACAGGCTCTGATACTATGAAGCAGGCACTGTTTGGAATCATGCAGGGCGGAATGTTCAAGGATCTTCGTGAGCTAAGTGCAAAGCAGGTTACGGAGATTGATCTTCCTGGATACGCAATTGGAGGGCTGTCCGTCGGTGAGCCAAAGGATATCATGCTCGATGTACTTGATGATTGCGTTGACCTACTACCTGAAGATAAGCCAAGATACCTTATGGGGGTTGGAACCCCCGATTACCTGTTCGAAAGTGTTGAGCGAGGAGTAGACATGTTCGACTGTGTACTACCAACAAGGCTAGCTAGGCATGGTATGGCGATGACGAGCAGGGGTAAGATTAATATCAAGAATGCTGCATTTGCAAGGGATTTCAGCACTTTGGATCCAGATTGCGACTGTTATTGCTGCAGAAATTATTCACGTGCATATTTAAGACATCTATTTAAGAATGACGAGATACTTTGCTCTATGCTGCTATCAGAACACAATATTTATTTCTTGGTAAACATGATGAAAAACATCAGAAAAGCAATTGAGGAGGATAGGTTCCTAGAGTATAAAAGGGAATTTTATAACAAATATGGAGAATTTTAAGATCTGTCCGATCTCCGAGCACTGCGGAGGATGTCTGTATCAGGGTGTTCCATATGAGGAGCAGCGCGCGGAGAAGGAAAATATAATCAGAGAGCAGCTGACGAGGCGCAAGGTTGACGATTCTTTATTCAGTGGTCTAGTTCCGGCTCTCTCGGAATACAGATATAGAAATAAGATGGAGTATACGTTCGGTGACCTTGAAATTGGTGGGGAACTTACCCTAGGTATGCACAAGAAGAGACACTTCATGTCGATTGTGACGTGCGATGAATGTCAGCTGGTTCCTATGGACTTCAACAGGGTGCTTCGTACAACACTAGGTTTCTGTGTAGAAAAGGGCTATTCGTTCTATCATAAGAAATCGCACCAGGGTCTTCTTCGTAATCTTGTTGTTCGTCACGGAGTAAAGACTAATGAACTGTTGGTTAACATAGTTACAAGCAGCGAAGATGGATTTGACGAGCAGGCGTACCTTGATATGCTGCTGGGACTAAAGCTAGATAATAAGCTTATCGGCGTTATGCGTACGTTCAACGATAGCCTAGCAGATGCCGTAATCAATGAAGGAGTAAAAATTCTCTATGGCCGTGATTACTACAACGAGGAAATTATCGGGCTAAAGTTTAAGGTAAAGGCCTTTTCATTCTTCCAGACTAATATTGAAGCGGTTGAAAGATTGTATAGCGAAGCACTTGCGCTAATTCCAGATCTTGACTCAAAAGTCGTATACGACCTGTACTGCGGAACTGGGACTATTTCACAGCTTATGGCATCTAAAGCCAAGAAGGTGTACGGAATTGAGATAGTACAGGATTCAGTTGATGCAGCAATCGATAATGCCAAGATGAATAATATAGATAACTGTCACTTTATCTGTGGCGACGTTAAAGCGAAGCTTGATGAGGTGACTGAAAAACCCGATATGATAGTTGTGGATCCACCACGAATGGGAATGCACGACAAGGTGGTTGAGATGCTGGCTAGCTACGGCATAGAGCAGATTCTCTATATCTCATGTAATCCAAATACCATGGCGATGAATTTGGAGAAGTTCTCTGAGCTGGGGTACGAGCCTGTGGTGATGAAGGCGTATGATAATTTTCCGAAGACGAAGCATGCTGAGACGGTAGCGTTATTGTCCAAACTTGATGTCGATAAACATATAGATGTTGAAATTAAGCTTGATGAGCTTGATTTGACAAGTGCTGAAAGTAAAGCGACTTATGCACAAATCAAGAAATATATATTGGAAAAGTTTGATTTAAAGGTTTCGACACTCTATATTGCACAGATTAAAAAGAAATGTGGAATTGCACTGAGGGAGCATTATAATAAATCAAAAAAAGAGAAACAGGTTATTCCACAATGCACACCGGAAAAAGAGGAAGCTATCATGGATGCGTTAAGGCATTTTAAGATGATTTAATAGAAATGGAGGGTATTTATGAGATGGATATTAAAAATAATCTTATTTCCAATTAGATTGCTGTTAAGTATCCTCACTGCATTTCTGACATTCCTGCTCGGCATAGGAACAACTATTCTATATTTATTGATGCTGATGTGTATCGTTGCTGCAATAGGATCATTTATACAAAAAGATATATCACTTGGAATTGAGGCGTTGGTATTAGGATTTTTGTTAAGTCCTTATGGAATACCGATGGTCGGAGTAGCTGTTATAGCATTCCTTCAGGGAATCAATGAAGCAATAAAATCAATCTAAAAAAATTCATACAAATGGTTACCAAAGGCGATAGAAGAAAAACTATCGTCTTTTTCTTTGCCAATTTTTAAGGAGGGAGGTGAAGCGATGGACTTTGACTATTTCTATAACAGAGAAGCGGAAAGATTTAACTTTCTAAAAGTACCGGAGATATTGGTAGACGGAGAAGAATTTAAGGGATTATCCGCTGAAGCGATTATCCTTTATTCCATGCTTCTGAAACGGACAGGAATGTCTTTTAAGAATAACTGGATAGACAAAGATGGCAGGGTATTTATCTATTTTACTGTTGAAGAAATTATGAGAAGAAGAAATATCTCAAAGCCGACAGCTATAAAAACATTAGATGAACTCGATATGAAGAAAGGAATCGGACTGATTGAAAGAGTAAGACTTGGGCTTGGTAAGCCGAATGTCATATATGTTAAAGACTTTATGAGCATATTAGCGGTAAAAGAAAATGACTTTCAGAAGTCAAAAAACTTAACTTCAGAAGTAAAAGATTTTAACCTCAGAAGTAAAGAAAATGAACTTCAGGAAGTTCAAAATCTTGACTCTAACTATATAGAGAATAATAAGAGTAAGTATAGTAAGAGAGAATATAGTTTTGGTGAAAACGGGCTTGGAACATTTCAAAATGTATTTTTAACGGCAGAAGATATATCCGATTTACAAATCATAATGAACTCACAGCTTGATAATTACATTGAGAGATTATCTGCATATATCAAAAGCACCGGAAAGACCTATAAAGACCATAAAGCGACAATCCTTTCTTGGTTTTATAAAGATCAGGGGAGAGGAAAAGAAGTGAAAACATCAAATATCCCGACATGGGAAGAATATGATAAAGGAGAACACCTATGATGAAAGAATTAGAAAAAGTAATGATAGAAGATGTAGAGTATTCTTACGATCCTGAAAAAGAATATATCAAGGATGGACACGCATTTTGTAAAGTTTGCCATGAAAGAAAAGACGGAAAAGTGATGGAGTTCTTTGATAACAAGATGATATTTAAGATTTCTTGCAAGTGTGATAGAGATAGAGAGGAAAGAGAAAAAGAAAGACAAAAGCAGATGGAGATTGAACGATTAAAGAGTAGCTGCTTTAACTCGATTATTCAGTGGTCATACACATTTGAAAATTATCAGGGAGAAGAAAATCAAAGCCTTATCATTGCAAAGAACTTTGTAAAAGACTATGAGGAAATGAAAAAAGAAAATATCGGACTTCTTTTTTATGGCTCAGTAGGTAGCGGAAAGACCTATCTTGCCTGCTCCATTGCAAATAGCCTTATTGAACAGTATCGAATAGGCGTTAAAATAAGAAATTTTTCACAGATTATCAATGAACTGCAAAAGGGAGGATTTGATTTTGACAAGAACGCATATATTGAATCCCTTGTAAATATTTCCGTTCTTATCTTGGATGACTTAGGAATAGAAAGAGATACAAGCTATGCCAAAGAGCAAGTATATAACATCGTGAATAACAGGTACTTAAAACAGAAACCGACTATCTTTACCACTAATCTTTCCTATGACACAATCCAAAATTGTAAGGATAGCGTAGAGTATCAAAGAATCTACTCAAGAATCATAGAGATGTGTATTCCTGTTATGGTTGTAGGAGAAGATTTTAGAAAGGTTATTCAAAAGGACAAACTGAATCGGAATAAGGACAGACTGCTGAATGGAGGTGAGATAAGTTGATCAATGAAGAAATAGCAAGAAAAACGCTGAATATGGAAGTTAGAGCTGCTAAAGTAACAGGAAAGCTAATTCTGAACTTATTAAAAAAATTGATGAAAGAAGCAGAAAAACTTGGAGGACTTGAAAAACTTGTAAATAGCAACGGAAATGAAGTAAAGCTAAAAGATATGGTTAAAAAGGGGCAGCTTGAAGAAATTCCGGTTGAAGAAGCAGAGCTTAAGGAACTGAAAAAAGAACTTAATCGGTATGGCGTAAAGTTTTCAGTGATGAAAGATAAGGAAAGTGGGAAATACTCAGTATTCTTTCAAGCTAAAGATATGAAGGTTATGGACAAAGCATTTAAGCATGCCCTTTCAGAATCAGAAAAGAAAACGGAAAGGAAGGAGTCCATTCATAAGAATATTGAGAAGTTCAAGGAGATGGCTAAAAACTCTGTTTCCAAAGATAAAATCAAGAATAAACAAAAGGAGCAGAGCCTATGATAGATAAAATATTAAAGGACATCAAAGGCTTATTTAAGGTGCAAGATAAGGTGAAGTTTCTAAAGCAGAACATTCCCTATCTTGCATTTTTCTATACAGGAAACATCTTTTCAAATCATGTAAGAAGCTATGTTGGAGGAGATGTGATGGATAAAATATTTCAGGGAATATTGGAGCTTAACACAATGAGCTTTCTTCCGAGTATTCATCCGGCGGATATTTTAATAGGTATAGGAGTGGCTGCTTTAATCAAATTCATTGTCTATACAAAAGGGAAAAATGCTAAAAAGTTTAGGCAGGGAAAAGAGTATGGATCGGCAAGATGGGGAACTAAAAAAGATATAGAGCCATATATGGATGAAAAGTTTCAAAATAATATCTTGCTTACTCAAACTGAGCGATTAACAATGAATGGTAGACCATCTAATCCAAAGTATGCGAGAAATAAAAATGTGCTTGTTATCGGTGGTTCAGGAAGTGGAAAAACTCGATTTTATGTCAAACCTAACTTAATGCAGATGCACAGTAGCTATTGTGTAACTGATCCCAAAGGATTAACCTCTTAGGGACAGAGAAAATAAAAAACTTGGAAAGGAGGTAATTCTCATGTCAAATACAAAAAGAACAGGACAAACAGCCCTTTATGAGCGTTTAAGTCGAGATGATGAAATGCAGGGAGAAAGCAATTCCATCACTAATCAAAAGCAACTACTTGAAAGTTATGCGAAAAGAAACGGCTTTGTAAATATCTATCACTATACCGATGATGGAGTAAGCGGAACAACCTTTGATAGAGAGGGATTTCAGAAAATGATAAAAGCAGTAGAAGAAAACAAAGTATCTACTGTGATAGTAAAAGATATGAGTAGGTTTGGCAGAGATTACCTTAAAGTAGGCTTTTACACCGAAATACTTTTCAAAGAAAAGGGAGTAAGGTTTATCGCCATCAATAACGGAATAGATAGCGAAAAACAAGCAGAAAGCGACTTTACCCCATTTCTAAATATTATGAATGAATGGTATGCAAGAGATACCTCAAGAAAAATACAATCCATCTTTAGAGCAAGAATGGAAGAGGGTAAAAGAGTATCACCAAGCGTTCCATACGGCTATTATAGAAATCCTAAGAACAAACAGGAGTTACTTGTCGATAAAGAGAGTGCAAAGGTCGTAAAACGCATTTACAGGCTTGTAATAGAGGGATATGGAGTAACACATATAGCAGACATATTAACCAAAGATAAAGTCCTTATTCCGTCAGCCTATGCCCAAATACATTACCCCGAAAACAACCACAGTTCCAAGAAAAGAGGAATAGAAGACCCGTATTTTTGGACACCGACCACAGTAGGCTATATCTTAGAAAAAAGAGAATATATGGGACATACCGTACTTGGTAAAACAATATGTCTTGATTACAAAACCAAGAAACGCAGAAAGGCAAAAGAAGATGAACTCATTATTTTCAAAAACACCCATGAAGCCATCATTGACGAAGAAACATGGAACAATGCTCAACGCTTAAGAAAGACAGTAAGAAGAAGTCCAAAGTATGGAACAACCTCACACCCCTTTACAGGACTTTTAATCTGTTCCGATTGTGGAGGAAAGCTAAGTTACAGAGAGCCGGCAGAATATAAAGAAAAGAAATATGATTGTGATTATTGCTTTGTATGTCAACATTACAGACACAGAAAAGGCTCTTGCAGTATGCACTACATCAAGGTAAAAACAGTGAATGAAATTCTCCTAAAATCAATCAAAGAAATCACAGATTTTGCAAAAGAAGAAAAGCAAGAATTTCTAAAAGTGATGAACAAATTATCCGATGAAAAAAGGGAAGAAAAGTATCAAGATGATAAAACGAAATTAGAAAAATTATCTTCAAGAAATGAAGAACTAACAACCCTTATTACAAAGCTATATGAAGACCATGCACTTGGAAAAATTCCCGCAAAACACTTTGATAGATTATTTAATATCTATGACACGGAGCAACAAGAATTAGAAAAGCAAATACAGTATTTTGAAGATGAAATAGAAAGCTATCATCAGAGAAAAGTTGACACCGATAAATTCCTAAAGATGATAGAAAAATATACCGATATTGAAGAACTGACAGTCCCAATGATAAATGAGTATATAGAAAAAGTTGTAGTCCATGAAGCCACAGGGGGAAGAAAAGGAAAAGATAGAAAACAACAAGTTGATGTGTATTTTAACTTTATAGGCAACTGTCAAGTACCACAAAAAGCCGATATAGAAAAAATGGCTTAAAAATGGTATAATATTGTTAATTATTTAGAGAGAAAAATTAGAATTTGTACACAGGATGGATTAGACTAATGAATATACATGAATTTGGAAAAGGTAATGAACAAGCAATTCTGCTGATACATCCTTCTGTTGTAAGATGGGATTATTTTGAACATTTAATTCCGCTTCTCAAAAACAAATATCATCTGATTATTCCGGCTCTTCCCGGATATGATTCTGAGGATGAAAGTGACTTTACAAGCATTGAGAAGATCGCTGCCGAATTGAATGAGTGGCTTCAGGCTGAAGAGATTGCCGAATTGTATGCAGTATATGGGTGCTCGATGGGCGGCTCCGTTGCTTTAATGGTAACGCTTGGACAACTTATTCCAATCAGACACTGCATTATGGACGGAGGCATTACACCATATCAGCTACCATGGCTTGTCACACGCTTTATCGCCTTGAGAGACTATCTCATGGTGATGCTGGGCAGGACAGGTGGAGTGCGCTTGCTTGAGAAGGCTTTTGCTACCGATGAATATTCGAAGGAAGATCTTCAATATGTTGCAGATGTTTTGAAGTGCTCCAGTAGAAAAACGTTATGGAGAACTTTTGACTCATGCAACAACTATAAGATTCCACAGCCCATTCCGAAGGTCGATACGCAAATGCATTACTGGTATGCCGATGGCGAAGAAAAGGAGCGAAAACTTGATATCGCCTACATGAATCAGCATTTTCCGCAAACAGAATTCAAGGTTTTGCCTAAACTGGGGCATGCAGGTCTTGTTTTACTGAAACCGGATTTATTTGTGACAATGATAAACGAATTGTTTTGAGACAGACAAATTGCAGTTTGTCGAAGTAAAACAATTAAATACAAGCTATAACATAGCAGTTCACGAAACAGTAAATCAAATCGGTTTACTGTTTTTTCTTTACTAAAAATCAGAAAGGAGAACAGAAAATGAAAAATATAGATGAAAAAATCTTAATGGCAGAAGAGGAAATTAAGCAGTTACAAAACAAAAGAAAAAAACTCATCAGTCAGCAGAAACAGGAAGAACGAAAGAAAAGAGATAAAAGGCTTTATGAAAAAGGAGCAGTTTTTGAAAGTATCTTTAACGAAAGCAAGGATTTTACCAAAGATGAATTTTATCAGCTAATTACATTCCCAAATATCAAAGAAGCAATAAATGAAAAAATCCTAAAAATCATGGAGAAAAGAGAAAAAACGGAAGAAGAAAACATAGAAAAACAAGAGAAAGTAACGGAAACAGAGCAGTAGTCCCTTGTTTACAAGGGCGCACTTATACACCCTAAAGGGTGTGTGCGTTCTCCGAAGGCTCTTGCAGAGAGCATATCAGCTAAAGCTGATACAGGGGAGCTACACTCCCCTACGGAAATAAATTTCCTACCCCTTGTGTACTTACCAAAAGAAACCGGATAAAAAACAATCCGATTTTTTTAGTAAGTCTTATCCATCGCCACTGTATCCACATCAGAAAAAGAGAGGAGGTTTTAGCTATGGCGATATATCATCTTAGTATAAAGATTATCTCAAGAGGCAAAGGCAAAAGTGCGGTTGCAGCAGCTTCTTATCGAAGTGGCGAAAAGATAAAAAACGAATATGACGGCATAGTCCATGACTTTACAAGAAAAGGCGGAATAGCACATACAGAAATCCTATTACCACAAAACGCACCACAGGAATTTTCAGACAGAGGAATGCTATGGAACAGTGTAGAGAAAATAGAAAAAAGTAAAAACTCACAGCTTGCAAGAGAAATAGAAATCGCCTTACCCAAAGAATTAAACAGGGAAAAACAGATAGAACTTGTAAGAGAATATGTAAAAGAAAATTTTGTAAAAGTCGGTATGTGTGCCGATATTGCTTTGCACGATAAAAATGACGGGAATCCACACGCTCATATCCTATTAACTATGAGACCGTTAAATGAAGATAAAACATGGGGAGCAAAATCAAAAAAGGAATATATCCTTGATGAAAACGGAGAAAAAGTAAAACTCAAAAATGGCAATTACAAAACAAGGAAAATAAATACAGTCGATTGGAACGAGCAAGACAAAGCGGAAGAGTGGCGAAAGACATGGGCAGATATTACAAACAAATATCTTGAAGAAAATAGCATACAGGAAAAAGTAGACCATCGTTCCTATCAAAGACAGGGCATAGAAGAAATACCGACCATTCATTTAGGAGTATCAGCAAGTCAAATGGAGAAGAAAGGTATAGCCACCGACAGAGGAAATATCAATCGGGAAATCAGAAAACAGAATAGGCTATTACAAGAAATCAAGTTAAGAATAAAAGCCTTAATGAGATGGATAAGGGGAATTGGAAAAGAAGAAAAAGCAGAAACTGATAAACTCAAATCCACCCTCCCACCCAAAGAAAATTTGCTATCCGTTTTTGAAAATCTTATCCGTAAAAATGCAGATAACCATAATACAGATTTAGAAAAATACATCGAAAGCTATCAATTCTTAAAAGAGAAAAACATTATTTCCTTATCTGAACTGAAAGAAAGTATAGTTACTTTAAGAGATAAGAATTACAAGACCACAAGAGCCATTAAAGATACTGAAAAGAAAATAGATGGTAAAGTACAGCTTATTGACCAAGCCGAGAAATATTTGAAGTATAAGGACATCTACAAAGCCTATACGAAATTAAAGAAAATAAAACAGGAAGATTTTTATAATGAGCATACGGCGGAGCTTATTCTATTTGAAAGTGCAAGGAAACATCTCAAAGAGCATTTAGGGGAAAGTAAGACCTTAAATATATCCAAATGGAAATCGGAACTTACCACTTTGAAGAAAGATAAAAAGAGCCTATATAGTCAAATATTAGAAATACGAGAAGAAGTAGAGCATGCTGAAAAAGTTAAGACCTGTATAGAGCAGTTACAGGAACAAGAAAAACAACTATCACAGGTAAATAGGAATGAGTTAGACCTATAAAACTAAGTAAAAAAAGTATATAATACTAACTAGTGAAGACAAAAAATAAAATTTGAAGGAGGCGTTTACATTTGGGGAAAATAGAAATGCAAGAGAAAATAAAACCTGTTTTGAACGGCACTGCAGAAACTATGCTTCAAAGTTTTTATGCACGTGCAGAGTATTCACAGAGAAAGAAGCATAAATTCTATGATGCAAAAGCAGTAGAACTTGTAAATAAGATTGATTATGACTTTTCAACTGCAGCAAAAGATCGTACCATGAGTAGTGGTGTAATCGCACGCACACTCGTCTTTGACGAACTGGTCAAAGAATTTATTGGGCGAAACCCGACTGCTACAATAGTGAACATTGCCTGTGGACTGGACACAAGATTTTATCGTGTGGATAATGGTACTATCACTTGGTATAATCTGGATCTGCCTGATGTTATAAATCTCAGAGATCAGATTTTTTTAGAAAGCGGGAGAGTTTCATCTATCAGTGCGTCTGCTTTAGATCCAAATTGGTTCAAGGAAGTAAAAAACAGAGAGAATGTACTTTTTATTATAGAAGGACTGTCCATGTATCTCACTGCTGAAGAAAATGCCAAGATACTTTCTATCATTCATAAAAACTTTGACACCGCTACGGTCATAATGGAATGTATTGCAAAGATGTGGGTAAAACGAGAAGGGGTTGAAAAATCCATTCAGCAAACCGGAGCCAGATTCGTTTTCGGTGCAGACAGCTTTGATGATATAAAGAATATTGCTCAGGGGTTTCATAAGATTAAAGATGACAACATATTACGTGGTATGCGTGTTCTTATGCCTACATTAAAGCTAATCGACTGGCTTCCGATTGCGAGGAAGATCACGCAGAAGATTCTTGTTTTTAGTAAAGATTAAAGCAAACCACAGTTTGCATAACTAACAATTTAATAAAAACTAACACAGAACAGTAAATCATAAAAGGTTTACTGTTTTTTCTTTGTCTAAAATCGGAAAGGAGGACTTATGAAAGAAGAAAAAAGAGAAATACAAGCATCACCCAATAAACAGTTAATAATGGATATTGGAAAGACAAAATATACTGTAAACCTACATTTCAAACAAGGTACAGGAGAAACATACAAGGATAAAATACTGAAGTTAATCAAGAGAGAAACAGAAAAGATATAAATTTGTCAAAGAAATTTTGTTTATGTCCTTGACAAATCTTCCCAAAAGGAACAATAGTCCTTGAGTGCGGTAAGATGCTTGAAGATAACGGATATGAGATAAAAATCTTAAATACAATTAACTTCAAAAAGAGCATGAAGTACAATCCATTCGCTTATCTTAGAAGTGAAAAAGACATACTAAAATTAGTGCAAACCATCATCGCAAATACCAAGGGAGAAGGAGAAAAAGCAGGAGAAGATTTTTGGGTGAAAGCTGAGAAGCTCTATTACACTGCACTTATAGGATACATCTTCTATGAAGCTCCAAGAGAAGAAAAGAACTTTGCAACACTTCTCGATATGATAGACGCTTCAGAAGTTAGAGAAGATGATGAAACCTATATGAATCCGATAGACAGACTCTTTGAAGCACTGGAAAAGAAAGAGCCTACACACTTTGCAGTCAAGCAATATAAAAAGTACAAATTGGCTGCCGGAGTAATAGAATTAAGGAGAACACTTAATCACTATTTTAGTGAAATATGTACTTCTTAATTCTTTTTTTATTGAAAAATTAAGAGAAAGGGGGTAAAAATGAGGAATTTTGAAAAGATAACAGCACTCTATGAGAGATTAAGTCGTGATGATGAACTGCAAGGAGAGAGTAACTCTATCATCAATCAGAAAAAAATATTGGAAGAATACGCAAGCAAAAATAATTTGTCAAACATCATTCACTTTACAGATGATGGAATCAGTGGAACGCAGTTTGACAGACCGGGATTTATGGCAATGATGAACGGAGTCAATCAAGGAAATATTGGTTGTATCATTGTAAAAGATATGAGCAGACTTGGCAGAGATTATCTCAAAGTCGGTCAATGTATGGAGATACTAAGACAAAAGGGCGTAAGACTAATCGCTATCAATGACAATGTAGATAGTTTTTACAGAGAAGATGATTTTACCCCTTTTAGAAATATCATGAACGAATGGTATGCAAGAGATACATCAAGAAAAATCCAATCGACTTTCAGGTCAAAAGGCGAAAGTGGGAAACATACTGCAAGTACACCGCCTTATGGCTATATCAAAGATGAAAAAGATAAAAACAAGTGGATAGTAGATGAAAAAGCAGCAGAGATAGTAAGGCGAATATTTAACCTGACCATGCAAGGAAATGGTCCGTATCGAATAGCAAAGATATTGGAGAGTGAAAAAGTAGATATACCAGCCTATCATCAACAGAAATTAGGCTATGGACTATATCAAAGCAAAAACTTTGAACATCCCTATCGTTGGTGCAGCTCAACCATAGCAAGCATTTTAAAGAAACAGGAATACTTGGGACATACAGTCAATTTCAAAACAAGAAAACACTTCAAGGACAAGAAAAGCAAATATGTATCCGAGGATAACTGGCTTATTTTTGAAAATACACACGAGCCAATTATAGATCAAGAAACCTTTGACAATGTGCAAAGGATAAGAGGAAATGTAAAAAGGTATCCTGACGGTTGGGGAGAATATCACCCACTCACAGGACTGATGTATTGTGCAGATTGTGGAAGTAAAATGTATGTTCATAGAACAAGCAATTACAAAAATATACCCTATTACACTTGCAGTGCCTATACTAAAACACCTTGTGGCATGCTTTGTCCATCAGCACACAGAATAAAAGCGGAAGTAGTCTTAAATTTAATACAAGACACACTAAAAGATATTAAAAAATACCTTGATGAAGATAATGAAGCCTTTATCTGTTCCATTCAAAATGAAATGGAAGAAAAAGAAAAAATAGAGATAGAAAAGAAAAAGGTAAGATTAACGGAAAGCCAAAACAGACTTAGGGAACTCGAACGACTTATGTGCAGAATTTACGAAGATATGATCCTTAACAAAATACCAAATAGCAGATATGAGATACTAAACAATCAATATGAAACAGAGCAGATAACTTTAAGCAAAGAGATCAAAGATTTAGAGCAGCAGGTATCAAGATATGAAAAAGAAACAGACAGAGCAAGAAAATTTATATCTCTTATCAGTCGTTATGAAAACTTTGATGAACTTACAACTACAATGATAAATGAGTTTGTAGAAAAGATTATCGTACATGAAAGAGATAGAAAAGGAAGTCAGACATCAAAGCAAAAGATAGAAATTTACTTTAATTTCATAGGTAATTACGAACTACCACAGGCGGAGTTAAGCGAAGAAAAAAAACAAAAACTTGAGGAAGAAGAAAGAAAAATCGAAGAAAGAAAAGACAAGCTACATCAAAATTACCTAAAGCGTAAAGCGAGTGGAAAACAGAAAGAGTATGAAGATAAATATAAGGCAAGAAGAGAACAGAAGAAACAGGAGAAAATAAAGGTTTTGAAAAGAGTGGGGATACCGGTGAGTGAGTATATAAAAACAAATATTTAAATCTATCTTGACAAATATTGAATTTTAATTTATTATTAAATATAGATTCAGTATTGGAATAGAAAGAGGTGTGCTATGGCACAAGTATTAAAAGAAGAAGTTAGAAATAGAATACTCGAAGCAGCAGAAAAAGTATTTTATAAAAAGGATTATAGAGGTGCCAAATTAACAGAAATTGCAAAAGAAGCAGATATTCCTGTGGCACTAATTTATACCTATTTCAAAAATAAGGCAGTTTTGTTTGATGCAGTAGTAAGTTCTGTTTATATAAACTTCGAGTCAGCTTTTAATGAGGAAGAATCTTTGGAAAAAGGTTCTGCTTCTGAAAGGTTTGATGAAGTTGGAGAAAATTATATTCATGAACTTTTAAAAGATCGTAAGAAGTTAATTATTTTAATGGATAAAAGCTCAGGTACAAAGCATACAGAAGCAAAACAAAAACTCATATCGCAAATGCAGGTTCATATTGAAGTAAGTTTAAAAAGACAATCGAAACAGGAATATGATCCAATGCTTGCCCATATTTTAGCCAGTAACTTTACAGAGGGACTTCTTGAAATAGCAAGGCATTATCAAAGTGAAAAGTGGGCAAAAGATATGCTAAAACTTATTGCAAAGTGTTATTACAAGGGAGTGGAATCATTGTAAGTTGATTTGATATTTAAATGCGATAAATTTAAATTTTTGGAGGAGATATTTTGAAGATATATAAAGATAAAGAAGAACTGAAATCTGAGATAAATAAAAGTTTTGAAAAGTATATTTCTGAATTTGATATTATTCCTGAATCTCTCAAAGATAAGAGAGTCCCTGAAGTTGACAGAACACCAGCAGAAAATCTTGCTTATCAACTCGGATGGACAACATTAGTTTTGAAATGGGAAAAAGATGAGAAAAACGGTTTTGAAGTAAAGACACCGTCGGATATGTTTAAATGGAATCAACTTGGAGAATTATATCAGTGGTTTACCGATACTTATGCTCATTTATCGATAGAAGAATTAAAGAAACGATTGAAAGAAAATATTATATCTATCTATACAATGATTGATACACTAAGTGAAGAAGAATTATTTCAACCGCATATGAGAAAATGGGCTGATGAAGCTACTAAAACAGCGACATGGGAAGTTTATAAGTTTATTCATGTTAATACGGTTGCCCCTTTTGGAACGTTTAGAACTAAGATTAGAAAATGGAAAAAGATTGTGCTATAATTTTTGATTTGCTGATACAGTAATTTAAAAAAATATAGTGATCGGATAAAATAGACTTTGCGTAATCAGCAAAGTCTTACTTTAAACCTTAATACTGAATTAAAATTCAATATTATTCAATTTTGAAAGGAGAGTTGTTCATGCCGGAAAAAGAATTAAGGAAAAAAGTGATTGGGAAAAATAGTTTATCCAATTCACTTCTTGCTTTAAAAATAGTATTTGATTTGATACCACAAATCTTACTTGTATATTTGATTAGTTCTTTAATCACAAACAATATTAACGAAGGTAATTTAAAGTATATATTCTTGGGAATCTTTATATCGTTTGTATTAAAAGGAGTGTTTTATTATTTTGCAACAAAGGTTGCCCATGAGAAAGCATACGAAAAATTAACAGAACTTAGGTTAGATATTATCGGTCATCTGAAAAAACTAAGTTTGGGATTCTTTAAAGAACATAATACAGGAGAGCTTACCAACATTGTTCAACATGATGTAGAGCAAGTGGAAGTATACCTTGCCCATGGTCTTCCTGAAATAATGGCAGTTACACTTCTGCCTACCATTATTTTTGTAGCTATGATTTTTGTTGATTGGCGTCTTGCTCTTGGAATGATTGCTGGAGTTCCACTCATGTATTTGGTAAAAGTTCTTTCACAGAAAACAATGGATAAAAACTTTGCTATTTACTTTAACCATGAAAATAAGATGAGAGAAGAGCTAATGGAATATGTAAAAAATATTTCTGTGATTAAGGCTTTTGCTAAAGAAGAGGAGATTAGTGAAAGAACATTAAAAACGGCAAGAGAATATATTTACTGGGTTAAAAAGAGCATGGGAGCAATTACAATTCCAATGGGACTCATTGACATATTTATGGAAATTGGAGTAGTTATTGTCATGATTTTGGGAAGTATATTTCTTTACTATGGAAATATTACAACCCCTAATTTTATACTTGCCATTATTTTATCGTCTGCTTTTACTGCATCTATAAGTAAGACGGCTACATTGCAACATTTTTCTATTGTGTTTAAGGAAGCACTAAAGGCGATTGGAAAAGTTTTAACAGTTCCGCTTCCAAAGAAAAAGACAGAACAAGGTTTAGAATTTGGAAATATAGAATTTAAAGATGTGAATTTTGCATACGGAAAAGATAGCTTTGAGCTTAAAAATATCAATTTGAATTTTAAGAAAAATAGTTTGAACGCCTTTGTAGGAGCAAGTGGTTGTGGGAAAAGTACTGTATCTAATTTGCTTATGGGATTTTGGGATGCAGATGAAGGACAAATACTGATAAATGGAAAAGATATAAAAGAATATAGTCAAGAAAATATCTCAATGCTGATTGGTAGTGTGCAACAAGAAGTTATCCTTTTTGATTTAAGTATTTTTGAAAATATAGCAATTGGAAAACTAAATGCAACAAAAGAAGAAGTCATAGAAGCTGCTAAAAAAGCAAGATGCCATGATTTTATTTCAGCATTGCCAAATGGATATGAAACACGAGTAGGTGAAATGGGAGTTAAGTTATCTGGTGGAGAAAAACAAAGAATCTCCATAGCAAGAATGATACTGAAAAATGCACCGATTTTAATATTAGATGAAGCAATGGCAGCTGTTGATAGTGAAAATGAAAGACTAATCGGCGAAGCAATTGACGATTTAAGCAAGGATAAAACCATTATTACAATTGCTCATCATCTAAACACAATTAGAGATTCAGACCAAATTATAGTTATGGATAAGGGTGTTGTTCTTGATGCAGGAAGCCATGAAGAGTTGATGAAAAGATGTGAGTTCTATAAGGATATGGTTGAAGCACAGAACAAGGTAGATAGATGGAATTTGAAAGAGGTGGTAACAGAAAATGTTTAGAGAAATGTTAAAGCTGCTTACAAAAACCGGCAAGAGAGATTTGATTATATCAAGTGTATTCTTTGCCCTTTATGGACTAAGCTCCATAGCCATGATTGTTATCGTATTTTCTATACTGTTTCAGATATTTGATGGGACGAGTTTAGCAAGTTTATATAAAGGTTTTATTGCAATTGGGTTACTTGTAGTATTCAAAGGCATTTGTAATATGGTTGCAGATATGAAAAAGCATAGTGCAGGTTTTGATATTGTTCAGCAAATCAGAGAACGCATGATTATTAAATTGAAAAAATTCAGTTTGGGATTTTATACCAATGAAAGACTGGGAGAGATCAATACAATTTTACACAAAGATGTTGATAATATGTCTCTTGTTGTAGGACACATGTGGTCGAGAATGTTTGGCGATTTTTTGATAGGTGCAGTCGTATTTATCGGTCTTGCAAGTATTGATTTCAAACTTGCTATTCTAATGGCTGTATCTGTTCCGATTGCACTTGTCTTTCTATATCTGACAATTAAGCAATCTGAAAGAATAGAGAATCAGAATAATTCAGCACTTCTTGATATGGTTAGCTTATTTGTTGAATATGTTAGAGGAATACCTGTACTAAAGAGTTTTTCAAACAATAAAAGCTTGGATAATGAGCTTATGAACAAGACAAAAAAGTTTGGAGAAACAAGCAAAGTAGCTTCAAGATTCAAGGCAAAACAGCTATCTATATTTGGGTTTTTACTGGATATTGGATATTTAGTTCTTTTAATTGCAGGAGCAATACTTGTTATAAAGGGAAGTCTTGATGTACTTAATTTTATTATCTTTGCAGTAATTTCAAAAGAGTTTTATAAGCCGTTCGCTTCTATGGAACAACACTATATGAACTATGTTTCGGCGGTAGATAGTTACGAAAGACTTTCAAGAATTTTATATGCAGATGTAATCCCGGATAAAGTGAATGGAATTGTTCCGATGGATAATGATATAGCTTTTGAAAACATAGATTTTTCCTATGAAAAAGATGAATTTAAAATGGAAAAATTGAGCTTTTCTATTGCTGAAAAAACTATGACAGCCTTAGTTGGAGAATCAGGTAGTGGAAAGACTACTATAACCAACTTGCTTTTAAGATTTTATGATGTGCATAAAGGAAAAATTACCCTCGGAGGAACTGATATAAGGGATATTCCTTATGATGAGCTTTTAGATCGTATTAGTATTGTCATGCAAAATGTTCAGTTGTTTGATAATACCATTGAAGAAAACATCAAGGTAGGTAAAAAAGGAGCAACGAAAGAAGAAATCATTGAAGCTGCAAAGAAAGCGAGGATACATGATTTCATTATGGGTTTACCAAAAGGTTATGAAACTGATATTGGAGAAAATGGTGGGATTTTATCAGGTGGACAGAGACAAAGAATATCTATTGCAAGAGCTTTTCTAAAGGATGCACCTATTTTAATTCTTGATGAAATGACAAGTAATGTTGATCCTGTAAATGAATCTTTGATACAAGATGCTATTACAGAACTTGCAAAGAATAGAACTGTACTTGTAGTGGCTCATCATTTAAAAACCATTCAAAAAGCTGACCAAATTCTCGTATTTCAAAAAGGAAATTTACTTGAAAAAGGAAAGCATGGGGAACTTCTTGAGAAAGATGGTTACTACACAAAATTATGGAAAGCTCAGTACGAGGTATAATCATGATTTTGTTAAAAAATGTTTCTTATGAATGGGAAGATGGGCGAACTGCTTTAAAAAATTTCAATCTTGAAATTAAAAAAGGTGAATTTGTTTTAATTTCAGGGAAAAGTGGAAGTGGTAAAAGCACTCTTGGAAGTGTAATGAATGGTCTTATACCACATTATTACAAAGGCAAAATGAAAGGAGAAGCCTTTGTGTCCGGAAAAGATATAAGCAAATTATTACTTCATGAAATAGGGCATATTGTAGGGACTGTATTTCAAGATCCAAGAAGTCAGTTTTTTACAACAACTACAGATGAAGAAATAGCTTTTGGGCTTCAAACGATCTGCAAATCAAGATATGAAATCAAACAGAGAGTAGAAGAAGTATATGCAGAACTGGATATTGAGGAACTGAAAGGAAAATCTGTTTTTGAATTATCAAGCGGACAGAAACAAAAGATAGCTATTGCAAGCATCTATGCGATGAATCCGAAAGTTTTAATTTTGGATGAACCTTCAGCAAATTTGGATATGAAAGCAACATTTGACCTGTTTTTAATTTTGGAGAAATTAAAGAAAAAAGGAACAACAGTTGTTCTAATTGAGCATCGTTTGTACTATGTAAAATCTTTATTTGACCGTTTTCTTTTGGTGAAAGATGGAGAGATTGCACAGGACTTGAGTCGGGAAGAAGTTATCCGTCTTGAAGGGGAGTTTTGGGATGAAAATGGGCTAAGAACTCTTGAATTAGAAGAATACAGGATAAGTGAGAAGAAAGATTCATATCAATTAAATGATGAAAGTATCAACGGAAAAGGCTTGAGATTTTGCTATCCGAATGTAGCTAAGGATGGAAAGAAACAAAACAAGTACATCTTAAATCATCTTGATTTCAATATGGAGTGTGGAAAAGCCATTGGTCTTATAGGCTTAAATGGTACCGGGAAAACCACCTTTGCAAGAGTGATTTCAGGACTTGAGAAGATAAAAGAGGGAACAATATGGGCTGGAAAAGATAAGTCGCTTAATCATAAAGATTTAATGGATATGTCATATTTTGTCTTTCAAGATTCAGACTATCAGTTGTTTTCGGAAAGTGTACTTGATGAAATGCTACTTGGTATTTCAAGTAAAGATAAAAAAGAAAATACTCAAAAGGCAAAGTCTATTTTGAGTGTACTTGGCTTAGACAAATACATTGATAAGCATCCGTTTGCTTTATCAAGAGGAGAAAAACAAAGACTGACAATAGCTTGTGGAATGATGAAACAGGCAAAAGTTTTTATCTATGATGAACCAACATCAGGTTGTGATAAAGACTCAATGCTTTCGGTGGCAAAATTGATTGAAGAACAATTAAAAAATGGGACAACAGTCTTGGTAATAAGTCATGATTTTGAGTTTTTAGCAAACACAGTAAGCGATCTGTGGGTAATGGGAGATGGAAAAATAGAAACTGTTTTAGATATGAGTGAAAGTAACAAATTTCTCATATTAGACAAGATGAGAGGAGGTAGAGAACTTGATAGATAGAAAAACAGTCGATCCGAGAATAAAACTTATTCTACTTCCAATTGCCTCCTTTACCAGCTTTTTTATAAGCGATACAATCCTACTTTTCGGACTGATTGTCTTTGCCTTTTTTCTGTATGTATACAGTAGTATGTGGAAAAGAGCATTACGCTTTATTTTGTTTTTTGTGCTTTTATACTGCATAGAGTTAGGGCTTGGAAAGTTTCGTGAAGCAAGTATCGTATTTGCAATATATATGTTTATTTACTTTGCATCAAGGATGACCTTAATTGCTATGTTTGGTGGATATATAACAAAGACTACAAGTGTAAGTGAAATGCTTGAAGCATTAAATAGAATGAAAGTACCAAGAAGCATTGGTATACCTTTTAGTGTTTTGCTTAGGTTTGTACCAACTATAAGAATAGAACTCAAGGCATTAAAAGAGAATATGAAGATTCGAGGAATCGTAACAAGTAGATTTTTCCCGTTGCTACATCCATTTAAATATATTGAATATACGCTTGTTCCACTTTTAATGAGGATGATTAAGATTTCAGATGAACTGTCAGCTTCAGCACTCATTAGAGGACTTGATAGTGATGAGAACAGGGTTACATTGACAAAATTGAGGTTTAGATGGGCGGATTTGTTGATTGGACTATTAGGAGCTTTGATGATTGCTCTTGTGATAGTAATACAGAAAATTTATTAGGAGGACTTTTATGAAAAACAAATTAAATGGTCGTGATTTTATTACAATCGGAATCTTTAATGCAATTGGAATTGTCATATACATGGTGGTTGCATTTGCTATGGCAACAACAGTGATTGGAGGATTTATTGCTTCAGGAGTTAGCTTTATGGTAGCTGCTACCGTTTATATACTTATGGCTTTGAAAGTTAAAAAGAAGGGCGTATTTACAATATCAGGAACGCTTCTTGGTTTAATTGCATTGTCAGGAGGACATTTGCCTCATGCAGTCTTTGCTGTAATCGGTGGAATTATATGTGATTTGATTATAGGAAATTATGAGAGCAAGGGACGAATGATTATTGGATATGGGATATTTGCATTAGCAGATTTTTTAGGAACAGTAATTCCTGTGATTTTATTCGGGACAGCTTCTTTTGTGGAAAGAGCATCAAAATGGAAAATGAGCGAAGCACAAATAAATGAAGCATTATCTTATTTCAAAGTTTCGTGGGCAGTAGGATTTGGCTTGATAACTTTTGTTCTTGCTTGCATAGGAGCATTCGTTGCAACAAAGATACTCAAAAAGCATTTTGAAAAAGCAGGAGTGATTTAATAATAAATTTACTTAGGAGGGAAAATAATGGAGGGATAATTATGTCAAAACTTATAGTTTCGGTTTTCACAGAACGATATAATTATCCTTTTTTATTCTTGGAATTGCTTACACATAGCAATAATACTTTACCAGAAACAACAAAATAGAAAATTATATAAAACATTAGTTTTTAAGCCGAGAGGACTTTTTACGTCAAAGTGTAGAAGTCCTCCTTTTTTATTCTCAAAACCAAAACAGAGAACTTAAAAAGGAGGATGACTAAGTGGCAAAGAAAGAATATTACCTTTATGTAAAAGGCAAAGCCGTACCTGTAAGTGAAGAAGTCTACAAAGCCTATTGGAAGATAACAGAGCATGAAAAGTATCTCCAAAGAAAAGATTGGAAGCATAATGTAATACCATTTTCGGCACTGGATCATGATGGACACTTTGTAGATAACATCATAGATGAAAAGATAGACTTAGAAAAAATTGTAGAAGTAAAAATGCGAATTGAAGAACTTCATAGAGCATTAAATACTCTTTCAAAAGAAGAACGAGAGTTGATGGAAGCCATCTTCTACAAAGAAGAAAGTCTAAGGTCAATCAGCAGAAGAGAGAAAGTTACACATCAAGCAATCAGTGGGAGGAGGGATAGGATTTTAGAAAAACTGAGAAAGATTTTAGAAGATAAAATCTAAAAACTTGGAAAGGTTAAGTGTCAAAAAAAGGTGCTTAACCTTTCTTTATGGAAACAAGCAGATACCAAAACGGAGGAATGAAAAATGAAGAAAGAAAACACATTACAGGAAGTACAGGAACAAATTTCTGAACTTCAGCAAGAAAGAGAAAAGTGCGATGTGAAGCTGAAACAATTACAAAATCAAGGCAAGAAATTAGAAAAACTTGCAAACGAAAAGGAACGAAAAAGAAGAAATCATAGGCTCATACAAAGAGGCTTGATAGTAGAAAGAGTCATTAAAAATCCTATCATGTTTACTAACGATGAGATAGAAGAATTACTTAAAGTTGCTACTCACACAAAAGAATACAGACAAGCCTATGAAGAAATGATAAATGGGAAAGATATGGAAGATGAAACAGAGATAGAGTAGATAAAATAAAAAACCATAGTTTTTTCAGAAGCTCCCTGCAAGGGCAAAAAGCTTCGCAGAACGCAAAGCACCCTTTAGGGTGTATAATTGCGCCCTTAGAAAAACTAAGGGATTTTAGCAAGTCTTTAAAAATCCAAAACTTAATAAAAACATACGGATAAAGTAGATAGGAAAAGATACAAAAAATAACCTGTCTGCTTTTTCCTTTACCTGAAAACAAACAAAAAATGAAAGGAGCTTAAAAGTGGCAGAAACATTTCACTTTAATATTTCTATGATAAGCAGAGGAAAAAGTAAATCGGCAGTTGCAAGTGCAGCATATATCTCTTGTGAGAAAATCAAAAATGAATGGGACGGAGAAGTTCACGATTACCATAATAAAAAGGGACTTTTACATTCAGAAATCTTCTTGCCGGAGAATGTTCCCATAGCATTAAAAGATAGAACTACATTATGGAACAGCGTTGAACTAAATGAGAAAGCAAGCAATGCACAGCTTGCAAGAAATTTTATCATTGCTCTACCAAAAGAATTATCCTTTGAAGAAAACAAGAAACTCATTACCGACTTCATACAAGAACATTTTGTATCAAAAGGAATGATAGCAGACCTTGCAATTCATGATGAAAGTGATGAAGAAAATAACAATATCCATGCACATATTATGACTACTCTTAGACCGATTAATAAAAAAGGAGAGTGGCTGGCAAAAAGCAAAAAAGAATATGTTCTTGATGAAAAGGGAGAAAAGATAAAACTAAAAAGTGGTAATTACAAAACAAGAAAAGTAGAGCTGACAGACTGGAACGATAAAGGCAACGCAGAGAAATGGAGAAAGAATTTTGCAAGCCTTTGTAATCAGTATTTAGAAAAAAATCATCAGGAAAAGAGAGTAGATCATCGTTCCTACAAAAGACAAGGGATAGAAGAAATCCCAACCATTCACATGGGAGCAAGTGCCAGTGCCTTAGAGAAAAAAGGAATCGAAACCGACAAAGGAAATATCAATAGAGAAATCAAAAAGCATAACTCTTTAGTAAAAGCCATCAAGAACAAGATAAAAGAAATCACCTCTTGGATAGACTCTTTACTTGGAAATCTGCAAGCAAAATACGATGAGTATAAACAGACCAAGAAAGATGAACTGGAGAACAAAGCGGAACTCTTTAACCTCTATGAGTATATTTCTATCTACAACGAGATACAGGGAGAAAAAACAAAAAATTTATCCTACTACGGACAGATAAAAAAGGGAAATGCAGACCTAAAGAGATTTGTAAAAGCAATCTACTATTTGAAAGATAATCATCTTCAAACCATAGCAGACCTACAAGGAAAAGTCTTTGAACTGGCAAAGCAAAGTAAAAAGATAAGTGGTGATATTCAAGATAAAACACAAAGAATAAAAGACCTAAATCAATGTGTAAGCTGCATAGACGCTATCAGAGAAAACAAAGAAGTCTATCAGGAATACAAAAGCAAGACACTATTCAAAGACAGTTTTTACAATTCCCATAAAAAAGAAATAGACAGATACCAAAGAGCAAGAAAGATCATAGAAAAATTTACTGGAACATCAGCTATAAAGTCGAGTGATTGGCAGAAAGAAATATCAAGCCTTGAAAATCAGATACAAGAGCTAACCAAAGATAAAGCTAAAGTTCAAGACGAATTTAAGCAGATAGACCATATCAAATATGCAGTAAAGATTGTCAATGAAGAGTATGGAATAGACCTAAGCATAGAGATAGACAAGGCAATTAAGAGAGGAGATAAACCAAGTGTGATTGCACAACTGAAAAAATTCCAAGAGCAAGAGGAAATAAAGGGGCAGTACAAACAAAAAGCCAAGGAAAAGGCTAAAGAAAATTATAAAAATAAAGGGGAGGAAAGATAAAAATGGCAGACAACAGAAGATACTATTGGTTAAAATTGAAAGAAGATTTTTTTACAGATAAGAGAATCAAAAGGCTAAGAAAAATATCAGGAGGAGATACCTATACAATCATCTATCTTAAATTGCTTTTACTTAGCTTAAAAGATAGTGGGAAGCTGTATTATGATGGAGTAGAAACAGACTTTATCAAAGAGATTGCCTTAACGATTGATGAAACGGAAGATGATGTAATGGTTACAGTAAATTATATTATAGCACAAGGCTTGATGGAGATAATCACAGAAAATGACGAGTATTTTTTAACAGAAATCCCAAGTCTTATAGGTTCAGAAACAGCTTCTACAAGGCGTTCAAGAAAATCGAGAGGACAAAAAGCGTTGCAATGCAACACTGGTGCAACACCTTGCAACCTTTTGCAACAAAACTGCAACGGAGATATAGAGATAGATAAAGAGATAGATATAGAGTTAGAAAAAGAGGGGGAGATAGAAAAAATATCCCCCAACCTTTATGGAGAATATAAAAATGTTTCCTTAACCGATGAAGAATATGGGAAGTTAAAGGATAAAATGCAAGGTCATAGGGAAGAAATGATAGAGAAGCTGTCAACCTATATGCAAAGCACGGGAAGAAACTATAAAGATCATTATGCGACCTTAGTTCATTGGTATGAGCAAGATAAAGTTAAATTAAAAGAAAGCCATAAATCAAAAATATATACCCTTGAAGATTATGACAAGGGGGAACACTTGTAGACCTCGTACAAGACGGTGGGAAGGTGTTTTTAGAGCGTTAATGATAAAATAGGTATCAGACTATAGCTAAGTGTAAAATATGGCTTAAAATTGCAGTATGGAAAAAATATCGTATTTATGATAAAATGATAGTGATATGGTAATAAACTCAGTTATAAGGAGAGGATATATAAATGCGAATTCAATTTACTGTAACCGATGAAGAACTTGAAATTTTAACTAAAAAAGCAATAGAGGGAGGTTTCCCAAGCGTTACTGAATATTGTAAGTGTAGTAGTTTACAAGAAAATACAAGCTATGCTGACCTATATACTACCTTATTAAACAAAATTAGCTCTTTACCAAAGGACAAAGAATTTGTTTTGAGAGAGTTAATCGCAACACCTCCGGCATTGATTGGCAGATGGTTTTATGAAAATGTAAATAAGGGACTTGTAAAAAATGTGGAACACATCGGAAAAGCTGAAGGCGGAGTAGAAAAATATAAAAGAATATAAGACTTATTCAAAAAGCTACGCAGTGCGTGGCGAATTGGAAAAGAATTTAGATAATGTTGGAGGTGCATTTCATGGCAGAAGAAAATAAAGAGATAGTTATTGTAGATGATAAAACTATACAAGAAAAAATATATCTTATTCGTGGGCAAAAAGTAATGCTTGATGCAGATTTAGCTGAAATATATGGTTATGAAACAAAAAACTTTAATAGACAGGTGAAAAACAACGCAGAAAAATTTGAAGGTGAAGACTTCATGTTCCAATTAACGGACGAAGAAATGGTAGAACTTTCAAGGTGCAAAAATTTCACCTTGAACAGAGGGACTGGTAGAGGAAGTAATATTAAATACAATCCTTATGCCTTTACAGAACAAGGTATTTATATGCTGATGACTGTATTAAGAGGTGAACTTGCTGTTAAGCAAAGCAGAGCTTTAGTTAGAACATTTAAGCAAATGAAAGATTTTATCATTGAAAACCAAGATTTTATCGGTTCAAAAGAATTAGTTCAAATAGCAGTACAGACAAATCAAAATACAAAGGATATAGCTGAAATAAAGTCGCAAATGGCTACAAAAGAAGATTTGAAAAAGGTTATGGATAATTTTATAGATCCGGACACATACAAGCATTTCCTTTTAATGAACGGAGATAAGATTGAAGCAGATGTTGCCTATACCAAAATATATAAGTCTGCAAAGAAAAGCATTTATGTGATAGACAACTATATAGGCTTGAAAACCTTAGAATTATTAAGGGCTGCAAAAGACAATGTTGAAATTATAGTCTTTAGCGACAATGTGAAGAACAAGGATATGCTGACAAAAAATATCCTAAACGATTTTAGAAAAGATTACCCTAATATCAATCTGAAGATGAAAATTGCAGGTAAAAAGTATCACGATAGATATATTGCCATTGACTATGGAACAGACAGTGAAGCCTTTTATCTTTGCGGAGCTTCATCAAAAGATGCAGGAAATAAAATATCAAGTATTACAAAGATAGAGGAATCTTCCAAGGATATGTATCATATGATGTTTGGCGGAATGCTGAACAATAAGGATTTGAAAATTTAATATGTAAATGGTAAAGCGTTATTCAATGAATAGCTATAAGACTTGCGAAAGGCGGTAGAAATAAAATTCTATCGTCTTTTTTAATTGCAACTAATAGGAGGAAAATAATATGCACGAAAACAGAAATGAACAAAATACTGGAACAAAGACCATAAAGAAGATAGGAAGGGCAACTTACGAGGTTGTAGTCCATTTTAATGAAAATGCGACTGAAACCATGCAAGATAAATTGAAAAGGATAATGCTTAGGGAAATGGAGAGAGAAAAACATCAAAAAGTCGATAAAAATGATTAGAAAGTCCTTGACAAGTTGTTACAGGAAAAACGGCAAAATCTATTCTTATCTCTTGTGGTGCAAGGCTTGCTCCATTTGATATTAGGGAACTTAGGGACTTGATGAGTGAAGATGAACTTGAGCTTGATACACTCGGAGATAGAAAAACGGCACTCTTTGTTATTATCTCTGATACTGATGATACCTTTAACTTTGTAGTATCCATTATGTACTCACAACTTTTTAATCTCTTATGTGATAAGGCAGATGATGTATATGGCGGACGATTACCTGTCCATGTGAGATGCTTGCTTGATGAATTTGCAAACATCGGCTTAATTCCAAAGTTTGAGAAACTTATAGCAACAATCCGTTCCAGAGAAATATCAGCAAGTATCATACTTCAAGCACAATCTCAGCTAAAGGCAATCTACAAGGATAACGCTGATACAATCGTAGGTAACTGTGATAGTACCTTATTTCTTGGTGGCAAGGAGAAAACTACGCTAAAAGAATTGTCTGAAACACTGGGAAAAGAAACTATCGATCTGTATAACACGTCGGAAACAAGGTCAAATCAAAAGTCTTTCGGACTTAATTATCAAAAGACAGGTAAGGAACTGATGAGCCAAGATGAGATTACTGTAATGGACGGTAGTAAATGTATTTTTCAGCTTAGAGGTGTAAGACCTTTTCTTTCAGATAAATTCGACATCACAAAGCATAAGAACTATAAGTTCTTAGAAGATTATGACAAGAAGAATGTGTTTGATATTGAAGAATATATAAAGAGAAAAGGCAAGGTTAAGCTTAATAGAAATACGGTAATTACAAGATTGTAAGATTTACTGTTATAACTATATGGTCGAGGGTATATTTGATATAATAGAGCTAGATAAATTTGAATTTGTACACAGGATGGATTAGACTAATGAATATACATGAATTTGGAAAAGGTAATGAACAAGCAATTCTGCTGATACATCCTTCTGTTGTAAGATGGGATTATTTTGAACATTTAATTCCGCTTCTCAAAAACAAATATCATCTGATTATTCCGGCTCTTCCCGGATATGATTCTGAGGATGAAAGTGACTTTACAAGCATTGAGAAGATCGCTGCCGAATTGAATGAGTGGCTTCAGGCTGAAGAGATTGCCGAATTGTATGCAGTATATGGGTGCTCGATGGGCGGCTCCGTTGCTTTAATGGTAACGCTTGGACAACTTATTCCAATCAGACACTGCATTATGGACGGAGGCATTACACCATATCAGCTACCATGGCTTGTCACACGCTTTATCGCCTTGAGAGACTATCTCATGATAATGCTGGGCAGGACAGGTGGAGTGCGCTTGCTTGAGAAGGCTTTTGCTACCGATGAATATTCGAAGGAAGATCTTCAATATGTTGCAGATGTTTTGAAGTGCTCCAGTAGAAAAACGTTATGGAGAACTTTTGACTCATGCAACAACTATAAGATTCCACAGCCCATTCCGAAGGTCGATACGCAAATGCATTACTGGTATGCCGATGGCGAAGAAAAGGAGCGAAAACTTGATATCGCCTACATGAATCAGCATTTTCCGCAAACAGAATTCAAGGTTTTGCCTAAACTGGGGCATGCAGGTCTTGTTTTATTGAAACCGGATTTATTTGTGACAATGATAAACGAATTGTTTTGAGACAGACAAATTGCAGTTTGTTGAACTGAAAAATTGAATACTAAATGCGTAAGACGATAGAAAAGAAAAAAATCTATCGTCTTTTTTCATACCTATTTTCAATTTATATTGCGATCAATAAATAGGGGAAACTCGCTAATTAGCGAACTAGTATTTCAAGTACCTTTCACTAATATATACACGACAAAATGCTAATTCACTTAAATATGTTAAAGACAATAAAGGAGATAAGATGATAAGGATCAGAAGTCCCACTAAGAAAAAACTAAATAGTAAGAGTATCAGCGATTGGAAAAGAAATACTCCAGTCGCTTTTTTATTGAATTGAAAAGGAGAAATTTTTAATGAAGCAGGAAATGATTAACATCAACGCCAACTTAGTGGCGGAGCCTACCTTCTCAAGTTTTGAAAATGAAGGAGAGAAAGTGGAAGTTGCAAACTTCACGCTTGTAAAAAAGTACGGAAAGGGTAAGGAGTACATCAACTGTGCAGCTTATGGAGAAAAGACAGAAATAGCAAAAGCCTTTGAGAAAGGCGATTTAATTCATATCTTTGGTTACTTTAAGAAGCGTGAAAAAGAGGGAAAGACTTACAAAAACTTTGTAGTGAAGTCATATAACAAGATTGAAAAGAAAGAAGAAAACGAGGAGGAATAACTTATGGCATTTTTTACACAGGCAGTTAATGTATTAAAGATTTTGGTTATGGCAGTAGGTGCAGGACTTGGAGCATGGGGCGTTATCAACCTGATGGAAGGATATGGTAATGACAATCCCGGTGCTAAGAGCCAAGGTATTAAGCAGCTTATGGCTGGAGGAGGTATCGTTCTTATCGGACTTAAGCTCATTCCACTACTTGCCAATGTACTCAATTAAGAAGAAAAGGAGAGCTTAGATGTTTGGAATATTCGACAAGATAGAAGAATTCTTTAAGGAGCTTCTACTGGGCGGTATCCAAGCAAACTTAGAGTCCATGTTTCTTGATATCAACGACAAAGTTGGTGCGGTTGCAACAGATGTAGGTAAAACGCCTATGGGGTGGAACGGAGATGTATTTGCCTTTATCAAAAGCATTAACGATTCCGTTATCATTCCAATAGCGGGACTAATCATCACAGCAGTTCTTTGTATTGAGCTTATCAATATGGTAATGCAAAAGAACAATATGCACGATACAGATACCTTTGAATTTTTCAAGTACATCATCAAGATGTGGATTGCTGTATGGTTAGTATCCCATGCCTTTGAGTTTTCGATGGCGGTTTTTGATGTGGCACAGCACATGGTAAATAAGGCGGCAGGGGTGATAAATACCTCTGCCACCGTTTCCGGAGATCAGATAGTAGCAATGATGGATACCCTAAAAGAAAAGGGGCTTGGAGAACTTGTCATGATTCTCTTTGAAACCTCACTCATCAAGGTTGCTATACAGGTAATATCCGTTGTGATTATGCTTGTAGTTTACGGAAGAATGTTTGAGATTTATGTTTACTCATCGGTTTCAGCCATTCCATTTGCCACAATGGGAAATAAGGAGTGGGGACAGATTGGAACAAACTACATCAAAGGACTATTTGCACTTGGACTACAAGGACTCTTTTTAATGGTTTGTCTTGGAATTTACGCAGTTTTAGTTAAGACGATTAAGATAACAGATATACACACAAGTACAATGACGATACTTGGCTATGCGGTTTTGCTGGGGTTAATGATGCTAAAGAGCGGAACATTGGCCAAAAGCATATTAAATGCACACTAAAAGAAAGGAAAGATAGTATGAATAAAAGAAAAACAATATTTACAGCAGTAGTAATTGGAGCAGGTATTATGGCGATAATTGATAGAATCAGGCTTCATAACAAGGTAAAAGAATTGGAAGAAAGAACAGATGACATCGGTCGCTGCCATAATGATTTTTGCTTAATGCAGGAAAGATATAACAAAAGTACGAATGAACAGATAGAGAGTATTCAGGAAGAAATCGGCTCTGTATATGAACACTTTGAGGAGCTGTCAAAGGGTAAAGAAGATGGGAGGTAAGATATGGCATATGTACCAATCCCTAAAGACTTAAATAGGGTAAAGACAAAGGTTGCTTTTAACCTAACGAAAAGGCAGCTCATAGGCTTCACACTTGCAGGACTGGTTGGAATACCAGTCTATTTATTTATAAGGAAGTTTGTGCCAAATGACATAGCTGTCATATTCCTTATCGTATCCACGCTTCCTATCTTTTTCATCACACTATTTGAAAAGGACGGACTGACCTTTGAGAAATATTTTAAGCACATCTACCTTCATAAGTTTTATCAGCCAAAAAAGAGAGTGAGAAAGGAGGTTTACCTTGAACAAGAAAAGAAAAATTCAGCAAATAAAACTCATGCAAAACGAAAAGGCATTGAGAAGTCAAAAGCGGGACTTAAAGAAAAGTAATTGCAAGTCAAAAAAAGATAAGGGAGGAATCCTTGACCTTATCTTTAAGAAAGAACCGAAAAGATATACGGTAGAAGATACCATTCCCTATCTAAGGCTTTTAAAAAGCGGAATATGCCAGCTTGATGAAAGGCACTTCAGTAAAAGTATAGCCTTTCAGGACATTAACTATCAGCTTGCCTTAGATGAAGATAGGGACTTGATTTTTAATCAGTTTGCAAACTTTCTAAATTCCTTTGATCCGAGCATCAGCATTGAGTTTTCATATATCAATCAGCTCGGACGAAACGAAGAAATGAAGTCGGCAATTCAGATACCGGATAAAAAGGACGGTTTTGACGATATACGCTTTGAATTTAGAGAGATGCTTAAAAGCCAGATTGTAAAGGGAAATAACGGACTTAAAAAATCAAAGTATGTAACCTTTACAGTGGAAGCGGATAATTTAGAGCAGGCAACATCAAAACTTGAAAGACTTGAGATAGATATACTGTCTAATTTAAAGAGTATGGGAGTTCGAGCAGAAAGCCTTATCGGAGAAGAAAGACTAAAGGTTCTTCACGATATTTTAAATCCAAATAAAACATTTGAATTTTCCTACAAAGACCTAAAGAAAAGAGAAAGCACAAAGACATATATTGTGCCTGATGAGTTTAACTTTACACCGAGTAGATACTTTAAGTTCGGCAAATTCATCGGAGCAACAAGTCATTTTCAAATCCTTGCCAGTGAGCTTTCAGATAGGATGTTATCCGAGTTTTTGGATATTGACGATAACATCAATATTTCCTTTCATATTAGGGCAATCGACCAATCGGAAGCCATTAAGATGGTAAAACGAAAAAACACTGATATTGATAAGATGAAGATTGAGGAAAATAAGAAGGCGGTAAGAAGCGGTTATGATATGGACATTCTTCCATCGGACTTAATCACCTATGGGGAAGATGTAAAAAGCCTCTTAAAAGACTTGCAGACAAGAGATGAGCGAATGTTTGTGGTAAGTATCGTCTTTATGAACTTTGCAAGGACAGTGCAAAAGCTCGATAACACAATTGCTCAAATAAGCTCCATTGCAAATAAGCATAACTGTAAGCTGAAAAGACTTGACCATTCTCAGGAACAAGGTTTAGTGAGCGTGCTGCCTCTTGGTGTAAATAAGATTGAAATAGATAGAGGATTGACAAGCTCATCAACGGCAGTATTTATGCCATTTACCACAGAGGAGCTTTTTATCAATTCAAGTAATAGTCTTTACTACGGACTAAATGCCCTAAGCCATAACCTGATTATGGCAGATAGAAAAAAATTAAAGAACCCAAACGGTCTAATCCTCGGAACTCCGGGCAGCGGTAAATCCTTTAGTGCCAAAAGAGAAATGGCAAATGCGATTTTAGTAACAGATGATGATGTGATTATCTGCGATCCGGAAGGAGAGTATGGAAACCTTGTAAGGCAGTTTAAGGGAGAAGTCATTAAGGTCAGCAGTAAGTCAAAGGATTACCTGAATCCCCTTGATATAAATTCAAATTATGGAGATGGGGACGCACCTCTTAAAGACAAGGCAAACTTTATCATGAGTATGCTTGAGCTTGTAGTAGGTGGTAGTGGTCTTACAGCAGAAGAAAAGTCTGTAATAGACAGATGCCTGCCAAAGATTTATGAAAAGTATTTTGAAAACCCAGAGCCTTATAATATGCCAATACTACAAGACCTATACGATATGTTAAAAGGACAGGAAGAAAAGGTTGGTAAGAAGCTGGCAACAGAGATGGAAATCTATGTATCGGGTTCTCTTAATGTCTTTAATCACAGGTCAAATGTGGATTTGAATAAGAAGCTCCTTTGCTTTGATATTAAAGAACTTGGAAGTCAGTTAAAGAAAATAGGAATGCTTGTTATTCAGGATCAGGTGTGGAATAAGGTGTCACAAAACAGAGGAAACAAGGCTACAAGGTACTATATCGACGAGTTCCATTTGCTTTTAAAAGATGAGCAGACAGCATCCTATTCCGTAGAGATTTGGAAAAGATTTCGTAAATGGGGAGGTATTCCAACAGGTATTACGCAGAATGTCAAAGACCTACTTATGAGTAAGGAGATAGAAAATATCTTTGACAATACAGACTTTGTCTTAATGCTAAATCAAGCATCGGGAGATAGAGAGATACTTGCAAGAAAACTTAAAATCTCACTTCCTCAGCTTAGATATGTTACCAACTCCAATGAAGGTGAGGGACTACTTTTCTTTGGAAATACCATTGTGCCTTTCCTTGATAAGTTTCCGAAAGATACAATTTTATATCAGAAGATGACTACCAAGCCGGAAGAAGTGAGGTAACCTATGGGAAAGAAGCTGAAAAAGGACTTTAGGGAAAGGCATAAGGCGAGTCTTGAAAGAGAGATATTTCATAGTAAAACAGATACTATTCCTGAAGAAAGTAAGCTAAAACATAACGATGATTACAGAGGTAAAATCGTTCATGAGAAAGAACGGTTTCAGGATAAAGTGCGTGAAAAAACAAGTAAGGTAAGTGCTGATAATGAAAAGTCTTATGGAACATCCAAGAGAAACGAAAAATATAGAGCTTCAGATAAGGGAGACGTAAATTCCGCAATTGAAACGAGAAGATCAGATTATACTACGGAGGTTAAGGATGGAAAAATCTATGATCCTTTAGGAAAAGACCTTGATAATGATGGGATTATGGACAGATACGACAATGACTTTAGGGATAGCGACTATTTTGAATCGACCTATGATGTCGAGGATAATCTTCATCATAAAGCAGAAAATACAAATAGCTTCTCAAAAAGCCAAAAAGCTCAAAAGAGAAATTATAAGAGAAAAAACTATACCGAAAGCCTTTATACAAGGAAAAAGGATGATGTGTTAAAGGAGAATAAGCCTGAAGATAAAAAGACTGGAAAAGATACTGCAAGCAAAAAAGTTTATAGCAGTATTTATAAAGAGCAGAAGAAAAAGCTAAAGAAAGATATGGTAAAAACATCTGCACTTTCTGGACTTGCCAAAGGAAGTGAAACTGTAAGAGATTACTTGTCTCATGGAAGTGATGAAAATCAAGGAGTGGAAGCAGGAGAAAAGACAGCAGATACAAGCTCCAAGCTCATTCATGGCATAAAGAAGTATTCTGATAAGAAAAGAGCTAAAAGAGGCTATGACCTTACAAATAAGGACTATAAAATCAGAAAGCGTAAGTCAAAGTTGGAATTTCGTGATGCCAAAAAGGAACTGAAAAAGACGGATGAGTATAAAAGAGCAAGTGCATATAAAAGATTTCAAAAGAAAAATCAGGTAAAGGCAGCAATTTCTCGTGAGAATAAGTCAAGGCTTAGAGATCGAATTAAAGAGGGACTTATCGGAACACTGAAAAGCTCAAAGGATATGATTATCCGAAAAGCAAAAGGACTAATGCTTATTTTCATAGGTATCATTATCTTAGGGACTTTTGTGATTAACTTTGCAGGAACGGGAATGACAGGCTTTATGAACTCTACAAGCTCTGTGCTTACAACAAGCTATTTATCAAAGCCAAATGTCCTAAGTGAAATCAATCAGAAATTTTCAGATATGGAGGGTGAGCTTCAAAGTGAAGTTGACCATGTGAAAGAAAATTATCCCGGATATGATGAATATATCTTAAATAATACAGAATACATCGGTCATAATGTCCATGAGCTTTTATCCTACATTACATCAAGGTGCGGAGAGGTAAAGAGTGTATCGGAAGTAGAATCCATATTAAAAGAATTATTTGATTCCATGTATGACCTTGAGTATAGGGAAGAAATTGAAATCAGATACAGGACGGTTACGGAAACCTATACCGATGAAGATGGCAATGAATATACCGAAAGCCACGAAGAACCTTATGAGTATAAAAAACTCATCGTAACGCTTCATAAAAAAGAGATGGACAGCATTATCCGAAAGGTCTTTGCAAACTATCCCGATAATCTAAAGCACTATGAAGCCTTGTTCCTTGCACAAGGCAATATGGGAGAAGCCTTTGGTAATTCTGACCTTATCAGTGCAAATGGTGGTATCGGCGGTGGAAAAGAGTATGAGGCATCTACGGAAGTACAAAAGAAGATTGTTAATGCTGCATACATTACGCCATCTCCGGGTGCAGGCTGGTGTGCCATGTGGGTATCACAGGTCTATCAAAATGCAGGACTTGGATATATAGGCGGGAATGCCTGTGATATGTACCGAAACTATACCTTTACATCAGACAGGTCAAAGCTCAAGGTCGGAATGCTTGTGGCAGTCGAAAGCAGCAGTAGCGGAAGCAGTGCAGGGCTTACCTATGGTCATGTAGGTATTTACATTGGAGATGGAAAAGTGATTGATAACATCGGTCGAATAAGAGTAACTACCTTAGATGATTGGATAGCAACATTTTGTAAGCACCATCCCGTAGGATTCGGTTTTCCGCCAAATGTAAAGAAATAGGAGGTAACAATTTGAAAAAGGAACTGATAGCAGTAAAAAACAGAATAAAGAAGTTAAATGATAAAAAGGCTCTGATTGATGAAGAATTGGAGCCTTTATTCATTCGTGAAGAAGAGCTTGAAAATGAAGAAATCATTGCCATTTGCAGAAAGAATAACATCACAATCAGCGATTTGATGGCAAAGGTAAACAGACAAAAAGCAGAAATGAAAAAGGAGAAAACAAATGAAAACCAGTTTGAAAAAGAATAATAAGTTTTGGACGGTAGCACTTGCGGTAATTGTAAGTATTAGTTGTATTTTAGGTCTTTGGACGGTTGTTTATGCACAGGAGCAAAAATCTGAAGCTCCAACAAAAAACGAAGCTGTTCAAACGGAAGTTGAAGTAAATGTAAGGTATATCTTTGAAGATGAAAAGGTCTTTAAGGAAGAAAAGATAAAGGCTGAGAAAGGACAACTTATTGATAGCGGAGATCTTCCAATGCTCCCAGATGATATGAAATTCATTGATGAGTTTCTGTTTTATGAGGTAAAGGGAGATGGAAAAGATGAGATTATCCGTAAGGTAGCAAAGGCTGAACTTAAGGATAAAGAAACTAAGACGGAAGAAAAAAAGCCACAGCAGGATAAAAGCACTCAGACGGAAGATAAAAAGACGAAAGATAAGTCAACGCAGACAGAGCTTTCCAAAGAGGATATTTCCAAGATGGAAAAGCAGGCAAAAGAACTTAAAGGGGAGCTTGATAAGCTAAATGATGAGATTAAGGATAAAGATAAGTTAAGCGATAAGCAGAAGGAAAAAATCAAAGCTCTTGAAGATGAAATTGAAAGTCTGAAAGAAAAACTGAAAAAAGAAAAGGATAACAAAGATTTATCTTCTGATATTAAAAAGGAAATGGACAAGCTAAATGAAAAGATTAAAGATCTTGAAAAAAAGGCTAATGAAGTGAATAAAGCTCCGGCATCATCTAATGTTGTTACACCAATTCCACCAAATAGCAGTATAAAAACAAGTGCAGGAAATTCTCAGCCACCTGTAAATACAGGTAAGGGAAGTGAACCAAAGATAAGTTTTGGAAATACTACAAAAGATGAAAATACTAAACAATCAAAAGATAAAGAAAAGGAAATTCGTTATCCTAATAAGCTGACAGCTAAAACGCCTGCTAACAATAACAGCCAAGATTCAGCTATGGATGGCACAAGTAAGAGTGTAAATACCAATAAGGGAGTAGCTTCTGCACCGTCTAAGGCAAGAGGAAGTGTTACGGAAAATAAGGATAATGCAAATAAGGAATATCCGATTCATCATAGCGATGATAAGGATAATAAAGAAACTGATAAATATTCGGCAGATGCAAGGCAGTTTATTACCTTTCAGACTAAAAACGGTAAGACCTTTTATTTAATCATCAATCATGATGAAGATAGTGAGAATGTAATGCTTCTTACGGAAGTATCTGAAGATGATTTGCTTAACATGGTGGAGAAAAAAGAAGCACCAAAGCAGGAAGTAGTAAAAGAAGAACCTGTTAAGGAAGAAGTAAAGCCTGAGAAGAAGGACGAAAAGAGTAATTTAGGAACCTATATTATTTTGCTTCTTGTAGTAGGTGGTGCATTAGGAGCAGGCTACTATTTTAAGGTTGTAAAAAAGAAAGAAGATAAAGAACTTGAAGCCTTAGAGGAAGAAGATGATGATTTCTTTTCTGAAGCAGAAAGTGAGGAAGAAATAAATGATGCAGATGAAGTAGAAGATGAAGAATAAACGCACCTAAAAACATATTATTTTGGGTGCAAAGTTAGGGCGGGAGAGTAACATCTTTCGCCCTATTTTGATTTATAACAGGAGGAAAACACAGATGAAGTTAGTTATTGCAGAAAAACCGAGTGTTGCAATCTCCATTGCAAAGGTTATTGGAGCAAATAAAAAGAAAGACGGATATTATGAAGGAAACGGATATAGGGTAAGCTGGTGCGTTGGACACCTAATTCAAATGGCAAATCCGGATGCTTATGATGAAAAGTACGCCAAGTGGAATATGGCTGATTTACCGATTATTCCAAGAGAATATAAGTATGAGGTAGCAAAGTCAACCAAGAAACAATTTAACATCCTTAAAAAGCTGATGAACGACAAAGAGATTGATACGGTTATAAATGCGTGCGACGCAGGTCGTGAGGGAGAGAGCATTTTTAGACTTGTATATGATCAGGTAAATTGCAAAAAGAAGATGAAACGCCTTTGGATTTCATCTATGGAAGATAGTGCGATTAAAGAGGGTTTTGATCATCTAAAAGACGGAAAGGACTATGATAATCTCTTTGAATCAGCACAGGCAAGAGCAATCGCTGACTGGTTAGTCGGAATGAATATCAGCAGGCTCTATTCTTGCCTATACAAGCAAAATTATTCTGTCGGCAGAGTGCAGACACCTACCCTTGCCATGATCGTAAAAAGAGATGAGGAGATAGCAAATTATCAGAAAGAAAAATATTACACAGTAGAGCTATCTATGGATGGTTTTACACTTTCAACAGACAGAATTGATGACGAGGTTGCTGCCGAACAGCTAATCAATTTAGTAGGTGATAAGATTGAAATAACCGATGTCATTCAGAAAGAAAAGATTACTAAACCTGATTTACCCTTTGACCTTACAACACTTCAAAGAGAGTGCAATAAGTATTTCGGATATAGTGCTAAACAGACACTTGATTATGCCCAAAGCCTTTATGAGAAAAAGCTCATCACCTATCCAAGAACAGACAGCAGATATTTAACGGAAGATATGATTGTAAGTACGGTTAATAACATTTTAGGTAAGAATGACTTTGACACAGAGCGTATCAAGGTAGTATTTAACTCTAAAAAGGTTACGGATCATCATGCGATTATTCCGACAATCAGTTCATTAAAGGAAGATGTTTCGGAGCTTCCTCCAAGCGAAGCAAAAGTTTATTTCCTTATATCCGATAAATTTCACGCAAGTGTAGGCTATCCACTCATTGAAAATATAACGAAGATAGTAGCTGAATTTGACGGCTTTGAATTTACAAGTTCAGGAAAGGTAATTAAAGACGAGGGGTTTACAAAATATCTTAAAGAGTATAAGTCCAAGAAGAATGAGGATGTAGAACTTCCTAATGTAAATGTTGATGATGCTTTAAACATTGAAAATAAAGAGATTAAAGAAAAATTTACCCAACCTCCCAAGCACTTTACAGAAGATACGCTTCTAAAGTCTATGGAGATTGCAGGAAATGAAGCCTTAGAAAAAGGTGTAGAAGTGGAAAGAAAGGGACTTGGAACACCTGCAACAAGGGCAGGAATTATTGAAAACTTAATCTATAAGGGTTTTGTCGAAAGAGATAAGAAAAATTTGATTGCCACGCATAAGGGGATCAGCCTTGTAACAATAGTATCCGATACCTTTAAGTCAGCGGAAACAACTGCAAAGTGGGAAATGGAATTAGCGGATATTGCTCAAGGAAAATCTTCAAAGGAAGAATTTTTAGAAGCGATTGAAAATGAGCTAAAAGAGGCTGCTCTGACATACGCAAAGTAAGAGGTAACTAATTTCAGAGTGGAAAAAATCCTCTAAAAATGCTATAATATAAGCAATTTATTTGTAATTGTTAGGAGAATTAAGATGGCAATAAAAAATCAAGATTATATAAAAAATTTAATCAGAGAGTTGATTTCTTTGCCAAGTGAAACAGAATGGGTTGAATTTAAGCATAATAACGATGAACCTCAGATGATAGGTGAGTATATTTCTGCTTTGGGCAATTCTGCAACTTTATGGGGAAGACCTAAAGCATATTTACTCTGGGGTATTGATGATAATACACATAAAATTGTAGGAACTACATTTGATTATAGGGAGAGTAAAAAAGGTTCGGAAGAACTTGAAGCATGGTTATCTCGAATGACAAATCCAAGAATAGACTTCAGATTTTATAAAACAGAAATTGAGGATAAAAATGTAGTATTACTCGAAATTCCATGTGCAGAAAAGCAGCCAATTAAGTTTTCAGGTGAAGAGTATATTAGAATTGGAACAAATAAGAAGAAGTTGAAAGAATATCCTGATAAAGAGAGATCTCTATGGGCAGCTTTTGATACAACTCCGTTTGAATTAAGAAATGCAAAAGATAATATTTCGTTTCATGAGGTGTTAGATGTACTGAATGTAGCGGGATATTATGAAAAGATGGGGTTTGCATTACCACAAAATAACAATAAAATATTGGATGATTTTACTAATGAAAAGTTTATAAAAAGAAATGATTCCGGAAGCTATGATATTACTAATTTAGGAGCATTACTTATTTCAAAAGATTTAAAGAATTTTGAGAGTTTAGCTCATAAATCTATAAGAGTAATTTGGTATAAAGAGAACAATAGACTTGACACGATACGGGAAAAAGTATTTAGTGAAGGTTATGCTATTTCATATGAGAAAATTGTAGATTATGTTTTGACTGTCATTCCACAGGAAGAGATAATTGAAGACTCTATAAGAAAAACTAAGTTGGGTTATCCGGAGATAGCTATTCGTGAGTTAATTGCCAATATCATGATTCATCAAGCTATTGAACAAAAAGGGACAAGTCCTATGGTTGAGTTATTCAAAGATAGGATAGAATTTTCAAATGCAGGTTCGCCATTGGTTTCGATAGACCGCATTGTTGATACAGTTCCGATTTCAAGAAATGAAAATCTTGCAGGATTTATGCACAAATGTGGGATTTGTGAAGAAAGAGGAAGTGGTTTTGATAAGATAGTATATGCGACAAGTAAGAATTCTATGCTTGCTCCTAAAATCGAAAATCAAAGTGATAAATTCACAAAAGTAACTCTCTATTTGAAAGCTCCTTTTGACTTGATTAGTAAAGAAGATAGAATAAGAACTTGTTATATGCAGGCTTGCTTTGTCTATGTCAATGGAGAGAGTATAACGAATAATTCGCTCAGAGAATTATTTGATATAAGTGATAAAGATAAATATAAAGCATCGAGGATAATTAAAGATACATTAGAAGCCAAACTTATTAAGCCAGTTGATGAAAATACAGCTCCGAGATATATGAAGTATATTCCTTTTTGGGCTTGATTTAAGTTGCAGTAAGTTGCAAAATCGTGATTTATGCAGTATGAATGGGGAGATAAAACCTAGTAAAATAAGGATTTTTAGTAAGTCAAAACAGAAAAATTAAGTTGCAGTAAGTTGCAGCACATAGAATTTAAAGGTGATTAGAGTAAAATCTAACCACCTTTTTTGTTTGGAAAAAAGAAGGAGGTAAAAATGCGAATAAATGATTTTCATAACATTTTGGAGCTTGTAAAACAAGATGTGCTTCAAAGTGAAGCAGAATATCTGAAGCTACTAAAGGTTGTCGGAAACAATCAGAGATATGACTTTAGAAGTCAGCTTAGTATCTATGATAGAAATCCTGAGGCGACAGCCTGTGCCAAGTTCGACTATTGGAGGGAACGATTTAACCGTACCGTTATGAGAGGTAAAAAGGGTATCCCAATTTTGGAGGACTACGGCACATACAAGAAGGTGGACTATATCTTTGATATAAGCCAGACGGTTTCAAGAAACAGGGATGTCAATGAGGTCAATCTTTGGAGATTTGATAAGGAAGCTCATAGGGATGTCTTAAAGGAAATGATAAAAAATGAGGGCTATGAGGAAAGTGAAAGCACCTTAGAAAATATCTTTTCTTTAAGCAGGCTTTACGGAGATGAAAAGATAGACAGTCTTATGAACGAGCTTAGAATAGCCGATGAGAATAGAATATCTTTTACAAAGTTTGTGAGAGAATCAGTGAGCTATGCGGTATCTTCAAGGTTTCAGCTTGATTATCCTATGGATAGTGAACTTTTAAGAGAAAATTTTGAAAGACTTGATAGTATATCTCTTATGAGTCTTGGTGAAACCGTATCGGATATTAGCGGAAATATCATTGATGCGACCATTCAGAAAAGTAAAGAGCTTGACAAAGAAGTTTTAAGAGGTAAAGAAGCAGGATATAATAAGATTAGAGAAGAAATTGAGGAGGTAGAAGAAAATGTACTTCGACGAGATGATCAGAAAAGAAATGAAAACGAGCGAGTTCTCCGAAATGGAGAGTACGGACGAGATAATAGAGAAAATCAGGGAGAATACACTAAACAGCTTGGAGGAACAGACGGATTTCATGAAAGAATTCCCGAATCCGATTTACGCAGTGATGAGACTCACTTATCTTTCAGAGAGCGAGGAGCAGAGCCATTTCGAGATGTTAGTGGATCTATACAAGGAGAAGAAGCTGACAGGACACCTGATGGATATTCAAAAACAAGCGATAGACTTTATGAGAGCGGAGAAGCCGAAACTGATGGCAGCTTGGAAGATAGAGGACGAGAACGATCCACAGTATGGGGCGATGATTTCAGCTCTAAAGGAAATGACGATCAAGGAAGTAGTGGAAATTTAAAAGATAATACTGAGGTAGAGATAAGAGAAGCTGATAAGGCTTCTTTTTCTTTACCCGAAAATACTTACGGACAGATGAGGCTTACCATTCCATTAACTCAGAAGGATATAGATGCTGTCCTTATTAACGGAGGAAATCACGATGGAAGTAGACTTCCTGTTATTGCAGAGTTTTCTAAAGGAAAAAGTAATGGAGAATTGGGAGAATACCTCAAAGATACATTTAGAGGCGGAAACGGATTTTACATTGATGAAAGAGAAGTATCTTCCTGGTATTCGGATAAAGGCATTCATTTAGCTTATGGGACTTCAGCAAGAGAAGATGATACGCAAATTTTAAGCTGGAATGATGCAGCAAGTAGGATAAATGAGCTTTTGGAAACCGGAGAGTTTGCCACAAATGTAGAACTTTCTGAATCCCTTGATTATGAAAGAGATAGAATTTCAGAATCCCTATGGTATCTATATCACGATTTAAGCGAAGAAGGAAAAGCACAGGGATATTTTGATTTTATAGAAAGAGGTGGTGGCTTTCCGGAAGAAACGAAAAAATTGTCTGAGGCATTAAAAAATCCTGAGTATCTGAAAGAAACAATCAAAGAATACAGCAGGTTTTTAGCAGGATATAAAGAAAATAGAGATGTACTAAGATTTCACTACCACAAGGTAGATAGCCTTTATCAGAGATTACAGGAACTTGAGCTGCCACGAAAGGAATATAGTACCAATCTGATAGAGCTTCCTAAAGCAAATCCATTTATTGCAGAAGATGAAGTCTTTGCTGCAATTTCAAGAGGAAGCGGAATAGATAAGGGAAAAGAGCGAATCACCAAATTCTTCAAAGAAAACCATACACTTCAAGAAAAAGCTAATTTCCTAAAAGATGAGTATGGCATCGGGGGAAGCTCTCATGCTGTTTCAGGGGCAATGGGAAGTGATGAATGGCACGATGCTAAGGGATTTAAATTACAGAAGAAAGATTGCAGTGATGTTTTTCTTACTTGGTCAAGTGTGGCAAAGCATATTGATGAGCTGCTTTCTAAAAATCTTTATCTTGAGGAAAAAATAGAAGGTAATTCAGAGATAGAAGAAGCAAAAGAACCACAATATTATTCTAAAGATGATCCTGAAAACTTAATGACTGATGAAATGCTTGAAAGAGTGCCTGAGCTTTATGCACAGGAAGATGTCGCTTTAGCAGATAAAGAGGTTCATGCTGCATATATCATTCCGTTTAGAAGTAATTGGACTTGGTATATGACGGAGTATGATAGAGAAAGTGGAGATGCCTTTGGACTTGTACTTGGGATTGAACCTGAATGGGGATATTTCAGTATTGAAGAGTTGAAAGAATTAAATGCCCAGAGGCTTATTTTAGAAGATTTTCCAAAGACCTTTAGAGAACTTAAAAATACAGAGCTTGTCAAGCAGATGGATGAGCAGGAGCTTCAATCGGTATTTAACGGAGAACTTAGTTTTGAAGAAGAAACAGAGCTTGAAGCACCTGAAGAAGTAGAAGAAAGAATAGCTGCAACACCTGTTCAAGGAACGCTATTTGATTACCTCAAAGAAAGAGAAGAAGTAGAGCTTAATGAAGAAAAGGAAAGCCTTACCGATGAATTTACAGTTAAAGAAGATGATACAGTCTATTTCAACCATGAAGAATACACTGTAAGGGAGATTGCTAAAAATCAAATCACAGGAAGAAATGATTTATGGCTTGATCCGGTAAGAAGTGGAAATCGTCAAATCCCGATTATAGCCTTTGAAGATAATGGGGACTTATTAAAGCAGATAAGCCTTGAAAGACCGAATTTTATTGTTGGTGATGAAGTTAAATATAAGGATAAAAACTATACCATCACACGCTTTGATGATATGGGAAATAATCTAAAGACAGTAACGGTTAAGGACAATACCGAATATCTTGGCGGTATGATAACAGGCTCCGATGTAATTCTTTATCGTCTTGAAAGCGACCTTGATAGGCTATTTCAAAATATAACCTATACGAACCCTGAAAAGACTATTGAGGAAGTAGAAATAAAGAAAGCTGATGCTCATAACTTCAAAATCACAGAAGAAACGCTCCCGGAAAAGTTATCTCCAAGTGAGAGACTGAATAGCAACCTTGAAGCAATCTCTATGTTAAATAGAATTGAAAGAGGTGAGAGAGATTTAGATATTAACGCTCAGGAAGTCCTTTCAAAGTATGTCGGTTGGGGCGGACTTGCTGATGTATTCGATGAAGAAAAAGGCGGACAGTGGAAAGAAGCGAGGGTATTCTTAAAAGAAAATCTATCGCAATCTGAATATGAAGCTGCAAGAGAGTCTACCCTAACAGCTTTTTACACACCGAAAACAGTGATTGACAGCGTATATAAGACACTTGCAGGTATGGGATTTAAGAGCGGTAATATCTTAGAGCCAAGTATGGGAGTTGGAAACTTTATCGGTAATCTTCCCGATGAAATGAGTAGGTCAAAGTTTTATGGCGTTGAACTTGACTCAGTAAGCGGTCGTATTGGAAAACTCTTATATCCTGAAAGTGAAGTGCAAATTAAGGGATTTGAAGAAACTACCTTTTCCAATAACTTTTTTGATGCAGTTATCGGTAATGTTCCCTTTGGAGAATATAAGGTAAATGACAGGGATTATAACAAAAATAACTTCCTTATTCACGATTATTTCTTTGCCAAGTCCATTGATAAAGTAAGAAATGGTGGTGTTATCGCCTTTATTACATCAAGTGGCACAATGGATAAAAAGGATGAAAGCGTCAGACGATACATTGCAGCAAGAGCAGAGTTTTTAGGGGCAATCAGACTTCCAAATGATACCTTTAAGGGCGTAGCCGGAACAGAAGTAACCTCAGATATTATATTCCTAAAGAAAAGAGATAGTATCAGAGAAAGAGATGAGGACTGGATTCATCTTGCTGAAGATGAAAACGGGCTTTTATATAACAAATATTTTGTTGATCATCCTGAACAGGTGCTTGGTTCTATGGAAGAAATATCTGGAAGATTTGGGAATACAATAGCTTGCCTGCCGAAAGAAAATACAGACATAAAGGAACTTCTTACAAAAGCAGGCACAGAAATATCAAAGAACGCAAAGTATGAGGAAATAGAACTGCTTGATGATGAAATCAGCACAATGCCTGCAACGGATGATGTTAAGAACTTTTCCTATACCGTTATTGATGATGAAGTGTATTACAGAGAAAACTCTCTTTTTGTAAAGAAGGAAATAGCGGATAAAAACAAGGAAAAGATTAAGGCTTATCTTGAATTAAATGATGCTCTAAAAGATGTAATCTACAAGCAAAAGGAAGATTTTTCTGATGATGAAGTAAGCAAAGCTCAGGAGAGGTTAAATGAAGTCTATGACAGTTTTTCTAAAAAGCACGGGTATATCAATAACCTAAGTAATACCAGAGCCTTAAAAGAAGATAGTAACTTCCCACTTGTTTCCTCAATAGAAATTCTTGATGAAGAAGAAAACTTTAAGGCAAAGGGCGATATTTTCAGTAAGAGAACTATTACAAAGGCAAAGACAATCGACCATGTAGATACTTCCCTTGAAGCTCTTGTCTTATCTATGTCTGAAAAAGGTTATGTGGACTTTGACTATATGGGAAGTCTTACAGGAAAAGACAGACCAACTTTGATAGAAGAATTAAGGGGAGAAATCTACTTAAATATTAGAGAAGAACAAAACTTTTACAGACCGTTATCCTTTAACCCTGAAGATGGGGATTTACCATTTGCCTGTGCAAATGGCAGTAATTCCTATAAATATGGCTATGTAACAAAAGATGAGTACCTATCAGGAAATATCAGAGATAAGATTGCAATTGTTGACAGTTATCTTTCTAAGCTAAGACAAACGGAAAGAGAGCTACCTCATCTTGGCTATGCGGAAGATGGCAAAGAAAAAGAGTTGATAAGCTATGAGATGAACCGTTTGGAATACCAAAAGGCAGAGCTTATAAAAGTTCTCCCAAAGGAGCTTGAAGCAAGTGAAATCAATGTGCGTCTTGGAGCAACTTGGATACCGATTAAGGATATAGAAAAGTTTATCTTTGAAACACTGAAAACTCCGGGCTGGGCAAGATGGGATATTAAGGTTAAATTTTCAAATCTTACAAGTGAATGGAATATTGAGGGAAAAAGCAAAGACAGAGGAAATGACCTTGCAGAGATGACCTACGGTACAAGTAGAGTAAGTGCCTATAAGCTGATTGAAGATGCTCTAAACTTAAAAGAAACAAAGGTATTTGACCAGATTGTAAATCCTGACGGCTCGAAAACTTCTGTACTAAATAAAAAGGAAACTCTCCTTGCAGGACAGAAACAAGAGCTTCTAAAGGAAGAATTTAAGAACTGGATATTTAACGATCAGGAAAGAAGAAACAGGCTTGTAAAGCTATATAATGAGCGTTTTAACTCTATCAGAAATCGTGAGTATGATGGAAGTAAACTATCTTTTGAGGGAATGAATACTAAAATAGATTTAAGACCTCATCAGAGAAATGCTATTGCAAGAAGTTTGTATGGAGGAAATACGCTTCTTGCCCATGTGGTTGGTAGCGGAAAGACCTTTGAAATGGTGGCTTCCGCAATGGAAAGTAAAAGGCTTGGAATGTGCAGTAAATCACTCTTTGTTGTACCGAACCATCTAACAGGTCAAATAGGCAGAGAATTTATGCAGTTATATCCATCGGCAAATATTATGGTGGCAGATAAAAAAGACTTTGAGCCGAAGAACAGAAAGAGATTTATCGGAAGAATTGCCACAGGAGAGTACGATGCGGTAGTAATCGGGCATACGCAGTTTGAAAAAATTCCGATGAGTAAGGAATATCAAGAGAAGCATATTCAGGATCAGATTGATGAAATCATAAATTATGTTGAGGAATATAAGCATGACAGAAATCAGAACTTTACGGTAAAACAGCTTGAAAAGACAAAGAAAAAGTTGGAAACAAGGCTTGAAAAATTAAATGATGATTTTAAGAAAGACGATGTTATTACTTTCGAGGAACTGGGTGTAGATAAGCTATTTGTGGATGAAGCACACAATTACAAAAATCTCTATCTATACACAAAAATGAGGAATGTAGCAGGTATCGGTCAAAGTGAAGCATTTAAGTCCTCCGATATGTTTATGAAGTGTAGATATATGGATGAAATGACGGGTGGAAAAGGTATTGTATTTGCCACAGGAACGCCTGTATCAAATTCCATGACAGAGCTTTATACCATGCAGCGTTATCTTCAGTATGAAAGCCTAAAGAAAAATAATTTGGAGCATTTTGATAGCTGGGCATCTACCTTTGGTGAAACGCAGTCAGCTTTTGAATTATCTCCGGAGGGAACAGGGTACAGAGTTAAGACAAGATTTTCAAAGTTTTACAACCTACCTGAGCTTATGTTTATGTTTAAGGAAGTTGCAGATATTCAAACAGCGGATATGCTTAATCTTCCAACACCTGAGGCGCATTATGAAGTTATTAAGACTTTGCCAAGTGAGGAACAAAAGGAAATCCTAAAGAGCCTATCCGAAAGAGCTGATGATGTTAGAAATAGAGTGGTAGAACCTGATGAAGATAATATGCTGAAGATTACCAATGACGGTAAAAAACTTGCCTTAGATCAGCGTTTAATCAATCCTTTGCTACCCGATAATCCTGACAGTAAGGTCAATGTATGCGTGAAAAATGTGTTTGCCATTTGGGATAAGACAAAAGAAGATAGGTTAACACAGCTTCTATTTTCCGATATGTCTACACCAAAAGGCGATGGGGAGTTTAATATCTATGATGATATTAGAGAAAAACTTTTAGCAATGGGTATACCGAAAGAAGAAATCGCCTTTATCCATGAAGCCAATACTGATAAGCAAAAAGATGAACTCTTTGCAAAGGTAAGAAAAGGAGATGTGAGGATTTTGCTTGGTTCTACTCAGAAGATGGGAGCCGGAACGAATGTGCAAAACAAGCTGATTGCACTTCATGACCTCGATGTCCCTTGGCGTCCTGCCGACTTGGAGCAGCGTGCGGGTAGAATTGTCCGTCAGGGAAATGAAAATAAAGAAGTTAATATCTATCGTTACATTACCGAGAACACCTTTGATGCCTACCTTTGGCAGACCATAGAAAACAAGCAGAAATTCATTTCACAGATTATGACAAGTAAAACACCTGTCAGAGTGGCAGAAGATGTAGATGAAAGCAGTTTAAACTATGCGGAGATTAAAACCCTTGCCACAGGTGATCCTAAGATTAAAGAAAAGATGGATTTGGATAATGAAGTTACAAAACTTAAAATGCTGGAAGCAAACTATAAGTCCAATCGTTACAGATTAGAAGATAAGGTTGCTAAAAACTATCCGGAAGAAATCGCAAGAACCGAAAAACTAATTGAAGCTGTTAAGAAAGATATAGTAAGTGTAGAGCCTAAAGCGGAAGGTGAGGAAAAGTTTACTTCCATTACCATTGCGGGAGAAAAGATTACCGATAAGAAATTAGCCGGAGAAAAGCTGCTTGAAGCTATTTCTAAAGTAAAAATCAATGAAAGCAAGGTTATAGGTAAGTATAGAAACATGGATTTAGAGGTAAGTTACAACTTCTTTACCAATGAGCATAACTTTAGCTTAAATGGTGCTGCAAAGCATTCAGGAGAGCTTGGCACAAGTGCAGACGGTAATATCATAAGACTGGATAATGCCATTGAGAAAATGCCTGAGAAATTAAATAGGCTTGAAGAAAAACTTATCAGCACAAAGGAACAACTGGAAAATGCCAAAGAAGAATTAAAAAAGCCTTTTGAAAAAGTCGATGAGCTGAAAAGTAAGGTATTAAGACTTGCAGAACTGAATAAGCTCCTTGATATGGGAGAAGTGGAAGAAAAGAGAAATGATAATCCGCTTATAGAAGATGTAAAAAGAGCAATCATTGACTTCTGCAACAGAGAGTATGAGGAAAACCATAGTTATGATGAGTTTGACGCTCTATATCCTGATTTAAAGCACATAGGAATTGCTTATACTGATACACCGGATGAAAGACATGGCATACAGTTTGAGTTAGACCTTGAGAATTATACAGCAACTCAATATGTAAATGATGTTGTAGTAAGTCATTATGATTATGTAAAGGAAAATGGAAGTGTTGAAAAGGCTCTTGATGTCATAAAATTTGAAATGGAAAATGGAGAGTTTAATACCTTTGTTTCGGTAGATGAAGAAGAATTAAAGCAAGCAATGGGACTTGAAATTGATGATGAAGGTAACTTCTATGATCCACTTTCTAAAGACCTTGATAATGATGGAATTGCTGACAGATATGACAATGACTTTAAGGACAGCGATTATTTTGAGTCAACCTATGATGTTGAAGATAATTTGCATACCAAAGAGGAAGCCACACAGAAAACGGGTGATAAACCATCTATCTTAGGACAGATAAGAGCCTATCAGGAAGAAAGTAAAACAGAAGAAAAACAAACTGCAAAAGAACAGGAATATGTACGATAAGTGAGGGAAACCTCCCTTTTACCATGAAAGGAGATAAAACATGGATTACAAAACAATGAGAAATCAGATAGAAGATATGGTAAGTGATAATCACAAGGACTTTGTTAAGGCGGTTATCAGCATGGAAAAAGGTATCAACGATGAAAGTGCTTTGGATAAGCTCTATGAGGCTTATATGGACAATGACACCGTTAATTTACTGCATGAGGAATTTGATTACATGATTGAAGATTTAAGAGAACAGGGGCAGATTAAAGATCTTCCTTATGTTCAAGAGGAGAAAGATAATCTTGTCAATATCGTTGGAAATATTGTAGGAAAGATCGATGTAGTTGAAAGAGAAAATAAGAACGGCGAAGCCTTTCAAGTAGTAAACTTCTCTGTGGCATCTAAAGATGATGAGGGCAATAAGGTATATCATAATTGCTCCGCATACGGAGAAAAGGGTGATATTCCAAAAGACTTTAAGCAGGGAGATTTTGTAAAACTCTTTGGACAGATCAGAACTTCCGTTGACGATAACGGCAAGGAACATACTAACATCAGGATACTTTCTTCAAAGCTCTTAAAGGCAAAAGAACAGATGAAAGGTCGAGATGAAAAGAAAGAGTCTGTGCTTGGAGCTATCAAAAAATATCAGGCTGAAGATAAGGAAAAGCCTAAAGAAAAGAAAGAAACATCAAAAGAAGCTGAGAGATAAACTTATGGTCGGTGTGGTCTTGGGACTGCACCGACTCTTTTTTTATTTGCGAAAAAAGGAGATAAAGATTATCTCTCCATCTCCTTACCCATATAAATTCCGTAATTTTTTCGTATCTTATAAAGCTCGTCCATAGTGGATTTTGAGGAAGAATACTCTTGCATAAGGCTATTCTTTTTTTCTTGTAATTTATCAAGCTCAGCTAAAATATCCTTTGAATTTGGGAGCTTGGAATAAGATTTTTTAAGCTCTGAGAGAGCATTTTCATATAGGGTAATCTGAGCTTTGTACTCTTCAAAAAATGCCTTGTCAGACGGATTAGCAGTATATTCCTTGTAGCACGCTCTGTATTTTTTAACGGTATGAACTTGCTCCATAGTGGTGGAAAGCTTCTGCATTTCCTTATCAATAGCCTTGATTTTCTCTTGTATATTTTGCCTTTCATCGGCTGCTTTTTGAATATACTCGTCAAGCTGTTTAACGGATTTAATGCCATGTTCTCTGATATAAATAACAGACTCAGCCATTGTATGAAGGTTATGTTTGGTTGCCCAATATTCGTAGCCTTTGCTTTCCTTTACCTTTGCATTGGTGTTCATGTCAATAACATTGCCGATGCGTTTTTTGACGTCGGGAGTCTTGATAAACTCTCTTTCTGCAATTCGTTCTTTTAATCTTTCCTCGGTATAATCTTCTCCGATTGTTTTAGTCCTTGTAAATCTCGCCTTATCTTTTGGCTTAAAAGCAATGTGCTTACCGTATTTGATTTCATAGCCAAGATCAGCCATCTTCTTTAAAAATTCGTCCCAGTCCTTTGACTGTTTTATTATTCTATCAATGTCAAATTGAAGTTTACTTTTCCAAGAAGTGCCATGCTTTGCCTGTTCGTTTTCATACCAAGATTTACCGTTAATCTTATATTTTTTCTCATAGCTTTCGTAAAACTCGTCAATGACATATAGGCTATTTTCTTTGCAGAGTTTATCACTCTGATAACGGATTTGGTGGTAGCTTTTCTTGTTAGACTGGTAGCACCTACCTGTTACCATATTTACATTATTGAAGATGATGTGATTGTGGATATGCCCCTTATCTACGTGAGTAGATAAGACAAATTCGTACTCATCTTTGAGTATCTTTTTACACAGCTCCATACCAATCTGGTGAGCCAATTCAGGGCTTGTTTCTCCGGGTAAAAAGGATTGAATGAGGTGTCTGGCAAGAACAGTTCCGTTTGTTTCTGAATCATTTCGTGTCCTTAAAAACTGGGTATGAGCAGTTTCTTGATGACATTTATGAGTGCTTACCAAGATTTGCTCATCTGTTTTTTCTTCATTAACAATATATGAAATGGCAAGATTAAGAGTTGATTTTATAGGATGTATTTTTGTGATAGCCATAAGATTTAATCACCTCCTGAAGTTCTGTTAAGAAGCAGAGAATGTATTTGCCACAACTCCTTTGAGAAATATTCTATCTGCTTTTTCATATCATTTATATCGTCCTTATAGATTATGCCGGTAGAATTTACACGCTTTGCAATTTGATTGATGTTGTTTGTAGCATTGGAAAGTAAACCCTGTAAATCTCTAAATGGCTCTAAATCCACTTGATATATTTCCTTTTCTAAAACGCACTTGCGTATGAAGTGGCTCATATTTTTACACTTCGCAAGTTTTCTTTTCTCCTCAAAAAGAGCCTTTTCTTCTTCTGTCAATTTAATTTCAAGTCGTTCATTTCGTATTCTATTTGCCATAGGTAAATCCTCCTTTGAATGTGTTTCGGGGTCTTAGGGTACACCCTAACAAGTTAAAAATTGATAAAAAAAGAAGCAGATCCCAAAGGGCTGCTTCATCAATTTTTTCGTAAGTGTCCGTACACTTACTGTGCTTGCTACATAAGAATGAATTAGATAACAAGCATTAAGCAAGTTTTGAATTTATTATTAAATTATACCATAAGAACGCCATAATTTCCACATGTAACGATAATTTATAGGAGTGGTGATATATTGACTAAAAACTGAAAAAGTGATAATATAATTATTAAAGATAATTAGATTATCAAAAATAAAAAATGAGAGGGGAAAGTTAGATGTCTTATTGCTCTGATATAACAAAAAATAGAATTTTAGAATGTGCTAAAGGGGAATTTTTAAGCAAAGGATTCGAAAATGCACAGGTAGCTGAAATTGCTAAATTAGCAAAAGTAACTACAGGAGCTATTTATCGTCATTTCAAAAATAAGGAAGCATTATTTTTTGCTCTAATTGAAGAGGAATATAATTACACATTAGATGTTGTTTCTGATGTTGAAAAAAGGAGCGAACAAAAAACTATTAGGATAGACTCTGATTTAGTCGATGATGAAGCAATTATAGAAAATTTATTCTTGGAAACAATGCTATTTGTTGATTATATGTATGCACATTTTGATAACTTTAAGCTGATTTTTGCGTGTAGCAAAGGGTCGCAAGTAGAAAACTTTATTGAGGATATTACTGAAAGATATACAGCTAAAAATATGAAGCTTATTCTTTTCAACGCTAAACAAGAGCAAATTATCACAGAGATTAAAGAGTTTGAAGTTCATGTCATTACAAAAGGCTATATTACATCTCTATGCGAGTGTATTCTTCATGATATACCGCATGATAATGTTGGCGAATATATTAGAAGCATTGTTGTTTTTCAATATTATGGTTGGCAAGGCTTAATGAAGAAAAACAACAAATAAATTTTTTCAAAGGGTTAGCAATAACTAATTGATCATCTGTTTGTAGGGGGTGTTTTCTTGAAAAGTAACAATAAAAATGTCATTTCAGAGTTGCTTAAATACGCTGATGGCGAGAAAAAACAATTATACAAATCAATTTTGTTAGCGACCATAGGGGAACTGTTTGGAATGATTCCTTTTTTAGCAATAGCAAAATTGATAGAAAAAATATATCAATCTGAAGTGTCATTTAGAACTATATTGTGTTTAACACTTATAGCTTTGTGTGGACAAGTTTTAAAAGGTATTTTTACTTTATATTCAACAATAATCTCACACAAAGCAACATTTCATATTTTAAAAAATATAAGAAGTTTAGTAGCTGAAAAAATGCTAAGAGTACCTATGGGTGTAATGATAGATACTCCTATAGGTAAATTTAAAAATTTAATTGTAGATACAGTGTCTAAGCTGGAAGATTCAATGGCTCATTTTATGCCGGAGATAACATCAAGTATAGTATCTCCTGTTTTATTTTTGGTTTTGATTTTTGCTTTGGACTATAGGATGGGATTGGCTTCGTTGCTTACAATTCCTTTAGGAATGCTTGGATATATAGGCATGATGAAGGATTATGAGTTTAGAAGCAAAACATATACTACAGCTCAAAATAATATGAATAGTACATTGGTTGAATATGTTAATGGCATTGAGGTCATAAAAGCTTTTAATCATAGTACATCTTCATATGAAAAATTTACGAGTGCAATTCAATTTTTCCATGATAGTACCCTTGCTTGGTGGAAACAAAGCTGGTTATGGTCAGCATTTGTTCAAGCAGTTATGCCGTCAACACTTTTGGGGACTTTGCCAGTTGGTGCATATCTATATATGAATTCTCAAATATCTCTATCAAATTTCATTGTGTGTATTATCTTACCTATCGGCTTTATTGCACATTTAATGAAAATCGGAAAGTATTCGGAGCAATTCAGTATGGTTAAGGCGAGTTTAGATGTAATAGATGAATTTTTATCGACAGAGGAACTTAAAAGACCAAAAGAGAGAGCAGTTCTTGATAATACTCTGTATCGTTTTGTAAATGTTTCATTTGCATATGATAAGGAACTTGTGCTAAAAAATATCAACTTTGAATTAAAACCAAACACAGTAACTGCATTGGTAGGAAGTTCCGGTTCTGGAAAATCTACAATAGCAAAACTTATGGCTGGTTTTTGGGATCCGTCCAAAGGAAGTATCTGTTATGGTGGGAAAAAAATAACTGAAATTCCATTTGAACAGCTAACAAATGAGATAAGCTATGTTGCTCAAGATAATTTTTTATTTAATACAAGCATTAAAGAAAATATAAAAATGGGAAACCCAACTGCAAGTGATGAGGAGGTTATTGAGGTGGCTAAAGCTGCATCTTGCCATGACTTTATTATGGAACTTGAAGATGGATATAACACAAAGGTCGGTGATGCAGGAGGTTCTTTGTCCGGTGGAGAAAGGCAAAGAATTACGATTGCAAGAGCAATGTTAAAACAATCTAAGGTAATAATTTTAGATGAAGCAACTGCATTTGCAGATCCAGAAAATGAATATCTCATTCAAAGTGCAATCAACAATCTTATTAAAGGAAAGACTCTTATAGTGGTTGCTCACAGGCTTTCTACTATTACAAATGCTGATAAAATCCTTGTTATGAAAGATGGGGAAATTGTAGAGAATGGAACTCATGAAAACCTTGTAAAAAAAGATGGAGTATATGCTTCCCTGTGGAAAAATTATGTGGGCGGACAAGATAATGAAAAGGAGGCGATGTAAATGATTAGCATTGTAAAACGAATATTAAAAATATCAGGAAAGTATCAAAAAAATGTAATCCTTGGTCTTATATTTAGTGGATTAAAATCATTTTTCGTTTCTTTGATGTTGTTGGCGGTTTTACTGATTATGATTAATCTTGAACAGTTGAATATGACTATTATTATTCAGGCAACAGCAATTGTAGTTGTGAGTATATTCGGCAGATTCATATTTCAGTATCTTTGCGATAGAAAACTTAGTGCTTCAGGCTACGAGATTTTTAAGGATAAAAGAATTGAAATAGGCGAAAAATTAAAGAAAGCTCCGATGGGATATTTTTCAGAAAAAAACTTAGGGACAATTCAAGCTGTTTTAACGACAACTATTTCCGACTTAGAAGCTATGGCAATGCTTGCGATGAACTTTATTGTTGGTGGGTTTTTCCAAGCTCTAACTATGACAATCATGTTATTAATCTTTTGTTTCCCGGTAGGGATGGTGTCTTTAATTGCGATAATCCTTGGAATAATTGTTCTTAAATTAATCACAAAGAAAACTGAAAAATATTCTCCTATTATGCAAGATTCGCAGGAAATATTAGTTACAGAAGCAATTGAATATATCAGAGGAATTTCAGTGCTTCGTTCATTTAAGAAAGGGACTGATGGAAAAAACAAAGTTGAAAAAGCTTTTATGAGGAAATGCGAAGTTGATATAGAGGTCAATGAAGGTTCAGCTTATTTAATGAAATTATATGAAATGATTTTCAAGGTAGCAAGTTGTGCCTTAGTGTTTGTTGCTACGGTTTTATATATGAATTCACAAATTCCACTTTCATATGCACTGATGTTTATAGTATCTGCCTTTCTGATTTTTTTGGAATTGGAGTTGGTCAGCGATGGAGCTTTTTTAAGTAGGATGCTTGCAACACAACTTAATAGACTGGAATATATTTCGGATATACCTTCACTTGATGAGGGCGGAAAAGAAATTTCTTTGAACTCCTATGACATTGATTTGAAAGATGTTTGTTTCGGCTATGGAGAAAGGGAGATTTTGAATAATATAAACTTGCAAATAAAGTCTAATAGCAGTTTAGCCATTGTGGGTGCTTCAGGTTCCGGGAAAACAACGCTATGTAATCTGATAGCAAGATTTTGGGATGTAAAAAAAGGTGAAGTTCTTATTGGTGGACATAATGTTAAGGATTTTACTTCTGAAAGCCTTTTAAAAAATATCAGTATGGTATTTCAGAAGGTGTATTTGTTTAATGACACGATTGAAAACAATATAAAATTTGGAAATCCAAACGCAACACATGATGAGGTGGTGGAGGCTTGCAAGAAAGCTTGTTGCCACGATTTTATAACAAGCCTTAGTGATGGATACGACACTGTTGTTGGTGAGGGTGGTTCAACTCTGTCGGGAGGAGAAAAACAAAGAATATCTATTGCAAGAGCTATTTTGAAAGATGCACCAATTATTATTCTTGATGAAGCAACTTCAAGTGTAGATCCTGAAAACGAGCATATGTTAATTAGTGCAATTAAGGAATTAACAAAAAATAAAACACTTATTAGTATTGCACATAGACTATCTACAGTAAGAGAAGCAGATCAAATTATTGTCATTGATAAAGGGAAAATTGTGCAACGAGGCAATCATAAGGAACTAATTGGTCAAGATGGAGTATATAAACATTTCATTGAAATTAAAAAACAATCTATTGGTTGGCAAATATAGGTGATGAAATGGGAGATGTAGTTATTGATTTTGACAATGTAAGTTTCAGTTATGGAACACAAACAGAAGGGAGTCTCAGAAATATAAATTTCAAAGTTAAAGAAGGAGAATTTATTTTGCTTACTGGTCAGTCTGGTTCAGGGAAAACAACTGTTACAAGATTGATAAACGGCTTAATTCCACATTTCTTTGAAGGGGTTTTAACTGGAACTGTGAAAGTGTTAGGAAGTGATATAAAAACTATTACTCCCGGAGAAATGGGGAAAAATATTGCTTCTATATTTCAAAATCCACGAAGTCAATTTTTTGCAACGAATAGTACCAAGGAAGTGGCATTTGCTCTTGAAAATTATGGAATAGATAGAGATGAAATGATAGATAGAGTGAATTGTGCATTTCACGATTTAGAAGCTGAAAATCTTATGGATAGGGATATGTTTTCTTTATCTAGTGGTGAAAAACAGAAGATAGCGATTATAGCTGCAAAAACTTTGAATCCCAAGATTTATGTTTTTGACGAGCCATCTGCAAATTTAGATATTCATTCAATTATTAAATTGAAAAAAATTATGGAGTGGTTAAAGAAACAGGGACATACAGTAATTGTTTCAGAGCATAGATTGTTCTATTTAAAAAATTTAGTAGATAAATGCCTAATAATGAAAGATGGAAAAATTGATAGAGAATTAAAGAAAAATGATATTGATAACTTGAATGATTCAGATATTAGAGCGTATAAACTTCGAACATTTAAGTTAAGTAATATTAAATATGAACTAAAGGATAATCTTATTGTTAACAAGCAAAATGCAGATTTTAAAGTGGAAAATTTATCTTTTTCCTATGATGTCAATCATTCTGTTTTGAGTAATTGTAATTTAGAAGGGAATTTTGGTGAAACAGTAGCTATAGTTGGACACAATGGAAACGGCAAAACGACATTAGGTAAAATAATGTCAGGATTACTAAAAGCAAGAAGTGGACAATTTTTTATTGAAGGTAAATATACAAAGCAAAAGAACTTATATAAAAGTGTATATTTTGTAATGCAAGATGCAGATTATCAATTGTACTCCGATTCTGTTGTTTCTGAGTTAATGCTCAGTTCTATGAATAGTATTAAGCAAAATGATGAAAAAATAGAAAATGCGATAACTTTATTGAATATTTCATCATTCAGAAATAGACATCCGCAAAGCTTATCAGGAGGGCAAAAGCAGCGAGTTACTATTGCAGCTGCAATAGCTTCAAACAAAAAAATTCTGATTTTTGATGAGCCAACCAGTGGACTTGATTATGAAAATATGAAAGTCGTATCTGAAGCAATTAATACTCTTCGTAAAAAAGGAATACTGATTTTTGTTATTTCTCATGATTTAGAATTTTTAAGTAGAGTAGCAACTAAAGCAGTTTTTATAGAAAATAATACTGTTAGCAAAAGGATAAATTTAAAGAAAAGTGATGGGTTTGAAACAATAAAAAGATTTTTACTACAGAGTGAGGGATATGAAGAATGAGCAAATCTTGTAAACAAAATGGAATAAGATATGATCCAAGAATTAAGTTGTTACAAGTTTTAATTATAGGGGTTTTAGTATTTACTTTGACTGGTAAAAAGTATGAAGTTCTACTTTTTTTGTCAGTATTTGCATATGGAATGATAAGCGGCATATACAAAACTTGTTTTAAATTTTTAGCTTTATATATAGTGTTGTTTATGGTAGCGGAAATAAGTCCATTATTTATTTCAACTACAATACACTATTTTTTCCTATGTTTTATAACATTGACTCTTGCAGCTATAAATATGATTAGAACAAGTGAAATATCTGAAGTATTAGCTTCCTTGCAAAATATGAAAATTCCATATTATATAAACATTCCACTAGCTGTTATATTAAGGTTTTTTCCTACTCTAAAACAGGATATTACTTGTATAAAGCAGGGAATTAAGACTAGAGGGATTGATATTTCTTTCCTTGGATTTTTAAAACATCCTTTTAAAGTTTATGAAATGATGTTGATTCCTATGTTAATGCGAATGTTATGTACTGCAACTGAGTTGTCGGCATCTGTTGAGACACGAGGACTTGGAGTTTCGTGTAAAAAAACTAGTTATACAGAAGTCAAATTTCGTATGCTTGATATGTTATTGCTAGTAATAATGATGGTATTTTATCTAGCTATCATCATTATGAAAATAAAAAATATTTAAAAACAAGGAGAATAATTATGGAAGAAAAAAAGAATTTTCAAATTAAAGATTTAATTATTACAGCACTAATGGTGTTATGCTCACAGGTTTTATATAGAGTGTTATCTTTTCTGTTCATATCGCCATACACAATGCTATTAGTAGTTCCGATATGGTCAATTATTGGAGCAATTGCCTATTTCTTAGTACCGGTAAAAACAAAAAATCCATGGATGATTTTATTATTTTGTGTACTTACAAGCATTATAGGTTTTTATCCACCATATATCATTAGTTGTATATTTGCCGGGATTATAGCTATGTTGATTGCAAGAACAAAAGGGGTTGGCAATTATAAAGGATTAACAATTGGATATATGATATTTTGTGTTCTCGCCGGCTTTGGTGGAATGTATGTACCATTTCTTTTTTATGCAGATCAAACACTTAAATCTTATGAAAAAATGTTTGGGAGCGAATATTTAGGTACATTAACTAAAATTGTTTCTCCTATGACTACAGCAATAATGCTTATTGTAATAGCCATTTGCGGATTGATTGGAGCAGTAATTTCTAAGAAACTATTGAAGAAACATTTTGAAAAAGCAGGAATGATTTAATCAATCTTTATTTGTGAGGGGAAAAAATGGATTAAATAATGGAGGTAATTGCTATGTATTATTTAGGGTCTGTTATTCATATAGAAAAAAACGATAGACCTTTTTGATACTGGTAATTACCATAAAAAATCAAATTTAAAATATAAGGAAAGAGCAAGTTTCTTTCATTTTAGAGGACTTATTATGCCTATGTGCAGAAGTCCTCCTTTTTTGTCTAAAAACGCAGACAAAAAAGAAATGGAGGAAATAAAATGTCAAAAGAATATTACCTTTATGTCAACGGACAAAGGGTTAAAGTCAGTGAGCAGATATATAAAGTCTACTGGCGAGAAAAAGAACACGAAAAATATTTAGAGCAGGTGGACAAGAAAAACCACTTGCTCTTTTTTTCATCATTGGATCATGACGGACATTTTGCAGATAGCATTATTGATGAAAGCGTTGATGTAGAAAAGATTGTGGAAACACAGATGATGATTGAAGCAGTCAGAAATGCTATATCAAGGCTCAATGCAGAAGAAAGAGATATTATTGAACGCTTATATTTCAATGATGAAACAGTTCGTTCAGTGGCAAAGCTCAAAAGTATTACACATCCAGCTTTAATCAAAAGAAGAAACAAAATTCTTGAAAAGCTGAAAAAGATTATCGAAGAACTTTAAAACTTCGGTAACCAAAGGGGTCAAATTTTCCTTATGTAAAGTGAAGGGGAGTTTGACCTCCTTTACTTTCTTGGGTAAGAGATACGCCTGCTTATGGCAAATAGGAAAATGTAGAGAAAACAATCCCTTTCAAATATTGCTCTTTGACAACTGAATAGACCAAGGTAGGACTTTATCTGCTTGTGGAGAATTATGACTTACGCCATGACCTTTCTGCTGAAAGCAATTTCGGTTTTATGAATACTGGGTTAGCCAAGGATACAAGAAAGTGAGCGATAAATAAGAATACATAAAAAACAGAGGTGGCAATCTGTTCGATGATACAAGTAGTGACAATGATACTTCAATAGTTTAAGCTGCCTCGTCTGGAATAAGGGGCAGAGGTGAGATTCCTATGTAGCAGCCAATGCACCTACCAATGTCATAAAACTTAGTAAGAAAAATAATATGTGATTATAAAGAATTTAAATAGGAGGAGGTGTATTAGTGGATAATGACTGGAATGGATTGGCTGATTTGATAGCAAATCTGATTACAAAATATGCTGGAGTTTTAGATTTAGATAATCTTCCAAATCCAACTCCAGTAAAAAATACAGAAGGTAAAAATAAATTTGACATGGCAAAAACACAGATTGAGAAAAAGCAATAAAAGTGATATAATATACTTGATATATAAGTCCAAACTATAATTGGTAAAAATATAAAGATATAGAAAAAGGATATTGAGGTTAATGCTATGTCAAAAGAAAAAATAAAAGTATACCTCTATACAAGAGTATCTACATCAATACAGATAGACGGTTATTCTTTAGAGGCACAAAAATCAAGAATGAAAGCTTTCGCTCTTTATAATGATTATGAAATTGTTGGAGAATACGAAGATGCAGGAAAGTCTGGAAAATCTATTGAGGGAAGAATACAGTTTACTCGCATGATGGAAGATATAAAATCCGGAAAGGATGGAGTATCTTTTGTTCTTGTGTTTAAGCTGTCAAGATTTGCAAGAAATGCTGCTGATGTTTTATCAACTCTACAAACAATGCAAGATTTTGGAGTCAATTTGATTTGTGTTGAGGATGGGATTGATTCATCTAAAGATGCAGGTAAATTGATGATTTCAGTTTTATCAGCTGTGGCTGAAATTGAAAGGGAAAATATTCGTGTTCAAACGATGGAAGGGCGTATTCAAAAGGCAAGAGAAGGCAAATGGAATGGAGGGTTTGCTCCTTACGGTTATCAATTGATTGATGGGAAATTGATAATCAATGAGGAAGAAGCAGTTGCGATACGAACTATTTTTGATCAGTATGTAAATACAACAATTGGAGCCAATGGACTTTCTAAATACTTAGAAAATCATGGTATAAGAAAAATTCCAAGACAAAATGGGAAAAATCCATTATTTGATGCGGGTCTTATAAGAAAGATATTAAAGAATCCAGTATATAACGGGAAGATAGCCTTTGGAAGAAGAACTTTAGAAAAAGTTCATGGTACAAGAAATGAATATAAGCAAGTTGAACAAGATGAATATTTAATAGCTGAAGGTATTCATGAAGCAATAATTTCTGATGAGTTGTGGCAGGCTGCTCAGGTTAAGTTAAAATCTCAAGCAAAGAAATATGAGCATGTGAATAAGGGAAAAGATGTTAGAACTCATTTGTTATCAGGAATTGTAAAATGCCCGATATGTGGAGTGGGAATGTTTGGAAACAAGTGTATCAAGAAAAAGAAAGATGGTACAAAGTATAAAGATTTTTATTATTATGGTTGTAAACATAGGCAGATGATAAGAGGTCATAAGTGTACTTTCAGTAAGCAGATCAGAGAAGAATTGTTAGATGATGCAGTTGCTGAGGTAATTATAAAGATAGTAAGCAATCCCAAATTTGCTTCTATGATGCAAGAAAAAATTAACATGAAGGTAGATACCTCTGAAATAGAAAAAGAGATAGATAATTACCAGAAAGAATTGAGGAAGAGCCATTCTACGAAATTTAAGCTAATTGAGGAAATAGATAATTTAGATGCTGATGATAAGCACTACAAACGAAGAAAACAGGACTTAGACGATAGACTTTATCGTATGTATGATAAGATTGAAGACTTAGAATCATCGTTAATTGATGCGAAAGCAAAGAAACAAACTATTGAAGCTGAGAAACTTACAGGAGATAACATATATAAGATTTTGATCTATTTTGATAAACTTTACAAGGTAATGAATGATGTAGAGCGTAGACAGTTAATTACAGCTTTGATTTCTGAAATTCAAATTTACGAAGAAAAGCAACCGAATGGGCAATGGCTAAAATCAATTACTTTTAAACTTCCTATCATCGATGAAGATTTAAATATAGGTTTGGACAATAATGAGCAAGTTGAAGCCGTAACACTACTCACAAGAACTGATAGTTATTGTGAGTAGATGTACGTCTCACGCAAGGCACGCCAAAGAAAACGAGCGAAGTGAAGTTTGATTTGTAGCGGGCTACTGCGGAGGCATAATAAAAAAACTAGTATCAGAAATGCAAACTAAAAGCTGGTACTGCCCACGCGACAGCTGTCCAAGAGCAAGGAGCGAGGCGACGTTGCGATTGGAGACAGCGAACTGCTGAAGCCGTAACACTACTCGCAAGAACTGAAAGTTATTGTGAGTAGATGTACGTCTCATGCAAGGCACGCCAAAGAAAACGAGCGAAGTGAAATTTGATTTGTTGCGGGCTACTGCGGAAGCCGAGAAAGTAGCTGGTACTGCCCACGCGACCTAATGAAGAAAACTTAGCCATTACACTTGAACATGAACTTGTCACAAAGTTTGCTAAAGAGTTTATAATTATATAATGGGTATTATTTAAACAAAGAAAAATTAGAGGCTGGAGGTAAGTAGTTGAAAGATAATCGAGCGGATTTTATCAATATAAAATCATTTGAGGAATTTAACAGATACTATTGGTATCGAGAAGAACTTTCGCAAATTTGTAAATCTCTTGGATTAGAATACAGAGGTACAAAACAGGAGCTGAATCATATTATAGAACAATATTTCAAAGGAAATATAATAGAAAAGTCTGTAAGGAAAGTAAACAAAAAACAAGCCGAAGCGATAACCTTAAATACGCCGTTGCTTGAATGTGGCTTTTCCTTTAACCAAAAATTTCGAGAGTATTTTTCGGTTGTAACAGGTGTTGATCCATTCAAATTTAATGCTAATATGGCTACAGCTTGGCGAAAAGTAAAAGCTGAGAATGACTTAAACTTTACAATTCAAGATATGCTAAAAGTATACTATGGCGAGTCAGACTATGCTAAGTATGATCATTCAGTTTGTCAATGGAATCAATTCCTAAAGGACTTTTGCTCGGACGAATTTAGCGACTTTTATTCTAATAAGTTAAAAGTTGCTGCTATTCTATGGAAAGAAGTCAGAGATTCAACAAATGAAAAAACCTATTCAAGCCAACTTCTGGATGAGTATAGATACAAAATAGAGGAGTATCTAAAATAAACAAATCCCAGTTTGTCGATGTAATATCTTTTAACGATATCTTATGCTGTCGTTAAATAGTTTAGTGGATATGTTTCCACATACAGACAGGACTGCTGGACGTACTTAGTGTTCACTCGTTTCATGCTGAGGCAGTTGCCCTTTTAGTTAAGTCAGGTACTGACGCAAACAAAAGCTGGTACTGCCCACGCGACCTAATGAAGAAAACTTAGCCACTACACTTGATCATGAACTTGTCACAAAGTTTTCTAAGGTGTTTATGGAATTTATAATGAGATTTATTTTAAACAAAAGACAAATTTGAATTAAAGGAAGACAAATGATTTTAGAAACGTAAAGGTTGATTCTTCGCTCATGGGAAGAAAGAGATGCCAATGATTTATTTCAATATGCCAGTAATCCAGAGGTTGGTCCGATTGCAGGTTGGCCGGTACATACCAGCATTGAAAAACAGCAAGGAGATTATTAAAAATGTTTTTTCCGCACCTGAGACATACGCCGTAGTTTTAAAAGAAACAATGAAGCCAGTTGGTAGTATAGGTTTGATGATCGGCTCTGCAAGTGATAAAGGTATTCCCGATACTGAGGGGGAGATTGGTTACTGGATATGAGTTCCGTATTGGGGCCAGGGTCTTATACCAGAAGCAGTTCGTGAGATTATGAGGCATGGATTTAATGACCTGAATCTGGAGAAAATGTGGTGCGGTTATTTTGACGGTAATACAAAGTCAAAGAGAGTCCAGGAAAAATGCGGTTTCCGTTATCATCATACAAAAGAAAACGTTCCATGTGCATTGGAAGGTGTTCTTCGAACAGAACACATAACCTGCCTATCAAAGGCAGAGTGGATTTCATATAAGTAAATCCCAGTTTGTAGGGGGAGCAAAATGTTAAAGATAAAAGATTTTACATTTCAAGAGGATTGGGAGGATAGAAGAAGTTGTCTCATGTTCTTTAAAGCAGACCGAGAGGAAAGCTCTTCATGGGCTGTAGACATTGGGTTTAAGCCCGGTGATTTTGAGGGAAATGAGATTTCCCCTTCCCTCTGTATCAATCCAATAGATACGGACAAGAGCAATGTAAAGGAATTGGCGGGGACTACATTTTCAGTAAAGACAGCTTTGGATAGTGAAGAGCGTGAGGATTCATTTTATATTTATGAAAATGAACCTTTGTGTGAATATAGGATAGAAATCTTAAACATAGTAGAGGCAAAAGCCCATATAAAATGTAATGGGGTGCTTATTCTTGACGGCTATGCGGAGCCGTGGATAGAAGAAAGATTCCAAATAGACAGTTGGATTCCGGTAATAGAATCGGTGCAGGATTGGGATAAGTTGTCCTTATGACGGAAGAATCCATTCTGCGGTTATCCGATTTATAGGGGAGCCCGGTGAGTATGCTAGAAAATCCGTGGACAATGGATTACGATATAACAGTAAGAAGTTCCCTGACTCTATTCAAAGCGGAAGCCAGAACATAAGTTACGAGCTACAAAGTAGCGAAGTAGAAGTAGATGTACGTCTCAGTTTTAATTGCGCGATATCCTCCATATAGTTCACGCTATCGCAGAAATAATTAGAATTAAAGGAAAAGTTAAGAGCTGAGGAGTTATAGATGTTTATATTGGAATTGTACCAGAGCAATTATTCAAAAGACCTAGTTGCATTTGATTCGATAGAAGAAGGGAAGGCTTTTGTATCTAAAATACATGGGTATACTTTAGAAAAAGAGGATCAGTTTGAATACAAATATTTTAATCCTAAAAATATTCCTGATTACACGGAGTTTACCTATAACGGCAATATTGTTCCTTTCTCTAGATTTATGTTTGATTCTTAGGAAAATGTTGAGATCATTTGGAAGGAGCTTTCGAATCTATCCGTCACAAACGACCAAGTAATCAAAGGATATTCAAAAATTGATGCGTATGTCAGATAGATTCAATAACTAGGAGATTAAAATGTGCAGTATCCAATTGGAAAAATATCAGGGCAGGATTAAGGCGGCTTATGAAGCAAGTGCCTTTACAGAAGGTGTTAGGCCGGAGTCAGAGGAAGATATAAAAAAGTTTGAAGCAAATTACACCTCCATACCATCAGAGTACAGGTGGCTACTACTTAACTTAGGCGGTTGCTATTTGGCAGAGCCATGGATTTTTGGTTTGAAGGAGCTTACGGAAAACTATACCATCTTTGAAGAGGTATATGAGGAATATATGTGTGAATGTGAACACGGCCCAGCATTTCCTATCGGAGGTTTAGGTGATGGGAGCATCGTGTTTATAGACATTGAAAGCGGCAAAGTACGTGGATATAACAATGATTATGCGGACCTTGAGGAAATTTCAGAGAGCTTCTCTGAGCTTATCTTAGATCTAGTAGAGCAGGTAGAAAGCTTTTCTGCCTACAATATCTGATATTAAGCATATTTATTAAATGGCATATCTACAGACGTTTAAGATGATTATTTATTGTCATAGTTTGTATCCACTCTAGAATTCATTTTATAGGATCAATTTGGACTAAAGCGAGACAATAATTAAAAGAAAAAATTTGAAATTTGCAGGTTTAAATATATGACATTATTAAAAATTATTTTAATAGCAATTGGTGCAACTTTTTCAACGTTTGGATACTTAATCTACTTTAAGAAAAAGTACAATCTTATCAATGACTATGAAGCTAACCGCAAAGCTGGTAAGAAAACAGAATCTTATGCTAGAAAAGTTGGCCTTATTGAATTACTACTTGGAATTGCTTTGCTAATGATTGGCTTATACTTGATTGTTGCTATGCGAAGCACTTGAATGTGTTAATTAGTATCCGTAATGGATACATGATCATATTTATTATATGCGAGGAACAATATGGATTTTATAAATGATAGAAGCAGCAATATTCTTTTTAGCCTTCATGACAGCAGGGTGAAAGAAATCAAATATCATAACAAAACTTTGACATTAAAGGTACATAAAATATTTCAATTTGTGGATGGTGAAGAAAAAGCCTATCCAGGCGAAGTATGTTTTAAAGATTGTGATTTGGACATGTGTGATGTACTGATATTTAATAAAACATTGGGTGAAGGCCGTTTTTATGGAAAGGCTATTGAATTACAGCAATTTATGGATGAATATGCAGGCTCAGAGTTTGAAATAATCAAAGAAGGATATTTTGGTAACACGACAACATATACAGGCTGGCTTTGGGAAGATGGTAAACAACCAGTGTCAGCAATTATGTATATTTGGAACAGAGAAGATATGGTATATAGAGTAGAGAAATAAACTTTACTTAAACTAAGATTTTTGCTGCTTTGCTACGAAAAGTAGCAAAAAATATAATAAAGACAACTAATGTTTCTTGATTGGTAAACATCAATTTACTAACCTTTGAAGTAAGTAAAACATAACTAAATATCGGAGGTAGAAAAATGACTTTATTTGAAGATCAAATCAAACATTACAGAAAACAGGCGGGACTGTCACAGGAAAAGATGGCGGAGAAGATTGGTGTATCTCGTCAGGCGATTACAAAGTGGGAAAATGGAACTGGAACACCTGATATTTCAAATTTGATGGCTATAGCTAATCTCTTTCTAATATCTATAGATGAATTACTGTCAAATGAGAAAACAGAGAGTAAAAAATCTGACTATATCTATGAAAGTCGTACGGAATACGATATCGATGGAAAAAAAGACTTTGATATCAAACTCGGTGGGGCATATAAAGTAGATTTAAAAGCGTATAATGGAGAAAAAATAGTAGTTGAACTATTCTCGAATGTTTATAAAAATATTCAGTCGGACTATAAAGTTAAGATCGATGATAATAGGCATAACATTGATATCGAGCTTGCAAGGTTAAACGGAGTAAGCGAAGCAATTGCGAAGGAGAGCCTCATTGTAAATATTAATATTCCAGCCAAATATATCGGAAGAGTTGAAATATCAGTTAATGCAGGGACACTAACTGTTAATGATATTGAAAATGAAAATATTGAAATAAATGGAAAAATCAGTGAAGTTGCATTAAAAGGCAACAAAAGTGAAATTGAAATAGATTCTAATCTTGATATGCAGATTAATGTTATCTCGCATGAAGGTGCAGTTGAAATCAATCAATTGTCTGCAACATCAAGACTTATAATACCTGAAAACTTCTGTTTTAGAAGTGCAAAAAAAGGAATTGCTAATACTATTTATTATGAAAAGTACGGAAAAAAGGTAGAGTCATTTTCAAATGATGAATCCGATAATTATATTGAACTTAATGGGATAAAAAGCGAGCTTGTTATAGCTATTGACGAAGCATAGAATTTATTGGAAGAAAATGGATTGCACGTATATTTCAGCTGAGGAATTAGAAAAAATATGAGGGATTATGCATTATGGCAATAGATGGTGTGAAAAATTATAGATAGCGATACAGGGTATGATATCTATAATTATGTTATCAGGAGCTATAAGGACGGGATGAGTGCAGATAAAATCGTCGAAACCATGCTAGCTGAAGAAAAACACTATTGTATCGATGATTTTTATTCCGAAATTTACTGGACGGCGCTTGCTTATTCGCTATGGGAAATAGGACACCTTCCAGATGGTGTAAAAGAGAAAGCATTTGAAATCATCAAAAAAGGAGCAAATGAATTCTGGCTCGAAATTGATGACAAAGCATTAAAGCAAAGGCAAAAGTGTTTGGATAAATTAGCAATACAGCTAGAAAACGAAAATACTAAGCCAATCAAAGTACCAAAGTTAAAGACTACAAGAAAACCCTTCTTTCAAACAGGAGATGTTCTTGCGATAAAATTTGATGATGAGTATGGAGTTTGCTTTGTATCTTCGGTAGATCAAGGAGTGAGAAAAATAGAATACCACTTAGCATGTACGCGATTACTGCAGAAAGAAAAACCTAGTATCGATGATTTCATAAACAGTGAAATTGCTTGTGGCAAGCAGAATACATCATACTGCCTGAAGACAGACTGTTGGTTTAACCATAAAGACCTAGGCTTGCTTATAGACAGATTTGTGAAGATTGGACGAGTGGAATTGGAAGATTATGTATTAGGAATTCTCTCGCCTACTTCCACGCTTGAGGATATTTACAATAGAATTACTATAGACAAAAAGACTTCGAATTTTAAATTTAAAGATACATGGGAACTGATAAGAGGTTTTGAGGTTGATGAGACATAATTGGGTATTTGAAACAACGGTAATAACTAGTTTAATTATGTTTTAGGACACTTGGAAGGAACGAAGCTAATGGGCGATAAACCAACGAGCATCTTTAATTTGCATGTTTTATTGCAGTGTGTTTTACCAAATATGGACATAGCTTTGATAAAAGCTATACCAAAGAAGTATTCGATTTAGTCACAGCGCTGGGAAGTAAGCTGCCGGCACAAATAAAGAAAAACGGTAGCGGATCAATCCCAAAGGAAATCGCAGAATGTAAGACGGAGGATTTTTCTTGCACTTCAAATGACGCCTTTGCAATTATCAAAATATCAGTGAAAAATGAGTCTGAAGAAACATATAGTAAAGCTTTAGATTATCTATGTAAGCTGTTCGAATATGGTTTTTCGCCGAGCTACTCAATTGAATTTAAAAGTTCTAATAAAATATATCTCCCTATAAAGAAGCTTCCGAAGAAGGGGGTAAATCAATTTTTTGCAAATGCAATTCTCTATCCTGAGATTCACGATAAAATTGAGCGATATGCAAGGTTAGTTATGAAAGAGTTTGAATGGTATCTAAATTTGAACGACGAGTTTTGTACGATGCCGGGAAGCTTTGCGGTGTTTGCATTAGGTCTTTACGACGAAAAATATCATAGGCTGGTCTGCGACTATTTTGCTATATGTGATGGTGAACATCAAAGCATTCAAGGTGAATTTGTGCTTGCGTATATAGAAAAGTTTGGCTTTACAGAAAAAGGTCTTGAGCTGTATAAACTGTGCAGGTCAAACATACAGGCGCTCCCAAATAAACTGATAGCTCAATATAATAAATTCTTTGCTCAGAGGTAAGGTGTTTTGAGGTTTTTATGAAACAGATTAATGAAGCAATCAAAACGTTTTTAGCAAATCCACAAAATATGACATGGTGGAATATTCAAGGCTAAAAAATGTGAATCTGGGCGCATCGTTTTTTACTATTCTTATTGCTGTCGGAGCAGAAGTAGCTAGTCACTATATCTACAAGTGGCTAGATAGTAATCATAATGACAATTAGCACATTGAAAAACCAGGAGCTGGCATTCCTGGTTTTTCTTTCGCGTGTATACATGACGCTTAATATCATTTCTTGGTTATTAACAATATAGCACAGCTTTATTTATATACAATGTTACTTGTATAACGATAGGATATGCAACTTTAATGAATACCTAACCCTACAGTAATCATAAAATTTAACGATAGAAACATAACCGTCATGTTAGCATCTTTCTTTTCTTTCTCGAGCATTTTATATGTATATATTAAGACTAATATAATGGATATTGCCGATCCAGTTTTAATAACAGAATGTAATGGGGATACATCAAACATGGTATATATTGCATAAGCAATAAAGAAAACAGCTTCATAGATATATATTATATTTTTATATAAATTACTCATTTTTTTCATAAGCACCTCCAAAAGTATTATATACATGTTTGAATTTAAACTATCTAACTTATAATTAACATTTACAGTTTTGGTGAAAAACCAGTAGCTATCTTCTTAGGATTGCCTACTGAGGACAAGTCTAATCACTTCTTAGCCCTTAATTTTGTAACACAGGTATTCCAGTATCTATTCAAGGTTGCGAAGGCTGGAAATGGCAAATTAGACCGTAATGTGAGGTTCATATTAGACGAGTTTGGAAATATGCCAGTTCTTGATAACTTTGGCGGCATGGTTACAAATTGCCTTGGCGTTGGATTCAGCTTTGATATATTCATACAGTCATATAATCAGCTGCATACTAATTATGAAATGGAAATGGATACGATTAAGGATAACTTTGCTAACCAGTTCTACATCATGGCACTTGGAAACGAGACAGCAAATGAATTTTCAGAGCAGCTTGGAAATAAGACAGTAATAGAGCTTCAGCGTACAGGAACGAGATTCGGTAGAAACAAAACCTTTATGGAAAGCTCTAAAGAAAGACCGTTGTTATTCCCAAAAGAACTTAAAGAATTTAGGCAAGGGGAATATGCAATGATTAGAGGTGCAAAGAGAACAGACTTAGCTGGAGCTGGAATAAAGCACTATCCAATACTTGGTGAATACATGGATAACATTAGCTTTATAAAGAAGCTGCAAATACGCAGCATGGTAAAGAAAAGAAGGAAAGCTGGTGGAGCTATGAGGAATAGAGACACAGGCGAACCTTTATCTTACAGGCAAGAGCTTAACTATGAGCTTTCTGAAGCTGCTAGAAAGTCTGGAACTGCATTTCTATTTAGGTATCAATATGCTACAGATGATTTTCCTAATCCAAATGAAATATATCTGGATCAGATTTGCACCGAAAGTAGAGAGCGTGTAAATTACACAGAATATGTCTATGATCCTAATATTGCTTTAGGGAAAAAGGAAAACGCTCATTCAGGGGCTAAGAAAAAGGTTCTTAGTGAGCTTTCAGATTATTACAGTTTAGAAACTGTACTTTATGCTTGCTTCGGAGATAACTATGAAGATGAGCTTGGGCTTAATTCAAATACAAGTGTAGATCAAGCTATGATGATAATATCCGCAGCTTGTGACAGAGAGGGTATTAAAGAGAAAATGGCGGCACAGATGAAAAGTATCTTAATGAGAGGATAAACAGTATGCCTTGCATTAAAAAAGTCGCTTAAATCGCAAATATGAAGCTCTGTTCTTAAGGGAAAGGAGAGTTGATTTGAAAACTAAACCACAATTAAATAAAAGAAGATGGAAGAAGCGGATTTCTAGTTTTTCCATCTTCTTTTTTGTAGGACTAATACTTGCTAGTCCTGTTTTTGCGGATGAAGGAGATAAATACCTATCATTCTATAAAAACAACGCAGATATACTAAAAACAAACACATTATTTTTAGATGCACTTAGAGCTATCTTGTGGTATGGAGTAATTGCATTAGTTAAGCTAGGGCAAGAAGTACAGAAGCTTTATGATACAGCGTTTGGATTTATAGACTTAACTACAAATAGTGATGTAACCGCATTTGTTAATCAATTCAAGCCTGTATTTATAGCTTTAACAGCAGCTGCTCTTGTATATCTAGGAATTATCCTGATATTACACCATGATAAAAAGCCTAATGTTGTTACAAATATTGTTATTGCTGCTCTTTGTGTATCATGCAGTACCTTTATTTTTAGCTCTTTTAATTCACTTTTAGTGTCATTTAAAGATGGTGTAAACAATACATCAATCAAAAGTGAACAAGAGGTCTATACGATTGTTAATAACAACAGCTTCGATGTCCTGAAGCTTTATAACAAATATGGTACTGGTCTTAATAAAGGTAAATATGCTAATGGTAAAGCTGGAATAAACAAAGAAAACTTTGGATATTTTAATATCAACGAAGTTATAAATTACAAAAGTAAACTTCTAGCTTCAGAGGAAAATCCATTTAAGTATAGAATAGGTTACATACTAGATGGCAAAGCTGGTACGGTAGAAAATTCCAATGGATGGGGAATAAATGAAAATGACGATGCGGATTTTGGTAACGAGTTTTACTATCGTTACTCGTTTCAGTTCCTTGTTGCATATATCCAGCTAATAGCACTCATAGTTGTTTATCTGGCAATGTCATATAAGGTTGTCAGAGTAGCATTTGAGCTTGTAGTAGCTAGGCTACTGGCTTATCTATATTCAGCAGAGTTATCTGGTGGAGAGAAGATAAAGAAGATATTAGCATTTATAAGAGATAGCTATATATTACTAGCTGTATCAATCGTGTGTATAAAGGTGTATGTAATCTTTACAACCTTTATAACAAAGACTGCTGGAACTGGTTTTACAGCTGCTATTTTTTCTCTTTTTCTAGCTTTTACGGTCATAGATGGACCGAATCTAGTTGAAAGGGTACTAGGTATGGATGCTGGATTAAAGTCATCTACAGCGAGAATGATGGCTGTTGGCGGTATGGCTGTTGCTGGTACTAGAGCAGCAACCAATCTAGGTAAAGGAGTAGGAAGAAAGATTGGTGGCACGCTGAAGAACGCAAGCGATAAAAAGGCTGCGGATATGGCTAAAGCTGGTGCTACTGGTGCAGCTCTTGGAGCAGCAGACGATAAAGAGAAAAATACTACCAGGGGAAAAGATGGTGCTGGCGGCACTATGGAAACATCAGGAATTAGTAAAGTAAGTAATACAGAAACTGGTTCTTCAGGAAGCTCTTTTGATAAAGATGTATCTTCTGGTCTATCTACCGAAGGAGCTGCATCGAGCAGCCTTGCAGATAGAATGGATAGTGCATTAAGTGATAAGCACGAAAACAGGAATTTAGGATCTGAACTACAGAAGTCAAACCACCATTCAAAAGCTGGTTCTGAAAGCTTTAATAGTAGAGTAAATAACCTAGATAGACAGCAGACTAGGAAGAATACGGTTGTGACAAGTTCTAAGCCTAGAACGATAACTAGATCAAAGAGTAAGTTCATGGATAAGGGAGATAAGAAGTAATGGCAAGAACAGTAACTACGGATTCAATAGAAAGTAGAACTAGCGTAGCATTTGGATATGATGTATGGGATCTCTTTTTTCTCATGTTTTACATTGCTCTTATATACTCGCTAAGAATATTTGTGCATCCTAAACTAAGGATTGCATACATCATATTTTCAGTATTAGTGGCTATATTTTTAACCACAAGAAGCACGCTCAATAAAAGAAGAAAAAATTATGAGAGTTTATACTTCTTAATTTCAAAAGATATATCCACTTATAGACCATTCTATAGCAGAAAGGATAGATAAATGTTTTCTAAAAAGAAAGAAAAAGAACCTAAAGAGAAGAAAAAGGAAATAATAAAAGAAACCTTAAGCGTCTTGCCTATCAGAAACTATGATGAAGGTATAGACGCTTTTTCTTTAGAAGATGGCACATATTTAGATCTACTTGAAATCGTTACAAGAGACAGAGAAAATCTACAGGATGATGTTGTAAGGTTTGATATGTTTACTTTAACTAAATTTGAAAGGCTTTACTCTGGAGATCATAAGATTGTTGGACTTAATTTTCCAATAAATACTTTATCTCAAAGAAAATACCTAGATAGGAAGCTAAAAAAGACCGCTGATCCAATCAGAAAAGAATGGTTAATGCGAGAATGGGATGAACTCGATAGGCTGGAGAGCATGATAGACCGTAAAGAATTCTATTTGTTCTTCTTTGGGAAAACAAAAGACGAACTAGAAAAGAATCGTGGAAATATCCTTGGATGGATAGGGTATGGAAGTTCTAGGCTAGTCAAACCTATGGGTAAAGAGAAGAAAATACAGATTATAAGAAAGCTCTGCAATATGAACGCATTAATACTTGCAGATGATTTAGTAGAGGATGAAGAATATGAGTAAGTTCGGTAAAAAGAAAAAGGGGAAATTTAAGACTGAAATTCCGTTAGACGAAGAACTTTTTGAGTATATCCAACCAGCTGGTGGAATTACTTTTAAAGATCCTAATTATATAACTACAGGGGATGGATATATAAGATGTTTACACCTTTATCAGCTTCCCAAATTGCTTGATGATTTTTGGCTAGATAACTTCTTTAAGCTAGAGGACTGTATATCTGTAATGGATATACATGCTAAAGATAATGCAGAAGTTAAAAAGAATATTAACCGTTCTTTGAAGGAAGAATTTGCCAGGGCTAGGACTGCTAAAGACTACATGGAACTTTATGATGCGAAGCTTAGACAAGAGCAGCTTCAAGGGATGTATGATGAACTAACATCCCTGGGAGAAGTTGTAAAGGATGTAGATATAAGAACCTTTGTAAGTGGAAGAAATCTGGTAGAGCTAGATGATAGATGTAAAGAAATCATTTCTAGTCTTGAAGCAGATAGTTACATGACTGCAACAATGCTAAATGAGGGCAAGAGGGAATGGCAAGCTATTTTTGAGCCTTATCAGACACAGCACAGCAAGATTTTTTCAATGAAAGCACATCCGTTAATGAGTGAACAGGTTGCTATGGGAAATCCGTTCTCATATAGTGAGCTTATAGATGATCATGGAGATTTACTTGGATTTACACCAGTTAGTGGTGCAGTTATATTTGACGAGTTCCATAAAACTGCAACGAGAAAACATTACAACTCACTTGTATGCGGAGATATGGGTTCTGGAAAATCAACCTTCCTGAAGAAAAGGTTTAAGGCTAATGCTGCTAAAGGAAACTTTATAAGAACCTTTGATATTACTGGAGAGTTTGAAAAGCTGACTAGGGAATTTGGCGGTAAAATTATAAAGTGTAATGGTGAAGATGGTATGCTTAATCCTTTAGAAATACTAAAGGCTGGCGAAGATGATTTTACTTCATATAGTAAACATATTTCAAAAGTAGCAACATTCTTCAGGTGTATTTTGCCGCAGACAGATGACCAGATAGTAACTAATCTAGAAATCTTGCTAAGAGACTTCTATGAATTATATAAGCTAGTGCCAGCTGAAGGTAGAAGTATTACAGGGCAGCCAGCTAAGAACTATCCAACATTTTCAAATTTTCTTTCTTTTTTAGATGATCAAATTGAGGTTGAGAAAACTAGGAAATACACTAGCAGTGTAGATGCTGGATTAGCACAGAATAAAGCTTTAATTGTTAATCAGATTAGGGATGCTGTTTCAACAATTGTTGGTAACTATGGATCTATGTTTGATGGACATACTAGCGTAGATAATCTTGTAGATGAAAAGATTGTTACCTTTGACATTTCAGATATTAAAGATTTAGGCAATGTGTTTGTTGCTCAGATGTTTAACATGGTTTCACTCTGCTGGGATAACGCTGTTAATAACGGTAGCATAATGAAATCCATGTGGGAAAATAAAGAAATTGAACTTGAAGATGTTACGTGCTTCCTTATCCTAATAGACGAAAGTCACAGATGGGTAAATACAAAGATGGTTCAGATACTGGAGCTTCTAATCCAGTATCTAAGAGAAGCTAGAAAGTTCTTTGCTGGAATCACTTTTGCTTCTCAGTCAGTAAGAGACTTTGCTCCACAAGGTGCATCCGATCCACATATTGATAAAATACGTGTCTTATTTGAGCTAACACAGTATAAGTTTATGTTCAAGCAAGACAGCTCTACACTTCCGCTCATTAATGATGTTTTTGGAAGTGCATTGTCCTTCTCGCAAGTTGAGAGAATACCATTTCTTGGTATGGGTGACACCATTCTTTCAATATCAGGAGATAGAAGTCTTGAATTTAAAGTTTACCTAAATAAGCAGTACGAAGAAAGCATCTTCTCAGGTGGAAGATAATGAACCTAAAAAGGCATTTAAAGAAGATTCTCATCGGTTCTGTTATATCTGTTTTATCATTCATGATAATTCTATCAGCAATCGTTGTTGCAATTACCAGCACTATGCAAAGTGCTGGCGGTGCATGGTATAAGCTTAAAAAAACAAATGAGAATACAGAAACTGAAGAAACAGAAAGCGGAGACATTCAGGCTGGTGTAATCAAAGGTAAAAGAACTTCATATCCTTCAGGAGATAACCTCTTTTACTTTGGTGCAAATCTTAATCCTTGGGTCAGCATGGGTGCAAGACCAGGATATCATAATTGTACCTGGTATGCTTTTGGAAGGTTCGGAGAAATCCTAGGAAAAAGACCGGCACTTCCTACAGGAAATGCTAATATGTGGTATAGTCATTGTACAGCATACAAAAAAGGTAAGACACCTAAAGTTGGAGCTGTTATATGTTGGGATTATACTAATCATGACTGCGGTCATGTTGCCATTGTAGAAGAAGTGAAATCTAATGGTGATATAGTTGTATCTCAATCTGGATGGCGAGGTGGCAAGTTCTGGATGACGAATGTTACAAAGGCGAGTGGTTACAGACCGCAAGGACGGTATGTGTTTCAAGGCTTTATTTACCAGCCGTAGGAGATAATTATGAAAAAGTTAAAAGAACTTAATTCAAGACAAGTATTAATACTTGTAGGAATTATAATCATGCTTGGTGTAACAGCTTTTGCTGGAGTGCAGTCCTTTATTGGAAAGAAGCAACAGAAAAGTTTAAGTGAAGTTAGGAAAGAACTTTCTAATACCGTTTGGCTAGAAGAAACGTCAAATGGAACTAATGTTGTTTACTTCAGTCCATTTGGAGATATTCTACTTGGAACGAAAAACAAGAAAGGAAAGCTGAACTTAAACACGGTTTATCTAACTTATGAGGTTACAAAGCCAAATAATTTATATATCTCAAATCAAGCTGGAAACGATAAAGGAAAAAGCTGGTTTGGAGATCATAAGATAGAGGTAAATGGAGATACATTAAAGCTTGATAATAAGTATTATAAGAAGGGGAAGGATGCCACAGGGTGGTATGACTACTCACAAGATCCAGCAAATTGGGAAAGCTTCACCGAAGAAGATATATATGAAATGGATCATCCAAACAAGACAGATGAAAATGAATAGAGTTTAAAGTACCAGGACAAAGCTGGTACTTTTTCTTTTTTACTGAAAGTGATGGTGAATCGTTATGAACATGAGGAAAGTATATTTGCTTAGCAAGGCTAAAGAAAAGGAAAAGTATAAAAAAAAGATTCGAGATAGATATAGAGTTGTTTTTTTAGAGGATGATGTTGATGCGGATCTAGTTATTCTACCAATTGAGGAAGAAGGAATAACTATAGAGCAGCAAATGTATATAGACGAATTAAAAGAAGGAGCATCCTTAACAATGCTGAGTTCTAAAGATATTCTGGATGATAATTTTGAACGAGTATTAGATAAAGAGCTTGAAAAGGAAAAATCTCTAGAGAAGTCAAGAAAACAGACTAATGATGACTTAGATTATGGATTGGAGATATAGATGGAAAATGCAAGAGAGCTAGAATTAATTGAAAAAAGAGAAAAAATAGAGAGGACAGGAAATAGAATCCTGAAAGGCTTTTTAATAATTTTCTTTCTTGGTTACGCTGTATTTTTCACATCCAGATTATGGCTTCCAACACCATATGAAGGAGTTGCAATAACACCAATTGGAAAGTCAGTAACCGTTGAAGATAGGACTTTAACTATTGATAGCTGGAAATACTCGAAAGAGCAGCGAGAAATGGAAATTATAGTCGAAGTGAACAAAACTTCCCTTGATAGCGTAAATACTTATAAGTGGAGTGTTGCTACTGCCACAGGAAAACTTGATACAAAAGCAGTTCATGAAAGTAAAGATATAGTGGTTCTTAAAGTAACTAATGTTCCTAGAAGATGGACGGAACTTGCTTTAAATATGAGCTTAAAGCAAGAAGATATGAATAAAGGATTAGAATTTTCTTCCCTAAAGGTATATACAAATGACAAGCACGTTGATTTTGTAAAGAAAATCAAGCACAAGTCAACAAAAGGATATTTAAGAGAAGCTTATCTATCTAAAATAGAAGGTTATAAAGCACAGCTTAAAACTTTAAGGAAAGAAAAAGCTGCCATTAAAACTAAAATTACAAATGCTGATAAGATGATAAAGGATCTAACTGATAAAATGCAGTATCAGACACCTAGCGATCAGCAAAAAACTGGTGATGAAATATCTAATATTTCATCTGAACGAGATAGCCTTAATGATAGATTGAAGGAAAAGGATGCTGAAATTAATGAAATGCAGCAGAGGATTGATATACAAAAAGAGCTTTTAAAAAAGCTCTAAAATGTACATTACCTTGTAATGATGTGATTGTATTTCTTCATGTTCTCTGTGCTGTTATTTTATGCGTTATATAGCTTCTGCAAGTGGCAAGCGGTTGTAAAAAGCTATGCTTTTTCTCCACCGTCTAGTAAGACCACTTGCTTTACGCTTTATATAACGCTTTTTTTACAGCTAACAGAGAACAACAAAGAATTGTTCATCTGAAGAAAGTTAAATGGTTTTCTTGAAAGGAGAAAAAAATGGATAAGTTTAAAGAAATTACTGCGGTAGAACAAAATAGTTTTGCGGATGAGAGATTTAGCCGCAATGGTGGCGGCTACTTACAACCGCATATCGTATATGATTATCAAGGTGAAAAAGTTGAGTTATTTGATAATAACATCGGTGAATATGGGAATGAATACACCGTTGTATATGATGGCTGTGAATTTTGGTATAGCACAAAAGGAAAAGACGAAGAAGTTTCAACAAACTTTGCAGAAAAGCATAATCAGTTTATTAATGATTGGAATGAGGCTTTTGGACGTAATTATCCTATATGGAACAGTCATGAAGAAATTGTACGTCCTATCAGGGAAGAAATTCTGTATCAATCTGTAAATTCAACACCAGAACCAGGTGCATTTGCAACATATGCCATAGAAGATGGTGATGGTGGATATGTTTCTGCAAGTGTTTCAGAAGATGATTTTGTGGAAGCAATGGGGTATAAAACAATAGAAGATTATCAAGATGGTGACTATGATGAGTTTCTATGGACAGACAAGGGTTATGAAATTTTAGGTACCCTTGCAAGAAAAAGACATTTACTATAACTTAAAAAAGTATGATTCTGTGAGGATTAATCCTCACAGAAATTTTTACAACACTAAGTGAGTAAATAGAAGGATATTAAAAAATGGCAGACCTTGAAAAACTTAAAGATATAAGCATAGTAGATTATGCTAGACAAATAGGATTTACACCAATTAAAGTTGGCAGATACTATAGCTTAAAAGAGCATGATTCAGTGCGAATTGACACTAGTCGAAATGTGTTCTTTAGAAATTCAACAGGAGAAAAGGGCAGTATTATAGACTTTGTAATGGCTATGCGAGGGATTAGCCTTGGTGCTGCGATTAAAGAATTAAATGGGAATCTAGGCAGCTTAGAGCCTACAGAGAAAAGAGAAAAGAATTATCCTGATAAGGATAAGCCTACTTCATTACAACTTCCTAATAAGGCTTCGTCTATGAAGAATGTATTTGCATACTTAGTTAAAACAAGATGTATCAGTCAGAAGCTTGTACAGGAACTTGTAGATAGAGATATGTTATATCAGGACGATAGAAATAATTGTGTATTCGTATCAAGAAACGAAGAAAACATTGCCGTTTTTGCTACAGTTCGAGGAACAAATACATATAAGCGATGGGTAGGGGATGTATATGGGTGTGACTATTCTCATTCTTTCTTCATAGATAATGGAGCTGATAAGCTTGTTGTAGCTGAAAGTGTCATTGATGCGTTATCTTTCATGGATGTAATGAACCAAAGAGGGAATAATCATCTTAATTATAACTACCTTGCCTTATCAGGTACAGGTAAGGCGAAAGAAGCTATAGAGTACCATCTTGAAAAGGAAAAATATGGGGAAGTTTTACTAGCATTAGATAGTGACAATGCTGGTAAAAGAATTACCGCTGAAATGGTTTCACATATCAATGGGATTAAACCAAAAATTAATGTATCAGATTATAACCCTGAGATATATAAAGATTGGAATGAAGCTCTTGTAGATATGAAACAGACTAAAAAAGAAAGAATAAAAGAGAGGGATGCTGAAATATGAGAATACTATATATTGGAGATAGAGCAAGAGGGGTATTTATAGAAGAAGTTTGTAAATCAAATGCTAATGATGGATGGGTATTTGATTTTATAGAAGCTTCTGGGCATTTAAAGACATATGAGCCTAAACTGCTTAGTAAGCTTGCTGGATATAACTATGTTGTATATGATACAGAGCCATACATTGATGATGCTGAAGATCTAGCTGCAATAATTGAGAGTATATATAAATCAAATGCTGTAACTCCTATAGTTATGGTAAATACTATAAATCCAACTAATACTATGGTTAAGGCTTGCCTTGATAGAGGTATAAAGAGCTTCATTAATCTTGGAGTAGGTTCCGTTTCCGACTTAAAGGAACAGCTAGTAAAAAACATAAGCAATTATTACGAAGCTAACGGTCGAGAAGAAGTAAACCAAGTTAAGGAAACAATAGAGGAAGAAAAAGTTAATATCTCTAGGTTTACTTCAATAGCTGTTGTGGGTACTGAACACAGGATAGGCACAACTACACAAGCTATTCAGATTGTAAAGTTTTTAACCTCGCAAGGGTTTAGAGCTTGCTATGTTGAAATTAATGATAACAAATATACTAATCGCTACTTGTCACAGGAAAGTAAAGATCAGCTTTCATATGTTGAAAAGCTGAAGCTTATGGTTGGTGGAGAAGTAGAAGATAGCGAAAGAGGGTATTTAAGGACAGACGGTGTAGATATGTTCTATAAGCAAGATAAACTTGCGGATCTGTTTAAGGAAGATTATGACTATTTAGTTTATGATTATGGAATGTATCGATCTGCTGGATTTAATAAAACAGCTTTCCTTAAAGATGACATAAAGCTCATATGCACTTGTGCAAATGTTATAGAATTTGATGGAGCAATTGAAATTGCGACAAATCCATCATATAATTCTGCTAAGCTAATATGTTCATTTTCGGCACAGAAGGATAGAGAGGATGTAAAAGAGATATTTGCAGAATATAATGCGGATAACAGGCTGTATTTTACAGACTATACACCTGATCCATATATTCTAACGAATATTACACTGTACAAGGAGCTTCTAAAAACAGAAGCTGAAGAACCTACTCCTGAAGAACCAGAAAAGAAAAGATGGAAGTTTTTTAAGAGGTGATTGCAATGAATGATGATTTTACAAAGAGACTAGCTATGATAAAAACCTTACTATTTTTTAGACCGATAGTTAGGTTTATATGCAAACCACTTCTAATATTATTCGGAATAGGTGTAGCAGCATGGATATTTAATATTGTGAAATTCAGAGCTGGTGCAACAATTCCAATACTGATTATGTTTGTTGTATTAGCATCTACGTTATTAGGGTATGACACCTTAATATTCAAATTAGCTAAAGATGATATAGATGTACGTTTATAATAAGCGATTAAGAGAGCCTGCAAGCTCTCTTTTTTATTTGGAGAATCAATGAATGAATAAATACGCAAAGATGAAAGAAGTGGCTAACAGAGAAACAGAGTTTAGAAATGAACAAGCAGCCCTTCATGAAAAACACAAAGACATAGATCAAAATAAAGTTATAGTAGAAAAGAGTATGGCAGTTAAGCATACCTATTCCTTTATAAAAAGTATATGCAGAACAATAGTAGGAGTTCTGTTTATACTACTTGCTGCAATAGGGGTAATTACACTTATTTACCCTGAACTTAGGACGGAGCTTATATCCATACTATCAACAATTTATAATGAAATATCCAGTATGGTTTAGAAGGTAGGAATTAATGATTAATGTAGGGAAAACTGAACTGAAGAAGTTTGTACATGAATATATTAAAGAAAATAGCAGCCTGTTAGAAAAAGAAGAAATAAAGGAAGCTATTAATAATGATACATATTCATCACAGATGGAAGCTGAACTTGATAAGCTAAAGGAAGAATTTAGCTTATATGTAGCTGATAACGATTATGAAATTATCAGCCTTAATGCAGATAATTTAGATCGCATTAAGAGAGTTGCAAAACGATATGTAGATGTTGATCTTGAAGATGATCTTATTAATGAGTATCTTCAAGGCATTTTAGAAAGGATAAACTGTAATGAGTAGAAACTTAGTAATTCTTGCAGAAAAGGCAAACGCTGCGGAAGCATATGCTGAAGCTATAGGCGTTAAGAATTTACATAAGAATAGAGATGGCTTTTTAGAAGGGGAAGTAAGTTTTTCAATTGGTTCTAGAGAAGAACCAGTACATGTTGAAATTGCACATTCACAAGGTCATTGCCTAAGACTTTTAGATCCAGAAGAAATTGATGAAAATTATAAGAAATGGGATGTTGCAATGCTGCCTATTCCATTTGATGATAATAAGCTGAAAGCTATAGATGATTACAAAGAGAGAAAGCTTAATGCTATTAAGAAAGCTCTTGGAGCTGCGGATTATATCATTAATGCTGGTGATTCTGGAAGGGAAGGCGAATTAATACAGCGTTGGATATTAAAAGAAGCTGGAAAAGAAAGAAATGTATATCGTCTATGGACTAGCAGCTTAACTATAGCAGCTATAAAAAAGGCATATGATAATCTGTTAAATGATCCGACTTCTAAAGAAATGCTTGATAACCTATATGCTTCTGGTAAAGCAAGAGCAATAATGGATAAGTATATTGGATTTAATTATTCGAGGCTTATATCTTTAACAAAGACTGCCGGTGTAACTGTAAATTATGGCAGATGCAAATCTCCATTAACTCACGCTATTATTGAGCGAGATTTAGAAATTGAGAATTTTGTTAAAAGACCATTCTCTTACATAAAGCTAAAATTAGGTAACGAGATTACATTTAATGGGGTACTAATTTCTGATAATGGAGAAAAGCTAGAGTTCGATAATCATGTTGCAGCTGCGGAAGTTTTAGAAAAATTGCAACATGAAGCGAAGGTTATATCTGTAAAAAAGGAAAATGGTGTAGATAATCCACCTAAGCCTTTTGATATACTTACTATCCAAAAGGAAATGAGTAAGAAATATGACTATGAAGCAGATGTTACACTTTCAATTTGCCAAGATCTTTATGATAAGCGCAAGATACTATCTTATCCAAGGACTGATTCTAGATATTTAACAGCTGATCTAAAAGAGGAACTTAAAGATACAGTAAAGGCTCTCGACTTTGGAGAATTTAAACAGTATGTATCAAGCTGTTGTGTGAGAGAGATTCCGAATAGGTATTTTAATGATAAGAAGGTCATAGATCATCACGGACTAATCCCTGTAGTTCCACAAGGTGGAATTGAAACAAAATATGAAAAACTTAATGAAGCTGAAAAGAATGTATATGATGCTATTATTAAGAATTTCATTTCTCTTTTTATGGAAAGCTCTAGATATGAGAAGACAGAAATAATAACTGAAGCTTCTGGTTATAAGATAAAATCAAAGCTTAAAAACGTAACTGAGATTGGATATAAGGCACTATTTAAGGATGATGCTGTAGAAACAGATGATGTTGATATACTTTCGATAGGCAGCATCAATGAAGGGGAGCTTATTCCAATTAATGAAAAAGAAATAGTTGATACTGAGACGAAACCTAAACAGCATTTTACAACAGCTTCACTTCTTGATTTTATGAAGATACATAACATAGGAACTGGTGCAACTAGAGACGGAATTATAAAAGAACTTACAGAGAAAAAGGGGCATAATGTTTCTAGCACTGTTAAGAAAGAAGGTAAATACTTTATATCTACAGAATTTGGACGATCCATGGATGCTGTTATACCAGATAGGTTAAAGTCTATTGAATTTTTATCTGAAGTAGATGGTAAACTGGCAGATGTAGAAAATGGCAAACTATCTTTTGATGACTTTATGGCTGATGTACAAGCAAAATTCAAAGCAGATTTAATTGAAATGGCAAGCAATACAGAAGTCTTGATTGAAAATAAAAGAGAAGAAAAAGAATTGTTTGATTGTCCTTGCTGCGGAAATAAGCTTGTAGATAAAGGTTGGGGATATGCTTGTAAAGGATGGAAAAAAGACGGATCTGGCTGCAACTTCAATTTGCCTAAAAAGATTAGCGGTAAAATTCTATCTGAGAAAGTTCTTTTGGAGCTTTTGACATATAAGACTACAAAGAAAGAAATAAAAGGTTTTAAAAGTCAGAAGTCAGGTAAAAAATATAATGCTAGGCTGAAACTTGATATTGTAGATGGTAAATCAAAGATTTCTTATATTTTTGATAACTAACTTGTATGCTAGTTGGGGTTAAAGTATATGGGAATGAAAAATGATACTCAAGGAGGTTGAAAAATCACATGGGAAGGAAAAGGAAGATACAGGATGGCGATAAATTCGGCTACTGGACAGTTCTCTCCAAAGCAGATAAAAGGCGTTATCTGTGCCGCTGTCAGTGCGGTACAGTAAAAGCTGTTGATTATGGCAGTCTTTTATCTGGCTCGTCAAAGTCCTGCGGATGCTTGTATCGAGCTGAGCGCAGAAAAATAGACGAGAAAAGAATCGATGCGCGGTTTTTAGGGCGCAAACTTGGGCGATTAACGCCGATCAAAAGGTTGCCTGGTACACCAGATTCAGTCAGGAGCCTTAAGTATCTGTGCAGGTGCGATTGTGGCAAGGAAATCGTCATGACTGTGGAACAACTAAAAAAAGCAAGGTCGTGCGGTTGTTTGCGCAGGGAGAATTCTGCCGTGCTGATGGACAGTATCAAGGAAGCTGGTTATGATAAAATCCAAGATGCTAGGATAGACGGTACTATAACATATAGCCTCGTTCAGAAAACAAGAAGAAACAATACATCTGGGATCAAGGGTGTTAGCCGTCTGAAAAACGGCAAGTACCGAGCGTATTTGAACCTCAGAAGGACTCAAATCAACCTCGGGTATTATGACACTCTTGAAGAAGCTGCACTCGCACGTCGTGAAGGGGAAAAGCTCTACTATAAGCCAATACTTGAGAAAGTAAAAAATAAAAATTGAGGGGGCAGTTAAGCCCTCTCAATTTTGCCCTCTATTTGAAGTCTTATAGAAGAATTAAATCAAATTATCATTATTTAACTATTAAGAAAAAGCATTTCTTGGCCAAACACCAGCGTTTCAAGTTCCTTGAAAACACATGGGTTTAGCCATTATAAGATTGTCATTTTATAAATAAGTAGAGTTAAGAAAAGGCATTTTGCTTTTTCTTTTTTTATTGAAGCGAAAGGAGAGAAATATATGAATATTTCAGAAACACAGAAAGTTAAAGTTTTTAAAGTTAATGAACATGAGAAAAGAAAAAATACCATGCAAGTGCATATATCTTCCTATGAGGGAAAAGATAAAAATGATGATGCTGTATATAGCTCTTGGTTTGCTAACTTTGTTGGAACTGCATACACGAAAGCTAAAGAGGAACTTAAAGAGGGTGACTACATACAGTTAACTAACGGTAAGATTGAAAACATTTATAGTAAGGAAAAAGGGAAAGCTTTTCTTGAAGTAATTGTTTTCGATTTTGATATTTTGCCTGAAAAGGATGGAAGCAACTAATGTTCTTAACCGAACAAGAGTTAAAAGATACCTTTTGGAAAAATTACAATTATTCTGGACGAGCTATAAGGTATCAATTTGAGAGCAGTATAAGAGAAGGTAATGCTGATCTGGTGACAGTAGAAATGTTCCAGAATAATGTTCAGTTTAATTCTTTTGAATTTAAACTGTCAGATATTAAGAAAGCTATAGTGCAAGCAGAACACAATTCAAAGTATGTTCACAAGTCATGGATCGTTATTCCTGAAGAAAAGAAAAAACTAATTCAAGACAAGTACACGAACATACTAAATGAAATTAAATATGTGGGAGTAATCACTGTAGAAGAAGGTGGTAAATGGACTATGATACACCGTCCATTTTATAGAAATAGGGTAGAACTTAATCAGGAAATTTTGAAGCTTATGCTTCTAAAATTTTAGTAAAGGTGGGATGTTAGGGCTTAGCCCTCATCCCTTTTTTATTTTTCGCTCTGCGAATAAATAAAGAGCATAAGGGAAAACTGATAGCACGGAACGTGCTACGTTGGCAGTGCCAACGGTTTTATATGCTTGCATAAATTCTTATAAATACGGTTTATAACCGTATGAAATTATAACGAATTTATGGCAATACGGTTTATAACCGTATCATTTTATGCGGTAGAAATCTATATAGAGGAGACGGAAATGGCAAGAAAAGAATACAATTTACCAGAACAGACAATAGACACCATCCACGAAGTTATGAAAGAAACTGGTTTTAAATATGAGGTGGATGCAGTCATTTTCATGATAAACGAATATAACGAATATAGAAAACGAGAGCTAGATTTGACTAAATATTCAGAAATGACCGCTGATTTAGTTACAGAAAAATTAGACAAGCATTTTACAAGACTTCGATTAGGATTAAGGACAGCTGAACAGAACTCTATAATTATGAAAGACATAACCAATACACTTTTGTTTAAGCTTTTACCATCTAAGAATGAAATGTTGATGCCGGCTGAAGGACGATTTAAACATACCGTATTAGTAGAAGCTGAAGATAATCTATCTGAAAAGATAACAAAGGCGAAACAAGAAAAAGACAATCTGAAGGCTCAGAGAGGTATTGAGTAATGAGAAGTGAAGTATTATATGTAAGAGGGGTTTCCGAATATACAAAGACAACTCTTGAAAAGATAGCTAGGACTAAAGGAATAAGCACAAACGAGCTTGTAAATAAAATACTTGCTGATTATGTAAAAGCTCCAGAGCTTAGGAATTTAGATAATAAGTATATAGAGCTAACAGACAAGATGATAGCCTTATATAAGGCACAGGCAGATAGATTAGCCGAAACTTTAGCCGAACAAAGCGAACTTATAAGAGAACTACTGGATAGACAAGATATTTAAACCACTTTAAAAAGAAAGAGGAAAATCCTATGGTTGGAATTGTTGCAGTGACAAGATTTTGTACTTCAGGAAGTAAAGCTTTTTCTGAGTATATTAATTACATAGATAGAGATAATGCGACCAGAAAAGACAAGATGGATCAATACAACCTATTTGAAGAATATCTAGGTTATATGGAAAACGAAGAAAAAACGGTGGTAGATGATTATAAAAATAATACTACTGAAGAAGTCAGTGCTTTATTTACCAGAGATAAAGACCATCTTTCGCTGGATGAAAAAACAAAAATTAAAGACTTATTTAAAGCTGCACAGAACAATGAATCCAATATGTGGCAAACCGTTATATCTTTCGATAATCGTTATTTAGAACAAATTGGTGTATATAAGGACAAGATCTTAGACGAAAAGAAGCTAATAACATCTAGTAGAGCTGCCATTGATGCCATGCTACATAAAGAAGGACTAGATAACGCTGTATGGACTGCTTCTTTTCATTACAATACAGACAATATACATATCCATATTGCAACTATTGAACCAACTCCGATGAGAGAAAAGAAAATATATCGTGAGTGGGTTAGAAATCCTGATGGAAGAATTAAAATGCAGCGTAATCAAGATACAGGCAAGTTGGAAAAAGTTCCGTTGCTCGATGAAAATGGTAATCAGGTACTGAAAGAGCAGTATAAAGGAACTTTTAAACAGTCAAGTATAGAAACACTAAAAAGCACAATGGTTAGTGAACTTGAAACAGACAAGGAGCAGATGATTGAAATATCCAGTATGCTCAGAGATATTATAAAAGACAAAAAAGATACCTCTTTGCTAAATAACGACAAGTTCAAAGAGCGATTAATTAACTTATACAAAGAAATAAAGGCTACAGGAACGGAAAGAAGATACTGGAACTATAATCAGAAAACGCTACACCATTTAAAGGGCGAAATTGACGATTTAAGCGACTTTTTTATATCTTCCTACCACCAAGACGAATTCAAGCAAATAGTGTCTGAAATCGAAGATTTACAGGCAAAATTTGCTAATACATATGGTGGCAACAACTCATATTTAGAAAACAAACTATATAATCCCAAAGATGGACTATATCCAAGACTAGGTAACGCAATACTTAAAGAACTGCAAACATATGATAGGGCAAGATCTAACCAGCTAAAAACGGTCAGCGAAGCGATAGAAATGCTTGATAAGACAAGTTCAAAATACGATCCTAAGACTGCAATATTTAAGCTGGAGAAAGCATCTGAAATGGGAAATTCTTTTGCTCAAAATAGATTAGGGCTTATGTATCTAAAGGGTGAGTTTGTTAAAAAGGATAAGGTGCGTGCTATGAATTACTTTAATCGATCTGCCGCTAACGGAAACAGGTTTGGTTCTATGATGTTAAGCAAGAAAGAGGTTTATAGCACTAAAGACTATGGAAGAAATTATCACGTCAGCAGATACATTGAAAGATCCACCAACAGACTAAGAAGAAACCTAGAGCAGAATTATGAATCGTGGAAAAATAAAGCTGCTTATGAGGAATTACAGCGTGATATAAGCAAGAGAACAGATGACTATGAATTATCTTAAAGGATTGATATGGGAGAAAAATTTAAGCACCTAACTTATAGTGACCGACTAACAATAGAACGGATGCTCTTAAAGAACTTTTCAAAGAAAGACATAGCAGCGGCTATAGGCTGTAGCCTTAGGACAATCTATTATGAAATTAAAAGAGCAACTTATGTGCATACAAATACAGATTTAACTACTGAAATTAGGTATGATCCAGAAATTGCTAATGCCAATTACAAGGATAAATTAAAAGCAAAAGGGAGAACACCTAAACTCATATCTGATCTTGAATTTAAAAAATATGTTGAAACAATGATAGTACAGTACAAATATAGCCCTGAAGCCGTACTTCTTGGTATTAAGGAAGATGGGCTATATTTTGATGAAATGGTATTTTCTCATACAACTTTATATACAGGAATAAAGAGAGGTTACTTTGAGAATCTTAGTATGGTTGACTTGCCTAGACATGGGAAAAGTAACAAAAGAAAGAAGAAGAAAGTTGTTCAAAAACGGATTGCTCCTGGTACATCTATTGAAAAGAGAGATAGAACGGTACTTGGTCGAGAGACCTTTGGAAACTGGGAAATGGATTCCGTAGTTGGAAAATCCACCAACAAGAAAACAGCACTTGCTCTAACAGAACGAAAAACACGATATGAAATTATTGAAGTGCTGAAAGCTCACACTGCTGATGAAGTGGCTAAAGCTCTTAATCGAATAGAAAAGCGGCTTGGTGCTAGTTTTTATTCGGTTTTTCAAACAATTACTGTGGATAACGGATCTGAATTTAAGGACTTTGAAGCTCTTGAAAAAGCGATAAATCGTGTTGGTAATAGAACTAAAATCTATTATTGTCATGCCAGATCACCACAGGAACGTGGCTCTAATGAAAATGCAAATTTATTAATCAGAAGATGGTTGCCAAAAGGATCAGATTTTGACAAGATCCTTACCAGAGACAAAGTTAAGAACGTGGAAGAATGGATAAACTTCTACCCAAGACGATTGTTTAAAGGCAAGTGTTCGTTCGTATTATTTCAAGAAGAATTAGCATTATTATGATATCTACAAAGTTATCCACAATTACACATTCCTATTCAAATATAAGGAGATATTGCCAATAATATCCCCTTAATTTCTGTTTGTTGATTTATATTTTTAATTCTATGACATTAGATATTCTAGTTTCTACTATATATATTAATGTTTAGTATATTTAATATTTACCCTATATTCATATATAATTGACTTAATTTTAATATTTTTAATTTATTTGGAAATTAACTATTGACATTTAAGATTTACACACAAAAAATATAAGTATTGAATATAATAATTATACGGTATATTATGAAATTTACATATGTTTTATAGTTTGTTTGGGTAGGTTTTATTCTTTTCTTGAGTTCTTTTTATGGCATAGCCATCTTTTTATTTCTTATTTTAAAGTTAAAGAATTATAAAATATAAAATTTGACAATTCAAATATTCAAATTATATACTATTGAAAAATTCCGTATGGGGCGCACTTACAGACACACTTCGTATATCTATTTTAGTGCAGTCTGCGACGCTGAAAGGATTTTTCAATATGGCAATATTCAGTATGGAAAGTCCTAGTAAATTTTCGAGGGAGCTTAGCATATGAATACAATTACGAAAGAGATAATCCTAGAAAGACTTAATTGCTTTAAGGAAAGAGTTGACGAATTGGGTGGAATTACCTGCAAAATAGTATGCAAGGAAGCTGCAACAGAAAAAGAAATACTAGAACTTGAAAAGGAATTAGGGCTAAGCTACCGGATGACTTAAGGTGGGTACTTCTTAATGTATCGTCGCATTTAGAATTTTTCTGGAATCTCTATCATGAAGACGAAGAACTTTTAGAGTTACCAAAAGAGTTAGTGGAAATTTTTTCGGGTAATTTGTACTTCGGAATTGATACGATACTTAGCTGTGAAGACAGCAGAAAGGGCTGGATTGATATTTGTTATCCTGATTACAATAATCCATATGACAAAATCTTTCACAATAAATTAGCATTCCAAAAAGTGAGTAAGGGCGATTTATTTGCTATTGATTTGGAAGAAGAAAGCTATGGAAAAATCGTATATTTAAGCCATGATGGAAGCGATATGCACGGCTATGTAATGGCAAACTCATTTCAATAGTTTTTAGACGAATACACCCAAATAGGGTGTGTAGGTGGTGAGGATTGGCAGTTGGAAGCTTTTACAAACAATCATGCAACGCCTATAGATGGTAGCTGCGAAAATGCAAAGAAATGGCTTGAAATACTGTTTAAATGTAACTGAATCTTAGGAGACAGGTAAAATTATGATTACAGGTGTTGATTACATCTTATATACTGATAAAAGTCAGGATGCTCTTATAGAAAAAATAAAAGAAACTATTCCGTTTTGGGGGAATCCATACTTCGTTATTGATAATGAAGATGAAACAACAGATGTTTATATTTCCCGAGATGAGGAGATGTTTCAGCTAATGGAGGAAAAATGCTTTTATGCAGATGAACTTTCTGAAGAAGGTTCATTTTTACTAATAATTAATAAGCAATATTCATCAAAGCTAAATAGAATAACGCTAGTGCTAGCCGAAGAAGTTGATGAATCCAAATTTTCCAAGCAAGTATTAGGCTTTATCAAATCTATTTTGTAGAAAAATACGGGTTTCCGAATTTGAAGAATCCTAAATTTGAGGTTGAATTTGATATCGAGTGAGATGTGTCAAGTAAAATCATTGATGTGAAATATTGCCAATTACTGTTTTTTCTTGTTGTAAGATTTAAGTGATTTATTGGCTTAGAATAAAAGGATAAGGGGAGAAAGCTATGGGTACATGGAGCGCAAGCATTTTTGGCAACGATACATCTCTTGATATCAAAGATGAATTTTTTGAAAGGTATAATCAGGGAGAAGAGCCTGAGGATATAAAGAAAGACCTGCTTTTAGATATAGATGATGAAGATAGATTTAACGTGATGTTTGCTCTTGCGCAATGTATGTGGGAAGTAGGGCAATTAGATGAATCATTTTTATCTGATATAGAGAAAGTCATAGGGAATAAAGAGGACCTGTCTGTTCTTGAAGAACTTGGTGCTGATAAGTCATTCATTAAGCAGAGAACTGCACATTTAGAGAAATTCCTTAAAAAAATCAGCGTCAAAAAAGAAAAACCGAAAAAGAGGGTTGCTCCACCCATTCCTGTGGAAAGTAAATACAGAAATGGGGCAGTAATGGTATTTCAATACGAGGATGGAAGGTATGGGGCATTAATCTCTGTAGATGGCAAATTTTACGACAAGGAAACATACTATTCTTATATCCAGACAGATATTAAAATGTCAAGAAAACCAAGCATTGACGATGTTAGAGATGCGAGAATCATCGATCCGAGCTTTCATAGTGAAGAATACAATTCGTTTCGAGATCCAGCCTATTATTATTCCTTTGTGTATTGCGTTTCCGGTTATTTAAAGAGTACTGCGACGAAGCGATTTGAAAAATATAACGATAGTTTCTTTGAAGTTATCGGATATTTATCCGATTGGGGAGATTGCTGCAGCGGAACCTTTGACTGCTTTGACTATTATAGACAAAAGACTAGTGATGAATTTAGAGCCATTGCCAGCAAGGAATTAAGCAAAAGGTTTGATAAAAATCCAGATGTTCGTACAAGCATGACTGTTGGTGAGATAGATCTGGAAGCTCAAAATTATAATAGGTGGTTTTCAATCTAGAATACATAATAAATATAAAACGCCTTCTAAGATTATTCCTAATCTTAGAAGGCGTTTTATACATATAAGATTTAATATAGCGAACAGCGCTAACCCTCGATGTTTGGAAGTGTAGCCAGGCTCGCTTCAATTTCCTCGTCGCTTGGTACGTAGTCAGTCATATTGCCATCGTTAAACTGTTCGTAGGCATAGAGATCAAAGTAACCAGTTCCAGTAAGTCCAAACAGAATGGTCTTTTCTTCGCCAGTCTCTTTACACTTTAGAGCTTCATCGATAGCTGCCTTAATAGCATGACTACTCTCTGGAGCAGGGAGTATGCCTTCAACTCTGGCAAAGTCACGAGCAGCTTCGAAGACTTCTGTCTGTGTATAGCTTACAGCCTCGATTTCGCCCTGGTGATATAGCTCAGAAACGATTGGGCTCATACCATGGTAGCGTAGTCCGCCTGCGTGATTAGGTGCAGGGATGTAGCCACTGCCAATCGTGTACATCTTTGCCAATGGGCATACATGTCCTGTATCACAGAAATCGTAAGCATAACGACCTTTTGTAAGGCTAGGGCAGGATGCAGGCTCAGCAGCGATGAAGCGGTAGTCTGCCTCTCCTCTAAGCTTTTCGCCCATGAATGGTGACATGAGACCGCCTAAGTTGCTACCGCCGCCAGCGCATCCGATAATTACATCTGGCTTGATGCCGTACTTCTTCATTGCGGTCATAGCTTCTTCACCAATTACACTCTGGTGTAGAAGTACCTGATTTAACACGCTTCCTAGTACGTACTTGTGTCCATCGCTTGTCGCAGCCACCTCTACTGCCTCGGAAATCGCACAGCCAAGGCTTCCTGTCGTTCCAGGGTGCTCGCTCAGTATCTTTCTACCTACCTCTGTAGTTTCAGAAGGAGACGGTGTAACCGATGCACCATAAGTCCTCATAACCTCACGGCGGAATGGTTTTTGTTCATATGAAACCTTAACCATGTACACCTTGCAGTCTAGACCGAGGTAAGAGCAAGCCATGGATAGGGCAGTTCCCCACTGGCCAGCACCAGTCTCGGTTGTGACTCCTTTGAGCCCTTCCTTCTTAGCATAGTAAGCCTGTGCTATTGCTGAGTTAAGCTTATGACTTCCGCTAGTGTTGTTTCCCTCGAACTTATAATAAATCTTGGCAGGGGTCTGGAGTTTCTCCTCAAGGCAGTAAGCACGTACGAGAGGGGAAGGTCTATACATCTTATAAAAGTCTCTTATCTCCTCCGGAATCTTGATATATCTATCGGTATCGTTTAACTCTTGTTCTATAAGCTCATCGCAAAATACAGGTTTCAGATCATCGAAGGTTACTGGCTTTCCCGTACCTAGATTTACAAGTGGAGCGGGCTTCTCTTTCATATCAGCTCTCACATTGTAATAGTGTGTTGGCATCTCATTTTCTTGCAAATAAATCTTATAAGGTAGTGCGCTGTTGTTTGTGTTGTTTGACATTTTACTCTCCTTTGTCATCTCATCTAATCTTGCGAAGTGTGAAAGAAAGCAATAAAAAAACTCTCATCCCCAAATTGCTGGGACAAGAGTTGAATCTCCTGCGGTGCCACCCGGCATTGACGTAAAAACGCCCACTCCTTCGCATACTAACATATGCAGATATTGTTTACGAAGTATCTTCTCCGTCGCCCCTAATAGAGTCTAGATATTAAACTCGTTCAGTTTGCCCTCAGGAGACCATTCAGCAAAGCGCATACAGTCTGCAATCACACCATCTGCAAATCTCTCTTCTGCTGCATCTAAGCTTACTATTCTCCCTCAATGGTTTGTAATTTTTTACAATGTTAACATCGAAATCTGTGAGAGTCAACATATTCCATGATTGATTGTATTTATGCATATAATTATTTACATTAAATCACGTCTTGCTGTTGACTTATTATCTAAATGATGTTAAGTTATAGCCATAAAGATATTATCAAGATGATAATAAGTTGAGATGAGGTGAATACCATGAAAAAAACATTGATTGTTGTAGACATGCAGAAGGATTTTATAGATGGAGCATTAGGGACGAAAGAAGCAGTGGACATAGTTCAAAATGTTAAGAATAAGATTGCTGAATATAAGTCTAGAGGTGATGAAATAATTTTTACGAGAGACACTCATAAGCAAAACTACCTTGAGACGAATGAGGGTAGACATCTCCCGATAGAACACTGTATAGAGGAGACTGAAGGCTGGAAAATTCCGGAAGAACTTTATGTCGAAGGTGCTGCTTATTTAAATAAACCGAGCTTCGGATACATAGACTGGAACAAATTTGATTTTAAAGATGTCGAAATTATTGGACTTTGTACGGACATATGTGTAGTCTCGAACGCACTTATAATCAAAGCAGCATTTCCAGAAATTGATGTAACTGTAGATGCGAGCTGCTGTGCAGGAGTAACACCAGAGACACACGAGGCGGCATTAACTACCATGAAATGCTGTCAGATAAACGTAATAGGTGAAAAGTAAACACATATAGTTATTTAAACGGTAATTGGGAGAGCTTATATGATTCGTATAGATAATAAAGAAATTGATCTGAAGCATTTTCCGGATGGAACTATGCTCATAAAACACTTGTCTGATGGCGAAAATACTAAAATCACTTGGCTCTATGATAATGATGAAGAGTGCATGGTGATTTATTTCCTGGTGAAGCACCTAAGAACTTATGGGGTAAAGAGAATTGAACTACTAATGCCCTATATTCCAAACGCCAGAATGGATAGGGTAAAAAACTCCGATGAAGTATTCACGCTTAAGTATTTTGCTGAGTTTATCAATGATCTGAAATTCGATACCGTGGAGGTACTTGACCCACATTCAAATGTCAGTACCGCGTTAATCGATAACATCTCGATTATTGAACCGACGGATATTATCTTACATCTACTTGAAACCGTGAATAGTGACGGAAATACCATTCTGTTTTTTCCAGACGAAGGGGCAATGAAAAGGTATTCTCACATAGCATCAAAGTGCAATATTCCGTATGTGTTCGGCATGAAGAAGCGTGACTGGAGATCAGGGGAGATATTGGGGCTTGAAGTGCTTGGAGAAACCGATATAGTTTCAGGCAAAAATATCCTTATTATCGACGATATATGCTCGAGGGGCGGAACGTTTTTACACAGTGCCAAAGCTTTAAAAGCCATGGGTGCTGCCGATATTGATCTATATGTGTCTCACCTCGAAAATGCAGTTTGGGAAGGTGAAATGATTAAGAGCGGACTCGTTAGAAATGTTTATACAACTAATAGCATATATCGATTTCAGGATAAGGGAACAGTTAGGGTTGTAAGGGAATATTAGAGAGGAGTTCATCATGAGTGCGAAGAAGATAAATCCTATGCTGCTTATAGATTTTTACAAGGCTGTACATGCCGAAATGCTACCTAAAGGAATAACAAAGTCCGTTTCATATTTTACACCGAGGATGAGCCGCGTAAAGAGATGGGACAAGATTGTAATGTTCGGACTTCAAGGCTTTATTAAGAACTATTTAATTGATTACTTTAATGATGAGTTCTTTGGAAGACCTTTTGATGAAGTAATCGAAGATTATAAAAGGATTATGGATAACGCGCTTGGTAGTGAAGCTTATAAAATAGAGAAAGTGGAAAAGCTACATCATCTTGGGTACCTGCCAATTGAGATTGTGGCCCTACCAGAAGGCACATTAGTGCCAATGCATGTGCCTATGTTCGGAATTACTAATACACACCCAGACTTTGCATGGCTTCCTCAGTCGCTTGAAAGCTTAATATCTGCTGAAAGCTGGCATCCTATGATCGCTGCAACTGTCGGATATACGTATAGGCAGATTGTAAATGAATATTACGACAAAACATGTGATGATAATATTCCTCGTGCGAGAGCTCTAGGAGCATTTGACTTCAGAGGCGAAGAATCTGTAGAATCTGCCGTAAAAGCTGGTGCAGGCTGGTGCCTATCGTTTTTAAATACCGCTACCGTTCCGACTATCCCTTACCTCGAGGCTAACTACGATTGTGATTGTACGAAGGAGTCTGTAGCATTTGGAAGTCCAAGCACCGAGCATTCGGTTATGTGTAGCAATTATGCAATAGATGGTGATGAAATTACCTTACTCAGAAGGCTTCTTACTGAGATATATCCAAATACAAGCTTTAGTGCCGTTTTAGACTCATATGACTACTGGAATATCATAGATAACGTGCTTCCTGAATTAAAGCCTGAAATCACAGCCCATAACGGATGCATGCTAATGAGAGGAGATTCTGGGGACTGCGTCGAAGTTGTAACTAAAACTGTCTTCAAGCTGTGGGAGCAGTTTGGAGGAACGATTAATAGTAAGGGCTACAAGGTCCTTGACCCTCATGTAAAAGCAATTTACGGTGACTCGATAACTGTCCAAAGATGCGAAGAGGTGTATAGGATACTCGAGGAAAATGGATTTGCTTGTTCTAATGTCGCCCTAGGTGTAGGTTCGTTTTCAATGCAGTGCATCGAAGAAGATGGGGTGCTGAAACCGTTTACACGAGATACTTTCAGCTCGTGCATTAAAGCTACTTACTGCGAGATTGAGGGAAAACCATATCCCATTTTCAAGAATCCTAAGGACGGTGGATTCAAGAGGTCACAGAAGGGCTGCTGTGCTGTGTTCAAGGATGATAATGGTGAGTTTACTTACAAGGATGAATATACCTGGGAAGAAGTATGCCGAAATCCTAAGAACGAATTAATTTCAGTTTTCAAAGATGGTAAACTTACAGTAAATCAGACTCTAGCGGAAGTAAGAGCTGTGCTACACGAAGGTGAATTTTAAACGGCAAAAATAAATAATAATTTCGTAATATTTTAAAAGGATATGATTATGAGGGAATATAGATTCGATGCAGAAAAGACAAAAGCTGAAGTGATTACGTGGATTCGTCGGTTCTTCGAGGAGAATGGGCCTGGCTGTAATGCAGTGCTAGGCATATCAGGTGGAAAAGACAGCTCCATCGCGGCAGCCCTATGCGTAGAGGCGCTTGGTAGGAACCGTGTAATAGGCGTGCTTATGCCAAATGGCGAGCAAACTGATATCGAAATGGCGAGGCTATTAATTAATCATTTAGGAATACGGAGCATCGAGATTAATATCAAGTCTGCCGTGGATGGGGTACTGAATGGAATCGAATCAGGTAAGAAGAATGGATTGAACTTAGAGATCTCAAAGCAGACAAAAGAGAACCTCCCTCCTAGGATTAGAATGTCGACGGTATATGCGATAAGTCAAAGCATGAATGGTAGGGTTGTTAATACATGCAATCTTTCAGAAGATTGGGTTGGTTATTCAACTAGATATGGTGACTCTGTCGGTGACTTTAGTCCGATGTCTAATTTGACTGTAACAGAAGTTAAGAAAATTGGTCGTCTGTTAAACTTGCCAGATGTGCTTATTGACAAGGTACCTATCGATGGACTGTGTGGAAAAACCGATGAAGATAACCTCGGGTTCACTTATGAAATGCTAGATGTATATATTAGGACAGGCGAGATTACCGACTTAGAAAAGAAAGAAATTATAGATAGAAAGCATGCACAGAATTTATTTAAATTGAAACTCATGCCTATGTTTGATCCTAAAATTGATACTATATAATTAATAATTACTTACTAAAGAACTGAAATTATAGTAATGGAAAGAATAATTGGTTAGCGGGAGATGACCTATATGACATACGACATAAATAGTTCTGAAGAGAGGGAATACCTCGAGGATTACAATATTGAGCAATTTGAACGTCCATCAGTTGCCACTGATATAGTTGCTTTTGCTGTAATGCAGGAGGGGGAGCAAAGTAATATCAGGAAGCTGGCAAATAGAGAGCTTAAACTTTTGCTCGTCAAGAGATCTCAATTTCCGTACAAAGGTGTCTGGGCGCTCCCCGGAGGTTTTTTACGACCAGGTGAAACCATCGAGGAAACTGCAAAGCGTGAACTCCTTGAGGAAACAGGCGTAGAGAATCCATTTTTACACCTAGCAGGGGTGTACTCAGAAGCCGGAAGAGACCCTAGAGGCTGGATTATATCAAATAGCTTCATATCTCTAATTAATGCGGAAAATTGCTCACTAAGGGCGGATACTGATGCGTGGGATGCAGCCTGGTTTTGCGTAAAGCTTCAGAGTGAGGATATTTCGTCTGATGATTCTGCAAGCACAACTAAAATAATAAAACACATTCTCACTTTATCTTTTGACAGTACCTCGTCCGATAGCAATATAAAAGGTGATGACAATATTGAGATTAAAGCGATTGTGTCAGAGAAATCAACAAGAAAAGGTTACAATCACGTATCGAGCTATCAGATAGTAGAGAGCGGCGAGCTAGGATTTGATCATGCCAAAATCATAGTCCAGTCACTTCTCGAGCTCAGAGATATGATGGAGTACGACCTTAGAGTTGCGTTTGATTTATTGCCAGAGTCATTTACCTTGGCTCAGCTACAGAGCACCATTGAAAAGGTGACGGATAAGAAGTTCCTGTCTGCAAACTTCAGAAGGAAGGTTGCAGAGTATGTTGAAGAAACTGGAGAGGTAATTGAGGGATATGGACATAGACCAGCGATGCTGTTCCGCGTAAAGAGTGCAAATCATTAAAAATAAGCTGCTGGACAAGTTATATAATTATGTGAATTAACCTAAGGAGATATACATGATAGCAAAGGCTGGAGATATTTACTGCGTTTACAATGAACTTTTTAAGAAATACACTGCTTGCCAAGTAACAAAGGTAGATGACAGCGGTAAAAATCCGCAGGCTATTATATTGTCACTTAACTGGTTCGGTGATAAACTACCTGAACTGGATGATCTTGCTACGGTGACACCACTTTATATCGATTACATGTACTGGAATAGAGCTTTACATATGAAATAGGAACACAAGTTCTTCTTTTAGCCTGGATTGTGTAGGTTAATATTAAGATAATAAGCAAAGAAAGTTATATGAAATATAAAAATAAATGGAGGTGACATAATTGAAACCACTAATTGTATATTATTCGTACTCTGGAATAACAAAAAAACTTGCAGAAGATATTGCATTAATTACGGATGGCGATTTGAGAGAACTAAGACCACAAAAACCCTACTCATTTTCATATAATACAGCTGTGAAAGAAGCAAGAAAAGAAATTGAAAAGGGATACTGTCCACCTCTTATTGAAGGGACAGAGCCTATTGATAATTCAGGAGTAATTTTTATAGGCTCCCCTAATTGGCTTAAAACTTTTGCTCCGCCTGTTCTTTCCTTCTTAAGGAAAGTTGATTTAAGCGGAAAGACAATTATTCCATTTTGTACACATGGTGGAGGTGGTTTTGGGAGAATGATTGAAGATTATAAAAAAGAATGTAATAACTCAATAATAAAAGATGGATTAGCTTTAAAGGGAGGGTACAGTTTTGATGAACTTCAAAACTGGTTAAAAAGAAACCTATAGCCTTGTAGACTGAAAGCCGGGTATATCATGTCAGTCTTTTTTTGATAGATTAACTTATGTCTATAGATAGACTTGTGTTTATACAGTAGAAACCTATAGGATTTACACACATAATGTAGGAAATAGAGTTTATAAATTATATCCATAATATTCTTGTTATATGGTAGACTGTGTAAAATATAAATTTTAAATATCACGAGGAATTGATATGAAATATACGATTGAGACAATGGATAATGAACTATGCAACCTGGAAAGCAATGATGAGAAAGAACGTAAAAAAGCCTCAAGTTATTATATGAGAGCTGCATGCAAAGAGCTTGGTACTAAAAATACAAAGCCAATAAAGATTTGGTTTATTATCAATACAGATAGGTATATCTCAGCAATTAAAAAAGAGACCGATATTGATACTATATGGAACAATGTATATACTCTCCAAAGCTTTTGTGCACGATATATTCATTTAAGTCATTTATATAAGGCTGACTCAGATATAATTACAGAAGACAAAATTAATCATTTTGAAGAAGAAAGTAAAAAATACGTTAGATATTTGCTTGAGACACAAAAACATCCCAAGGTGCTGCAGGCTGTAGCATCGTTCTTTTGTATATATGAAGAAGCATTTGTATGGGATGTTTTCATAAAAGTATTAGAGAAGAAAAGAGATAAACTTACGTTGTCCCACATTAAGATTGCTATCAGGCAGTGCTATAGTTCTTCCCAAAATGATTGTACAAGGAGCTTTATATCGAAAAAACAGCGAGAAAAACTTATAGCTATTTTGAAGGAAAAGGATATTTTACATAGAGAAATAGAATTGCTAGAAAGCATGTAAATAGGAAAAGGGAGTAGCATTACGCTTACTCCCATTTTATATGCTGCGCTCCGACGCTATATTGATAAGGCGATTCGTCATTTCTAAAATTAACCACAATGCGATAAGATTTCCATAATATGTATTCATCTGTCTGTAGCGTTAGATAGAAGGTTTTTTCCACCATATTCTCTTTATAAAAAAATGGATTAACAGAAAAGGTTGATGCCATTCTCTTAGTCTTAAAGTCACGATAACTTAGCTGTGATAAAGCAGTATTGTTGAATTTAACCTTATCTAATTCTTCGTTTTGAGCCGCTATTCTATAAAATGTTACAACACAGTTCTTGAGCTTATCCATATCTTCGCTGTTTGGTGTAAGGAACATATGTCCGTATGATTTTCCATCTTTCGTAATCTCTACGAGATCCCCGTAGTAGAAGTGATCATTTCGCTTGTTTACAATTATGTCATCGGCAGTTCTGTCTTTAAAAGTGTAACCGGATGAGAGTAATTTAGAAGCTTTCGTTTCACCTATAATCACGTTTGTACTACCTAGCTGCACACTGATAGGCTTTACTGGTATACCTGACATTGATAAGCACAGTGCCAACACAAATGAGGTAAAGAATATTGAGCCAATTACCGCGTTTGTTGAAGCATATACGTAAACGGGTTTGTTTGATTTATTTCTAATTACTGATATGAATTTAATAATGCCTTGAATTAACATCGTTACTATAACGAGTCCAAATTGTGCCTTTAGGCATTTATAAGTAGTATATGGTATATTGTGAGTTTTATGGAACATTACAATCAAATACAGCAGATTCACAATAATCAGACGTACAATAAAAAACGTAGCTTCTTTGAGCGCTGTTGCGTCAGTTATATTATCAAAGTTATTAAAGTTTCGGTGCCTAAATGCTTGTCCGATCTTGTAAATCCATGCAGGAACATCTTTGACAGTTCTTACACAATATGCAAGCTCGAAGTATATGTAAATCGTGATAATACAAGAAAAAGAGAGAATGCCTAAAAATATCCAAAATATTGATAAAAAGCTCATATACAGACCTCTTTCTACATAAATTACATGCTTTAAAAATGTAATGATATATCATTATAGCAAGATATATAAACCTATGTTTAAAAAAATTATTGCTGAATTCATTCCAGAAGGAATTGAAACTAGAAAACGCTCACTTGGTAGAGGAGAAAATGAAACGCTGATAGCAGACGATAAGTTTGCATTACGCTGGGTTGAAGGTATAGATATTAGTTTGCCGACTCTCATTTCTGCATCAGGAGTATATCAGTATTTCGATGAAGCTAAAATAAATATTACACAGAAATAGATTATAAAGACCTACTTACAGATGCAATAGCATCAAGTGAGTAAGTTTTATAATGAATAGGAGGGGCATGGTAAATGGATGACAATAAATACAATACATGTACTTGTATCCGATGCAAGTACATGTTGTAATTCTAATACAACATAAAGAAAGAGGAAAGACATGGATACAAAATTTTCAATGACGCTTCATATTTTAGTTTACATAGCAGAATCAAAAGACGTCGTTACTTCTGAGCTTCTTGCAAAAAGTGTTGGTACTAATTCGAGCCATATACGAAAAATACTTCTTCTGTTAAAGGAAGCAGGGTTAATAGAAAGTAAAAAAGGTAAGAAGGGAATTTCACTTAAGTTAAAGACTGATGAATTAACTCTAGATAAGATATATTTCGCGGTCTATCTAGATAAGATTCTATTATACGTTCATGATTCTGCTAACCAAGAGTGCCCTGTTGGTGCAAATATCCGAGAAGCATTGTTACCAATATTTGAAGAATCTGAGAAACAGTTAATTCTAAGTTTAAAGGGCAAAACATTAAAATCGTTAATTGATGATATGTATAAATTGCACAGCGCAAAGTAGAAAGGATAAAAAATGAAAGCAGCACAGGTAAAACAGTACAACAAAAGTAATATAGCCGTAGAAATTGCGGATATAGAAAAGCCGGCAGTGGGAGCACATGACGTACTAATCAAAGTATCGGCTGCGGGAGTTAACCCGCTTGATAACATGATTTCTCGTGGCGAAGTTAAAATGATAGTTCCATATAAGCTTCCAACTGTAGCAGGAAATGAGGTTGTTGGTGTAGTTGAAGAAATTGGTGATAGAGTCTCGAAGTTCAAAGTTAATGACCGTGTTTTCGCTAGACTTCCGCTTAATAGAATTGGAGCCTTTGCAGAATATGTAGCTGTTGATGAAGATGCTCTTGCAATAGTTCCAGAGTATTTGAGCGATGTAGAGGCGGCCGCTGTACCACTGACAGCTCTTACAATCATGCAAGCTCTAGATGTAATGGAAGCCGAAAGTGGCAAGACGATATTCATCTCTGGTGGAACTGGTAGCGTTGGAGCTATGGCCATTCCAATTTCTAAAGCTAAGGGTTTAATAGTAATCACGAATGGAAGTGCAGAGAATAGGGATCGAGTTCTTGAATTAGGTGCTACAAGATTTATTGACTATAAGACCGAAGACTACTCAGAGGTTGTATCAGGTGTAGACTATGTGCTTGATACCCTTGGAGGCAAAGAAACCGAGAAGCAAATGTCTATTCTTAAAAAGGGTGGAAAGCTAGTATCCCTTAGAGCAATGCCAAATGGTTCTTTTGCAAAGCGTATGAACTTACCGGTTTGGAAGCAGTTTGTATTTGGTATCGCTGGTCGTAAATTTGATAAAATGGCTGATAAATATGGAGTTTCGTACAATTTTATATTTGTAAAGTCAGATGGTAAACAGCTAACAGAAGTTTCAAACATCTTTGAAGAGCTAAAAATTAAACCATCAATTGATACAGTATTTGATTTTGATGATGTAAATGACGCCTTAGATAAAGTTGCAAATGGACGTTCTAAAGGTAAAACAGTTATTTCGATGATGTAATAATAGAAGGGGATTATGATGAGATTTATAGAAGTTGAAAAAATGCCAATAGATATTAAAAAGGCGATTAATGAACGTGTTAGTACGAGGAGCTTTCAGGAGAAATCTATAACTGATGCTGATAAAACTAAGCTTATGGAATTTAATAATACGCTGAATAATCCTTTTGATGTAAATGTTAAGGTGCAGTATATCAGCAAAGAACAGGGAGCAGACAGTGTAAAACTTGGTACTTATGGAACGATAAAAGGTGCTAAGGATTATTTAGCAATCACAGTTAATGATGAACCCTATGCTATGGAGGCTATTGGATATCAGTTTGAAAATTTGATTCTTTATGCTACTGAGATGGGACTTGGCACTGTGTGGCTTGCAGCAACATTTAGTAGAAAAGACTTTGAAAAGGCAATGAATATAAGCGATAAGGAGCTATTCCCGTGTATATGTCCAGTTGGATATAGTAGAGAGAAGCGTTCGTTTATAGAGAAATTTACTAGAGCAAGCCTGGGATCTAAAAAGAGAAAAGCATGGAGTGATATATTCTACGATGGTGACTTCACACAGCCGCTTACTGAAGCAGATGCTGGTAAATACGTTGAGGCACTAGAGATGTTAAGATTAGCACCCAGCTCAACTAATGCACAACCATGGGCTGTAATTAAGGAGGGGGAAACATTCCATTTCTTCTGCAACTATAAGAACAGCATAAGTGATGACATGAAGAAGATAAAGCATCTTGATGTTGGTATTGCTTTATCGCATTTCCATCAGACGCTATTGAGCGATGGACTAGAAGGGAAATTTGAGAATATAGATACAGAGTTTGATGTTCCGGAGGAGATGCACTATGTTATTTCCTTCGTGGGAAGTAAATAGGCATAATTATATTTACCTATTGAATAAGCTATGTAGTGTGTGTTACGGCAGATTCATTATCATAAAAATTACGACTAATATAACTACCTCACAAGTGTACATTAGTCAATAATGTGAGACCAAATATGTAAAAATAAAAAAGCCATATGATATCATTGAATTGTTTTACCAAAGTGAGTGATAAGTTGCGCCTTGAGTTGTGAATGCCTCTCAATAGGAGATATCCAGCCGAGTACAGCCATCGGAATTCGATTTGAGCGACGCATATATCTGTACATCTGCTCTTTCAGATCCTAGAAAGAGTAGAAACTCAGAAAGTTATAGAATCGCTCCTGATCATTTCTCTGGCGCGTTCCACCTTTCCGTTGTGCCATGGAGTTCTTGGCCGAATAAGTTTGTGGTCAATTTCTATGCTTTCACAAAAGCGATCAAACGGATGTATACGGCTACAATCTCTGGGATATGTAAATTCAAAACCATTATCAGTTGGGATGATTTTAGGCTTATACCCAAAGTAGACTATTGCGCGTTTTACAAAGTCAATTGTACTGTAGCTGCTTTGTTCACGATATGGATAAATAGATCATTGATCCACTTGAGGTCCATATCCGTATGAGCGCTTGGGGTGAGTGCTGATTGGTCGATGAGACTTATCTCTAAGAGAGTCTCTGCTTCCGTCAAATCGTTTGTTCCAGTGCATAAGAGACGCTTTTGATATATGGTATTTTCGGCAGACAAATTGTACAGAGTTACCACCACGGTATAGCTTTACAGCATAGAATCTGGTATCGATAGTATGTGGGAGATATCGTTGAGAATGTGTTATACTGTTCGTGAGCGATTGAATGTCCTTTCGTTAGTTGATTTTGTGGTAAAACCATTCTAACGGACTCAATCGCTTTTTTCTATACCTGAGGTCTCACATCTATTGTAGAGCTACATATACTTATATTTGTATAGTAGAAACCTAGAGGATTTTGAAAGATCAAATGGAGTATAATATTATGTATCATCAGAGAAATATAGGAGATACAAGATGAATTTACTAATTCATGATTTAAGCAAAATTGAAGTTGATAAATTTATTGGAGAGAATGATGATATAAAGATCATTTCAAATAACAGCTCAATAAGAAGTTGTATGGGGTGCTTCGGCTGTTGGATAAAGACACCAGGCAAATGTGTGATAAATGATGACTATCAAAATATGGGGGCGTTACTTGGGGCGGCAGAAAATGTCATTGTCATCAGTCACTGTTTCTGTGGAGGATATAGCCCTTTTATAAAAAATGTAATGGACCGAAGCATTCCTTATTTACTTCCTTTTTTCAAAATAAAACAAAATGAAACACATCATAAGCAGCGCTATCGTAATAAGTTTAATCTTATTGTTAGTTTTTATGGAAAAGAAATTTCATATAAGGAAAAGGAAATCGCTATACGGCTAATAGAGGCTAATGCAATTAACTTTGATGTAGCCGCTAGTAAAATTAGCTTCTATGACTGTGAAGAAGAGGCCTTGAGAAAGGGGTTATCATATGGAACTCACAATTGTTAATGGTAGTCCAAGACGCGGTAAGAGTAACTCGGGATTACTTATAGAGTTGTTAATGCCACTCATACAAGAGAAAAATGAAGTGAAGATTATTCATGTGGAGAGCTTTAAATCAGCAGATAAGAATGTTGAAGAAATTGTTAAAGCAGATATACTCATTTTTGCTTTTCCTCTATACGTTGATAGTATTCCATCTCACATCCTGTATCTTATGGAGAAAATAAGTGAAAATTATAGAAACGGTAATTGCATTATATATTTAATTGTGAATAATGGATTTTATGAAGGTGAACAGAATCATATTGCCGTTCAGCAGATGAAGTTTTGGTGTAATGACACTGGTTTTGTTTGGGGGCAAGGAATAGGTTGTGGAGCTGGTGAGATGCTGCCTTTTCTAGAAAAAGTACCACTCGGACATGGACCGAATAAAAATTTAGGCGATGCTTTAGAAGTGTTTGCCGCAAACATCAATAGACAGAACTCAGGAGAAGATTTATATATTAAGCCTAATTGGCCAAGATTTATATGGAAGCATCAAGCTAATAGAATGTATTGGATTCCGAGGGCTAAGAAGAATGGCTTAAAAAAGAAGGATATATTTAGGAAATAGATTATATTTTTCAATTGAAAAAAACTTCTACAATTCAACATATTATACATTGTGCAATATGGTATGGTTTGAATGAATAGTGCACAATTTAAACTTGCAATAAGGAGTATAACAAAGATGAATAAAAAGGTAGATAATATAATAATTGGTTTTGGGAAAGCTGGAAAGACGCTGGCTAACTATCTTGGAAATGAAGGTGAGAAAACCGTTCTTGTAGAGAAATCGCCAGAGATGTATGGTGGAACTTGCATCAACGTTGGTTGCATCCCTTCTAAGTTCTTAGCAACTTGTGCAGATAGAAAGGCTTATAGCAATGCTGATAATAGAGCATATTATAAAGAATCTGTGCTTGGTAAGAAGAATCTTATATCGAAGCTGAATAAAGCAAATTACGATAAGGTTGAAAGTAATGAAAACGTAGAAGTTCTAGATGGTAAAGCTTCATTCAAAGACGATCATACAATCCTAGTTGATAATGGCGCGGATTCATATGAGATATTCGCTGAAAAGATTTTTATCAATACTGGGACTAGACCATTTATTCCTAATGTTGAAGGTCTTGAAATAGGAAACCACATTCATACGAGTGAAACGCTGATGGACCTCGAGGAATTCCCTGAAACGCTAGCTATTCTAGGTAGCGGATTTATAGGATTAGAATTTGCAGCAACATATGCAAAGTTTGGAACTAAAGTAACGATTATTGACAAGGGAGATAGACTACTACCACGAGAAGATGACGATGTGGCGGACGTTGTATATGAATCATATAAGTCATTAGGTGTTGATATTCTATTCAATTCAGAAATTAATCATGTTGAGCAGAGCGATGATGAAGTTTTAATCGCCTATACCGAAAATGGTGTAAGCAAAGAGCTCAGGGCAGATGCGCTACTAGTTGCTACTGGCAGAAGAGCAAATGTTGAGGACCTGCATGTAGAGAATGCTGGAGTTGAGGTTTCAGAGCGTGGATTTATCAATGTAAATGATCACCTGCAGACTAACAAGCCACATATCTTCGCAATGGGAGATATCAACGGCGGACCGCAGTTCACATACGTTTCTCTCGATGATTTCCGCATTGTGAAAAGTTATTTGGATGGGGATGGAAGCTACTCGAGAAAAGAGAGACAGGGTATTGCGTTCTCTGCATTTTTGCATCCTACATTTTCTAAAGTTGGTCTTGGTGAAAAGGACGCAAAGGAAATGGGTTATAACGTGAAGGTTGCGACCTTGCCTGTAACGGCTATTCCAAAGGCAAAGATTCTTGGAAATCAGACGGGCGTGTACAAGGCTATTGTTGATGCGGATACGGATCAAATTCTTGGAGTGGTTCTCTTTGGCGAGGAGTCACACGAAATTATCAATATCGTAGTTACAGCTATGATTGCAAAGCAGCCATACAGAGTGCTAGCAAATCAGATATTTACACATCCGACAATGGCGGAAGCACTCAATGACTTGTTTAGCTCGATTAAGTAATTAATGTCATTTAATTAACTACTCAGCAAGTATCTTGCAATTCACGGATAAAAAATATATAGTTACTTGGATACAAAAAGGAGGGACTTTTATGACAAATTACAAAACTAGCACGGTATGCGTACAGGGTGGTTACGAGCCAAAGAATGGAGAGCCGAGAGTAGTTCCAATAGTTCAGTCCACCACTTTTAAGTACGAATCATCAGAGCAGATGGGAAATCTATTCGACTTAAAAGAGTCTGGATATTTCTATACTAGACTTTCTAACCCCACTAATGATGCAGTGGCAAACAAGATTTGTCAGCTAGAGGGTGGCGTTGCAGCTATACTTACGTCGTCTGGTCAAGCTGCAAATTTCTATGCGATGATGAATATTGCAAGCGCAGGTGATCATATTATTTCTAGTTCCGCTATATACGGTGGAACATACAATCTAATCGCACACACTATGAAGCAGATGGGCATTGAGTCGACCTTTGTTGAACCCGATATTTCACCTGAAGAGTTAGAGAAGAAGTTCCAGCCTAATACAAAACTTGTATTCGGTGAGACTTTATCGAATCCTTCACTAAGTGTACTAGATATTGAAAAATTTGTGAATGCAGCACATAAGCATGGAGTACCACTAATCGTAGATAATACATTCCCTACACCAATTTTCTGTAAACCTTTCGAATGGGGTGTTGATATCGTTACACATTCAACCACAAAATATATGAATGGTACCGCTAACTCAGTTGGTGGAGCAGTTGTAGATTCAGGTAACTTCGATTGGACTAAGCATAGCGATAAATTCCCAGGTCTAACAACACCTGACGAGACATATCATGGCACTGTTTATACAGAGAGCTTTGGCAATGCTGCATATATTGTAAAGATGACAACCAACCTAATGCGTGACCTCGGATCTATTCCGTCACCTCAGAATGCTTTTTATCTAGGAATTGGGCTTGAAACGCTACATCTAAGAATGGAAAGACACTTCCAGAATGCACTTGCTCTCGCTAAACACCTTGAGAATCATCCTAAGGTAGCTTGGGTATCGTTCTCCGGACTTGAAAACGATAGCCAGCATGAGCTCGCGCAGAAATATCTTCCAAACGGATCTTGTGGAGTTATCGCATTTGGAGTTAAAGGTGGTAGAGAGGCAGCTATTAAGTTCATGGACTCGCTTAAGCTTGCAGCAATAGTTACACATGTGGCTGATTCAAGAACTTGCGTACTACATCCTGCATCTACTACTCACAGACAGATGAACGATGAAGAGTTAGCAGCAGCTGGAATCTCTCAGGATTTAGTGAGAATGTCAGTAGGTATCGAGGATATCGATGATATAATCGCTGACGTTAATCAGGCTCTTGAGCAGTAATTGCGTGAATACAGCTTACTAAATTAATTTAATAGAATTATCTAAAAAGGAGTTTCTATACCAGTCAATTTTCCGAGGTACAGAAACTTCTTTTTTAGTTGCCATATTGGGATAAGTAATAATACAAACAGTGCACTAAGAATATGATAATCATCTAAATTATTTTAAATCTAATACTCACATGTTATGATTAGTCAGAACACGGAAATAAATCAATGTGTTGCTTAATTATTATATATTAGATTAGAAAACAAGGTATCAATAAGAAATAGTTTAGCTTTTAATAAAGAGAGTGAGTAACAACGAAGGGAGAGAAACTTGTGAGTGATAGTAATTATTTGGTAATTGGTAAATATACTATAATTTTAACAGTGCTATGTATCGCTGTTATGATATTTACAATTGTTAGAAGGGGAGTAACTAAAAAATACAAAGGAGATTATATGGCTACCGGTATGATTATAGGTATTTTGTTTGGTATGATCGCTGGTTTGATATTTGGTAAGTCCAGTTTAGGAATGGCTATTGGAATGTCTCTCGGGGAGATATTAGGAATGACTATAGGTTTATTAATCCCTAGGAAATAAGTTATTATACGTTCATTAGCACGAAGGATACTTTGTAGTGGGTATCTTATATATCAAATCAAATACCTACAGTATATTAATTTGATACCTTCTTGCCCTTGTGATGTAAGTGATACAAGATTGCAAGTGTCGGTATTATACACACATATGCAATAACATTTAGAAGCATATTATTGAAATCTGTATCCAAAGATGGCGGTAATGTGCCACCTATATTGTTAACGCCGTGTGCTAACACAACAAGAAATAAAGATCTACACTTCTTCATGTAGTATGCTAAGATGATTCCTACTATTGCAGTATAAACGCCTTGGATAAAGCTACCGTGCCATACACCAAATATAATACCAGTTGCGAGTACAGGAAACCAAGAGTTTTTCGTTGTGTTCTCAAAGCTACTAAAGATGATGCCACGGAAAAGTATCTCCTCAATTATCGGTCCAACTACAACAATCGCGAGGAATAGCCATATATATGGACCTTTCTCCATATCACTATAGAGCGAATCAAATCCTTTAACTTGCTTTGCAAGGAAAGGCGAATAATCAGCAAGAATGTACATACCGTTTAGCCAAATGCTTGATATTCCTCCCGCACCGAATCCGAGTACTATAGCATATATTACTCCAGTTGGTTTATTTATAAGAACTTCTGGCTCTCTTTTTGTAAAAACTATGCGGTAGAATATATAGCATATAATTGATAATACGAAAGCTATAGATGCATCCATAAAGCTTGCGCTTGAACTCAGAAATTTATTGCTAACTGAGAATAATGTGAGGCCTCTTTCGATAACAACGGCTACCAAAGATGCCAATATGTCATATACAAATAAAAATATAAATGGTAGAAATAAAAAAAGTAATCTTTTTAAAGGTGATTTTTTTGTATCCAATTTATTTGCCTCCAATCATTTAGTTTATATGATATCATAAACTTTAAATTGATAATAGAAAGAATAGATAGGTCCTTATATAATAACAAGAATAGAAACAATGATTTTGAAAATATGAAAGGAAGTGTTTATGCATATATTTATATTGATAAGTCTGAAACTGTTTATAGGGTTCATTGTGATGATCATAATAATTAACGTCACGGGGAAGGGAAACCTTGCGCCATCATCTGCTAGTGATCAGGTGCAGAACTACGTGCTCGGTGGAATTATCGGAGGTGCTATGTACAATGATAGTGTTAAGATTCCTCAGTTTGTCGGCATCCTGTTCATCTGGTGTGCTATGGTCTTAATTCTGAGATGGATTAAACAGCATAACGTCAAGGCCAAGCAAATCCTCGATGGTAAGGCTCTTATTGTTATAGAGGATGGTAAAGTAAACATTAATAACTGTAAGAGAGTTGGACTTAGTGCTCATGAAATTTCATTTAAACTGAGGACTAAAAAAATTTATTCTACTAATAAGGTAAAAAGAGCAGTTATTGAGCAAGATGGCGATTTAATTATCGTAAATGAAGGTGAAGCGAATCCAAAGTATCCACTTATAACCGATGGTCAGATTCAGACTGACATATTGAGGGTTATCGGTAAGGATGAAGCGTGGCTGACTGAGGAATTAAATAAACGTGGTATAAAATCACACAGAGAAGTATTTCTAGGTGAATATGAAGACCGAAAGCTTCATTTAACAACTTACAATTAGAGGTTTAAATGTACTTAATAACGATATTACTAATTGCTTCATTTATATATTCATTTTGGAGAGATCGGAGAAGCTTTTTAAACCCGGCCCTACTAATGTTATGCATTATATTTGGCTATTTGTCTATCGCTAGATTATTCTAAGATCTGGGGTATAATTCTGCTCGTCATTCTCTTGTACTAATCATGTTTTTTTGTGTGCAAGGCCTGATAATTATGGGTGCTATTTTTCTGATTTTTAATGGATGTATTTTACTAAAAAAAGAAGGAGCTTCAAAGACTAACCTTGTATCGTTATCTCTCGGAGTTTCGGTTCTTGCGTTTTATGTAGTGACTTTTTATTATCTCACATCAGAGACGAAAGTGTTTAATGTAAATACTCTTTCTAATGTCATTTTTGTAATAGCAGTATATTCATATTTGATATTTTGCACAGCCTTTATAGCATTCATGTTATACTCATTTATCTATCTAACTGTGCCAAACAAAAAGATATATGATTTTATCATCGTTCATGGTGCCGGACTCCGTGATGGTGAATACGTAACACCTTTGCTAAGACAGAGAATTGAAAAAGCTGTTGAAGCTTATCTCAATTCCAGTAATCCATATATTAAGATTATTGTTAGTGGTGGGCAAGGGCCAGATGAAAAAATATCTGAAGCTCAAGCAATGGCAAATTATATCGAGAGTAGAACTTCTGTTCCGATAGATAGAGTAATTCTTGAGGATAAGTCGACCACGACTTATGAAAACCTACTATTTTCAAAGGCACTAGGGAAAAAGCTAGTAGATAATCCCAAGTTCTTATTTGTAACTAATAATTACCACGTATATCGTACTAGTGCATATGCTAGAAAGATTAAAATGGATGGAGATGGTCTCGGATGTAGAACAGCAGGTTATTATATTCCGTCTGCTTTTATCAGAGAATTTATCGCAGCCTGTGTAAAGATCAAATGGGCTTTCGTAGTATTATATACCCTACTATTTATATTTCTCTTTGTGATATAGCACTATATGCTAAAATAAACTTTGTATTGTTGAGTCTGTTAAACACCTGCATGGCAGGTGTTTTTTTATGGAATCAAAAATTTATATGTAATAATTATATTTGGTAACTTAGTAGAAGTTGCAGGAATATAATATTTGTTAGAGAAATCTAATGGTGATAATATAATAAAAGAAATATTTAATTTTGCTTATTTAACGAGCCCATTATATGATGAGAGGGTGTGATGAAATTTGGAATCTAAGAAATCCCAGAGGAAGCGACAGAAGGAGATTATGCTCGTATCACAGATGATTAAACTTTATTGCCATAAGAATCATACTAACCAAAATGGTAAAGTGCTATGCGAAGACTGTCAGCAATTATTAGAATATGCGAGGTTCCGTAGTGCAAAATGTCGATTTATGGAAAACAAGACGTTTTGCAGTAACTGCAGGATACAATGCTACTCGCCTGAGATGAAGAAAAGGATTCAGAAGGTCATGCGCTATAGTGGTCCTAGAATCATCATATATCATCCAGTGCTTTGTCTAAAACATGCGCTTACTGGTGTCATTGAGAAGAGGAGAACTAAATGTGATTAAGATGAGACTGATAAGACTCTTAAAGGGTTCTGGAAAGTATATAATCTATCAAATCATTTGGCAGTGGCTTTCACTGCTTGCTCAAATTGCGATAGTGTGGCAAGTTACAGAGTTAATCGATGCTGCGTGGCAAAAGAGTGTTACGAATTATGAAATACTTACGACTGTCGGAATTGTAGCGGTTGGACTAATGATTAGGTTTATTTGCGACCGGCTGTATTCTCGCGCGTGCTATTTGGCAAGTGTCGATGTTAAGCGTGCACTTAGAGATCAGATATATAAAAAGGTGCTATGGCTAGGTCCATCATACCGCGAGCAGATAAGGACTTCTGAAATCGTACAGATGTCAGGTGAAGGCGTCGAGCAGTTAGAGATTTATTTCGGTAGGTATCTAAGCCAGTTTTTCTATGCACTTATTGCTCCGTTAACGTTGTTCTTTGTCGTTTCGAGGATTAGCTTAAAAACAGCAATCGTACTACTTGTGGCTGTTCCGCTTATTCCGATTGTAATTATGCTCGTAATGATGGTAGCAAAAAAGATTCTTGGTAATTACTTTGATATATATTATGGACTTGGTGATAGCTTCCTCGAGAAACTACAGGGCATGACAACGCTGAAGATTTACAGGGCTGACCAAAGGGCGGTTGATCAGATTGACAGTGAATCAGAACAGTTTCGCAAGATTACTATGAAGGTGTTGATGATGCAGCTCAATAGCACATCGATTATGGATATCATCGCATATGGTGGTGCAGCAGCGGGAATCATAAGTTCTCTTATTGAATTTTCTAATCGTAACATTAATGTGTCAGGGGTGCTAATGTGTACATTCCTAGCTGCAGAGTTCTTCTTGCCAATGCGTTTACTTGGCAACTTTTTCCATATTGGGATGAACGGAATGAAGGCTAGTGATAGAATCTTCGCATTTCTTGATTTGCCAGAACAGAAACGTGGAGATAAGGAAATTTCAGGTGAATATATAGATATAAGTCTCGAGGATGTTACGTTTTCATATGACGATAGCAGGGAGATTTTGCACGATATTAGCATGAATATAGATTCTGGTTCACTCGTATCCATAGTTGGAGTCTCTGGATCTGGTAAATCCACTATTGCAGGAATCTTACTCGGCAAAAATCACAACTACAGGGGTTGTATAAAGGTTAATGGCATCGAGCATCAGGAAATAACCAGTAAGTCGATTATGAATAACTTTACTATGATTGGTCATAACAGCTGGATTTTCAAAGGTACCGTACGTGATAATCTTATGATGGGAAATCCTAATGCAACAGAATCGGAGATGCTAGAGGTATTAGACAAGGTTAATCTAAGGTCATTTCTTGAAGCTCAAAATGGACTAGATACAAAGGTTAAATCTAATGCTACGAACTTCTCTGGAGGTCAGAAGCAGAGACTTGCCCTAGCGAGAGCATTACTTCATGACACACCGGTATATATATTTGATGAAGCAACTTCCAATATAGATGCCGAGAGCGAAGAGGTAATAATGGCAGCTATTACACAGATTGCGAAGGAGAGGACGGTTATTCTTATATCTCACAGACTTGCTAATGTTGTAAATAGCGATGTTGTATATACGCTTCGTGGTGGAGTAATAGTTGAAAAGGGAACTCACGAAGAACTTATGAAGCTAAAAGGCACATATGAAAACTTGTACTCTGAACAATCAGAGCTTGAGAATTACTCTAAAGGAAGAGAGGTTGCGTCGATATGAAAAAGGATAAGCGCAGATCAGATATTGCAATAATGCGCAGTCTTATCGTGCTTGTAAAGCCTCTAACAGGAGTTATGCTAACAGGCATTATCTTAGGTGTTGTCGGCTTCCTATGTGCGATATTTCTTACAATAATAGGTGGAATTGGCGTAATAAAAGGACTGTCAATCATCGGTGGTGATGTTCTATTCGGAGGAATTTCAATTGACGAATTAATGACGTGGAGTCAGATTTTTACAATTCTAGTCATACTTGCTATAGCAAGAGGGGTGCTGCACTATGGAGAACAGTATTGTAATCATTACATAGCATTTAGAATTCTTGCTATCATCCGTCACAAGGTATTCGAATGCTTAAGAAAGCTCTGTCCTGCTAAGCTTGAGGGCAAGAATAAAGGAGACCTTATCTCGATTATCACGGGAGATATTGAGCTACTTGAGGTTTTCTTTGCCCATACGATATCTCCAATCGTAATCGCATTTCTGACGTCATTGATTATGATTGTGTTTATAGGGTCTCAAAGTCTCATAGCTGGAGTCATCGCATTTGCAGGATATACTGTAGTTGGGGTTGTGATTCCTGTATGGAATGGCAAAAGGAGCGCTGCTGTTGGCATGAAGTTCCGTAATTGCGTAGGCGAACTCAATAACTTCGTACTAGACAGTATGTACGGTGTTGATGAAATTCTTCAGTACAATCACGGAGATGAACAGATTCGTAAATTGAACGATAACTCCCGCTCACTTGCCGATAATCAGAAGAACCTCAGTTTATACGAGGGTTCTCAGAGGGCAGTTACCAATATAGTGATTCAGCTGTTCTCCTGGGGAATGTTATTTACAATGATATACCTCTATGTCGAGAGCGCCGCTACGTTCTCTGAGATGCTAATCGCGACTCTTGCCATGATGAGTTCCTTCGGACCTGTTGTAGCGCTATCTTCGCTTTCTAATAGCTTGAATCAGACGCTTGCCTGCGGAGAAAGGGTACTTTCACTTCTCGAAGAAGCACCGGAAGTCGAGGAAGTAAGTGGAAAGGAAGAGACTATATTTACAGGCGCTAAGGCTGACAATATTACATTTTCATATGCAGATGAAGTTATCCTCAAGAATGTTTCTGTGGATATTGATAAAGGCAAGGTGCTAGGTATACACGGTGCTAGTGGCTCTGGGAAATCTACACTTCTTAAGCTCTTAATGAGGTTCTGGGATGTTGAACAGGGTGCAATGCGCATATCAGAAAAGGATATAAAGGATATTAATACAGTCGATTTACGTAATATGTCTTCGTATGTAACTCAGGACACTATACTTTTTCGTGACACTATAGCAAATAATATTAGGGTTGCAAGAGAAGATGCTGACCTACTTGCAATCGAAGAAGCAGCTAAGAAAGCAAGTATACATGAGTTTATAATGAGACTACCTCACGGGTATGAAACGAATGTAGGGGAACTTGGCGACACACTTTCAGATGGAGAGAAGCAGAGGATTGGAATTGCAAGAGCATTTCTTCATGACGCTGATTTATTGCTACTTGATGAGCCGACAAGTAATCTCGATATTTTGAATGAGGGAATTATCCTTAAGTCGCTAGAAAAAGAAAAGTCAGGTAAGACGATAGTACTCGTTTCTCACAGGAAGTCGACACTTTCTCTTTCTGACAGGGTGTATGAAATGGATAACGGTAGATTATCATAATTAAATATTACTGTATGTATAAAATCTCATCTGCGAACTATATTACGCGCTCTTGGGAATTGATTGAGGAGGAACTGTAATTATGTTTTGGGATAATGTAGCAGGGGTCTATGACATATTCGTCAAGGTTATTAATAGAAAGACACATAATGAACTAAAGAGTATAGTGGGCAAATACATAGAGTCACAGGATAAGGTGCTAGAGTGTGCGGCAGGGACTGGTATGCTAAGTACGGTGATAGCCGAAAGGTGTGATACGCTTGTTGTAACTGATTTTTCATCAAAGATGATTAAACGTGCTGAGAAGAATTGCTCATCATATGATAACATCACTTTTGAATTAGCAGATATCTTTGCACTCGACTACCCAGATAATAGCTTTGATAAAGTTATTGCCGGTAATGTCATTCATCTTCTTGATGAACCTCTAAAGGCTCTAGCCGAGTTAAACCGCGTATGCAGACCTAGTGGAATGCTGATAATTCCTACGTACATGAATCGTGATAAGCAAGATAAGAAGAACAAATTAACCGATTCAGTAGGAAAGGTGGGTGCTGATTTTAAGCAATACTTCAATGTTGTTAGCTACCTAGAGTTCTTTAAGTCTGCAGGGTATATCGATGTAAAAGTAGAACTAGCAGATGGCAAGATTCCATGCGCTGTTGCTACTATGCAAAAGTTGATTTAAACTGAGTTATTAAGAGTAGTTTATAGGTGGAAAATTGTGTAATACTTTAGCTAATTTAAGGAGATAGTAATATGCCAATGAATATAATTAAAATTGCTACTGTATATTTTTCACCAACAGGAACAACGAAAAAAGTTATTGACAATATTGTTAAGGGAATTGGCGGAGAAATAATTTATTCAATTAATCTGACTGAACGTGACAATAGAGAAAAAACTCAAAATCTGAGCTTTGATAATATAGATTTAATAATTTTAGGAGCTCCAATATATGGAGGTTTTCTGTATAAAGAATTCAGGAACTGTATTAAACACTTAAATTTTCAGAGGAAAAACGTAATTGCTGTTACACTGTATGGCAATGCATCAACCATGTTTGCTACTAAAGAATTGATATCAATAATAAGAAAAGGTGATGGAAAATTACTTGGGTATGGTGAGTTTGTTGGTGAACATTCATATTCCAGTAAATTTATTCCAGTTGCTAAAGGTAGACCAAATGAAGATGATTTACAGAAGGCAACCCAGTTCGGTGAGACGATAAGAGATAGATTAGCAAATATTGAGAGATATTTTTTTAGCAATAAAGTTAGTATGTCCGATAAAGTTATAAACTTTGTTGCGGATAATAAACCTATACATACAGGAAAAAGAATATTTACTATTCCATATACAGATAACGAAAAATGCATCCGTTGTTATAAATGTATAAAAGCATGTCCTAAAAGCTGTATAAAAGCAGATATAACAACTGATAAAGATGAATGTATAGTTTGTATGGCATGCGTTAAAATATGTCCGATAGATGCACGAATAGCTTATCCTAAAAATGCTATAGTTAAATTAGGATTACGGGTGATAAATAGAAGACGTCATGAATCATTGTTTTTTTGAATTCATGTAACGGCTTTATAATAAATTGGTTTAATAATTGCATTTTTATTAAAAATATGATGTATGAGGGAAGGTATATGAAAAAAATATACTTATTAGGGCTGGTAATAGCATTAATTATGATATTGTGCTCTGGATGTATACTGCCTGATGGTAAACCATTAACCACTAAGAGTGTAACGGAGAAAGTAGAAGAGCGTTACGGTGAAGGTAAGGTTAAGGTCAAACAGCTTGACAAGAAGACATGGGAGATTTCACCTACTGATTATCCAGAAATAAAGTACACCATTAAGCAGAAAATTGGTCATGGAGGTGTAATTCCTGTCCCGGCATATACGGATGATGATAATAGAACGGAAATATTAGGTAAAATTGTCCTGCCTAAGTTTTTCAGCCGAAAAGAGATAAAAAATATAGAATTTTCAGATTCAATAATTAAGTATAACTGTACCGTAAAAAATAATCAGGATGTTGAAGCTCTGTGTTCTAAGCTACAGGCAATGTGCGAATACATGAATGAAAACTATAGACCTGTCGTTAAGGATGCATATGTTATGGCTTATTTTAAAGAGCCACAGGAATCTGTTACTGCCGATGTATCTCACAAGAAACCTCTACTGATGGATAAAACGAGCAGAACTAAAATAATCTCTTATCTCGATTCTAAGTATGGCAGTGGAAACTACACGTTTAGAAAAGTTCCATCAGATGAAGTTTCGCACGAAGGAGAAGTAGAGGTAAAACTGAATGCTTACCCAGATATGCCTTTCTACCTTGCAACCAGTACTAAGCAGGGCAAGAGAGGTCAGCTGACAGACACACTGTACATAGATATGATATATAATTTGGCAACGAAGTTTCCAGCGAGTGAATATGACTCTTCAAGCTATCTAACAATAGAAGGGGAAGAAAATCTTGATGGAAAACGCTACTATGGAATTCTTCTCAGGCGTTACTTCAAATGGGGTGATGAGACAGGTGTTATCGAAAATATGCAGGTGGCAAGAAAGGCGCTAAGGACATATTTGGATCAGTATCCTATGGTTAATTATACGGACTATCCGCAGAACCAACACATAGTGAAGCCACCTATTTGTATGGAGATATCTGTACAGTTTTAATTTATAAGTAATATAATTAAGGAGTATATATATGGGTTTTGATATTAGCTATCATCCAATGAGCAGATCGCAGATGGAGGAGTGGTACTTTGCTCCGCTCAAAGCTCTTAGAAATGGAGATGAGAGTGTTCTAAATGCTTTAATGGAAGCACAAGGAGAGGAATTCTTTTACGAAAAGTATGTTGATCACATGAAACACTTCGCATCGATTGATGAAGGAGAGCCATCGGAAAAGGGACTTCTATACGGACTACCTATTATGGGTGGATTCTTCCGTGACTATCAGTATGTACGCGGTGCGGCCTTTTCGTTTGTAATAGAAGGACATCCTGAGATGGATAAATACCGTACGCCTTGGTCAGAAGTACTCCCTTCGTGGCTTCCTGCTCCTAGTAACGACTTGATAGAGGAGAATTATTCTGCAGGAATATTTATAGGTCCTGATCACGTTAAGGAGCTACTAAGAGATATAGAAAGCGATGAAGCTGTACGCAGCATTCTTACAGAATCATTTGGAACGGACAACCTCGGGGTATTCCAGTTCGCTTTACAAGATGCGGCAAATACAGATAGCGGCCTTATTGAGGCAACCGAGGTAATGGAAGTTCAGCCATTTGACTTAAATAGATCGACTTGCTATTCGGATATTCGATTCTGCGATCCTCGAGGAGCTCTTATATATCGTGAGGTAGCTTTAGCACAGGTTAGAGAAGCGACTGGTATGAGCGATTATGAAATATCTGAGAATGTCGAATACAAGAAGACAGATCATGAGGTGCCGGAGGAGAGTACTCCAAAGACTGAGAAGAAGAAGGGACTTCTATCAAAATTGTTCGGGAAGAAGTAGGTCATTACTTTAACCTATTAGTGCTGCAGAACTAAAAAAATATATTTATTTTGATAAGGGTGATTTTATTTTTCGTATTAACTATTAGTACGATTATAATCATCCTTTTAATTATGCTATTAGATAATAAGTAAAACTTGACAGCATAGATGTAATAATATATATTACATCTATGCTAGTGTTAGAACACGTGGAGTTAACATAATTAACTTAAATGTTAAAAGGTGGGATAGGAAATGAAAGCACAAGATTGTTTAGACATTTTAAGAGAGATTAAGGATGTAGCGTTTGCAACTGTTGATGAAAAGGGTAAACCACAGGTTAGGATAATCGATGTAATGATTGTTGAAGACGAAAAACTCTATTTCTGTACGGGACGCGGTAAGGATTTTCATAAGCAGCTAATAACTAAAGGTGACGTAGCCATCACTGGGCTTAATAAGAATTTTCAGATGATTCGTCTTGAAGGCGAGGCAAAAAAGGTTGAAGATAATAAGTACTGGATAGACCGAATTTTCGATGAAAATCCAGCTATGAATAGCGTATACCCAGAAAATAGCAGATATATCCTCGATGCATTTTACATAGATAATGGATTGATAGAATTTTTTGATCTTGGTAAGAATCCAATTAATCGATACAGCTTTTCAATTGGGGAGGATACAGTTAAAGGAAAAGGTTTCTTTATAACATCAACGTGTATCGGTTGTGGAAAATGTTTACACGGATGTCCACAGAAGTGCATTACAAAAGGAGAACCGTACGTGATAAATCAGGATCACTGTCTGCACTGTGGACTATGTTTCGAAAACTGTCCTGTGTCCGCAATCGAAAGAAGAGGGTAATATAAAATGTTAAAAGAAATAGTAGAGCTGTTAACTACAAAAAAAGAATTTTTCTTAAAACTGTTATTGGAGCATATTGAAATTTCAATGTCAGCTATTTTGATTGCTATCATAATTGGTGGAATGGCAGGAATATTAATAAGTGAGTACAGAAAAGCTGCAAAACCTGCTTTAAATATAATTAACTTTTTATATACAATTCCATCAATATCGATGCTTGGATTCCTTATTCCATTTTCAGGAATTGGTAATGTAACAGCTGTAATCGTTCTGTCGGTGTATGCATTACTTCCAATGGTTAGGAATACTTACACTGGTATGATAAACGTTAATGAATCAATATTAGAAGCAGCAAAAGGAATGGGCAGTACCCGAGCTCAAACTCTTTTCAATGTTCAAATTCCTCTAGCGATGCCTGTGATTATCTCAGGAATTAGAAATATGGCAACAATGACTATCGCACTTGCGGGAATTGCTTCCTTTATTGGCGCAGGAGGTCTTGGTGTTGCTATTTATAGAGGAATAACGACCAATAATGCTGCTATGACTATATCTGGTAGTTTATTAATTGCTGGCTTAGCGCTTATTATCGATTTTCTTCTTGGTATCCTAGAAAAGAAAGTTTTGAGGAAATCTAAAAAAAAGAGCAATTTAAATATTAAAGTAATAATTACGATAGGTGTTATCGCGATTTCCCTAATAGCAGGAATTATAATTCCTAAACATAATAATAAAATACGTTTAGCAACGAAGCCTATGACAGAACAATATATCCTTGGGGAAATCTTAAAACTTATGATTGAGAAAGATACAGATTTGGATGTTGATATCACTCAGGGCGTTGGAGGAGGTACATCGAATATAGAACCAGGTATGGAAAGTGGTGAATTTGATATGTATCCCGAATATACAGGTACTGGCTGGAATATGGTACTAAAGAAAAAGGGGATATATACGGAAACTCGATTCCAAGAGCTTCAGAAAATGTATCAGTCAAAATTAGGACTAACATGGAATGTACTACTAGGATTCAATGATACGTTTGGCATTGGAGTTCGAAAGGAAATTGCCGATAAATATAATCTAAAAACATACTCTGATTTGAAAAAATTGAATGGGAAGTTAGTTTTTGGAGCAGAATATGATTTTTACGATAGAGAAGACGGTTATAACAAGCTTTGTAATGAATATGGGTTAACTTTTAAAAATACTAGTGATATGGATATGGGACTAAAATATAAGGCAATAAATAGTGGTAAAATTGATATCATGCCGGTAAATACCACAGATGGACAACTTGCAAATTCTGATATTGTAGTACTAGAGGATGATAAAAAGATATATCCATCATACCAATGCGGAATTGTTGTACGCCAGGAGGTATTAAAAAAACATCCAGAATTAAGCAAATCTTTAAATAAACTCAGTGGGATTATAACCGAATCCGACATGCAACGGATGAATTACGAAGTCGAGAGTGAGAAAAAGGAACCAAAAGAGGTTGCCAAAGCATTTCTCATAAAAAAGGGACTTTTAAAAAATAAAACATCATAAAAGAATTTCGATAATTTAAGTAAAAACGGTTTAAATAGATACATGAGGGAAGTTTATGAGTACAGTAATTGAATTTAAAGATGTAAGTAAACGATATGGAGACAACATTGTTATACCAAATTTTAATCTTGCAATAGAAAAGGGAGAATTTGTAACCATTATTGGTTCGTCGGGTTGTGGTAAAACCACGATTCTTAAGATGATTAACGGACTCTATGAGCCGAGTGAAGGTGAAATCTTCGTAAACGGGGAGAACATAAGATATAAGGATATGATTGAATTGCGCAGAAGTATTGGTTATGCAATACAAGGCAGTATCTTGTTCCCACATATGAATGTTTCGCAAAATATATCATATGTACCACGTTTATTAAATAAAAAAAATGTTGAGAAGACTGAGCAAGCTGTAAATAAATGGATGGATATTGTAGGTTTAGATCACTCCTTAAGGTATCGTTTTCCAGATGAATTATCAGGTGGTCAACAGCAACGGGTGGGAATAGCCAGAGCATTGGCTGCATCTCCAGATATCCTTCTAATGGATGAACCCTTTGGTGCAGTGGATGCAATTACACGAGCACAGCTTCAAGAAGAATTAAAATTAATTCATAAAAAAACCGACATAACAATATTCTTTGTGACTCATGATATTGAAGAAGCTTTGAAGCTAGGAACAAAGGTTCTAGTCATGAATCATGGAGAAATTGAACAATATGAAACACCAAAAGACATTTTGAATAATCCAGCTAGTGATTTTGTAATGAAAATGGTGGAAAAACAAAGAAGGTCATGCAATCTTCCTGATGATAGACTTGACGATTGCGAGTTCAGTGGGGCATCTTGTGGATTACTAGATTAATAGGAAAAAAGAAGGAGTTATATAAAGATAGGTATGCAAATTACGAGTAAATTTACAATAGCGATTCATATTTTAGCATGCATTGATTATTTCCATGGTAAGATTCCAGTAAATAGCAAGCTTCTAGCTGAAAGTATAGGCTCAAATCCGGTGATTATTAGAGGTGTTATGTCATCTCTGAATAAAGCAGGAATAATCAATACTGAAAGAGGAAAGAGGGACGTATCTATACAAAAGGAGCTGGCGGATATCACATTTTATGATATTTATTTAGCTGTTGACCCTTTAAGCGATAATGGATTATTTCACTTTCACGAAAATCCAAATTTAAAATGCCCTGTAGGAAGTAAAATCCATATAGCTTTAGATGACAAGCTTGAAAGGGTAAAAGTTGCAATGGAAAATGAAATGAAAAGTATTTCAATAAAATCAATTATTGAGGATATTAAGGATGATATTTAAGTGAATGAATAAGCTAAAATCGTAGTTTAGATTAATTTTTATTAAATTGTTATATGTAATATTCTATACTAATATTGTGATATACTAAAATTATGATGTCGATTTCGAAAGGGAGTGTTAATGTATTATGTATTTAATAACTCTATTTGCTATAATTGCTTTTATTTTCTCAGTTTGGAGAGATAGAAGAAGTTTTTTGAATCCGGCATTGTTAATCATATGTATAATATTAATTAATATATCTGTGGCAAAAATACTTTATGATTCTGGTTATGTAGTTGCACATGGTTTTATAATATTCCTGCTATTATTCGTGATACCTTTAATAATTCTTTTAAGTGCAGTGTTCTTAATATACAATGGCTTCATTTTATTGAAACGCGAAGGACTGTCCAAAACCAATCTACTTTCTTTAATATTAGGTATAATCATCTTGCTATTTTTTGCATTGATATTTTTCTATTACACAAGTGTAGGGAGGTTGTTTTTTTCAAATATGATTCTAACCATCATATTTATAATAATCGTTTTTTCGTACTTACTTTTTGGATCAGCTTTTGTAGGACTCATGCTATATTCAATTTTATATTTGGCTATCCCTAAAAATAAGCTCTATGATTTCATCATTATCCATGGCGCGGGACTGAAAGAAGGCGAATATGTGACACCTTTATTGAAACAACGTATTGATAAAGCTATCGAAGCATTTTATAAATCAAAGAATCCGAATATTAGGATTATTGCTAGCGGAGGAAAAGGAAACGACGAGAAAATCTCTGAAGCACAAGCAATTGCTAATTATATAGAAAAAGAGACAACTGTTCCAACTGACAGAATCATACTAGAAGATAAGTCAACAACAACGTATGAAAATCTGCTATTTTCAAAAAAAATAGGTGAATCTCTAATTGAGAATCCTAAATTTTTGTTTGTAACTAATAATTACCACGTATATCGTACTGGAGCTTATGCAAAGAAAGTCGGAATGGTTGGCGATGGTTTAGGTTGCCGCACAGCAAGATACTACATCCCGTCTGCTTTTATCAGGGAGTTTATAGCACTATGTGTAAAAATAAAATGGGTGTTTGCTGCGTTTTATGCAATATTAATATCTGGATTGTTTCTTTCATATGGATATTTACTTTTCTAATTCACTGACACATTTGAGACTGCAATTATCTGTTTTTTATAATGAATATCAATATCGAATAGAATAGTCCTTTTAGTAATTAAGTCAATAGGACTATTTTTTGTACAGATTTATAACCTTATTTATGATAAATTGTAGTGTATGGAATAGTTGTTATTAAAAATTATGATTGTTAAAAGTCAGAAGTTTTAGGAGATAAGAATGCTAAAAATTTTAATTATTGAGGACGATAAATCGATAGATTCTATTCTTAGTGATGAACTTAATCAATGGGGATATCAAACGAAAAGCATCGAAGACTTTAGCACTGTATACGAGACTTTTGAAAAATTTGAACCCAATCTTGTCCTTATGGATATTAGTTTACCATATTACAATGGATTCTATTGGACGCAAAGGATTCGTCAAAAGTCAAATGTTCCTGTAGTTTTCATTTCATCACATTCTGAATCTATGGATATGGTGCAAGCAATACAATTTGGAGCAGATGATTTTATTACAAAGCCTATTGATATAACAGTAACTATAGCCAAGATACAGGCGATTTTGAGAAGGACATATGACTATACTTTAGATAGTGACAAGCTTGCATATGGGGAATTGACATTAAATTTGTCTTCAGCAAAACTTGAGGGAGAAGAATTTTCTCTTTCATTGACAAGAACAGAGCTTTTGATACTTGATATTTTATTTAATATGAAAGGACAAATTGCAAAGAGAGAGGATATTATAAACCATTGTTGGCAAGGGGATGATTTTATAGATGATAATACGTTAGCTGTTAATATGACAAGGCTTAGAAAGAAACTGGCTGGCGTAGGGTTAGATGAATTTATTCAAACAAAGAAGGGTATTGGTTATTATCTACAGTGAGGTTAATATGAATAAGTTTATAAATTATATTAAAAGTGAATATAAAGTAATTATTTTCGCAATATATTCGATAATAGTGTTCAGCGCTATTTTTTTATTTGCTAATTTAGAAAAAGAGTATCTAGTGTTAGGTATAGAAGGGATTTCATTTGGCGTATTCTTATATCTATTCATTCAGTGGTTCAATTATTATAAAAAAGAGGGATATAGAGAAATAGCAGAACAATTAAAATTAGAAAATAAACAATTGCAAAGTCAAGCCTTGAATGACAGAAGAAATCTTGAGGAATATTTCCTCTTATGGGTGCATCAAATTAAGACTCCTATTACGGTGGCAAACCTAATTTTGCAAAAGGATAGCTCGTTATATAACAAGAAGCTTAAAGCGCAAATGTTTTATATTGAAGAATATACTAATATGGCAATCAATTATTTAAAGCTAATTGATAGACAGGCAGATATGGATATAACGTTCATTAATCTTGATAAAATCATAAAGAACTTGCTCAAGAAATATTCCATGATGTTTATAGAAAAAGGGATTTCTTTGGAATATGAACCAATATACGTAGAAGTTATATCCGATGCGAAATGGTTGTCAGTTCTTATTGAACAGATTCTTTCTAATGCAATTAAATATACGGAATCTGGCACTATTAAAATCTCATATGAAGAAAGGACCAATACTATGAGCATTCAAGATACAGGTATTGGGATTCGGTCAGAAGATTTAGGAAAGATTTTTGACAGAGGTTATTCAGGCTTCAATGGAAGAATAAACGAGAAATCAAGTGGTCTTGGATTGTATCTTGTTAAATCTATTGCAGATTTGATAAATGTTAAAGTAAAAGTTGAATCGACGATAAACGTTGGAAGCAAATTTATAGTGCAATTTCCTTTCAATCTTTCAGAACTGTAAGTTTAGGAATAGAGATTGTCATATTAAATAAATGCAGGAATATATGTGTATTAGTAAAATTATGACATAAAGAAAAGGAGTGATGAAGATATGGCAATCTTAGAATTAAAAAATGTAAAGCGATTATATCAAACTAGAAAGATTACAACAGAAGCCCTAAAAGGTGTTAATTTTTCCGTAGAGAAAGGTGAATTTATTTCAATAATGGGCGAATCAGGTGCCGGTAAGACAACTTTATTAAACATAATAGCTACACTCGATAAAGCTACTTCTGGTACGGTTGTTCTAAATGAGCAAGATACAAATTCGTTAAAGGACACCGAAGTTTCAGAATTCCGTAGAAAAGAGCTTGGTTTCGTTTTTCAAGATTTTAACCTGCTTGATCAATTTAACAACCGTGACAATATATACCTACCACTTGTTCTTTCAGATGAAAAAGAGGCTATCATGAGGTCAAGGTTAAGTAATTTAAAGGAGCCGCTTGGTATAGGGGATTTGTTGGAAAAATACCCGTATGAAGTATCAGGTGGGCAGAAGCAAAGAGTAGCTGTTGCAAGGGCTATAATTACCGAGCCGTCTCTGCTGCTTGCGGATGAACCTACAGGTGCGCTTGATTCACAGTCTTCTGAAACGTTACTAAAGATGTTCCGCACTATTAATCAGAATGGGCAGACAATCATTATGGTTACACACTCTTTAAGGGCGGCATCATATGCAAACAGAGTGTTGTTTATTAAAGACGGAGTCGTTTATCACGAAATATACCGTGGGGAAAATGAGAGGCAAGCAGAATTCATGGAGCGTATTAATCAAGCTCAATTTATGTTGAATAGAGGTGATAAATAATGACATTCTCAATGGCTAGAAAGTTTGCTTTTCAAAATTTGAAGGCAAATAGATTGTTAGAAGTTCCATTTGTTTTGTCAGCAGGTATTATGTTGATTCTATTTAATATAATGGCGAGTTTAATAAATAATAATTATGTTCAGACGAGACATGATTCTCTTCCTACCGTTATAGCAATGGGAGCAATAGTAGTAGGTATATTTACTTTTATATTCGTAACATATACGACAAACTTTTTGCTAAAAAAAAGAAATAAAGAGTTTGCTTTATACGCAATACTCGGTTTAGAAAAGAAACATATTCGTAAAATAATCAGCATCGAGTTTTTTGTATTGTTTTCTATGATAGCAGTTGTCGGTGTTGTTGGTGGGTATATTTTTGGGCAGCTTACTTTTTTAGGACTTAACCGTCTAATGCATGATGTTTCAGGCAGACTCATGGACTTTCCTTTCAGCATTATTGCTATGCTTTTAAGCTTGGCAATAATAGCCGTACTATATATGATTACTGTGCTTCGTAGCAGTTATAGAATTTATCTGTCAACACCAATTCAATTGCTTAGCAAGCAACACAGTGGGGAGGGTGAGCCTAAATCCAGATGGATAATTTCGGTTATAGGACTAATAACATTATCAGCAGGTTATTATATTGCATTGACAACAAAGGGTTCATTGTCTTCATTATTTAACTTTTTCATCGCCGCTATCCTGGTTATGATTGCAACTTACCTACTTTATATATCGTTCTCGATCATTGTTTTGAAGAGGCAGAAAAAGAGAAAGAGCTACTTTAAACCTACAAAATTCTTGGGTATCAGTGGTCTTATATATCGTATGAAGAGTAATGCGGTGTCTCTTGCCAGCATATCAATTATGAGTGTCGGCATTATTATTACTTTATCAGTTACTGCAACAATATACTCAAACATACAGTCTACAGCGCAAAATATTCTTCCAAGGGATTATCAGATTAATAGTAAAGTGTCTGTGGATGAGAACAATTATAAAGAAGTTGCAAAGTCACTTAAAGAGGAAGTTAATAAAACTGTAAAAGATGATAAACAAATTAAAGATGAATATATATCCTACAATATGACAACAGCAATTCTTAAAAAAGGAAATTCCTTTGTAGAATTTACCCCTTATAAAAATATTGAACCAAGATATATTTTTGTAAATAACTTGGATGGGTATAATGCTCAAACTCACAATAACATTAAACTAAATGATGATGAAGTACTTATTTGTGCCAATCATAAACAACTCCTTGGGATGAAGAATCTTAAAATAGGAGATCGTACATTTAAAGTAAAAGAAATTCCCAATATAGCACCTTCAAATTATGCAGCTGAGGTATATGTTATTATAGTAAAGGATTTCTCCACTATGAAATATATAAGCAGTTCATTGAAAACCACAAATGTGAAAACACAAAAAAAGGAAAACTCAATCATTAGCTGCAATGTGAATTGGAATGTTTCAGGTCTTTCGGAAAAGATATATAGGAGTGAATTAAATAAGCTTAAGGAAGGAAAAGATTATTTTGTTTTATCTAAATCGGAATATTTAGATAAAATATATGAAATGAACGGGGGATTTCTTTTCCTTGGTATCATAATAGGGTTAGTTTTCTTAACTGGAACTATTCTAGTTATATACTATAAACAAATTAGTGAGGGTTACGAAGATAGGGAAAAATATCAGATAATGAAAAAAATCGGTTTGTCTGATGGACTAATTAAGAAAACAAGTTCATCGCAAATAGTATGGATGTTTTTTGCCCCGCTCATCGTCGCAGTTATTCATAGTACAATTGCATCGAAGATAGTTTATCAATTACTGGGATTGTTTGGTGTTAACAGTTTTATACAATATGGTAAATTCTTTGGTATAGTAATTGCGGTATTCTTCATGGTTTACTTCATTATTTTCAAGTTTACATCACGTACGTATTATAAAATTGTGCAATGAAGTATGTTTTATTTTATTATTGAGATAAGGGATAAACATTTGAAATATAGCACTTATGAGCCCCAATATAATGGGGCTTTTTCATTGTTGAAATATCTCTTGATACTAAACTCTTGCTGAATTAAAATATATACATATTTAGAATGATTTAGGAGTAATAAATGAATTACAAGGAGTCAAGAGTATATCTGGATGAACTTTCCAGATACGGAAGTGTACTTGGCCTGGACAGTATGCGCGAGCTACTCCACAGACTGGGTGATCCACAGGACGAGTTAAAGTTTATTCATGTCGCTGGCACCAATGGCAAAGGGTCGATTCTCTCGTATCTATCTAGTATCTTAATTCAAGCAGGATATACCACGGGGTGCTACTTCTCTCCGTGGCTTTTTGAATACGGCGAACAGTTTCAGGTAAATGGTGTTCATATAACAGATGATGAGCTTGCACGTCATACGACAGTGATCGCTGAAGCGATTAGCGGCATGGTTGCGGATGGGCTAAATTCACCGACGCTATTTGAAGCGGAGACGGCTCTAGCTATGGTGTATTTTAAGAGCAGAGGATGCGACTTCGTAGTGCTAGAGACCGGTCTAGGCGGTAGAGGAGATGCGACGAATGTCGTAAACACAACTCTGGTCGAAGTGATAACGCCTATTTCGAAGGACCATATGGCATTTCTAGGAGAGACTATTAAGGAGATTGCTGGTGAGAAAGCTGGCATTATCAAACCGAATACCATAGCGGTAAGTGCTAAGCAACATGAAGATGCTGAAGAAGTACTAGCAGCTAAGTGTGATGAACTCGGATCTGAGCTTAGAGTGGTTGATGAAGCTGCTATTGAACCAATCTCATATGGAATAGGAGAACAACGCTTTAATTACAGCTCATGGAAAGATGTGACCATATCGCTTGCAGGAGTGCACCAGTTCAGTAACGCATCATTAGCGATACTAGCAATAGAGGCATTAAGGGATAAGGGTGTCATAATACCAGATAAAGCGATATACGATGGACTAAAGGCTGCAAGGTGGTTTGGACGATTCACTGAATTAGCAAAGGAACCTACTGTAATAATCGACGGCGCACACAACGAAGGTGCGGCAATCGCACTTGAGTCGTCAATATGTCAGTATTTTGGGGATAAGAAGGTAATACTGGTTATTGGTGTATTTAAAGATAAAGAGTACAATAAGTTACTATCACACCTGGTACCTTTATCAAAGCAGGTTATAACGGTTGAGACGCCAAATAACGATAGAGCTATGCCATCACAAGAGTTAAAAGAAAAAGTTCTCGCTTACTCGGAGCATGTCGAGGCTGCGGATAGTATTTGCCAGGGCATGGAGAAAGCGTATGAATATGCTAATAAACACGATGTGATTCTCGTATGTGGGTCACTATCGTTCCTAGGGGACGTAAAAAGGATTGTAGAAAGAAGAGGGACTAACAATGGATAGAGATAAAATCATGGAGGGTGTAAGGCTCATACTGGATGGAATCGGCGAGGATGTCACAAGAGAAGGATTGCTCGAAACACCTGAACGCGTCGCTAAAATGTATGAAGAGCTTGCAGGTGGATATACCGATTCAGCAAGTACATACCTAGCAAAGCGCTTTGATGTTGAAAATAACGATATAGTGCTAGAGAAAGACATAGAGTTCTATTCCCTATGCGAGCACCACATGCTACCGTTTTATGGACGCATAGCTATTGCATATATACCTAATGGCGAGGTAATCGGACTCAGCAAGATGGCGAGGACCGTTGAAGTATTTGCTAAGAGGCTTCAGCTTCAGGAGAGAATGACAACGCAGATAGCTGATGCATTCATGGAGGAGCTTAATCCAAAGGGTGTGATGGTTATGATAGAGGCTGAGCATATGTGCATGACTATGCGCGGTATTAAGAAGCCAGGAACCAAGACAGTTACGGTTATGGCGCGAGGAAGCTTTGAGAACGATGAACATCTTCAGAATACATTTTTCAGAATGATGGAACATAGGTAGTGGTTAGATGGCTTATTCTGTAAAAAGTATGATTACATATAGAGCCATTCCTTCTAATGACAATGAGTCTATGAAGAGGCTTGATTCCATTTACCGTGATGAGCTTTGGCGGAGGTGCATGGAAGATATTGAATGTACTGAGATTCAAAGAATCTACTGTAGACATGACTTTACACATCTGATGGAGGTTGCTCGCATTGCATACGTATTTTCGCTTGAAGAGGCTTTGGAGATACCTAAGGATGTAATATATGCTGCAGCCTTACTTCACGATATAGGGCGAAGTAAGGAGTATACTGATGGCATTCCTCATGACGAAGCAGGAGCTAAGATTGCAGAGGAAATTTTAAAGAGGTCATCATATACCGAAGAGGAACTAGAAGCGATAATAGCTGCGGTTAGTGGTCATAGAGGGCATTCTGAAACTAAAGAGGCTGGCGGACTTATAGGGGAATTAACCTATGTCATTAAACGTGCAGATAAGGAGTCTCGGCTATGTTTTATATGTGATGCGCGTGATACATGTAAGTGGCCCAATAATAAGAAGAACAAGAATATTACGTATTAATAAGTTGTAATATTCTTTAATCCACAACAGTAATGTGGAAAGGAAAAGGAATAAAATGAGAATTGGCAAAAAAATTTTTGATTTAGAAAACGACTGTTACATCATGGGAATTCTTAACTTCACTCCCGATTCATTTTCTGATGGAGGCAAGTGGAACGATATGGACAGTGCGCTACGCCATGTTGAAGAGATGATTGAAGATGGCGCTGCAATTATTGATATCGGCGGTGAGTCAACTAGACCTGGACACATTCAGATTACGGAGCAGGAAGAGATTGAGAGAATCGCACCTGTGATTAGAGCTGTCAAGGAACGCGTTGATGTCCCAGTTTCTATCGATAGTTACAAGGGGGCAGTTGTAGAAGCTGCCCTAGAGTGTGGTGCCGATATGGTAAATGATATATGGGGATTCAAGTACGATGAAAAGGTAGCTGAAGCAGCAGCGAAGTACGATGTTCCAGTTTGTATCATGCATAATAGAAACAACACTGACTATACCGATTTTGTAAAAGAATGGATTGATGATATGCGTGGCTGCATTGATATAGCCAAGTCTCATGGAGTAAAAATGGATAAGATTGTGATGGATCCGGGCTTTGGGTTTGGTAAAAAGCCTGAGCATAATCTTATGGCTATGCATCACTTAGATAAAATGAAGGAGTTAGAGCTACCAGTCCTACTTGGAACTTCGAGAAAGTCCACGCTTGGCCTAATACTAGACCTACCGGTTGACCAGAGGGTTGAAGGAACGGTTGCAACTACTGTTTACGGTGTGGTTCAGGGTGCATCTATATTTAGAGTTCATGATGTTAAAGAAAACTATCGTGCGATGAAGACTATGCAAGCAATTCTCAGGGAGCATATATAGGATAAAAACTACATATGCTATGTGCTGAAAAGTAAATTACATAGCTTGAACGTACACGAGGAGACTGAAAATGTACGATGAGATTAAAATAACTGACCTTGAAGTCTTTGCGAATCATGGGGTATTCCCTGAAGAGAATACATTGGGGCAGAAGTTCGTATTTACAATAAAATTATATATAAACACTAGGCTCGCGGGTAAGACAGATGAGCTCGATGACTCGATTAATTATGGTGATGTGGCGTCATTTGTCACAGAGCACACAAAAACTCACACAGTCAAGCTTCTTGAAGCTGCTGCCGAAGAGCTTGCTGAAGCAATGTTGCTTAGATACGAGATAGTGAAGGGCGTATCTGTTGAGATAAAGAAGCCATGGGCACCGATTGGACTTCCGCTAAGAGAGGCTTCTGTCAAGATTGAACGTTTCTGGCACAAGGCTTACGTTGCTATTGGATCAAATATGGGCGACAAAAAGGCATATCTCGATTTTGGTATTAAGAGCATAGGAGAAATTAAGGGATGCAGAGTAGTTAAAGTATCTGATTATATTACAACAGAGCCTTACGGTGGAGTTGAGCAGGATGAGTTCTTAAATGGAGCGCTACTAGTTGATACGCTATTATCTCCTAAAGAGCTCCTTGGCGAGCTACAGCGAATTGAACTTGAGGCACATCGTGAAAGGAAGGTGCACTGGGGTCCAAGGACACTAGATCTCGATATTATCATGTATGATGACTGTATTGTGGAGGATGAGAATCTTACTATTCCTCATATTGAGATGCACAAGAGAGACTTTGTGCTAAAACCTCTAGCACAAATCTCACCTTATCTCCGCCATCCTGCACTTAACAAAACAGTCATGCAGCTGCTTGAAGAGCTTAAAGGATAAATCATAAAAGCTAAACTGATTAAATATTTTACATACTTTAAGAAAGTCGGTGTTATACACATGGACTTTCTTTTTTCAATAAATTTAAAATATAAGAGAGTTTTTGTAACGTTTTAGATAAAGCAGAGTCATATAAATAGAAACGCAAATACTAAAGGAGGACATGATGGATTTAGACCAGCTATATCGTGAATACTTCACATTGGTCTATAGATACATTTTCTCTATGTGTAAAGACTCTTTGCTCGCCGAAGAGATTACACAGGAGACGTTCTTTAGGGCGCTTAAAAAACTTGATTCATTCCGCGGAGAATCGAGTGCTAGGGTGTGGCTTTGTCAAATTGCTAAGAATATTTATTTCTCTTACCTCAATAAGAATAACCGCCTCTGCGAGTTAAAATGCGATGAATCAGATAACCTTGTGGATGAAAGTGTTGAGAGCATTATCCTAGGCAAGGAACAGTCAGAGGAATTAAGAGCCGCAATCCATGCTTTAGAGGAACCATATAAAGAAGTTTTTATGCTTAGAGTTTATGCAGACTTATCATTTAGTGACATAGGGACATTGTTTGGTAAATCTGATGGATGGGCGCGCGTTACTTACCACAGAAGTCGTTTAAAGATAATGGATAATTTGGAGGTCTTAAAATGAAGATAAGCTGTGACGTGATTAAAGACTTACTGCCTTTATATGTCGAAGATATGCTGTCTAATGATAGTAAGAATTTAGTTGATGAACATATAGAACAATGTGAAAGCTGTAGGGATGAGCTAAAAAAACTATCAGGAGATGAAGTACATAGCTGTGCAGTTAACCAAATTGAAAATAAAAGTATCTATGATTCCCTTAATAAAATACGGAAGAGGATAAGCTTTAAGATACAGATAACAGTTTTGATTTCGGTAATATTTACATCGATAGTTGCGGTCTTTGCTTGGGATTACTACGATAATCATAGGATTTATATGCCATACAAAGAGGCGAAAATAAAGTGGGTAAAAGATAGTATGAAAACTAGTGAGAAGTATCGAGACGTTGATCGGGTAATCTCAACTGACGGAAAAGTACTAATTATAGTTTTGAATCGAACACATAGAACTAGTAACGATAGCAGTTATTCTGACCGAATAATTTGGAAAGGACCAAATAGGGAGTATTCGTATGAAGATGAGAAGGGAGAAGAAAAGTTAGCTGACATAGAGGAAGTTTATTATATGTCATCAGATGCATGGGAGAGGTATAAGGAAAGAGAGGTTCTTATTTACAATATACCACAAGATGAATTTAATCTTGAAAGATATAAAAGGGAGTTTAATGTAGTTAAGAGCAAATCGAAGCTGATATGGACTAAAAGTAATGGGTTTATAGGCTAGCAGTTCATAACATAACAGTTATGATACTTATGTGTATATATCAATTATACAAATGAATCCTCCTATTGTAATATCTAGTTGTAAGCAGTGTTTTGTTTTTAACAAGTGCTTATAAATGGATGATTTATGGTAAATGTTGGGGGATTGAGTATGAAAATTTTAGGAATTTCTCTAGGAACAAAGAACGGTAATAATGACACTATGTGTCGCGTTGCACTTGAAGAGGCAAAGGAGATGGGGTGCGATATAGAGTTTATCCATCTATTTGACTGGAACATCAAGCCATGTACTGGATGTGTCGCTTGTTCAAGAGCTCTCGTAATGGGCAAGGGGATGGTCTGTTTGCAGAAGGACGACTTTGCAGCGCTATATGAGAAGATGACCGATTCAGACGGAATACTAGTTGTAGACCCAATATTTGAGTCAGGTGGTACAGGTATGTTCCATAACCTAATGGATAGAATGGGACCTGGTCATGATACTGGTCTAATGCTCGGATGTCAGGCAAAGATGATGGAACAGGGCAAGGAGCCTCTACCTATGAAGTACTTTAAGCAGAGAGCGATTTCATTCCTTGGAATTGGCGGATCTGACTGGGCTGTGCGTACTGAGACTGATCACGCAATGCTCGCTATGAGCCCTGGCTGGAAGGTTGTTGATAACGATTACTTCTCTTGGTCAAAGGATGTTCTCATGCAGGATAACAAGGTTGCTCGCGTGAAGGAAATCGGAAGGAATCTGGTTGAAGCTGCGAAGGACATCGCGGAGAGAAATCTCATGATTATGGATCCAGAAAACGATAAGCTTGACTATTTTAAGGGACACAAGGGTGCATGTCCTCACTGTCATGGTAACAACTTCTATATTCACCCGGATACCAACGAAGCTGAATGCGAGCTTTGTGGACTTAAGGGTGAGCTCGTTATGATGGACGGAGCATTACGACTCAAGTTCGATCCAGCTACTCTTCATCATGCTCACGATATTCTATCTGGAAAAGCATTACATGGTCAGGATATCTTTGAGAACGAAGGTAGACTCATGAACCTGTTTAAGGATGAGACTTTCAAAGCGAGGAAGGCACATTATACAGCAGTTTGTGAGCCAACTCCATCGCCTTCAAAATAATAGCTGATAAAGGCGATATGCCAAGCCGTATAACCAACAAAATATTCAGATAAGGGTGCCTATGGGTACCCTTATTATTTTGCATAAACTTCTAAATCTTAATATCAGCTTAAGCATTACAATATAGTAGTGATAGTGTATAATTTAGAGACGTGAATTTTGATAATATATATATCTGCATGTACAGGAGTAAAAGAGATTAATGAGTATTTTAACTGTTTCAAACGTTTCACATGGATTCGGTGATAGAGCAATTCTTGAGGATGTTTCATTTAGGCTTCTTCCAGGAGAGCATGTCGGTTTAATCGGTGCCAATGGTGAAGGAAAGTCTACTTTTATGAATATAATAACTGGCAGTTTACAGCCAGATGAGGGCAAGATTGAGTGGTCAAAGAATGTACGTGTTGGTTATCTTGATCAGCATTCCGTACTCAAGAAGGACATGACGATTGAAAACGTTTTAGCTAGTGCTTTTGACTATCTATATGATATGGAATCACGTATCACCGAGCTGTATATGTCGATGGCTGATGTGGATGAAGAAACTATGAATTCTTATATGGAGGAAGCTGGCACACTTCAGGAACTCCTGACTGCGCATGATTTCTATATGATTGATGCCAAGGTGAGCGAGGTCGCACGTGCACTAGGTCTAACGGAGCTCGGGTTAGACCGTGATGTGTCCGAGCTTTCAGGCGGTCAGCGTACGAAGGTTCTTCTTGGTAAGCTTTTACTAGAGAAGCCTGAGATTTTACTTCTCGATGAGCCGACCAACTACCTCGACGAGGAACATATCGCCTGGCTGACTAGATACCTACAGGATTACGAAAACGCATTTATCCTAATCTCTCATGAGATCCCATTTCTAAATAGCGTAATCAATACAATTTATCACATGTATGAAAAACAGCTTAACAGATACGTCGGCGACTACGATCATTTCCTTGAAGTCTTTGAGATGCAGAAGGCTCAGAGGGAGGCTGCATATAACAGGCAGCAACAGGAGATTGCAGAGCTTCAGGATTTCGTAAATAGAAATAAAGCCAGGGTTGCCACTAGAAATATGGCGATGTCACGCAAGAAGAAACTCGATAACATGGAGCTTATTGAGAAAATTGTCGAGAAGCCTAAGCCAGATTTTCACTTTGAGTACTCCAAGGCGCCTGGAAAGTTTATTTTCACGACTAAGGATTTAGTTATCGGATATGATGAACCTTTATCCTCTCCGCTTAATATTTCACTCGAGAGGGGCAGCAGGGTGGTTCTCACAGGTGCTAATGGAATTGGTAAGACGACACTCCTTAAGAGCCTACTCGGGCTTATAAGTCCGATTTCTGGAACTTCAGAAAGGGGTTTCGGACTTGAAATCGGCTATTTCGCACAGGAAGACGGTGCTGATGATGACAACACATGCATTGAGGCTGTATGGAAAGAATTTCCTTCATATACACAAGCGGAAGTACGTGCGGTTCTCGCAAAATGCGGTCTGATGACGAAGCACATCGAGAGCAAGGTTAAAGTGCTATCGGGAGGAGAGCAGGCTAAAGTTAGACTTTGTAAAATTCTAAATAGACCATCTAACCTATTAGTTCTCGACGAGCCGACTAACCATTTAGATGTAGATGCTAAAGACGAGTTAAAGAGGGCTCTTAACGAATATAAGGGAAGCATCCTCATGGTTTGCCATGATCCGTTCTTCTATGATGATGTAGCTACAGAGGTGTGGGACTGTACAGAGTGGACTACTAGAGTATTTTAGCGAGGTGTATGATGATTAAAATTTACGGCATGATTACATGCCCAGACTGCTTATATCTTATGGACCAGATTTCTGGTCGCGAAAATGAATACGAGTATATAGAAATAGGTGAGCATGTATTCAAGCTGAAAGAATTTCTTAGGTTGCGAGATTCAGAGAGAAATGCGGAGATTTTTAAAGATATAAAAGCCACGGGAGGCGTTGGCATTCCTTGCTTTGTATTAGAAAATGGACGTATATCTCTTGATCCAAGCGATGCAGGGCTTGAAGCGAATCCGCAGTAGTTCAAGGTTAGGTATATCTCACCAATTATGAAATTTGAAGCTGTTTGTGCTATACTACTAATGTATTTTCAGCTTATTGACAACTTCGCAAGGAGATTTATATGAATTCATTTAGAGCCAAATTGCCAGGAATAATCGCATGTATTGCGATTGCCATACCAGCCTGGCTACTTGGTAAGTTTGTACCGGTTGTTGGTGGACCGGTTTTTTCAATTCTATTAGGTATGATAATAGCTCTGTTTTGGACTGATAAAGGCAGATTCGGGAAGGGTATAAAATTTACATCGAAGTACATCCTACAGCTGGCAGTTGTGCTATTAGGATTTGGTCTCAATTTAGGAGTAATCCTAGATACTGGTGTTCAATCCCTGCCGATTATTGTGTGTACAATCTCGACGTCACTTATACTTGCTTACGTGATGCGCAAGGTCATGAAGGTAGATGCAAATTCAGCTACACTTGTTGGGGTCGGTTCATCAATATGTGGGGGATCCGCGATAGCAGCTACGGCGCCTGTAATTGATGCTTCCGATGATGAGATAGCACAGTCAATTTCAGTAATATTTTTCTTTAATGTTATTGCAGCTCTAATATTTCCTATATTTGGACACATGATTGGCATGAGTACTACAAGTGGGGACGCATTTGGAATTTTTGCAGGAACCGCAGTAAATGATACATCTTCAGTTACAGCAGCAGCATCTACGTGGGACAGCATGTGGCGACTTGGGACGCAGTCACTTGATAAAGCCGTAACCGTTAAGCTTACTAGAACACTAGCAATAATACCGATAACACTATTACTTGCAGTTTATACGGCGAAAAAGAAGAACAACTCTCATTGTGAAACAGAAACGGAACATTCATTTAGCCTAAAGCGGGCATTTCCAATGTTTATACTGTATTTTATAGTTGCTTCTCTGATAACGACGGTATGTGTGTCTGCTGGAGTAGATGCAAAGACTTTCGAGCCACTTAAGTCACTCAGCAAGTTCTTTATAGTCATGGCTATGGGAGCAATAGGGCTTAATAGCAATATAGTGAAGCTAATAAAGACAGGAGGAAAGCCTCTTGCTCTTGGAGCAACATGCTGGGTAGGGATTACGGTAGTCAGCCTGATTCTTCAGCATGTGTTGGGGCTTTGGTAGAGATATTTGGGTATATTTCCTAAATATGCCATATAAAAATTTCGAATCGTTATGAATTATGATAGCCTGAACGTTAGCAGGGGAGTTATGTCCTTTGCTAATGCTACAGGCTTTTTAAATGCGCTATTTAACGATAATCTACTATACGTCTTTAAAGATTTAGTCAAGAAAAATTATAATAATTAATTAAATTATGGAAAAGTTGTAATAAATTTAGATAAATTATGTGTAGATTTTTTATTGATATGATGTTAAAATTCTTCATGGGTTAGTTTAAGTGAACTAACTTAATTTGTCTAAATTAACCCAACAGTATTATTAAACACGCTTTTGCATTGCATGTATTTATTCATTAAGGAGGAATAAGTAGATGAAGAAAAATTGGTCGAAGAAGCTTCTTACCGCAGCCTTAACGTCCAGTATGTTGTTCAGCATGGGTGCCGCTAACTCTTTTGCGATTACAGGTGACCAGGTTGCTAAGGACAAAATATATACGGGCTCCGGTAGAGTAACTGAGGATCCGCGTTCTATATGGAGTGGTTACGATATCAGTCTTAAGATGGAAGTAAAAGATGGAGTTATCAAGTCCATAGAGTGCACACCTGCTGCAAATATGGATAGAATGAACCAAGGATATGTTGATTTAACCAGAATGCAGTTAGGAACACTAGTTGGAAAGCCAGCTACACTAAGCTCTGTAAATGGGTTAGTTGATTCTAATACTGGTGCGACATATTCGCTCAAGGGTGCGAAGAGAATCGCTATCAAAATGATGCAGGATGCCGAAGCTAAGGATAGCGGAACTACACCTATAAATCCTGGAAATAATGAGAAGCCAAACCCTAATCCAAACCCCGGGAATAATAATTCAACACCAGGAAATAACTCAGATTCTAAGACGGGAATTGATGCTATAGCCGATAATGATTATATATACGGCAAGATTAACCTAACATATGCTGATTTCTACTATGGTGAACTTAACAACCTCAGAAATGGAATTCAGAGCATGGACTTGAATTCTGAAGACAAGGCCAAAAGTATGAGAGGTGCAGGGCAGTACGATGCAGTAACGAGTGCTACAAAAGTTAAGTCAAAGAGATTCCCAACTACGTATTTTGAGGAAAAGGAAAACGGAGTTGAAATCCTAGGTATAAAGGATGCAAATGTTGCAATTAGGAAGAGTCTATATGTTGAAGCGATGAAGGCAATTAAAGAAGGTAAGTCTTCTAACAATCCACTTCTAAACCTTGTAAAGAATTTCAAGGCAAATGAAGACCCTGCAGCACCATCTTATGAGTACAAAGTTCTTAATGGTGATGGAACACTATCAGCTACAACCACTCAGGAAGTGCTTGATCCTGATGCAAAGGTAACAGTTAAGACTGGCAGCAATTGGGGTCACTATCTAGTAAACGTTGATTCCAAGAAGATTCCTAAGATTGATGAAATCGAAGGGATTATCGTTAAGACTAGTGATGGCAAGCAGTATGGTATGGAGCATCTTGAAAATATTTGGCTTCGTCCAAATGAGTTCTCGTTCGCTGTAAAGAAGGATTTCGTAGAACCACACGGTAACACAGTTGACTATAAGCGTCATGAGGAATTACAGGGCAAGAGAATCATTCAGATTCGTTATCTAGTTAGAGATAAGGCTGATCTTGTTATAAACACTAACGTTCTTTGCAAGACACTTCTTGACGAAAAGTATGGTGCTACTATTAATGATGCTGAGTTCAAGGATGGTGTTACAGTAACACCTGAAGTTAAGACTCCTGCGGGAAGTAACTACAAGCTAGCAGCTATTTATAAGGGTAGAAATACTCTTGAACAGGGCAAGGACTACACAGTATCTGGTAACAAGATATCATTCAAGGAAACAGATAAAACTGGAATGGGTACATATACAGCTGTTTACGAAGATGAGAACTTTGCTGATATCGAAGCATCTTTCAACTTAAGATCTAAGTATCATGATGGAGAAATTAAGCTCGCAGATAATAAACTGACACTTCCAGAAGGTCTTTCACAGGAAGACTATGCATCATCAATCAGCACAGTTCTTATTGATGGTAAGAGAGTCAGGGGTCGTGATTTAATGAAAGCTATCTTCAATGCAGATGGCACAGTTAATTTCGATGGAAAGATAAAGGGTAAAGACGGTTCTGAGACTCCAATCTTCAATAAAGGTGCAGCTGGAATCTATACTATCGAGCTTAAATCAGATAGACATCCTAGTGTAAAGAACATGATTGTTGCTCCTGGAACCAAGGATATTGAGGTTAAAAAGATTGATTCTGAACATGCTTTTAAGAAAATTTTCCTCGGCTACAATGTTGCCGGATATAATCTAAATGATTATGATTATGAGGCATATGATATATCTCTTAGAGATGGTTCAGACAACAAGATCCAGCCAGAAACTGGTAAGAAGGTTAAAGTTCAGCTTGAGCTTAAGAAAGTAGATCCAAAAAAGCTTGTTATTCTCCACGACAAGGGGAATAAGCAGCTTGAGGAAATTAAAGACTTCAAGATTATCGATGGAAAGAAAATCGAGTTTGAAGCTGATCATTTCTCGAATTTCTTCTTTGCAAATAAGAAGCCAGCAAACTCATCATCTGTAAATACAGCTTCTGCTCATAGATCTACTCCAAGCAATGTTGCAAAAGCTACAAAGCATGGAAGATCAACTAGCAGAGTAGTTAAGACAGGTGACTCGAGTTCCGTAATCCTATACTCACTAAGTATGCTAGTTGCTACAATGCTCGCTGCTGTTACAGTTTATGCTAGAAGAAAGAGCAACGAGAAATAGAGAACACGCTACTAACACTTTAAGTAAAATATAGTTAAATTGCTTAACTATATCAGCTAAACTAAAATAATTCTGGTCATGCAGTTTTATGTAGATCAGGATTATTTTAGTATTATATTTAATTATAAATTTAATAGTAGTATCGTTTACGCATCAAAGATAAGAAAAAAATTGAAATGATAAATGCTATGATTTCTGAAAGTGGATTTGACCACCATATTCCCTCAATTCCCATTATCAATGGTAGTAATATTACAAATGAGAGTTTGAATACGAAGGTTCTTAGGAATGATATTACAGCAGAAAGCCATCCATTACTTAATGCAGTAAAGAATGACGAAGCAAACACATTTATCCCTAGAATCACAAAGCATACAGTGGTAATTCTCATAGCATGAACAGTCATATCTGTTAGCGCATCATCATAACCTACGAATAATAAAGAAAGGGGCCTTGCAAATACCTCACCGATGATTAGCATCAAGAATCCTGTACCTGCTAATAACCTAAAGCTTTTATTAAGTATATTTCGTAATTCACTTGGGTTTTGAGCGCCATAATGGTAACTAATTATAGGAGCACATCCCATAGAGTAACCGATGTAAATCGCTGCAAATATAAATAATACGTACATTAGCACTCCATACGCAGCAACCCCATCTGAGCCTATATATTTTATAAGTTGCACATTGTAAAACATGCTTACAAATGAAGAAGTAATACTCGTAACCATTTCCGAAATTCCGTTACCACATGCTTTAATGATAGGCTTAAACTCAAGTTTGGTCTGTACTAGCCTCAGCAGGCTGGAATTAGGCTTAATAAAATAAATTAGAGGGATTATAGCTCCGACAGCTTCGCTTATACCTGTTGCGATAGCAGCACCTGCAACACCCCAGCCCAAAACGTATATAAATAGTGCGTCAAGCACGATGTTAGAGAGTCCAGCGATTACAGTGCATAGAAGTCCAAGATGTGGTTTTTCAGCAACGATCAGGAAATCTTGGAAGCAGTTCTGTAGCATGAAGAACACGTTAAAATACATGCTTATTCTTCCATAAGTAACGCAGGCACTTATCATACTTGAATCAGCACCGAGTGCTAGACATATTTTCTCCATAAATACATGTGCTAAGATGCATATAAAAATTCCAGCAATCGCTGTAATAGCTATAAGCATAAAGAAGTATTGATTTGCACGTTCCCTTCGTTGTTCACCAAGTGTCTTCGCGACAAGTGCAGCTCCACCTGTTCCAATCATGAAGCCTATGGCGCCAACAATCATCTCGACCGGCATAACGAGATTTATAGAAGCGAAAGCTGTTTTCCCTACAACATTAGATACAAAAAGACCATCAACTATGCCATAAACTGAAGTAAACACCATCATGCCTATAGAAGGGATGACGAATCTTATCAGTTTAAAATAAGTAAAATGGTCTGATAATTGAATTTTGTTGCGATTAATCTTAGTCTCCATATACATATTTTACATGAGTGTAAATAAATGTAAATATGTATAAATTCATGTAAAATCATGTACCCTCTAATCAACTGCACTAGTTCGGCACATGAACCGTGAAGCAACATATGAAGAAATAGGGATTATGATAACCGTTCCTATTGCACTAATCATGATTGCAATGAGTTCCTGAGTAAAATCTTTAGAATTGATTAGAGTGCTCCATGAATAAAATTTTAGGAAACTGATACACATAATCATGAATTCTCCAGCAAATATAAAAAATAATGTATTGATGTTAGAGCTTAGTATCTTGCAACCTATATTCATACCTGATTCGATGATTTCTGAGCGTTTCACATTAGGATTATGTCTGAGAATTTCATAAGTTCCAGAGCATATTGCTACTGCGGTATCAATTAATCCACCAATCAAAACAACGATAAATACAGCCACCTGAACTAATCTCATATTAATCCTAATATCTTCTTCGTACCCATTTGAAGGTTGTATTTTGACATCACCGACTACCCCAAAGCCTTGAAGATGTGCGTGAGTGATTATAAATGATATGACCAATGAGGAAATAGCAAGAACGATAATCACTGAAATGAATGAAGAAACTGTCTTGATGTTGTTCTCATTCTGGTAAAATATTGTCACAGCTGTGATGAGAATAGCAGCGATGGCTGTCGTAAATACGATGTTAAACCCAAGATAAATGAGTTCTATGAGCATGGCGAATATTGCTATATTAATTGCAGTTGTCATAAGTGATTTTGCAGTTCGATCACCTCCCGCAAATAGAGATAGGAGGACGAACACAATGATAAGCACTTTAATCATGTTTTAGCTCCTTTCTAGCTACAAGAGATGTAACGAATGTTGAGACGAGTATGGCAACAACTATCGAGAGCATTCCAGCAAGTGAACGAACTATATAGAAGTATGCATCGTGGCTTACTACCGTTCTGAAACTTATCTCATTAGACATAGAGATTAAGAATATCGGCAGGGTTGAAGCTATATTCGTTAGAAGAACAACGCTTATCATGGTTCCATTTATATCATCTGCAACCTCACGCACTGACGTGAGAAGTGATTTGTTGCTAATGCTAGGAGTTCTCTCGATGAGCTCCATACAAGTGGCAGTAATGGTAACTGATACGTCAATTACAGCTCCCAAGCAACCGATAATTATCTGAGCGAGGAAAAAGTGATTTGCATCTGTAGTTGTAAATGGCTCCGGCAAGAAGTGAAGAAAATCATAATCTATATCGGTATTCCATATTAAGAGCATGACAAGACTAGAAAGTAGCAAGGTGGTCAGTAATGCTGCTGCAAACGATAATATCATTCTGCGAGATATTCCGTCTACTACCAGTAGTACGAAGAACGTAAATACCTCGGAGCCAGCAACTGTCATGTAGAGAATATCTGCACCACGCATGTTCATATAAATAATAAGACTAAAAAGCGCAATGTTCCCGAGAATACATAATGATGTGTAAGCACCTCTTTTTCCGCCAACTGTGATTAGCGATGAAAGCAAAAATAAGAATATAGCTGCAACCCAGTAATCTCTTTTTACTCCGGTTATACCAGTGTATTCATCATTAAGAAACACGTAGTCGTGTTTAAAGTATCTCTCATCGTAAACCTGCGATTTATCATACTTGTTTTTTATATGGACGGTCTTTCCTTTATCACTCCCATTTTCAAGACGCAGTTCAATAGACTGCTGATTACCATTGTTATGGACAGCGAGGACTTTAGCGACGGGGGATTTATACATCCATGAATTATTAACGACAAACAGAAATAAAATGACTGCACCCACCATTGAGATAGCCATTCTTAACAAATACTTATTCTTCATACGTTAATTATAGCGCACAGTTGATATATCTGGTAGAGTACGCTTGTTATTTGCTTGAGTCATATGTGAAAATAGTTTTTATTATGTTCAAAAAATTCACTAAAAAGATATTCAAAAACAAAATTAGTTTGATACAATGTAAATATCATGATTAAGCATAACTATATAGAAAAAGGTGAGGGTGAAGTGCTGATTATGCTCCATGGGAATGGTTTAGATAGCAGTTACTTTTATCACCAGATTAACTATTTTTCAACTAAATATAGGGTTATAGCTGTCGATTCGAGAGGACACGGAAGGACTCCGCGCGGTGATAAGCCTCTCACGATTTTGCAGTTCTCTGAAGATTTGCGTTTTTTTATGGATATGCATGATATCGAGAAAGCACATATTCTTGGTTTCTCAGATGGAGCAAATGTCGCAATTCGTTTTGCTATAGATCATCCAGAACGCGTTGATAAGCTCATTCTTAACGGAGCGAATATAAAGTATAGGGCGCTTAGATTCACTGTTCGAATTGGAATCGAATTACTTGAGCTAATCAATGCTACTTTTAGCATAAGCCTTGAAAAGAGGAGACTAAGAGCTGAAAGACTTGAACTCATGAAAAATGAACCGGTAGTCAGCGCTGATGAACTGAAGAGTATAAAGTCTAAGACACTTGTGGTTGCGGGTACTTTCGACTTGATGTACGGGAGTCATACAAAGTTTATCGCTGAGCATATACCAGATGCCCAGCTTGAGTTTATTCCTGGAAAACACACTGTTGCACGTTGGAACTATAAGAGATTTAATAGCGCTTTAGGCGATTTTTTATCAAAAGATACTAAGGTAAAAGAGAAAACGAACAATTTATATGATAAATTAGTATAGAGGAAATAAGTACCGACATAAGAATAGTTGTGCATTGGATACTGTAAGCGGGGGGATACTATGTTAAATAAGAAAAATATCGTCATCATATCAGTACTGCTCGCAATATCTGCGTGTATATATGGAATGCAGATTCTTATATTTAAGGATGTGAGGAATACAGAGTTCTATATATTTCAAGACATGGCATTCATTCCTATAAGTATTGCAATTACAACTGTTGTAGTGGGTGAACTCCTCGATATCAATAATAAACGCGACAGTCGTCAAAAGACTCGAATGCTAACGAGCACATTCTTTAGCGATATAGGTTTCGAACTTATGAGCATGCTCGCACTCGTATCTAATATAGATGAAGCACTATTGCAAACTATAAATGATTCAGATTTATCTGAACAGGATAAAATTAGCGCTATTAAGAACAGCGGATTTACGGTCAATGCTGATATAGGAATTTATACTATAATCAGTGATGTAATCATAGCATCAAAGACAGATATCTTGATTCTTTCTTCAAACCCCATGCTATATGATCATGAGTATTTCTCTGATCTATTGTGGGAGTTGCTACACCTAATGGACGAATTTAGATTGCGAGGTGATTATGTTAAGCTCACGCCAAATGATTTGACGGAGTTAAATAGTGATTTTGCCCAAGTACTTGAACTCCTACTTATAAACTGGGTAGTAAATGCTAAGTATCTAAAAGAGACATATCCAAATTTCTATAAGACAATTACGTCCTTTTTAGATAATTAATAGTACATTCATTACGAATAATATAAAATCCACACGGTGTTAATAATTCCAGTAATTTGGAATATTTCACTTTCGTGTGGATTTTTAATTTTAATCTAAATTGAGTGTTAGTTAAAGAAAAAATATAATAGCACAACGACTCCAAGTGCTATTCTGTAATAGCCAAACACCTTGAAATCATGCTTCTTGATATAGTTCATCAGCATTTTGATAATAAATAAAGAAACTACAAATGCTACTATCATTCCAACAAGCAGGACTACCAGCTCATTCCCTTCAAAGTTAAAACCGTATTTAAGAAGCTTTAACAAGCTGGCTCCAAACATTACTGGGATTGCCATGAAAAATGTGAACTGTGCAGCGGTTTTGCGGTTAACTCCTATAACCAATGCACCGAGAATTGTCGAACCTGATCGCGATGTACCTGGGAATATAGCTGCTACAAGCTGAAATAATCCGATAATAAGCGCCTGCTTATATGTCAGCTCATCCAGCGAATTAGTAGTAGGTTTAAGATGCTTATTACGGTTCTCGGCAATAATAAAAAGAATACCTATTAATATAAGCATGATTGCTACTACCTTATAGTTATAGAAATGTTCTTCAATCACATCATCCCACTTGAGTCCGACAATTACAGATGGAATGCATGCAACAATAACCCTGAACCACATAGACCAAACGTCCTTACGGATATATTTCTTAGATTTGTCTGCTGAAAAAGGCCAGATATCATTCCAAAAGGTGATGACTACAGCTAAAATCGCTCCAAGTTGGATCACAACTAAAAACATATTCATGAAATCCTTGTTGACATGCATCGGCCAAATCTCATTAACAAGAATCATGTGACCGGTACTAGAAACTGGTAGCCATTCTGTAATGCCTTCAACAATACCCAAGAAAATCGCTTGTAAAATTACAGTCATTTTTAACTCCTTTTCTCAATAACCAATATATTATACCAAAAAATCGAGAGACTTGCTTAAATTATACGTATATTTCTAATGAGAATATGCTGAATAATTCGATGCAGCACAATTATATTTTATAACATTTATTAAAAATAGACTATGAAAGTAGATTTATAATTAAAGTTTTAGTGTAATTATAAAATAAATTCAGTATGTAGAATTCATTGAAGAATAAAGACACAGAAGGAGAATTTTAATGAATTCTAGAGGAATAAAAAGAGTTATGGCTTTACTATTGTGCTTGAGTTACATATGTACTATATAGAAATATATTATTGCAATTAATTAAAATTAAGTTAAAATATGCAAAGTAATAATTATTATAACTATTAATTGAAAAATAAGATTTGGGGTTTATTTATAGCCCTTTTTTAAATAGGGGGTATTGCTATTTTTGAATTTATGAAAAGGAGCGATAGAGCTCTCAATATAACATCTGATAACTGTAAACCGAGAGACAGAGCATACTTGCTACAATATGAAGAAGCCCTAAGGAGTGAAGCTCTCAGAGATCCTATACTAGTTCATATCAAATCTAGAGATGGACTAGTGCTCAAGGGGAGACTATATAAGAAGCAAAAAAATAAACCTAGAGCTGTTATAATTGCCGTTCATGGTTTTCATAGCGGAGGCCTAAGAGATATGGGTAGATTCGCTGATATGTATTCAAGGAACGGATTTGATTATTTGATTATTTCTCAGAGAAGCCACTTTGATTCAGAAGGCAAATATCTAACATTTGGTGCAAAAGAGTCACGAGACGTCTTAGATTGGGTCAATATAGTGCGAAGAATATATTCACCAGATATTCCGATAACTTTACATGGAGTATCCATGGGAGCGGCTACAGTTTTAATAGCTGCAGGCATACATGAGAATCTTGTAGATGAAAATAGTAAACCTAACATTATCTGCTGCATAGCAGATAGCCCATATGACGATATAATAAGCCAGGTAGAGTATTTATTGGGAGAGAGGGGCAAAATATTACCAAAAAAGCAGCAATCGGTCTATTTAAGGCAATTATGCGCCTTAAAGCAAAAGTCAATGTTAGAGATGCATCTCCGATTACATCTATGGCGAATATAAAACTGCCAATCATGTTTATACACGGAGAAGACGATAGATATGTGCTCCCCGAAAATTCAGTAAGATTGTATAAGGCATGCAATTCTAATGTTAAGGAATTACTTCTTGTAGAAGGAGCGGGGCATGTGTGTTCATACGTTTTAAAGCCATATGAATACGAGAAGGCATTCGTATCATTTGTGGTTAATTCCATAGAGTAACTTCAAGAGAGAGTTTTATAAGCAATGTTAACAGACTTTGAGCCGCATGATCTATACGGTTTTTAGTTTTGTTATTTGCAGAAACAATTAAAACCCCTCCCAATAGGGAGGGGTTTTGAGACTTTGATCATATAATTTATTATCTCTTTATGAGATTATAATCTTATTTCGCACCAAAGAAATCCTTGAACTGACCATAAACAATCATAGCCATGAAAAGAGGTCCAATCCATCTGATACAGAAGTTGTAGAAACCTCTTGTCTTGAATGTACGAGCTCCACCGTTTTCGATTTCTTCATCGAGGGAGTGAGGCACGAACCATCCAAGCAATATAGCCATGATGAGACCTGTTAGTGGCATCAAGAGACCTTCAGCTAGACAATCCCATACACTGAGAACATCAGCCTGTCCGAATAGGTGGAACCAATTCATCTTAGGGTTTCCGCCTAGGCAGTCAGCAGTTGTTAGGAAGTTCCCTACGAATGCTGCAAGTGCCATGATTAACGAAACCTTAACTCTGCTTGCAGGCTTACCAGCCTTTACCCTGGAGTCGAGTATAGCAGAGATACCAGCTTCCATCATTCCGATTGAGGAAGATAGAGCAGCGAAGAATACGAGTAGCCAGAATGCAAGCTGGAAGATCTTACCAGCAGCTCCCATTGATTGGAATACAGTAGTCATCGAAACGAATAGTAGTCCAGGACCACCGCTTGGCTTTAGACCAAATGCGAATACAGCTGGCATAATAGCCATTCCAGCGAGAACAGCTACTAGGGAGTCACCTGCGGTGATGATAGCAGCATTAGACTCGAGGTTTTCCTTCTTACCAAGGTATGAACCGTAAGCGATGATGCAACCAGAAGCAAGTGATAGTGAGAAGAACATCTGTCCACCAGCTAGTCTTACTACTTCGAAGAAGTCCTTCTTCCACATTGATAAATCAGGGTAGAAGAGGAACTTAAGTCCAGGACCAGCTCCAGGAAGTGTGCAAGATCTGATAACTACAGCTATTAGTAGGAAGAATAGTGCAGGCATAGCGATTTTACAGAACTTCTCGATACCGCCTGATACGCCTCCGAATACGATTACCATAGTAAGTATAAGGAATCCAGCCATCCATGCTACGGAGTTTCCAACGTTTCCAATCATACCTCCGAATAGGGCAGCAGGATCTCCTGTGTTGAGAACTGCGTTCTTGCTGAATAGAGCCTGAATTGACTCAAATAAGTATTTAGTGATGTATCCACCAAATGTGCAGTAGAAGCAGATTAGGAACCAAGGAACGATAGTCTGAAGAACACCGTTGAACTTGAATCTGTGATCAGCCTCTTTGTATGCTTCGATAGCAGCCTTCTGAGTCTTACGTCCAAGAGCAATCTCGGATAGCATCAGAGGGTAACCTACTACGATAGCAAGAATTGTGTAAATAATTAGGAATGCGAATCCGCCACCAAGTCCTAGCTTATAAGGGAAGGACCATAGGTTACCAAGACCTACAGCGGAACCAAGTGCAGCCATCAAAAATCCAAAATTGGAATTAAATTGGCCTTTGTTGTTTTCCTGTTCCATGTTAAATAACCTCCATACATAGAATAATCAAAGTCCTATTACAAGTACAGTCTGATTATAAAATCGGTATTTTGTGTTGTCAATATGACTTTGTTATCACAAAATTGACACTTTCGGATGATATACCCTAAAAGCCTTTTATTTGAACGATTACATAGATATTGACATAATTTAAATTATTAATATTTTTTGTTATGTCAATAAATATTTTAGAAAATAGTTAGAATTTATAACAGTATTATTAAAGTGAAAGTTGCTTTTATATTGAAAAAAATAAAGCTCCAAAGTAATAGCGGAGCTTTATTATCGCAATTAAATTTTCGTACTTATAAAATTTTAATAACCAAATCAACCAAACTTTATGCACCAGGGATGGTAGGTCCAGAGTTCGTATTTTGTGATGATTGGCTGGTATCATCATCAGTATCATCGTCCTCATCATATTGCTGCTGATGTTGCTGCTGAGGAGTAGGTTTAGGCTGTACATATGTAGAGCGACCTTTTTCTGTACCTTTAGTGTAGTATTCGTTTCCTACCTTTACTACATCGCTTGGCATTGATTTATACTTACCAGTTTTAGCATTAGGAACCTGATTCATAATCCTGCCCCAAAGTCTTGCAGCCATCCCAGACATGGATGATAACTTGATATTAACGTCAGTACCAATCCACAAGGAAGCTGCATAATTAGGAGTAAATCCATCGAACCAAATGTCGTAATTGCTGTTAGTAGTACCAGTCTTACCGCCGGCTTGAACACCACTTATAGATGCCGCTCCAGCAATACCGTTTGATACTACGGTTCTAAGCATATCAGTCATGATAAAGGCAACTCCTTCATCCATAACCTTAGTTTTCTTCGACTTGTTCTTTAAAAGAACTTTACCATGCCTATCTGTAACTTTAGTGTAAGCGATAGAGGATTGGCGTACACCTCCATTAGGGAAGGTAGCATAAGCCTGTGCCATCTCGAGAGGAATTACACCATTTGTAAGACCTCCGAGTGCGAGTGCTGCAGAGTTCATATCGCTAGTATCGCCTTTAGTAACTATGGTTGTTAGTCCAAACTTCTTTAGCATATCCGCAGAATATTCATTTCCTACCTGAAGCTGAATCTTTACAGCAATAGTGTTAATCGATTGCTGCAGTCCTTTACGCATGGTTACAGGACCAGTGAAGCTGTTACTTGCGTTTTTAGGCCATACTTTCCCGTTGAATGTCATCTGTTCATCGACAATCGTGGATGATGCGGTTAAATAGCTACCATAGCTCTTGACTCCTTGCTTATCGTGCTTATAATCGACAAACGGCCATGTTTCACCTTTTTCTGCATAGTCGAAACTCTTCTGAAGTGCCGCACCATATACGGATAGTGGCTTTATTGATGAACCGGCCTGCCTTGGGTTAAGCGCACGATTATACAATCTGCTACCAGATTGACCTCGACCTCCTACCATAGCCTTTATCTTGCCGCTTCCGACTTCTACTACAACCATCGCTGCCTGCGGCTGAATAGTCTTCTCGTTTAAAGAGTATGCGTCTGGTTTAATGATCAATGTATTTCCAGACTTAACCATAGCCTTAGGGAAGTCCTTAAAATAGCTCTTATCAATAACTAAATTGTCGTTACTATCTAGTTTCTTATACTTACTTGGCACATTTATAAATCCACCTGAATATATGTAGAATGTACCGTTTTCTTGAACATATTGTTTCTTGAACTCAAGGCTATAATTAACTTTTCCCCCAGCCTTTGTAGTGAATATGTTAAGTCTCTTGTTGCGTTTAATAGTAACTGAACCATCTTTATTAATAGTTGCTTCATCACTCTTTAGTGTAAAATCACCATCAGAATTGAAGCTATCGTTATAATCATATAATAGGATGTTTCCATTTGCACCTATTACATTGCCAGAAGAATCCTTGCGGATACTTACTAGGGAAGGGAAGTTCGATCCCGTTTCAAATTCCTTAGTTATTACACTCTGTGCTGTAGAATCCATGGTGGAGTGTATCTGTAGTCCTCCAGTATAGATCATCCTTTCAGCTTCTTCTGGTGAAATATTATATTTCTTCTGTAGGTCATGAGATACTTCGTCAATTACATATTCGTTGAAATATGAATTAACGCTCTTGTTGCTCTTAACAGATGGGTTTATGAAGTTGATTAAGTCTTTTTTATAAGCTGATTTAAATTCTTTATCCGTTATATACCCCTGTTCGTGCATCAGTTTGAGGGCTGTATCCCGACGATTTTTAGATGTGTCATTAGCTATATAAGTATCTGGGTCACGTAGGATTATATTCGTATTTCCTTCGGTTACGGAGTCTTTACCCACAAGTTTAACTAGCGCATAAGTATCAGGCGCTTGAGGTAGGGCAGCAAGCGCTGCGCATTCATCTAGAGTTAAGTCCTTAGGGTCTTTGGAGAAATAAGCATGCGATGCTGAATAGACACCATAACTTCCAAAACCTAGATAAATAGTATTAAGGTAAGCTTCAATGATTTGTTTCTTTGATAAAGACCTTTCAATCTGGCTAGCGTAGTACATCTCGAGGATTTTACGCTTGATGCTTCGCTGACTCTTTATCTTTGGCAAGTATACATTACGTGCGAGCTGCTGCGTTATTGTACTTGTTCCACTTATATGACCAGATCCTGTAAATGACTGAACTACGGCTCCCGTCATCCTAGTCCAGTTGAATCCGTGGTGTTTCCAGAAAGTCTTATCCTCTAGTGCGACAAAAGCGTTGATCATATTCTTAGGCATATCTTTATAAGAGATGAGCTGTCTATCCTGGTTATAAAAAACAGTTGAAACCTTTTTGTCTTGATCATCGTAAATTACTGAGCTCTGAGCTACCGAATCGTAGATGTTTTCTGGGTCAATCTTTGGAGCAGTGCTGATCACAACGAATGTATAAAGAATTGTAATCACAAATAAGATAGCAAATAAAATTATGAGATCCTTTGCGATTTTTCCTTTGCTTATAACTTTCGGTGTATTTTTCACTTTTTTTCCATTGACAACTACCGATGCGCCGAGACTTTTGTTGTAGTAGGGATTATCCTTAAGAAACAGTCTGTCTCTTAATGGCTCACCATTCCCCTTGATTAAGCGTGCAAGGAAAGAGCCTTTAGTTTTAGGTTTATTTTTTTTGTTTCTATTGCTGCTTTTAGCTGACGAAGCATCTCCTGTACTAGGAGATGTCTGTGATGTATCGTCGCTGTCAAGCTTTTCAAACTTCGATAGAAATTCATCTATTTCACGTTCGTTATTAGAAATCTTGTCATTATCAGACTTCATTAGAAACCCTCCAATTATAAATAATAAATATAAAGTAAATTATCACATTATATAATCCATATCATTATATCATATATATTCATATGAAAAATATTAATAGAAACTTAAATTATTATATATAAAAACGCTTCTTTGTTTATTTGAGAATCATCAAATAGGGAAGAAGCGTTAGACACTGGTGCTTTAAATAAAAACGATACAATCTCAACTCATACCATCATATTAATCAAATGCACCTTTAAAGGTTGATTAGTCCAGATTTTGTATAAGAGTTTATGTAGTTTAGAAGAGTATTCGTTACCTTTATACCTGCCTCCGGATCATTATCATTTAGGTTAATATGAGTAATATTAGCTTTAGCTTGAACATTACTAAGCAATGACATCGTTGTAAATTTTTGATCTCTATCAATTGGAATAGCGATTGTCTGCGCTGCTTTATCATTTACATTTGAGTAAATTGAACTAAGTGCGCTAGAAAGTTTCTGGTCTTTGTTTTCATATGCACTATATAAGTCATATGTATTTATTGTTAGACCCGCTAGTGATGCTGCCGATGTATTATCTTTGATTATTTGATCGCGATATGCGTTTGTAACACCTGTTGTATTCATCCTGAGATGCATAATGTCACCTTCGACATATAACTCTTCAATCGTATTTGTCGCATAGACATCCCCTTTTGAATACTTGTTAGGAATCTTATCGTCATCGCTAAATCTATAATTGCTATTTTTATCGATATACAGATATGTTGTTAAATAATCAATCGTACTTTGAGATATTGCTGTATCCGGTAATTTTGATTCATCTGTGACAACAGAATATGTCATCTTGGCATCTGGAAAATACTTCTTATTTGCTTTCATAAATTTTTCAACTTGGCCGTCAAAATATTCCTTTGTATCATCGAGGTTATATGAATCTACGAGAAGCGTGAATTCAAGAGAACTTGGATACATATTACCGTTATTTCCGAATTTCAAATCTGCAATCTGATATGAGACTGATTTGTTTTTATATTTAGATACAATAGAACTGAATACCTCAAACACATCTGGTTGTTGTGATATATAAGAACTAGGGGCATCGGTCTTGATACCACTAATCTTAATTTTAATGCCAGTATTTTGTGCTCGTGGTTCTGTGGTATAAGGGATAGAGATATCGCTCATGCCACTTGCGAAAGAGCTGTTTGATATATATAGTTTCTTTCCACCGCTTACATATACTACATTAGAATTAGCTGGGATATATGATTTGTTTATATTTTTGGCCCCAATGTGCTCATTGTTTTCGTTGTTCATAAAAATTGCTATTACACTGCCTCCATTTGTCTTGGAAGTTGATACTTCATGGAGAGTCGCAAGTGTATCAGCATCAATAGCCACGGTCTTGTAATTATAATCAGCTACAACAACAGTAGCAGGAGCTGTGACATCTGATGCTGTCTTAGTGATTATTATATTGCCGTGTTCATCAGTTATATATATGACCTTGTCTTTAGCGGTTTCATTTTCAATAAATTTCTGCAGTTCAGTGTTAGATTTAAAATCATTTGATTTTGATAAGAGATTCTCACGAAAACTCAAGTAGTTCTCTTTGTTAACAAGTCGAGTCTTTGTCATTTCATAATAAGCGATTATACCGACAAACGCTAAGACAATCACGAGTACAATAGCCGTAGTTTTTTTATTAGAATTACGCATGGAAACCCTTTCACTCTTTTTTATATTTCTGATATAGGCTTTATTATACAGAGTAAGTGTGAAGATTAAAACAAGAAAAGACACTATTATGCTACTTAATTAATTTCTAACCTACTTAATGGTAATAGATATTCAAAATTAAAGTTGATTTAGTTAATATTGTTTTTATAATCAATGATTGGAAAAATGATAACAAATCTCTTGCACCTAGTGCAATTGTTGTGTTATAATTTTCATCGCGTTACTAGTTAACGCTACTATATTAACTACAAGGAGGTGCGGCAAATGTCCAGAAAATGTGAAGTTTGCGGTAAGGGTCAAGCTTCGGGAAACGCTGTTTCTCATTCTAACAGACATTCGAAGAGAAAGTGGAATGCTAATATTCAGTCTGTAAGGATTAGCGAGAACGGTACGGTCAGAAAGGCAAACGTTTGCACGAGTTGCCTGAGATCTGGCAAAGTAGACCGTGCCATTTAGTCTATATACCCGAAATCTTGTCTTAAACGGTTTGCCGTTTAAGACTTTTTTATTTCTTGGTATTTAAAAATGCTGTTTAATCGCTATTATCTGGATAATCATATATAATCATTAATTAAGATGTGTAAAAACGGAGGATAGTATGAAACTACTCAGCAATTCAGAATATGGAACCGTCAAGATTAGTAAACATGTTATAGACAAACTCGTGCTTGATGCACTGCTTAAATATGAAAATGTAGTCACACCATGCAGCCAGACTGGAAAGCCATTAAGAAGAGGCTTTTTCTCTGGCATAAATGATCTGCTTTCTTCAGTTGAGGTTCGAGATTCGGATAATGGCATTTATATTGTCTTCTATACTATAGTAAAGTTTGGGGAAAGTATTAATGAGGTTAGCAATGCTATTTTTGATAGTATTGAACATGATTTCGAAATGTTTTCTCTTAGCAAACCAGTAGAGATAAAGGAGTGCATTAAAGGTGTGCAAGCTGAACATATCATGAAGAGAGATGTTGAAGTAAGTAGGGTAAACGAATAGATTATGAAATTAAGTGACAGTGTAACGACAATCAAAGGTGTCGGTGCAAAAAAGCAAACAGTGCTTGAGGAGATGGGGATTACCACAATTTATGATTTGCTTGAACACAGCCCTTTTAGATACCAGAATAGACTTAATCGTACTCATTTTATGGATGTACCTGAAGATAAAGATGTTTTGATTGGTGGTGTTTTGATTAATAAGAGGCTTCGTTCTATAGGTAGAGGTCGTACAATGCTTGAATGTGCGCTCCGTGACGAGAGCGGTATATTTCATGCAATTTTTTTTAATATGCCTTTTCTTGAAAAGAATTTGAGATTAGGAAATGATTACACTTTGTTCGGTAAGATGAAGTGGAGAAATGGGGCTAAGACCATAGTTAATCCTGAAATGTATCCTGCGAATAGTCCTAGAGATATTCGGGGTATAATACCCGTATATAGGCGATCCGCTGGAATATCTTCTAATGAATTGTCAAAGTTGATTCTCAGCATTCTAGATGAGATGGATGAATCTTGTGAGTGGCTAGGAGATGAGCTTTTAGAGAAAAATAATCTTGCGCCCGAGTACTACGCATACAGGAATATTCATTTTCCGGAGAGTGTAGATGCATACAATAGAGCGAAGTTTAGATTGATATATGATAAGCTACTTGCGTTTCAATACTGCATTTTGTATAATCGGAGATTTCTTGATGAAGAATGCGGAAACTCAATGATTGCTCCCGTTGATATAAGCAAATTTTTGGACTCGCTTCCATTCAGGCTTACTGAAGGACAGCAAACCGCTGTAGATGATATAGAGCATGATTTGATGAGCACAAAGACCATGAATAGACTTGTGCAAGGGGATGCTGGGTGCGGAAAGACTGTCGTTGCAGAAACTGCTATCTTTCATGTTGTTAGTGCGGGTTGGCAGGCTGCCTTTATGGCTCCGACAGAGATTTTAGCTAGACAGCACTTTGCTAAACTTACTGCTGATTTTGGAGAATTTGGAATGAGAACTGCACTTCTAGTCAGTGGTATTAAATCTACTGATAGAAGAGAAATACTTGAAGGTATTTCTAGTGGTGACATTGATATCGTTATAGGAACACATGCTCTGATTCAGTCTGATGTGGAGTTTGCAAAGCTTGGTCTAGTTTTAACTGATGAGCAACACAGATTTGGCGTTAATCAGCGAAAAATTTTGACAGAGAAGTCAGAGGCGGTAAATGTTCTGGTGATGTCGGCAACTCCTATTCCTAGAACGCTTGCAGCTACGGTATTTGGTGATATGGATTTCTCTGTTATAAAGAGCAAACCATCAAATCGTAAGGAGATAATAACAAGGTATGCAACTGAAAAATCGCGTGAGCGTGTATATGCAAATGTCTATAATGAAGTAAAGAATGGTAATAGAGCATATATTGTAGCACCGTCAATTGAGGATAGTGAAGATAACAACTTAATATCGGCGGAAGCTCTTTATGAGGAATTAAAAAAGAAATTCAAGGGTACAAAGATAGGTCTTATTCACGGCAAGCTTGATAAATTAGAAAAAGAGCGGATGATGAATGAATTTGCTGCAGGGACTATTAAAGTTCTTGTATCAACAGTAGTAATTGAAGTTGGCATAGATGTTCCTGAAGCAACTGTCATAGTAATTGAAAATGCAGAGAGGTTTGGCTTAGCTCAGCTACATCAGCTAAGGGGAAGAGTTGGAAGAAGTGATTTGCAGTCATATTGCTATCTGATTTGTTACAGCGATGCTGAGAATGCCATAGAGCGTATGAACGCTATGGTGACTATGAGCGATGGATTTGAGATAAGTGAAGAGGATTATAGACTTCGTGGGGCTGGGGATTTGATGGGAACTATGCAACACGGATATTCTGGTAATAGTTTTTACGATTTATTTGGTTATGATAAAATACTAAAGCTTGCAACTTCTGATGCAGAACAGATACTGTCTAAGAATCAAATTGAACTCAAAGGATTCGTAGACCTAGAGCAGTTACAGCTAAGAACAAACAATATCATGGTGCAAGATAATAGTAATATAATATAGTAGGAAAAATAAAGGAGATGCCAATGAGGATTAATACTGGCAGGTTCAAATATAGAAAAATAGAGGTTCCTGAGAGTGCTAGGCCAACTACAGAGAAGGTAAGAGAGGCGGTATTTAGCATGCTTATCGGCCGTATAAAAGGAGCAACTGTACTTGATTTATTTGCTGGATCTGGATCTTTAGGCCTAGAGGCACTATCAAGAGGAGCAGGGTATTGTGTATTTAACGAAGTTAATAGAAAAAACTATAAAATACTAAAAAATAACATTGAAAACTGCAAAGCAGAAGAAATTTCTTCAACTTATAATAATGATTTTAGGAAAGCTTTAGTGCTTGCAAATAGAGAGTTTGATATTATATTTGTAGATCCACCTTACCGTGAAGGGTATTATGGTGAAGTATTTGAACTTATTGAGGAATATGGACTTTTAGCAGATGATGGAGTGATAGTCGCCGAACACTTAAACGATAACTTATTATCCGATAAAGTGCTGTGTTTCAATAGAACTAAGCATAAAAAGTATGGAACCATAGGTGTGGACTTCTTCGAAAGAGCTTAAAGCCTTGCAAATACAATATCCGTTTGTTAAAATACGTTGAGAGATGGTGATTAACATGAAAAGAACTGCAATTTATGCGGGTTCGTTTGATCCAATTACTAATGGTCATTTGGACATAATTGAACGTGCAGCTAATATGTTTGACAGTTTGACTGTCGGCATAGCCGTTAACAGTTCTAAGACCCCGTTGTTCACTTTGGATGAACGAAGGAATATAGTCTCCAAGGTGACGGAGAATATACCTAATATCGAAATTGATGTATTCGATGGGCTGCTCGCAGAGTATGTTAACGATCATGATTTCGAAGCAGTTGTAAGGGGACTTAGAGCAACTACTGATTTTGAATATGAAATTCAGATGGCTCAGATGAATGCTCGCTTATACACGGGTGGGACAGAGACTGTTTTCTTGATGACAGACCCTAGGTATTCGTTCATTAGTTCATCTCTCATCAAAGAAGTGGTCTCTTATGGTGGCGATGTAGATGGGTTGCTGCCAGACTATGCAAACGAAATGATTAAAACTAAAGTTGAGAATCAATAAACTAGGAGGAAATCGTTATGGGCGACGCATCAATTAGAGTTATGACACTACTTGACGATCTTGAGGAAATTCTTGCTAATGCATCTAAGGTACCTTTTTCAGAGAAGGCAATTGTAGATAGCGATGAAATTAGGAGCATTGTTGATGATATTAGACTCAGCATGCCTAAGGACATTCAGCAGGCAAAGTGGGTTAAGGATGAGCAGGACAGAATTCTTAACGAAGCAAGAGGTGAGTACGATAAAGTAATCATCGCAGCAAAGAAACAAGCTGAATATCTTGTTGAGAATGATGTTATAAAGAAAGAAGCTGAAAAGAGAGCGGATGCTCTTATCTCTGAGGCTGAAAACCATAGCAGATACATTAAGCTTCGTTCTTACGAGTATGTAGACAAACTTCTGTTCGATATGCAGAATGATATTGCGAAGGTTGCTACAGAGCACATTCAGCCGATGAATGATTACTTCACTGATATGCTCGGCGAGATGAATGGAAGAGTTAATGGAAACCGTCAGGAAATGAAGGCTCTTGCAGAACGTATTCAGGGCGGAGCTTCATATAATGAAGGTCCGCAAGCAGCTCCTGCAGAAGAAGAGGAGCAATAATTACCTGATGAGAGTTCTGGGAATTGTTGCTGAATACAATCCTCTTCATAATGGTCATCTGTACCAAATCAATAAGGCAAAGCAAGAAACTGATGCTGATGCAGTAATAGTCGCTTTGAGCGGGGATTATGTGCAGCGCGGTGAGCTTGCTTCGGCTAACAAGTGGGTTAGAGCAGAGTCCGCAATTAAGAATGGAATAGACGCAGTGTTCGAGATACCAACTTATGCGTGTCTCGGCAATGCGTCTGTTTATGCGTCTGCAGGTATTGAACTTCTTGCAGCAACAGGTGTTGTAGACGTCATATCATTTGGTAGCGAATCTGGAAATCTAGAGGAGTTAACAGAGATTGCATCTAATATGAATGACGGGAGGATATGTGAGAGGATAAGTGAGCTGTCAAAAGATGGCCATAGTTACCCACGGGCACGTGCAATTGCATATGAGGAGTTCTTTGGTAGTGATTCTAATGAAATCCTAAGTAGACCAAATGATATACTTGCTATTGAATATATCAAGGCACATTCATCTCTTAAAAACTCAAATATAGTTCTCCACGCGGTAAAACGTGAGTCTTCTGGATACTCAGCAGCCTTTGATAATAGCATGAGATTTCAAAGTGCATCTGGAATCAGACAAGCTATTCGAGATGAGATTGATGTTTCTGATTTTATGCCTGAAGATTCTCTAAAACATGTGGAATCATACTCAAGTTCCATGCAAGATAAAGTGGATGGGAACCTATTTAATTTAATCAGATATGCCCTTATTAATTTGTCCGCTGCAGAAATTGACGAGTTTCCAAGTGGTGGTGAAGGTATAGGGGGCAGACTTTTAGAGATTTATACAAAATGCAATACATTCGAAGATTTAGTCATAGGTGCAAAGAGTAAGAGGTATACATATACGCGTATTTCAAGGCTTTTGATGCAGATCCTTCTTGGTATAAAGAGGAGAGACTTTGACAATGCTTCACCTGAGTATTTGAGACTACTAGCGGCAAATGAAACTGGTCGGCAACTTATAAGAAGGGCGAAGAAGGAAGAACTCAATAAACTTCCTTTATTGACGAATATCAATAGAGAATCTAATATTCTATCTTTGTTTGCAAAGAAACAATTGCTCCTTGACATTAAGGCTGCAGATACATACAATATTCTAGCAATTAATGATATGTACAAAGAGTCAGATCGCGTAAAAAGGCCGACAATGCTTTAAATTTCATTGACATAGATTGATGTTGCGTATATAATATTGACTTGTAATGCGTGAAACGTAAGTTCAATATTTGAGATAATCACATTTGTAAGGAGGTGTCGACAATGGCAGTACCAAAGAGGAAAACATCGAAAGCAAAGACTGCTAGCAGAAAGGCTGCTAACATGAAGATGGGCGCTCCGGGACTTTCAACTTGTCCTCAGTGTCATGAGCCAAAGCTTCCACACAGAGTTTGCCCAACATGCGGATTTTATGATGGAAAAGACGTCGTAAATAACGCTGAATAGTTAAGACAAGCCCATGATCCGAGATATCTCGGGTCTTTTTCTTTTTTGCAAATATACTTTACAAATAGTATAATTAAACGAATATATCTACTTGTTTGAATACGAATTGGGGAATCATGGCAGAGGATAAGAAAAAACGCGGTCCAGGTAGGCCTCCTGGCAGTAAGAATAAATCAAAGAGAGCTACATCTACTTCGAATAACAAGAGAAGCAGCAGTAATGCAGAGAATGCTGAACAGAAGCAGATTCGGGAGATGCAAGAAAAAAGAAATTCACATAGAAAGCTTATTGATGAGATATGGGGAATTGCCATATTTGCAATAGGTGTTTTTTTGATATTTACGATGAAGAGTGATAGTACTGGAAGCTTTGGACATGGAATACATAACATTTTGAGAGGTTTGTTCGGTGGTATGTCCTATGTGCTCCCATACTTTTTGATTTTAGTTGCAATTTGCTTATTCCTTCAGAAACTGCAACATCTAAATGCCAGAACTGCCTCGTTAACTACGCTCATATATTTTATGATGTGTGCACTTAATGGATACAGATTTGTAGATTCGAATAATATCAAATTCGGATTTGGTGATATTTTGATTTTTTATCGAAATGGCGTAAAAGGGCATAACGCTGGTGCTGTCGGAATGGAATTGGCGAATGTCCTTGTTAAGCTTATCGGAAAACCAGGACTGATTATTCTCGGTTTAGCTTTGATTTTTATATCTGTACTTTTAGTTGCTAATACGCCTATTTCTAAACAAATACATGCATTTAGAGAAGCTCGTGAAGAGAAACAATTGATAAGGGAGTTTGAACGTTCAGGTGGAACAATTGGACCATCCTCTAGCTTTGGTGAAAATAAAACAAGTGATGTAGATGGAACTTCAGCTAGAACCGATAGGAACGACCATATGCAATTTGGAATAGGTGAACAAGCAAGTGTTCAAACTACTCCTTTAACCTCTTCATCTACAACTGATTATAACATCTCTGGAAATTTGAGTCAGGGCTCGTATTGTGAACTAGAAGAAGAACCAACGTCAGGATTATTTGGTAGAATGCTTGCTAAGCACCTGAACTCTAGAAAACAAAGAGCTCAAGAAGAAGGTACGGGAGTTTCTGGTGCCAAATCTAAAAAAAGGGCAACAAACATAGGAGCTTATAAAATTGACGAGGCAGGTGAAAAGAAAACAGCTGAAGGATTTCCTGATGAAGAAACTAGGAGAGAACTAGCTAATATGCTCGATAATGGATCAGACTTTGGTGGAGATGAAAGCGGGGTCTATGATGGGTATAGAGGTAAAACAGCAAGTGTCATTGGGTTTGGTACGGGAGAAAAATTTTCATCTCTAGAGCAAGTCGGGTATGGGCTTGATGGTGCGGTAGAATCGACAACTTCAGGATCTACAGGTCTTTGTGGATATGATGGGATGGATGAAGATAGGAGCAATTCTTCTAAGTCAGGTTTAGGATTAGATGGGTTTAATGCAGGAAAAAAATCACGAAACAAAACTGCAACTTACCGCGGCCCAGGAACTCCTGAGTTTGATGAAATGAAAGCCCAGGAAGCCGCTTTAAAAAATGATGTTTGTGTAGGGGCAGCAATAGGTGCGGCAACTGTCGCAGATAATCTTGTGTCAAAAAATTCTGCGGATGATACCGTGTACAATCAAAAAGAAGATACTAGACCAACTAAGGCTGATCATGATGAAATAGCAAAGCAGGTAGAAGAAGGCCAGGCAAAGAAGGAAAGTAATTATGTGTTTCCTTCATTAGATTTATTAAATAGACCTAAGCCCAACACTAACATGATGAGTGGAAATCAACTTGAAGAACGCGCTCGTTTATTGGAGCAGACCCTAAATGATTTTAATGTAGAAGCAAAAGTTCTCAATGTCACACAAGGAGCATCTGTTACAAGGTATGAGGTTCAACCAGCTACAGGCGTTAAGGTTAGCAAGATAACAGGTCTTGCAGATGATATAGCGCTGAATATGCGGGCTAAGAGCATTCGAATAGAGGCACCAATCCCCGGTAAGGCTGCTGTTGGAATAGAAGTCGAGAATGAAAAGGCTGCGCCAGTACTTATCAGAGAGCTTATTGAATCTAATGAGTTTAAGCATGCAAAGTCAAAGATTAGCTTCGTGGTTGGAAAAGATGTTTCGGGAAGGAATATCATTGCCGATCTTCATAGTATGCCTCACATGCTCATTGCTGGTGCAACTGGTTCTGGTAAGAGTGTGTGTATAAACACCATAATTACAAGTTTCCTTTACAAAGCTTCACCCGATGAAGTTAAACTAGTTCTTATCGACCCTAAGGTAGTTGAACTAGGTAACTATAATGGTATACCACATATGCTAATACCAGTTGTTACTGATCCAAAAAAAGCAGCTGCGGCGCTTAACTGGGCAGTAAACGAGATGCAGCAGCGTTATAATAAATTTGCCGAGCTTGGGGCTAAGGATTTAGCATCATATAATCATTCTGTTTCTAGTTCTGGAGATGAAGATAAAGTTATGCCACAGATTGTTATTGTTATAGATGAGCTTGCCGATTTAATGATGGCAGCGTCATCTCAGGTTGAAGAAGCTATATGTAGACTTGCGCAGAAAGCTAGAGCGGCTGGTATGCATCTCATTGTAGCTACTCAGAGACCATCTGTTGATGTTGTGACTGGTCTAATCAAGGCAAATATTCCTTCAAGAATTGCATTTAGCGTATCATCGCAGTTTGACTCGCGTACAATTATAGATACTGCAGGTGCTGAAAAACTTCTCGGTAAGGGTGACATGCTCTTTTCACCAGTTGAGGCTAATAAGCCTATCAGGATTCAGGGACCTTATATATCAGAGTCAGAGAGTGCTTCTGTAATTAACTTTGTAAAATCGCAGAGTGAGACAGAGTACCGAGAAGATGTGATTCAAAGCATCGAAGTAGCAGACAAGCCAATTGCACAGGATTCGGCAGCAGATGAACTAACTGAAGATGCGATAGAGTTTATTTTAAAGCAAAAGCAAGCATCGGTTTCCATGCTACAGAGAAGATTTAGAATTGGTTATAATCGTGCAGCTCGTATAATCGATGAGATAGAAGATATGGGCATAATTGGTCCGTCTGATGGTTCAAGACCTAGACAAGTCCTAATGACAGAGGAGGAGTATTATGGGCCAACTGACCAGACGACTTTTGAAAGTGGAACCCCAAATGACGATATAGAGCATAAGAACGATGAAGTGGTAAATATAACGGAGATTTTTAATGACAAATACGAATAAGACGTTCTATATTGACACATTGGGGTGTGCAAAGAACGACTACGATTCGCAGGTTTTGGCGGCTGAACTAATGAATAGAGGATGTACGCTTTCAGATTCACCTGAATCGGCGGATATCCTGATTATTAATACTTGTGGTTTTATTGAATCAGCAAAGACTGAGTCAATTGAACATATATTCAGCATGGCTGCTATTAAAGGGGAGACAAAGAAGCTTGTGGTCACTGGCTGTCTTTCAGAGCGCTACCATGAAGAGCTTGTAAAAGAGATTCCTGAAGTTGATATTTTCGCAGGTGTTAATGACTATGATGAACTTCCTGATCTACTGCTATCAGATGACGAAATTATGGCAGATAGTGTTAAGGGAAAAGTTGGTAGAGTTCTTCCGTACAAGGAGAGGGTTCTTCCAAAGAATTCGTATTCTGGTGTTATAAAAATTGCCGAAGGCTGCAATAATACATGTGCGTTTTGCGCTATACCTAAAATTCGCGGACCATATCGAAGTAAAAAAATTGAGGATGTCGTTAGAGAAGCGGAAGTTATGGCTGAGAGAGGCATTAAAGAGATAACCATTATTGCGCAGGATACCTCTTATTACGGTAAAGATCTCTATGGGAAAGCTATGCTGCCAAAACTTTTAGAGGAACTATGCCGTATAGAGGGTATCAATTGGATTAGAATCATGTATGTTTACGATGACGGGATTACGGATGACCTCATCAGTACAATTGCTGCAAATGAAAAAATTTGCAACTATCTCGATATTCCAATCCAGCATATTTCAGACAATGTGCTGAGTAGAATGAGGAGAAACTCAACAGGGGACTCCATTAAGGATACATTCAAAAAATTGCGTGATAATATTCCTGAAGTGCACATTAGAACTACTTTGCTTGTCGGATTTCCGGGAGAGAGTGAAGAAGATTTTGATGAACTTATAGAATTTGTCAAAGAGGCTAAGATCGATAGATTAGGTGTATTTGCTTTTTCAGATGAAGAGGGTACCTTATCACACAGACTAGATGGAAAGTTACCAGAAGACGTAAAAGAAAATCGCAGAAATATCATAATGGAGCTACAGGTTGGGATAAGTGAGGAGCTTAATCAAAATAAAATAGGAAAGATTTTTGAGGTTATGGTTGACGAAGTTCAGTCCGAGAGTGAATACATAGGTAGAACAAGGTATGACGCACAAGAGATAGACAATGAGGTTAACTTTAATGGTAAGCTCGCGCATAAGCCAGGGGATATTGTACAGGTTAAGATTACAGAAGCCTACGAGTATGATCTCGTAGGTGAGGAGGTTTAGATGAATTTACCCAATAAACTTACAGTTGGCAGAATGATTGCGGTTCCGTTTTTTGTCGCCGCATTTATGATGCAATATTACATGGTAGCATTTATTATATTTATTGTTGCCTCATTAACTGACCTATTGGACGGGAAAATTGCTAGAGCAAGAGGACTTGTTACTAACTTTGGTAAGATAATGGATCCTTTAGCGGATAAAATATTGGTATATTCGGCGCTCTGCCTTTTAATAGGTGAAGGAACAATTCCGGCATGGTCACTTATTGTTATATTAGCTAGAGAATTTGCAGTAAGTGGGATGAGAACAGTTGCAGCCTCAGAAGGGAGAGTAGTTGCCGCTGGCATGAGCGGTAAGATTAAGACAGTTCTTCAGATGGTCGCAGTCCCTACACTAATTCTTGCACTTACGTTTGATTCAGTATACTTGCTGATGACGATAGGAATGACGCTTTTCTGGGCATCATTGGTAGCGACAATTTATTCGGGGTGCGAGTATATAATCAAAAATAAAGATGTCTTCTCTATGTAAATTTCGTGCAATACATACTGTAAAATGTTTGGATTTATAATATCAAAATAAAAATTTAATATATTAAACTTGCTCGGGGTACTAAGGTACGCCGAGTAATTGCGTAGTGGGGGAATAAGGGGGATTTAACATGAACGTTTCGATAATAGCGGTTGGAACCGAATTACTTTTTGGCCAGACTGTAAATACAAATGCAACATATATTTCAAATCAATTAAATTTAATGGGATTTAATGTCATGTATCACCATGTAGTAGGTGATAATCCTGGAAGGTTAAAAGCGTTAATTAAGTCTACCTTTGTTGAAAGCAATATGATTATATGCACAGGTGGACTAGGACCAACTCAGGATGATCTTACCAAGGAAATAGTTGCAGAGGCTATAGGTGTAGATCTGTATTTTGATGAGAGGTGCTATAGGGAAGTAAAGTCATATTTTGATGATAGAAATCGTATTATGGCTGAAAATAATCGCAAGCAAGCATATATTCCCGTAGGCGCGGAAGTATTTCATAATGAAGCTGGAACGGCACCCGCTTTTGGCATTGAAAAGAACGGAAAATGTGCAATTTGTCTACCCGGTCCACCACGTGAGATGAAATGGTTATTTGAAAACTGCGTTATAGACTATTTAAAACGATTTTCAAGTAAGCAAATGTATTATAGGGTAATCAGAACTATTGGGATAGGTGAATCTGACCTTGAAACTAAGCTTCTGCCAGTTATTGATAATCAAGACGATCCTACAATTGCGACATATGCAAAAGAAGGTGAGTGCACTCTACGTGTAGCGTCACAGCATGAGTCGATTACAGATGCTAAATTAGCTGTGGATAATATGATACGTGAAATTGATAAAATAATTGGAGAATATATATATAGTTATAATGATGAGGAACTTGCCGAAGTTGTCGTTAGACAGCTTAGAGAGAATAACCTAAAATTATCATCTGCAGAATCATGCACAGGTGGCAAGTTCGCATCTTGTATAACTGATGTGCCAGGCGCATCTAATGTTTTCTCACACGGATTTGTTACATATAGTGAGGATGCAAAAGTTGGAGTTCTAGAGGTGGACAGACAGATTATTGAAAAATGCTCTGTGGTAAGTTCTGAAGTTGCGATTTTAATGGCAAAAGGAGCACAAAAGTCTTCAGATAGTGATATTGCCGTTTCTATAACAGGATATGCTGGACCAGAAGCTGATGCAGGACGTGAAAATGGGAATGCCTTTATTGGATACTCATGTGGTAATAAGCTTGGTAATAAGAGTGGATTTATCGAGATTAATACCAAGAGAAACGACAGAAAATGGAACCGTAATTTTTTCAAACTCAGGATGCTTTTAGTTGTTTATAAAATCATTAATGGTTCAATTTAAGTATTCAATATAACAGAGATATAAAATCATTAAATTAGCAGTAGGCGATACAAAAATCGTATTTAAAATCTAATGCATTTGCAAAATGTATAAAAGTGTGAAAATTTACTGAAAAAGTGGTTTTGTTTTTGATTTATATTCATATTTAATTTGACCGTTATCGTGTACAGAATATATAATCTTGACAAATGAGAGAAGATTTTATACAATGCGAACAGATGTTCGAATATATAGGAGGGGCTATGGCAGTTAAGTCAAGTAAAGACAAGAGTATAATCGGTAATGTTAGTGATAAAGAAAAGGCTCTTGAACATGCTTTAGATGAGATTCAGAAGGCATTCGGCAAAGGTGCAGTCATGAAGCTTGGAGATGAAGGGCTTCATAATAACATTGAAGGAATTTCTACTGGGTCTATATCTCTAGATGTTGCTACTGGTATTGGTGGTGTCCCACGTGGACGTATTGTTGAGATTTACGGACCTGAATCTTCAGGAAAGACCACTCTTACATTGCACTGTATCGCAGAAGCACAGAAGGCTGGCGGTAAGGCAGCTTTTATCGATGCTGAACATGCTCTGGATCCTGTTTATGCAAAGAATTTAGGTGTAGATGTAGATGACCTTCTAGTATCGCAGCCTGATACAGGAGAGCAGGCGCTTGAGATTTGCGATATGCTTGCAAGAAGTGGAGCTATTGATCTTATAGTAATTGATTCTGTAGCTGCACTAGTTCCTAAAGCAGAAATTCAAGGCGATATGGGTGACTCGCATGTTGGTCTTCAGGCAAGACTCATGTCACAAGCTCTGAGGAAGATTGCCGGAACCGTCAACAAGACTAATACATGTGTTATTTTTATCAATCAGCTTCGTGAGAAAATTGGGATTATGTTTGGTAATCCAGAGACAACTACAGGAGGAAGAGCATTAAAGTTCTATGCCAGTATGCGACTTGATGTAAGACGTGCTGATTCTATCAAGCGTGGTGATGAGACAATTGGTAATAGAACCAAAGTTAAAATTGTAAAAAATAAAGTAGCGCCCCCATTCAAAATAGCGGAATTCGATATAATGTATGGAGAAGGAATTTCTATTGCAGGAGATGTACTAGATACTGCGACCGCTATGAAATTTATTGATAAAGCCGGTTCATGGTATAGCTATGAAGGTGAAAGAATAGGTCAAGGTCGTGAAAATGTAAAAGAATTCCTCATATCCCATCCGGAAATCCTTGAAAATCTAAAGGCTAAAATTATGGATGCAATTCATGGGAGTGATGAAGAAGAGGTTAAGGTTGATGAAGATGGAGTTGTGATCTAATAATTATGATATAACATGTTCTAGGATTTGACATAAGTCCTAGAATATGTTATATTCAGACGGTTAGCCGCACAGGATGGGTTTTTAAGCGTAGCACCCGCAATTCTGGCGAGTCTGGTTTGAGGAGGAATTAATATGTACGCAATTATTAAGACAGGCGGTAAGCAGTATAGAGTACAGGAAAATGATGTACTAAAGGTTGAGAAGCTTAGCGCTGCAGTAGGAGAGACAGTTATCTTTGATGAGGTTGTAGCTGTTGGAGGAGACAAACTTCAGGTAGGCACACCACTTGTTGAGGGTTGTGCAGTTCAGGCTGAAGTGCTTGAGCAGGGTAAGAATGAAAAGGTTATTATCTTCAAGTACAAGGCGAAGAAGGACTACAGAAGAAAGAATGGCCATAGACAGCCATACACTCTTGTTAAGGTTACAAGTATTGGCGCAACAGCTAAGAAGGCAGCTCCAGCTAAGGCTACAGAGAAGGCAGAGAAGTCTGAGGTAAAGGCTTCGCTATCTATGAAGAAGGAAGAGCTTCTAGAAATCGCTAAGAATCTCGGAGTTGAAGTTCCTTCAAAGGCTACTAAGGCTGATATTCTTGCAGCAATTGAATCTAAGTAATTAAGAATTTCAATATAGGAGGTGACTAGTCATGTCAAGTAAAAAAGGAGTAGGTAGTTCCAAGAACGGTCGTGATTCCGAGTCCAAACGCTTGGGACTTAAGATAGGTGCGGGACAGTATGTAAGTGCTGGTAGCATTCTCGTTAGACAGAGAGGAACAAAGTTCCACCCTGGTAACAATGTTGGTATCGGTGGAGATGACACTCTATTTGCAAAGATTGATGGAAACGTTAAGTTTGAGAGATTTGACAAGAAGAGAAAGCAGATCAGCGTATATAGCGAAGAAGCTTAAACTTATTGACCCCTTATTTAAGGGGTCATTTTTAATATATTGGAGAAATAAATGTTTGTAGATAGAGCTGAAATAATCATTACATCTGGAAAAGGCGGAGATGGAGCCGTAACATTTAGAAGAGAGCCTTACGTTCCAGAAGGTGGTCCAGATGGTGGTGACGGTGGTGATGGAGGTAGTATCGTATTTATTGCCGACAATAACCTTCGCACACTTATGGATTTTAAGTATAAGCGTAAATATGAAGCTGAAAACGGTCAGAATGGTATGCGACGTAAGAAATACGGTAAGCGTGGAGAGGATTTAGAGATAAGGGTTCCTGTAGGGACGATGATTATTGATAAAGAATCAGGACTTCTGATGAAGGATATGGCGCATAGCGGTGATAAACTTGTAGCAGCAAAAGGTGGAAAAGGTGGAAAAGGCAATGTTCATTTCAAGAACTCCATTAGGCAAGCGCCTAATTTTGCTGAGGCTGGAGGTTTGCCTAAAGTTAGAACCGTAATTCTAGAACTTAAACTAATAGCTGATGTTGGACTCGTTGGTTTTCCTAATGTTGGAAAATCAACGCTGCTTTCTGTTTCTACATGTGCTAAACCTAAGGTTGCTAATTATCACTTCACGACTATAGATCCAAATCTTGGTGTAGTTGACCTATATGACAAAAGCTTTGTAATGGCAGATATTGCTGGTATTATAGAAGGGGCACATGAAGGAATGGGTCTCGGGATTAAATTCCTTAAGCATATTGAGCGTACAAAAGTTCTTATTCATGTAGTGGATGTTTCTGGTAGTGAAGGAAGAGACCCGATAGATGATTATAATAAGATAATTGATGAGCTTAGAAAGTACGATGAGAAGCTACTTAAAAAACCAATGATTGTAGCTGCAAATAAGATAGATGCTGCTTGTGATGAGGAAAAGCTCGCAGAGTTTATTGAATTTATTGAGAGCGAAGGCAAAAAGGTATTTAAGATATCCGCTGCGACCAAACAGGGCGTACAAGAACTTCTCAATGTTACAATTAATGAGCTAGATAACTATGTAGAAAAAGAAGATGATAAAAATATTGAATACTTTGACTTCGAGAAAGATGAACTCGATGAAGACTTTAAGAAACTTAAGGCCTATAGAGCCTTTGATGGCGCTTTTGTGCTAGAAGGTAAGCAGCTTTCTAAGATTTTTAGGTCTACCAATTTTACAGATACTGGTTCCATGCGATATCTGTATAAATTTATTGTGGATAGGGGCGGAATTAAGATGCTTAAGAAGATAGGTTTAAAAGAAGGGGATACAGTTAGAATCGAAGACTATGAGTTTGAATACTATGATGACTAGGGTGTTAAGTAATTAAACTTTTTATATCTGAATTTTCATGTGGTAAAGATTATATACATACACTATATGATGTGGTTAAAAAATTACTAACAATAATAGGTGAATCCATAATTGCATTATTTGCAGTGTGTATTCACCTTTTTTGTGTTTAAAATATATATAAAAAATATATATTTTTGCACGTTGGAACTATAAGAGATTTAATAGCATTGATTTATCTGGCTTCTAACTATATAAAATAATTACAATTGGTATATAATTATAATGAGATGACTTTTTAAAAGACTGTTGCAAAATATTTTTCTAAATTGTATTATCTATGTAGTTGAATCTACCCCCGGAAGGGGTAATATATGAAAAAAACAAATAATATTCTGTTAAATCGTTTTATTGATTGTATTAAATTCCAATTTGCAAATGATAGAAAACTTAAATATAAGGTTGCAATGATTATTATTATCCTTATTGGGGCTATAGGGATACATATGAAATCTAGCAATGCCGATACTATTAGGCTTGATAAGACTGAAAAAGTCAAAGAAAAAGAGCATTCACAAACTTCAGATGAGTTTTACATTGATATAAGTGGTGCGGTTAATTCACCAGGAGTCTATAAGGTAAAGAAAAAAACGAGAGTTTTCGAACTTATTGAAAAAGCTGGTGGATTAAAAACTGATGCAAATCTAGATGCCTTTAATCAAGCAGAGTTTGTTAAAGATGGTCAGAAAATAGTTATACCGAGCAATGAAGGTGGAGATATAAATAGGGAAATTGATGATAAAACGAACAATGATGGTGGAATGATTAATATCAATTTAGCAGATAAGTCAAGGCTAATGAGCCTCCCAGGTGTGGGCGATGCAATCGCACAGAGGATTATTGATTATCGAAAGGACCATAGGTTTTCAAAAGTTGAAGATTTGAAGCAGGTAAAGGGTATTGGAGACGCTACATTTGAAAAATTAAAAAATATGATTACTGTTTAATGCTTAAGTGTGGGTATTAATAATAATGAAAGAAGGAATGATTATTATGAATGACAAGCATAGTCCGATGAAAAATTTTTATTCTATTAAAAATAATGAGTCTATTTTATATAGCGCAGAAGATGCGTTATCAATAGTGTTTGCCACTTGTTTGAATCATGATTGTGAAGTTAGCAGATGCACATCTTATAATTATTTCAGAGATATCAAATTAAGAATTCTATATGCTGAAATTAAAAAGGTAATAAAATATATGGATGAAGGAGATCACGATCTAAGTCAATTAATAGATGATCATGTATTGAGAAGTGCATTTGCCGGTTCTGTTTTTATGAAGGATGGAATGGGAGCAAGCTATTTAATAGAAGCAGTCATAATATGCAAACAGCTGCTTATGCGTCAAAGCATTATTGTTGCCGGAGAAATATATCGACAAGTTGCAGAGAGATTTCATGTATCTCCTGAGGCAGTAGAAAAAGCTATTAGGTGCTTTACAAAAGAATTGTGGATGATTTGTAAAAACAAAACTGGTTGTACAGCTGTCTATAATTTTGTGTTTCCAAGTTTAAATTCGTCGCCTACAAATAAAGAAACCATAGTTTTCATGGCTATTAAAATGCTCGAAATACAGAAACTATTAGAGTCTACAACTATATAAAGTACAATCTTTAGAACCTTTAATTTCGTTGAACGCACTATTGAATCGTGATAAACTATAAACATTATATTAATTGTTCAACTTGCTATTAGTATACGAAAGTAAGGGTATGTAAGTATGAGTAGAGTAAAGAGGGTTAAAAAGACTATGGATGGCAACACGGCTGCGGCGCATGTTGCTTATGCTTTTTCTGAAGTTTCAGCAATTTACCCAATAACACCATCTTCTGTTATGGCTGAGGTAATCGATAAATGGGCTTCTGAAGGGAGAAAAAACTTATTTGGAGAGAAGGTTCGTGTTGTAGAGATGCAATCTGAGGGCGGAGCTGCCGGGGCTGTTCACGGTTCGCTTAATGCGGGATCTTTGACTAGCACCTATACAGCATCTCAGGGACTTCTTCTGATGATTCCTAATATGTATAAAATTGCAGGAGAACGCTTACCTGGGGTTTTCCATGTGGCTGCTAGAGCAGTATCAACACATGCACTTTCTATTTTTGGAGATCATTCTGATGTTATGGCTGCAAGGGCGACTGGTGTAGGTATGATTGCTGCAAATAGTCCACAGGAGGTTATGGATTTGGCTGCAGTATCGCACTTAGCTTCGATTAAGGCTAGCCTGCCTATCGTGCATTTTTTTGATGGTTTTAGGACAAGCCATGAACAGCAAAAGATTGAAGTATGGGACTATGAAACGCTTGATTCGATGCTTGATCACGCTGCTGTAGATAGGTTCAAGAAGCATGCCAATAATCCATGTCATCCACATCTAATGGGTTCTGCAGAACAGCCTGAGACATTTTTCCAGCACAATGAAGCTAGGAATGTATTTTATGCCGAATCTGTAGATATAATTAAAAGTGTAATGGATCAGGTCAATGAGAGTATTGGAACTGATTACAAACCTTTTAACTATTATGGTGCAAAAGATGCAACTGATGTAATTATTGCCATGGGCTCTGTCTGTGAAACTGCAGCTGAGGTAGTTGACTATCTAAATGAAAGTGGCAGAAAAGTTGGCTTAATAAAAGTTAGGCTATTTAGGCCGTTCTCTAGTAAGTATTTGTTACAGGAGATTCCTAGAACTGTGAAAAATATCGCAGTTCTCGATAGGACTAAGGAGCCTGGTTCAAATGGAGAACCACTTTACCTCGATGTTATATCTGCGCTTGCAGATTCGGATGATTTAAATCCCAGATTAACAAGAGGTCGCTATGGACTTGGATCTAAAGATACTCAGCCTGGTGATATTATCGCTGTTTATGACAATATGGCATCTGATAAGCCTAAAAAGGAATTCACTATATCTATCATCGACGATGTTACAAATCTTTCTCTAGAAAGAACTTCCAACCCAATTGTTTCTGCGAAGGGGACAGTCGCATGTAAATTCTGGGGACTTGGTGCAGATGGAACTGTTGGTGCTAATAAGAATAGCGTTAAGATTATCGGAGACCATACTGATAAGTATGTCCAGGCATATTTCCAGTATGATTCAAAGAAATCTGGTGGCGTAACTATCTCCCATCTTAGGTTTGGGGATGAACCTATCAGATCAACTTATTATGTAAATTCAGCAGATTTCATAGCTTGTCACAGTGCAGCATATATGCATAAGTATGACATTGTTCAAGATGTTAATCCGGGTGGTAAATTCCTTCTGAATTGCAGCTGGACAGATGAAGAGCTAGAAACACATCTTCCTGATGTAGCAAAGAAATACATTGCTGAGAATAATATTGAATTTTACACTTGTGATGCAGTTAAACTTGCCAATCAGGTAGGGCTCGGCTCAAGAAGAACTAATACGGTACTACAGGCAGCTTTCTTTAAGATTGCTAATGTAATGCCTATTGAAGCAGCTATTGAATACATGAAATCTGCCATCAAGAAGAGCTACATGAATAAGGGTGAAGATGTTGTAAATATGAACTGTAATGCTGTAGACGCTGGGGTTACGCATGTTCACAAAGTCGTGGTTCCTGAGAGATGGAAGGATGTAAAAGTTTCAGAGAATAAGGAACAGCTTCAGTCAGAAAGACCAGATCTTAAAAAATATCTAAATGATATTTTGACAACTGATGCAGCAATGAAAGGTGATGAAATTTCGACATCTAAATTCTTAGATGTTGCTGATGGAATGATTCCTGCAGGAACCGCAGCATACGAAAAGCGTGGAATCGCCATAGATGTTCCTCTATGGATTGCTGATAATTGTATTCAATGTAACATGTGTGCATATTCTTGCCCTCATGGAGTTATTAGAGCGTTTGCATTAAGTAATGCTGATGCAAATGCATCGCAGGCAAACACGTTAAAATCAAAAGCTAATCCAGAGCATAGGTTTATGATTTCTATATCTACAGTTAACTGTACAGGCTGTGGATCATGTGTTCAGGTCTGCCCAGCTAAGGAGAAAGCCCTTAAAATGATCCCTTATGAAGATGAGAGATCATCGGATCAACAGAGGGTATTCGATTATGCTAATGACCATACAGATGAGGATGTATTAGATGGAAATGTAGATACGCCTCGTAACGTGAACTTTATTAAGCCACTACTTGAATTCTCAGGTGCTTGTCCAGGTTGTGGTGAAACGCCATATGCTAGACTTGTAACACAGCTATTCGGTGATAGAATGTTTATAGCGAATGCGACAGGCTGTTCATCAATTTGGGGTGGTAGTGCACCAAGTACCCCTTACACGATAAACCACGAAGGAAGAGGTCCAGCTTGGTCAAATTCATTATTTGAAGATAATGCTGAGTTTGGTCTTGGAATGGCGGTTTCGATGAATACTCGCCGTAAAGAAATGAAATCTGCTGTTAAGAGACTAGCAGATAAGAATGAATTTTGCGTTGCAGCAATAGACTGGCTCGATGCAATGGAAGATAGTCACAAGGCTGAAATTGCTGCTAAAAAGCTAATAGAAGTTTGCAAAGGCAGTGATGATATTGATGCTAAATTTGTTACAAAAAATGCTGATCTTCTTCCAAAGCCTTCTATATGGATATTTGGTGGTGATGGATGGGCTTATGATATCGGATACGGTGGTCTTGACCATGTAATTGCTTCTGGCGAAAATGTAAATATTCTGGTATTTGATACTGAAGTTTACTCAAACACTGGAGGGCAGGCTTCTAAGTCTACTCCGACGGGAGCTATAGCACAGTTTGCCGCTTCGGGTAAAGCTGTAGGTAAGAAGAATCTTGCGGAATTTGCAATGGCATATGGTTATGTATATGTTGCACAAGTTGCAATGGGTGCTAACCCTACACAGACATTGACTGCTTTGAAAGAAGCTGAAGCATATGACGGTCCTTCCATTGTAATTGCTTACTCTCCTTGTATTAACCATGGTATTAGAGCAGGAATGAACTGTTCGATGAACGAGATGAAAAAAGCTGTTCAGTCTGGATATTGGAACCTCTTCAGATTTGATCCAAGAAAGGCAAACGAAGGTGATGGTAATCCGTTCACGCTTGATAGCAAGAAACCAACTCTTGAGTATAAAGAGTTCTTAGATGGAGAAGTTCGATACAGAGCATTAGAGCAATCAAATCCAGAAAGAGCAAAGAAGCTATTTGAAGAAGCAGCTAAACAAGCTGCAGCAAGATATGAAGAGCTTGTAAAACGAAGCAAGAGATTTAAATAAATAGTTTTAAACAAATGGCATGTCATACTCGCTGTGCGGGTATGGCATGTTTATCTAATTAGAAAAATAGGAGGAAGGTATTATAATGATAAAAGAGAAAATCAATAGAATTAATGAGCTTGCAAGAAAAAGCAAAAGTGAAGGTTTAACAGTCGAGGAAACGTTGGAACAAGCAGAGCTTCGCAAGGAGTTTTTAGCTGATATTAAAAAAGATGTAAAAAGTCAACTCGAAAGCATAGAAATTGTTGATTAATTATAATTCTTAATGCTCTAATTGCTTGTGAATATCGATTTTTCAGTATAAAATATAAGCATTGTATATAAAGGGAGATTTTTTTTAAATGGAAAAACTTGGTCTTAATGAAATAAGAGATTTATTTCGCGATTTTTTTATTAGTAAGGATCACTATGCAGCAGGAAGTGCATCTTTGATTCCCCAAAATGATAAAAGCTTGCTTATTATTAATTCAGGTATGGCGCCATTAAAGGCATATTTTGCAGGAGTGGAGACACCACCATCTAAACGAATGACGACTTGCCAGAAATGTATAAGGACTGGAGATATCGATAATGTAGGGAAGACTTCACGTCATGGTACTTTTTTTGAGATGCTTGGAAACTTCAGCTTTGGAGATTATTTTAAGGAAGAGTCGTTGACGTGGGGATGGGAGTTTATTACCGAACATCTGAATATGCCTAAAGACAAACTTTGGGCGACTATATATCAGGATGATGATGAAGCATATGACATTTGGATAAAACTTGGCATGCCTGCTGAAAGAATAGTAAGGCTTGGGAAAGAAGATAACTTCTGGGAGATCGGACTTGGACCATGTGGACCTTGTTCCGAGATTTACTATGATAGAGGTGAAGCATATGGATGTGGTGCTCCAGATTGTAAACCAGGTTGTGAATGTGACAGATATATAGAATTCTGGAATCACGTATTTTCACAGTTTTCGAAGGAAGAAGATGGATCATATTCAAATTTAGCACACCCAAATATTGATACGGGTATGGGTTTAGAAAGACTGGCTTGTATTATGCAGGATGTCGATTCTATATTTGATATAGACACCATTAGAAAGATTCTTGACTCAGTTGCACAGATGGCAGGAGTTGACTATCAAGCTGGAAATGAACAGAATGATATAAGTTTAAGAATTATTACTGATCATTTGCGCTCTATGGTATTTATGATCGCAGATGGGATTATGCCAAGCAACGAAGGAAGAGGATATGTTTTAAGGCGTCTTATCAGAAGAGCTGCTAGGCATGGGCGACTTCTTGGGATTGAAGAAAAGAATTTTCTCGCCAAACTCATGGATTCTGTAGTAGAGGTTTCAGGCGTAGCCTACCCTGAATTAGTTGATAAGCATGACTACATAAAGAAGCTTATAGCTATAGAGGAAGAACAATTCGCAAAGACCATGGATAATGGTATAGGAATTCTCGAAGAATATATTGCAAAACTTGATAAAACGGATAAGATGGTATTAGACGGTGCAGATGCATTCAAGTTATATGATACATACGGATTTCCTATAGAGATGACTGAGGAAATTTTGGCTGAGCGAGGTATTACAGTTGATATGGAAGGGTTCAAGAATAATATGAACCACCAAAAGGAGCTTGCTCGTCAAGGTCAGAAATCCACAGAAGATGTAGCTTGGAAAGATGCAGCTGATTACGATAAATTGCCGAAAAGTAAATTCCTTGGCTATACGGATTTTGAGTCTGACGCCAAAGTTTTATACGTAAACAGTGATGGGAATAAAAATCTCCTTATTTTCGACAGAACTCCTTTCTATGCTACAGGTGGAGGTCAGCTACATGATACCGGTGTTATTATCGTAGCTAATAGAAAATATCACGTAAACGATGTAACAAAGGAAAATGATATATTTCTACATTTCGTTGATGAATCGGTTGATAATATAAATGTCGGGGATCTTGCGGAGTTAAAGGTTGATGCAGCCAATAGAAATAGAACCGCTAGGGGGCACAGTGCAACACACATCCTCCAGCAAGCTCTTAAGGATATTCTCGGAGAGCATGTATCCCAGGCCGGCTCTTATGTGGATAACCATTATCTTAGATTTGATTTTAATCACTTCGATGCTATGACTCTGGAACAGATTAAAAAGGTCGAAGATATTGTTAATGACAAGATTGATGCATTCCTTCCTGTTGTGATGCAGGAAATGCCAATTGAGGAAGCTCAGAAAATGGGAGCTACAGCTATCTTTGGTGAAAAGTATGGTGAAATTGTCCGCGTTGTAAGCATGGGAGACTACAGTGTTGAATTCTGTGGTGGAACACATATTGATAATACTGGCAAAATTGGTGCATTCAAAATTATTTCTGAAGCAGGTATTGCATCTGGTATTAGAAGAATTGAAGCGATTACTGGAACTCAAGTTATCGGTTACACTGAAGATAAAGAGTCTGTAATTTCAAGTATTTGTGCAACACTTAAGTCTAATGCTAGCGACCTTGAAAAGAAGGCAGCCCAGCTGGTTGCTGATAACAAAGAGCTCGAAAAGACAATTAAGTCCCTTAAGGCTGATGAAATCGCAGGTTCGCTCGATGAAGTTATCTCATCTGGTATTGATATTAATGGCATTAGACTAATAACAAAGAGATTTGATAACACTGATGTTACTCAGCTTAGAGAGATGGCAGACGCTATAAAGTCCAGAGAAAACAAATCTATATTCGTAGCTGCGTCTGTTAATGAAGGTAAGATTGCAATTCTCGTTTCTGTAAGTGATGAGCTTGTAAGCGAAGGTTTCCACGCAGGCAAACTCGTTAAGGAGATTGCTCAGGTTGCTGGCGGTAATGGAGGCGGAAAAGCTGGAATGGCGCAGGCTGGAGCAAAGGATGAACGCAAATTAAAGGAAGCTCTAAAATTAGCAGAGACTCTAGTTGCAAATAAATAAGTTAGATAGCTAATAGGTGAGTTCATTTTTAAAATTACCTATTAGCGCTAAATATATCTCGCTACATTCTATAAAATAGGAGGAAGATATGAGCAAGGATACAATTTTGTTTGAAAGTGCAAAGATCAAACAGATTTCCAACAAAGAAGCGATGCACCAGATTTATTCATCTCTTCAGGAGAGAGGGTACAATGCAATCGATCAGATGGTTGGATACTTAACATCTGGAGATCCATCTTATATAACAAGCCACAATGACGCGAGAAACCTCATTCTCAAGATTGATAGAGATGAGTTACTCGAGGAAATTCTAAAGTCCTATCTAGAGCTTGACAAGTAGGTTTTATCTTAAATGAGAAAAATAGGACTTGATGTCGGTGAAAAGACTATAGGAGTTGCTGTAAGTGATTTACTAGATATTACAGCCCAGGGAGTCACAACGATTGAGCGTGTTGGTATTAGAAAAGATACTACCAAGGTGCTTGATTTAGTGCGCGAATATGAGTGCGATACAGTTGTCGTTGGACTTCCTCTAAGCCTTGATGGTACCGATAGCGTACAGACACAAAAGGTACGTGACTTCCGCACTATGTTTGAAAATAAGTTAAGAAGCTCTGGACTTGCTCATGTAAAAATCGAATGGCAGGACGAGAGATTTACGACGAAGTTGGCGGAAAATATCCTTATTGCAGGTGATGTTAAGAGAAACGACCGCAAGAAGGTTATTGATAAGCAGGCAGCAATTTTAATATTACAGAGTTATTTAGACAAGGTGAGCAATGAATAAGACACACATTTATGAACTTAGTTTTCTCGCTTCTAATGACTATTGGGGCAGGGGCATCCTTATTGGAAGAACATCAAATAAGATTGCCGTTGCCTATTTTATAATGGGAAGAAGCGAAAATAGTTGTAATAGAATCTTTTATCAAGAAGATGATAGAGTAGCAATTGCACCTTATGATAAGGATGCAGAAATTGATCCAACCTTAATTATCTACTATCCAATTAAGACCCACGGTAAGAATTTGATTGTAACTAATGGAGACCAAACGGATACAGTTGAGGAGTTTCTAAGCAAAGGCCTTACATTTGAGGACGCTTTGAGAACTAGATGTTTCGAACCTGACGCCCCTCATTTTACACCGAGAATTAGTGGAATTTTGAACCTGGTTGATGGTTCATATAAGATGAGCATTCTTAAAGACTCTGATGGACAGGGGACAGACTGCCACAGGTATTTTTATGAATATCCTTTGCGTTCTAACCACGCTCACTTTATTCATACATACGAAGGCAACGATTCACCACTTCCAACATTTGAGGGAGAACCTAAGCTTGTAAGAATTCCAGACTGTTTTGAGGAGTTTAGCAAAACAATTTGGAATAGCCTCAACGAAGACAATAAAATTTCTCTATGCACTATGATGATCAATACGGATACTCTAGACAGAGAAGTTAAGATTTTTAACAAGAGAATGGGGGATTAATGGAAAACAATAGATTGCAGTATATGTCGCCACTATCTTCTCGATATGCGAGCAAGGAGATGAAGTATATTTTCTCCGAAAAAAAGAAATTTACTACTTGGCATGAGCTATGGATTGCTTTAGCAAAGGCAGAGAAAGAACTTGGACTTGATATCACTGATGAACAGATCCAGGAAATGATTGATAACAAGGATATAGTTGATTTTGAGACAGCCGAAGCTAGGGAAAAGGAAGTTCGTCATGACGTAATGAGTCATGTATATGCATTTGGAAAGCATTGCCCTAAAGCTGAAGCTATCATTCACTTAGGAGCAACCTCTTGCTATGTCGGTGATAATACAGATGTTATCCTAATGAAAGAGGCTCTCGAGCTTATAATAGAAAAGACTGTTCAGGTTCTAGTAAATTTAAAGAAATTCTCTAGAGAATATAAGGAGATGCCTTGCCTAGGATATACACATTTACAGCCTGCACAGCTTACTACTGTTGGTAAGAGGACTTCTTTATGGATGTATGAACTCTCACTGGACGTGGTTGAGCTTGAAAGAAGGTTGAATGATCTCAAGATGCTTGGTTCAAAGGGTACAACAGGTACTCAGGCAAGCTTTATGGACCTCTTCAACAACGATGAGTCTAAGGTAAAGAGGCTTGATGAGATTATTGCAAAAGAATTCGGAGTATCTGGTTGTGTTCCGGTATCTGGACAGACGTATTCTCGTAAAGTAGACGCTAATATATTATCGTCGCTTTCTGGAGTTGCACAGAGTGCTTCTAAGTTCTCAAACGACCTTAGAATACTTCAGTCATTTGGAGAGATGGAAGAGCCTTTTGAAAAGAATCAAATCGGGTCTTCTGCTATGCCATACAAGAGAAATCCAATGAGATCAGAGCGTATTACATCTCTTGCTAGATATGTAATCGTTGACTCACTAAACCCCGCAATTACTGCTGCAACGCAGTGGTTTGAGAGAACATTAGATGACTCTGCAAATAAGAGAATTTCCGTTCCTGAAGCTTTTTTAGCACTAGATGGTATTCTTAACCTGTATATCAATATAACAAGTGATATGGTGGTATATCCTAAGGTTATAAACGCCCGCACTATGGAAAAGCTTCCATTCATAGCAACTGAGAATATAATGATGGAAGCTGTTAAGAAGGGTGGAAATAGGCAAGAGTTACATGAACAGATAAGAGTTCATTCTCATGAGGCTACGCTAAGAGTTAAGAGAGATGGACTTAATAATGATCTCGTCGATAGAATTGCTGCCGATAAGACATTTGGACTTTCTAAAGAAGAGATTCTATCAGCTATGGATCCAATTCTATATGTTGGAAGAAGCCCATCTCAGGTTGAAGAATTGATTACTGAGGTTATTGATCCAATTATCGAACGTCATCCTCAGAAAAATATCGAGACAGAAATTAATCTTTAAGATTACTTTGTAAATATTTATAAATAATATGAAAAATGATTAGAGGCTAATTTATGGCCTCTTATCTAGCTTATGTGAGAAAGAAATTTTGCACAATTGCAAGTGGGAAAAGAAATGAACAAAATCGAATTAAAATACGGATGTAACCCAAATCAAAAGCCAGCTTCTGTTTATATGGAGGACGGGTCAGAATTGCCTTTTGAGGTTTTAAATGGCAAACCTGGATATATTAACCTTCTAGATGCTTTAAATGGATGGCAGCTAGTAAGTGAGATAAAGGAGGCGACTGGTAAAGCTGCAGCAGCTTCTTTTAAGCATGTAAGTCCTTCGTCTGCTGCTGTTGGAAGAGTTATGAGCGATAAGCTTAAAAAAACTTGTTTTGTAGATGATATCGCTGGCCTAGATGAATCTCCGATTGCAACAGCATATGCGAGGGCTCGTGGGACCGACCGTATGTCATCATTTGGTGATTTCATTTCTTTGAGTGATACATGCGACGAAACATGTGCGAAGCTAATTAAGAGAGAAGTTTCCGATGGTGTAATTGCTCCAGATTTTACTGACGCAGCACTAGAGGTATTGAAGCAGAAGAAAAATGGAAATTATCTGATTCTCAAAGTGAATGAGAATTTCAGAGCACCTGAAGTTGAGACAAAGCAGGTATTTGGAGTTACTTTTGAACAGAAGCACAATGATATAAAGATAGACAAGACTTGTCTTAATGAAGTAGTGACTGAAATCAAGGATATTCCAGAAGATGCTAAGGATGATTTGGTAATTGCTCTAATAACACTTAAGTATACACAGTCAAATTCTGTTGCATATGCAGCAGATGGTCAGACAGTTGGAGTAGGAGCTGGTCAGCAGTCGAGAGTTCACTGCACTCGTCTTGCTGGCTCAAAGGCTGATAATTGGCATCTCAGACAGTCTGAAAAGGTACTCAATCTACCTTTTAAGGAAGGGACAAAGAGACCAAACAAGGATAACTTTATAGATAGATATATAGCTATGGAGGATACGCCTGAAGCTAGAGGGGATTTTGACTGGAAGGAATTATTCTCGGAGAAGCCTGAAGTTTTTACAGTTGAAGAAAAAAGACAGATTCTTGATGCGATTACAGGCGTATCAGTAGCATCAGATGCATTCTTTCCATTTAGCGATAATATCGACAGAGCTCATGTAAGTGGTGTTTCGTATATTGCTCAGCCTGGAGGCTCGACCCGCGATGATCTAGTTATTGATTCTTGTAACAAGTATGGGATAGCAATGGTATTTACAGGCTTCAGACTGTTCCATCACTAAGTTTCCTCGTTTTAATACTAAATTTGTTGATTTGAATGATTAAAGAAAAAGCACTTGTTACGCTAAAGAATGATATAGAGGTAGAATATCCGTTTTCAGATGATTTACCCACGATCTTTTACCGTATAAATTGAATATTATAGAAATAAAGAGAAAGTGCTTCGTAAAACGTAATATAATGAAATAGAATCACCGAGAAGTCTCGGAGAAAGGAAAATCCAGATTTTTATCAGGTAACTGGAATATACGCGTGTTATGAACGACCTTCAAATAGATTATTTTATGGCCGTAGCTACTAATTCGAGCTTTACCAAGACATCGGAAGAACTCTTTGTATCTCAGCCTGCAATTTCCAAGCAAATTGCACTTCTAGAAAGAGAGCTAGGGGTTAAGCTATTCATTAGAAATAACAGGAGAACAGAACTTACAGAGGCTGGAAAGAGATATTTTGATTTTTTTAGTCGATATAAGACTGAAATGGGCAATATTAAGCACGAAGTATCCGAATTAGATGGCATTACTGCTCAGACAATAACCATCGGAATACTTGAAGGGTGGGATTTTGCATCATGGCTTACGAATGTTATAAAAAAGTATAGAGATTCACATGGTTATGTAGATATATTGATTAATTATGTCGGTGCCAAGGAAGTATCAACGCTGCTCCTTACAGATGAGATTGACATTGCAATCTCTCTGAAAAACACTTTTGATACTTTTGCAGAGATTGAATCACATAATATACTCGAAGCCAGAAAGAAACTCGTATACAACAAGCAAAATACGTTGGCTATGAAAGAAAATCTCAGTCCAGCAGATTTTGCTAATGAAAAATTTTTTGCTCCCTGGAGTATCATGGATGATACAGTTACAAAGAGCATTAACATGTATATGCAGCCGTATGGTATCAGGCCAAATATTCAGTTCGTAAATAATTTCGAATCGATGATTAACTGTGTAAGATATAACCTTGGTGTTGCAATTTGCGATGGATTTACAGGATATCTCAATGATAAAAATTTACAATCAATTGATTTACAGGAAAAAGAATTTATCTGTGCTGGAATGATTAAGAATAGCACTAATGACGAGGTTAGGGAATTATATGACCTGATTCTATCTTGTTCAGTTGATTCATAACAACGCGGTTATGCAGAGCATACCTAATATTCAATTATACAAAGAGACCTTGTTTGTTTAAAATATAGACAAACAAGGTCGTTTTGATTTTAACGATTTTGAGCTATGGATTGTTTTTATTATGGATGGAGGGTATTACAATGCCAAAGAGTAAGAAACTAACTGCAGTATATGCACTCATTATGGATTTACCACTCAGCATCGTTGTTACTATGGTAGCACTTGCACTAGGTGGTAATCTGACAATGGAAAGATTTATTCCGAGCTTCTGCTTAGCTTATGTACTTACATTTTTTATTAATTTTCTGCCTGTTGGTATGATAGGTTTTAAATTCGCAAGTAAGTATGCAGAAGATAATACATTCAAGTTTGGACTTCTTGCAAATGTTGCTGGCTTTATACCATGTTATATTCCAACACTAATTATAGCGATGATATGGTATCCCGTAGCAGACAAGGCTTCAAGAGCAATTTGTCATGAATAAATAGGAGGTGTTAGTATGAATAGACCAGAATTCTATCCAGTCAGAAGTCTAATATACGTCGATCTTGCCCATGAGGATTATAGGATAAAGCTTGAGAATTGGTTATACAGATACCATATTCCAGATAGTATTTCGCAATTTGGACCGTATGTGTCAAAGTATGCATTTTATCAGGCTCTTCCAACACCTCCAGGTGGTGAAAGATTTGGTACTGTAAGAATGCAGATGACAGAGCACTACTGGCTAGCAAATCCAAATGATATTAGAAATTTCGTACATCATAAGGCACTGACAGAGTATTTTCCTAAGGATGTACTAATATGGCAAAATAATATGCCTGATGAGGGGAACTCTCATAAAATTAATAAATCCGAAGAGGTTAATTTTGAAGGTGATGATGCGAGAGCTACAAAAGGGAGCGAAGAATTAGGTACAGTTCCATTTATATTTGCATTTATTCCGGTATGGTGGGAAGAAGACTTTAAGGGTGAAGGCAGAACTGTTGAAGATGGACCAAACTATAGATGGCAGTTTATGGTTCATTACCCTGAGGGGGTTACTCTTGAAGAAGGAGATAAGTGGCTTAAGGAAGAATTCTTACCAGCCTATACAGAACAGGATGAAGTAATAAGATGTTTATCTAGCAAGATAATAAAAGAAATAAATGGCTGTGATTTTGATCGTGTTGTTGAAATGTGGTTCCCATGTCAGTCCGCGTGGGTAGCAGCGACAGAAAAGGCTGCTAAAATAGTAAGAAAGCCATCTTGGGGAGAAACTACGGATTTCCCATATCTCAAAAAGTCATATGGAATCTCGGGAATTTTCTTATCAGATATAGCAAGATCAGATAATATGACTGGTTATCATGGTTATATTACAATGAGGTAAGAACGGAAATAATATGAGTAAAAGGGAAAACCTAAATCGCGACAGTGGCAAGGGTAAGTATAAAGAGGTGCTTACCCTTGCTCTCTTAGTTGGAATTCTTCCTCCAACATGGGCTTTAATAAGCCCATATATAGGAGTGCACGTTGGACCAATAGCTCTTATTGCTGCTGGCATATATGGTGCAAATGGGAATAAATTCGAAGACTCTTTTAAAATAGCAGCTGGATATATCGCTGGAGAAATATGGTCATTAATTACCACAGTCCTGATGCAAAAAACGTCTTTTAATGCGAATCTTACACTTTGGTTTACTTTATTTATACTAGGATTTATTGCAGTAATAATATCTGCAAAATTTCCCAGGTATGTATATCTGCCAAGTTTCCTAGCAGGATGGGCGATAGCGATGCTATCGATGAATCTAGATGAAACAACTTCATTAATTAGGATGACAATTGAAATCGGAGTAGCGATGATTGTGGGTGTATATTACGTTGGAGCTTTGATAGATAAGATACACAAGATAGTAAATAATAGATAGAGATACCAAGTGTAATTTTTAGTCCATGATGACTATGAGATGCTTCGAAATATATTAAATGTTTCTGTAATTGATATGTTGCGAATGATAAGGAAACTACCTGAACAATTTAGTTTAGGTAGTTTTTTATAAACAAAATAATTAAAAAAGATAGAAATATATGTAAAGAAAATAAATGCATTATCATAGTGAAGCAAATAAGTATCGATGGGGAAATGAATCTAATGAGATATAACTATTCCTAAAATCATAATTTTGGGAATAGTTATGAAACAAGAAATATGGCTGCCTTGATGGCAGCCTCGTAAATGGAGCTTTATGTATTTGACAACAAGTGATATAACACTGTACCAATACCTATGTAATAATAAGGGATATATACTCTGTATTCGAATACCTTCCATAACATGGAGGTGTCATATATCCTTATCTCATAAAAAAACGTCTCTAAGGCGAAATTTCGGTCTCACTTTTTTTATGACTCTACTGGAATTAAAATAGTATCTCCTGGCTTTACATCAGAAGCAGATATACCGTTAAGTTCGCATATCTTATTAACTGTGGTGCGAGGATCAACATATTTACCACTATACTTATTAGCAATAGACCAAAGTGTATCGTTCTGTTGAACTTCAACTTGTCTATATGTATCTGAAGTACCAGCTTCAGTTGTAGCGAAACCTAGTAAACTGTACACGAGCATAGTCATGCTTAATACTGTTACTAGGACAAATATAAAAAATCTAACTGGTGAAACAATTTTGTATTTCTTTTTCATAATGATTACCTCCGTATATATGATACTAGCAGCTTATAGCTATGGTATTAATTATCTCTGAATTAAAAAGAACAGATGTTCTGTTTGTGATGTTCATAGTATAACCCCTTCTATATTCAAAGTCAATAAGAAAAAGAACAAATGTTTGAAAAAATAAAAAAAGATGCTGAAAGTTAGTCTTTACAACATCTTAAGGATGATAAGTTATTCGAAATAATAATAGATTTTACTTGCTTTATTGCTTGGAAAGATATGTATGTTAGATATTATGTGAGCATTAGACTTTTATGCTGTTATATCTGCAAAAGACGCATTGATAAACTTAGCTAGTTTTTCTCCATTAATTATTATCTGTGCGCCCCTCTTTCCTGCCGATATATATATCTGATCATACAGTATTGCAGTTTCATCAATGAAGGTCGGGAAAAGTTTTTTCATGCCTATTGGAGAGCAGCCACCTCTAACATAGCCTGTTAGCGGAAGTAGCTCTTTTACATGAATCATCTCTATTTTCTTGACACCTGCTGCAGATGCTGCTTTTTTAAGATTTAACTCAGATGCAACCGGAATTACAAATACGAAATATTCTCCAGTATTTGAATGGGTTACCAATGTTTTGAAAATTTCTTCCTCAGATATTCCTAGTGCTGCAGCAACGTGTTCTCCAGAGAGATCAGATTCATCATAATCATACTCACTGATATCATGGTAAATACCAGCGCTATCTAGCTGCCTCATCGCATTAGTTTTTTCAATCTTTTCTTTTTTAGCCATAATCGAAACCTCTTAATTATCTTCCGAATCTTCATATGAGTCAATAAATTTAAGTAATACGTCACGTTTTATATAGCATACCAGCAAAATAATGATGCTAGCAATAATCAGCAAAGCAATACCAAGATAATTTCTATGTGCTAAAAATGTTCCGAATAGCAAGCTTTCAAGAACTCCCGGAGATCTTCCAAGTATCGATAGAAATATAAATGGTCTTAGTTTAATATTTGAAATACCAGCAATATAGCTGGTGAAGTCTTTTGGAACACCAGGTATTAAATACAGGAGAAATATTATCACATAAGCACGTCTACTATTTAGTTTTCTCACATATGATTTAACTTTTTCTTCGCCAAATATAATATGAAGAGCGTCTCTACCAAGAAATTTTGCAAGGTAGTAAGTGATAACTGTTCCAATGAAAGCTCCTACTAGTGAAATTAAGAAACCACCTAGTATCCCGTATAAGTAACTTGATGCGAACTGTATTGGTTGACCTGGTATGATACAGATGACGATTTGGATAACTTGCAGGAATATTAGAGGTATAAATGCAAACCCTTTAAAATCATCAAGTTTATTTTGTATATTTGACAAATAAGCCTTATTAAACAACGTATCTTTATATAAGAGATATAGCACGAGTGGAACAATAATTAATATAGCAAAAAGCAAAAATAGCTTACCAAAGGCGATTAACCGTTTAGAAATAGAGATATTACATGTATTAGCATGTGCCTCTTGTTTTAAATCAGTTATTGCAGCTTTCGCTGTACATTCAATCTTATATTCTGTTTTCTCCTTGTGCTTTGTTGACATCTATTAAGCCTCTGTTCACTAGCTCCTGCAAGCTTTTTATGATACCGAATCTAGCATGTTCATAAGTAAGACCGCCTTGATAGTAAGCAATATAAGGCTCTCTGAGTGGAGCATCAGCACTTAATTCAATGGAAGAACCTTGTACAAAGGCACCAGCTGCCATAATCACTTGGTCATCATAACCAGGCATATCCCATGGAATTGGGGTAACGTATGCATCGATTGGTGCAGCAGACTGAATTGCCTGAATAAAGGCTATCGCTAAGTCAGGATCCCTGAATTTAATTGCCTCGACTATGTCGCTTCTCTCTGAAGAAACTGGCGGGCAAACCTCATATCCCAGCATATCGTAAACAGTACCGCATAACATAGCTCCTTTTAGCGCTGCATTTACAATCTTAGGAGCAAGGAAAATTCCTTGAAGAACAGAACGATTTTGTCCAAAGGTTAATCCGCATTCTGAACCAATGCCTGGACACGTGAGGCGATATGAGATTATCTCTATTAGATCTTTTCTTCCGCAGATATATCCACCAGAAAGCGCTAGCCCACCACCTGGATTCTTGATAAGAGAACCTGCAATTACATCCACACCAAAATCAGTCGGCTCCTCTGCACTTACGAATTCACCATAGCAATTATCTACCATAACTATGATATCTGGGCGAATTTTGTGTATAAGATCAGTGACTTTGCGGATACTGTCCAAGGTTATCGCTGGTCGCCAGTCGTACCCTGTTGAACGCTGCATTGCAACTACACGTGTATTCTCGTGGAGTGAATTTTTTATTGCTTCTAAATTAACATCCAAGTTATCATTTAACTCAACTTCGCTGTACTCTATGCCATAATCCGTCAAAGTTCCCATATAATCATGGTCATTAATACCGATGACTGTCTGTAAGGTATCATATGGTCGACCTGTCACGTAAATTAGTTCTTCACCTGGTTTTAGTATGCCAAAAAGCGTCGTAGAGAGCGCATGTGTTCCGTTGACGATATTTGGTCTTACAAGAGCTGCCTCTGTATTGAAGATGCTAGCATACACTTTTTCAACGGCTTCACGACCTACATCGTCATATCCATATCCGGTGTTCCATGCAAAGTGTGAATCGCTGATTTTATTATCTTGAAATGCACCTAGAACTTTGAGCTGGTTAATAGCACATATATCCTCTAGTTCAGTAAATTGTTTTTTCAGCTGTTCCTCTGCCCTATTTACTAAGTCTAGAACAGCGGGCTTTATACCAAAATTCTTTATGAGATGCTCATTATAGCTAGTCATTAATCGTTGTCCTTTCTCTCTATCTCCCACTCCATATCTTTCACCAAATCTCGCTTTACATTCATCTTATGTGAAGCATAAAGCTGAGTCGTTGTTACTTGCTCGTGATCAAGCAGAGCCTGTACATCATAGATGGAGTTTCCGCGCCCTATGAGACTAGTTGCCGCTGTTGCACGTAGCTTGTGCGGGCTATAACCGTTGTGTTTTGTCGTGTTTAGCGCGATTGCAGTATATTTTTTTACCAGCTCTCTTATCGACCTTGAGGTCATACGTCTTCCTTGCAAAGATAGAAATAACGCATCCTCGTCAGCTTCCGTTTCTTCAGCAATCGATGAACGTTCGTTGTTGATATAACCCTGAACAGTCATTTGTACTGACTGATTAATCGGCATGCTTGATTCTTTACCTCTTTTGCGATAAATGATAAATTCGCCACGAGAGAAGTTAAATGAAGAAATGTTGAGCTGCTGAAGCTCTGAAAGTCTAAGCCCATACGTTAAGAAAAGCATCAGAATCGCTTTGTCACGAAGCTTCGTCTTCTCCCAGTACTTGCGCTCATGTGGAGTCATGTTTGAACCAGTGCTTACTGCGTCAAGCATAATCATTACCTCATCGTCCTGAAGTGCCTTTATCTCGCGTTCACCAGGTTTCGGAACTTTTATTGGATCAAATCCATCAGTTATGTTGTTTTCAATGAATCCATCGCGATAAAGATGTTTAAACATGACTGATAGAGATGATTTCTTACGTGCGAGCGTCTTGTTGTTGTTCTCATAAACGATTATCTTATCACCATCATCTACAGTGTACTTGCGGCAGAAATCGATAAAGAGATTTACATCCATAGATGTTATCTCGCGGATTTCTTCAAGCTTTATATCTTTGGCAACTTCAGCATCTGTGAGAGAAGTATTGCTTATAAGATAATCGAAGAAAAATCGAATATCTTGCAGATATGCAAGCCTAGACATAGGAAGAACATTTCCTTTTAGATATACAAAATATGAACGCAAAAAACTAGGTAGTTCGCGTTCAATTGCCTCACATTGCATATATATTTCGTTTTCCTTTTCAATCACATTATCTGGTTTGTCAGATTTATTGTGGATTTTAAGCCGCTTTGCCTCGCTGGTAGCGGCTCCAATCGTTCTTTTGATAGCCATGGTTCCAATTATTTACTAGCCTCTAAAATTTCATCAACTACATTTCCAACCATCTGTCCCTTCTGAATCTCGACCCAGTGGGCGTTTTCGTAGCGCTTAAACCACGTCAACTGACGTTTTGCATAGTGGCGAGTATTCGTTTTAATGTTATTTACAGCTTCTTCTAGTGTAGCTTTACCGTCAAGATATGATAGGAGTTCTTTGTATCCAATACCTTTCATCGCAGGTGTTTCGCTATTATATCCTATAGACAGAAGATGTTTAACCTCTTTGAGTAAGCCCTCTTCCATCAGCTTATCTACACGTCTATTTATACGAGTATAAAGCCATTCACGTTCCATATTAACTATATTAATCTTGAAATCGTACTTATTGTTAGGTTCAAGCTTATCCATTGATTCCAATTTTGAGCCTAGCTCGTAAGCTTCGATTGCCCTGATGATCTTTCTTATGTTATTAGGGTGGATTCTTGCAGCAGCATCAGGATCTACTGCCGATAGAAGTTCAAATAGATATTCCTTACCTCTTATCTCTGCAAGGTGCTCTAGCTCTTCTCGACGCTTTAGGTTAATAGGCTTAGCTGCAAATGACATCTTGTATATAAGCGAATTTAGATATAGTCCCGTTCCACCGACAACTATTGGGGTGTTACCGCGTACTAATATTTCATCTATCTTCTCAAATGCGAGTTCCTGATACTGCGCCACTGTTATATCGTCGGCTGGATCAACGAAACCATAGAGATGATGTGGAATAGCTTTCATATCTTTTTGAGAAGGCTTAGCACTTCCTATATCCATGTACTTATAAAGCTGGACAGAATCGCAGTTTACAATTTCCCCCTTAACTCTCTTAGCGAGATAAAGTGCAACAATGCTCTTTCCAGCGGCAGTCGGACCGCCTATTATATAAACTTTCTTATTACCTATGGTCATAACAATTTCCCTTCTGTATATAGTTAGCGCTTAAATGCGCGTGAAATTTCGGATAGAGTAAACCTGATGAATGTAGGTCTTCCATGAGGACAGCTGAATGGATTGACGCAGTTCTTCAATTGCTCGAGTAGTTCCTCAATCTCCATAATGCTGAGCTTATTATTTCCCTTTACAGCAGCTTTGCACGAACGCATGATAAGTTTATCGACAACGGTCGTATTTCCTCTATCGGATCTTGATTCTGGATCTTCTATGTATGTGTGAAGAAAAAGCTCTGCTTCACCTCTGTCCATGTAGGTTGGAATCCCTCTAACGATAAAAGTGTTATTTCCAAAATCATCGATATCGAAACCAAGCTTGATAAGATCATCCATCCAGAATCTTTCAGCACCGTATATATCACTCGATGTCTCAAGAGAAAAAGGCATAAGCATCGGTTGCGATACGTGTTCTGAGTCATTGTACATATTGATAAAACGCTCATACATTATACGCTCATGTGCAGCATGTTGATCAACTAGATATGCCACATCATTTGACTGCATGATAATATAGGTGTCAAATAGGTATCCCTTATATACTAATGATTCAAAATCAAATGCTTTTGCGGCAGGCGCTTTAAGTTGAATTTGCTTTTTTATTATAACATTATCTTTGTCAATATCATTGATTTTTAATTTTTGATTTACAATATCAAAACTATCTTTCTGCTGTGTATCATCTAAAAAAATCTCTTTAGAATCATAGTTATCTCCAGAGGAAGTATGTTTATTAGAATCATAGGATTCATCATTATCTGATACTCGTGTTTTCGATTCCAAATAAGTCTTGATATCAAGCTGAGCGCTTGTATCTTCATTCTTATCGGTAAAAGAAGTATGAGTGTCTGATGCTCCAGATGTGTTTGTCCCTGAAGAGGCTTTGTCATTCACGGCCGAAGATGAAAATATATCAGAACTACATTCGGATCTAAGGCCCATTGCTGAAGGAATTGTATTCTCTGAATTAATTACACGTTTAATAGCATTTTCAATATCTTTGACTATATCATTTTCCTGCAGGAATTTTATTTCTTTCTTGTTGGGATGTATATTAACATCTATAGTTTCTGGGTTAACTTCGAGAAACAAGATGCAAATCGGATAACCGGAGAATACTCTATCTCCATATCCTTTTGTAATACCCTTTTCGATAGTAGAGCTGCTGATATATCTGCCATTAACGAAGAAAATCTGTCCTCTTTTATTACTCTTTGTACTTCCTGGATCTGAGATAAATCCATGAACATAATCACCATTAATTTCTATTAATTCGCGGTAAGATGGATATATAGACTGAATAGTAGTTAGTATATCTCCAGTACCAGGTGTTGCAATAACTGTCTGTTTGTTGTTGATAAGTCTGAAAGCAATGTTCGAATAATAGATGGCCAACTTCTGAATCATATCAATGATTACAGTAGCTTCAGCAGCATCGCTCTTCATGAATTTTCGCCTAGCCGGAGTATTGTAAAATACGTCCTCAACCACCATGGTGGTTCCGGTATTCATGCCTGTTTTCTCTAAGCCTACAGTGGTTCCACCCTGCATTTTAAGCTTAGTGCCAAGTTCGGAATCTGCTGTCTTTGTATAAACTGTAAGTCTTGAGATAGCAGTAATGCTAGCTAATGCTTCACCTCTGAAGCCAAGGGTATTTATGTGATCTAGATCACTTAGTTTTGAAATCTTACCTGTTGCGTGTCTTTCAAATGCTAGCTCAACTTCATCGGTAGCTATTCCTGAACCATTATCGGTTACTCTGATGTATGATTTACCACCATTCTTGATTTCGATTACTATCTGTGAGGAGTCGGCGTCAATAGAGTTCTCGATTAGCTCTTTGACAATTGAAAGCGGGCGTTCAATAACCTCACCTGCAGCTATTTTATCAGCGATAAACTCATCAAGGATTCTTATCATCGTTACTCCTACCTAATCTAATTTTTCCTGAATTTCTTTTAGTATTAACATAGCTTCCATCGGTGTGATGTTATCAAGATTTATATCTTTGATTTCATCTATAACTTCGTCGTACTCTTTCTCTTCTTCTGCAATGACGTTCTGACCGAAGAATGATATTTGATCACTCGATAATGGCGATGTATTAGATCCAGCCTCAAGTTCCCTAAGCTTTGAAGCAGCTTTTTTGCGAATTTCAGATGGGATTCCGGCAATCTTTGCAACATGAATACCATAACTCTTACTAGCTGGTTGCTCCGTTATCTTATGTAAAAATACTATATCGCTGCCCTGCTCACTTACGGAGACAGAGAGATTCTTTACGTTTGCGTACTTGCTTTCGAGCACCGTTAACTCGTGATAGTGAGTAGCGAACATGGTCCGAATACAGTTTCCTGGTTTTGACAAATATTCTATAGTAGCCCATGCAATTGAAAGACCATCGAAAGTACTCGTACCCCTGCCAATTTCATCGAGTATGATAAGACTACGCTCTGTTGCATTTCTAAGGATATTCGCAAGCTCGCTCATCTCTATGTAGAAAGTAGATTGCCCATGAGATAAATTATCGGATGCACCTATTCGGGTGAACACTCTATCTACTGCACCAATATGTGCATGTTCACAAGGAACAAACGATCCGATTTGTGCCATCAGCACTATTATTGCAGTTTGGCGCATATAAGTAGATTTACCAGACATATTAGGACCTGTAATAATCAGCATGCTGCGTGATACCGTATCAAGTAGCGTGCTATTTGATACGAATAGTCCTTCTCCTATCATCTGTTCTACTGCCGGGTGACGACCTTCCTTAATATCTATGACATTTGAATTATCGACAATAGGCTTTACGTAACCATATCTTGAGGCCACATCGGCAAGAGAAGTTAACACATCGAGAAGTGCTACGGAAGCAGATGCCATTTGAAGTCTCGCAAAATAAGGCTCAATAGAAGATCTAATCTCTTTAAAAATCTCATATTCTATATTATTAATTTTAGCCTCCGCTGATAAGACAAGACTCTCCTTCTCCTTTAGCTCAGGTGTTATATATCTTTCGTTATTAACTAGTGTTTGTTTTCTTATATAGTCATCCGGAACAAGCGGAAGATTAGATTTACTAATATCAATATAGTATCCAAATACTTTATTGAATCCAACTTTCAGGTTCTTAATACCTGTACGCTCTTTTTCTCTAGTTTCAAGACCTGTAATCCACTCCTTTGCATCTTTGATTGATAATTTTAGATTATCAAGTTCTTCAGAGTAACCAGGTTTAATTAGTTCTCCATCCGTGATCGTAAATGGTGGCTCTTCAACGATAGAACTCTCGATAAGATTCTCTAGTTCGGAAAAATCATCAAGAGATGAATAGATCTCATTTAGTAGAGACGTATTGATATTAAGGAGCTCTTCCTTTATTGACGGGAGCTCTCTGAGAGTAGTCTTAAGTGCTATTAGATCTTTGCCATTAGCTCTCATGCTAGCTATTCTAGCTGTTAGACGCTCAAAATCATATACATGCTTGAGTGATGATACTATATTCGCCCTATTAAGTGGCAAATCAACTAGTGCTTCAACAGCATCTAACCTTTTATTGATTGAATCGCTATCCTTGAGAGGTTCTTTAATAAATCTTCTGATAAGTCTCCCACCCATCGCGGTATGAGTCTTATCTAAAACGTCAAGTAAAGATCCCTTTTGGCTCTGATTATATTGTGTTTCTAGCAGCTCAAGATTTCGCATAGTTGCTCTATCTAGAATCATGCTTAGACCAGGTTCCTTTAAAATTAAATGGTTAATCTGTGGAGACGCATGCTTTTCAGTTTCCATCAGATACAGGAGAAGCGCTCCGGAAGCAATCGTAACCTCTCTTTTATCCTGTATGTCAAGAGGTATGAGTGAAGTTACTTCAAATTGTGACATCAGCATATCTTCACAAGATGAATATTTGAAATAAGATTCATCTATAGAGTTTATATAAGTATGAGGTGATGCCTTGGAATATTTATCGATAAAGTCTGAAGAGGTTTCATCAAAGTAAATAATTTCCTTTGGGGCTATTCTTGAAAGTTCTGAGATTAACTGCTCGTTTTCATGATTTTCGCGGACTTCAAGTGCTGTAAACTCTCCGGTGGTAATATCGGTGTATGCTATTCCACTTGTTTTTTTAGTAATGTATACAGAGGCTAAGTATAAGTTGTCCTTAGCATTTGTAGACTCATCTATATCAATTGTTCCGGGGGTAATTATTCTGATTACTTCTCTCTTTACAATGCCTTTTGCCTCTTTTGGGTCTTCTACCTGTTCACAAATTGCAACTTTGTATCCTTTCGCTACGAGTTTAGAGATATATGAATTTGCAGCATGGAAAGGGACACCACACATAGGTGCCCTCTCTTCAAGACCGCAATTCCTGCCAGTTAACGTTAGTTCCAATTCACGTGATGTTGTCAGAGCATCGTCAAAGAAAAGCTCGTAAAAGTCTCCTAGTCTATACATTAGTAGGCAGTCTTTGTACTGTTCTTTTATGTCGAAATATTGTTTCATCATCGGTGAAAGACCCATGATTTCCCCCTTTTTCATGTTAACAATCGAGCTCCCTGTGAGCTATATTTACAATCTCCTGAGGTAAGACTTTCTCGGACGGTTCAGTCTTCTTAAGATATAGTAGATATTCAATATTACCTTTAGTCCCCTTGACAGGAGAATAATCTAATCCATGTGGATATAGACCATTGACTGCAGCATATCCGATGACCTTATCTATAACCTCGACGTGAACTTTCTTATCACGCACGATACCTTTCTTTCCTACCTGTGCCCTACCTGCTTCAAACTGAGGCTTAATGAGACACATAATTGATCCAGTATCTTTGAGAAGTTCAGCTGCTACTGGAAACATATGCCTCAAAGAAATAAATGAAACATCGATGGAGATAAAATCTATTGGCTCTTCGATAAGACTTGTATCGAGATAACGAATATTTGTTTTCTCCATGTTGATTACTCGTGGATTAACACGAAGCTTATAGTCGAGCTGACCATAACCTACATCTAGGGCATAGACCTTCAATGCACCGTTCATGAGCATACAGTCTGTAAATCCACCTGTTGAAGCCCCCATATCGACAGTGTAAAATCCTTCGAGATTAATATCAAACGATTCTATAGCCTTCTCTAGTTTAAGACCACCACGGCTAACATATTTAAGGAGCTTATCCTTTACGTTAAATTCGCTATTTACATCGAATTTCTGACCAGACTTAGTCTCAACAACACCATCAACGGTAACAAGTCCAGCCATGATTGTACGTTTTGCATTATCACGTGATGAAGCAAGCCCCATATTTACAAGTATGACATCAAGCCTTTCTTTCAAAGTATTCAGTTGCTCCTTTCACTATGTCATTAGACGTGATTCCGCATTCGATTCGAAGCTGATCCACAGAACCTTGTTCGATGAACTTGTTTGGAACACCCAACGTAATTAACCCATAATTATTTCCTGCCTCAATTGCTTTAGCAGCAAATAATTCTCCAAATCCTCCGCGAATAACGTTATCCTCTATGGTAATTACAAGCTTAGTATCTATTTTAGCAAGGTCTTCTTCAAATGGACTAACGACACATACGTTTGTAACACCAACATTGTAACCCATTACCATTAGTTCCCGTGCAGCTTCAAGTGTGGTATCAAGCATATTTCCAACTGCAAATATTGTAATATCAGAGCCTTCGGAAAGCTTAATATTTTTACCCACAAAGGCTTTTAGCTTGAGATGATCGAATTTGGATGTACCACGAGGATACCGGATAGCAACTGGAGAACTCATGTCATTTATAGCATACTCAAGCATCTCTTCTAACTGGGTTCCATCTGCTGGTGCGAACACGGTCATATTAGGGATACTTGAAAGGTAACTAAGGTCGAAAATACCATGATGAGTTTCACCGTCTGCACCGACAAGTCCAGCTCTATCAACGCCAAATACAACATGCTGATTCTGGATACAGACATCTTCAATAATTTGGTCATAAGCTCTCTGTAAAAATGATGAATATATAGGTACAACTGGAATCATGCCTGCTTTTGCAAGTCCTGCGGCAAATAGTACAGCATGTTGTTCAGCTATACCGACATCAAAGAAACGATTTGGAAGCTCATCATAAAATGGACCTAGCCCTGTAGCAGTTCCCATAGCTGCTGTAATAGCAACTATTCGTTTATCTTCTTTTGCTAACTCTAGTAACTTATTACCAAATACTTCTGAGAATGAAACCTCACCCGACGGGCTATTCGACGATAATAAATTACCGTCATCAATACTGAATGGGCCGACTCCGTGGAATTTTCTAGGAAATTTTTCAGACCATGAATAGCCCTTTCCTTTTGTTGTAATTACATGAACAAGAGTTGGTCCATCGACTGCGTTTGCTGCATTAAATGCTTCTATGAGCTTAGGGATGTCATATCCATCAATAGGACCAATATACTTAATTCCCAGTTCCTCGAAAAGTATTCCTTGTTGATCGAGCACAGAAAGCTTAATCCGCGATTTTGTACGGCTTATTCCGTTAGAAATAGATTTTCCTATAAGCGGAACTCTATCTAATGATGTTCGAACGGATTTTTTTACATTTATGTAACTAGAAGAACTACGAAGCCGTTGCAAATGCTTTGATATAGCTCCCACGTTGTGTGCGATAGACATACCGTTATCATTCAGTATTATTCGTACCCTAAGCCTGTTAGAACCGATGTTATTTAAAGCTTCATAAACCAATCCACCGGTCATGGCGCCATCTCCTATTAGAGCAACTACTTCGTTGTCATCTCCTCTTAAGTTACGAGCCACAGCATAGCCAGCTGCCGCACCAAGTGAAGTACTGCTGTGACCAGTATCGTAAGCGTCATGCACGCTTTCATATGCCTTTGGAAAACCGCTTAGCCCTTTAAACTTACGCAGTTTATCAAATTGATCAGCTCTACCGGTAAGTATTTTATGGACATAAGTTTGATGACCGACATCATAGATCATTTTGTCATTTGGGCTGTTATAAACTCTATGCATGGCAACAGTAAGCTCAACTACACCGAGATTTGATGCAAGATGTCCACCTGTCTTAGAGACTTTCTGAATCAAAAATTCCCTAATGTCATTACATAATTGCTCGAGTTGATTCTCGTCAGCTGATTTTATAATAGATATCAGATCTTCATGTTCAAGATCGTATTTCATTATGCTCTCCTCTGTTCCAGCTTAAGAGCTAGATCCGTAAAGAATTTTTTATCTGGTGCTTCAAATCTTTCGATTGATTCGATAGCTGTGACTGTAAGCCTGTGAAGCTCTTGGCGAGCTTGCTCTATACCATTAACTATGGCAAAGTTTGCTTTCTCCTGTTGAGAGTCCTTTCCAGGTGTCTTACCGAGGTCTTCTGCGGAACCTATCATATCTAGAATATCATCTGATATCTGGAAAGCTTTACCGATGCATCTAGCATAAACGGTGAATGCATCAACGATTTCCTTTTCAGCTCCGCCGATGCCTAGTCCGGCGATGATGGGTGCGCTGATAAGAGCCCCTGTCTTATTCTCCTCAATAAAGTCAACGAACTCATGTGAGCAGTCTTTATTGTTATTTTTCACATCAACAACTTGGCCGGTAATCATTCCATTGACACCTGCGGCCTTTGCAATTGCAAGTCCTGCGTAACAGTGCCTCTTAAGCTTGGAAGGATTATCAAAGTGATAAGTAAAATCCTTGAACATGAGTTCCATAGCAGTATTTAAAAGTGCATCACCGCCTAGGATCGCGATATCTTCGCCAAATACTTTATGGTTAGTTGGATTACCACGACGTAAGTCATCATCATCCATCGCAGGTAAATCATCGTGAATGAGTGAATACGTATGAATATATTCAATAGCACATGCATATGGAAGAGCTTCATATATATCCCCTCCTGCAAAATCACATGCGGCCAATAGCATCACTGGACGTAGTCGTTTACCTCCGCCCATAACACTATATTTCATAGAATCAAAAAGAATTTTAGCTTTAGTATCAATCTTAGGAATGTAATCGAGCAAATGCTTTTCGATAATCGCTTTATATTCGTCGTAACTATACATGTTGGTCTCTAATTTTCTTCCTTAGTGTACACTTCGATTTTTTGTTCTGCCTCATCGAGCATCTTGTTGCATAGTTTCGCATCCTTCATTCCTTCATCGAATAATTTCAAAGACTCATCAATCGAAGTTGTCTGTTTTGTAATATTAGATGCAGCATCTACCAAGCCTTGGTATGCTTCCATAAAGGTTTTATCTATATTCTTTTTCATATCACACCTCTTTATTTTGCGTTTTAGACGTAGTTTTAGCTTCAAATGATCCATCGGCCATAACTACTCTATAAGTCTCATCTAAATCGATATTTGATACCTCTGAAACTATATAATTGTCTTTAATAACTAGCGCGTAACCCTTGCTGAGAATATTAGTCGGATTATTCTCTCTAAGTGTTATAACCGCTTTGTCGACATTAAGTTTCATCTCGCGAATTTTACTGCTCATAACGTGATTGAGATGATCTCTTTGAATTTTGATGTTGTTACGTTCCATCTTAATTTTATATGCGATGGATTGTTTTAACTCCTGCTCACTTTTATCGATTTGTTCTCTAAGTTCGAATGTATTGATAGCCGCCATATTAGCTGCTGCCGTTGGTGTCTCAGCTCTAGCATCGGCAACCCAGTCAGATATTGATACATCTGATTCATGACCAACTGCACTTATGATTGGAATCTCTGACGCGAATATCGCTCTTGCAACGCCTTCATCGTTAAATGCTGCTAAATCCTCCGCTGATCCACCGCCACGACCTACAATGAGTACATCTATATGCTTTCCTGATTCATTAACTAAATTTGCAGATTCAATGCTTTTTATAATGCTTGCAGGTGATCCTATTCCTTGAACGAGCGTCGGAAAGATAATTATATCAGCATAATTATTCTTAGTTGTGATTATCTTCTTAATATCTTCAATAGCTGCACCAGTATCTGACGTGACAACGCCTATTCTTCTAGCAAGTCTTGGAATTGGCTTCTTGTGTTCTCTGGCGAATAAGCCTTCTGACTCGAGTAACTTTTTTACGCGATTATACTCCTTCGCAAGATCCCCTTCACCAAAACTCTCAACCATGCGGATAGAAAAAGAATAGTTACCACCACGAGCATATGCGCTTATATCACCTAGCACTACTATTTTACTACCATTCTGAATAAGAGTTGTGTCGATTCTCGAAATATTATTCCTCCATATTACTGCACGAAGTACACTGTTTTCGTCTTTCAGAGAGAAGTACATATGACCACCACTCATGGATATGCCTGAGACTTCACCTATTAAGGGTAAATTCTTGAGGTTAAGGTCGCTATTGAGTTTTTTCGACACATATTCATTAAATTGTGTTATTGAAAATGGATTCATTTAATGCTTTTCCTCCGAGAAGAGCTATGCCTACTGCGTTATCGCCAGATAGCTCTGGGTTACCAAAATTTATCGTGAAAGAACTATTCTCGTGCATGAGTTCTCTTATCTTTATTCTAAAATACGTGCTCGATGCAACGCCTCCAGCCATATAAATTTTTTTGACGTCATACTTATCTGCTAGGTATTTTGATACATCAAAGAGAAGTGTTGATACTCTTTCCATAAGCTCGACAGCAACTTCTGTTCCAGATAATTCTATAGCCTTTAAAACCTGATACTCAGTACCCGACAAGTTAAACCAACCATCATCATTCTTAATCTTTGTTAGATGTTTTGAACCGTTATATCCAGAGTTTAAGGCGAGTTGATCAATGTATTTACCTGCTGGAAAATCGTAACCTAGTTTTACTCCTGTTCTATCTAGTAGTTTACCGACACTTATGTCCTTTGTTCCGCCAACTATTTCAAACTCATAATGAATGCCATCAATAGATGCAAGAAGGGCTTCTGTTGTACCTCCACTGAGATGAATGAATATTGCTTTTTCATCTGATGAGCCTGTATAAAAAGATTTTAGAACTGCAGCAACGTGCCCCTCCTGGTGAGAAAATGTATAAAGTGGTACAGCCAGACTGCTGCTTAGAATTTTAGCAGCATTATATCCTGCCATAAATACGGGCATGTATGAACCTTCAACTCGTCTTGGGGCATCAGAAACGGAAATGCAACAAATATTCCTTATATCAACTGCAGAAAGCGCCTCCTCAATAAATGAAGGCAGAACATTTACTTGCTTAAAGAAAGCAATAGACTGTCTCAGTCCAAGCGTACCGTGTTCAACCTCCAAGAATTCAGATTTTTCAAATATTATATTGTTATGCTCATCGGTAATCGCTACCGACGTTTTATAATTAGATGTATCTATGCCTAGACAATACCTATTGCTCATTTAACTCCCTGTTAATCTTACCAAGCACTGAATTTATAAATGCGTAAGATCTTTCATCTCCATAAGTCTTACCTAGTTCAACAGCTTCATTGATAGATACATTAGCTGGAATTGAATCTACATATAGAATCTCAGCAAGTGCAGTTCTTAATATAGCGAGATCAGCTTTAGGAAGTCTGTTTATATCCCAGTTATCGATATTCTTAGAAATAAGCTTATCTATTTCACCGATATGATCTCTAATAGAGCTTAGTGTTTCTAATGCCTGCTTTTGTTTTAGCGCTTTCTCTGCCTCTTCGACACAGGTGAGTTGCTCGTAATCGAAATTATCAGTTAAATCCATTTGATAAACGAACTGCATTATGTTTTCTCTAATTGTTCTTCTATCCATTAATCATTCTCCTGGTCGATTCCTTCTACACTTATATTTACAGCATCTACTTTTAGTCCAGTAAATTCTTCAATTGCAGTTTTAACTGCACTTTGAATTTCATAAGATAACTGAGGAATGTTGTAACCATAATACACTATAATATGCAGGTTGATAGAGATATTGTCGCCATTCCGACTGATTCGTACACCGTTCATGCCACTATCGCGGCCAAATATATTTTTTGAAAAACTATCAGAAATACTTGAAATCATTTTGCTTACGCCCTTGATCTTGTGTATTTCATCTGTAATATATCCAACAATAACCTGATCATCTATCGTGATATTACCATTGCTAGTATTGAAGTTACTCATCTAAATTATCGTCCTTCTTGGTATTATTATCATTCTCATCTATTGTAATGCGAATCTTTTCGATACGTCTATCCTTAACCTCCAAAATCTGGAAAGTAACATTACCATATTTTATAGGCTTATAAGTGGAGTTCTCTTTAGGAATCTCACCGATATAATCAATTATAAATCCTCCCACAGTTTCACTGTTTTCAGATTCAAGATTAATACCTATCTCTTCATCAAGATCATCAAGATATACGTTCCCATCAACGATGTACTCTGATTCTGAAACCTTTTCTATGATTCTATCCTCATCGTCAAATTCGTCATCGATATCTCCAACTATCTGTTCGATAATATCTTCAATCGATACGATTCCGCTAAAACCCCCATACTCGTCGATTAATATAGCAATATGTTGTTTTGTCTTTTGCAGTTCTACAAAAAGGGAGTCGATATTCTTGGTTTCTGGTACCAAATAAGGTTCTCGCATTATCTCTCTAATATTAATATTGTCAAAACCCGAAGAAGCACCTTTTAGCAAATAATCCTTAACTAAGAGAAGCCCTATTATGTTGTCAGTATCGCCATCACATATTGGTATGCGTGAGTGACGAAGTTCCATAAGTTCTTCGAAATACTCTTCTTTGTCATCCTGTAGGTCAATCATAAAAACATCGGTTCTTGGCGTCATAATCTCATATGCAAGCAAATCATCGAATTCGAATATACTATCAATCATTCGACGACCTTCCTCTTTGAGATCACCGCTTTCCTGACCCTTATCGAGCATTGACCTTACATGATCCTCAGAAAACTGCGCATCATCAACATCAATATCTTTTCTCATCACGAGAAGAAGTAAATTGGCAACGCCTAAACATAGCTTTGTGATAGGAAATAGCGCAATACATATAAATCGCTGCATTTTAATTAATCTTAGAGCATATGAATCAGAAGATTGTGCGGCGAGTTTCTTTGGGAGAATATCAGCTATCGCAAAATAAATAGTTGCAAAGATGATATTTGCTATAAGTGGAAGAAACCTATACGTACTGAGTCTACTGTAAAAGCCAAAATTAAAAATAATTATGACAATTATTGCCATCGAATACATAAAAATCCTGTCTGGATATTGGTATTTTGATGGTTTCTTTATGAAATTGTGGATGAGCTCCACACTCTTGTTGTTGGGTTCATCTTCTAAAATTTCGTTTAGTTTATTTCTATCTACACAATCAAGTGCATATAACGAAGCAGAAACTAGTCCGTTTAAGATTAGAATTGCGAAAACTATAAGTACATATGTGGTCCAACTAACGGGGTCAGATGACATGATTTTCTCCTTGTAAAATTTAATTAGTATGAATACGCGATATTCTACTTTTAAAACTCTTTTTTCTTTCTAAGTATAAAATCAGAGGAATATACTTTACTAAGTTTAACTTTAATAATCTGCTGAGGATGAGGTGCTGATTCAATAGGATTATTATCTTCATCATACATCTCTCTAACTATTTCATCAGTGTATTCTGTACGAGGTCCAAATACTTCAATGTCATCGCCAACACAGAATTTATTGCGCTGCTCGACAATAGTTAGACCGCTATCAGGCTCATTGCCTCTTACAACACCAATAAACGAGTATTCGCGAGTATAATCGCTACTAGAGTAGTTCTGTCCGCTGCTATCAGGCTTAGAATAATAGAAACCATGATAGAATTCTCTATGACTTGCTTTGCAAAGCTCTTTATACCATTTATCTTGAAATTTATAGTTATCAGGATCCTCAAGGCATGCATCTAGTGCAGCTCTATATGCATAAACAACGGTTGCTACATAAAATGGGCTCTTCATACGTCCTTCGATTTTCAGTGAATAAATTCCAGCATCTATTAAATCAGGGAGTTTATCAAGCATGCATAAATCACGTGAATTCATGATATAGCTGCCACGATCGTCTTCCTCAACTGGATAGTATTCCCCTGGTCTCTTCTCTTCGACTAGTGAGTATTTCCATCTACATGGATGTGTGCATGAACCTCTGTTAGCATCTCTACCAACCATAAAATTGCTAAGCAAACATCTACCTGAGTAAGACATGCACATAGCTCCATGAACGAATGCTTCTATTTCAGTATCAGGGGGAAGAACTTTCCTCATTTCTCTAAGCTCTTCAAGGCTCATCTCTCTGGCAGCAACGATTCTTTTTGCGCCCATCTGGTCAACCCAAAATGCTGCAGTCATATAGTTGGTAGTATTCGCCTGTGTACTGATATGAATCTCTGCATCAGGGATTATACCTTTTACTATGGTCATGACACCCGGATCTGAGACGAGGAATGCATCAATAGGTATGTCCTTTATCTTTTCGAGATATTCCTTCAGTGGAAAAATATCATCATTGTGCGGATAAATATTGATGGTCATATATCCTTTTGCATCGTGTTCATGGATAAAGTCCATCGCCTCTTTAATTTCATTTATAGATAAATTTCCTGCTCCGGCACGAAGACTGAACAGTTCGCCTCCAAAATAAACTGCATCAGCACCGTATATAATAGCTATTTTAAGCTTCTCAATATCGCCAGCTGGAGCAAGTAGCTCAATTTTCTTCTTAGTCATTCAGTTTAATTATAGCAAGACCATCTCCACAGCTTAACAAAGAAATGGTCAAGTCCTTTCTACCCTTTAAATACTCTAAAAACTCTTTCATTCTCTTGACACTTGTCCTGTGTCTACGTCCAGGATCTATTGTTGAACCCGTTAAATAACCATGAATCAATATATTGTCACATATGATTGTTGCACCTGGTTTTGCTAATTTCTCAGCTCTGTCAAAGAACTCACGATAATGACTCTTAGCGGCATCTATAAAAATAAGATCGAATCGGGATTCTAGTGAATCATTTTTAATCAAAGAATCTAGTATGCCGTTTGCATCACCGAATTTCAAGTCAATTAGGCTTTCAAAACCAAGGGATTTTACATTAGAAACCGCATAATCATACATATGAGGGGATCTCTCTATCGTTGTGATATGTGCCCCCTCACAAGCAGTTGCAAAATAACACGCTGAATATCCGTAAGCCGTTCCGAGCTCAAGGATATGATCTGGCTTCGCTATCTTCAAAAAAGTATTTAAATAACTTTCTGTTTCACGTAGTATCAGCGGTACGTTGTCATCCTCACAAAATAATCTAAGCTTTCCTAAATTTTCAGATATTGGTGAGTAAAATGAGTCTAAGAGATTAACGATTTTTTCGTCAGTTATACTCATTATTTGTTCTTCTCCGCTAAAGCTTTTGAATATGCTTCTTTATCTTTTAAGAACTTATTATAGTCCTTACTAAAGTTATGCGTTCCATCTAGCTTCTCACTTACAACATAGTACAAGTAATCGGTGCTCTCAGGATAAAGAGCAGCTTTAATAGAAGCCTTTCCAGGTGAACAGATAGGTCCAGGTGGCAGACCCTGATTAGTATATGTATTGTATGGTGAATCAATCTTAGTATCGGCAATTGAAAGATTCTCTTTAGGTTTCCCTAGTGCGTACTGAATAGTCGCATCAATTTGAAGAGGCATGCCAGCTTTTATTCTGTTATAAATAACACTTGCAATTTTAGCTCTGTCACCATCATATTGGGATTCTCGCTCGATTAGAGAAGCGATAATGATTATTTCATTTTCACTCAGATTAAGTTGTTTGGCACGTTTCTTATACTTCTTGGTAAATACCTTATCATATTGATTTAGCATTGTAGTAATAACCTGAGTTTCATCAGCATCCAAGTCTACCGCATAAGTGTCTGGATAGAGGTAGCCTTCAAGATGATTTTCACCTGACTGAGCTCCCTTAAGAAAAGAAAATTTGCTAAAATCACCATGCTTAGCTACTTCAAGGAACTTGTCTTTATTGACAATTCCCTCTTTGTCTAATTTAGTAGCGGTCTGCTCAATAGTATATCCCTCAGGGATTGTAAAAGTCTTTGTACTTGAAACGCCCTTAACGATAGTCTGTGCTATATCACTAGACCTCATGCTAGGAGAAATAGAAAAGCTTCCAGCCTTGTATTTGCCATCATAGCGCCAAATCTTTGATACCAGCTTATATTTAGATACGCTACTGATGACCCCTTTTTTGTAAAGCTCTTTCGCAATATCGTCAGTTGATGAACCTTCTTTAATCTTAACGACTACAAATGTGTTATCAGCTCTATCTTTTGGCTTGTTAATTATAAGAAGTGATGCACTTAAAGCGATAAGGATAAGCAATAGAGCGATAAGAATGCCTAAAGCTTTCTTTACTGATTTCTTCATATTACCTCCTACAACTAGGAATATTGTTAGCCAATATCGATTCAAATTGAAATTAGCTAACAATCTTGTTACACAATATTTAAATAAATAATTAAGATAAAAGTTATACTACTTAGCTCTTCCTAAGTATTCTCCACCATCTCTTGTATCTATCTGTATAACCTCTCCCTCTTCGATGAAGATTGGAACCTGAATTACAGCACCTGTTTCAACGGTAGCAGCCTTAGTAACATTTGTTGCTGTATCTCCCTTAATGCCAGGCTCAGTTTCGATAACTTTGAGATCTACGAAGTTTGGAGCTTCAACAGCAAAAGCATTTCCCTGATAGAACTTAATAGTAGCAGTATCATTTTCTCTAATAAACTTTACAGCATCTTCAACGAGATCTGCACTTAGAGGGACCTGATCGAATGTTTCCTGATCCATGAAGTAATAGAGCTCTCCGTCGTTATATAGATACTGCATGGTCTTTGTTTCGATGTGTGCCTTTGGGAACTTATCGTTAGGGTTAAACGCTTCTTCTCTAGTAGCACCTGTAAGGATATTTCTATACTTAGTCCTTACGAAAGCTGCGCCCTTACCGGGCTTTACATGCTGAAAGTCAAGAACAACATGCGGTTCTCCGTTCATCTCAAAAGTTACACCTTTTCTGAAATCTCCTGCACTAATCATACTTATTCTCTCTTTCTGTGATATTAAATTAAAAATTATTATCTTATCATTACAAACGTATATTAACTATATTATATCAAATATCAAAATTAAATATTAATTTTAATAACATCTGAAAGAATTTCATATACGTCTTTCATCATTATAGCAAATCTCGCCTCTGCTTGCATATATTCAGCTGCTTTAGGGTTAGAGGACATCATTGCATACATAGATTGCATCTGTGCCATAGATTCCTGTCCTACTTCTTCTCCACTTAGCTGTTTTGCTTGAATTTCAATCTGACGCTTTTGAATGTCGTTAATCATCTGATTAAGAGTTGGATCTTGTTCAACCTCTTTGCGAAGCTTATCATAATCTATAAATTCATTGCTTGCTTTAATAGCAGAAGCAAGTTCATGAGCACTAGAATAAACATTCATTTGAAATACCTCCTCAAAATTAAGCAAATGTTTATATGTCTAAAATCACTGGCAGAATAACTGGACTTCTGCGAGTTTTCTTGTAGATGAATCCCCTCATATCGTCTTTGATGATACTCTTAAGGGCATTTACATCATCTAATCCGATGTTATTCCATTTGTCAATAGACTCATACACAATTTCAGTTGCTTCGTTGATGAGAGGCATATTCTCTTTTACGTAGATAAATCCACGAGTTATAAGCTCTGGCCTGGAGGCAAGCAGACCTGAATTGCTGTCAATTGAAACGGCAATAACTATAAGGCCCGACTCGGATAACTGTTTCCTGTCGCGCAATACTACATTGCCAACGTCACCAACTCCATAACCATCAACGAGTACATCTTCTGCTGGTGCTGCCTCTGGTTCAACTTTTGCCTGCTTACCAGTTATGCGAAGCGCATCTCCATTGTTCATGACGAAGATATTGCCTCTATCCATTCCAAGCGATTCAGCAAGCCGCGCATGTTCGCGTAGGTGACGGTACTCACCATGTGCAGGAATAAAGAATCTAGGTCTAACAAGTGAATGTATAAGTTTTAATTCCTCTTTGCAGGCATGTCCTGAAACATGTATATCGACAAAGTCTGATAAGAATACATTAACTTTTTTCTCGTAAAGCTTATTAACTATATTGGTTACTGCCTTTGCATTGCCAGGAATTGGCGATGACGAGAAGACGACAGTATCTCCGGCTTTTAATTTAACTGCTCTATGCGAGTCATTTGCCATTCTTGTCAGTGCGGACATAGGTTCCCCCTGACTTCCAGTGGTAATAATTGTGATATTTGCATCTGGAATATTTCCAATTTTCCTTATATCTACAAAAGCAGATTCTGGAAGGTTGAGATATCCAAGTTCTCTTGCAAGAGTTACTACATTTTCCATCGAACGACCAGATATTGCAATCTTACGCCCATACTTTATCGAAGCCTCCATGAAGTACTTGATTCTATATATGTTAGAGGAAAATGTTGCTATAATTAAACGCTTCTCCGTCTTTGCAAAAATCTCGTTCATAGAATCCACAACAACTCGCTCTGATGGAGTATATCCTGGTCTTAAAACATTTGTACTATCGCAGAGAAGAACATCTACGCCTTCTTGTCCAAGTTGGGCAAACTTTGCAAGATCGATTCTCTTGCCATCTAGTGGAGAGTAGTCAATCTTAAAGTCACCAGTGTGAACAAGATGACCTCCGGGACACTTTATCGAATAAGCCATTGAATCTGCAATACTATGATTAGTATGAATCGCTTCAACTCTAAAAGCACCAATATTGAAGATATCACCAGCTTCAATAACGTGTTCTTCCATTGATAAGCCATGTTCTTTGAGCTTATTTCGTATAAGACCCATAGAGAGTGGAGGTGCGTATACAGGAACATTTATCACCTTAAGAAGGAATGGTACGCCACCGATATGATCTTCGTGACCATGCGTTATGATAAGTCCCTTAATTTTTTCCTTATTTTCCTTAAGATATGTGAAATCAGGAATCACGACGTCTATACCAAACATCTCATCTTCAGGAAACGAAAATCCACAGTCGATTATAAGAATATCATTTTTATATTCAATGAGAGTAATATTCTTCCCAATTTCCTTGAGACCACCTAAAGGCATAATCCTCATAGTTTCAAGCGGTGCTTTAGGTCGCTTCCTTTGATTATTATTTTGGTTATTCGAAGAATGATTTTTACCTTGCAAATTTTTGCTACTCTTTCCAAGATTTTTATTTTGGCTAGTATTTATCTTTGTGTCAGTGTTCTTCGTATTATTGTTTCTTGAGGTAATATTATCGTTGCTAAACCTATTGTTTCTTTTTTGAGTTCTATTTGTAGAGTGTTTATTTTGCCTATTGTTAATAGATGTTTTTACCCCTTTAGCTCTAGAACGAGAATTATCACTTACCTTAAATTTGCTATTACGTGGCGATGATTCACCGCCACGATTATTATCAATCTTATTTCTTGTTCCTGATAAATTTGAACTATCTGATTTCTGGAACTTTTTACTATTTCTGTTTTCTATTCCCATATTCATACCCGAAGATTACTTAACAACGAAGTTTACTAGTTTGCCTGGAATTACAATAGCTTTTACGATATTTAAATCGCCTATAGATTCCTGAACCTTCTCACTGTTTTTTGCAGCTTCTTCGAGCATTTCCTTTGATGAATCCTTTGACATTGTGAGCTTATCCTTCAATTTACCATTCACTTGAACGATAATCTCTACATCATCAAGAACCAATGCTGACTCATCAAATTCTGGCCATAGTGCACTATATATACGCGATCCCTCGCCTAATTCCGACCAAAGCTCTTCGCATATATGAGGAGTGAATGGACTTAGAACTAAAATCGTACTCTTAATAGCCTTGTTGAGAAGAGGCATATTAACATTTTTAAGCTGCTTATACTTGTAAAGTTCATTAACTAGTTCCATTATCGAGCTAATTGCAGTATTGAAGCTGAATCTACCGCCAACATCATCTGATACTTTCTTAATAGTTTTATTTAATTGATAGTTGAGAGCTTTGTCTTCAGGAGTAACTGCAACTACATCACCAGAAACTGCATCAATATCTCTGATATCTGTTACATAATCATATACAAGTCTGTAAACTCTATTAAGGAATCTATAGCTTCCTTCTACGCCGGCGTCTGACCAATCGAGCTCCTTTTCTGGTGGTGCAGCAAATAGTATGAATAATCTAGCAGTATCTGCCCCATATTTCTTCTGAATTTCCTCAGGGCTAACTACGTTGCCGAGTGACTTACTCATTTTAGCTCCATCCTTAATAACCATACCTTGAGTAAGAAGATTCTGGAATGGCTCTCTAGCTGAAACAAAGCCAAGATCTGCTAGTACCTTCTGGAAAAATCTTGAGTAGAGAAGATGAAGAATTGCGTGTTCAACTCCTCCGATATACTGGTCAACATTCATCCAATAGTCGACTTTATCTCGGTCAAATGGCTTTTTGCCATTGTGAGGATCGCAGTACCTTAAAAAATACCACGATGAATCCACAAACGTATCCATAGTATCAATCTCTCGTCTAGCTGGCTTTCCACAGCAAGGACAAGTTGTATCAATAAAAGTTGAACTAGTAGCTATTGGTGATTCGCCCTTACCTGTAAATTCGATATCAGTAGGAAGCTTTACTGGAAGATTCTCTTCTTTTTCAGGTATCCAGCCACATTCATCACAATAAACCATCGGTATAGGGCATCCCCAGTACCTCTGCCTTGAAATTAGCCAGTCCCTTAGCTTAAAGTTAATTGACTTCTTTCCGATTCCTTTTTGTTCAATATAATCAATAACCTTAGGAATTGATTTAAGATTATCTAGACCATTGAATTCACCTGAATTGATTAATTTACCTTCTGCAGGAGCAGCCTCTTTGAGGTCGTATAAATCAACTTCAGGGTCATTGACGTCTACTACTGGAACAATTTCTAGGCCAAATTTCTTTGCAAACTCAAAGTCCCTCTGATCATGGGCAGGAACCGCCATTACAGCTCCAGTTCCGTAGTCCATAAGTACGTAATCTGAAATGTAAATAGGAATCTTCTTGCCAGTAAACGGATTTATACAGTAACGCCCTATGAACACACCGGTTTTCTCCTTTGTAAGTGAAACTCTCTCAATTTCGCTCTTATGTGCACATTCTGCAATGTATTCATTTGTTGCTTTTTCGTATTCGGTTCCTAGAGTTAACTCCTTAACATAAGGATGCTCTGGAGCCATGACCATAAATGTTACACCGTAAACAGTATCACATCTCGTCGTATATACATTTAGAGCATTATCTGTTCCATCTATCTGAAATCTGATTTCAGCTCCTGTCGATTTACCAATCCAATTCTTTTGCATAAGCTTAACTTTATTTGGCCAACCATCAAGCTTGTCAAGATCTTCAAGCAATGCATCAGCATAATCAGTAATCTTTAAATACCATTGAGATAGATGCTTTTTTGTTACTGGTGTATGACAACGCTCACAAGCCCCTTCAACTACCTGCTCATTAGCGAGAACTGTCTTGCATGAAGGACACCAATTTACAGGATTCTCCTTCTTATAAGCGAGTCCTTTCTTCTGAAATTGAATAAATAACCACTGCATCCAGCGATAATAATCCTCTTTGCAGGTTGCAACTTCTCTATCCCAGTCATAGCTAAATCCAAGTGCAGATAGCTGTTTACGCATCTCGGCAATGTTGTTATCAGTCCAAATCGCAGGATGAATACCGTTCTTTATAGCTGCATTTTCCGCAGGAAGCCCAAACGAATCCCAGCCCATTGGATGAAGTACATTAAAGCCCTTCATTTTCTTAAATCTTGCAATAGCATCTCCAATAGAATAGTTACGCACATGTCCCATATGGAGCTTACCCGATGGATATGGGAACATCTCGAGTGTATAGTATTTTTCTTTGGTATTGTCATCACTTGTTTTAAAAGCCTGTTCATCAGACCAAATTTTTTGCCACTTTGATTCTATTTCGCCGAAATTGTATTTTTCGTTCATAATCGTGCCCTTTCTTTTATTTTTCAATGAATACTATTTCGCAATCACTCCAAATCTTATCAAGAGTGTATTTGTCTCTAGTCTCTGCCGTAAATAGATTTATAATTATATCCCCGTAGTCTGCGAGAATCCATCCGGAACCTTGAATCCCTTCAACGTTTTTCTGCTCAAGTCCTAGCTCTGCTGCCTTCCCTTCTGTGAAGTCAAGAAGTGCACTAAGCTGCCTGTCAGAACCTGCGGTTGCATTGATGAAAAAATCTGCAAATGAGGATTTTTCAGCAATATTAATAACTGTAATATCACGAGCTTTTTTCTCGGATAAAACCTTAGCTATTTCAATTGCGTTACTTTGCATTGTCATAATTAACCCTTCCTTTCGGTAATTTTATCAAGAATGAAACGTTTCGCTTCGTATGTATCATCGTCTACTGAAATTCCTCGTCTACCTAGCAATTCGATGCTGTAATCGATTATCTCAAGACAAGCCGTATCTAGATCTTTTTTTGCAAGCTCCCTAAGCTCCGCTACCTCTGGATATGTCCTATTAACCTCAATAGCATCAGCTACATATACAATTTCTTCAAGCATACTCATCCCATAACGACCTGCGGTATGAGATGAAACGGCCATCAAAATATCGGGGTCGTCGACACCAAAATCTTTTCTAAGCATTGAAGCACCGACCTTCGAATGAGCAAGTTCAGGCTTGTTGTAATATTTTAAGTCGACACCGTATGTCCTTATCAAGCGGTTCATAGCCTCGCATGAGTAGCATTTTGCTATATCGTGAACTAATCCTGCAAATCTAGCTTTTTTTACATCAGCTCCATATATAGATGCTAACTCACCAGCCATATCTACCACCCCTAATGAGTGAATATATCTTCGAGGTTTAAGTACATGCTTCAGATAATCATCAATCTCTCTAGTCTTTGTATAATCCATTTTTAATTATATATTCCTCAACATTAGCGTCTACTAGACCTGCAATCGATTCACCTTTTTTACACAGCGCACGTATCTGAGATGAAGAGCAGTCAATTGGAGGCATGTGCAGAATATGTATTGCAGCATCGTATGCTTCACGATATTCAGCTATTTTCTGTGTACCCCAAGTATCATCAATTCCTGGTCTTACAGCAGTAATAAGGGCGAACTCACTTAATATATCCGTTCCTCTATACCATGAATCAACAGCAACTACAGAATCGTATCCTAATACGAAGTATAGGTGTGCATCATATATAGCTGAGAGCTCACTTAGCGTATCATATGTATATGAAATCCCTTTTTTTTCGATTTCATATCGAGTCATATCTAGACGCTCATCAGATGCTATGGCTAGTTCAATCATGTTGCATCGATGTTCAGCTGAAGATATTTTTGCATCTAGCTTGAATGGTGAAACTGAATTGGGCATGAATACTAACTTATCTAAACCTAATTCATTTAAAGCCGTCTTTGCCAGTGTAATATGTGCAATATGAATAGGATCGAATGTACCGCCAAATATCGCTATTTTTTTCATCAAGATTATTTCCTATAACTAAAATTTATTGGCGTATAATTATTTTTGTTCGTACTTGGTCACAACAGCTAGTCCTAATTCTTCAAGCTGAACAGAATCTGCCTTTCCAGGAGCTTCTGAAACAGGGCATTCTGCATTCGCATTCTTAGGAAATGCAATTACTTCTCTGATGCTACTCTCACCAAGTAAAAGCATTACCATTCTATCAAGTCCATATGCGAGCCCTGCATGAGGGGGTACACCATACTTAAACGCCTCGATAAAGAATCCGAACTTTTCCATCCTTTCATCTTCTCCGAGACCAAGAACCTGAAACATCTTATCCTGAAGTTCTCTATCGTGAATTCTGATTGACCCACCACCTAGTTCAACTCCGTTTAAAACAATGTCATATGCATCTGCATTTAAAGATAGTATATCTCCATCGAGCTTATCTAATTCATCGAGCTTTGGTTGCGTAAAAGGATGGTGCATAGCTTTAAGATTTCCCTCATCGTCCTTTTCAAACATCGGAAAATCTACTACCCACAGGAAGTTAAACTTGGCGTCGTCAAGAAGCCCGAGGATTCCTGCAATCTTCCTTCTCAACCACCCCAAAGTGTCAAATACTACCTTTGGCTGTGCAGATACGATAAATATTATATCACCTATTTTAGAGCCGCAACGTTCAGCTACTTTAGTTAATTCTTCATCTTTAAGAAACTTACTTGCCGAAGAAGAAAATCCATCTTCTTCAACTTTTATCCAGAGAAGCCCCCTTGCCCCATAGTGCTTTGCCTCATCTGTCAGCTTGTCAATTTTCTTTCTTGAGAATTCTGTAGCACCGCCAGGTACTGAAATACCGCGTATGTCTCCACCAGTTTCAAGAGCATCCTTAAATACTTTAAATTCGCTATCTTCAAATATATCGTTTAATTTGTTTAATTCTATATTAAATCGCGTATCTGGCTTGTCGGAACCGTATCTTTCCATAGCCTCTTTATATGTTAATCTTGGGAACGGAGTATCAATGTCGATACCTTTTAGGTCTCTCATGATGCACTTCAGTAAACCTTCCTGCATACTTATTACATCATCAGAATCTGCAAAAGACATCTCAAGATCTATTTGCGTAAACTCTGGCTGTCTATCAGCTCGAAGATCTTCATCTCTGAAGCACTTTACGATTTGAAAATACCTATCTGTTCCTGACACCATAAGAAGCTGCTTGAACATCTGAGGTGACTGAGGTAGTGCATAAAATGAACCTTGATTAACCCTACTAGGAACCAGATAGTCTCTCGCTCCTTCTGGTGTTGGTTTAATCAGCATTGGCGTTTCAACTTCAGTAAACCCATTTTCGTCAAAGTAGTCACGCACGAGTTTCGTAAGTCTGTGACGGAATGTGAGATTTCTTTGCATCTTACTCTTCCTCAGATCGAGATAACGGTATTTAAGTCTGAGGTTTTCATCTACGTTATCGTCATCCTTGACGTATATTGGCGGAGTATCGGCTTCAGAATATATAACAAGGTCATTTGCAAAAACTTCTATTGATCCGGTTGGGATACTATCGTTTTTCGAAGATCTTTCCTTTACCGTACCGGTAACCCCTATAACATACTCGGATCTGAGGGATTTTGCTTTCTCTAGAAGTTCTTCTGGGATATCCTCGTTAAATGTAATCTGCGTAATTCCAGATTTATCTCTGATGTCGACAAACACAAGACCTCCAAGGCTTCTTGCCTTAGCAACCCAACCGTTTAGGACAACCCTTTTACCTACGTCATCTTGTCTTAGCTCACCACACATGTGTGTTCTTTTAAGTAATTTAGACATCTTATTTTTCAATCTCCTTAGTTATATCTATGGCTTTAATTTCTTTTTGCTCACCGCTCTGCATGTTTTTAAGTATCACTATACCTTTTTCAATCTCGTTTTCACCAATAACGACGGAGTATCGTGCATTTAGCTTATTAGCGTATTTCATCTGACCTTTGAGATTTCTGTTTAGAGTGTCTATAATTGCAACAACTCCGCGCTCTCTTAACTTATGTACTAGATTTAACGCATAAAGTCTAGCATTATCACCTATGAAAGAAACGGATATATCTGGGATACTTGGATCATCTACGATAATATCGTTCTGTTCCATAAGAATAAGTAATCTTTCTTTACCTAACCCAAATCCAACGCCTGGAATTGAAGGTCCACCAATTTCTTCTACCAGATGGTCATATCTACCACCACCACAAATAGTTCCTTGAGCGCCTATCTTCGTTGTTACAAATTCGAATGAAGTCTTTGTGTAATAGTCAAGACCACGCACGATTCTTGGATCAACAATATAGTCAATACCCATAGCATCAAGATTAGACTTTAATGATTCAAACGCGGATTTACAATCATCACATAGGTAATCGAGTATGTATGGTGCATCTTTAGCAATTTGCTGATCTGTGTGATCCTTGCTATCGATGATGCGCATAGGATTTGCTTCAAATCGATCTTTACTTATATCTGACAACTCTTCATAATACGGTCTTAGATAATCCTGAAGAGCCTTTCTGTATACCGGCCTACATTCACGGCATCCAACACTGTTTATTCTTAGTTCAACATCTTCAATTCCAATTTTTTTTATAAAATCAGATGCAAGCGCTATAACCTCAGCATCGGCCATCATATCTGGAGTTCCAAAATTCTCCACGCCGAATTGGTGAAATTCACGAAGTCTACCCGCCTGCGGTCTCTCATATCTGAAACAAGGCGTATCATAATAATACTTAGTTGGCTGCATCTCCGCATAGTCATGACTTTCTATAAATGCTCTAACAGCAGGAGATGTCCCCTCAGGCTTCAAGGTGATGCTGCGATGTCCAAGATCCTCAAATGTATACATTTCTTTCTGTACTATATCTGTAGTCTCACCAACACCTCTGTTGAAAAGCTCTGTGCTTTCAAACATAGGTGTTCTCACTTCTCCAAACCCATAAAGGCGACAAAGTTCCGAAAATTCCTTTTCTATATATTGCACTTTGTATGAATCCCTAGGCATCGTATCCTTGGTTCCTTTTGGTGCTTTTATTGCCATAATCTCCTCCTAAATAGTGATTTCAATCAAAATATTTATGCTTTCTAGCAATTATGTTATCAATCCGTTCTACGTACATTCTATAGTCGTTTATATTAGGTATTCGTTCTAACCGGTTTTCTGATGGAAAATATCGTTTTCCAATCGCCCCTGCACCAAGCCCGATAATTGTCTGCATTTCCTCCATAATTCTTATGTTATACAAAGAATGCAGACCAGGGATACACCAACCTGTATTTTCAAACGCTCCCATCTGATGCTTCTGTCTATATACATAATAAGGTACAAAGCCAGCACCATGAAGCATGCGAGATGCTGTATCTAGCATCATCTCCACTTCTTTCACCCCTCTCAAATAGTAATCAGGGTTTTCTTGCTTAAGTTTAGAGCCACGTTTTACAGATAATGTATGCACAGTGATATTATTAGCACCTATATCTATTAATTTTTGAATAGTACTTGCTATATCATTAGTAGTTTCACCAGGAAGACCTACTATAACATCAGAATTTATGACTTCAAATTCATAATCATGAGCTAGCTTAAACGCGTTCCTTATATCATTACTTGAATGAGATCTACCGATTTTCCTTAACGTCTCATCGTTCATAGATTGGGGATTGATACTAATACGCCTTACACCGTATTTTTTTATTGCATTTAATCTGTCTTTATCTATAGTATCTGGTCTACCAGCTTCAACCGTAGTTTCTATATCTCTAAGTTTAATGTCAAAAGATTGTTCAATTGAATCAAAAAGTGCAACTAGTTCACTAAAGTTTAAAGATGTCGGTGTGCCACCACCAAAATATACACTTTCAATACTCTTGCTACTTTTTTTAAAGAGCCGTCCACATTCAGATATCTCCCTTTGAAGTTTGGGAAGATATCTGAGAATTGATTTCACTCTAGCAAGTTCTGAACCAAATGAACAATAAGAACAGATACTGGGACAAAATGGAATACTAGTATATATGGACCAATTGTTGTCATCAGCCACTGGCACGTTTTCAATCTGATATCTGAGAATCTCATCTATAAGCTTTCGCTTACTATCCGATACGATATATATATCAGATAAGCCTTTGTCAACTTCGTTTAAATCAGATACAGCTAGATAGAGATTCATCGCTGGTTTAAGAGGTTTTACACCTGTCAAAGTTCCCCATTCGGGAGTTTTACCAGTTATAATTGATAATCTTTTAAATATATCACGCTTTATTTGATCTCTATCCTGTTTGAGATCAGCATTGAAAACAAGGCTATTATGACCGAGAGCTAAACCATCAGCATTTTCAATATTAATTGGTATAACTTCATATTCATTATCGGCAAAAAACTCACGAGCTAACTCAGAATAATGGTGTTCATTATGTATTCCATTAACATACAATCTATACAAAAGGATTTTCCCTCATCTCTAGGTCAATAGTAGTAGATGGTCCGTGCCCTGGGTATACAATCGTATTGCCATCTAGTTTAAATAGTTTATTTTGAATTGAATCTTTGAGATCTCCCCAGTTCCCACCATACAAATCTGTTCTTCCGACACTCCTGAAAAACAATGTATCACCACTGAATAAATTGCCATCAGCTAGTATGCACATACCGCCCTTAGTATGACCAGGTGTTGTGATGAACTTCAGTGTTGTGTCACCAAGCTTAAGCTCTTCGTTATCAGCAATGTAAATATCAGCCTCTAAAGCAACATTTTCACTAGTGTACTGTGCAGTTCCGTTAATTGATGAATCTGTTATCATCTCATGCTCGTCAAAATTAACAACGAGCTTTGCACTAGGATATTTTTTCTTATATTCATTAAGAGCAATAATATGATCCCAATGTGCGTGAGTAAGGATAATATAAAATAAATTATTCTCTCCTCCGATAAAATTATCAATTAAATCGTTATGACAGCCGGGATCAATTACTGCACAAGATTCCGTTGAATCATCTTTTATTATGTAGGTGTTTTCCCCTATTGGAGCACACTCAATTCGTTTAATGTTTATACTCATTATGATCTAGCCCTATATACCTCTGAAATACCGGGAACATTTCTAAGTGCGATTAGAAGTCGCTGCATCTGATGTGTGTCCGATATAGATACTGTTAATGTACATGTAACATTGTTATCTTCAGCTGGTCTCATATTAACTCCAGATAGTTTTATATCTAGATCTTCGCACACCTTAGATATATCACTAAACAGTCCTTTCCTATCCTGTCCGGAAACAAGAACGTCTGCATAGTATGTCTGTCCGAGTTTAGGTGTTTCCCATTCTACTTGGATAAGTCGTCCTTTCTCATCATTCGGCAAACTCAATATATTGGTGCAGTCTTTTCTGTGGACTGTGATACCTCTACCTTTTGTAATAAAGCCAATTATATCGTCACCAGGCACTGGATTGCAGCATCGAGCAACTTTAATAAGAAGATTATCAGAACCTTTAACCGTAATTCCGGGCGTACATGAATTAGATTCACGTTTTATAGATTTCTTTTTAATTATCTCTTCGGCCCTTTTTTCTTCTTTATGAGTATCTTCGATATAATAATCGATAAGCCTCTGACCAAGTCTAACCTGAGCAGCTCCACCACCTGAGATAGAAGAATATAATTCATTTATATTATTCATACCTAAATCTTTAACAGCCTTTAGCAAGTATGAATTTTTTGCAACAAGTGCGGGATCATATCCCTTTTTTCTAATATAGTTAGTGATATTATTTTTACCTTTTTCAACTACATTAGTTTTATCAGCTTTTCGTAACCAATTTCTTATCTTGTTTTTAGCTTGGGAACTCTTTGCAATATTGAGCCAATCCATACTAGGACCAGTAGAATTTGCTGAAGTAATAATTTCAACGATATCACCAGTGTTAAGTTTGTGGTCAATTGTGACCATTTTTCCGTTTACTTTCGCTCCTACGCATCTTACTCCTACATCTGTATGAATTTTAAACGCAAAATCAATAGGTGTAGATTCAGCAGGAAGCTCAACAACATCACCATGTGGTGTAAAAACGAACACCTGATGGTCGAATAAATCAACCTTTAATGTTTCAAGGAATTCGAGAGAGTCATCAGTCTCCTTTTGCCACTCAAGAGCTTGTCTTAGCCACGCTAACTTCTTTTCATCTTCATCTTCAGCACCAACAGTTTTACCTTCTTTGTACTTCCAATGAGCGGCAATACCATATTCAGCAATACGGTGCATCTCCTTAGTCCTAATCTGAATCTCGAAAGGATTACCATTATCATCTAATACAGTTGTATGTATCGATTGATACATATTTGGTTTCGGCATTGCAATATAATCTTTAAATCTGCCAGGAATAGGAGTCCATTTGGTATGGACAAGTCCAAGCGCAGCATAGCAATCTTTCACACTATCCACGATAATTCTAATGGCTGTTAAATCAAAAATTTCATCTAACTGCTTTTTTTGTATTACCATTTTCTTGTAAATGCTGTAAAGGTGTTTAGAGCGACCCATTACTTCGCATTCAATATGTGCATTATTCAGCCCTTCTTTTATTTCAGAAATTAATCGCTGAACAACACTTTCTCTACTCTCTCTTCTTTGGCTTACTTTACTAGATAGTTCCTTGTATTCGTTTGGATGAAGATACATAAGCGCTAAATCTTCCAACTCAAACTTTATGCTATAAATACCAAGTCTTCCCGCAAGCGGAGCATAAATTTCAAGTGTTTCTAAAGCTTTTTCTTCACGTTTTTTTGTTGGCATATACTCTAAAGTTCTCATGTTATGAAGCCTATCTGCGAGCTTAATAATGAGAATTCTAATGTCTTTTGACATTGCTAAGAACATCTTACGAAAATTCTCAGCTTGAAGTTCTTCTTTTGAATCGTATTTGATATTTCCTAACTTTGTAACACCATCAACAAGAAGTGCTATTTCTTCACCAAAATCTTCAACTAATTGTTCGCGAGTATATGGAGTATCTTCGACAACATCATGCATTAGTCCAGCAACAATTGTTTCTGTGTCCATGCCGAAATTTGCCAATATAAAACTGACAGCAATAGGATGGATTATGTACGGTTCCCCACTTTTCCTTAGCTGACCTTTATGTAGGCTATTAGCTATTTCATATGCCTTAACCACAAGTGGCGAATTATACTTGTGGTTAAGACTTTCAAGCTTAGCTATAAATTCTTCAGTTGTCATAACTACAGCTTTTGACTGCAAATTAATGCCTCCAATAGATTTATCTATAAATAATTATTTTATTATACCGTCATTCTCGCGTTTAGCTCGTTCTATTCTCTTGCGCTGCTTTTCGTTTTGCTCTATCCGTTTAGCATATTTTGACATGTTCTGTTTACGCATGGACTCATAAAGGAGTGGGCTGCATAAGAAGATAGATGAATAGGTTCCTACCGATACACCGATGATTAGTGGTATCAAGAACTGCCTAATTTCAGATGAAACTAGGAAGAACAGAGGAATCATAACAACAATAGTTGTAAGTGATGTCATAAGCGATCTTGATAGAGTCTGGTTGATACTGTCGTTGATGAGTCCTAAAACTTCTTTACGCTTATAGAACTTTGTGTTCTCTCGTATTCTATCAAAAACTACGATAGTGTCATTTATGGAATAACCTACAACTGTTAATATACCAGCTATAAACGGATTATTTATTGTAAATCCAAATATTGCATAAATCGCAAGTGTAACTAATACGTCATGAGCAAGTCCGCTTACAGCAGCAAGTCCATAGTTCCAGTTCTTAAATCTAAATCTTATATAGATAAGCATACAGAACGTCGCTATGAGCACCGATTTAACAGCATTGTGTCTAAGCTCTTTTCCTACTGTTGGTCCAAACTCTTCAGAGGAAAGAACTGCACCCTTCTTCAAACCGTACTTTGAATCAATAGTATTGATTACTTCCTGTCGTTTATCAGCCTTAAGTGCTTTTATAGTTCTAATTACAATTTGATTGTTTTTATCACCAGCATATACAATCTGAGGATCTAGCTTATGTTTTGCAATCGTTTTCTTAACTTCTTCAATATTGACCTTCTTACCCATGTCAAGCTGAATAGTTGTACCACCAGTAAAGTCAATACCGTAATTAAAGCCCTTAAATCCTGCGCATGCAATTCCAATAATGATTACACAGAGTGAAAGCGCGTAGAATTTCTTGCGATTTCCAATAAAGTCGAATTGATGTTTTAGCTTGAACCTAGGTGAACCATCTTCATTTACACCGAAATACTTATTATGACCGAATTTCTTGCTATCAGCAAGCAGTGTAACGTATAACTGAGTAATGATTACAGCTGTAAAAATACTAAAAACAGTACCGAGCATAAGGGTAAGCGCAAACCCCTTTACGGCTGTTGTACCAATCAGATACAGAACGATTGAAGCAATCAAGGTAGTAGTCTGAGAGTCAACAACCGTCGATAATGCAGATTTAAATCCTGCGTCAACCGCTGCTCTAATCGATTTGCCTTTTGATATCTCTTCCCTGATTCTAGTAAAGATAATTACATTTGAATCAACTGCCATACCTATTGATAAAATTATACCAGCGATACCAGGAAGGGTCAGTACTGCTCCAAGTGCCGCCATAGCTACTAATACTATGAGAACATATAGTGAAAGTGCAAGGTCGGCAATTAATCCTAGTAGTCCATAAGCTACAAGCATAATCAGGAAAACAATAGCAAGACCTATGATACCTGCCTTAACTGATTTTACCAGCGCATTCGCTCCAATCGTCGCAGTCTCAACAGAGGAGTTAACTTCAGTTAGCGATGCAGGGAGCGCACCTCCTCTAATGAGAGATGATGTCTGCGAAGCTTCTTCCTTTGAGAAACCACCTGGTCTAGTAATCTCACAACTCCTGCCATTTATCACACTTTTAGCTGTAGGTGCAGATATAACCTTGTCATCAAGCATGATGATGATTGACTGTGCATCGAACGTTCTTCCATCAGAATTTTTTAAAGTAGCTGTTACAGCACCTTGAGACGTTTTTTCGGTCGCTTTTGCAAATTTTTGTGATCCTGCAGAGGTAAAGTCGATAGTAATCTTATACCCACCACCATTTGAATCTGTGCTAAACGATGCATCCTTAATATCATTACCGTTCATAATCTGTGTGCCATCAGCAAGTAGAAATCTGAGCTGAGCAGTTTTGCCTATTTGCTTAATAGCGGTGTCGGCATCATCTACTCCCGGCATCTCAACACGAACTTTATTAGTACCTTCTACAGAAACTGTAGCTTCAGAAATACCCATCGCGTTAACACGATTTTCGAGCACTGATTTAGTCTGATCCATTAGCTTGCTAAGATCAGATCCAGTTGCTTTTGTATCTGCCTGAAGTAATACATACACACCACCGTTAATATCAAGACCGTATTTGAGCTGTTTGTTAATGCTCTTAATAGGGCCAGCTCCATTAATAGCTATAGCCCATCCAATAATGATAATAACTGTCACTAATACTGCTAAAAACTTTTTTGTTCCAGTTTTCATAATTATGAATTGCCCTTCCTCCGTCATTTGATGAGGACATATGCCCCAGATTATTAAATAATACTTCAAAACATTTTACATTATATAGGTGATTTCTTCAAGTGATAAATCCGTTGATAAATAGCGATTTTGAGCATTATATAAAATAAAATTATATATGTTTTATTATGTCGTTAATTTTAATAAAATTTCAGTAAAAACAAATAAAAAAATTTAAGGTGTGCAGCATGCACACCTTAAATTTTAACTATTCAGCATCGTTTTCAGCTTCTCCCTCACTCGCAGCTTTTTTTGTTCCGAGTTTCTTTGGAGTAACCTTCTTAGATCTGTTAACATGTGTCTCTTCTGCAGGTTCAGCCTTTCCTTCAGGTTGTTTATCTTCCTTTTTGTCAGTTTCCTGCTTACCAACAACGCTGCCTACAGCAGATTTAATAATCTCCATCTTAGTCTTACCTGAACCAGTTTCGATAAGAATTCTATCATCCTTAATTCTAACAATTTTACCGACGATACCACCAATTGTGACGATATTATCACCAGGTTTAAGAGCGGCTCTCATGCTAGTAACTTCTTTGTCACGTTTTCTCTGTGGTCTAATCAACATAAAGTAGATAAGTGGTATAAATACCAGTATTAAAACGATATTGTATAAACCTGTCTTCATCTCTGACCTCCAATATTTTCGTTATAGTGAAAATGAAAAATTAGTTGGTGCCGGCGATGGGGGTCGAACCCATACGGTATTACTACCACGGGATTTTGAATCCCGCGTGTCTGCCAATTCCACCACGCCGGCAAAATTTTTATTTTTTTGTAAAAAAAATGGTGTGGCTGACTGGACTCGAACCAGCACGGTCTCCCACATGCCCCTCAAGCATGCGCGTCTGCCATTCCGCCACAGCCACACGACTATTTAAATATACAGAATAATCAATTTGATTGCAAGTAAAATATAAAAAAACTTAAAAATTAATCTATAATATAAATCAATATACCAAGAAAGAATTAAATAAATTACTTACTTTTATCAAATTAAATTTTTATATACTATGCTAATAATAAAAACCTGTCTTTTCATCAGTATACTGCTTAAGTCTTAATTCATAAGCAGCCTTAGCCGTTTCGTAATAGGCTGGTATAAATTTAGACAAACCAATTTCATTCGCATAAACAATTGTAAAATCTGGATTAAGAACCAATAAAGGTCCTAGCAAATATGTGCCCATAAAATTTTTATAATGAACACCCTCACGTGTTTCTTCTATGTTAAAACCGGGACCTCTGATTGTATTGAAAAGCGGCTCAATGTCGCTATCGTAGAAACTATGACCAAATTGGCTTTTAAATCCAACTATCTTAATATCTTTATATATACCAACATAAAGAGAGTTAAAACGTTTGGCAAGGATATCTCTCTCTGTATGGAAGTTAAAAACTTCAAGACAGTCTATCTTCTCTCCAGACTTATCAATTATATAATTGCCAAAAACTTCAACAGCATTACCAGTCACTAAGAAACGTTGCCCTTGTTCTATTGATTCCTTTAATTCGTTAATATATATTGATAAATTATCTATAAAAAGCCTTTGACCGCGTTCGGTCATAGTCCCCCTGTACACAAGATCAACTTCACCCTTATTAAGAAATGCGGGACGTTCACCGATATTCGTTTCTATAATTTCTATTCCAGGATAAGAATCCATAAGATACTTAATATTTGCTGAATCACCATACAGGTTGCTGAGCTCTGGATAGAGCATTTCGATAATCATTTATTCTACCTTCTCGTTATTATCAATACTATTTAGATATCCTTCTAGGAGTTTTCTGACCTTTCGTGCTGGAGAAAACGGATCAGTGCCATAGAGCAAAAATATGGTCTCCCCTTTTATAAACTTTAACTCTTTAATGCAATCAAAAGGTTCAATAACATATTTAATCTTATCTTCTTTAACTCCAGCTGAAAGTAGTCTGAGTTTAAAATCCAGCCCTCTAGATCCGGTCGTTACTATAGTTTTAATTCTATCATCTGCAAGCAGTTCAAAATCCGCATCGTAAAGCCAGCACATATTCTCTGACCATGTAGTATCATCCTGAAAGTTGTTATTGAACAATAATAGCTCTTTTTCTCCAGGTTGTGCTTCAATATATTCAAATACTCTCGAACTCGCATAAGCGTTTCTATCTTTGCATAGAACAGAACTTAACTTAATCCCTCCAGCTTCGAATTCATTTAATCTTTCTTTTGTTATATTAACATTGTCTACTGCTGCTTTTATCTCATCAACTGAATATTCTAATTCACTAAGAGTTGCTATTAAAGTTAATTCATTATAAATATTGAAAGTTCCATTATTGAATAACTTAAATCTGCACTTCTCACCTTCAAGAGACACATTCATTGTCATGGAATCAAGATTAACATCTGTGGCTAAGTAATCAGCAGCATATGATTTAAAATTACAATTAGGACAGTATGCCCTACCTATATTGCTATATCTATTTTTTGTATACTTCAATTTGGAATTACAAATTGGACAAATTGGACAATCGTCAATCAGATTTGTGCAGGACTCTTTGTCAATAGCAAGTGAAGCGATGCCAAAAAAAGCTCTTTTATTGTCGGGACACATCAGTGAAGATATAAGATCATCTGCATTTAAAATCAGTCTGGTTGATTTATCGATATACGATTCTAGAATAGATCTCATATATTCTGGATGTCCGTTTCTCATAATTGAGTCACGAGATAAATTAGTGACCACTAAATAATCAATATGAACATAGGGAAATATTCTTCTTGAAGAAAGCTCGTCTATTTCAAATACCGCCGTACCGTATTTATGTTTTCCAGTCAAACTTACACTTCTTATAAGAGATGTTGTAATACCGGTGATTGTATTAGAACCGGCAGAATTATTAAGCACCTTCTCCCCTAAAAAAGTAAGAGAATCATTTAGTAAATTGGAGCATGTAGTTTTGCCGTTAGTCCCAGTTATCCCAATTATTCTATTAGGTAATTCAATGTACCTGAGAAAATTTGGACATATTCTAATAGCAACTATACCGGGAAAGTTAGTGCCATTATGCCTAGTAATCTTAAGCGCGATAATAGATAGCTTTGCGACTAAGAGAGCGCAAAAAAAGCGCAATTTACCCATTGATACGTGTCAACCTTTCTTTGTTATCAGTTAAGCATAAATATAAATTATTTTCGGAGCTCATCCTTGAAGCTAGGTACAAGCTTTAGAATATCAGGGATAACTCCAATTCTACTAGGATTCTGATATGGAAGCTGCATGTAGTCATAAGCAGTATAATCATTTCCTTCAACAATCTTAGGTCCCTTATTAGTTACAGCGACGTCCCATCCTACATACCTCATCTCAGGAACCTTCATTGCTGCACGAAGAATCATGTCTTTTGCTTCTTTGAACATTGGTACCTCATAATTTGTTAAATCGTATCCAGTATCAGGATGTTTTGTATATATCAAATCTGTATCGGTATTTCCGCTATGAAAAGGAAAATGAACAACGCCTTTTTCTAAATCAATTGGAGCATGGATTCCATGAACATCGATAAATCGACCATCTACACCAAATTTTTGCGCGGCAAAGAACAAATGTGGTTCTTTATCATCTCCGATAATCGTAATCATACGCATAGTATTGAGCGCTGGTTCATACACTTCACGAATCTTATCATGATTTATAAGATACTCTTCAACAACTCCAAATCCCTTTTCTTTTATATAGTCATAAAATTTTCGTGCATCTTCGAAGTCTGAAATTCTGATGATTTCAGCACCCTTCCCACATGAAAGATCAAGCATTTTACCAAATCCGACTTCATTTTCATTATAAAACCGCGTTGCCTCATCAAGATTGCAGTTAAGTGCATCAAGAAAATCTCTATCGATGAACTCTTTAAAAACTTCATCGAATTTATTCTTATTATCGAAAATCTTTGCCTTTTCTGGGTTATTTAGGAAAGTGATTAATTTTTTACTTCGCATACGTGTCATATACGTATCACGTGTTTTGTCGTCTAGCTCATAAAAATGATAAGTTATATAATCATAGTAACCGCTGCCGAATAATCTGTAGCAGTGGTAAATATCTCTTATAATGCTAGACCTACTTTTTCCACATCTTCGGTTAATCTCGGTAGCTACCTCATTTAATTTTGAGAATTTAGCTCCTGAAAGTACTCTAAGTTTATAACGTAAATTTACACTCATAACTCTACCTCACGTAAATCGAGACATATAATTTTATCACAAATATTACTCGCTCTCAATTAAGTCTTGAGTTTGTATTTGTCTAGAAGTATGTTAACTGCGATCTTCAAATCATCAACTGCGGAATTATTCTCAATAATATCAGTTGCAAGTACACATTTTTCTTCATCACTTAACTGCGAATCGATAATTCTTGTAATCATTTCATTATCAAGTCCATCTCGTTCAGCTACTCTAGTTATCCTTTTATCTTCATCTGACACAACTAACCATACTGCATCAAATTCATCTTCCATATCATATTCAAACAGGAGAGGTGCTGCGACGAAAACTACATTTTTCCCTGATAGTTCATAGACTTTTAAAATACGATTAATGGTATCGATAACTGATTTTGTAACTATATCCTCAAATTTACGTTTCATCTCATTGTTACTAAATATAAGCTGGCGAATATATTCACGTGATAGGCCTTTTTCGATTGAAGCAACATCGGGACCAAATACCTCGATTATTCGTTCAACCGCACACCCTTCTGGACCAGTCATTTCACGAGATATAACATCTGCATCGATAATAGTATATCCTAAATATTCAAGATAATTTGTGATGACCGTTTTTCCTGAGCCGATTCCACCAGTAATAGCAATCCTTAACATATGATGCAACCCTTATTTTAAATCATACCAAGTACTACCAGTATGCATATCACACACAAGCTTAACCTTAAGTGCGAAAGCATTTTCCATATTACGTCTTAACAATTCCTTGACAACCTCAAGCTCGTCATTATCCGCTTCAATGATCAATTCATCGTGAATTTGAAGCACTAGTTTAGATTTTAAGTTCCTATCCTTAAGCTCGCGATACACTTTGTTCATGGCCAATTTAATTATGTCAGCAGCACTTCCCTGAATAGGAGTATTCATAGCCAATCTATTTGCTAATTGACGATCCATATATTTGCGCGATGCAAATTCAGGAATTTGTCTTATGCGGCCCATTATCGTCTTAACAGCGTAATCACGCTCCCCTATTTTGATCTGTTCATCGAGGTAGGCTTTGACTGCCGCGTGCTTTGAAAAGTAATCATCGATATATCTTTGAGCTTCAGCCCTTGAAATCATTAGTTCTTCACTTAACCCGAACCCGCTCATTCCGTAGATGACTCCGAAATTTACGGCCTTTGCTCTAGATCTATCAAGCGGTGTTACTTGATCTAGTGGCATATTAAACACTCTTGAAGCGGTTATTCGGTGAATATCTTCATTGTTGTTGAACGCATTTATCAGAGATTCATCGCCACTCAGCGCTGCTAAAATTCTAAGTTCAATCTGTGAATAGTCTGCCCCTATGAATGTATGATCATCATCACTAGTAACGAAAGCTTTTCTAATGTTACGACCATATTCATCACGAATTGGAATATTTTGTAGATTTGGTTCAGTACAACTGATTCTACCAGTCGCAGCGACTGTCTGGTTGAAATGCGGATGGATTCTATTGTCGTCAGCTATAAGAGCAATGAGTCCATCTATATATGTGCTTTTTAGCTTAGTAGCTTTTCTATATTCCAGAATATCATTAACGATGGGCTGTTCATCTTTAAGCTTCTCTAATACATCTACTGATGTAGAATATCCAGTCTTCTTTTTGCTACGAACTGGATAAGGAATACCCATATTTTCGAATAATATCACTCCAAGTTGTTTAGGTGACTTAATGTTAAATGACTGTCCAGCTTTTTCATAAATTGAAGTTTCTAAATCTGTTATTCTCGAATCGAGTTCGTTCCCAACCGACTCTAGAACAAATCTATCTACCTTCATACCGACAGCTTCCATAGCTGCCATAGTTTCAATAAGCGGAAGTTCACATTCCTCGTAAACTGTGACAAGTCCATTCGAATCTATTTCTTCCTTCTGACCTTCATAGACTTTTAAAATATAAAGCAAACGAACGAAATCCTCAGTTGATTCGTCATAAGTAAAATCAGTGTATTTAACGAGCATTTTATCTAATGAATACTTGCTTCTATTGGGATCTAAAAGGTATTCCGCAACAAAAGCATCATGTTTGATTCGCATACTGTTTATATTATATTTAAGTAATGTGTATATAAATGGTTTTATGTCATAACAGATATACTCGTATCCTTGACTCATAAGCATTTCGATAGCAGAAGAAACATTAAGCGGTGATAGCTCAACTTTAGTAATTATCTTTTCTTCAGCTGATAATAGCGAAACATTATCAAGCAATGGCATACTGGTGTGGTTATCAATACCTTTAAATGTTATAACAACTTCACTTCCTGGACTCACTCTGTCATAGAATTTTGAAGGATCTACAGCCTTATATCTAGAGTATTCGTTATAAATATTAGCACCTTTGCTCTCAGACTCTGTTACTGCGTCGATTTCACTTAAATCCAATTTTTTAATAAGACTATTAAATTCAAGACTCCTATATATGTTGAGGAGTTTTTCATAGTTAGGTTTTACGAATTTTAAATCGTCGAACTTATAGTCTAGCGGTACATCACGCTTGATGGTAGCAAGCGATTTAGATAGCTTAGCCATCTCTTTATTATCCCTGATATTTTCACCAAGCTTACCTTTAATCTTATCTGCATTCTCTAGAACACCTTCAACTGATTCGTATTGCTTAAGAAGAGCAATTCCTTTCTTCTCACCAACTCCCGGAACACCAGGAATATTATCAGATTTATCACCCATGAGTCCTTTGAGATCTATAAACTGCTTTGGAGTTAAAGAGTATCGGTTTATCATTGCAGCTTCATCATACATGTCAAATTCGGTCATACCCCTCTTATTGATTATGACCTTAGTATTCTTATCAACAAGCTGAAGTTCATCTTTGTCACCCGTAATTATAATTGACTCTATACCTCTATTCGAAGCTTTTGCTGTAATTGTACCTATTAAGTCATCTGCCTCGAATGCTTCCTTTTCAAATACAGATATATTCATAGCATCTAGGACATCGTGCATGAGAGGGATCTGTGACAGAAGTTCAATTGGAGTCTGTTGTCTACCTGCCTTATACTCCTCATATTGTTTATGCCTAAAAGTCTTAGCTTTCATATCAAAGCAAACAGCAACATAGTCAGGTACATAATCACCTAAGATTTTATTTAGCATATTGATAAAGGCGTACACACCATGTGTGTACACCCCTTCTTTAGTCATCATTGGTCTCATAGCAAAATAAGCCCTAAAAAGCAAACTGTTACCATCTATTATCACAAGTTTCATCAACTATTTTCCTCTCGTTAATCACGCTTATTTGCCAATAACTGAACGTGATGCTTTAAGTCCATAAGCATCAGTTGCAGCGAGCGCACCGTCAATTACACTATACTGAATAATATCGGTGGCAAGTGCTGCAAAAGCATCAAAATTAACTTCTACTTGATTCGTTGTCATTACAAAAATTGCATCTCCGTCAAGAGTTCCGTGAACTGGCTTTATTGCTCTTGCATAACCGTCGTGCAATATTGAAGCTAGCTTATTCGCTTGAGTTTTAGTCAGCTTTGCATTAGTAATCAAGCATGATAATGTCGTATTGAAAGGAACATCATATCCCATTTCTTCAACAGGAATAGATTCATGCTCTGGTTCATCGTGTACACTATTTGCGTTATGCAAAGAGTCATGGTGTTCATCTGCTCTTTTGTCCGGATATACGTCCGTTGAATTTTGCTGTTCGCCCTCATCACGCTTAATAGTTAGTTCTTCAGTCGCAATACTATTAACTGTATCATCGTCAAATTCATTTGTAACAACAATTTCATCATTTTTAAATGGATCACGAATATCAGGTGCCTCTGGACCAGCTTCACCATGAACATGATTTTTAATTACAGAAATAGAACCTTTAATGTATTCTTTATCTTTGCTCAAAAGTCCTGCAATTATATTGTTATTACCGTTAGATACGTCTCCAAAAGCATTAACAGCAGTTATTGCACCAACTTCAAGAACTTCATCAGAACAAGCAAAGGTACCAAGGGAGGATTTCATAGCTCTATCCATCCCATAAAATTTACCTACAGATGCTCCTGTTCCTGCGCCATGATTACCATGATCAAAAATTCCTTCGTATGCATTCATGCATGCCTGTATCCCCATATTTAAGTCAGGTCGAATATCACTCGAACCGACATCCAAGTCGTAAAGCGAAGCTTGTGTAACTATAGGAATATTGCGCTCACCGACTTTAAAGCCAATGCCTTTATCTTCGAGATATTTCATAACACCTGAACCAGCCTCGAGACCAAAAGCACTTCCACCGCTCAAAACAACTGCATTAACAGCTTGAACAGTATTTTCTGACTTTAGAAGGTCTGTCTCGCGAGTGGCTGGACCACCACCCTTTACATCAACTCCAGCTACAGCACCTTTCTCAGATATAATGACAGTACAACCAGTGCCAGCACTTTGATTTTCAGCATTGCCCAGTTTAAAGCCATTAATTTCCCTTACGTCAATTCTCTTAAAGCCCATTCTCTGATACCTTTCGCTTATATTCTTACCTTCATACACGACAAAACAACATTAACTATTTAGTTTGTATCAATTCAACATATTATAGCATGTAACAGAGTTTAATTAAACAAAATAAAAGCCTCACCATGCGATGGGGCTTATCATTTTTAAGAAAAGATCCGAAATACCGTCATGCTCTTAATTGACGCCCTATCGATTGATAAGGTGGGTACTTCCTGTCGCTATTCAGTAATTTCTAAGTTACTGGTATACCAGCTTAGCATATCGCTTAGCAGCGAACTAGGAATCCCGTGCAAGAAGTGTAGGTTCAATTAGTGATACACAACGCATATCCCAGAACTTATATTTAAATTATATTCTCATTAAAACTAAATTCAATACTTGAAATTAAAAACGAATAGTGATTTAAGCACTATCCGTTTTTGATTTTATTCGATATCAGGTAGGTCGCAGTTGTAGGACACTCTCTGTACATCATCATTATCATCAAGCGTATCAATTAGCTTATGAAGTGCCTTGATAGCTGACTCATCATCAACCTTTGATTCCATTGATGGTATAAATTCAACTTCAGACTCAGCAATTTCATATCCTGCAGCTTTGAGTGCTTCGAGAACATTGTGATAATCAGTAGCTTCTGTTCTCACCTCGAAGTTATCATGATTAACAATCATATCCTCAGCTCCTGCCTCAAGTGCTTCCATCATCACTGTATCCTCATCAAGGCTATCAGTCTTCTCGATAAATATAACACCCTTTCTAGAAAACATATAAGATACACATCCCGGAGTGCCTAGATTTCCACCATTCTTATCAAATGTAGATCTTACAAAAGCAGCTGTTCTATTTTTATTATCAGTTAAAGCCTCGACAATTACAGCAACTCCTGATGGACCATAACCTTCAAACAGCAGCTCCTCATACGATTCACCCGCTAACTCTCCAGTTCCTTTTTTGATAGCTCTATTTATATTATCATTAGGCATGCCTATAGCTTTTGCCTTATCTATCGCAACTCTAAGTGATGAGTTAAACTCAGGGTCACCACCATCCTTAGCTGCGACAATAATCTGCCTTGTATACTTTGTGAACATCGCTGCTCTTCTTGCATCCTGTGCAGATTTTCTACCTGCAATTGTACCATGTCTACCCACAGGTGGACCTCCTTTTATTTATTTTTTAATAAATTTGACGTTATATGATAGCATATCAGACTAGTTCTTTTCAAGATTTTTGAAAGCCGTCGACATCATCATCTTGATTCTATTTAACTGATTTACATGGCTTGCACCAGGGTCATAGTCTATAGCTACGATATTTACGTCTTCATCGTAGCTACGAAGAACCTTAATCATTCCTTTGCCAGTGACATGATTTGGCAGGCACGCGAACGGCTGCAGGCAAAGAATATTTTTTACCCCAGAATTGATTAAATCTACCATTTCTCCGGTTAAAAGCCATCCTTCACCGCATTGATTACCGACAGAAAGTATATTCTCGGCATTAAGCGCCGTATCCTCTATATAGTGATCTGGTTCAAACCTCTTACTAGCTTTACAAGCTTTTCTTACATACTCTCTATAGTGTTCAATAGCCTTTAATGCTGCACTATTAAAGATCATCTCCTTGCGAGAACCCGAAAGATTCTTGAAGTTAAATTGTTTATTTAGCATACCATATTCAAAGAAATCAATAAAGCTAGGTACAACAGCCTCTCCACCCTCTTTTTCGATAATCTCGACAAGGTTATTGTTTGCATTAGGATGGTACTTAACTAATATCTCTCCTACGACACCAACTCTAGGTTTTTTAACATCTTCATAGATTGGAAGCGTATCATAATCTTTAACTATCATTCTGATATTTTTCTTAAAAGTACTTGCTTTACAATTTAAAACATTCTCAACAATTCTATCATGCCACTTGTGCATAATTTTCTCTGCACTACCCTTAATCTTTTCATATGGTCTTGTGCGATATAAGCATTTCATAATCAAATCACCATAGTTAACAGCAAACACAAGACTTAATCCCATTTTAGGGGTGATTTTAAAACCTGGATTTTTTTCAAGTCCAGCTGTATTGAAAGATATTACAGGGACCTGCTCCATTCCGAGATCCTTGAGAGCCTTACGCAGCAGAGCAACGTAATTACTAGCTCTGCATCCACCACCAGTTTGCGACATGAATACACCAACTTTATTTAGGTCGTATTTACCAGATTTTAAAGCGGAAATAATCTGACCTAATGTAACTATAGTTGGATAGCATGCATCGTTATTGATATACCTTAGTCCCTCTTCCTCGGAGTTTTTAGTTGCTTCCGGTAATAGCTCTGCCTTGTAGCCAGCTGCGCGTAAAATTGGCGTGAAGTACTGGAAGTGAAGCGGAGACATCTGAGGGACGAGTAGCGTATATTCTTCTCTCATCTCTGGTGTAAATATCACCCTCTTATATGGCTCATTTAGCCCTTCAGAGTGAGTTCCAGTTTTATCTCTCTCATCAAGAGCAGCTTTTAATGATCTAACTCTAATCTTTGCTGCACCTAAATTCGATCCTTCGTCAATCTTAAGAACTGTATGTAGTTTGTTGTTCTGACCCAGTAGCTCATCTACTTCATCAGTAGTAACGGCATCTAGTCCGCAGCCAAATGAGTTGAGTTGAACTAGTTCAAGATCATCTCTCTGACCGGCAAATACAGCGGCTTTATAAAGTCTCGAATGATATGTCCACTGATCAAGCACTCTAACATCACGAGCAATGTCAATCTTATTAGAAATTGAATCTTCTGTGAGAACAACCATATCCTGCTGATTAATTACGTTGTTAATTCCATGATTTATTTCAGGATCTAAGTGATATGGTCTACCAGAAAGAATAATACCTTTCTTATTATTCTCCTCCATGAACTTAAGTGCATCATCGCCAAGCTTATTCATACTTTCCTTAAATTCTCTGTAGGCTTTTCGACCAGCTCTGATAGCTTCTCTAAGTTCAGTTCGAGAGAGATTTAATCCAAACAGGCTGTAAGTTCTCGTATCATTTTCAAATCGATTTATCGCATCAGTGTGATTTGCTCTATCAACGTCAATTTTTCTCTTTCCAGAGAAGAATTTATACAGCTCTTCAACCATTCTATCGTCATTATCATATGGCAGGAATGGATGATAAAACTCAACATTATTCTCATAGAATAAATCCGCCATATTCTTATCTATAACTTCAGGATAAGTGGCCACTATTGGACAATTATAGTGGTTTGCAGAAGTCTTATCCTCAATAACCTCAAAGTTAACACATGGATAAAATATTCTTTTTACCCCCTTGTTTACGAGCCATTTTATATGACCGTGTGTAATCTTTGCAGGGTAACAAGCTGTATCTGATGATATGCTATCCATCCCAGATTCATATAGTTTCTTAGAACTCTGTGGACTTAACACTATGCTAAATCCTAGTGTTGTAAAGAAACTATGCCAGAAAGGATAATCCTCATACATATTAAGTACACGAGGAATACCTATTATTCCACGTTTTGCTTCTTCTTGTTTTAAATTTCTTCTACCGAATAATAGCTTTTGTTTTTCTTTATATAAATCAGGGTTATTATGTGGCTCGACTGTCTCTCCAGCTCCTCTTTCACATCGATTTCCTGAAACATACTTATTACCGTCAGAGAATGTTGAAATCGTCAGAAGACAGTGGTTACCACATTTCTGACATCTGTCATTACTAGTTTCAACTGAAAATCCGTCTAGTTCATCCTTAGTTAGGACGTTCGACTTTTCACCATCCGTATATTCATTTGATCCTATAATAGCTGCACCATAGGCCCCCATGAGTCCCGAAGCATCTGGTCTTACTACATTCTTGCCTAACACAAGCTCAATACTTCTTAAAACAGCCTCATTTAAGAACGTACCACCCTGCACTACAACCTTGTCACCTGTCTCACTAGGATTTCTGAGCTTCATAACTTTGTATAGCGCATTTTTAATAACTGAATAAGACAGTCCAGCTGAAATATCAGCAACTGTAGCCCCTTCTTTCTGTGCCTGCTTAACTTTTGAATTCATGAATACAGTGCATCTAGTACCGAGGTCTACTGGCATCCTTGATTCAAGTGCATCCTCAGCAAACTCCTCAACGCTTGTGTTTACAGACTTAGCAAAAGTCTCGATAAATGATCCGCATCCAGCTGAGCAAGCCTCATTAAGCATAATGTTATTGATGGCGCCGTCTTTAATCTTCATGCATTTCATATCCTGTCCACCGATATCGAGGATAAATGTAACGCCTGGAAGAAATTCTTCAGCTGCTTTATAGTGAGCCATAGTCTCAATCTCACCACTATCAAGCCTATAAGCTGCTTTTATCAAACCTTCTCCGTAACCAGTAACAACGGATTTCCCGATAAAAGCACTTTCGGGCATCTTATCGTAAATCTCTGTCATGATGTTACGAACAACGTTAAGCGGATCACCTTCATTGCTCTGATAGTACTCGAAAACGAGCTCCTTATCCTTATTGATAAGTACCGCTTTAGTTGTAGTTGATCCAGCATCGATTCCAAGGAACAACGGGCCAGATTGTTCTGATATATCAGCTCTTCTTACTTTAGCTTTGGCATGTCGAGCTCTAAACTCTGCAAGTTCTTCTTTATTCCTAAATAATGGATCGAGATAAACCGTTCCACCAGCGGAAGCGGGATCTGCTTTTTTCACTAAGTCAATTAACTTGCTGAGTTCTACCTGCTTGGTTTCTTTTTCAGCAAGAATGGCTGCTCCAATGGCAACGAAGTATTTTGCATTTTCAGGAAAAATAACCTCATCCTCGCTAAGTCCAAGAGTCTCAACAAATCTTTTTCTAAGTTCAGATAAATACTGAAGAGGACCGCCAAGAAATGCAACATGCCCTCTAATCGGATGACCACATGCTAGTCCGCTGATCATCTGGTTTACAACTGCCTGAAAAATTGAGGCTGCGATATCCGAGGTTTTTGCACCATCATTAATAAGCGGCTGAATATCAGTTTTTGCAAATACTCCGCACCTTGATGCAATCGGATAAATCATCGTATGCTCTTTCGCAGCTTCATTGAGGCCCTGTGCGTCAGTATGAAGAAGTACGGCCATTTGGTCAATAAATGCACCGGTTCCACCTGCACATGCACCATTCATTCTCTGCTCAATAGTTGACTCGAAGAAAGTAATCTTAGCATCCTCTCCACCAAGCTCAATAGCTACGTCTGTCTTAGGAATTATTGTTTCGATGGCTTTGCTACATGCAATTACTTCCTGTTCAAATTTTATTCCCAAAATCTGTGCTAATGCCATACCACCTGAACCGGTGATAACTGCATTAGCTTCAATATCGCCAAGCTCCTTCGTCATATCAGTAATAAGCTCAGCAACTTTGTCGAAAACATTCGACATATGACGTTCATATCTAGAATACACAATACTATTTGAATCATCTAAAACGATAAGTTTTACCGTCGTAGATCCAACATCAATACCTAATCTCATATGGTCACCTAAACCTCGATAGAGATATCGAGGTCCTTTCACTCATATCCCTAAATTAAAATGGGCAAACTATAAGCCGGGTTCTGTATACGATGATCATCCATCTAGAACAGCTATCGCTAGCTGCTTCAAGCGACTTACCTACCGGCTGCGACGGGCCGCCGCATTTTATGCCTATCTTAGTCTTGCTCCGGATGGGGTTTACACGGCCACCATGTCTCCATGATGCCGGTGAGCTCTTACCTCACCATTTCAACCTTACCACGGCATTATCCGTTTCGGCGGAATGTTTCTGTTGCACTTTCCCTATAGTTACCTACGCCAGACGTTATCTGGCATCCTCGCCCTATGGAGCCCGGACTTTCCTCGTGATTGTTACATCACGCGATCATCCAGTTTACCCATTTCAGGATATAATGATACCACAAATGCATTGTGCAAAATATATATTGGATACATTTTTATCCACAATTAAAATTTTTTAAATTAATATTAATTATTTTAATAAAGTTTACTGCCACTAAAATTAAAATGATACACCCAATATATCCTTGTGTTGGATACAATATCGCTACTATTTTTTTAAAATCCGTTAATCCAGCAATAAAAGCAACTATCGCTCCAATTGAAAGGATTGTTTTCTTCATAGGTGTATTATTTATTGTGATACTGAATCCATAATAAGTACTAGTTGCAGTCTGATATATAGCACCCATTAAAACAAACGCATAAAGAAGTCCGAACTTTGTGTTAATAGCTTCTGACCATCCAACCATTGGAAGGCTTAATTTACTTGAAAATCCAGGGTTTATAAGCAGAACAGTTAGAAGCATCAATGTAATAACAGTTAATAGAATTACTCCCATTATTGCTCCACTAATCGCATGCTTGGTACTCCTAGCAGAAACTGCACATGATCCAGCGACAGTCATCATACCCATACAGTTATATGAGAGAAAAAGCATCGATGATCTTTGCCATGAAATACATGGGCTATGACTTGTCAATAAATTACTTTCACTCACTCTGTTCTGTGTAAGCAGTACTATTATTATTGCTAAAATACAAATGCTAAATAAAACTGGTACAAACTTTTTGAAAATGCTCGACATACGAGAGAAGCTTCCCAAAACGGTGTGTAGTGTTAGAGCAGTAATAATAGCACCTCCGACCCATTGGGGTAATCCCAAAATCTGATTTAAAAGCGAGCCACCTGCTGAAGCCATAGCGATTAACATTGTATAATATATAATTGCAAGTATATTCTCAATGAGTTTATAAATTAATTTTGACTCAACAGGTGATATAAGCGCACCTAATTGAATTGTATGTGTGGAAATAGCTATGTAGCTTATCATCACAGATACAACTAGGAAACCTATACCTGTTATCAGAATCCCCTTGTATCCATTATCGCCAAATATACCAAAAAACTGCCAGCATTCTCTTCCTGAAGCGAAACCAGCACCCATTATGACGCCTATGTACATCGTCGCTACAGTAAGGAAATTTAATTTTTTATCCATTTATTCTCCTAGTAATGTGTACAGATAATTAAGCTCCTTTTTAAGCATAGCTATTCTATCACTTTGGTCGTGTTTAGCGCGTCTAAGGTTTTCAATTTCCCTTTTGTGATTCTCTATAGCATGACCAAGTCTTTTACTAACCACTGATGCATCATTGTTTATAATGCCCTCTGGATATCGCCATCTTATATCAGTATCTTTATAAGGTAGCTCCCTTGCAGAGCTTGAACCATTTTCGCTGTTAATATTTGATGTTCTAACAGCTACAATAACTTCACATGAAAATTTACCCTCTTTTACGAGCTTGTTATCGGTAATATCGAACCCATATCTATATAAGAAACTTCTTAATGAACCACTATTATTACGAGGCTGTAAAATTAGCTTTTTAAAGCTCTGCAATTTATCGATATCATTCGAAAGAATATCTACAATAGTCACCCCGCCAAGTCCAGCAATGATAAGGGCATCGACTTCCCCTTTTTCGATTACATCAATCCCATCACCCACTCTAAACGATGATTCAGGCATATCAATTTCGGCATCGGTAAAACTTTTTTTGGCTTTTGATAGAGAGTCAGCACTAATATCGCACATAATCACATGTGGAGAAACATTATTTTTATATAGAATTAATGGGACATAGGCATGATCTGTGCCTATGTCCGCAATAGTTTCTCCAGATGTAACAGCATCGCATATTGCTTTTATTCTGTCACTAATCTTCATATTTACTCCAGATAATCTCTAAGCTTCTTGCTTCTGCTAGGATGACGAAGCTTTCTGAGAGCCTTCGCTTCTATCTGTCTAATTCGTTCTCTTGTAACGTTAAATTCCTTACCAACCTCTTCAAGAGTACGAGGTCTTCCATCTTCTAGACCAAATCTAAGCATAAGAACTTTCTTTTCTCTATCAGATAGCGTGTCAAGAACCTCCATCAGTTGTTCCTTAAGCATTGAGTATGCAGCTGCTTCAACTGGTGCAGGTACATCATCGTCAGGGATAAAGTCACCAAGATGGCTGTCTTCCTCTTCGCCAATTGGTGTCTCAAGCGAAACTGGATCCTGAGAGATTTTCTTTATTTCTCTAACCTTTTCAACTGTAATTCCCATCTCTTTAGCGATTTCTTCAGAAGTAGGTTCACGCCCAAGCTCCTGAAGCAACTGTCTAGAAATCCTGATTAATTTATTGATAGTTTCAACCATATGAACAGGAATTCTAATAGTTCTAGCCTGGTCAGCGATTGAACGTGTAATAGCCTGTCTTATCCACCAAGTAGCATAGGTCGAGAACTTATACCCTTTTGTGTAATCAAATTTATCGACAGCCTTAATTAGTCCGAGGTTACCTTCCTGAATAAGGTCGAGAAAACTGAGTCCTCTGTTCAAGTATCTTTTTGCGATGCTTACTACTAGTCTTAGGTTTGATTCACAAAGCTTCTTCTTAGCTTCTTCATCTCCTTGTTCCATACGAATTGCAAGTTCACGCTCCTCAGCCCCTGTAAGTAGAGGTACTTTACCAATCTCCTTGAGATACATTCGAACTGCATCATCAGTAGGTAGTGACTTTGGAACAGTTGCATCCACATCAATTTCACCATTTGTCTTAAGAACTAGACCATCGTCGACATCTACATCATCATCTTCAACATCTTCTAATTCATTTCCATTAGGTTCCCTTGTATCCACTATGCTGATGCCATTTTTCTCGACTAAATCATAGACTTCATCTATCTGATCTTTATTTAGTTTGATCCTAGATAGATGTTCTCCAATCTCAGCTAGCGTAATTTCATTACCTGTGTTTTCAGAGATTCTCATTATCTCTTCTACAGCCTGTTCAACGCGCTCACTTGCCGTTGTTTCGGTTGCTTCTTTCTTTGGCATAATTTACCTAACCTTTCTCCTCTTCTCTTCAATATCCTGTAACTGCATAGCAAGACGTGAAATTTCTTCTTCATTACCCAGCTTCTCAGCGACTGCAATCGCATTTTGTAGCTCTATTATTTTTTCTCCGTAATGCATCTGCACATATTTAACATAACATTCTCTGTAGTATGAACTTTCATCCGCACCAATTCTTATATTTGATAATATATCTTTAAGAGCCTTTTCATCTTCTGTGTCGAGTTCCTTATATATGTCATCAATATTTATTTCGGCCATCCCGTTACGCGAAATCAACTTACTTGCAATATTGTAAAGCTCTCTTCCAAGCACAGTTCTAAACTCTATATCATCTTCTTTAAAATTATCAAGATATCTTGTATCTCTCGTTAATATATAGAGCAAAGAAACCTCAAGCCTCTCATCATTTCCATATCTATCATTCTTAAATTCTCGCGCTTTGCGTGAATTTTCAGGGTACGGAGAACTATGTCTGCTTTCGTCTGACGCTATTTCTGTTAGTATAGAATGTTCTGATATATCAAATTCTGAAGCAAGTTTCTTTACATATAAATCCTGTTCTACAGCTCCAAGTTTCTTTAGTATTGGAACACAACTCCTTATATACTCTATAATCTCAAGGTTATCGCTAAGGTTGTACTTTTTTTTAGTCATTTCTAGCGTAAAATCTGTAGCTGGAGCCGCGCCATTAACAAGCTTTAAAAACTCTTGTTTACCATATTTCTTTACAAATTCATCCGGGTCTTTTCCACCAGTCACCTGTAAAATCCTTACATTTGCATGAGAACTGCGCATTACATCGATTCCCCGAAGCGCTGCTTTTATCCCTGCAGAATCAGAATCATATGATAACACAACATTCTTCGTATACCTAGTAATAAGCTGACATTGATTTTCCGTCAGTGCTGTACCGAGCGAAGCAACCACATTGCAGATACCATTCTGATACAGAGAGATTGCATCCATGTACCCTTCAACCATAATAACTTGATTCTCGTCGCTTACATTTTTTTTAGTAAAGTTTAGAGCATATAAATTATTCTTCTTGAGAAAAACTTCACTCTCAGGTGAATTGAGATACTTAGGCATCTCGTCACCAAGAGCTCTTCCTCCAAAACCTATTACTTTTCCCCGAGTATTGAAAATTGGAAACATTAGCCTTCCGCGGAATTTATCATAAACGCCTTTTTTCCCTTGTGTTACAAGTCCAAGCTTAAGCATATCATCATCTGAAACGCCTTTACTCTGTAGATATTTATACAAACTGTTCCAAGAATTAGGAGAATATCCGAGCCCAAAGTGCTTAATAGTTTCATCGCTAATACCCCTTTTGCGAATATATGTATATCCGGGGTTAGCACATCTAGTGAGGTTATCAAAGAAAAATCTTGCTGCTACAGAGTTTATCTCATAATAGCGAGACAAATCCTCTTTCCTTCGTGTTCCGTACTTTGGTATCTCGATATTATATTCTTCAGCTAGCTTTTCACAAGCCTCCATGAACTCCATATTATTAAAACGCTGCACAAAGTGAATTACATCACCTTTTTCACCGCAACCGAAGCAATTAAATATCTGTTTTTGTTCATTAACCATAAACGACGGGGTCTTTTCATTGTGAAATGGGCAAAGTCCCTTGAAATTACTACCACTTTGTTTGAGAGGAACTTCACGACCAATGACATCCACAATATTAACTTTTGACTTTATCTCGTCGATAAAGCTATTGCCAATCGCCATGTAACCCTCCCACTAAAAAATTCATTTACTTAAAATCAGTCCATCCACGTGGAACAAATAAATCAGAGTAAAGCGAAATTGCATATCTGTCCGTCATACCTGAGACATAATCTTTTACTGCAGTTGCATTTCCGTCCTCTAAAGCAACTCCTCTGTATAGTTCAGGCATTTTATCAGGATGTTTAATAAAATAATCATAAAGTGCAGTAATAACTACTTCTACTTTATTCATATCTTCTTCACGTTTTACGAGCTCACTACAATAAACATGTTCGAACATGTATTTTCGTAAATGAAGAAGTGCTTTATTAAAATCAGGACTTAAGCTAATCTTGTCTTTTCCATCACTAAATGTCACTAGATCGGCAATTAAATTGTTTATCCTCTCGCTGTGAGAATGTCCCAGAACATCAAGATCTTCAGGTGGAAGCACGTCAATCGTTATGACATTACTCCTTATTGCATCATCAATATCATGGTTGATGTAGGCGATGCGATCACTTATCTTTACAATCTGGCCCTCAAGGGTTATAGGAACACCTTCGCCCCTATGGTTAAGGATACCGTCTCTAACTTCTTTTGTAAGGTTAAGACCAACTCTTTTGGACGTGCATTCAAGACGTTCTACAATTCTTAGACTCTGCTCATTATGTCTAAATCCACCTTCGTGGATTCTGTTAAGAACATCCTCCCCATTATGACCAAATGGTGTATGTCCGAGATCATGCCCGAGTGCAATTGCCTCTGTCAGATTTTCATTATAATTAAGTGTTTTTGCAATTGTACGGGCAACTTGGGATACTTCAAGTGTGTGAGTCAATCTGGTTCTGTAATGGTCACCTTCTGGTGCAAGAAAAACTTGCGTTTTGTGCATCAGCCTACGGAAAGCTTTTGAGTGTATAATTCTGTCTCTATCACGCTGATAGTCCGTACGAAATCCACACTTTTCCTCATATTTATCACGACCCAAAGAATCTCTAGCCTTTGAAGCCCTCTCATCAAGAAATTCATATTCTCGACGCTCAAGATCCTCTCTTAATATCATCTATCCCTTAACTCCTGTATGTCCAAAGCCACCTTCACCTCGATCTGTATCATCTAATTTGGAAACAATTATAGGTTCAACTCTCTCATAAGCTGCAATTACGAGCTGTGCTACACGATCACCATTACTAATTGTAAAAGACTCGTTTCCAAAATTAATCATCGGAATTTTAAGCTCACCACGATAATCTGAGTCGATTGTTCCGATACTATTAACTAGTCCAATTCCATGTTTGATTGCAAGTCCAGACCTTGCCCTAATCTGACCTTCATAACCTTCTGGAATTTGAACGAAAAGCCCCGTAGGAATAAGTCTTCTCTCCATCGGTGCCAAAGTGATTGGTTCATCAATGAATGCACGAAGGTCCAATCCTGATGCTCCATCAGTTGCGTATGTCGGTAAAATGCCGCTTTCTGAGATGAATTTTAACTCCATTTGCATATATCCTTTCAGCTAATTAAAGGCAGAGCCTTGAATATTAACGATTTAAATCTGTTTTGAACAGTTATGAAACTCGTTTTGATCATGACTGTACCGATAAATATTACCTGTAACATTTATTATATTGAAATTGTTATAGTCACAAATTTCTTTTTTTACATCATTTATGTCGTCTAAGGTGATATCATCTATCATATTTAGAATTTCAGAAGGAGTAATGCACCTTCCGTAAGTGAGAAGATTTCTTGCGTTATTTATCATTAGATTCTGAACACTCTCTTGTCCAAATATAAAGCTTGATTTTAGCTGCTCCTTTGAGCTTTGGAATTCCTCAGTGCTGATGTCATTCCCTTTAAGTCTATCCAGCTCTTCTTTGATTGCCCCTAAAGCCTCATCTACCTTATCCTTGGCAACACCGGCACATATAACGAAAAGTCCTGTATGACTATAAAATCCAGTCATAGAGTATACAGAGTAAGCAAGCCCTTTCTTGACGCGAACATTCTGCATCAATCTCGAAGACATACCTCCTCCAAGAAGGTTGCAAAGTAGCATCATAGGATATCTTCTTGGGTCTTCCGCTGGAAAAAGCCTGATACCCATTGCAATATGGGCTTGCTCAATATCCTTAGTTACTTCAATATATCCACCGGCAGCAGTAGCAGAGACATTTTTATCGGTAGCGCATTCCCTATGTTCTTTGAGATTATAGAACTTTTCTTCAAAGTACTCGATTACCTCATTTCTATCAAACGAACCTGCAATCGAAACTATAATTTCATCTCTCGTATAATGGTCAAAGTAATATTCATCTAGTTTATCGTGTGTAAATGATGAAACTGTATCTTTAGTTCCAAGAACAGGATGAGCCATTCCCATGCCATGGTACACATTGTCCTCGAGAATATCGAATGCAACATCATCAGGATCATCGGAATTCATATTAATCTCTTCAATAACTACTCCCTTTTCCTTTTCAAGCTCATCCGCTGGGAAAGTAGGATTACAAATCATATCTGTAAGAACCTCAGCCGTCGCATAAAAATGCTCATCAAGGCACTTTACATAGAAGCATGTACACTCTTTGCTAGTAAATGCATTCATCTGACCGCCAAGTTTATCTATCTCATTAACTATTTGAAAGTGATCCCTGTTCTTAGTTCCTTTAAATAGCATATGTTCAATAAAGTGTGAAATCCCCTGTTCATCATCATTTTCATTTACCGAACCATTATTGCACCATATACCTATCGATAAGGATCTCACTGAATCCATAGAATTTAAAACTAGTCTTATTCCTGAATCAAGCGTTATAACCTCTAGCATATATCCCCCTTAGTTATATTCAGCTTCTATAATATCTGACAGCCTCATGGAGTACGAGTCTCCTTCATACTTATAAGCTTCATTAAAATTATAATTACAGATTTCTCCTGTATATCTAGATGCACTAAGATTATACCTGGCATCTCTCACGTTTAGTTCTTCACCGGTATCATTATCTACCACATGAGGTGTAGTAACGTACCATCGTCTAAAATCATATATAGCGTTAGCCAGAGATGAATAATCTTCATCAGTCATATCTTCATTAAAATGTCCCATAATGCTGCGTTTTGCAGTATCGACAGTCACGTAAAGCTCTGCCAAATCATCAGGGATTGACTTATTCCACTCTTCAAAATACGAATCAAACATATCTACTAAAGATTCTATATCGAGCTTTTTTATTAGTTCTAGGATAAGCTGAGCGTCTATTATCTCATCGGCTTCTAGAAGTGCCGCCAGATTTTCGTAATACTCAAACTCCTCTGGCGCAACAATATCAAGGATTTGATAGAGTTCATCTTTATTCATTAATTCACCTTTAAATCAATTTATGCTATAATAATACATTGTCAATTATAGCATAAGGAGCTAGTTAAATGAATAAATACGAGTTAAAAAAACGTTCCGAGATAGCGGACAAGGATAAATGGAATTTAGAGGCGATGTATCCAGATGAAGCCAAATGGGAAGAGGATTTGTCCACTGCACTTAAGGAGAGTGAAGAGTTTGCTTCGCTTAAAGGTCAGCTTACAGATTCAGCTAAAAATCTTCTTAATGCACTACGCTTATACGCTGATACGATGCGCAAAGCTGAGAATGCTTTTGTGTATTCAAGAATGCGTCATGATGAAGATAATACGAATACAAAATATACAGATATGAACAACAAGTCACTCTCTACACTCGCTCAAATTTCAGCTAATGTCTCATTCTTTACACCAGAGCTACTGGAAGCTGATAAAGATGCAATAAAAGGATTTATCCAAGAATTACCTGCTTTAAATGAATTTTCGTTCATGCTCGATTCAATCATGCTTAGTAAGCCTCACGTTCTCTCTTCTGATGAAGAACGTATCATTGCTCAGCTTAATGAATCTGCCAGCGCTCCAGACGAAATATTTACCATGTTTAACGATGCGGATCTTTCTTTCGGCAAAGTTACTAATGAAGACGGGATAGAGCTGGAGCTCACTCATGGCAATTATATCCAGTTCATGGAGTCGGAAAATCGCGAGGTAAGAAAGAATGCTTTTGAAGCAATGTACCGAAGATATAAGGAGTTTAACAACTCAATTTCTGTAATGTACAACTACAATGTAAAGCATGACACAATCATGTCCAAACTTCGTAGATACAAATCCACACTCGATAGTGAGTTGTCTGGTGAACGCATTCCACTTTCAGTTTATGACAATCTTATAAATGCTGTACATAAGAACCTATCATCAATGCATAAGTATATGGAGATTAGAAAGCGTGCTCTTGGACTTGATGAACTTAAAATGTATGACGTTTACCGCCCTATCGTAAAACCAAAAGGATTAGAATGTAGCTATGAAGAGGCTGTTGATATCGCCTGCAAAGCATTAGCTCCTTTAGGCGATGAATATGTTCAAACTTTACGAAAGGGACTATCTGAAGATAGATGGGTTGATATATACGAAAATAAAGGTAAAACATCTGGAGCATATAGCTTTGGTTCCTACGATAGCAACCCTTATATTTTGATGAATTTTAGTGGTGAACTGCGTGACGTGTTTACACTCGTCCACGAAGCCGGTCATTCAATGCATTCTTACTATACTAGACGCACACAGCCATTTATTTACGGAGGACACTCTATATTTACTGCAGAGGTTGCTAGCACTGTTAATGAAACCCTATTGATTCATCACCTTCTCAACAATGCAGAATCACACGATATGAAAAAATATCTAATAAATTTCTACATTGATGAGTTTAAATCGACCCTATTTAGGCAGACAATGTTTGCTGAATTTGAAAAAATTGCCCACGAAACTGTCGAAAATGGCGGTTCGCTCACCGCGCAGCTTTTAAACGAGGAATACGATAAGCTAAACACAGTTTATCATGGAACAGCAATTGAACATGATGATTTTATCCAGTATGAATGGTCTAGAATTCCTCACTTCTACCGTGCTTACTACGTATATCAGTATGCTACGGGATACTCTGCTGCAAATGCTATTGCAAATAGAATATTAATCGGCGGAGAAGCTGAACGAAATGATTATTTAAAATTCCTAGCTACCGGAGAATCTGACTATCCAATAGAATTACTTAAAATCGCTGGAGTAGATATGAGCACAGAACAGCCAGTTCTCTCAGCACTATCTATTTTTGGCAATCTAGTCGATGAACTAGATCAGATGATATAATGTATTTATACATGAGGAAATACTATGAAACCAACCAAAGTATTCATCTATAGCAACGATACGGGCCTGTCAAAGGATACAGCAAGTGCATTAGTTAGCGTTTTGAACGGCAGAGGATTCGAGATTGTTAACACTTACGATGAAGACGTTGATTTAATAGCATGCATCGGAGGAGATGGCACTTTTCTAAACTGTGTACACGAATGCAGACTTCCACAGACACCCATAATTGGAATAAACACAGGACATCTGGGGTTCTTCCAAGAACTAATTCCTTCCGAGCTAGAAATGTTCGTTAATCATTATAATGATGGGAATTATACAGTTGAAAGAATCCATCCAATACGTGCCCTCATCACAGACCGCGATGGCATTCATGAGATAACGGGAATTAACGAAATACTCGTTATGGGGATGTATACAAAACTGGCTCATCTTTCGATAATTATGGACGATACTCCAATTCAAGAGTTTATCGGCGATGGAATTCTCGTATCTACACCTGTCGGTTCTACTGCATATAACTACTCGCTCGGAGGATCTCTCGTTGCGCCCGAGTTAGATGCTCTACAGCTAACTCCGATGGCACCTATGAACACTAGCGCTTATAGATGCTTTAGGTCGAGTATTCTCTACCCTGCGTCAAAAAAAGTTAGACTAGTAACTCGTAAGAGCACCGTTGGAGACAAGCTTTTATTGGCATACGATGGACTTACTCGGGAATTTATCAATGTATCTAAAATTGACGTAATGCAGGCAGAAGACGAAATTCACCTTTTAAGACTGCCTGGTTACGATTACTGGAACAAGCTTACTAACAAGCTTTTATAGAATAAATTTGAGGAATTAATGGGAAAATATAATCATACAGTTACTGATTCAGATATCGGTTTGAGCATCAATCAGATTATAAAAGCAAATTTTAAATTCTCATCACGGTTTAAGACTAAGATGAAATTCCAGAAACTTGTAGATCTTAACGGCACGCCTACTCCTGGATTTATTATACCAGAAGTAGGCGATGAGATATCAATAAGACTTCCAGAAGAAACTAGCAATTTTCCAGCTGAAGATATTCCTATAGATGTGCTATATGAAGATGATGATCTTATGTTTATAAATAAGCAGCCAGGATTAATAGTTCATCCAACCAAAGGCCATCCCTTTCACACTATTGCCAATGGTCTTATGAAATATATGTTGAATAATGGACAAAAATACAAGATTCGTTTCGCTAATAGAATCGATATGGACACTTCTGGAATAGTAATCGTTGCAAAGAACGCAAATTCACAAAATGATATTTCTCTGCAGATGCGTGAAAATTTAGTACACAAGCAGTATATGGCTATAGTAAATGGAGTTATCAGAGATGATGAATTTACAATAGATAAACCTATCGGAAGACCTAACGAGGAGTCAATTCAGAGAAAAGTGCTTTCCGAAGGCGGTAAAGATGCAATAACAGATGTTAAAGTCCTCGAGAGATTTTATAACAACACTTTAGTTGAAGTAACATTACATACTGGCAGAACGCATCAAATAAGAGTTCATCTCACTCATATAGGTCATCCAATTACTGGTGATCATCTATACGAGGGCGACGCTCCAGCACTAATTGATAGACAGGCTTTGCATGCTGCAAAAATGATTGTAAATCATCCTATGACAGGAGAGAAACTTGAGATTGAAGCTCCACTACCAAACGATATGAAAAAATGCCTAGCCATTCTACGCAAGTAGAATGCTAGGCATCAGCTTCAATTTGAAGTTTTAGCATAATTTCTCTATAAATTTTATGCATCAACCTGTTTGATTTTCATTATAGCTTCAGCTCTGTCTTCATGTTTGAAAACTGCAGAACCAGCCACAAGAATATCTGCTCCATTTGAAGTAAGAAGTTTTGCATTCTCATCAGAAACACCACCATCAACCTCAATTTCGAAGCCATACCCTTTTGTATTTCTCAGCTTGTTCAGTTCTGCAATTTTATCGGCAGTTTCAGGAATGAATTTCTGTCCACCAAAACCTGGATTCACAGACATCACGAGGACCATATCGACAAATGGAAGTACAGCCTCAAGACAAGATACCGGCGTACCTGGATTTATCGATACCCCTGCTTTTACCCCCTGTTCCTTAATGTGTGATACTGTCCTACAAATATGAGGGCATGCCTCATAATGAACAGTAATATATTCTGTATTCTCTGTCACAAAATCTTCAAGATATTGGTCTGGATTCTCAATCATCAAGTGAACATCATATGGAACAGTAGCATAAGCATTAAGACTTTTCATAACCGCACTTCCAAAGCTGATGTTGGGTACGAATGCCCCATCCATAACATCAACGTGTATATAGTCACATCCACCGTTACAAATATCAACGACTTCTGAACCTAGCTTTGCAAAATCTGCTGCCAAAATCGAAGGTGCTATCTTTGCCATTTTTTTACCTCTTCCAAAATCGCAAGATACGATTCATATCTACTTTTGCTAATTTGTCCTTCAGCCAAAGCCTTTTTTACTGCACACCCAGGCTCATCGACATGAATGCAATCAAGATATTTGCAATATCCTTTATATCCTGATACTTCAGGAAAATAATGCTTCACATTATACTTGTCAAGCTTAGGAAAATCCAACGATGTGAAGCCAGGTGTATCATAAAAATGAGTATCCTTGTCTATGCTAAAAATCTCTACATGCCTCGTTGTATGTCGACCTCTAGAGGTCTTACTACTAATATCTCCTGTTTCAATATCGCTTCTACCTGTAAGATGATTCATAATTGTTGATTTGCCAACACCAGATGGCCCTGCAAGGGCGACATTATATCCCTTTATTAGATTATATAACTCATCGATACCATCACTATTTTTACCATTGACAGTAACCACCGGAAAGGGCTTTTTATAAGTAGAAACTAGTTCTTGTAAATCGCTCTCTGATACAAGATCAGGCTTCGTAATACATATAATGACGTCAATATTGTTATATAGCGTAGCAGCTGTAAATTTATCGATAATAATTCTATTGGGATTTGGTGATGCCGCTGCAAATACAACTACTAGTTTATCGAGGTTAGAAACAGGTGGGCGCGAAAGAAAGTTCTTCCTTTCACGCACCTTTGTTATGATACAGTCGCCATCTTCATGTCTTAGGTCAAACTCAACGACATCACCTACATAAATAATAGATTTACCTCTTTTGAGGTTTTTACGAGCATTGCCCATGTAAACATGTGTTCCATCATCTACATAGTAGAAACCGCCAATTCCTTTAACGACTCTTCCTAGCATATTACAACCTTGTTCCACTGTTATTTGAGCTGTCAGAAGAGCTTCCTGATGAAGGTGCTCCCTTACTTACCTCAATATCAATGGTTTCACCCTTTTCGAGTGATGTATTAGCAGCATACTGCTGCCACATTACGTAGCCATTACCATAAACATTACTTTCATCGTAAGAAATATTTCCTACTTTAAATCCAGCATTTGTGATAGCTGATTTTGCTTCCTCAAGTGACTTTCCGGTTACAGAAGGTACAGTTCCCTTTTCTTTTCCTTTTCCATCACTGATTGTAATGTTAATTTTTGTGCCCTTATCAGCATTTGTTCCAGCTGCAGGATCTTGAGTTAGAATTGTTCCCTCTGGCTTGTTTGAAGTTTCGGACTTAACTATTCCAAGTTTGTAGCCTGCCTTTTTTAGTTTCTTTTCAACTTTCTTATAGTCCTGTCCAACGACGTTAGGTACGGTCCCTTCCTTGGATCCCTTGCTTATGTGAAGTGTTATCGTTGAACCTTTCTTAGCCTCTTCTCCGCCAGAAGGATTCTGTTCTACAACATGTCCTTCAGAAATTTCTGATGAATATACACTCTTTCCCTTTTTAATCTTAAATCCACTTTTTTCAGCCGTTTTTTTCGCTTCCTTATACGTCATATCTGACATATCAGGAACCTTAGCCTTACTCGAGAAAACACCTGTTGCAAATGCAACACCCAAAACAAGAAATAGTACAAGAGCTCCTGCAATTCCAAATTTGATAAGTTTTTTCTTGCGGCTAGAAGAATTAGATTTTTTCTTTTTCTTCTTCTTTTTTGAATTCTCAGAAACTATATCGTCGTTATCATCGTCCTCATTATCAGATCGCTTACGCGCAACCTCGTTAGATGCTTCTGCAAAAATCGAATTTCCAACAACTTTAGTTACAAACTCAATGTTGTCAAGCTCCTCAATAAGTTCATCTGCACTGTTGAATCTATTAGTCTGAAACTTATTAGTAGCTTTTAAAACAGCTCTCTCAAGTGCAGGTGGAATACCGTCTACATACTCGTGTGGTGGTACAATTTCTTCATTTATATGTTTAAGTGCAATAGAAACAGGATTATCTCCGTCAAAAGGAACTCTTCCTGTAAGCATCTCGTACATTACTATACCTAATGAGTATATATCAGATCTCTCATCCACATAGTTACCTCTAGCCTGCTCTGGCGAGAAGTAGTGGACGGAGCCTATTACCTTACTATTAGTTGAAAGCGTTGCATCATTAACAGCCTTCGCAATACCAAAGTCAGCAAGTTTTGCAACTCCATCAGACGTAACCATGATATTATGCGGTTTTACGTCTCTATGAATAATTTTATTTTTGTGTGCTATTCTTAACGCAGATGCAACTTGCTTAGTTAAATCGATAACAGTTCGATAATCTAGCGGCGCATCTTCGGCTATAATCGTACTTAAATTACGACCTTCAACTAACTCCATTACTATGTAGTTTATATTTCCTTCTTTACCTACATCGTAAACACTCACGATATTAGGATGAGAAAGTCCAGCCGCAGCTTGTGATTCTCTTTTAAAATTCTCAACAAATGAAGCGTCTTTTGTGAACTCTGGTCTGAGAATCTTGATAGCTATGAATCTATTTAACAGTCTGTCCTTACCCTTGTAAACGACTGCCATGCCGCCATCACCGATTTTCTCAAGGAGCTCGTAACGGCCAGATAGAAGTCTACTGCTCATTTGATTCCTCCAACATATCAATACAAATTACTGAAACGTTATCGTTTCCACCGTTTAGGTTTGCTTTTTCAACCATACGTTCAGCACAATCTTGCATATCAGAACTTTCATTAAAAATTTCAAGAATTTCATCATCTGATACTTCCTCATAAAGCCCATCACTGCATATTAGAACTCTATCGCTAGGCTCCATGTATATGTTGAAACAGTCTGGATTATTATATGCATTTCCACCAATAGCTCTGGTTATTACATTCTTTTTATAATGATGATCAGCCTCACTTCTAGTGATAGCACCCATCTTAACTAAATCATTTACATAGGTATGGTCATCAGTAATCTGATGTACTTCATCTTTATGAATAAAGTACACCCTGCTATCTCCGACGTTACCGACATAGAGAATCTTGTGATCAACGTACGCGAATACAAGCGTGGTTGCCATACCCACGTATTCTGGTTTAGTATTGGAAAGCTGTAGAATGCTTTCGTTTACGAAGTTAACAGCATTTTCGAAGTATAGAAAAATTGCTTCACTTCCCTCTACAAGTTCTATTGGGTTGTTATACACGTAATCAGCTAAGAAATCTACTGCCGCAGTGCTTGCTATCTCCCCTGACTTATTTCCACCAACACCGTCTGCCAGCATGAAAAATCTGCTATCCTTTAATACTTTTACAGCATCTTCATTCTTAGGGCGCTTCATGCCCTTATCAGTTAAATATCCTACTCTCATTAAAGTCTTACCACCTGAGTAAATTATAAATTACTACATTTTTTTATTTTACAATAGTAAAATCCTACTTGTTTATTATACGGTAAAATTGAATTGTATTCAACAATACTTGAATTTTCAAAGGAGTCACAGAGCCTAGAAACTATATGTTCATTTTCTCGCTTGTTTATTGTACAAGTGGAATATAATAGTTCCCCTCCAGTTTTTAAATAATAAAAAGCATTTTTCAAAATGCTGTACTGAATTTCATATAAACTCGGAAGCTCATTAAGATCAACATGCAGTTTAAGCTCAGGTTTTCCTGCTATAATTCCGAGCCCTGAGCACGGAACATCGGCAAGCACCTTATCAAACCGTTCACATAAACTCTCATTATACAGAGTTGCATCCATTACCTTTGTCTTAATGGACGAAAGACCGAGTCGCTTTGAAAGTTCTTTAATAAGCCTCACACGATGATCATGAATATCGCAGGCCAAAATAAATCCCGTATCATTCATCATTTCAGCCATGGCGGTGCTCTTTCCACCAGGAGCGGCACACATATCGAGTACATTATCACCAGGTTTTGGATTAAGTACTTCCACACTTCTGAGCGAAGAAGTACTCTGAACAGTAAACATACCGCTTTTAAACTCTGGAATATTAACTACTGAACCATTTTCTATGATAATTCCATTACGAGCAAGGGGATTATCCCTAACCGTTATTCCTCTATCAACTAGATATTTTTTTAAATCATCGCGATTGCTAGTAAATGAGTTCACTCTTATATTAAGTTCAGGTATATCATATAACCCCTTGATAATTCCCTCAATTGCCTCTTTGCCATATTGTTTAAAAATAAATCTGACAAGATGATATGGGAAGGAATATCTGTATGATAATAACCTTAGCTCATCATCGGTGTCAGGAACTAATATAATTGAACCTTCCCTTTCAAAAGCTCTAAGCATACCGTTGATAAACCCTTTTATTGTTGGCGAAATTTTTTCAGCAAGAGAAACAGCTTCATTAACCGCAGCATATGCAGGAACTGAATCCATTTTTGCCATTGCGTACATACCCATGCGTAAAATAATTAAGTGTTTTTTCTTAATTCCCTTAATACCATTCTTTGCCAATCTATCAATATTGTAATCTAAAAGAATTGTATCGCGTATTACACCCTTAGACATAACACGAACGAAGCCCTGCGAGGATACTTTGTATTCCTTAAGTGCTTCGTTAATCGCAAGATTTGAGTATGAATTATCGCAATATACATTACGAAGTGCAACGTATACAGCATACCAGTCACTATTCATCAGTCTCTATTTCCCCTTATAAGAAGAACCCTGATTAGTGCTGCCGCTGCAGTCGCTAATGCAGCAACATATGTCATTGCCGCAGCACTTAGAACTCTCCTGCTTCCAGCATAATCCGAATCATCAACTAGATTTAATGCTTTCATCTGCTGTAGCGCTCTACTACTTGCATTTAATTCAACAGGAAGTGTAACAAGATGGAATAGAACAACAGCTACAAAACAAAAGATTCCTATATTGAAGAACATAGTTCCATACTGCGTTGTAGATGACAGGATAATTCCTAATAAAATTAAAGGCCATGATGCATTTTGAGCGAAGTTAGTTACAGGTACAAGAGCGTTCCTCATCTTTACTGGAGCATAATTAGTAGCATGTTGTATTGCATGACCAACTTCATGGCAAGCTATACAAACGGATGCAACGGAATCTTGATTATATATTTCTGAACTAAGATTAACTGTATTAGTTCTTGGATCATAATAATTAGTAAGCGCATCTCCATTTAAAACATTGATTGAAACCTGCTGAAGTCCGTTAGCATCAAGCATACTACGAGCAGCCTCAAAGCCCGAAATTCTTTTACTATTTTCAATATCAATATACGTTGAAAAGGCACGTTTTATACGAGCCTGTACAATCATCGTAAAAATCATTGCTGGAATTAACACAATCATAGACGAATAATATCCACCAAACATATCTCAATACCTCCAATATAATTACCTATTTAAGACGCATCCCAACCTCTAATTTGTTTCCTCTAATGAAGTCTGAAACGCTCATCCTCTTCTTCCCCTGTAATTGAACTTCTCTGATTTCAAGGGTTCCATTAGCACACTTTACAGTAAATTTATCTTTTTCGACACTAGTAATCGTCCCCACTTCAGCACATTCATCAACATCATCAATTGGCAAAACGTCAAAAATCTTCAGAACTTTGTCACCAATATTGGTAAATGTACCTGGCCAAATTTTAAAAGCACGTACTTTATTATCGATTTCAGTAGCTGACGAATTGAAATCAGTATATCCATCTTCTTTGCGAATCATGTGAGCGTATGATGAAGCTGAGTCATCTTGTTTTGTGTAAGTTGCTTGACCGCTAGCTATCAGATCGATAGTTTTTACAACCAATTTAGCTCCAGTCTCAGCAAGCTCCTCAGATAGAGCAATTATATCTTTCCTACCTACCTCTACCTCAGCTACACTAATGATATCACCTGTATCAAGCCCACGTCCCATCTGCATAATAGTAACACCAGTCTCTTTTTTCCCATCTAGGATGGCATATTGCATTGGCGCGGCACCTCTGTACTCAGGGAGAATAGAACCATGGATATTAATACAGCCGTGAGCAGGTATATCTAATACAGCCTGCGGAAGTATCTGTCCAAAAGCTGCAACTACAATCATATCCGGTCTTAATGCTTTAAGCGTCTCAATAAATTCTGGTTCGTCTTTGATATTATTAGGCTGTGAAACCTTAATTCCATGCTGAGTCGCACATTCCTTGACGGGTGAAAAAACCACTTTTCCTCTATTTCCTCGTCTATCAGGCTGCGTTACAACCATTTCTACAACATGACCAGCATCTATTATGCTATTTAATGCAGGTACTGCAAAGTCAGGAGTTCCCATGTATATAATCCGCATTTAATTCTCTTCCTCTGCATTCTCTGCTGCTCTTTCCGCCATCATTTCGTTGTATTCTTCTGTGGTGTATAGATCTTCCGCAATATCTGTATATACAATTCCATTTAAATGGTCGTTCTCGTGCATTATACAGGTTGCTGCAAATCCAGAAAATTCGTATTCTTTAATTTCGCCATACAAATTCATAGCTTTAACCCTAACTCGTTCTGGTCTCTTAATCATTCCAATATAACCTGGTACACTTAAACAACCTTCCGCTGATTCCTGTTCACCATCTGTTTCTATTATTTCAGGATTAATCATCACATATTCTTGATCAAAATTTTCAAGCTCTGGCCGGCAAACGAAAATCCTTTTCATAACACCTACCTGAGGCGCTGCAAGTCCAACACCATCTGCATCTCTCATAGTCTCGAGCATATCATTACATAAAACTTTAATCCTATCTGTAATCTTTGAAACAGGCTTACAATGCTTTGTGAGAATCTCATCACCTCTAATTACTATTTTCCTTAGCGCCATAATACTCCTTTCAATATATCAATCAATCTAAATTATTCCATATGGATTTATATCCAATTCAATATGACAGGTACTTCTATGCCTAATCATAAGTTCTCTGTAGTTCATATACGCACTCACGAATCCACCTCTAGTTCCTCTAGGTGCTTTAATCATAAAAAATACACGATTTCTATCAGCTCCACCTCTCTGAAGGTCAACCTTAGGCTGATAAATTGTTGTGTTTGTCGGTAAATTTTTCATTGATATAAGATAATTCCTAAAATCATTAGCATAATCTATTGTAGAACTATATTCTTCTTTTAAACCTTTTTTATCAACGAATGCCACAGAGATAATATCAGAAAAAGGAGGATAGTTCATGTTTTTTCTGTGAGATAGTTCTTGCTCATAAAACCCAAAATAATCTCCCTTAGCAGCTTTTTTTATTGTATCGTCTTCAGGTTGATATGTCTGAAGGATTACTTTACTCTTTCCACCTTCTCGACCTGCTCGTCCAGATACCTGAGTTATAAGCTGAAATGTTCGTTCAGGAGAACGATAATCTGGTATATTGAGTGATGAATCCGCCAAAACTATCCCGACAAGCCCGACATTTTTAAAATCTAATCCTTTTGCCAGAATCTGTGTACCTACTAAAATGTTTGTCTTACCTGAATTAAATCGTCTAAGAGTCTTTTTTATCTCTGAACTATTTTTTGCTGTATCAAGGTCAAATCTCTCAACCTTAGCAGTTGGTACGAGATCCTCTATTGTTTCTTCTAATCGCTCCGTTCCTGTTCCTATAAACGACAGGTTATCATTTCCACATTTAGGACATGTCTCGGGAACCTTGAACTTACGTCCACAGTAGTGACATATCGCAGCATCATCCTTTTTGTGATAAGTAAGCGTTATATCACAGTCTGGGCACATCATTATATAACCGCACTCAGGGCATAATACCTGAGTAGAAAATCCTCTCCTATTAAGAAACAGTATTACTTGATCTCCGTTATTTACAGTTTGTTCTATCGATGATAGTAGCTTTGTACTTATAATACCTGAGTTTCCTGATCTTAGTTCATCTCTCATATCCACTATCTGAACTTCAGGCATAATGCTCTTACCAATCCTATTTTTCATCTCGATAAGCTGATAAATTCCCTCCATAGCACGATTATACGAAACTATGCTAGGGGTTGCGCTACCTAAGACCAAAGTAGCATTATGATACTGCGCTCTTTTAAAAGCAACATCGACTGTTTCATATTTTGGATTATGATCTGATTTGTAAGTAGATTCATGTTCTTCATCAATAATAATTACACCGATATCTGATGCTGGCACAAAAACTGCGGTTCTAGCCCCTATAACTATCTTTGCTTCGCCAGATTTTATCCGTATCCATTCAGCAAGTCGTTCGCTGGTCTTAAGTTTACTATGCATTATGGCAACTTGACCTTTACCAAAACGTTTAGAAAAACGTTCTGAAATCTGCGATGAAAGCGCTATTTCTGGAACTAGTATGATTGCCGTTTTACCTCTCTCTAAGGCACTTTTCACAGCTCTCATATAAACTTCAGTCTTGCCCGAATTTGTAACTCCATGTATTAGAAATGATTTACCGAGTGCATTATATATTGAATCACTTATCTGTGTAACCGCATAATTCTGTTCATCAGATAACATAGGTTCAGTTTCGAGCTTTGTTTCACTATATTCCCTACTCTGCTTAGGAATACGCTTACCTGTAACATCAAACATTTTAATAGCATCGATATACTTAACACCATATCTAGATTTCATCCAGATAGCGGTATCAATTATCTCAGGTGTAAGAGATCTATCTTTTTCAATACCAGTAATACCCTTGATCTTATCTAACTCAACGCTTGGTACGGTATCAATTGATACCACATATCCATCTACATCTTTTGATTTTCTTGCGAGAGGTATAGTAACTTTATCTCCAACATTAATATCATCAGGTGCTGAATAAGTAAAAAAAGAATCCATATATTCACTTTTATTATCAATTACCACATCGACGTATTTCATGAATATGAATCCTTTCTTTATATTATTAAAAATTCTAGTACATTAAGTTTAAGTTAGGCCTATAGTAAAAATATGTTGTCCTCCGCACAAGCTTTTATCATATTATCTGACCATACTGAAGCCTGAACTTCTCCTATATGAGCCTTTTGAAGGAAGAACATACAGATTCTACTCTGACCGATTCCACCGCCTATGGATAGAGGAACCTCATTATTAAGAACACTCTGATGAAATGACTGACTAAGCCTATCTTCTTTGCCATCAATTTTGCACTGACGCTCCATTGCTTCCTTATCAACACGAATTCCCATTGACGAAAGCTCTAAAGCATCACCAAGGACATCATTCCAAACTATAATATCTCCGTTTAACTCCCAGTCATCGTAATCAGGAGCTCTTCCGTCATGCTTCTTACCGGATGCTAGAACACCTCCGATTTTCTTTATAAATACTGCACCAAACTCCTTAGCTGCAAGCTTTTCTCGCTCTTTTGGTGTGTTTTCCGGATACCTATCCTCAAGCTCCTGTGTGGTTATAAATGTTATTTCATTTGGTAACTCAATCTGAATATCTCTATATAGACGATTTACGTAATCTCCGAGATTCTTCATTGCATTATAAATAGTGGTAACTGTCTCTTCTAAAAATTCATCAGTGCGCTGATCTTTAGTTATTACTTTCTCCCAATCCCATTGATCGACGTAGATTGAATGAATGTTATCAAGCTCTTCATCTCTTCTAATTGCGTTCATATCCGTATATATACCATGTCCAGGTTCCACTTCATACTTAGCGAGCGCCATTCTTTTCCACTTAGCAAGAGATTGAACAACTTCAACCTGCTTTTCATCAATATCCTTTATTGTAAAATTTACCCTGCGTTCATATCCATTCAGATTGTCATTAAGACCAGTCTCTGGAAATACAAACAGTGGTGCTGAAACTCTTCGAAGCTGTAGACCATATGCAAGCTCCTGCTGGAAATAATCCTTAATCTTCTTAATTGCTCTCTGCGTCTCAACGTGATCAATAATTGGTTTGTAATTTTTCGGTAGTACTAATTTCCCCATATCCTAAAGCCTTTCTATATAAATTTATTTGTTTATAATCTAAAATAAAGTTATCTGTTTTCCATCATAGCTCGTGCATACTCACAACCACAAAATCGCTGTCTATATAAACCATATTTCTTAGATAGCTCTACACTTCTACCAAATCCATTCTTCTTCTTAAAATCCATATCTAAAAACTTGACATTATTTGCTGTTCCTATACTCTCGCCAATTCTTAGTATAGAAGCATAGTCTTTATGAGGGCTTACGGCCATTGCAGTAGCAAAATAATCCATACATAACGTACTTGCAATACGGCCTGTCTCTTCTAGCCTTATTTCAAAGCAAACATCACACCTCTTCCCCCCTTCAGGCTCATTACATAACGACTGTGCGACTTTTATAAAATCTTCGACTTTATATTCACCTTCAATGTAATTAACATGAGTTCTATCTTTGAATTCATCATTAAAAGTGTCGATGAACTTAATTAGATTATCCCTACGTAAAAGATACTCTTCCTGATCTGTAATGTTTGGATTATAATAAAAAACAGTAACATCATAGTCAAAAGCTAGCCTTTCGACACAAGAAGTTGAGCAAGGTCCACAGCATGCATGCAGAAGAATTCTTGGCTTTCTCCCGCTTAAATCAGTAGGTATGTACACGGGCAAAACCTTATTTTGAAATTCATTTGTACGAAAGCCCATATAGGCGTCGCATTTTTCTTTCATTAGATGTACCTCTGAATTTTAAAATTATCTATTTATTATACAAAATATTGTTGTATTTTTCTATAGCAACTATAACAATATCAATATTTAGGCGTTATTTTACCAATATATTTTAAAGAGGTTTTCATTTGAAATTTACAGATAGTCAAAGATTTTATTCAGTTAACAATTTCCTAAAAGAGCAATTCGGTAAGAAGATGATTAAGCTTTCAATAGAAGCTGGTTTTACTTGCCCAAACCGTGACGGAAAATTGGGTTATGGTGGCTGTAAGTTCTGTTCATCGGGCGGGTCAGGAGAACTAGCGTCAGATATACCAAGTCAGATTAATTTGTTAAGTGATAAATGGCCAAATGCCGGTCACTTAGCTTATTTTCAAAGTCACACTAACACTTATGCTCCTATTGATGTTCTTCGTAGCAAATATTATGCAGCTCTATCTCATCCATGTATAGAAGGAATAGTGATAGCGACAAGACCTGATTGCCTTGATGATCAGATTTTAGATTTACTTGCTGAAATGAACAAAGATTATTTCATGTGGATAGAGCTTGGACTTCAAACTATTCACGAGAACACGCTTACCAAGATGAATATCGGATATCACCTAGCTGATTATGATAAGGCAATCTTCGAACTGTCAAGACGTAATATCAGAACTGTAACACACTTGATACTAGGACTTCCTGAGGAAACTGAACGTGACATGTTTGATTCACTTCATTACGTAACAAATAGTGGAATATTTGGTATAAAACTTCATCTTATGAATATAGTAAGTACATCTCCACTTTATAAAGAAATGCCAAACTACGTGTCTTTTGACAGTCTTGATAGTTATGTTGATCTGGTAGTAGCGATGCTTGAAGAAATACCACCAGATATTACTATACATCGTTTGACCGGGGATGTGCCTAGGAATATTTTAATCAGTCCAGAATGGAGTTATAAAAAAAGAACAATCTTAAATGCCATTAATAAAGAACTTCGTACACGTAATACTTATCAAGGCGCAAAACTAGATATATGAATATGATTTTATTTCTATCAAGAGATTAAGCGGATAGTACCTATTTTGGTAATATCCGCTTTGTAATTTTTTAAATTATTATTTAAAGATTAGTGTGGCAGTGATGTTGACACCGGCATATTGCTATATACAGGAATTACAAACACTAATGACTCATTTGTTATACCATAAGCGCTATAGCTATTTTTTGTTGAAATAGATTCAGTATAGCAGGCTGATATATTTGTCATATACTGGTGTGTTCCAACTTTAGCAGCGCCATTTGCAACATTAAATCTTTGGAAGTATACCGAGTTTTGGCCCTGCTTGATATATCCACTAGCTATAAACTTAGCCCCTCCAAATACAGCTTTCTGTTTAGTATCCCATCCTTGTTTCTTTGCATATTCAAGCCCTCTCATAACAGGGTTTGCATTAGAATAAGCTCCGATATTATATGGATTATATGCATACTTACCGTCTGGAAATGCATAACCTGATATCGCAATACTTCCGCCACCAGTTTCTTGGCGAGCTCTAGCAGCGAGAGCAATTGGACTTATGCCATTTTCTCGACCAGCATTGACAAACCAACTAGCCATAAACCCATTTCTCTCAAGAGCCGTACCTGAAATTATTTTAGATACGGCAGCCTGAGACTGATATGACTGATATGATAAATCTTCAAACATGTAAATATTGTTTTCATTCAAGAAATTGCGTGGATCCATGTAATATCCAACAACTTGTGAATTAGCATTAAACCACGTTGAGCCATCTTTAGGGATATAAGTTCCTGATGCAGTAAATCTACCAATACCTTTTAGCGATTCTATCTCTCCTGACGAAGTCTCATCAGATTGTGCATCACTTACTGGAACTGCTTCTTGTCCATCGTACTTCTGATCTGATACTGTTATCCAATTTGAGGCTGCGTAGTAGGTATTGCCCTTATATTGAACTCTATACCAATTGTAGTTACCCGAATTTATAGCACCTGTAATAACTAATTCCGTGTTCTTTGGAAAAGTTCCTGCAGGCTTATTTGTAATGTTATATGATGATCTATAGTTTAAATAATCATGAACCTTGCCACTTACACTAGTTTCTCCAGACTTAACTTGTCCTGAAGCAGTTACAGAACTTGAAGGGACATAATAAACTTTTCCATTGACCGCTATTTTATACCAATTACTGCTATCAATATTTTTTACTGAATTAATTATTGTAACATTCTGACCAGAATTTAAACTTCCAGCTTCTTTAAAGATATTAGACGGCCCCATTCTATACGAGGTGTTTTGATTTACAGTCCCATAAACAGCACCACCTTTATTACTATTTGTTTCTTTCTGCGATGCAGTCTGTTTATGATTAGAAGTTTGAGTTTTGGATTCATCTATACTAACAAACTTACTACATATGTATCTAAATCCGTTCCCCCGCTTAATCTTATACCAAACAACCCCATCAGAAGATTTTGCCGTCAAAACAATTGATACCTTATCTCCGGTATTGGCCCCGCCAACTTTTCCGTAACCTGTACCGGCACCTTTTCTGATGTTAGTGTATCCTCCCTTTACAGTGCCATTAATCGCATAAGAATAGTTCTCATTAGTTACACTACCTTGTATGTATCCAGTCTGTCCAGAAGAAGTTTTGATGTGTATAAATTTTGCATTATCGCTTCCATCATTAGCGCTAAACACTTCATCTAATAATGAAATATCAGTATTAGCACTCGCAGTCCCAATTGAACCAGATGAAACGCTCGCTCCACCATATAAAGTTCTAGTCTGATCCTTAGCCTTGAAACTATATGGATTCACATCTCTATATGACAATGGGTAAACTCCATTAATGAGTGAAACCCCATCACGACTTTGCTTCGATAGTGCCGTATTCCAATCTATTCCCGTATCTTTAGCTACAAATCGCCAATTTGGATGTTCGGCATGAATTTTTCTTAAATAAACTTTATAGTCATCTGGAAAAGATACAATTAATTTTTCAAATTCATTTTGTGACTGATTGACATTAGTATTCGCACTGCTATTGGTATTGCCAGAATCACTTGTACTATTTGAATTATTAGGTGATGTCGCTCCATTGTTAGGTAGAGCATTATTATCTGATGTGCTAGGAGCAGAATTAGTATCTGTATTAGGCGTTGTCGTGCCTGTATTGTTAGAAGTTCCACCGCTGTTATCTGAAAAAATACTTCCAGTAATATCTACCCATGTAGCACAAACATAGTTATAACCGCCGTTATATTTAATCATGTACCAACCTACATTGGACTTATTAGCTCTAGCTTTCAAAAGAACCGTAAGATTAACATTTTTTCCAAATGTAGCAACACTAGTAAATCCAGTTCCTGCACCCAGTCTACTATTGAGTGACGAGGAGGTTCGTCCAGCAACTGCCGAGTACTCTACTCTATTAACTAAATCAGATCTGATATAACCAGATTTACCGCCATAATTTACGCGATACCATTTATCCCTAGCAGTTGCATTTGAGTTTGATGAAAAAACAATCTCAGTAATAATAACTTTCTTGTTATTAGAGATTGACATCACTTTCTTGGAAAATACGGAAGTACTCGCTCTAACATTTACCCCGGACTTTGAATTGATATAACCCGTTGCATTCTGAACTGATTGAGCATTGACAGACACATTAGAAAACAAAATTAGCAACAAGATAAAAATCAAAACAGCTAATATTGATTTAAATCTTATAGATAAATTATTATTCATTAGGTCCTCTTTCTTAACAAATAATTTTCGTATTGTTAAATCATAAATCTAACTAATATTAATATATTTTAACAAATCAAACAATAAATTTGAACAAAATAGTAATAAGAAACGTTGGAATTTCAATATGAAGCAGGAAATTAATTGCTTAAAAGTGAAAAATATTTAAAATAACACAATATATAAATATTGTAATAGGAATGAGAGCAATATGTAGATAAAAAAAAAGAAGCACCGCAGCTTCTTTGATGGTGCCCAGACTCGGAATCGAACCAAGGACACAGGGATTTTCAGTCCCTTGCTCTACCAACTGAGCTATCTGGGCAAATAAACTAAATAAATAATGGTGGGCCATCGGGGACTTGAACCCAGGACCTGCCGGTTATGAGCCGGACGCTCTGACCAACTGAGCTAATGGCCCTAAAGTGGTCGGGGTGGCAGGATTTGAACCCGCGGCCCACTGGTCCCAAACCAGTTGCGCTACCAAGCTGCGCTACACCCCGGCGCATTTGATTTTAACACTCAAGGACTTATTTGTAAACATTAATATATTCAGTTTAAAAATGGTCGGGGTGGCAGGATTTGAACCCGCGGCCCACTGGTCCCAAACCAGTTGCGCTACCAAGCTGCGCTACACCCCGTAATATTGGCAGGGGCAGAAGGACTCGAACCCTCGGCACGTGGTTTTGGAGACCACTGCTCTACCAACTGAGCTATACCCCTATGGTATATATATTAATATGGCGGAGAAGATGGGATTCGAACCCATGCGGCCCTAATACGAACCCTAACGGTTTAGCAAACCGTCCTCTTCAGCCTCTTGAGTACTTCTCCAAAAGCTACAACTAAATGATTCTTGGCGGAGAGGGTGGGATTCGAACCCACGGTCCCTTTCAGAATCACTGGTTTTCAAGACCAGCTCCTTAAACCACTCGGACACCTCTCCGGATGTTGTTAAAAATTGGTGACCCATCGGAGATTCGAACTCCGGACACCTTGATTAAAAGTCAAGTGCTCTACCACCTGAGCTAATGGGTCACAATGGCTGGGGTAGCGGGACTCGAACCTGCGAAATCACGGAGTCAAAGTCCGTTGCCTTAACCACTTGGCTATACCCCAAAAACATGACTTCTAGTTCGTCTACTTAACCAAACAAAATCTAAAAAATGGTGAGCCCACAGGGATTCGAACCCCGGACACACGGCTTAGAAGGCCGTTGCTCTATCCAACTGAGCTATGGACCCTTAAAAAAAATGGAGCGGATGATGAGAATCGAACTCACGCTATCAGCTTGGAAGGCTGAAGTTCTACCATTGAACTACATCCGCAGAATGGAGCGGAAGACGAGATTCGAACTCGCGACCCTCGCCTTGGCAAGGCGATGCTCTACCCCTGAGCCACTTCCGCATATTTATTGGTCGAGGGAGATGGATTCGAACCATCGAAAGCACAGCTAACGGATTTACAGTCCGCCCCCTTTGGCCACTCGGGAATCCCTCGAAATATTGGAGCTGATGGAGGGAATCGAACCCCCAACCTGCTGATTACAAATCAGCTGCTCTACCGTTGAGCCACATCAGCATAACCGTTAAAATTGGCGACCGGGAACGGGTTCGAACCGTCGACCTCCAGCGTGACAGGCTGGCATTCTAACCAACTGAACTACCCGGCCAAAACATGGTGGACGCTATAGGGCTCGAACCTATGACCCTCTGCTTGTAAGGCAGATGCTCTCCCAGCTGAGCTAAGCGTCCAAAGATATTTGTCGCACTAGATAACTTAACCTCAAGCGTCAATTCGTGCTGCAGTCTTCACTCAACTGCGTTATTCATACTAACACAGCATCTAATCACTGTCAATCAGAAATTTATTTTTTCTCGAATTCTCACTTATCAGCTTACATTTACCTGCAGTAACCTCTGTTATTGTATCGATTATCACTTGCTTATGATTTATGTCTCCACTAATATCCAATGTGATTTTATCAGTGTACTCTATTTTTGCGATCTTGAAAACCCCTGTTTTTGAAATGTTTTCAATTTGTGCCAAATGAGAATATGAAATTTCATATGTTAAAACTATAGCTTCTCTAACTTCGCAAAGCAAGGCTTTATCTATCACAAGCCTCGCTGAAGCTGTATATGCGCGAACAAGACCTCCAGTTCCAAGCTTTATACCTCCAAAATAGCGAGTTACAACAATCGCTAAGTTAGTAAGACCCCTTTCAACAATCATCCGAAGAATTGGTGCGCCAGCAGTCCCCTGTGGCTCACCGTCTTCATTTGACCATTGTGTCTCCTGTTTCTCCCCAACTACTAGTACTGGTACATTGTGTGTAGCGTGCTTATATTCATCCTTTATAGAAGAGATAAATGCTTTCGCCTCTTCATATGAGTCTACCGGTGAAATATGCGCTATAAAACGGGATTTCTGGATTATATATTCAGAATTAGCCTCTTGGTATACAGTGTAATAGAGTTTCATTTACAAAATGTACTTGTCAACATCTACTTCCTTGACAGTCTCCTTGAATTTATTTTTTACAAAATCTCTATCAATAACAATCTTTTCAACAGAATCATCTGGAAGCATAAATGATACATCTTCGAGCAGCTTTTCAAGTATTGTATATAACCTTCTTGCACCAATATTTTCAGTCTGTTCGTTCATGAGATAAGCCATTTCGGCAATTTCATCCGTTGAATCGTCTGTAAATTCAACATCTACTCCTTCAGTTTCAAGTAACGCTTTCTGCTGTTTTGTGACAGCATTCTCAGTTGCAGTAAGAATTTTTTTAAAATCCTCTTTATCAAGATTCTTTAACTCTACATTTATAGGAAATCTTCCCTGTAATTCTGGAATTAAATCTGAAGGCTTAGAAACATGAAATGCTCCAGCTCCAATAAATAGCATATGGTCAGTTTTTACTGGACCATGCTTGGTATTAACTACACTTCCTTCAACTATTGGAAGAATATCTCTTTGTACACCTTCACGAGAAACATCTGCACCTGACGCCATTGAATTTCCTGAGGCAATTTTATCTATTTCATCAATAAAAATAATACCGTTCTGCTCTGCATTTTCGATAGCATCATCAATCACCTGATCCATGTCTATTAGGTTTTGCGCCTCTTGCTCTCGAAGAATTTTTCTTGCCTCTCTAACTGTAACTTTTTTGTGTTTAGTCTTCTTAGGCATCATATCGCCAAATATATTTCCTATCGCTATTCCAATCCCCTCATTTTGTAAATCTAACTGATTAGTATTTACAGAATCCTCAACTTCAATGTCTATAAGCTGATCTTCTAATTTACCTTCTCTTAAATGAATTTTAACTTGTTCTTTTGCCATAGCAATATCTTCTGGAACGCTTTGCTTTTCCAGATTCTGCTGTTCTTCATACTGTTTTTTTTGACTTGGATAATTGGAATTTTTAAGGAAAAAATCAAATGGATTTGGTCCATTTACATTTTTCACATTATCTGATGCCGCACCTGGAACAAGCGCATCAATGATCTTCTCTTCAACCAGCTCATCAGCAATTCCGTACTTTTCATTGATACGTTGCTGCTTCGTAATCCTAACAGATGCTTCAACTAAATCTCTAATCATCGAATCAACATCTCGTCCAACGTATCCCACCTCAGTAAACTTAGTAGCTTCGACTTTAACAAAAGGTGCCTCCATTATCTTTGCTAGCCTTCTAGCAATCTCAGTTTTTCCCACTCCGGTAGGACCCATCATGAGGATATTCTTTGGGGTGATTTCTTCTCTCATCTCTTCACTAAGCTGACTGCGCCTATATCTATTTCTGAGAGCAATTGCAACAGATTTTTTTGCATCGTCTTGACCTATTATGTATTTATCAAGCTCAGCAACTATCTGTTTAGGAGTCATCGTCTTTATATTATTTTTCATTATTACCTCCTATAACTTTTCAACAGAAATATTGTCATTTGTGTATACGCAAATAGAAGAAGCAATCTCTAAGGATTTACGAACAATACTCTCAGCATCTAGTTCAGTATTATCAAATAGAGCGGTTGCAGCTGAATATGCGTAATTACCACCTGAACCTATCGCAACAACATTTTTATCAGGCTCAATAACTTCTCCATTTCCAGAAATCACTAATAAATCTTCTTCATTAACAACTATCATAAGTGCTTCTAGACTACGAGTAGCTTTGTCACTCCTCCAAAACTGAGCCAAATCAACAGCTGCACGCTTAAGATTCCCATCATGCTCCTGTAACTTATTTTCAAACTTATCGGTAAGTGAAAATGCATCGGCAACAGAACCTGCAAACCCAGTTAAAACTTTTCCTCTAAAAATCTTCTTAACCTTTTTTGCACCATTCTTCATGATGGTAGTCTCGCCCATCGTAACTTGGCCATCTCCACCAATACATATATCTCCATTAGGCCTCTTAACTGCACAAATGGTTGTAGCATGAAATTGAACCATCATACACCTCCAAATAATAATAAACCTTTACTTATTCTCTATTATTTCATAGTTGCATTTTTCATTAGAACATTTAATTTTAGCCTTTTTTCCTTTGCCTTCAAGAAGCATCGATCCGCATTTAGGGCAAAATTCCCCTGTTGGCTTATCCCAGAATGATACATCACAGTCTGGATAGCCACTACAGCCATAGAATATTTTCCCTCCGCGTCTAGTTCTCTTTTCAATTATTGGTTTGCCACATTTTGGACAACTTACACCAATTTCCTTTACTATTGGTTTTGTATTTTTGCATTCAGGATAACCAGTACAGGCCAAGAATTTACCAAAACGGCTCTCCTTAATTGCCATAGGCTTTCCACATAATTCACAAACCTCATCACTTAGAACTACTTCTTGTTCTATCTTCTCTACTTCGTTTTTTGCAACTTCTAACTCTTTGCTAAATGGAACGTAGAAGTCCTCTATTACGTGCTTCCAAGCCTCTTTTTTTAGTTCAACTTGGTCAAGCTGATTCTCTAATTCGCCTGTAAATTCTACATCTACAATATCGCCAAAATATTCTGAAAGAATACCTGTGACATCAAAACCAAGTTGTGTTGGAACGAGATTTTTCTTCTCCCTAGTAACATAACGTCTACCCGTAAGAGTCGTTATTATTGCAGAATACGTACTAGGACGTCCTATATTCTTTTCCTCCATCTCTTTAACGAGACCAGCTTCTGTATACCTAGCAGGTGGTTGTGTAAATTTCTGCTCCTTAATGAGCTCTTTACACTTAAGTTCATCACCCTTTTGAAGTTCTGGCACATATGAATCCTTCTCATTAGCTATAGGATATACCCTTCTCCATCCATCAAATACTAATCTTGATCCTGATGCTCTAAATTCATATCCATTATTTTCTATGGTTACAGTCACAGTATCAAACTCAGCAGCTGGCATCTGTGATGCAACAAATCGGTTCCAAACAAGTGTATATAGTTTAAACTGGTCTGCGGTTAAAGAATCACGTATTGTCTCCGGTTCAAGCTTAATATCTGTAGGTCTAATTGCTTCATGGGCATCCTGTATATCCTTGTTCTTGTTTGAAAATGAGTTGTTGGAACTATATTCTTTGCCAAACTTTTTAGTAATAAATTCCGATGCAGCTTCCTTTGCAGCAGACGAAACTCTAACTGAATCAGTACGTAGATACGTAATTAAACCTCTTGTTCCAATTCCTTTAACGTCAATTCCTTCATATAACTGCTGAGCAACTTGCATTGTCTTCTTGGTTTGGAAATTTAACTTTATAGAAGCATCCTGTTGCATGCTACTTGTAGTAAATGGCGCATTAGGTTTTGGCTTTCTCTTTCCTGTCTTTACGCTTTTCACTACAAATTTACCTGATTTGAGCTTTTTCTCAACACTATCAGCTTCTTCAGCTGTCGTAATACGAAGATCTTTGCCATCATACTTACTGAGGGCTGCATTAAAATTATCTCCATAATCAGCTGTTATAGTCCAATACTCTTCAGGTATAAAAGATTTTATTTCATTCTCTCTATCACAAATCATCTTGAGAGCTGCAGATTGTACTCTGCCAGCAGAGAGCCCTCGTCTTACCTTCTGCCATAGAAGCGGGCTGATCTGATAACCAACTAGCCTATCTAGCACTCTTCTAGCTTGCTGTGCGTCGACTAACCCCATATCAATTGAGCGAGGATGCTTAATAGCTTCTTTTACAGCTTCTTTGTTGATTTCATTAAAAACTATTCTACATTCGCTATTTGGATCTATATCAAGTAGATATGCGAGATGCCATGATATAGCCTCTCCCTCACGGTCTGGGTCAGTTGCCAAAAGAACACGCGACGCCGACGACGCAGCCTTCTTTAGTTCCTTAATTTTGTCACCCTTACCTCTTATATTTATATATCCTGGTTCAAATTGATCTTCTATATCTATTCCTAATCTACTCTTAGGTAAATCCCTTACATGCCCTACCGAAGCGAGCACATTATAAGAAGGACCTAAGTATTTACCAATAACTTTAGCTTTTGAAGGCGACTCAACAATTAAAAGTGTACGCTTTCTCGCCGTCTTCTTGGACTTTGCTGTATTTTTCTTATTAGTTGACGTTTTAACTGTTGTACTAGGCATCAATTAACCCCTTAATAATTAATTCATAAATATAACTTCTCTATAATATTAGAGTTCATCATAAACCTTGAGATTTTATTTTGCAAGAAATACTTTACCACCGTAGGTTGTAATGATACCTTTAATCTCGAGCACTGTAAGTATAGCACTGACTTTCCCAGCGTTTTTGTTGAGATTGTGTGCAATGCTATCAATAGTACAACAAGTGGATTTCTGAATTTCTTTATAAATCTCAAGTTCATCGTTTCCAAGCTCTTGTGTGATTTCGTGTGGAGTATATTCCACTCCTTTGATATCTGATGTGACGTCGCAAATACTTATCATTGGAATAGCGCCATCCTTAATTAATTTATTTGTTCCAACACTGAATTGGCTATTGATATTTCCCGGCACAGCGTAGATGCTCTTCCCTTGTTCATTTGCAAAATCAGCAGTTATCAGTGAACCACTATTAAGACCCGCTTCCACAACCACGACTGCTTCAGATAATGCGCTTATAATCCTATTTCTCTGAGGGAATGTATACTTTGCACCAGGCGTTCCAGGGGCATATTCAGATATAATCAAACCGCTTGAGGCTATTTTGTCATATAGCCATGCATTTCTCACTGGATGAATGATGTCGATTCCAGTTCCTAGTACAGCTATGGCTTTCCCTCCCATACTTACTGTACCTTCATGAGCAAAACTATCTATCCCATATGCCAGCCCTGAAATTACAGGTATGTTAGCCTTAGCAAGTTCTTTACCTATCATTTGAGCTACTATTTTCCCATAAAGTGTGTATTTCCTTGAACCAACCACTGCAACGGATTTGATATTAAGTAAATTTAAGTCTCCTATACAATAAATACGCTCAGGTGGATTATTTATTATTCTTAAATTTTCTGGATAATGAGGCGAGTTAATATTAATTTCTTTTATTTTATTTTGATAATTATAATTCATGTTTAAACTTTTCCTTTATCAAATTCACCACATCTATATCCGAGTGCTTCTGCCAAATGTACAACACTAACTTTCCGCTCTTGCTCTACATCCGCAATTGTTCTTGCTACCTTAAGAGTGCGTATATAACTTCTCGGTGATAAATTTAATCTATCATATGCACTTTCTATAAATTCATTTTCCAGACTTCCTAATAAGCAGGCATCTCTGATACTCTTATCACTTATATTCCCGCATTTTTCATCTCTTCCTTCGGTTTTAGAGAACTTTATGGCATCACTTACCATAAAACTCATCGTTTTACTATCTAACACTATATTTTTACCTCTTTTATCTGATTTCAGATCCTCATATTTCACTTCTTGCATGTTAAGCTGTAAGTCTATCCGATCCAAAATTGGTCCACTCATACGCCTTCTGTATCTAGCAATCTCTTGTGCAGTACAAGTGCATTCAGTTGATTCACTTCCAAAAAATCCACATGGGCAAGGGTTTGCCGCCATAACTACAAGTGACTTGCATGGGAATTCATATGTAGTCCCTTGTCTTGAAATAACAATCTTGTGATCCTCCAATGGCTGACGAAGAGCTTCTATTTGCCCCGTATCAAACTCGCAAAATTCATCGAGAAACAGCACCCCATTATGGGCTAAAGAAAGTTCCCCAGGCATTGGATAGAGACCACCACCAAGCAGAGCTGCTCTAGATATAGTGTGATGCGGAGCCCTAAAAGGTCTACTTATTAAATCATTATCCCCCTTATTAAGTTGTCCAGCTACAGAATGTATTATAGTAGATTCTAGTAGTTCATTCTTTGTTATTGGCGGAAGAATAGTAGGCATTCTTTTTACCAGCATTGTTTTACCACATCCTGGAGGGCCAATCATCAGAAGCGGATGCTTACCGGCAGCTGCTATAATAAGGGCTCTTTTTGCATACTCCTGCCCTTTTATATCTGAGTAATCGCAATCTTCCCTTGTCTTACTAGGTTCACTTGTAAAAACATAGCTACACCCTTCACTAACTTCATTATTAATAGCATGTATTGCTTCTTCAAGCTTTCTGACCCCAATTACTGAAATCCCTTCAACCATAGATGCTTCCTTCATATTTCTTGCAGGTAGAATTACTTTTTTAATACCTACTTCACGAAGAGAGATGATAATAGGTAAAACTCCATCTACTGGCATAACCCTTCCAGATAGAGATAGCTCTCCGATGACCGCATATGCTTCTGCTTTTCTACTGTTAACTACTAAGGTGCTTGAAAGCACACCGATAGCAATTGGAAGCTCAAGATGACTTCCATTTTTATTAATGCTTGCTGGCGATAGATTTACTGTTATGTGACCATGTGGAAATTCATAACCTGAATGGACTATTGCTGAACGAATTCTCTCCCTCGATTCAATAACTGATTTTGAGGCTAATCCAACAATATTGAAATTAGGAAGACCATTACTTATACAGGTTTCAATATTTACCTTCTGTCCTTTAATCCCTTTAATAACTCCACTTGTAATCGTTGAAAGCATACACACCTCTAAAAACAGTCCTTACTAACTTTGTATTCAATTTCGACTACGTCAAATCGAGCATTATAATTGCTAAAATCTGTATGGGTAAGCAAGAAATAACTGGCTACATTTTTAATATGGCGGATCTTATTACTTGATATTGCCTCTGCAGGATAACCATATTTATTACTCGTTCTCGTCTTTACTTCAATAAAACTAAGCACTTTATCCTTCGTATCTATAGCAATAATATCTATCTCGCCTAATTTACATGTGTAGTTTCGTGCAATCACCTCATATCCTTGTTTTTCAAGTATATCTGCGGCCATGTTTTCGCCAAGACTACCGATTATCTTGTTGTACTTCATAAATCCTCCATTTCAATATTTTTATAAATATGATTTAAAATTATCATCCAAACTCTTTTTATCACGGAATACTTAAGTATTCATTATTATTGCAAAAAAAATGCATACAGTACCGTAATTAGTGAATTCACAGTACGCATGCATTGATTTTTTATTTTAAGTAGATTTTATACTTATTCGTCAAAGCAGAATCTTAGTATAGCCTTGCCGACGCCTCCATTTACGTTTGTATCAGTTATATAATCAGCGTTTTCCTTGACGATATCCCATGCATTTCCCATAGCAACTCCAATTTCCGCTAACTGCAGCATCGGTATATCATTTGCAGCATCGCCACAGCACATAAGTTCAGATTTATCAATTGATAGTATTTTCATCAGTTCTGAGAGCGCTTTACTTTTGCTTGAGCCAAGACCACCTATTTCTATATTATTAGGCACAGATGATGTAACATTAGCATCATCATAAGTGCTCACAATTTTTCGGATATCTTCAAGCTTATCCATATCTTCAAAAAAGATATTTATATTTTCAATCTCTGCAGAGTTTTCAAGCATAAATCCAAATATATCATCCAATGGATTTCTCGTTCTAAGAACATATTCGCGTCTTCTATGTATACTTCCATTAACATCGATATCATGATAAAGAGCAGCATCTATATATGCTCTTCCATCGTGAAAAGCTTCGAGATACAAATTCTCTTCTTTTGCAAGAGTTACTAATCTCTCGATTACCATGGAATTTATAAAGCTAGAATACACATCATGACCGGACTTCAAATCTCGTACATGAGCTCCATTTGACGAAATTATATATCTTAGCCCTGATATATTCATAATATCTTCCGGAACAGCTGTAATAACACGTCCTGTCGTCACAACAACATTGATATCTGCAGCTATTGCACGTTCAATAGCAATCTTGTTGAGCTCAGGAAGCTTACCGTTAATTCCAAGTGTTGTTCCATCCAAATCTAATCCAATAATCTTAATACTCATATGTGCCTCACAAAGCTTTTTGTTGATTTTTCAGCCTAAAAACGAGAACTCAATTGCAAATGATTCGCGTTTGAATTATAATTCACTATTGAGCTAATAACGAATTACATTATATATTGAATTAGCTATTTAATCTATATTTTAATTTTTTGACAGGATAGAGAAATGAAAATTGCGATAATTGGAGCTGGAAAGCTTGGAATCAGGATTACTGAAGCTCTGCTTGATGGAGATTATGATGTTACAGTTGTAGATAATAATGAAAAAAAATTAGATATACTAGCGCAGCAGTTTGACGTATTCACTGTTCTTGGTGATGCCAAAACTATTGAAACACTAAATAAGATTGATGTAAAGTCATTTGATTTTCTTATCGCTACAACGACATCAGATGATACAAATATCCTAGCTGCTTCGTTTGCAAAAATTCTTGGATGCAAACGTGTAATTGCTAGAGTTAGAGAGCCGGAACATATGAATCAGCTCGACTTTCTAAGGGAGCACTACAATATAGACATGCTCATCAATCCTGATCTTCTCATCACTTCTGAAATTTATAGATATTTAGTCGAGAAATATACCCTTAGTAACGGTATTTTCACATCGAGAAGTATCGCACTGATTGAATTCGAGGCTGATAAGAAACCTCAGCTCATTGGTAAATCACTAGTTGAATTCCGCACCATAATGCCAGATATGCTAATGGTCGGCATTTCTCGCAAAGGTAAAATGATAATTCCGCATGGTAATTCTGTTATCGAAGCGCACGACCTCCTCTATCTTATAGGTGAAAAGGAAAATGTATTTGATTTAGCTAGCCGTGTACACACAAAGATGAAGCATTCCTCTGTACAGAAGGTTATGATAATCGGTGGTGGAAAAACTGGATATTACCTTGCATCACGTCTATCTGAATATGGTGTATTCGTAAAGATTATCGAAAAAGATAAAGATCGTTGTCATTATTTGGCTAATAAACTTGAGAATGTAATGGTTCTTAATGGTGATGGCTCTAATGTTGGACTCTTGACTGAAGAAGATATGGATGAAATGGATGCATTTGTAACAGCAACAGGTTACGACGAAGAAAACCTCCTGCTCGCGCTCATGGCCAAGACACATGGTATAGAAGACGTAATTTCAAAGGTTAGTCACGACAGCTACACTGATTTGATTTCCAGGCTCGGAATAGATGTAGTTCTTAACCCACTTGATATAAGCTGTTCAACAGTTCTTAGGCTTATACGCGGAGCTAAAAAAGTTATATCATCCGTTCTTCTACAAGGTCAGGCCGAACTCATGGAGGTTTATGCTCAGGAAGGTATGGGTATGATAAATATTCCGCTCAAAAATATGAACCTACCTGATTATATAATCATCGCAGCTATTCATCGTGGGATGAATACCATAATTCCTGATGGAAATACAAAAATTAAACCTGGAGATCGAGTTACAATCGTCTGCATGATCTCAAACATCGGATACGTAGAGAAACTATTTAAGCCAAATATAAGGCTTAATATTTTGAAGTAAGCGCCATGTATAAACGAGTTATTAACATAATTGGAAAACTGCAATTTATTATCGGAGGTAGCATGATGCTACCTCTATTTGTCGCGGTGATTTACAAAGAATATAACTCTGTCGTTGCTTTTACTATAGCATGCACAATTTCTATTGGTTTAGGTATTATCACAACTAGCATTCTAGGTAGAGATGAGCAGGTAGAGTCTCTTCGCTATACGGATAGCTATTTCATCGTTTCCTTTGCGTGGATTATGTCCTCTGTTTTGGCAGCAATACCTTTCGTAATACAGGGGTCTATTCCAAATGTATTCGATGCATTTTTTGAAATGTGCTCTGGCTTCTCAACAACTGGAGCCACTATACTCACAGATGTTGAAGCTCTGCCAAAATCGATGTTACTTTGGCGTTCGGAAACCCAGTGGCTTGGTGGCATGGGAATTATCGTTTTAATGGTTGCACTCGTACCTAACTTAGGAGTAAAAGCTCAAAATGTTGCAAGTGCAGAAACTCCTGGTCCAACCGTGACGAAACTGACTTCTAGGTTCACTGATACGGCTAGAAATCTTTATATAGCGTACGTTATACTTACCGTTATTCTAATAGCTCTGTTGCTTTTTGGTGGTATGAATATGTTTGATGCTGTTGCTCACTCTTTCTCAACTATGGCTACTGGTGGTTTTGGTATATATAACGATAGTATTGCTCACTTCCATAGCTATTACATTACATGGATTATTACGATATTCATGATTATCGCAGGTACGAACTTCAATCTCTTTTTTACGATGATTGGTGGCAAGATTAAGACTGCCCTTGCTGATGAAGAATTGAGACTTTATGTTGCGATTTTGGTAATATCTACATCGCTTATTACAATTTCGCTTTTCTCCCAAGGAGGATATAAGAGCACATTTAAAGCAATTACTGATGCAGCTTTTCAAGTTGCAACGATGATATCCACTACTGGATATGCAACTATTGATTTCAACCTTTGGCCAGCTTTTTGTAAGATGGTCTTGATACTAGTTATGTTTACAGGAGCAATGAGTTCATCAACGGCTGGCGGAATAAAAATTATACGTGTGCTGTCTGTATTTAAGATGTTTAAGCGTGAAGTTAGGGTTAGACTTCATGACAATATTATTGACGATGTTAAATATAATGGCACAAAGATCTCCGGTGAGGTTATGATGTACATGCTATCATTTGTCATTACATTTCTGATGACGCTTGGCATTGGAACAATTTTGGTTTCTCTTCGATCCAACGCAGATTTAGTTACAGATTTTACTGCTGTTTTATCTTGTATAAGCAACGTTGGTCCGGGATTAGCTAAGGTAGGTCCGATAGAAAATTTCCATTTCTATTCCGACTTTTCAACATTTGTGCTTGCGCTAATAATGATAATCGGCAGACTTGAGCTGAGCACTTTCCTAATTATGTTCTCCAGGCATTACTGGAATAGACATAGAGTTTAAAGAGGATATCAAATGGTTAGTAAAGAAAAGAGATTTGTTCTTCATATAGTGTTTGCCTCCCTAATGATATTTGGGGCTTTCACGGTCCCAGCTGTTTTGTTATGCATTAGATATCAGGATTATAACGAACTAGCTCATATTGGGACGATATCAATATCAACATTAATTATAGGCTTTATAGGTCAGAAAGTGTTTTACTATGATGTAAATCGTATGAATTCGAGAATATGCTTTATGACGACTATTTTTACATGGCTCACTATGATCTTCATAACATCGATTTCCTTCTACCTCAGCAGTCTTAACTTATCTTATATAGATTCTTTGTATGAAGCGGTTGCATCTTGGACAACTACTGGTACTTCGGTCGTAAACTCTGATGTTATGCCTGTTGGTCTTCAAATGTTACGCGCTTCGTGTAACTGGATGGGCGCACTCGGAATTATTGTTATTGCTTTAAACTTCCTACCTACATGGCAGTTTGTAGGAAGATCTCTTGTCATCACAGAGATAGCTGGTCCTGGATTTATGAAAATAAATACCACTTTCAGAAAGACTTATCGAAGAGCTCTGGCAATATATATCTCTCTGACAGCAATTCAGTATGTTCTGCTTAGAATCTCGGGTCTGAAGAAAAGTGATTCCCTAATTACTTCCCTGAGCAACATCAGTACTGCCGGTTTAATGAATTTAAATAACGGTAATATTGTTGGTTATGGAATAGCTGTAAAGATAATAATAACAATTTTCGCATTCATAAGTTCACTCAACTTTTCTATTCTATTATTAGCAACTATGAAAAAATTCAAGGAACTATCTGAGGAACCAGAATTAAAATTCCACTCTGGAAGAATTATTATAACTGCTGGTTTTATTACGGCAATATTGTATATCACTTATAATAGAGGTCTTTCATTGCTCAAGGAATTCGGTAATGTACTCATGCAGGTTATTTCTTATTTTACTACTGCAGGATATCAAATTACCGACACTAGCCGATGGCCAGGGGCGGCTTGTGCAATTATATTAGTTCAAATGTTTATCGGGGCATGCGCGATATCTTCTGGTGGTGGAATAAAAGCTGCAAGAACTATAATTGCCGTTAAAACGGCTTCAAGAACGCTTTATCACCACATTCATAAGAATGCCATCAGACCCATTAAATATTCAGGAACACCGCTTAAACTCAACACACTGCTCCGTTGTAATTTGTACATTGTAATGTTTGTTGTAACGTATCTGTTTGGGACGTTAATATTATCTATTGATCTTGATCTTAATAGCGCTCTAAACACTTCTCTTGCAATGCTGACTAATACTGGTACTTATATTAATCAAACCGCAACAAATGGGATTATTGACGACTACTCTATATTGTCCAAGATAGTAATGATGTTTCTGATGCTTGCTGGAAGACTTGAAATCTACCCTGTTTTACTCGTATTCTTCAAAAACTTCTGGAAGAATGATAACGAATTTTTGTAAAAATAAAATGCTTCAGATAAGAATGAGTTCTATGTATCTCATCCTGATCTTAAGCTTATTTTTTAGCATCAACTCTTTTAGTGTTCAGTAATATCACTGCCCAACGAGATCAAAATTAATATATCCGTCTTCTAGACTAGCATCTATTACTATTATCTTAACAGGCTGACCGAGGGTAATTACTCTACCACTAACCTCATCAATAGCAGAGTAAGTCTTTTCATCAAGGATATATCTATTGCCAAGTAAATTGATATTTATAAATCCTTCTATAGTATTGTCTAGCTCAACATAAATACCGTGAGATTTTACACCGCTTACGACACCATTGAACTCTCTGCCAATATGATTACGCATATAGATAACTTGATAGTGCTTTGTGATCTTTCTCTCCAGTTCCATAGCCTTTCGCTCTGTCACTGATACATGTTTACAAGCATAATCCAAGAACGAATTATACTCTCTGTCAATAGAAAAAAATTCACCTAAATGAATTTGATTCTTAATTGTTCTATGTACTAGTAAATCAGCATATCTTCTTATTGGTGATGTAAAATGACAATAGTACTTAAACGCAAGTCCGTAATGTCCTAAGCATTCCGGTGAATAATATGCCTTCTGCATTGTTCTAATCATCACTCGACTTACTAGAGCTTCTTCTGGCTTGCCATCAAGCATACATAGAATATTGCTTAACTCTTTTGTCTTTATCGAATCTGATTTTCCATTGAGGCAAAAGCCTAGGTTCATCAAAACTTCTTTTAGCTCCATCATTTTAAGCGCATCAGGCTTCTCGTGAACTCTGTAAGCAAATGGCACTTTTGCCCAGAAATAGTGCTCTGCAACAGTCTTGTTGGCTACGAGCATAAATTCCTCTATCATGCGATTTGCTACTCTGCGCTCAGACAGCACAACATCTGTCGGCTCACCATCATCATTTAGGATTATCTTTGATTCAGGCAAATCAAATTCCAGACTTCCGTCACGTTTACGTCTTCTAGATAGGACATAATATAAATCAAATGCATCACTAAGCATCGGAAACACATCGCTATACTTTCTGATTAAATCTTCATCATGATCCTCTAGCATATTCGATACATCATCATATATAAGTCTATAGTTAGACTCTATTATAGATTCGCAAATATCGTAATTTACAACGTGCCCCTCATCGTCAATTTCCATTGCACAGGTAAGTGTAAGTCTTTCGACCCTAGGATTTAAACTGCACTCACCATTTGAAAGACGTTCAGGAAGCATAGGTAAAACTCGGTCTGGTAAATATACACTATTTCCTCGATTTAAAGCTTCTTTATCAAGCATACTACCTACACGAACATATTCTGCAACGTCTGCGATATGTACGAGCAATTCATAGTTTCCACTATCCAGCTGGCTAACGCTTATAGCATCGTCAAAATCCTTTGAATCAGCCCCATCAATAGTTACAGTCATGAGTTCTCTATAGTCCTTACGTCCAAGAGAAGGAGCAATTTTAACTTTATTAGCTACCGCATCAGCTTCGTTAATGACTCGATTAAAAAAATGAGGTTTTACGCCATAATCAGCCATTTGACTCAAAATAAATGCATCTCTATCTCCTGCCATAGCTACTACAGTTTTAATCCTACCTTCAGCAATATAATCACCTTTAGGATATCTAATAATCTTTGCTTTAACTACATCTCCAGTTTTTGCTGAGCCAATATTCTTTTTAGATATCATTATGTAGTCTTTGTTATTATTAATCGGATATACAAGATATAAGCCACGTTCCATAATTAAATGTCCGACAACATACTGACAGCTGCGCTCTATGATTTTAATTATATTGCCTTCAAAAGCTCCGCGCCGTCTGTTATTTTCACGTGCTTTCACTCGCACGATATCTCCATTCATAGCACCATTCATATCCCTACCAGATACAAATACATCATCCCCATTATTAGGACACACGAAACCAAACCCACGCTTGTTCTTCATGAGCTTACCTTCTACTATCACATATTTCCTAGTGCTTCTTTTTGGCTTTGTTATCTTTCTTTTTCTAGACATCTCACCCTGCTTGTAAATATAAAAATAGGCCGACAAAAGTCGGCCATGACAATCTATTTATTATTTATTCTTCTGTTGCTTCAGCTTCAGTTTCAGTTTCTTCATCACCAAGCAATGCCTTAATGCTTAGACTGATTCTCTTTCTATCTGCATCGATTTCCATAATCTTAGCAGTTATCGAATCTCCAAGCTCTAACTCGTCAGAAACATTCTCAACTCTTCTGTTAGCAATCTCAGAAATATGGACTAGCCCATCAAGACCAGCTTCTAGCTCAACAAATGCGCCATAGTCTTTAATCTGAACTACTTTACCTTCGATAATCTGTCCAATCTCATACTTGGAACCAACTAATGACCATGGTTCAGGCTGAGTCTGCTTTAGACCGAGTGAAATCTTTCCTTTCTCTTCATTTAATGCAAGAATCTTAACGTTGATAATGTCTCCGATATTAAGAACCTCCTTAGGATGCTTAAGTTTACCCCAAGAAATTTCAGAGATGTGAAGAAGTCCGTCAACACCACCGATGTCTACGAATGCACCGTAGTCAGTGAATCTCATTACTTTACCCTCAACAACATCGCCAACATTTAGGTTTGCCCAAATCTCTGCTACCTGCTTACGCTTTTCGTCAACTAGTACAGCCTTTCTTGAGAAAACTGCTCTGTTACGCTTGTTGTCAACCTTGATAACCTCAACATCTACTGTCTGTCCTAGGAATTCGTCGGCATTTTCAACATATCTATCAGATAGCTGAGAAAGAGGAATAAATCCTGAAATCTCCTTGTATGCTGCAATTACTCCGCTGTTAACAGATTTAACTAGCTTAACTGAAATGATTTCCTTATTAGTCTGTGCGGCAGCAAGTTCCTTGAAGTTCTCATTCATCTCGAGTCTCTTCTTGGAAAGAAGAATTCCACCCTCTCCATCATCTGACTTCATTACCTTGGCCTGGATTTCATCACCTTCCTTGAATAAGTCAGCTAGAGTCTGTCCTGGCTCCAGAGATACCTCATTCTCCAAAAGAATTCCATCCTTCTTGCATCCAATGTTAACGATTACCTCGTTATCCATTACCTGATGCACAGTTCCATCAACAATTTCTCCAGGTCTTGGTAGACGTAAAGAATTCTCAATGTCATCCATATAATCCAACATTGGATTATGATCCACATTAGCTGTGACATTTTCGCTCATACTAGCAATAACCTCCTTAATAATCCATTCGGGTGTTGAAGCACCCGCAGTTATCCCTATTTTATTATAATTGCCCAGTTCTTTCAACTCTAAATCTGAAATGTCCTGTATAAATAATGCATTTTTACAGGTTTTTTTTGCTATTTCATATAGTTTTTTTGAATTTGAGCTATTAGGGTCTCCAATAACAACCATAACGTCTACTTTTTCAGATAGTTTTGCACAGCTCTCTTGTCGATCTCTAGTCGCATTGCAGATGGTATTTTTTATCTCATATTTAAAAGATTTTTCATCGAAAACGCGAAGTATTGAATCCAGTAGTTCTCTTTTTATTGTTGTCTGACATACTATCAAAGGGATTTTGTCAGAATTAAAATTATTGACGAATTGCTCTGCCTTTTCTTCGTTCTCGAGAATTATACCTGCGTAATCACACCAGCCATTAGTAGCCTTAACTTCTTGATGATTTGCACTCCCAATGATTATGACTGGTCTACCGTCTTTATGAGCCGATAAAACCAAATTATGAATCTTAGTAACGAATACGCAAGTAGTGTCTATTAACTCTATATTCTTTAATTCTGCCTGATCGTAAAATTCCTTTGGTTCCCCATGAGAACGTACAATTACCACATCACCTTCTTTTGCTTCATCGAGAGATGAAATCGTTTTTACTCCCATAGATGCAACTTTGTCAATGACAGCGCTATTATGAATTAGATTGCCGCACGTGTATGTAGTGCGGCAATCTTTTTTAGCTCTATCTATTTGTTCAAAGGTCTTATCAATGGCTTTCTCTACGCCAAAACAAAACCCAGAATGATCAGCTCTTATTATTTCCAATTATCCCCCTTACCTGCTCTTAGAAACACTTTTTCCCAGGGAATTTAGCACCAGCGCCAAGTCCATCTTCAATTCTTAGAAGCTGATTATATTTAGCAACTCTATCTGTACGCGCAGGCGCTCCAGTTTTAATCTGTCTAGCATTGATACCAACTACCAAATCGGCAATAGTAGTATCTTCAGTCTCACCAGATCTGTGCGAAACGATAGCATTGTATCCGTTCTTTTTAGCAAGCTCAATCGCCTCTAGTGTCTCAGAGATGCTTCCAATCTGGTTAAGTTTAATTAAAATTGTATTCGCACAGCCTAACTCAATTCCCTTTGCCAATTTTTCTGGATTTGTAACAAATAGATCGTCACCAACAATCTGAACCTTGTTTCCAAGCTTCTCTGTCATAAGCTTCCAACCATCCCAATCATCTTCATCCATTCCATCCTCGATGGAAGCAATTGGGTACTTGTCACAGAATTCAGCCCAGTTTTGAACTAGTTCTGCTGCGCTGAACTCTCTGCCTGACTTTGGCATCTTATAGAACCCGGTCTTGTCAGTCTTCCAGCCGCTTGCCGCAGCATCAATTGCGATGACAAAATCATCGCCTGGTTTATAACCAGCATTCTTGATAGCTGCTAAAATATAGTCTAGCACTTCAAATTCATCTTTAAGATCTGGAGCAAATCCACCTTCATCACCAATTCCTACTGAATATCCTGCCTTTTTTAGATCTTTACCTAATTGGTGATATACTTCAGCACACCATCTTAAGCATTCTCTGAAGGAAGGGGCGCCTACAGGCATAATCATGAATTCCTGTACATCTACTGTATTTGATGCGTGCTCTCCTCCATTTAGGATATTCATCATTGGAACAGGTAGTGTATTGGCATTAATGCCGCCGAAAAATTTAAATAGCGGAATACCTAATGATTTAGCTGCCGCCTTAGAGCAAGCAAGCGAAACTGCAAGAATAGCATTAGCTCCAAAATTACTTTTTTCTTTTGTTCCATCTGCATCAATCATCAGTTTCTCTAATGTATATATATCCTGAGCATCCTTGCCAAGAAGTAAAGTTTTAATCTCATTGTTAACGTGATATACCGCTTTAGAAACGCCCTTGCCACCATATCGAGATTTATCACCATCTCTAAGCTCAAGAGCTTCATATATGCCTGTTGATGCACCACTTGGTGTATCTCCAACTGCAACAGTCCCATCTTCTAGCCATACCTCAGCTTCTACTGTAGGATTTCCTCTTGAATCAAGAATTTCTCTGCCAATTACATTTGTGATTTTAGATGACATACCATACCCTCCGTTTGAAAATAAATTCAATACAATATTATTCGCATAATATTTATCTGTAATTATTGTAGTTTGAAAGCTGCATTTGCAATTTCCATAAATGTACCAACCTCAAGGCTTGCGCCTCCTATCAATCCTCCGTTAATATCAGGCTTTTTTAGAAGTTCATCGGCATTTGAAGGCTTCATACTACCTCCATACTGAATTATTATTGCTTCAGCAGTTTCCCTTCCGTACATACCCTCTACCATTCCTCTGATAAATCCACACATCTCTTCTGCCTGATCTGGATTCGCCGTCTTACCTGTGCCTATTGCCCAAATTGGTTCATATGCTATAACAATCTGTTCTACCTCCGCTGGTGTGAATCCATCTAAATCTTCAGTGATCTGGCTACTAACAAACAGCATTGCATTACCAGCATCCCTAATCTCAAGACTTTCACCAACGCATAAAATAGGTGTGATTTCTTCGGTTAAAAGCGCTTTAAGTTTTCTATTTACCGTACTATCTGTCTCAGCAAAATATTCTCTTCTTTCAGAATGTCCCACTATACAAACGTCTATGTCAAGTTCCTTTAGCATAGGTACGGAGATTTCTCCCGTGTAAGCACCACTCTTCTCAAAATGAACATTCTGTGCACCTACCTTTATACCAGTACCATCAAATGCCCTCTTGAGTGTTTCAAGCTGTGTAAATGGTGCAATGATTGCTAATTGTTCTGGATGTGCAATATTCTCGCCTTTTAATTGATTAGCAAAGCTTTTTGCTTCAGCAATTGATTTATTCATCTTCCAATTACCAGCAATTAAAAATTTTTTCATCTAAACATCCTACCTCTTTTTTTATTTATCACTTAAGCAAGCTATTCCAGGAAGCTTTTTTCCCTCTAGGAATTCGAGACTTGCTCCACCTCCTGTGGAAATATGCGTCATCTTATCAGCTAATCCAAAAGAAGTAACTGCTGCAGCTGAATCTCCACCACCGATTATTGTAGTAGCATTAATTGATGCTAAGCATTCTGCAATAGCTCTTGTTCCAGAGGCAAAAGTTGGCATCTCAAAAACTCCCATCGGTCCATTCCAAACAATAGTCTTGCACTTCTCAAGTTCGCTGCAGTATAACTGCTCAGATTTTGGTCCAATATCCATCCCCATCATATCATCAGGAATCTCCGAAACACTGCAAACTTCATGCTCAGATTCATTTGAAAACTCTTTAGCTGCTACCACATCTACTGGTAGTACAAGCTTTACTCCCTTTGCACCAGCTTCTGCCTTTATCTTGTCTATAAGTTCAAAGCCTTCTTCATCGAAAAGAGATTTTCCAATGCTATAGCCTTCAGCTTTTAAGAATGTATAAACCATCCCTCCGCCTATAAATAAGTAATCTATCTTATCTAATAAGTTAATTATAACCGGGATTTTATCTTTTACTTTTGCACCACCCATTATTGCAGCTAGTGGTCTCTCTGGCTTTTCAATTGCAGCACCTAAAAATTTCAGTTCCTTCTCAATCAAGAATCCTGACACCGCAGGAATATAATCCGCAATACCTGTTGTTGAAGCATGCGCTCTATGCGCTGTTCCAAATGCATCCTGTACAAACACATCACCGAGAGATGCAAGCTCTCGTGCAAAACCAGGATCATTTTTCGTTTCTTCATTTCTATATCTTACATTTTCAAGAAGTGCAACTTCAGAAGGAGAAAGATTTTTCACTTCTTCGAAAACCTTTTCGTCCACCACTGAATCAGATTTTATGAAATTAACATGAGCTTCAAGTCTCTCACTAAGCCTTTCTGCTACTGAAGAGAGCGAGAATTCCTGATTAGGCTCACCTTTTGGTCTACCAAGATGCGATAAAATCACAACTTTTGCGCCATGATCACGTAGATACTTTATCGTAGGTAATGCAGCAACAATTCTAGTATCATCACTAATTCTACCATTTACAAGAGGAACATTGAAGTCACATCTTACAACCGCAGTTTTATCAGTCCAGTCAATATCCCTAATCGTCTTCTTCATGTCGTGTACCTCACTTGTACAAAATAAACGATATGCCGCGCAGAGTGCACGGCATCATATAGCTATAATTCTTATTTATTATCAACTTTTCCCATGTGCTGAATGAGTCTTAAAAGCTGTACGCTATATCCATACTCATTATCATAGAACATAATAAACTTGAAGAACTTGTCATTTAACTCGATTCCTTCTCTTGTATCGAATATGCAGGTGCAAGGATCTCCAATGAAATCACAGGAAACCACTTCATCATCAACGAATTCAATGATTCCCTTGAACTCATTTTCAGAAGCTTCTTTTACCTTAGCGCAAATATCATCGTAAGATGCTGAGTTCTTAAGGATAAGATTTAAATCGATAACCGATACATTAGCTGTCGGTACACGATAAGCTTTGCCAGTTAGTCTTCCTTCCAATTCTGGAATTACAAGAGATACAGCCTTTGCAGCACCTGTCGTTGTAGGAATTATATTGTTAAATACAGATCTCCCAGTTCTCCAATCCTTCATAGATCTTGCATCAACCACTTTCTGCTTAGCTGTCGCCGCATGGATAGTTGACATCAGCCCCTGATCAATTCCCCAGTTATCATTGATAACCTTGCAGAGAGGTGCCAGGCAGTTTGTAGTACAAGATGCATTAGAAACAACATTAAACTTACTGTCGTATTCATCATGATTAACACCATATACATATGTGGGTGTTGCCTTGTCCTTGGCAGGAGCAGAAATAATTACTTTCTTAGCACCAGCATCAAGATGCGCCTGAGCCTTCTCCGTTGTGTTATAAGCACCTGTACCTTCAACTATATATTCAGCTCCGCACTTAGCCCAAGGAATATTCTTAGCATCATCTTCCATAAATACTGGAATCTTCTTGCCATTTACAACGATTCCATCTTCATACTTCTCAACAGTTCCTGGGAATCTGCCGAACGTAGAATCGTATTTAAGCATATAGACGATATAATCCAGATCGGAGTTACGCCAGTTAATACCTACAATTTCGATATCTTCCATATCAAGAGCAGCTCTCATAACAACCCTTGAAATTCTTCCGAATCCGCTAATACCGACTTTAATCATTTTTTCCTCCTTAACATTCGAAAAAGATAGCCATTACATAAAATACTATTATAGAAGCCCGGGGAATCCGTTTTGACGGAGAGCCTCAAATAAAACAATATTGACTGAATTAGCAAGATTAAGAGATCTAAGCCTTGTGTTCTCACTCATAGGTATTCTGATAGCAGTGTCATTATATCTGCTAATCAGCTCCTTTGGAAGACCTCTTGTCTCTCTTCCAAATAAGAACATGTCTCCATCTTCATATTCAAAATCAGTGTAGCAATTCTCACCATGAGTGGTAGCAAGAAATAGTCTCGCATTTCCATATTCGAAGAGAAATTTATCTAAACTGTCGTGAACGATTAAATCTACGTATTTCCAGTAATCAAGTCCAGCTCTTCTAACTGATTTATCATCAATATTAAAACCAAGTGGTTTCACTAGATGAAGCGTAGTATTGGTTGCTGCGCAAGTTCTTGCGATATTACCAGTATTCTGTGGTATTTCTGGTTCAACTAAGACTACATGTAGCAACAATTTTATCTCCTTAAAACTAAAACTTTCAACAAAAATATAATATCAGTTAGATGTTGTATTTTCAATAATGCAATCCTAAATTTATTTTTGATTATTTTGATTATACTTACACACATTCTTTATACAGCATTCATGACATTTAGGATTTCTGGCAGTGCAACACCTTCTTCCATGAAAGATTAATACATGATGCATATGTGACCATCTGTTCTTCGGAATGACTTTCATAAGTGCCTTTTCAGTTTTTAAAACATCATCCTCATCAACTAGACCAATTCGATTAGATACCCGGAACACATGAGTATCAACAGCTATATGGGGTTCCCCAAATCCAACAGACATTACTACATTTGCTGTCTTACGTCCCACTCCTGGAAGTTTCTGAAGTTCCGAAAAATCACGAGGAACCTCCCCATCATATAGATCACAAAGCATTTTGCCTATTCCTACAAGGCTTTTTGCTTTATTTTTATATAGACCGAGAGTTTTAATCAAGGCCTCCACATCTTTACTATTTGCGGTTGCTAACTGGCTTGGATACTCATATGTGCTAAACAAATTGGGTGTTATCTTATTTACACTAGCATCTGTCGTCTGTGCAGATAAAACAACTGCTATAAGCAAATGAAAAATTGAGTCATAGTGAAGTGCGCAACCAGCATCTGGGTACTCTTCTTCTAATTTATCCAATACAGCTTTTACTTCTTCATCAGTTTTAAAATATTTTTTCGTTTTAAGTTTATTCATACTTTTAACCTTATAATTTAATCTTTAATCATTGACTTTATGCATACTTTTAATATAATTGTATACATAACATACATTATATATATTGTATACCTCATGCAATGGTCTAACATAGGAGGCATATATGGTAATTAATCCAGAACTAGAGAGCAATCAGTCTCTATCAAACAGTCTTTTCGTGAAGGTCCAGGAAGACATTCTTAGCGGAAAGATACCAGCTAATTCAAAGCTTACTGAACAGGCGATATGCAAGCGTTTCAACGTTAGCAGAACTCCTGTGCGAGAGGCATTTAGACAATTAGAATCAGATGGACTCATTGAAAATATTCCTAATCGCGGTGCATACGTAATCGGACTATCTAGCCGTGATATCTCAGACCTATTTGATCTTAGGAGCACGTTTGAAGTTCAAGCAGTTGAATGGGCTATCGAGCGAATGAATGATGATGAAGTAAGTACACTTAAAGAAAACATCGAATTTATGGAATTCTATACTCTAAAAAATGATGTCGATAAGGTTTTTCATTTCAATTCTGCATTCCACAATATAATCTACAAAGGGACGAAGAACAGAATGCTTTTTCTTACTCTATCGACCTATCAAACATACCTTAAGCATTCGGCACCTGCGAAAACATTCTCTGATGAATATCTAAAGACAATACTACAGGAGCACAAGAATATTTTTGAAGCCTTCGAAACAAAAAATGCAGCTGCTGGTAAAACTGCTATGGGCTACCATATGAAGCAAAGCAAGCTTCGTAGAATGTCTCATTTATTCTAAATAACATTTCAATGCGATATTTTATAATACTATCGCATTGAAATTGAATTAAACTATTTATTTAACTTGTGCTCTATCCAACCCAATATATCTTTTATAACCTGTTTCTTACATGCATCATGGAGTATATCATGATAACAATCCTTATATAACTTGTACGAAACCTCATTATGGCCTTTTGCGCTAAGCATATTAGCTATTCTCATTACCGAATTTCCGCAGTTTCCTCTCTGGTCTTCCGCACCTGCAAGTATATAGATAGGAATATCTGGCAACCTAACTATGCCATCCTTTCCCTTCAGTTGTTCAATTACATATATCATCTCTCTGTAGGCAGATGCTGCGAGCATAAAACCACAGCCTTCATCGTCTACGTATTTTCTTACCTCTTCTTCATCACTGCTTAACCAGAAGAATTCGTTATAAGGTGGTGCACCTGATGGTTTTCCCGTCTGATACATAGTATTATGAACACTCTCAGATACAGAGTTAAATCCCTTTTTCTTTATATGATTATTAGCATTCAACTTGATTAAACTTAGAGCTGCTGGGATCTCAAGATTTTCCATAGAAATAATCATTGATATGTTTCCATACTTAATCGTATATAGTTCACAAAGCATGGCTCCAAATCCAGCACCAATTAAAATACGCGGAATGTCATCACCAACTTCAGAAACGACTTCGTCGAAAAGTGAATCTATGTCACCGAGTAATCCCTCATATGAATTTTTCTTCAATCCAAAGCATCCTTGATGGCCCTGCTTGCTCATACCATGTCCTATTAGGTCATTTCCACATACGTAAAATCCAGAATCGTTAAGCGCTATAGCTAGTTCCTGATAACGCAAACTATGTTCGCTTATGTCGTGAACTATCTGAACTATTGCACGCGGATTTGCGCATGTGTATTTAAACGAAACAACCTGTCCTTCACCATTTGCTGCACGTCTATATATATATCTCTATATTCTGCCATGTGTCTACCTCACAACATTATAAGTGTACTAAATTATTCCGATGCCAGTAAATATGTGAATTTAATGTAGATCATCAGAATTAACACCGATTTATTAAAGTATAACATAAGAGATAGGTGCAAATAAAACACCTATCTCTATGCATAAATTTATATGAACTTTTGTAGCACTAGCTTAATGAACATCAAACTTTAGACTATCATCTGAAATAGTAATTTCAATAGTTTGACCATCGTTTACTTCGTTTGAAATAATCATCTCTGCAATTTGATTTTCGATGTTCTTCTGCACATACCTCTTAACTGGTCTTGCACCAAATTCTTCATCATAAGATTCTTTAGCGATAAAATGCCTTGCGTCTTCTGTAAGTTCAAGACCTATGCCTCGTTCTTCAAGTCTTTTTACGAGTGATTCAATAATTAAATCGACAATCTTTTCTATTTGTTCAACTGTAAGCGATTTAAATACTACTATATCGTCTATTCTATTGAGAAACTCTGGTCTAAAGAATGTCTTAAGCTGAGATTCGGGTAGATTAGAAGTCATGATAATGATCGTGTTCTTAAAATCCACTGTCCTTCCCTGATTGTCTGTAAGTCTTCCATCGTCTAGCAATTGAAGAAGTATATTAAATACATCTGGATGAGCTTTCTCGATTTCGTCAAACAGTATGACACTGTATGGCTTTCTTCTTACAGCTTCAGTTAGCTGTCCACCTTCATCATATCCTACATATCCTGGAGGAGATCCTACTAATCTTGAGACCGTGTGCTTCTCCATATATTCTGACATGTCAATTCTTATTAAATTCTTTTCAGTGTCAAAAAGTGTCTCTGTAAGCGCCTTAGCGAGCTCCGTCTTACCTACACCAGTAGGTCCTAAGAATATAAATGAGCCAACTGGACGGTTCTCATTCTTAAGCCCTGCACGAGCCCTCAAAATTGCCTCTGAAACAGCTCTTACACCTTCATCCTGACCGATTACCCTCTTATGAAGAATATCCTCTAGGTGAAGTAATTTTTCACGTTCAGATTCAGCGAGCTTACTTACCGGAATACCTGTCCACTCGGAGATTACTGCTTGAATTTCTTCTTCACCAACCTCTTCACGGAGCATTCTGCTCTCATTTGCCTGTTCTGTCTTATTCTTTAAATCTTCAATCTCTTTTTCTAGAGCTGGTAACTCACCATACTTTAACTTAGCAAGCTTCTCTAAATCATATTCACGCTCCGCACTCTCGATTTCATGGCGTAGCTCATCTAGCTTGAGCTTCTTATTTTTAAGCTCTTGAATCATATTTTTCTCATTTGACCATTTAGCCATGAGCTCGTCATTCTCAGTCTTAAGGTTTGCTAGCTCTTCGCTAATTGCATCTAATCTACTCTTGCTAGCCTTATCATCCTCTTTGGAAAGTGCTTGTTTCTCGATTTCAAGCTGCATGATTTTACGAGATATCTGATCAAGATCCGAAGGCATACTATCTATTTCAGTTCTAATTCTAGCAGCTGCTTCGTCCATCAAGTCAATTGCCTTATCTGGTAAATACCTATCACTTATGTATCTATTAGATAATGTTGCACACGCGATCAGTGCATTATCAGTGATTCTAACACCATGATGTATCTCAAACTTTTCTTTGAGCCCCCTTAAAATGGAAATGGTATCCTCAACAGATGGTTCATCGACCATAACCTTTTGGAATCGTCTTTCAAGCGCTGCATCTGTCTCAATATATTTTCTGTACTCATCAAGTGTCGTAGCACCTATGCAGTGCAGCTCACCTCTAGCAAGTTTTGGCTTGAGAAGATTTCCTGCATCCATCGAGCCTTCAGTTTTTCCAGCACCAACGATAGTATGAATCTCATCTATAAAGAGAATAATATTACCATCTGACTTATCTATTTCATTTAAAACAGCCTTCAGACGTTCTTCAAACTCACCTCTATATTTAGCACCAGCAATCAGCGACCCCATATCAAGAGAGAAGATTGTCTTTCCCTTGAGTCCATCAGGAACATCACCATTTACAATACGCTGAGCGAGTCCCTCTACAACAGCAGTCTTACCAACTCCAGGTTGACCAATCAAAACTGGATTATTTTTCGTCCTTCTAGAAATAATCTCTATAGCTCTTCTAATCTCGAGATCTCTTCCTATAACTGGGTCGAGTTTACCTTTTCTTGCAGCATCTACTAAATCTGTACCATATTTATTTAAAGCATCATAAGTATCCTCAGGATTCTGACTTGTAACTCTTTGATTTCCTCTAACCATAGTCAGAGCCTTCATAAATTCATCCTTGTTAATACCATACTTGCTCATTAATCCATTAACTTCTTGATTGTTAGACTCAAGAATTGCAAGATATAAATGCTCAACACTTACATAATCATCCTTAAAATCACTTGCAATTTTTTCGGCTTTAGTAAGCACGTTGTTAAGCTCAGAACTCATATATAATTGAGTGGAGCTGCCACTTACTTTTGGAAGCTTTTCAAGATTTGATTTCAAATCAGCTTTTAGTGACTTGACATCAACATTCATTGCCTCCAAAAGCTTAGGAATCAAACCATCACCGTCACTTATTACTGCATAATGAACATGTGCAATTTCTAATTGCTGGTGTCCATACGAATTAGCTATACTTTGCGAATCGAGAATGGCACCTTGCATTTTCTGAGTATATTTTTCAATATTCATTGCCTTCCTCCTTAATTAATTACTTTATTATAAACAATACATTTGCTTACAGTAATAATTTAGCACTCGTCTGTGACGAGTGCTAATAATTAACGTGATGATTGTGTGAAGATGTAAATCTTATTCTTTAATTTCTGTAGTTTATTCCTCATAGAACGAAGATTAGGCCAAGATAATACCATTGAGTATAGCTGAGTAAATACCACTAGTTAACGGATGAAGTATCTTGTTCACAAGACCGAATAGTAGCATTAACAGTAATATGATGCCACCATACTGATACACCGTACTGTACCAGCTTGTTTTGCGAAGATTAAAGAGTTCTGTAACTAATCCAAATCCATCAAGTGGCGGTACAGGAATAAGGTTAAATACCATCAGTGTTATATTAACCATTACAACATATAGGAATATCTTTGTTATTATCCCTTGCAACGAATCTTCTAGTATGACTTCTTTGCCCCACATATTAATCGAAAATCTCGTTATAAAGGAGAAAACTATCGCTATAAGAAAATTCATAGATACGCCTGCGATAGACACTATAAACTCATTTAATCTAGGATGTTTATAGTAACGATTATCAATCTGAACAGGAATCCCCCAACCAAATCCACAAAATACCAGTGCCGCGAATCCAAATGGATCAATATGTTTTGTAGGATTTACAGTTAATCTACCCTGCAGCCTTGGTGTAGGATCACCAAATGCATTAGATGCAAAAGCATGTGCAAATTCGTGAAAGGAAAGCCCTACTATAATGCCCGGCAAGGTAAGAAGCATGTCAAAGAAGTATTCCTTTGGATTTCTAAGTCCTCCATCTAAGAAATTCGTAACCAATAAAAGAATTAATATAATTCCTGGTCCGGAGCGAAGTAAATTTTTAAAATTATCTTTCATATCATCATCCTATTTTATACAAGTACACCATCGATGCTGAAAGTTTTACAATCAGTGATTTTAACATCTACAAGTTGGCCGGTTATGTTTCTTCCTGAAGAAACATTTACGAGTTTAAATCCATCTGTCCTGCCTGAATATGATTTATCATCTTTGCGGCTAGAACCATCAATAAGCACTTTGACGGTTTTATCTGAAAGTCGTTTATTCATCTCCAGCGAATATTTGTTTGTAACTTCATTTAATCGTTCAAATCTCTCGTGCTTAACATCGTATGGAATCTGCTCTGAAAATCCAGCAGCAGGCGTACCTTCTCGTGGCGAGTAAATAAAAGTAAAGGCAGAATCATATTTAACATATTCAACTAGTGATAATGTGTCCTCAAACTCCTGCTCTGTCTCCCCTGGAAAACCTACGATGATATCTGTAGTAATTGCAATATTTGGACATGTAGCTTTGAGCTTGTTGATAATATCGATATATTTTTCTCTATCGTATCTTCTGTTCATGCGCTTTAAGACTGAGCTACTGCCTGACTGGACAGGCAGATGTATGTGCTTACAAAGCCTTTCACACGTTCTATAACAGTCTATCAATTCGTCTGATAGGTCTTTAGGATTGGAGGTCATAAACCTAATTCGCGCAAGGCCTTCTATGTCATTGATTGCCCTTACGAGAGTAGGGAAAGTATTCCCTTTGTCATCAATAAATGAATTTACATTTTGTCCGAGAAGCATAACTTCAATTACACCATCTGCAACTAGCTCTTTTACTTCATTAACCACATCATCCAGGGAGCGACTCTTCTCTCTTCCACGAGTGTATGGAACTATACAGTATGTGCAGAAGTTGTTACATCCATACGTAATATTAACTAGTGCCTTGTGCTTATGCAGTCTCTTTGAATCCTTTTCGTCTGGTACGATAGAATTATTAGCAGTAATAGAAAACTGCTTTTTACCTGTTGATATTCTGTCGTTTAGAAGCCTTGGAAAATTGCAAATCGTCTGGGTTCCGAACACTACATCAACCCATGAAAAGCTCTTTTTTATCTCTTCTTGGACACGCGGTTGCTGTGGCATACATCCGCATACGCAAACAATTCTCGTATCCTTTTTTTCATCACGCCTTTTTTTAAACTGACCCAGCATTCCGTAAAATCTCTTATCAGCATGTTCACGGACACTGCACGTATTAAGAACGACGACTTCTGCTTCATAAGGGTCATTTGCTAGAACATATCCCATACCTTCTAGCATTCCCGCGATGTTCTCGGAATCATGTTCATTCATTTGACATCCGAAAGTTATAATGTGGTATTTTTTCATCTATTACTTGTTCTCTTGTTTTCTATCTCTATTCATAAGCATTTCAACGGCATCTCGTGGATTGAGTTTTCCATCGATTACTGCTTTAATAGCGTTTGTAATCGGCATATCAACCTTTAGTTTTTTTGCCAATTTACTTGCTGCTTCAACTGTATAAATTCCTTCTACAGTAGTCTTAATCTCCGTTACTGCTTCTTCTGGTGTCATTCCTCCGCCGATTAGTAACCCACATCTTCTATTTCTAGACAAATCAGATGAACATGTTACCATCAAATCACCAATTCCAGAAAGACCGGAAAAGGTCTCACCATTTGCGCCCATAGTTTCGCCGAGTCTTGATATCTCGTGAATTCCTCTGGTCATAAGTGCGGCTTTTGAATTGTCACCAAAATTCATTCCATCCGTAATTCCCGTACCTAAGGCGATTACATTTTTGAGTGCACCACCAAGCTCAACTCCAATAATATCGTTAGTGGTATAAACTCTAAATGTTTTGCTCATCATTATGTTTTGAATTTCTTTAGCAGCCTTCTCATCTTCAGAAGCCGCTACCACTGTAGTTGGATAATTACGAACAATTTCCTCCGCATGAGAAGGGCCAGAAACTGCAACATACTTATTTTTAATAAACTTCTTAGCAATTTGAGACATAGTCTTGAGAGATTTATTCTCTATTCCTTTAGCTAAGTTAACGATGATCGCATTCTTATCTATATACTTTGCATTCTTCTCGAGGAAGGATCCAAATTGCTGTGCAGGAATGGCAAATATAATTATATCTCTCTTTCCAACAGCTGTTCTGATGTTAGATGTGAATCTAATCTTGTCATAGAGCAAAGCTCCTGGTAAATACTTTTCGTTTACCCTGCTTTCTCGCGTATTATTTATGTCTTCTTTATTACGACCGTATATTGTTACACGGTGTCCATTATGTGCTATTACATTAGCAATCGCAGTACCAAAGCTCCCATTACCTATTACAGATACCACCCTCTTATCTTCTGATTTAAGGTGAGGAACTTCAACATCCATATAATAATCAACGGGTTCATCTGAAATCTCAATCTTATTGTGCTCTATAGCAGTTGCTTCATTGACGAGTTCGTTTTTAGAACCTGCAATCATTATATTATCTTTATTATAGCTGTTTTGCTCTTCTGCATTGATTTCGCTATTCGCATTTAATTTAGCTTTAGACTCTTCATGCTTAAGCTTGTTGTCGGCGTCAGATAATTTTAAACTATTTTTGCCGATTATAGACTTATCAGATGTATCGGAGTTTTTGGTATTATTGGTTTTATCACCATATACATCAGGGTTCTTGGTACTAATGGATTTATCAATATTCTCTGATTCATCTAGCTGCTCTCTTAGTTTCTCTTTTATTTTTGAACCGATGCTAAGTTCCTTCTCTTCTCCCTTCATCAGTCTCTTAATATTCCCACGATGAGTGAATAGAATAATAAATGTCATCACTACTGCAATCGGTAATCCTTTTGGATAGTAATAAAGCATCAAAAATGGATATATCATCGCTGCAGTTATTGACCCAAGAGACATCTTCTTTGATGCTACTGCAACAACAACGGCTATTAATGCCGCGGCAAACATGCTTGGCCAATTTAAAGCCATCGCAGCCCCTAGAAAAGTTGCAACTCCTTTGCCACCCCTGAATTTAAATATAATTGGATAGATATGTCCAATAACTACAGAAGCAAAGGCAAGCATTGCTCCAATATTGTTAAATCTTCCTTGCGCAATATAAACTGCTATAAATCCTTTAAACACGTCTATCAGCAAAGTGCAGACTGCTGCGTTAGTCCCCAGAACCCTTAGTACATTAGTTGTTCCAGCATTTCCACTTCCAACCTTCTTGATGTCAATCCCATAAAATCGACCTATTAAAGTTGCTGGTGATATATTACCGATAAGATATGCAAAAATTACAATGATTATAAGCGGTAAATATTTCATTACTGATCTCCCTTTTTCTCATTAAATAGGAACTTTATAGGTGTCCCTTCGAAGTCATAAGCCTCACGAAGCTTATTTTCAAGATATCTCGAATAAGAGAAATGCATGAGCTCACGTGAGTTTATATTGAATGAAAATAGTGGTGGTCTTGAACCTATCTGACTAGCATAATAAATCTTGAGACGTTTGCCCTTATCTGAAGGGGGCTGTCTCATCATTACAGCGTCTTCTATAATGCTGTTTAGCTTTCCTGTCGTTATTCTCCTCGACCTAATTTCCTCAATCTTTGAAGTCTTATCTATGATATCAAATATTCTCTTTTTCTCTAACACAGATGTAAATATTATAGGTGCATAGGATACAAACTGAAGATCCGCTCTGAGCGTGCGTTCATAGTCTTTCATAGTGTTGGTCTCCTTTGCAATGAGATCCCATTTATTAACCACTATCATTAGACCTTTACCCGCTTCATGTGCAAGACCAAGAATTTTCTTATCTTGTTCAGTCAGTCCCTCTGCTGCATCTATCATCATAATACATATATCGCATCGTTCAACAGCTGTGACGGCTCTTATAACACTGAAGTGCTCAATTGAATCGTTAATTTTGCTCTTACGTCTTAATCCCGCAGTATCGATAAGTGTGTATTCTCGACCCTTATATGTAAATGGTGTATCGATAGAGTCACGAGTAGTTCCGGCAATCGGTGAAACAATAACACGCTTCTCGCTGGTAAGTGCATTTACTAGGGATGATTTTCCTACATTTGGTTTTCCAATGATTGCAATCTTAGTCGATTCCTCATAACCATATATTTCATCTGGAAAACCCGCAACTATGGCATCTAGAAGATCTCCAATATTGAGCATGTTAACAGAACTGATTGCAATAGGCTCTCCTAATCCTAACTCATAGAAATCATAGATATTATCACCGAACTTATTTGGATTATCGACCTTGTTGACTACAAGTATAATCTCCTTGCCAGTTCTCCTGAGTATATTGGCAACGTCGTGATCTGCCGTAGTTAGTCCTTCTTTGCCATCTACCATAAAGACAATAACATCTGCAAGCTCCATAGCGGTCACAGCCTGTTCTCTCATCTGAGATAGGATTACGTCACTAGTATTTGCCTCTATTCCACCTGTATCAATAATAGCGAACTCTCTACCGTTCCATTCAGTCTCTGCATATATTCTGTCTCGTGTAACTCCTGGGGTATCTTGAACGATGGCCTTTCTCTCTCCGATTATTCTGTTAAAGAATGTGGATTTTCCAACGTTAGGTCTACCTACGACTGCAAGTATAGGTTTACTCATCGAAAATACCTCCTGCAAATTCCTTTGGGTCAAACTCTTTAAGGTCATGTATACCTTCACCAACGCCGATAAACTTAATTGGAAGATCGTATTCGTCAGTTACAGTGATTGAAATTCCTCCTCTAGCGGTGCCATCAAGCTTTGTAAGCACTATGCCCGTGATATCAGCAATCTCAGAGAATTCCTTCGCCTGGCTGATTGCGTTCTTACCAGTTGTCGAGTCGAGTACTATCAATGTCTCTCTTGATGCCTCTGGATACTCACGGCTGATGATTCTATCCATCTTTTCAAGTTCCTTCATAAGATTAGTCTTATTCTGAAGTCTGCCTGCGGTATCGCAGATTAGTACATCTATATCATTTGCTTTTGCAGACTGAACGGCATCATATATAACCGCAGCTGGATCTGTCCCTTCATCATGACGAATAACCCTTACACCAGAGCGATTCCCCCATTCTACAAGCTGATCTGCAGCTGCTGCACGGAATGTATCCGCAGCAGCAAGCAGAACGCTCTGACCGCGCTCTTTGAAGAGGTTTGCAAGTTTACCGATAGATGTAGTCTTGCCTCCACCATTAATACCTATCATCAGAATCACAAGTGGATAATCTGTCGAAATCTTGTTGCGCTCGCCTTTATCAACGATTTCAGCAATTACATCTGTAAGCGCCTTCTTAATATCTTCCGGCTTGGTAAGATACTTTGCGTTAATACGCTTCTTCAGCATATTCATTATCTTATCAGTTGTCTCAATACCGATATCAGATATTACGAGTGACTCCTCGAGTTCCTCATAAAATGACTCATCGATATTGGGGTTGCCAACGATTACATTGGTAACCTTTTCTGTAAATTTTTTGAATGTGCTTTTATCCTTAAAAAGTCCCATCTTTATCCTTTCCAGCTAGAGCTGTATAAGTTATCTATTCGTTTGAGTACTCATTTGGGTCAAATCCGTCTTCAAACTTGAGCGAAAGCACTCTGGAGATTCCTTGCTCCGGCATCGTTACTCCGTATAGAACATCCGCATGCTCCATAGTTGCTTTGTGGTGAGTAATAAGCGCAAACTGCACGTCTTCAAAGCGTTTAAGATAATTTGAGAATCTCTCAATATTCGCTTCATCAAGCGCTGCCTCTACCTCATCGAGAATGCAGAAAGGCGTTGGTTTTGCTTTAATTACAGCAAACATAAGCGCAATAGCTGTAAGGGTCTTCTCTCCACCTGACATCAAATTGATGTTCTTGAGCTTTTTGCCAGGAGGCTGTGCGATAATCTCAATTCCTGATGACAGCGGATTTGATTCATCCTCAAGTCTTAGCTCAGCGTGACCGCCTCCAAATAATTCTCTGAAGCTATGCTCAAAGTTTATAACCACCTTGTCGAAATTTTCTTTGAACTTATTCCTTATATTGCGCTCCATATTGGTAATAATAGATCTAAGCTCCTTCATCGCTGTAGATATATCGCTTTCCTGTGCTGTCATAAACTCGTATCTCTTACTAACCGACTTATACTCCTCAATGGAAGATATATTTACGTCGCCTAGTTCAGCCATACGAAGCTTGATTTCTTTGGCTTCTTTATTACCAGCAGTGATACCGAAATCATCATCTCTGAGGTCCTGTGCTTCTGCGAATGAAACTTCGAATTCATCCCATAACTTATCCTTCTGTGTATCGAGCAGCGTTTCGCTCTTAGCGCTCTTAACCTCCAGTTTATATTTATCATCCTGAAGTTCATTTAGCTCATGAGTGAGTTTCTTTTGATCTCTGATAGCCTCTTCGTAAGCTGCTTTATTTTCGTCGATAGATTCACCCAGAACCTTGATGCGATCTTCGAGCCCTTGCTTAAGTTCCGTAAGCTGTGCAATTTTCTCGCTCGATTCAGCATCACTGCTAGTAAGCATATGATGCTTCTCCTTAAGTTCTTTATAAGCTTCTGTAGATTCCTCCATCTCATTCTCAAGATCTGTAATATAGTCTCTAACACGTTCAATTAACTCGTTTAGCCCTAGAATCCTCGCATCCTGCTCACTTAGCTGAAGCTTATTTTCTAGTGTTATCTCACGAAGCTTATTTACACGAGCATCGTACTTCTCAGCCTCGCCCATGAGTTCTTCAATATGCTCATTGAGTCTGGTTATTTGTACTTCAGCATCAGCTATTTCATTTTTATGTTTCACGACCATCTCGGTTGCTCTATCGATATCTCCATCAAGCGTCTCAAGTTCACTTGCATACTGATCTTTATGTGCACCAGCATCGTCCGTAAGCTTTTTGATTCTCTCAAGTTCGCTACCGATTACACCCTTATCAACTTCTATCTGCTGAAGCTCATCATATGCCTTACCTCTGGACTCTTTAAGCTCTGAAATTTTAGTATTAGCCGATGTAATTTCTTCTCTAAGCGCGGCTATCTGATTCTTGTACTTCTCGGATGCATCGCTCAGTTCCTTGATTTCATTCTTTCGCTCTAAAATATTTGCAGATTTATTCTTAAATCTTCCACCTGTAATTGCACCACTAGCATTTATTACTTCACCATCTGTTGTAACAATTCTGTAACCCCTGCTGATCATCTTGGAAATCTTTACCGCATCATCCATGTTGCTAGTAAATATAACTCTCCCTAGCAAATACTCGAGAATACCATGGTATTTATCTTCTGTTTTAACAATTTCAGAGGCTACCCCAAGATACCCAGGAACATTCTCAATTTCACGCTCCGGATAATGCTTGTTATATCTTATAGATGAAAGTGGAAGAAATGTTGCTCTACCAGCTTTATTTTCCTTTAGCCATCTTACTGCAGACTTTGCCGAAGAATCATCATCGCAGATGATATTCTGCATCGCTGACCCCAGTGCAGTTTCGGTTGCAACTTCGTAACCTGATGGAACCTTTATTAAATCTGAAACTGTACCAATAATGCCGCTAGTATGTTGCTTCATAAGGAGTCTGACAGCATTGTTATACCCCTCGTAATTACTCTCCATCTCTTCGATGGTGTTTTTACGAGCAAGGGTTCTGTTGTACCTATTGCTTAGATCTTCTATCTGTTTAGCACTATCGCTTGTCTGCTCTTCTAGCGACTTGACGCTTGCGATAATCTCATTAATATGACTAGCTACACTGCTCTGCCTACTCTCTGCTTCTCTATACTGTTCTTCTAGCTGCTTAAGCTGACGATTATTCTCTGCATCGATCTCATCCTTTCCGCTATACTCTTCGCTCAATTTTTCTTTTCGCTCATTAAGCGTTGTTACATAATTCTCCAAAGTTGAGATATCTGCTTTTCTAGTGATATTCTTGTTGCTCAGGCTGATAATATCATCCTTACTGGTATCTATCTCAGAATTAATAGCTTCCAGCTTTCTCTTGCTCTCATTGAAATCAGCTTCTGCATCCTGTAGTGCAGCTTGAGCTTGTTCTTTCTCAGCTCTATATGATTTTTCATTTGACTCGAGTTCAGCAAAATTGTTATTTTCTATCTCAAGTTTATTTTTCGTCTCTTCGATAACAGATTCGAGTCTTGATAACTCACGTTCAATACCCTGAATCTTTTCTTCATTTACCTGCCCGCGACTCGTAATAGTATTGAGCTCCTCGATTTTATTTAAAAGCTCAGTATTTGCATCCTCATATGATTGGTCAAGCTCAGAAGATTTATCTCTAATTCTCTCTATCTGAAAGTCGAGCTCAGAAGATTTTTTATCCATAGCTCTAAGCTTCTCTTCCATATCGATAAGCTCATTGCGAGAATTTTCAACCGTACGAATTAAACCATCAATATTGTGTATAATGATGTTAATACCTACGTATTTGTATCTGTCACGGAGAACGATATATTCACTTGCTCTTTCTGACTCATCCTTAAGAGTTTCGATACGGCCTTCAATCTCAGATATGATGTCCTTAACACGTTCGAGATTGTCAGATGCAGCTGACAGCTTCCTTTCCGCCTCTGCTTTCCTGCTCTTATATAACACTACTCCGGCCGCTTCTTCAAATATTTCTCTGCGATTCTCCGGTTTTGTACTTACAATCTCTTGAATCTTTCCTTGCCCAATAATTGAGTATCCGTCAACACCTATTCCGGTGTCCATGAATAGCTCTTTAATATCTTTCAACCTACACTGATTGCCATTTATCAGATATTCACTCTCACCAGATCTATACATACGGCGTGTAACCTGTACTTCGCTATACTCGAGAGGCAAGATGAATAGTGAATTATCTATAACAAGAGAAACTTCGGCCATACCCTTAGGTTTTCTGGTCGCAGTTCCGGCAAATATAACATCGTCCATCTTACCGCCTCGAAGCGACTTTGGACTCTGTTCACCAAGCACCCAACGTAGCGCATCGCTGATGTTGCTCTTGCCACTTCCGTTAGGTCCAACAATGCATGTTATTCCGTCATTTAAGTCGATGGTTACGGGATCTGCAAATGACTTGAATCCCTGTAGCTCTATTCGTTTAAAATACAAGCTATATATCTCCCTTCGTAAGCGCATTATATGCTGCTGCCTGTTCTGATTCTTTCTTGCTTTTTCCTATGCCACGCCCGTGTTCTTCACCATTCACAAAAACAGCAGTGACGAATTCCTTTCTGTGATCAGGGCCGTCTTCACGTATTAGCCTATATTCTATGTGAACACCTTTTATGTGCTCCTGCAATTTCTCCTGAAGTTTAGTCTTATGGTCCTTATGCAGTTCCCCTTTGATTGCGAGCCTAATCTTATCCGAGAACAAATCTAGAACTATTCTCTCAGCCCTTTCATATCCACCATCAATTATCATCGCACCTATCAATGCTTCTACTGCATCTCCGACAATAGATGGTTTCTGCCTTCCACCACCGTTTTCCTCGCCTTTGCCGAGTCTGAGATAGTCGCCTAAATCTAAAGTTTGCGCTACATCAGCGAGAGATTTTTCACACACTACGTCAGCTCTCGTTTTAGACAGAACACCTTCATTAGCCTCTTGCATGATAACAAACACTTTTTTACCGACAATGGCATCGAGAAATGCATCTCCGAGAAACTCAAGTCGTTCGTTGTTGAACTCATAGCTTTTTCCATGCTCGGATGCATAGGAGCTATGAGTAAGTGCTATCTCAAGAAGCTTTCTATTATTAAATTTATACCCTAGTTTCTTTTCTAAGCTCTCCATAAACCTAACATCCATATTCTGAAGAATTAAAATCTTGCCCATTCCAAACTTTTGCTATTTTTTACGCTTCTGCTTTTGCTTTATCATCGCTGCCAATCTCGTCGCTTTCAGCAATTGCTTTCTCAATCTGTCCAGTTACATCAGACTCAACGTAAGCTCTAGCCTTTAGAATAGCGTTATATACAGCATATGCTTTTGAGCTACCATGAATTTTGAGAACTGGCCCTCTTAAGCCAAGAATAGGAGCTCCTCCTTCTTCGGAGTAATCGAAGTCCTTCTTCATACCTTTTAGCTGCTTTGCAAGCAGCAGTGCTGCAATCTTGGAGATAGTTCCGCCCATAAGAACGTCCTTAAGTCTCCCCATTATTGATAGAGCAAGTCCCTCAGAGCTCTTAAGAAATATATTTCCAGAAAACCCATCAGTTACTACAACGTCGCACACACCCGATACTACCTCACGGCCTTCGATATTACCCTGGAAATTAATCGAGCTATTTGCTAGTAGTTCGTAAGCTTCCTTATGAAGCTCATCGCCTTTCTCAGCCTCAGCACCGACGTTTAGAAGTCTAACATCTGGGCATTCCTTGCCTTTGACGTTCTGTACGAAAATACTTCCCATCACACCGAATTGATATAAAAATTCAGGTTTACAATCCACATTTGCTCCGCAGTCCAGTAGAAGAGTTGTATCATCTTTTCCTATCTGTGGGAAAAATGCTGCTATTGCAGGTCTCTTTATGCCCTTGATGCGTCCTAGTCCAAGGAGTCCAGCTGCTAGAAGTGCACCTGTACTTCCTCCAGAGATGAATACATCTACTTCACCTTCCTTAACCATCTTCATTCCACGATTTATGGTTGAATCCTTTTTCTTACGAACCGCCATTGCTGGAGATTCGTTGTTAGTAATAACTTCTGTCGCATTCACGACATCTATGTTATTTCCGCTCCATTTCTGAGCACTCAGTTCTTCTTTTATTAAATCTTCGGCTCCAATGATTACGACTGTATCGTCAATCTCTCTTGCAGCCTGAATTACACCCTTTACTATTTCTTGAGGAGCGTGATCCCCGCCCATACCATCAATTAGTATTCTCATAGTTCCTCCATGATTCGTAAATTACGCAAGCTAGATCCTGCATGGTTTTAAGCTTATTACTGCAGCTTATAAACGCATTATGTAATAGGCTTTTAAGACGAGCCTCGAATTAGCATGTTATTATACCATAAAACGCCAAAACATGCGATATTTAAAGCTATCTAAGATATTTCATTAATAAAAAAGCGCTGCCCTATTATAAAGCAGCACTATACAGTTCATGTTGTCATTACCTAAGCCTTAACTGCCCGCACGCAGCATCAATATCTGTGCCAAGAGTCCGCCTAACAGATACTGCTATCCCTTGTTCCTCAAGGAGAGAGGCGAAATTTCTAATATTTGCCTTTAACGATGTCTTGTACCCCGTCCCATCCACTTCATTTAGAGGTATTAGATTGACATGTGTAAGCCAACCTTTCAAATGACTAGCGAGTTCTCGGGCATGTGCAGGCTGATCGTTCACACCGTCGATTAGCGCATATTCAAATGTAATTCGTCTCTTTGTAGACTCTGTATAACTCCTGCATGCTTTCATAAGTTCTGAATACTCAAAACTCCTCGCCACTGGCATTGTCTGGCAGCGAATTTCATCGTTAGGCGCATGAAGAGAAATAGCAAGGTTCACCTGCGGAAAATCTTCACCAAACTTTTTAATAAAAGGAATCAGACCACATGTAGAAACAGTAATGTTTCTCATGCCGAGATTGTATCCTTGTTTATCATTAATAAGACTTATGAACTTTGATATATTATCATAGTTATCAAAAGGCTCACCGATTCCCATAATCACAACGTGTCCAATATCCTCACCGGTAATATTACGCATTTCAAGCACCTGCGCAAGCATTTCACCACCAGTAAGTGATCTTTCTAATCCATTACGGGTAGATGCACAGAAAGTACATCCCATACGGCAGCCAACCTGAGAACTAATACAGATTGAGTTTCCGTAATTATATTTCATGAACACTGATTCAACACGAGCTCCATCTTGAAATTCAAATAAGCACTTCCTAGTACCATCCTGCTTAGACTCTTGAACCAAAACAGCCTCTGGAAGCCCAATATAATATCTCTCAGATAAAGCATTCCTAAGCTTTGCAGGAATATTAGTCATTTCATCGAAGTATTCTACCCCTTTAGAAATCCAGCCAAATATTTGCTTTGCTCTAAATCGCTTATCTCCGAATGAAGAAACGATCCCGGCTAGTTCGTCGGGATCACAATCTACGATATTGAGCTTAGAAATTGCAATATAATTTTCTTCACTCATAATATTTAAGTCTCTTAGCACTTTGCAACTGCAAGACCAGTCTTATGACCGTTGATATCAAATTTCTCTAGACCTTCAGCTTCAACGACGGAATCAGCAAGCGTCTCCTCCTTGATGTGTTCAACTGCACCAAGAACCGCTGCCTTTACATCGTCATCTGCCTCAAAGCTGATGGTGATGTGGTCTAGCATCTCAAAATCATTTTGCTTACGTAGCTGCTGAACCTTGGATATAACCTCACGAACATATCCTTCGTTAACAAGCTCTGGGGTTAGTGTTGTATCAAGAATAGTAAACACATTGTTTTCCATTCCGACTACGAAACCATCCTTTGCAGAGATTCTTACATCTAAGAAATCATCTGTGATGTCATAATCTTTTCCGCCTAATTCAAGCTTTACAGGACCATCTGCAACGTTAGCGATGAGTTTCTTCGCATCGAGCTGAGCTAACTTACCTGCGAACTCCTTTATATCCTTGCCAAGCACCGGACCTGCGACCTTGAAATCAGGCTTTACAGCAAAGTTCATATACTTATCAAGATCCTTTTCAAACACGACGTTCTTAACGTTGAGCTCCTCTGTGATTAGAGGTACCAGATCACCAATTAGGGATTCATACTTACCGTCAACGATCACTTCGTTTAATGGCTGTCTGACCTTTAATCTCTCCTTTTCTCTAGTTCCTCTTCCAAGGTTAACAAGCGTCTTAACTAGTCCCATTCTCTCTTCAGTCTTCTCATCGATTAAATCGCTATTTGAAGTTGGGAAGTGAGCGATATGAACTGTCTTTTCACCAGTTAGCTTAACGTACATCTCATCTGAAATGAATGGAGCAATTGGAGCAATCATCTTGATTACACCTAGAAGGACTTCGTAAGTTGTAGCATAAACGCTCTTCTTATCATCAGTCATATCATCAGCATAGAATCTTCTTCTAGCTCTTCTGATATACCAGTTTGAGAAGTCTTCAACAACAAAATCGTTGATAGTTCTCACTGTTTTCATGTGATCATACTCATCCATGTAATTAATTACATTAGAAACGAGTCTGTTGTATCTTGAAATAATCCATCTATCGAGTTCCGGTCTATTCTCGTATGGAACATCAAGATTTGCTGGATCTAAGTCATCCATGTTGGAGTACAGTACGAAGAAATTATATATATTTTTAAGTGTTCCGAAGAACTTGCTCTGTACGTCCTTAACACCTTCTTCATCGAACTTTGTTGGCGTCCAAGCTGGCGAAACCGACACGAGGTACCAGCGGATAACGTCTGCACCATACTTGTTCATCATATCGAATGGATCTACAGTATTTCCTACGTGCTTAGACATCTTCTTGCCCTTTGCATCGAGGATGAGGTCATTTACAAGTACATTCTTATATGGCGCTCTGTCCATAATGAATGTTGAAATAGCCATCAGCGAATAGAACCATCCTCTCGTCTGGTCAATACCTTCACAGATAAAGTCTGCTGGGAACAGTTCTTTCTCGAATCTATCTGCATTCTCGAATGGATAATGCCACTGTGCAAATGGCATAGCGCCTGAGTCAAACCAGCAGTCCATAACTTCAGGAATCCTCTCCATAGTCTTGCCACAGCATGGGCACTTGAAGTGTATATCGTCCACATAAGGTCTATGCAGCTCTATAGTATCAGGATTTACATCTTCGATGGCCTTCTCAGCGAGCTCTGCACGGCTTCCTGCACTCTCAAGGTGTCCGCACTCACATCTCCATATTGGAATAGGTGTTCCCCAATATCTAGATCTAGAGATATTCCAATCTTTAACATCGGCGATCCAGTTACCAAAACGTTTCTCTCCAACGTATGGAGGGTACCAATTTACAGTGTTGTTATTAGCAACTAAATTATCTCTAAGCTTGGTCATCTCAATATACCAACCTGGCTTAGAATAGTAAACTAGTGGTGTATCACATCTCCAACAATGTGGATAATTGTGAATCATCTTTTGCTTTGCAAACACCTTATCCTCTGCAGCGAAATACTTGAGTATCTCAACATCAAGACCTTCCTCCATTACAAAACGACCTTCCCATGGAGTCGTTGTAAAACAGCCCTTCTCATCTACAGGCTCTGCAAAGTCTACACCATACTTACGGCAAGTATTATAGTCGTCCTCACCAAATGCGTAAGCAGTATGCACGAGACCCGTACCATCTTCAACAGTAACATAATCTGCAGTTGCAACATAAAAGCCCTTTACTTTATCTAAATCTCCTCCGTAAACAAACGTTGAAAGTGGTTCATAAGGTACGTACTCGAGTTCCTTACCGGTCATCTCTTCAAGGATTTCATATTTTCCTTCTCCAAGAACCTTATCCGCAAGATTCTTAGCAACGTAGAAAATATTCCCCTCTTCTGTACCCTCGAGCATCTTAGCTCTTACATAGACCACCTCTGGACCGACTGTAATTAAAATGTTAGAAGGAAGTGTCCATGGTGTTGTGGTCCAAGCGAGGAAATACTCATTTTCCCTATCTCTTCGCTTAAACTTACAAGTTACAGTAAGAACGGGATCCTCTTTGTATCCCTGTGCTACTTCATGGGAAGCAAGACCTGTTCCACATCTTGCACAGTAAGGGAGAACCTTATGCCCTTCATAGATGAGACCAGCATCAAAAAACTTCTTAATTATCCACCAAGCGGATTCAATATAATTGTTGTCATAAGTGATATACGGGTCATCCATATCAGCAAGGTACGCCATCTTCTCTGACATCTCACGCCAAAGGCTCGTGTATTTAAATACAGACTCACGACATTTTTCGTTAAATTCCTTGATTCCGTACTTCTCGATGTCATTCTTTCCAGACATTCCAAGCTGCTTTTCTACCTCAATTTCGACAGGAAGACCATGAGTATCCCAACCAGCCTTACGCTTAACCTGAAATCCCTGCATCGTCTTGTACCTATTGATTGAATCCTTTAATGTTCTAGCCATTACATGATGTATACCTGGCTTTCCATTAGCTGTTGGAGGGCCTTCATAGAATACGAAGCTAGGATCTCCCTCCCTTTCCTTTACGCAGAGATGCAGAAGATCTATGTCAGACCAATGCTGAACCTGTTCTTCTTGAACATCTGCTACTGATTTCTCAGATAAGTTTTCAAACATTTTTTATCCCTTCCTCTAACATCAATTATTATTAATATAAACAAAATATTTACTAATTTTACTATTCAAACCACAAATTGTCAACAAATGAGAACTATGTATATAGCCAAAAACATATACTATGATTTAGTCTTATACTTGAGATTTTCTTTGATTTTATCAACGATTTTGCTGTGATCAACTATCCTTAGATCAGGGTAAGATTTAAGAATTCTACCAGTCCCGAGGAATTTAGTCTTACGCATCTTCTTGTAAAATTCTTCTCTTGCAAGCTCATAGTCTCTCTTCATATCTGCAAGTTCCTTTGCAACCTCAGCTCTTCTGTCTGCAGCTACATCCCTAATTTCAGCTTCAAAGGATGTACTTTCGGCTCTATATGCGTCAACCTTTTCCTTAGCATTTATGACATCATCACCTATTCTATTACTAAGTGAGTCACTGAATTCAGTCATTGATTTTTTCATATCGTCAAGCATTTTGATTCTCTTATTTAACCCAAGTATAATAAGTACAGATACTGCAAAGTCTGAAATAAATGCAATATACGCTATAACAAGTAATATGATTCCAACTGTAGATGTTGCTAAACCACCAAAAACTGTCTCTACAAATGGCTGTATGCGTCTTACGACAATCAGAATCCCAAATCCCCATATAATGCTAAATTCAAGACATATATATCCGTGATAATTAAATGGTTTTGAACTGTAATCCCACCATCTTGCATGAAAGATTTTTAAAAGCGCAAATCCACCGATTAATTCAAGCATTGTGGATAACATCATACCCAGAAGGAATACTTGTGAATCTGCCGTAACCGAACTGTGATCTAATCCGAGCGCTTTTACAAGAAGAATTACAAATAACGAACCAAAGCCATATATTGGACAAATAGGTCCATTTAAAAAGCCTCTATTTACAACAATTCCCTTACTAACTGCCTGGTACACAACCTCTGTAATCCAGCCTATCACCGCATATACTAGAAAAAATAAGGCAATATCCGTAAGCATATATCCAACTATCATAAACACTCCTTTTATTTAAAATCCCCAAATTCCGATAAAAGTCTCTCTTGACTGTCGAACATTATATCATTAGATGCGATATTGACATACCTACCATCTGAAAGTAAGAACTTAGCCCTCGTATTATCCTTCATATTCATACGCATAATCAATTTTATCTTCTCGATACAGGTTTCTTCTGTTACAGGGAAAGCTAGTTCAAAACGTTTATCCATATTTCTGTTCATGATGTCAGCCGATGAAATATACACACGTTCATCAGATTCACTTCCGAATATGTATACGCGAGAATGCTCCAGGAACCTCCCCACAATGCTTATTATTTCAATATTTTCTGTATATCCGTCAACTCCCGGCAGAATAGTACAAATCCCTCTAACTATCATGCGCACTTTAACGCCAGCCTGTGATGCTTCTGATAACTTTTCAATAATTTGACGGTCTGAAAGAGAGTTTACCTTAATGAATATTCTTCCTTTATTCCCCTTCACACGCTCACGATCAATAAGTTCAATTAACTTCGTTCTCATACATGATGGTGATGTAATAATATATCTAAATTTATTATCTATAATCCCATCAATGGCATTATCAAACAATTTTGAAACCTCATTACCGAGTTTACGGTTTGATGTGATAAGCGAAAAATCAGTGTATTGGCGTGCAGTAGCTTCGTTGTAATTACCAGTACCAACTTGAGTAATTAATTCCTGTTCTCCTATTTCACTAAAAGACTTTTTAAAAACAACCTGACATATCTTGAAATGTGATTTAAATCGTTTAGTTCCATAATATACTTCACAGCCAGAGTCTTTGAGTCTTGCAGCCCAGTCTACGTTATTTGCTTCATCAAACCTAGCCCTAAGCTCGATAAGAACTTTAACACGCTTACCGTTTCCCGCGGCTTTTATCAAATATTCGATAATTCTAGGATGACTGGTCATTCTGTATATACTTATTTTTATTTCTTTGACCTTGCTGTGGTTAGCGGCTTCTCTTAGAATCTCGAGCAAGTTATCCATCGAATCATAAGGATACGCATCAAGCAAATCTCTATTCATTATCTGATTTATAAGATTATTTCTATTATTCTTCGAGGAATTTGATTTATGTAATTCAGGAAATGAGTTTTTCAAAACAACATGTTCAGGCAAGTAATCTTTTAAGGAATTTAGATGGCTTAAAGAAGGAATACTAGAGCAAAGCACTACTTCTTCATCTGAAAGCTTAAGTATGTCTATAAGTTCCTCATAAAGGGTATTATCAACACACTCGGAATAAGCAAACGCCCCTACAAAACCTGAATTCCCACGTTTATCTAACATCTTCTTTACTCGTTCTATTGCGCTCACTCCAAGATCAAAATCGTCATATTCAAAGTCTATATCAGCATTTCTAAAAGCTGTAAACGCTATAAAGCCTTTTGGTATAAAAGGAAAGCAGATATTATTTAAATATAATCTAATGAGATTTAAAGGAAGTAATAAACTGACGCCCACTGAATTTCGAACAGTTACACCTTTAAGGAGCAACTCTGGAATTTCCATCAGCATGAGTTTCCTAGTATTATCTACATAAGTATCAATGAGAATATAATGACGACCATCCTTGATATTTTCCGAAATATCACTGCGATCAGCAAATTGTGGCTTAAAACCTGATGAAAACTTCATTATAAATTGACCGTCAATGTAATCATAATCAGCCTCCGTTAACTCCTTGTACGAACCACAAAATACACCTATATCACGAAGGTCTTTGTAAAGTTGGTCCGTTATCATTTCTGCATTTTCATTGATGCGGCATATCTCTTGCCATATATAATGAATTTGCTCATCTGAAGTAAGACCAGACATGGAGTCTCGCGTTAACGAATCAATCTTTCTTAGGTTATTTAGACTACCAACACGCACCCGTATAAACTCTGCTAGATTTTTCTGATAAATCAATCCAAATTTCACTCTTTCAAGAATAGGATTATATTCATTTGCAGCTTCATGTAATACTCTCTCGTTAAATTTTAGCCACGAGAGCTCGCGATTCTGCGTAAATCCTTCAAGATAAAGCTCACTCATTTATATGCCTCACTTAACTATTCTTCAAGTCTTCAAGCTTTTTCATAAGAAATCCTTCTCTTACTCCCGATTCTGAAACAGTAAGTTCATCGTAACCAAGTTTATCCATAATCGTCTTCTGTATACACATACCAGTGACAAGTGACTGAAGACGCTCTGGTTTTACTTTGAGTAATGTTCTGATAAATTCTCTTTGTTTAGTAAAATATAAATTAAACAGCTCATCATACTCTCTTGCAGAAAGTGTAGCCGTACTTTTGCTCCTGTCAAAAAGTTTATTGGCGAGTTTACATGTAGCTCGCACAGTTCCTCCAATCGCATATACATGGCCTGTCGAAGCTTTAACACCTTTAGGAATGCACAGCTTGAAAAGCAACTTCTCCGTTTCCTCCTTAATTGATGACAACTCTTCTTCCGTTGGAAATATTCCATCCACATGACGATGATATGCATTAAGCGATCCTATAGGCATGGTATCAGCAAAAAATATCTCATTCCCTCTAAATAAAGATATTTCTGTACTGCCTCCACCACAGTCTGTAAGCATACCTGTAGCATCGCCGATATCCTTCACTATACCGTAATAGTCGTATATAGCCTCATCCTGCCCAGATATTACATCTACCTCAAACCCAACTTCGACCCTGATTCGGTCGACAATTTCTTCTTTATTCTTAAGCTCTCTGATGCTTGCAGTCGCAATTGTAAACACCTTAACATCAGACATGCCATCAACTGCAATTCTGAACTGCTTGAGCGCATCAATCATTACTTCTATTCCTTCTGCACTCATTTCATTATCGTTTATATATACAGCAATTCCGCAAGAAACCTTGTTGCTCATAATCTGACTGAATGAATTATCAGTCTCTATGTTGTAGACTGCCATTCTTATCGTGTTAGAACCAATATCAATTATTACGTACATAATACATTATCCTTCGTATTTTTATTAGTCGTAGTCATTCTAACAAAATTTATAGTATTTATAAATAAAAACCACAATTTTTAATATATTTTTTGTTTAATAATATTAAAACAAGGTGTACATTCACGTACACCCTGTATCCAATGATATTAGTTTTAGTTATCTACTTGCTTGTCCCAAAGTCCACCTTCACATTTTCACGTTCAGCTTCTGATGAAACTTCGAACATTGGCTTCGCTTCATATCCGAATACTCTTGCAATAATTGCTGAAGGAAATACTCTGCACTTTACGTTGAACTTCTTTACAACGGCATTATAGTACTTACGAGAATTAGCGATATCATTCTCAACTGACTTTAATTGATCCATAAGCTCGATGAAGTTAGCATTCGCCTTAAGGTCCGGATATGATTCTGCAACGGCAAACAAGCTTCTTAGAGTGCCAGAAAGGATATTCTCATTCTCAAGCTTTTCAGCAGTTGTAGAGGAATTACCAACAGCAGATCTAGCTTCTGTTACGGCCTTTAGTGTCTCTGATTCGTGGGCAGCATATCCCTTTACAGTCTCAACAAGATTAGGAATGAGATCAAATCTCTTTTTTAGATATACATCCATTGTTGAGAAAGCTTCATCACAGCTTACTGCTAGCTTTACAAAGCCATTATATGTAGCAATAACCCATAGTAGTAAGAGTACGACTACCGCTATAACTATCCAAATTACCATTTTTACACCTCTTCTTTATTAAAAAGCAATAACTATTAATATCTATTGATTCGTTATATTAGCACATCAATGTACTTACTTCAATATTTGAATTTTAGTGAATAAATCTAGTGGTACAGCAACTACCAAGCGCCGCCACCACCACCACCAGAACCTCCTCCAGAGAATCCACCACCGCTAAATCCTCCGATTCCGCCGCCACTGTCTGCATGTGCAGCTGCAATTCCAGAATACGTGCTATGTTGAATGCTATTCATCATCATGTTCATCCTCATATAATCAAACGTAGTTGTGTTATACGAGCTAAATCCGTCATGTTCTGGAATCTTGATGGTATTAAATTTACGTATCCACTTATCGGTCAGTCCTAATACATATGCATAAGGCAGAATATTGTAAAAATAAGAAGGTTCGCTTTCTACAAGCTCATTGATTCTGTCTAATTCAGCAGTCTCTATAAATTCTTTGAAACCTAGTATCTCACCGTATACCTTGCGATTGTATTCAGTTCTGCTCTGCATGTTTGATAGCAGGAACGGAATAGCGATTGTATAAGCTATGAGCAGTATCAGTACGTACGTCGCACTTTCACCCTTGCCGACAAAATACAATGTACTTATCAGTGTACTCATATACACGAAATAAATTAATAGCCATATGACGACTCTAACAGTTAAATTTCCAGCCCCTAAAGTTTTGCGATAGAAGAACGCATTATTTAACTTGCGGAGTATCAGAAGCCATATCGACGCCCATACAATCAACAAGACCATTATTCCGAATATTGCCGTTATGCCTCCACCGCCAAAAGCTGAATTAAACACACCATCAATGGAACCAGCTCTATATAAACTGAATATAATGCTAACTATATAACCCATCGCAGCGATGAAAGTAGCCAGCAAGCTTTTAGCATCTGAAGCTGTAGAAACGATTGCCTTATCTCCAGTGTATCTATCCTTAAGTTGAGATTTTATCGTGTCATATGACTCCCCGATTGATTTTCCAGACTCTTTAATACTGATCATGCTTCCTATTTTGGGAGAGGATTTTTCATCAAATATAGCATTATACATCTTCTTAACAAAAGCCGGTTCATTGCTAGGTGCAGCTAATGCCTTTATGGTTATTTTTTTCTTCGGCCCTTCTATAATCTGAATGAATCCTTTTGATGCTAGATATAGATATAATGATGTAATATCCTTTTTGTCAACTACCCCATCTGCTAGGTATCCTAGCTCAGCAGGAGTTATGCCTTCAGGTGGGTTGAACATTATAGGCATGACAATATCTGCATCTTTTTTTCTTGTAATCTTGATGAAAATTAATAATATTAAGCTGATAATGAGCGCCGCAGCATTTGCAGCATTACTCCACGCTTTACTTGGTGCGCCTGTCCAATAATTATCTGGTGTCTTTACCATCAGTGTTATTCCGGAATTTGAACTTATAGAGGAGCCCTCGTATGACAAGGTGTTAGTTGCTTTGTCATACGACCACTTGCTGTCATCTTCAGTAGACGAACCATATGATCCTGCGTATCCCTTCATCTCGGTGTATTTGAAATCACTTGGTAACGAGACTTTGATTTCTGAAGAAGCAATAGATGTTTCCCATTCCGAAGGGAGAACATCTACATAGATGTTATTTTCTTGACCACTGTGTACATAGTTATAAATTTTGTATCTTATAACATATGTTTTCTCACCTGTAACATAAGAATTGGGACTGCCAATTCTTATGTTAACGTTGTTATCCTTAGTTACCTTAACATCCCCACCTTCAACGCTGATATCCTTGATCTTATAGTTGCTAGCAATTGGAATTTTTCTAACAATTCCATGCTTTGCATATTTAAAATCAACCTTTATCGTCTCGGTGAATTCATATGAGTAATCCTTATTAACCTTTACATCTACATTAAACACCTTTGTCGTATATCCCGACGTAGCGTAATCCTGCGCAGCTAATGGCGAGCTCTGGTTTTGATCGTAATAATTCGAGTATGAGTTAGAGTAAGAATTAGAATAGGAACTATAAGAAGAACTCCCATACACTTTACTCTCTGCAGTCATACCTATTGTAAGTCCAAATATCACAATCAAAATCAGAGTTATTTTACTCAGTATACTCTTGAATGCATTATGATACATAGCATTAACCCCTTTAGTTTCAATCTTATAGATTGATGTTATACCAATAATATATATCTTTAATAATAACAAAAAAAGCATAGTGGCATAACCCACTATGCTCATCTTAATACTTATTTAAGAAGAATTAGTCTTCTACAAGCTCTTTTCTAGAAAGATTAATCCTGTTCTGGTTATCAATCTCTGTAACCTTAACAACAACCTTGTCACCTATGTTCATTACATCTTCAACCTTGTCAACTCTGTGGTTAGCAATCTTGGAGATGTGTAGCAATCCTTCCTTACCAGGTAGAATCTCGATAAATGCACCGAAGTTCATTATTCTCTTAACTTCTCCCTCATAGGTCTTTCCAACTTCTACATCAGCTGTAAGATACTCAATCATAGACTTAGCCTTAGTAGCACTTGCTTCATCGGAGCTGTAGATACTGATTAGACCTACATCGTCATCAGAGATATCTACCTTGCAACCTGTCTCTTCCACAATCTTATTGACATTCTTACCACCAGGTCCGATTACTAGTCGCACCTTATCAGGATGCACTCTCATCGAAATGCATCTTGGTGCATAAGGCGATAGCTCTGCTCTTGGCTCTGCAATCTCCTCTAGCATATTCTCAAGTATATGTGCCCTACCAATTCTAGCCTGCTCAAGCGCCTGCTCAAGAATCTCTCTCGATAGACCGTGAACCTTGATATCCATCTGAATAGCAGTGATTCCATCAGGAGTACCGGTTACCTTGAAGTCCATGTCACCTAGGAAATCTTCCATACCCTGGATATCAGATAGAATAGCATACCTGCTGCTTCCGTCTTCTTCTACTCTCTCGATGAGACCCATAGCTATTCCTGATACAGGCTTCTTGATTGGAACACCAGCATCCATAAGAGCTAAGCAAGATCCACAAGTTGAACCCATCGAGGAAGAACCGTTTGACGAAAGAACCTCAGATACGACTCTGATTGCGTATGGAAATTCTTCTTCACTTGGAATTACAGGAAGAAGCGCTCTCTCCGCAAGTGCTCCGTGCCCAATCTCTCTTCTGCCCGGGCTGCGAGGCGGCTTTGGCTCACCTGTTGAATAGCCAGGGAAGTTATACTGATGCATGTATCTCTTAGTGGTTCTATCGATATCGATGCTATCTAAATCCTGTGCCTCAGATAGAGGTGCAAGTGTAGCAATTGAAAGAACCTGAGTCTGTCCTCTCTTGAATAGACCGGTACCATGTGCTCTTGGCAGGAATCCAGTCTCTGAGAACAAAGGTCTAATCTCATTTAGTTTTCTGTTATCTGGTCTTACGCCTTCATCAAGAATCATCGATCTAACCTGTTCCTTCTTGATAGCGTACAGAACTTCATCTACTTCCTTATCTCTATCTTCGAAAATCTCGGTAAAGTGTTCATGAGTTTCAGCCTCGACTTTTTCCATATTTTCAAGACGTTCAAGCTTATCAAATGTCTTTATTGCTTCAACCATCTTGTCTGTAGCGTAAGCACGAACTGCCTCATCAACGTCATCATCAGCCTTGAAGACTACGTATTCCATCTTCTCCTTGCCAACTTCATTAGCAATTTCCTCGATAAATACGCATAACTGCTTAATCTCTTCGTGAGCAAACATGATTGCATCAAGCATATCACTTTCAGAAACTTCATTTGCACCAGCTTCAACCATCATGATAGCTTCTTTAGTGCCCGCTACAGTTAGGTCAATATCAGACTTCATTCTCTGTTCATATGTAGGGTTAATGATGAGCTCTCCATCAACTCTACCCACTTTTACAGAACCTGTAGGACCATCCCATGGAATGTCTGATGTAGCCAGTGCAACAGATGAACCGATCATAGCTGCAACCTCAGGTGAACAGTCATGATCAACACTCATAGCTACGGCAACAACTGAAACGTCATTCCTAAATCCCTTTGGAAATAATGGTCTAAGCGGTCTATCCATAAGTCTAGAAGTTAGAATTCCGTGCTCTCCAGGTCTTCCTTCTCTCTTGATATATCCGCCAGGGATCTTTCCTACAGCATACATCTTCTCTTCATAGTCGCAGCTAAGAGGAAAAAAATCAATGTCCTGTCTTGGCTGCTTTGAAGCAGTAGCTGTACAGTTTACAACGGTATCTCCATATCTAACTGTAACTTGGCCGTTTGCCTGTTCACAAACCTTTCCAATTTCAAGCTGTAACAGTCTACCGCCTAGTGCTGTTCTAAATGTGTGATAATCAGTGAATCTTCCCATAATTAACAACTCCTTCCTGTTAATCGTACTATTTTACTATTAAGATTCGCATTGCAAGCCAGTCATTAGATTGGCTTCGGGATTATATCCCTCCTATATACAAATAAGCGGGATACATATCCCGCTTATATTGTCAGATAATATTACTACTTTCTGAGACCGAGTCTAGCAATAAGCGCTCTGTATCTCTCGATATCAGTATCCTTAAGATACTTGAGCAGGTTTCTTCTCTGTCCTACCATCTTAAGAAGACCTCTTCTTGAATGATAATCCTTAGCGTGCTCCTTGAGGTGTCCGTTAAGGTCATTGATTCTGTAAGTTAGAATTGCAACCTGAACCTCTGGGGAACCAGTATCGCCTTCCTTAGTAGCATACTCTTTGATGATTTCCTGCTTCTTTTCTTTTGTAAGCATCGTTTCTCCTCCTATTTGTCATTCACCCTCACATCGCTACCGTTCGGAGTAACGTATAGCCGAAGCAAGGGTATAAAAATTACTTCGTTATACTATCACACATACGAGTATCTGTCTAGCTTTTAGGCAAATTACTTTAACGTGTTTAAATATGCTTTCGTGTCATCACTAACTCTGAAACTCTCCTTTGCCTTTTGAATGGTTTTGCGATGCACCCATTCTTCTAGCCTATGATTCTCGATATACGGAATCGCTTCATCATATTGCTTGGCTAGCGCAGTTGCAAAATACCATGCCTTCATCATCCTAATGTAATATTCATCAGATTCAACTCTTGCAACCCATTCCAGATATTTTAAATCAAATGCATCATCGAGATAGAATTCTAGCAACACCCCAATTCCAAATCTTACGGTATAAGTGTCGCCAGACGATATCCATCGTTTAACATCAGTTTCAAGCTTATCGAGATTGTCCTTGAAGGCTTTTTTACAGCTTAGCAGATCACATGTCGCCCAGTTATCTACATAAGGAAGTAGCTTGTTCACTTCGTGTATAGCCTCGTCATAATCGCTGACCATACAGATTATCATACCATGGAGATTGACCTCTTCATAGTACTCATGAGGGAGGTCTCTTATAAACTCTTCATAATCATCGGATTTAAAAATTTCCTTTGCAAGTTTCCTTAATAGTGGAGTTCTAACTCCTATTACTGTATCTGAATTAACTCCTGGAATTAGCTTGCATTGGAATTTCTTAAATTCTATGTCCTGCATATCAAAAAGCCTGCTTCTAATCTCTTCTTTCTTCACTGTATTTCCTTTCAATACTCTTGTTGTTGAAAAACATCATAATATTAGCGATAAGCAGCAGAAGTACAACTATAAAAGCTGCTGATTCATGAATTCTTCTAGTAAAGAAGTCCCCGATAATTGCCCCACATATAAAAAACATTATGCATCCATAATAATGAAGGCTCTTTCGAATATAGCTTAAATCCTTCGTCGCCATATACATATTTATATTCATTGTTCCTGTCTTGAGGTTTCCCGTACACATGGTAGTGGAAACAGTGTAACCACGTACCTTCGCAAAAGTCACAACTTGAATACCACACGTCAACGATATAAGCGAATTTGCAAGTAGATTATACTCCTGGGGTAAAAAACCCGCTACAAACATAGCAATTATTTCGAAACAAATGGTGACTTGGCGCCAATGGAGTCTAGTTGGTCTGTTTTTACGAATGATTTTTACATGCTGGGAGATCATTACTCCCCCTGCAAATGAAACTATTGGAATTAAGTAATGAAATACGTTTCGTAGGTTGTGATTACCTAGGCTTATTGCAAGCAGTACTATGTTTCCTGTTGCGGCGTTTGCAAAAACCCCACCTCTACAAGTATATGAATACGCATCCATAAATCCACCACATATTGCAAGCAATATCCCTATCCTCATTGATTCAGAAGTTTCAAACTCCTTTTTCATCTTTCCCCCTACTCTAAGCAAATGGATCCCACGATTCTTGAGTTTGCTCAGACTCCTCTCTACGAATTTTATTCATTTCATCGATAAGAAGTGCAACAATTTCCGAGTTTCGTTGACCTGCTGCTAGCTCTACAAGTTCATTGACGAGCTCTAACTGCACCATCCCTCTTCTAACTATATAGCGTATCGCAAGCGTTCTAGAATCAGTAATAGCTCTTCTAGTAAGCCTATCGCCATATTCTTCAAAATACTTAAGTACTACAGCTGTTTCGATTGACTTTTCCTGACCTACATCATCACTGTTATGTTCCTCCATATATGAAAGAATTGCAATATCCCTAATGCCCTCCGGAAGTATATAAAGCTTCTCGGGACTAATATGTAGAATCGTCAATCCAGGAACTTTGCTAAATGCATGTTCATCGATAACTTCAATGCTGTTAGGTAAAAAAATCTCGCTTAGAGAATTACAATCAACGAACATCTCGTCATCAACGATTTTGGTTCCTTCTGGAAGTGACACCCTTTCAAGAGCCCAGCAATTTTCAAACACACCCTTACCAAACTCTTCTATAGTCTGTGGTAGGATTATCTCCTTCATGCTGTAGCACATCCTAAAAGCATAATTTCCTATGCTCTTGACTGATTCTCCCATTTCAATCGTCTTAATCTGTCCTCTTTCGCTAAATGCCCTATCTGCTATCGAAAACACAAATTTAGGTATCACGACGCGCGACACATTTTCGTCATAATTGATAAGTGTATGTCCTGCTATAAGCTTTGGCATACAACCTCCTTACTGCTTAAGTTCTTCAATCTCGGTGGTAAGCTCCTGCTCCCTGTCACTCATAATGAGACCTTTGCTCCAACGAGAGTATTCCTCACTTCCATGATTTGCGAGAAACCCAGCACTGTATTTATCCTCCGATAGAGTTCTTACAAATATCATCATCTCATTATCACCTTCAAAACTCTTCTCTATAAAAGAAAAAGAATTCTTAAGTTGATGTTGTATAGATTTTATGAGGTTATTTCGCTCATCATTAAGCTTACTCATTTCTCCAGTGATAATCGATGAAGGCTCCCCGATACCTCCCATAACGTTGTGCATGATATCCCTAATTGTCTGAATAGACTTCCTAACTACTCTCTCATTCATCCTAGATATTGAATGTGCCTTCTTACGTTCACGAAGATCGTCTTCCATATCGGACGAGATTGACTTTAAAATATGGGCTGCTTTATCAAGCTTTGCACCGAGAAATTCATCCTTTTGCAACTTTATGCGCTTCATTACCTCATCTATAACTTTTGATTTCACAAACTCACGTCTAAATTCTGAACTAAGAGCATCGTTGATCAACCTAACAACAGTTATACGTTCATCAAAAGGCGCATTTAATAACTTTTCTATAGCTTGCTCACCAACTGTACCCGCTAGAATACCAGCAATATCGTATTCTCTCCTGTAGCGATAGAACAAATCATAGTATGAAGTAAAATCACGTGCGATTCTCTCATCCTGAATATACTGGCTCACTAGCTCAAGATTAACTTCAATATCATTTTGTTCATATAAGTAAATCATCTCAGACAGGTCAACCCATCCTCTAGCTGTGACAAACAGCTTGCCATCAACTGTTAATCTCACACTATAGAAGTCGTCTTTTTTGATGCTCAAGTAATTTAACACTGCAGCATGAACTGCATTACTTCTAGCATATACGAGCCATGGCCCAAGTTCTGGCTCAACGTCAATTCTCTTAAGTCTATCGAGCGTCGCAAGGTCAAACTCCCTTGCCGAGTTATTGTACTCCAGAGGATTTCCTGCTGTGATCACGACCCAACCTTCAGGCAGTCTATGGCGGCCGAATATCTTCATCTGAAGAAACTGCAGCATTGCAGGCGCAAGGGTTTCAGATACACAGTTGATTTCATCTAGGAAAAGCATCCCCTCTCTCTTGCCAGTTTCTTCCATCTTGTCATACACGCTAGCAATTATTTCACTCATCGTGTACTCGGTAGTCCTATAACTCTCCCCGCAGTATTGATGTTCAGAAATAAAAGGCAACCCTATCGCACTCTGCCTAGTGTGGTGTGTCATTGAATACGACACTAGGGCGATATCCATCTCCTCTGCAACCTGAGACATAATCTCCGTCTTCCCAACTCCTGGTGGTCCTACGAGGAATATAGGTCTCTGCCTCTCTACCTGAATCTTATATTCTCCAAATTCATCCTTTGACAGGTAAGAAATAACTGCATATTTCACCTGATTCTTTGCTTCTTGAATATTCAAATTGTCTCCATTCCACATATCTAGATATGTTTCACTCGTCAAAATACACCTTCATTGCCCATGTCGGAACATCATCGTCACATGCGTCATCATCTACGAATATAAATGCCGTATCATATACCGGTTTTCGTTTCGGGTAAATACCCTTTCCATCAGTAAAATATAATAAACCTCTTAGATTTCTTAGTTCTTTCCTTCGTATGAGTTCATTTATATAATGGAACACTGGGCGAAAATCAGTTCCGCCAAATCCCTTAATTTCTAAATTCTTCAGAAACACATCTGCATCTTCCCTGTTTTTAAGCACTGTGTCATCCTGAATCTCTGCATCACATTGTACCACATGAATATTAAATTTAGCTCCTAGAACATCGTTGTTGCTGAGAATTTCAAAACTTTTGTCAATGAACTTCTTCACCAGCTCACCGTCGGTTGAGCCGGAGGTATCGATTGCGATAACGAGATCACGAATATGCTTCTCATCTTTGTACTCAAGTGGCTCGATGAGTGGCATATCTCTATATCTGTTTAGACCGTATGTATACATGATATAGTCGAATGACTCATCATCGACCTTAAGTGTCTCATGATTTGCGGCGAATTTCCTAAGAAATGTGCTGTAATCTATTCGATTCTCCTCAGCATACTGCAGCTCCCGCTGCATCGTTCCACCGGTATCACCGAAACTATTATCATCCATTTCGAGTGCGGTTTTTACCATCTCACGTATCTTATCCCAGTCCTGATCAGAAAAAAGCGATGCACCATCGCATTCTTCATTACCGTCTGACTTCTCTATGCTCGATACATCAAATTTAGTGATAGTATTATCATCAGGTATTTCCTGCTTATTCTCGTCATAATCCTGCGGACGAGAATCATCTTGCTTTCCATCTTCATCTATTTCTGACATAGACTCAGAGTAATTAACACCATCATCAGCTCTATACCATAGCGAATGATCATCTACAGTGAATAGTTCTCGCATTATACTCACTTCAGCTTCAATCGGTGGATCAGTCACAAAAGACTTATATAGCCGATCTACTGAAAGCCTTCCTCGCTTAGCCCTAATTTTTTTTATTTCATCGCGCCTTTCACTACTCTCAGGTGTATTGAAACAGTAGGCTCCAAGCGACTCTATCATTTCTTCAACAGCTATATCAGACGCCATATCCCAGTACAGCCTATTCACTTTTTTCGTAATATAGTAATGCTTAAAAATGCAATGGAGCAGTACATGCATGTAATCATGTGTAAATGAGGAAAGACCGCGTTTCATTCTATCAAAGACTGCATCAGTGCTGTAGTAGAGCGTTGTCCCATCAATCATAAAAACGCCATGTTTGTCATGCGCACAAGCTGTTTTAAGCGCAAAAACAGCAGAGTCCATAAACCGCATACTTGCGACAATCTTGTCCTGCGCTGCGGCAATTATCTTCTCTGCTAAAATTCCATCTTTATTAAATTCTATATCTTTATGTTCATTATTAAAGCTATTTGACACCATGAAATCTCCTCGCTGATTCTATATCATCAGCAATGTGTTCAGTGAGTAGCTCTAAACTTTCAAATTTAAACTCTGGTCTATGGAGCTTGAGAAATTCAATTTTAATGTATCCTCCGTATAGCTCCTCATTTATACCGAATATGTGCGTCTCAATAGATTTATTATAATTACCTATAGTCGGTTTATTACCGACATTAGAAACGCTATTATAAGTAGAACCATTCACTAAAGTGCGTGTAAAATACACTCCATTCATAGGCGATACCTTGGTAAAGCTAAGTTCAATATTAGCCGTCGGAAAACCTATCTTTGAACCGATATGATTTCCACGACCTACAGTACCATCTATACTAAATGGTCTACCTAGATATTCATTAGCCTTTATAATATCCCCAGTTTCAATATATTTTCGTATAGCTGTTGAACTAACTATTTCAGAACCGACTTTTACCGGCTGAATAACACTAGTCTCATATCCGTATCTACTGCCAAGTTCAATAAGAAGCTTGTCATCACCACTAGCCCTTGTGCCAAATCGATAATTAAAACCACAAGATACGCCCTTGACCTTTAGCTTATCACATAGAATATCTTTAATGAATATCTCTGGCAACATATTCATCGTAACTTCATCAAAAGGTACATCGAATACCACTTCAATACCTGCTTCTTCGAAAAGCTGCAATTTCTCATCATCGTTTGTGATAAAAAGAATACCACGATCGGATTTACCCCCAAATAGCTCACGCGGATGATTCGAAAACGTAAAACAAGCTGGCTTTCCCCCAAGCTTTGTTGCCATCTGAACAGCAGATTTTAAAATCTTCTGATGTCCGATATGAACACCATCAAAATTCCCCAGTGCAACCGAGGTTTCAAAATCTGTATTGATATCTGGAAGTGACCTGTACACCTTCATATTAATTTCTACTACCCATTACTTTCTCTGGTTTCAAGTTGCCGTCATTATTCAAGCGGCAAGTTCCGAGGAATTCTCCATCTTCACTGTATAGTCTATATATATCGCCGAAGTAGTTTAGTTCATCCTCTGTAATATCAAAAAGCTCCTTGTTAGCTAATTTACTTTTGTACGATTTAATACCGCAATCATCCTCATCAGTCATATAGTACTTGCGTTCTATTATTCTTCCATTAAGATAAAATGATTCACTACCACTTCTAAGCACAAGCTTTCTGAGATTTACAATAGTAGATTCTCCGCTAAGAATAATCGAATCTAGTTCTGCTTCGCTCATCTCGAGCACATTTTCAAGGTCATATGCGGATTTTACGCTGAAAACTCCGTTTTTTGTTCTCTTAAGTTTAGTCATAGTTGCACCTACTCCCAGAAGATCTCCAATCTCTGAGCAAATGCTCCTAATATAGGTGCCCTTAGAGCAAGTTACGGTAAACGATACTTTTTTTAATGAAATGTCGATAGATATAAATTCAAAATGTCTTATGTCTACCTCACGCTTTTTCGATTCAATATCAATTTCCTGCCCTTCACGAGCATACTTATACAGTGGACGTCCATTAACCTTGAGTGCCGAGTATTTGGGTGGTATCTGCGTAATCGTCCCTCTATACCTGCTAGCAAGCGACTCGATATCTTCTGCTGTAATATTTATTACTTCGCACTCTTCAAGGACTTCGCCGGTAATATCCATCGTGTCTGTGACCTTTCCGAGTTCAAGTTCCGCTTCATACGTCTTCCAATCGTGATCGTAATACTCAATCAGTCTTGTGTCCTTACCGAAACAAACAGGAAGAACTCCCGTCGCCATCGGATCGAGAGTCCCTGTGTGCCCAACTCGCTTTATTCCGAGCTTACGCCTGAGCCTAGCTACTACATCGTGAGACGTATACCCCTCAGGTTTATTAATGTTTATAACACCACTATTTTTCATCATTCGACCTAACAAGTTCAGCTTCGAGAGCTTTCGCAATCTCAGCCTTTGCTTCGCCTATAGTTCCTTCAAAAGTTAGACCAGCTGCACGCATATGTCCGCCTCCACCGTATTTCTGGGCAACACGCGCCACATTCGCATATGATTTTGCCCTCAGACTTACTCTAGCAGTCTTATCGTCGATTTCTTTTAGAATGCAGCCTATTTCAACACCGTCGATACTCATTAGTTTCTGGATTATTCCATCTGATTCATTCATTAAAGTGCCAGTTTCAGCCAGGTGAGCCTGAGTTACAGCGCTCAACACAACCTTACCACCGCAACATACTTCCATTTCAGAGACAATACGACCCTCAAGCTGTATTGCACCTAGCGACTTTCTATTATATATAAGCTGCACAATCCTATTACCATCAAAGCCAGGAATTCCGTATATCTCACTTGCGATTTTGTGGGTTCTAGCAGTGGTATTTGAATGCTGGAAACTACCAGTATCCGTATTTATAGCAGCAAATATACATTCTGCAATAGGTAGAGTAAACTCTGCACCCATCTCACTCGCAATCAGATAGACAAGTTCAGCGGTTGCAGCAGAGCTAGACTCGATGATTCCAAAGTTGAATTCCGCATCATTTTCCATCACTCCATGGTGATCTATTACAGCTCTTTCTCTAGCTCTGTCAAAAACAGAGGCTCTTTCACCTATTCTGCTTCTGCTGCCGCAGTCCACAAGAACCGCAAGGTCATATTCATCAAACACATCGTAATCTCTAGTAACTACACCGCTCTCTAGAAAATCTAAATTGTGGGGAGTCACATCATCGGCAAGGACATACGCCTCTTTACCAAAGCCGCGAAGCACGTGGCATAACGCAGCTGAGGAACCAAGGCAATCTCCATCCATATTTACATGAGGAAAGATTAAAATCTTGCTGTAATTATGAAGCTTTAAAGCAATTTTCTTATAAATATTATCCGTCATTATACTATCTTTCCAGCTTATTTATCTCATCGATAATCCCATCGATATGCCTGCCGTATTTCATGGATGAGTCTAGCTTAAAATTAAGTTCTGGAGTATGTCTAAGCTTTATGTCGTGAGATATTTTAGTTCTAAATAGTCCCTTTGCGTTATTGAATGCGTTTAGAACCTCTTTACTAACCTCGTTACTATCTTCTCCGCTCAACGTTAGAGGTGTAAAGAATACGGTCGCATAGCTACCATCACTCGACACCTCAACAGCTGATATGGTTATTATCCTAGTAGAGAGTCTAGGATCCTTGATGCCATTAAGAAGATATCCTGAGATACTCTTCTTAATTTCCTCACCCAGTCTCCCTTGTCTATAATTCTTTCCCATATTACCTCTCTATTTCCACCATATGGAAGCACTCGATAATATCCATAGGCTTGATATCATTGTATGCTTCGATTCCGATACCACACTCATAGCCCTGGGCTACTTCCTTAGCATCGTCCTTAAATCTACGTAGTGAGGAAATCATACCTTCGTGAATTACGATACCATCTCTTACGAGGCGGATCTGCGCATTTCTCTTAACCTTACCCTCAACGATGTAGGCACCGCCAATGATTCCAATATTAGGAACCTTAAACGTCTCTCTTATCTCAGCTTTACCGAGGATTTCTTCTTTATACTCAGGATCGAGCATGCCCTTCATAGCGTTCTGTACATCATCGATGATGTCATATATTACGCGGTACGTTCTGATCTCAATCTCGGCATCATCCGCTCTCGACTGAACCGCAGTAGTTGGCCTTACATTAAATCCAATTATAATAGCTCCTGACGTTTCAGCCAGCATTACATCAGACTCTGTAACTGTACCTACTCCTGAGTGAATTAAGTTTACTCGCACATCATCAGTATCTAATTTCTCAAGCGACGAAATTATTGCACCAACAGAACCTTGTACATCTCCTTTTATGATGAGGTTCAGTTCCTTTGTCTCGCCTTCCTGAATCTGTGAGAATAACTTTTCGAGTGTAGTGCTTGCATTTTTTGCAAGTACGTCTTCTCTCATCTTTTCCTGTCTGCTCTCTGCAATCTCCCTAGCCACCTTGTCATCCTTAACAGCATTGAACGAATCACCTGCCATAGGAACATCAGAAAGTCCAAGGATTTCAACTGGTGTCGCAGGAAGAGCCTTTCTGATTGCTTCTCCCTTAAAATTAGTCATAACTCTAATTTTACCAGATGTTGTACCAGCAACGACACTCTGTCCAGCTTTGAGAGTTCCATTTGTAACAAGTAGTGTAGCAATCGGACCTTTGCTCTTGTCGAGTCTTGCTTCAATCACAGTTCCCATAGCAAGCCTATCAGGATTTGCACGAAGCTCGAGAACTTCTGCCTGTAATAGAATCATTTCTAAGAGGTCCGTAATTCCCTCACCCTGCTTTGCGGATACAGGAACGCTTATTACGTCTCCGCCCCAATCCTCAACTAGTACTCCATGGTCTGCAAGGTCTTTTTTAACTCTGTCAATATTTGCACCTGGTTTATCGATCTTATTTATAGCAACAATCATAGGTACATTTGCGGCCTTTGCGTGGCTAATAGATTCTATTGTCTGTGGCTTAACGCTATCATCTGCTGCAACTACTAGTACAGCGATATCCGTTACCTGAGCACCACGAGCACGCATTGTAGTAAACGCTTCGTGACCTGGTGTATCGAGGAACACTATCTTTTTACCGTTAATCTTGACCTCAGAAGCACCGATATGCTGCGTGATACCACCAGATTCACCAGCAGTTACGTTAGTATTTCTAATAGCATCGAGTAATGAAGTCTTACCGTGGTCAACGTGACCCATTACAGTGATGATTGGTGCACGAGGCTTCAGCTCATTTTCCTTATCCTCGCGTAGATCCAAGCCTTCTTCAAAAACCTCTTCTTTCTCTTCAGTTACTACAACTTGCATACCGAGATCTTCACCAAGCATCTCAACAGTATCTTTATCAAGCGTCTGGTTTACTGTAGCCATTATCCCAAGCTTCATTAGCGACATGATAATTTTGCTAACGGAAATCTCTGCCTGTTCAGCTAGACCGGCAACTGTGATTGGAACAGTTACAGCCACTGCACCTTCTGGTAGTAGCTCTTCAATTTCGATTTCAGGCTCAGTAACCTTAGGAGTCTTTTTCTTTCTGTGTTTAACCTGCTTTTCAAGGTTTCTCTCATCAAAGAAACGCGACTTGCTATTTTTCCCCTCGCTGCGCTTCTCGTGTTTGAACTTATCTCTATCTTTATCCTTGTCAAAAAACTTCTTGCTCTTCCCCTTTGACTGCGGCTTATCAGTCATAGGAGTATTTACCACAACCGTTCCCTGAGTTCTCGATGAACTTCTGCTTTGCTTAGAATCATTATTTCTACTGTTCTGTCCATCCCTCTTATCATTCTTTCTGCCACCACGGTCATCCTTCTTTCCGTCCTTACGACCGTCTTTATCAGAAGACTTCTTGCGAGCATGTTTTAGCTTTTCCTTTGGGGCAGATGAAGCATCAAAAATCTTCTTGAAGCGCATCGGCTTGTTAGGAGCATTTTCATATGTCTCCTCTTTCTTTTCTACCTTCTTCTCTGATTCCTTCGATGCCTCTTTGCCTTTCTCAGGCTTTTCATCATTTTTAGCAGTTTTTCCTTTAAGCTCTATTACCTTTTCTTTCTTACCTGCCTTAGTCTCTTTAACTTCATCAGTAGCTGCATCCTTAGTAGCAGTTTTCTTTTTAGTGGACTTCGCCTTATGTTCTGTAGTTTCTGTCTTAACCTTAGTTTTTACATCTGTATCTACCGGCTTCTTTACTTCTAGATTGGCCTTCGCTTCAGCAGCCTCAGCATCTACAGATTCTGCCTTACGAGGCAGTGGCTTTCCTGCTGGTGCCTTAGGTTTATGTGCAAAATCCTTACTAATAATTGGAACAGCCTTAATCTTAGGCTTCTTAGTATTCTTATCGGATTTTGAATCCAATCCCTTCAGTTTGCTAATCGTGTCATTCAATCTATCAGCGTCCTTCTGATCAAGATTCGTGCGTTCTGACTTAACCTCGATGCCCATCGTATCAGCTGCTTTCTTAATATCCTGATATGACACACCGAGCTCTGCCATCAGCTCATTTACCTTTTTCGTCATCCGCTACCTCCTTGTTTTCTCCAGCATCTTGCCTAGTAGCTCACCCAAGCTCTTTTCATCAATCGCTCTCTTGTAAGCTCTGTTAAATGATCTATTCTTACGGGCAGACTCTATACAAGGCTCACTTTTACATAAGTACACGCCTCTGCCTTCGCCATTTCCCGTTATATCTTCATAAATTTGCATGCTGCGGCATGTGAACCTAAACATTTCTCCCTTTGGATGTGAAATTCTACATCCAATGCATCTTCGCATTGGCTCTCTATTCTCATTAAGAGCCATACTTATGCTTCCTCTTCTATTTCATTATCTACTTCATTATCTTCCTGCTCAAGCAGCGCCTCTGCAGGCACACCTTCATCTATAAGCACTTCTACTCTAGGTTCATCCTGGTCTTCGTACTCATCAAAATCAAAGCCGCTGTCCTCTAGCTGTGACTTGCTCTTGATATCAATCTTCCAACCACTTACTCTGGCTGCGAGCCTTACATTCTGTCCTTCCCTGCCGATTGCAAGAGAAAGCTGCTGCTCTGGGACCACTGCTGTTGCCATCTTTTCCTTTTCGCTAACATAGTTTATATATACACCTTCAACCTCAGCCGGTTTCAGTACATTGCTGATTAGAACAGCAGGATCCTCGTCCCATACAATGATGTCAATTTTCTCACCGAAGAGCTCATCGACAATATTCTGCACTCTAATACCTCTGTTGCCAACACATGCTCCAACTGGATCAACATTATCATCGTGTGAATATACGGCAATCTTGGTTCTTGATCCTGCCTCACGAGCTATTCCCTTAATCTCAACTGTTCCATCAGCAATTTCAGGAACTTCTAGTTCAAACAATCTTCTTACTAAACCTGGATGAGATCTCGATAGAAATATCTGAGGTCCTTTTGTAGCCTTCTTAACATCGATAACATAAACCTTTATTCTGTCACCTACGTTGAAAGACTCAGTTTTAACCTGCTCAGATAGTGGCAATATCCCCTCAGAGTTACCAACCGAAAGGAACATCGTCCCATTGTTGATTCTTTCAATCTTAGCAGTAACAATCTCTCCTTGTTTATTAACGAACTCATCATAAGAGTTGCGTCTCTCCGCCTCTCTGATTCTCTGCACTACTACCTGCTTTGCAGTCTGGGCAGCTATACGACCGAAGTCTTTTGGGTCAACCTGGTATTCGATGACATCGCCAACCTCGTATCTTTCGTCATACGATCTAGCCTCTTCAAGAGAAACTTCCATCATATCGTCTTCAACTTCTGAAACAACTTCCTTGCTCATTAGAACAAGTACTTCACCATCCTCACGATCAACCAAAACTCTTACATTTGGATAGTTACCGTAGTTTTTCTTATAAGCAAGTTCTACCGCATCTTCAATCGCAGTGATAATGTCTTCTTTTGAAATATTTTTCTCACGCTCTAGTTCAGTGAGAGCATCCAAAAAATCTTTATTCATCGAATCCTCCTAAAAAATTACCGCTAAATTAATCTTAGAAATTTGTTCTGCCAGAATCACGACCTTACGTTCTCCTATATCTATCGTAACTTCATCAGCCGATTTGCCAATCAATGTGCCAGTGAATTCCTTCTTGCCATCGATTGACTTATACAGCTTGACCTCAACCTCTCTGCCTGCAAATCGATCAAAATCAGATGGTTTAATCAATTCTCTATCAAGCCCCGGTGAGGAAACCTCTAAAGTGTAGCTTCTCTCAATAAAATCTTCTTCATCTAGCTTATCACTCAAAAAGCGAGTAACGTCTTCGCACTCATTGATGTCAACATATTCTGTATAACAGTCAAATGGCTTATCAAGGTATACTCGAAGCTTCCAGTCTTTACCTTCCTTCTTATATTCAATATTGTATATCTCAAGCTCTTTACCTGTAAGATACTCATTTAGCAAGTCTTCAATCCTTGCAGTAACATCTTGTTTGGCCATAATTCATCCCGGAAAAAGTCATAACATAAGTGAAAGAGTGGGTCGCCCCACTCTTTCGCTCTCTAACGTTCATGCATATGATATCATAATTCTTTCTGGATAGCAAACTTTTCTACATATCAAAGATTGATACCTGTGCACTATCTGGGAGCTCATTAAACACTCCGCAAGCTTTTAGATCTTCGATATTAGTACTTGATAGTTTAGTTTTTCTTTGCACCTCGTCTGTGGATAAAAACGGTCCATCATTGTAGGCCTCTGCAAGTGAAATTGCTGCACTTCGCCCTACTCCCGATACTGCCATAAATGGTATCTTAATCTTGTCATCGACAACGTTAAACATGCACGGATCTGATACACCTAGCTCTGGTAACGAGAATTCACAGCCTCGAGAGAGCAGTTCGTATATAACTTCATATACTACCTTTAGTTCTTTTTTCTTTGCAGCACTTGTATCATCGTCTTCGGAGTTTAGTGCATTTAGGGCAGCCTTTGCCGCCTCAACACCGCCTCTAGCTACATTTACATCAAAGTTATCAATCTTTGTTGATAACCACGCGCAGTAAAAAGCACTTGGATAGTAAACCTTAAACCATGCCATTCTGAGTGCCATCATTACATATGCTGCGGCATGTGCTCTAGGGAATAGGTACTTGAGTGTCCTACATGATTCCACATACCAATCAGGTACACCGTGCTCTTTCATGATAGCGAGTTCCTCTTGCTTCAGCTCTTTATTTTTACGTACAGCCTCCATGATTTTGAAGGCATTACCCTTATCTACACCTTTGATCATAAGATAGTTCATGATGTCATCTCGGCACGATATCAGTTCATCGATAGTTGCAACGCCGTTTTTAATGAGGTCTTCAGCATTATTCGTCCATACATCAGTACCATGAGAAAAACCAGAAATCTTTATAAGAGCAGAGATAGTTTTTGGCTTAATGGCATCAAGCATTCCTCTTGTAAAGTTTGTACCGAATTCAGGTATACCGTAAGTACCATGTTTGAACTCATACTCTTCTGGATTGACTATATTTAACGCATCGATTGATGTAAATATGCTGAGTGTCTTCTTGTCAGCAATATCTATTCCCAGCGGATCAACACCCGTCATGTCCTGAAGGTGTCTAATCATCTGCGGTACATCATGACCAAGTATATCGAGTTTGAGCAGGTTCTTGTCAATCTTATGGTAGTCAAAATGGGTTGTTATGAACTCAGCATCCCTGTTATTTGCAGGTTTCTGAACTGGGCAGAATTCAAATATCTCTCTATCAGCAGGAACTACAATGATACCACCTGGATGCTGACCTGTGGTTCTCTTTGTCCCCGTACAGCCATTTGCGAGTACAAGTTCCTCTGAATTGGAGAATCTCTTGCCAGTATTTTCTTCGTATTTCTTTACATATCCAAAAGCGGTCTTTTCAGCGATTGTAGCAACCGTCCCAGCTTTGAAGATATTCTCCTCACCGAATATTTCACCTACGAATTTATGAGCAATAGGTTGATATTCACCTGCAAAATTAAGATCGATATCGGGCTCTTTATCACCATTGAATCCAAGAAATGTCGCAAATGGGATGTTCAGACCGTTCTTTTCCATATCTGCTCCACATTTTTCACATACCCTATCAGGCATATCAAAGCCGGTATCATACTTATCTAGTTGATCTGTAAACTTTAAATTATGGCACTTAGGACATATATAATGTGGCTCAAGCGGATTTACTTCAGTTATTCCTGCCATTGTAGCCGCAAATGAAGAACCTACCGAACCTCGACTACCTACGAGGTAACCGTCTTTGTTTGATTTTTCAACGAGGAGCTGCGCTGCCACATACATAACAGCGTACCCATTACTTATGATGGAGTTGAGCTCTGTATCAAGCCTCTCCAAAACTTCCTTAGGAAGTGGATCGCCGTATATGCTTTTAGCTCTCGCATAGCACGATTCTCTTAGGGTTTCATCTGCTCCTTCGATACTCGGTGGACACTTCTCATCTGGAACAGGCTCGAACTCTTCGGTCATGGAAGCAATAAAGTTAGTATTATCTATGACTATTTCCTTAGCTCTATCGCCTAGGTACTCAAATTCCTTAAGCATTTCAGCTGTTGTTCTCAAATAGAGAGAATTTGAATTCGTATCATTAAAGCCAACCATTGACATTACGATGTTGCGGTAAATTGCGGATTCTTTATCTGGATAGTGTGAATCTGTAGTTGCAACAACACGTTTTCCAAGTTTATCTCCAAGCTCAACTATCTTCATATTCATGTCGATAAGATCCTGCTTGCTCGTCACATGAGGATATCTGTCGTTATTTATTAAGAAGTGATTATTCCCAAGTGGCTGAATCTCTAGGTAATCATAATATGACGCGATCTTTAGCAGTTCTTCATCTGAAGCACCCTTTAATACAGCTTGAAAGACCTCTCCCGCCTCGCATGCACTTCCTATGATCAGCCCCTCCCGATACTTATCTAGAACCTTTCTAGGAAGCTGTGGTCTTCTATAAAAATAGTCAATATGGGTAAATGAAACTATCTTGTAGAGGTTCTTAAGACCAGTAAGGTTCTTGGCGATTAGGATAATATGATATGTGTTTCTTTTTTTGCTCAGATTGATTTTGCCATTCTCATCATATGCGTCATCATCTGGGTAGAGATAACCTTCCATCCCATACAGAATCTTAATATTCTTTCCCTTTTTTGCGAGTTTCTTTGCTGTATTTGCAGCATCTGGAAATGACTGCACAACACCATGGTCGGTGATTGCAATAGCAGGCTGCCCCCAGTCGGCAGCTTGCTTAACCATTTCTTCGACATCATTAAAACCATCATTTTCACTCATTCTAGTGTGAGCGTGGAGCTCAACTCGCTTTTGCCCATTATAAGCTTCTATCCTGGTGCGCTTTATCGCTTTATTGATGCTGTTAGCAATCATGACGTTCTCATGAATATACTCGTCATATCGAATATCACCCTGTGCAATTATCTCGTCACCTTTTGATAATAATTCATTAGCTGCATCAAATTCCTGCTTGCTCTTAATAAATGTCTTTACAGCAACAGCCTTTGGTCCTCTGTTAATCCTAAGAGTCATAACCCAGAAGTTCTTCTTCTTAGTATCCTTAATCTCTATTTCAAATACCGTACCTGATACAGCTACATTTGTTCGAGCACCAGAAATCTCGGCAAGATTCTCATACGCAGTTTCAGCCATAGTAATTCTCTTGCCAAGTATTATCCCATTATTAATCGCTTTTGGTTTCTCAGTAGGTTTAATGTTTGCTCCAAATACTTGCTGCTTGCTTTCCCCATAGCTCTCATCGTAGAAATAATTAAACATAACGTCATTTATATTTCCGAGTGACTTTATAAGCCTTTCTCTCATGATGCGCTCTAGTCTTGGTTTAACGTCAAAATTTACGAGCACATCAAGTTCAAGCACTAATCCAGCGCTATCGAGAGATATGTTCTTAAAAGACAGCGTAAGCTCATCTACATGTCTTCCCGCAGATTCACTAACCTCTTCAGGAGTAAGTATTCCATTCGGTACTTCAATCATCGATTAATTTTCTCCATCAATGTATTATTTCTTAGTTGTATCATTTGAAACTATGTCAATGAGAGTAGGAATCAACTCATCTTCAGACACCTTTGCGATTATTTCACCATGTGCAAACACAAGGCCGTCCTTATTGCCACCAGCAATTCCGTAGTCTGCTTCCCTTGATTCTCCAGGTCCATTTACCACGCACCCCATGACCGCTATTTTAAGGGGCTTTAAACCGAGTCGTGCCCTTCTATTACCAATCTCTCTGAGTCTCTCTTCTGCCTCATTTGCCATTTCAATTAGGTTGACCTCAGTTCTACCGCAAGTCGGACATGATACAATCTCTATACTCTTCTCCCTAAGACCGACAGCCTCAAGGATTCTACGCCCGAATATAACTTCATTTACTGGATCGTCTGTAAGTGATACACGGAGAGTATCTCCAACGCCAGCCAGAAGCAAGGATCCAATTCCTACAGCTGATTTAAGTCGCCCATTTTCAGGTGTACCCGATTCAGTTATACCGATATGAAGAGTATGGTCAGTCAACTCCTTTACCAGCATATGGGCATCATAGTTCATCTTTACATTAGATGATTTAATAGATAGAACCAAGTCGTCAAATCCCATACGCTCAATCTTGCCCAATGTATTTATCGCACTCTCTGCAAGCGCAGCAGCAGTTACACTGCCATGCTTAGTCAGTAGCTTTTTATCAAGCGAACCAGAATTCACTCCTACGCGGATAGGAATCCCCTTGTTGCCAGCAGCTTCAACAACCTTTGCCACTCTATCATCGCTACCGATATTACCTGGATTGATTCTAATCTTATCTGCCCCAGCCTCAATTGCTGCAAGAGCTAGCTTATAGTTAAAATGAATATCTGCTACGAGCGGCATCTCCGTTTCCTGACGAACTTTCGCAAATGATTTCACCGCAGCTTCATCGGGAATCGCAACTCTCACTATGTCACAACCAGCATTTTCAAGCTCGTTAATCTGTGCAAGAAGTTTCTCGCTATCTCTTGTATCTACATTTGTCATCGACTGAATTGATACAGGTGCACCTCCACCAATAAGAATTCTGCCGCATCTAACCTGTTTAGTCATGCCAATACCTACCTATATGTTAATGTCCAAATACTTTTGCTAAGTCCTGCCATGTGATAAATACAAAAAGTGCCATTAGAACAGCAAATCCAACTAAGTGCATATATCCTTCCACTTTACTAGAAACCATATTTCCAGTAACTTTACTGATCAAAACAAATATAATTCTGCCACCATCGAGCGCAGGAAAAGGCAAAAGATTTATAATAGCCATATTTAGACTGATTAGAGCTACTAGATACAAATACGATAATGTTCCTGCATGAGCTGTTTTGTTCACAAGCCCTGCCATTCCAACAGGACCTGTCACGCTATCCTTATTTATACCCTTATGCAACATCTGTTTAAGTGCACTTAGCATCTGGCTGTTAAGATTCCACGTCATTTTCGCGCCTTGACCTGTGCATACAAACACATTGTGCGTCGACTTAGACACTATTCCGATTACTAGCCTGCCATCCTTATCCCTCTCAGGTGTAATGGTGTACGTATGAACCTTTCCATCACGAACGACTACTGCCTTCATAGCTCTACCGTCAGTATTCTTCGAAATTGTTGTCACGATATCTAACCATGATGACGATTTTTTCCCATCTATAGAAGTTATTTTATCACCAGCGACAAGACCTGATTGAGCTGCCGGTGAATCGGTAACCACCTCATCGAGTGTATTAGTCGGTACACCAACATATATTGTGATTATAATCATCAAAATTAATGCGACAAGCACATTAACAGCCGCACCAGAAACGAGCACAATTAACCTCTGCCAAGCTGGCTTATTGTTGAATGCCCTCTCCTCGTCACTTTCTTCATTCTCTGCTTCCATCGCACAAAAACCGCCTATAGGAATAGCCCTGAGTGAGTACTTAGTTTCACCCCTATCTTTACTTGCAATAAGCGGTCCCATTCCAATTGCAAACTCATTCACCTTAATATGAAAGAGCTTAGCAGTTACAAGATGTCCAAACTCATGAGGAACTGTGATTATCATGAGCATCAATATTGTAAGAATTATCGTTAAAATCATATAAATCACTTTACCTAAAGAGCTCTCTTACCCTGGCTCTCGCTTCCTTATCAATCTCTAAAATATCTTCAATCGTATTTGACTTAACCAATTTATGTTCATCCATCAATCTACGTAACGATCTCTGTATATCTAAAAATTCTATCTTTCCCTCGATGATCATCGATACAAGCTCCTCATTTGCACCGTTTAATAGTATTGGATAGCTGCCTCCATTTTCAATAGCTTCATATGCCATGGATAAACATTCAAATACATTGGTATCTGGTTTTTCAAAGTGAAGGCTTGAACCCTCCTCAAACAGGTTTAGACTATCACCTGAATAATGAAGCCTACTTGGATATCCAAGTGCAAGACTTATCGGAATTCGCATATCTGGAAGACCAAGCTGTGCAATAATCGACGTATCATCAAACTCGACCATAGAATGAACTATACTCTCCGGATGCACATGAACATCAATTTTATCTGGCTCGATATCAAAAAGCCATTTCGCCTCAATAACTTCTAGCCCTTTGTTCATCATCGTAGCTGAGTCGATAGTAATTTTACGTCCCATACTCCACTTCGGATGATTTAACGCTTCCTGTAGAGAAACTCGCTCGAGCTTCTCAATATTATATCCTCTAAATGGTCCACCAGAAGCGGTAAGCAGAATCCTTCTTACCTTTCTTCCCCTATTTCCTTCTAGACACTGAAAGATTGCACTATGTTCACTGTCTACAGGGAGTATCTTTACTTCTTTTTCTGCAGCCAGCTGCATAATCAAACTACCACCTGCAACAAGGGTCTCTTTGTTAGCAAGCGCAATATCCTTACCTGTCAAAATCGCCTCATAAGTAGGCGCTAGACCGCTTATTCCCATCAAGGCATTGAGTACGATATCAGCATCAACTTTAGCGATTTCTCTTAAACCAGCATCTCCTATATTCACTTCAATAGCAGGAAAAGCCGCACTCACTCGTGCGGCTGCTTCTTTATTTCCAACGCATACAGCCTCAGGCTTAAATTCCTGAATCTGTTTTATAAGATCATCTATCCTATTTTTGCAAGTTAGCGCCACAACCTTGAACTTATCGGGATTTTCTCTGACTATGTCCAAGGTTTGAGTTCCAATTGAACCTGTGCTACCGAGTAATATTATTCTCTTTATTCCCATTTTTCCTATCCAACCTTAACGAATGAAAAATACTGAAAAATAATATACGAACGGTGCGACGAAAAGCACACTATCGAATCTATCCAGTATCCCACCATGACCAGGTATTATTTTACCGTAATCTTTAATTCCCATCTGTCGCTTAAAAGCAGAAGCGGTTAAATCACCAGCCATCGATACCGCTCCACCGAGAACACCTATTATCGAACACTGCACCACGATGTTTGGCATAAAGAAGTACCCGAATAAGGCTGAAAAAATTGATGCCCCTACTAGTCCGCCAATTGCTCCTTCAACAGTTTTTTTAGGACTAAGATTAGGTGCCATCTTATGCTTTCCAAAAAACATACCTGAAAAGTACGCCATAATATCCGCCCCAAAAGCAGCTATTATAACAAGCCAAGTAAAGTGTCTATATCTTGATGCATCGATAAGCACTATGAAATACGGAAATAGTACAACATATACTATACCTGCAAGTGTGGCTATTGAATCGCTAATTCCACGGTTCTTGATATCCCAACCATAGACTAGACTCGCCATAACTGATATAACAAGCCAAACTCCAACAAAATCTGACATGTTCCCAAGTATCAGATATCCAGCATATAAGATGACCGCCATCGCAATCGCTATTTTTCGCGATGGTCTGATATCACATGCATTAAATCCATCAAAGAATTCTTTTACTCCAATAACGGATATTAGAAGTGCAGCTCCAACAAGCCAGATACCTCCAAAATACAACACCACAAGCAATGGTAGCATCACTAATGCCGAGATAATTCTAGTTTTCATTACTTATCTTCCTTCTCTCTCCCGCCAAATCTCCTCTTACGATGCGAGAATTTCTTAATCATCGCTGTAAACTCTTCCGGTGAATAGTCTGGCCACAGGGTATCTGTAAACATCATCTCACTGTAGGCTGCTTGCCATATTAAAAAATTTGACAGCCGTTCTTCACCGCTCGTCCTTATGATTAAATCCGGGTCTGGGATATTCTTATGCAAGACTCCAGTATATAGATGATTTGATACCTCATCCTCTGTCACGTCAACTGATATCCCTTCATCGGCTAGTGCCTGTCTATCAATAATAATTTCATTGATAGCTTTGACAATTTCATCTCTTCCACCGTAATTCAGTGCAATATTAAATACTAGCCCATCGTTATCCTTTGTCTTATCAAGGAGTTCATCTATTGCTCTTACCGAATCACTTGGCAGCATGTTATAGTCACCTAGTATATTGATGCGAACATTATTCTTAATAAGCTCCTTTAGCTCCGAATCCACGTATTTGATTATAAGCTTAAATATGCCCGAAACCTCTTCTGTGCTGCGTTTCCAGTTTTCTGTAGAGAAAGCATACACTGTTAAATACTCGATTCCAAGATTCGAAGCGGTGATAACTATTTGTTTCATCGCTTGCATACCCGCATTATGACCGAATAAACGAGGTCTATTCTTGCTTTTAGCCCATCGCCCATTGCCATCCATAATGACCGCTACATGCTTAGGTATTTTACCAATCTCTATCATCCTATAACCTCATAAAAAGCAAACGTGACCTAGGCCACGTTTGCTAAGAATTACACTTCCATTACTTCCTTGTTTTTGCTTTCAATGATAGCATCGATTTCCTTAACGGCCTTATCTATCTTTTTCTGAACATTATCCAGTTCACTCTTGCAGTCATCTTCAGTAATCTCGTGAGCTTTTTCTTGCTTCTTAAGTTCCTCGTTCTCCTCACGTCTAATATTACGGACTGCAACCTTTGCTTCTTCTCCGAATTTCTTGACATGTTTAATCAGTTCCTTACGTCTCTCTTCAGTTAACTGAGGAATAGTAAGTCTAATTACCTTTCCATCATTGGATGGGTTGAGTCCAAGGTTTGCCTCATTGATCGCATGTTCAATATCCCCAATGGAGCTTGCATCAAAAGGTGAAATCATGAGTGTACGTGGATCTGGTGTTGTGATGTTGGAAAGCGACTTTAGAGGAGTCGGTACTCCATAATAACTTACCATAACCTTATCGAGAAGTGCTGGGTTTGCTCTTCCGGCTCTCACTGTATTCAGATTCTCTTTAAGAACGTTTTTAGTAACTTCAATCTTCTCTTCTAAGCTCTTCTTAGCCATGATTTCCTCCGTAATAGTTAATATAAATTTTTGAATACTGATTAACAAAGTGATGAGCAACTACTCTACTAAAGTACCTATATTCTCACCATTTATTACCTTCATAAGTCCGTTTTCCTCTGCAAGTGCGAATACATATAGCTTAATAGAATTATCCTTGCAAAGCGTTGCAGCCGTTAAATCCATAACCTTTAAATTTTTTTCAACGATGTCCATATACGTTAGGCGTTCATATCTAACAGCATCAGGGTCTAGCTTTGGATCTGCAGAATATACAGCATCGATAGCCTTAGCCATGAGTATAACCTCGGCGTTCATCTCAGCTGCTCTCAGAGCTGCAGTCGTATCCGTTGAGAAGAATGGACTACCAGTACCTCCACCGAATATCACAACCTTCCCTGCCTCTAAATAGTCGAGTGATTTGCGCCTCGAATATCCTTCAGCCATATCTCTAATCTCAATAGCTGTCATAACCTTTGCTTCGCAACCTATTGAAAGAAGTGAATCCTGCAAGGCCAAGGCATTCATAACCGTGGCTAGCATCCCCATATAATCGGCTGTAGCCCTATCGATATTTCCACCTGTACGGCCACGGAAGAAATTGCCTCCACCGACGACAACAGCTACATCTACACCATTAGCTCTGATTTCCTTTATCTGCTCAGCAGTCTTGAGAGTCACATCCGGATTAACCCCAAATTTATCCTCTCCTGCAAGTGCTTCGCCACTCAGTTTAATCAAAACTCTTTTGTACTTAATGCCCATGATAACTCCTTATGATATCTATTTCTTGATGTCTGCTAGGTACATAACCGTAAACTTATTACCGTCTTCTGACAGCTCAATGAGTTTCTGATATTCTGCTGCTTTCCCGCTGCTGCTCTTTGACTGTATAAATTGCTGCAGCAAATCGTATACACTATCTTCCTTTTCTGGTTCCATATAATCGAACGACACATCCTTCATTCCTTTGAATGTTCTCACGGTCTTGAAGAAGGTTTCCTCATTACACACGCCATCGATTAGTCCGAGCTCCTTAGCCTGATTAGCTGAATAAACACGACCATCAGCGATCTCTCTTACCCTACTCTCGGACATATTACGGCCCTTAGCAACAATCCTAACAAATTGGTTATATGCTTCATCTATCAGGCTCTGAAGGATTTCACGTTGCTCATCTGTGAGTTTGTTTGTCATGCTACCCATAGCTTTATTCCGGCCACTAGTAATCGTATTGGTCTTAATACCGAGCTTATCTAGCAAGCCTCTGACATCATAAATAGTGCCAGTCTTAACTCCTATTGATCCCGTCCATGTATTTCGATTAGCATAAATCTTATCGCCGGCCATCGCTATATAGTATCCACCAGATGCAGCCTGATCTTGGAAATAGAAATAAACTGGCCTCTTTGTCTTACTCTTATACTTCATGAGTTCCTCATACAATTCGTCGGATGTATAGACACTACCACCTGGCGAATTAACACGGATGACAATTCCTTTATTAGACGAATCATCAATCAATTCATTGATTGTATGCATCGTCCAATTGTGATCATATGTAGCCCTAGCACTGACATCACCAATCTCACCCTTTACATCCATAACGGCAACAGAATTACCTCCAAATGAACTTCTTCCAGAGGATGGACTTAGCCTAGCACCACCAATATATGCGAGAGTTGTGACCACTATCCCTATCGTAAGCATAAGAACAAGGACTACTATCACAGCTATAAGCCATGAATTTTGGCGCTTAGCAGCTTGGTTACTCTTACCGCTACCATTATCCTTGATATTATTATCTCTCATATTTTAATCCCTATATCCTACATATTAATTGATCGCAAAAACGTATAACTATCCATATGTTAGCAAATATCTCAATTATTATCTAGGTGTTATATCAATAACTTCTGCCGAATCCACCGCCGCACTAACGAGATCCTCTACATCTAGTGCTTCTTCGGACTTCTCAATCTTACTTAACTTAGGCTTTGTGACAGGATGTTTAGGCAGGAACACTGTGCAGCAGTCTTCATATGGCTGAATCGAGATGTCGTAGGTTCCAATTTCCTTAGCTTTATCCATGATATCCACTTTATCCATAGCTATCAGAGGTCTCATAACCGGCATCTTAACTACACTGTCTGTAACTACAAGAGCTTCCGCCGTCTGGCTAGCAACCTGACCGAGGTCCTCTCCAGTTATGAGCATCATATCCTTCTTCTTAATCGCAATACTCTCGGCAATACGCATCATGAAACGTCTCACGAGAAGTGTAGTCTCTTCTTCAGGACAGTTTTTTACAATTTCTTCCTGAATCGGCAGAAGATTTACAACATGCATTCTAATTGTCCCCATATAACCAGCAAGTGTCGCACAGAGATCCTCAACCTTCTGCTGAGCGCGAGGGCTTGTATATGGGTATGAGTGAAAATGGATAGCCTCAATTCTCATGCCACGTTTCGCCATCATAAATGCCGCAACAGGACTGTCTATTCCTCCAGACATCAGGATTAATCCTTTTCCATTCGTCCCGAGAGGTAGACCACCGAAGCCTTTAATTTTATCCCTAAATATATATGTACCTTCACGGCGAACATCTACGTATAGCTCACAATCGGGATCATGAACATCTACTGACAGAACCTTGCAAGTCTTGAGTATTTTAGCACCTACAATTCTGCCAATCTCTGGTGACTGAATTGGAAATGTCTTGTCGGCTCTCTTACCTTTAACTTTGAAGGTCTTGATACTTTCTCTCTCCATCAGCTCCATCATGAATTCTGCTGCAGATTCACCAATCTGTTCGATATCCTTCTCAGCTTCGACAGCTGGACTTACTGAAGCAACCCCAAAGACATTTGAAACCTTCTTAATAATATCTTCTCCATCAATTTCCTTAGGAACCTTCAAGATCATAAGTCCGTCATTCCACTTTGATTCCGTATTTTCATACGAATTGAGAACACCTCTAACTCTCTCGAGGAGTACCCTCTCAAAATACGGCTTATTCATGCCCTTAAGCGCAACTTCTCCGCACCTAACAATATAAATATTTTTCTCGTTCATCATAACACCTATCTGAAGCTACCTAATCTTCTAAATCTTTTAACAGCCGCTGAAACCTTAGCAGCAACCATATCCATCTCCTCCAGTGTATTAAACTCAGAAAAGCTGAATCTAATAGCACCTTCAATTTCCTTGTGTCCTAATCCCATCGCAGATAGCACATGGCTGTCGTTATTTTTATGAGATGAACATGCCGAACCTGTTGATACGAATATATCATCCTGTTCTAGTGTATGAAGAATGACTTCACCTCTAGTGCCTAGAAATGAAATATTGAGAACAGATGGGCATCGCTTACCATAATCAGAAATCTCAAATCCCATATCAGTAGATCCATTAACTATTATATCATCAAGTTCCGATATTATTCCCTCACGCAGTCGATTATTTAAATTGGTAATTAAATCTTGCTTTTCAGCCAAATTATCATAAGCAAGTTCAGTAGCCAACCCAATCCCTGCTATCCCCTGCGTATTCTCCGTACCAGAACGATATCCGTTCTCCTGCCCACCTCCAGTGATAAGCGCCGGAATCTTGAGTCCTGATTTTACATACATCGCCCCAATTCCCTTGGGTGCGTGGAATTTGTGACCACTGATGGTAATTAAATCAAAAGGTACCGATCTTAGACTCATCTTACCAAATGCCTGAACCGCATCGGTGTGAAATATTATATTTGTACCATGAGCCTTATTGTAGGCCTTAACTAGGTCATATGCTGCTAAAACCGGCTGAATCATACCTATCTCATTGTTAACCATCATTAAAGTGACCAGTATAACATTATCGCCCAAAGCTTCTTGAAGCGATTCTAATTTTATTGTTCCAGTCTTATCTACATCCAGGTAGCATACCTCGAAACCATCCTCAGCTAGTCTCTTGCATGTTTCTAAAACTGCAGGATGCTCAATCTTAGATGTAATAATCTTATTTCCTCTTCTTCTCAGCTTCCTCACAGCGCTCAGTATGGCGGCATTATCACCTTCGGTGCCACCAGAATTGAATATAATCTCGCCATTTGCCGGGAAGGCTTTAGAAACCCGACCTCTTGCTTCGCGAATCAAATCGGCACCTCTTAGGCCGAGCATATGGAGCGATGAGGGGTTTCCAAAGGCTTCCTTGCTGAGTTTATAGATAAGCTCTGTCACTTCATTGTATTGACTAGTTGTTGCACTGTTATCTAGGTATATCATTATTTCTCCAATACCATTAATTGCTTTTAAAAAGCTCTCCGCAAGCGGAGAGCTTAAATTTACTTTGCATAATCTATTGCGCGAGTCTCTCTGACTACATTAACCTTGATGTTCCCCGGATACTCGAGCTCAGCTTCAATCTTCTTAGCAATCTCTCTAGCCAGCATCGGAATTTCATCATCCTTAACTTGGTTAGGTTTAACTGCAACTCTGATTTCACGACCAGCTTGAATAGCATAAGATTTATCAACGCCTTTAGTAGTATTTGCAATATTCTCTAGGCTCTGAAGTCTCTTTATATAAGCTTCAAGAGTTTCTCTTCTTGAACCTGGTCTAGCAGCTGACAGAGCATCCGCTGCCCCTACAAGAACGGCCTCAAGTGTTGTTGCTTCAACATCTCCGTGGTGAGCCTCAACTCCATTGATAACTTTCCAAGACTCTTTATACTTCTTACAGATATTTACACCTATCTCCACATGTGTTCCTTCAACCTCATGATCGATAGACTTTCCAATATCGTGGAGTAATCCTGCTCGTTTTGCTAATCTTGGATCAAGACCTAGTTCCGAAGCCATCATGCCAGCGAGGAGTGCAACCTCTACAGAATGCTTAAGTACATTCTGTCCATATGATGTCCTGTATTTTAGTCTACCTAAAAGCTTAACCATCTCAGGATGTAGGTTGTGCACACCTGTCTCAAAGCAAGCCTGTTCTCCCTCTTCCTTGATTATGTTATTAACTTCCTTTGTAGCCTTTTGCACCATCTCCTCGATACGTGCTGGATGAATTCTTCCGTCTGAAATTAACTTCTCGAGTGCTCTCTTGGCAATCTCTCTTCTTACAGGATCAAATCCTGATAGAATTACAGCCTCTGGTGTGTCATCGATTATTAAATCAACTCCAGTTAGAGTCTCAATGGCTCTGATATTTCTTCCTTCTCTTCCGATTATACGACCCTTCATATCATCGTTAGGAAGCGCTACTACCGAAACTGTGGTTTCGGCAACCTGATCAGCTGCACATCTCTGAATTGCCAAAGTAATTATCTCTCTAGCCTTCTTGTCAGCCTCATCCTTTGTTTCTTCTTCAACTCTAGTTATAATGGCCGAGGCATCTTTTCTAACATCCTTCTCTATTTCTTCAAGCAGAAGGTGTTTTGCCTCATCCTTTGAGTATCCAGAAATCTTCTCAAGTTCAGCAATCTGCTTCTCAATATACTGATCGATTTCCTTATGCTTCTCATCCATCGAGCGTTCGCGTTTTGATAAACCCTCTTCTCTACGCTCGATACTTTCTAGTTTCTTTTCAATGTTTTCTTCCTTCTGAAGAATACGTCTTTCAGCCCTTGTAACTTCATTACGTCTGTCGCGAATTTCGTTCTCGAGATTTTCCTTGATTTGGTGCGCCTCTTCTTTGGCTTCAAGAACCTTTTCCTTCTTGAGGTTTTCAGCGGAACTTTCCGCATCAAGAATTATGTTCTGAGCCTTTTGCTCTGCACTTCCAATTTCTTTCTCTCCGACACGCTTACGCACACTGTAGCCAAGCAGCAATCCAACAATTAGGAATACTACGCCTGCTACCATTGTTATTAATAGCGGTGTCATGTTCAACTCCTTATTTAGTTATTTGTTAGTAATACAGTATATTTTTACTTATTAGTTATTAAAAATAAGCATCTCGTGTATATAATCATACTGATTAATTATATATTTTAATGAAAACATAGTCAACTATTAGAGAATCTCTCTAATCACGCGTTCCGCTATTTTATTGAAATTTCTGGAGATATATGTGTCTCTTTTTGCTACTATTGGTATTCCAATATTGCAAGAGGCACGAATATTCTCATCCTCCATAATCACACCTAGCAGCTGCGATTTAAAACGCAAATCAATCTCAACCAAGCTCGGGCCACAGCCGAGATCATCGCTCACAGGCATAACTCTATTTACGACATAATGTCTATTCATAATCTCATTCTTGATCAGTCTATCCTCTATGGCATCCGCATCTCTAATGGCAGAATAATCAGGTGTTGTAACTATGATGACCTCATCAGCAGAGCTATGACATAGATCAACAGCACGATTTATACCAGGCGCGCCATCCAGAATCACAACATCATACTCATTTTTGAGGTGTTCTATAAGTTCATCGATATCCGCCATTGATATGTCTATCCAGTTTCCACCTTGATGTGCAGGAATTATTGCAAGCCTATCCGTAAAATTTGAATTTATGATTGCATCCCTAGGCTCACAAGTCCTCATAATTACGTCGCAAACATCAAATATTGCTTCATTTTGAACACCTAGATAAAGGTCTAAATCTCTCATCCCCATGTTCATATCAAGCAAAATAACACGCTTGCCCATGTATGCAAGCGTTAATCCGATGTTCGCAGCAAATGTAGATTTTCCCGTTCCACCTTTTCCAGATGTGATGTAAATTGTCTTGGACACCTTGTAACACTCTCCATTTAAGAATCTTGTTCAATAATCCCTTCGCTTCTTAGGCTAACATAGCTGTCATAACCTACTATGATGTGATCAAGCAGCTTAATCCCAACTATCTTGCCAACTGCTTCGAGTCTTTTTGTTGCTGCAATATCTAGATTGCTAGGCGTGGGATCACCGCTGGGATGATTATGCGCAATTATAATAGCTGCAGCACTGCGTCTTATAGCAATGCTATAAACCTCTCTAGGATGGATATCTGCAGAGTTTAATTCGCCAATAGATACTGTATATTCCGATTCAATTTTACACTTTGTATTAAGTGTAAACATCTGAACATGCTCGCGCTTTGCCCCGCGCATGCGATCCATGTAAATCTCAGCTATATCCTCAGCAGTTGTAATAGTCTTACCATGTTGCAGACTTGATCTTCTAACTCGCCTTGCAAGTTCCATGCTAGCCACAATCGAGCAAGCTTTGCTAACCCCTATACCATCAACATTTAGTAGTTCTCTCGCATCTACACTATAGATATTCTGCGATAACTTTTCAGTGTAGCAAATCACTTCTTCCGCTAGCTGGATAACCTTTTTTTCGGATGTTCCTGTCCTTAAAATCAACGCCAATAATTCGACATCAGAAAGTGATGATGCGCCAGAATACATTAGTTTTTCCTGTGGCAATTTGTATAGGTTTGTATTTTCATTATTCATATATAACCCTCTCTCGAGAGCAACACACTAGAATTATATCAAAACACCCTGTCTGCAACAAGCACAGACAGGGCTCAAAATTTCTTATTTCAGAATATTTATTTTCATTTATTATATTGATTCTAATATCTGCCGCGTTGTAGTATTGTCAGATTTTTAAGTGATAGTAAAAGCATCATCACCAGCATCATAATCAACGCCTTTTCAACATATAAATTTTCAGAAACTGCATAATTACATACAATTCCAGCGAGTAATACCAGCATAGCCATAAAGCAGTACCTTAGACGAGCAGCGTACATTATAATTTCTTTACGATCCTTATCTTTTTGACTAACAGTAGTCACATACTTCACCACATATAGGATACTAAGTACAGCCTGAAATAATATTATCGCTGTAAAACCATACAGAATCTTTTTATCAGTTGTTCCAAAAAATCCAGCTATTTCAGAATGAAACAGTAGAAGTATATCGAACAAAAATATTAGATAACAATATCCTCTAACTTTGCCAAGTGCAATCGCACCTTCTTTCATACATGACCTCCATTACTCTCTGCATGATACTCTTGTAGCCATCGATACAATTGTATTTACGACCTCATCAATAGTCATATCAGAAGTATCTACCATAGCCGCATCTTCAGCTTGAACCAGTGGGTTAAGCTTCCTATTCATGTCCTGATAATCTCTATCTTTGATTTCCTCGTAGATATCATCAAGAATCGTCTTGACTCCTTTTGCCGTAAGTTCATCATATCTACGGCGTGCCCTAACCATGGGATCAGCGGTTAAAAATATCTTGAGTTCTGCATCCGTCAATACGTTTGTACCTATATCTCGCCCATCCATGATTACGCCTTTACCTGTGGCAATTCTTCGCTGGATGTCAATAAGCTTACTTCTAACTTCAGGTACTTGAGAGTAAATCGAAGCAAGTTTAGAAATTTCCTGAGTTCTTATAACATCACTAACATCAACCCCATCGAGAATAATCCTACCATTCACAAAATCAATAGCCGTCTCTTCTAACATATTGCGAATTGATATTATGTCATCGGGTTTAATTCCCTCGCGATCAAGTTTCAGTCCAATAGCACGGTACATAGCACCAGTATCGATATACTCGAGACCTAGCTTGTTACCTACAAGCTTTGCGATAGTACTTTTGCCGGCACCACCAGGTCCATCAATAGCAATCCTTATCATTTGCACACCTTAATCCTCATCAGCGGAATCTTCTTCTCCTGTCGACTCCTTTACATATCTCTCTGCATCGTGACCATTTCTATCCTTCTCAAGTAGATTATTAATCTCCTTTACAAATGTATCAATATCTGTAAATCTATGATATACAGATGCAAATCTAACGTATGCAACCTGATCCAAATCACGGAGCTCATCCATGATAAGAGCACCTATCATCTTACTATCTATCTCTTTTTCCATAGTGTTATTCAGCCCACGTTCGATGTTGTCAGCAATTCTCTGCACATCATCGTACTTAACCTTAGTTTTCTCGCAAGCCTTAAGAACACCATTTATCAGTTTGTTGCGGTCAAAACTCTCTCTAGTACCGTCACTTTTTATTACCACGAGCAACGAGTTTTCAATCTTCTCAAATGTTGTAAAGCGCTTATGACACTTGTCGCACTCACGACGACGCCTAATAGCAAGACCTTCTTCAACGGGTCTAGAATCAACAACCTTGGTATCGGGATTACCGCAATAAGGGCACTTCATTTCGTTCCTCCATGTTTAATTATAATAAAAATTTCGTAGCTTATCTTCTATCAAACGTATGTACGCTTTATTTAAATCATGCATACATAATAGTTGGAATTAAGAACAAGCTCTACAATGCTAGCTATTTTGCAATGCTATCCTTAAGAACTTTTGCCATAACCTTTTCGTAAACCATAGTATCGTAAAGATTATTCTGATCAGCATATTTTTCAATGGACATACCCGCAGCCTTTTCATACTGAGAGCGTGTATAACCTGCGTCCTTAAGCAGTTTGTCTAAATACTCCTTGTATTCCTTGTCAGATACTTTGATATCATATTGCTTAGCGAGCGCAAAGAGCACAAGTTCTTGCTTAACTGTATTCTTCGCTGCAACTTTTGCTTCTTTCTCAAAAGCTTTCTTAGACATCCCCATCGAGCTCTTTAAATACTTCTCATACGACATATCATTTTTCTTAGCAAGAGCCTTGTAAGTATCAATCATCTTCTTCTGAGCATCTTTAAGTTCCTTATCAGGGTATTTCTTAATCTTGCTTGAATTTAATATCTTCTGGAATAACTCCTGCTTCTCAGAGCTTGCTGCCTGAGCTTTCTTATCCTTTAGAAGCTGTTCTTTGAGATTTTTCTCATATTCAGCTTTATTCTTGAATTTTGTATTCTTTTTTACAAATTCATCATTATACTCAGGTGTAACAGTCTTAACAAGAGAGTTAAGCTTAATTGTAAACGTCGCTTTCTTACCTGAAAGTTCGGTGTTATTAGAATAATTGGCTGGGAACGTAACGGTTATATCAAAAGTCTCTCCCACTTTGTGTCCGACTATCTGCTTAGCAAATCCACTGATAAAATTGCTATCTCCAAGATTCAATTCATATCCTGTAGCTGATCCACCATCAAACTTCTTGCCATTAATTTTACCAGTATAATCGATGTTAACTATACTGTCTGCTGCAGCAGTTCCTTCTTTAACCTGTTCCTTAGTTTTCGCCTGTTCCAGCGTAGTATTAATCGCGTTCTGAACTTCAGCATCACTCACTGAAGCATCAGCCTTGGTATACTCAAGATTCTTATACTTGCCTAGTTTCACATATTTACTGAAATCATCATAGTTGTACTTATCTGGTATAGATGCTCCACCGCACGAAGTAAACATGAATGCACCGGCTACCATAACCGCCACAATTGTCAACTTGCATATTTTGTTACGTGACATATTAAAACCCCTTATATATTGTGTTTTAAGTTGGTTATACTTATAAACCTTTTAATATATGTTATCATAGCAAAATCGAGGGTTCAACGAGTTTCACAGTAACCACACGAGTATTCCAATTAATAGTTCTAAATTTTGCAATAATAAAGACAGGGTTACTGCCCTGTCCTTTATGCTAATTATTCTCTTCTTGTTCTTTACGCTTCGCAAGCGCAGCCTCTTTACGTGCCTTTGCCCTCTCTCGCTTAAGAACTTCATTTCTCGCCGTTAACCCCCACCAAGCAACCGCGCAAACAGCAACGATTAGGCCGGCGATAAATATAACGCCAATGTGGCTTAGAAAATATTCCATTATTAGTTAGCCTTCTTTGCTAGTTTGCATAGCTCAGCGAAACCTGCAGCATCATAGATAGCCATCTCTGAGAGCATCTTTCTGTTTAGCTCGATTCCGGACTTCTTGAGACCGTTCATTAGGTTGCTGTAATTAATGCCGTTAGCTCTTGCAGCAGCATTAATTCTTGCGATCCAGAGTCTTCTGTACTCTCTCTTCTTGTTCTTTCTTCCAACGAAGGCAGATCTTAGAGCTCTCATTACAGCTGGGTTAGCAGCTCTGAAGTTCTTGCTTCTCTGTCCGTAGAAGCCCTTTGCCTGCTTTAAAATCTTCTTATGTCTCTTATGAGCGTTTACGCCCTTCTTTACTCTTGCCATATCTTTAAACCTCCCTAAACTACTTTGCCATTGATCTAAGCATACGCTTTGTATCTGCACTAGTAAGCACTGTGGACTTACGAAGACCTCTCTTTCTCTTTGCAGTCTTCTTTGTCAGAATATGGCTCTTAAATGCCTTGTTTCTCTTAATCTTACCTGAACCAGTAAGCTTCATTCTCTTGCTTGCGCCTCTATGAGACTTCATCTTGTTCTTTGCCATAATGATTTCCTCCTAAGTTGTTAATTCATTACTTACTATTCTTTGGTGATAGGAACATAGTAAGGCTTCGTCCCTCAAACTTTGGCTTCTTGTCTATGATGCCGTATTCAGAAACCAGCTCTGCAAAGCTGTTCATAACATCGAAGCCTTTCGCTGTGTAATCACGTTCTCTTCCTCTGAATCTAAGGCTAACCTTAACCTTATCTCCATCCTTTAGGAACTTGATTGCTGTATTCGCCTTTACATTTACATCGTGCTCCTCGATAAATGTGCTGAGACGGACCTCCTTAACCTGCATGGTCTTCTGATTCTTCTTAGCCATCTTATCCTTCTTCTGGAGCTCATAGCGATATTTCCCGAAGTCTAGGATCTTGCAAACTGGCGGTTCAGCATTCGGAGAAACATTCACGAGGTCTAGATTAGCCTCTTCTGCAATTGCAAGAGCTTCTCTTATGCCCATAACTCCGCGCATATCTCCATTTTCATCTATCAAACGGACTTCCTTTGCACGAATATCTCCGTTGATCTGTTGTTTATCCTTGCTAATTGGTCTACCTCCATATAATAAAAAAAGCGGATACAGAAGTATCCGCGAATTAACTGAAATAAATCAAGTTATTGATAACCCGTACGCCTGTGCCCACAAGGTGAGAAGCGGATAACTTCTTCTTTGACTAGATGATTATAGACTATTGCTTAGCTTGTGTCAATACTAAATAATACCTGTCATCTACTGTTTTTCAACTTCGTGTTCTGGCTTCATATGCTCCCAGTTCCATTCTCCTTTACACACAATCCTATTATACGCAGGAACCATTACTGAGATTAGCGACATGATGCCTAGAACTATCAGATACCAGTTGTATGGAATCATACTTGTCGGATTTACTGCATTCTTGGTCAAGCTGGCGATTAGAAGGAACTGTGCCCCGTACGGAATGAAACCCTGCATTATACATGAGAATATATCGAGAAACGAGGCTGTTCTTCTAGGATCAATCTTATACTTCTCGGCAATTTCTCTGGCAATCTCACCAGTAACGATAATCGCTACTGTATTGTTAGCTGTTGCAGCATCTGTTAAAGCTGTTAGTGCCGCGATTCCTACAGATGCAGATTTAGGGCCTTTGAAAAGCTTGCTCGTCTTATCTATAATCCACTTAAGACCACCGTAATGCTTAGTAAGTTCTGCAAGACCACCTACAAACATGGATAGAATAAACACTTCAATCATACCCTGATATCCAGCCCAGATTTTAGCTGCAACTTCCATAAGACCGATAGCACCAGTTCCAACACCTACTGCTGAAGCGCTGAGAATTCCGATAATCAGTACAGCGAACACATTGAGTCCTAATAACGCTAGTCCGAGAACAAGAACGTATGGTACTACCTTTATCAAGTTATAATCTAGATTTTCAGTTACAGTACCACCCTTGCTAAAGATAATCATGAGCACGAGTGAAATAAACGCTGAAGGTATAGAAATCCAAGCATTAGTTCTAAACTTGTCCTTAAGGTCTACTCCCTGAGTCCTTGTAGCAGCAATTGTCGTGTCGGAAATCATAGATAGATTATCTCCAAACATCGCACCTGTGAGAACAGCAGCGACAACGAATGACATATTAAGGTCTGCTGTCTTAGCCATCTGATATGCGATTGGCACTATAGCTCCAACGGTACCCATTGAAGTGCCAGTAGCAGTGGATAGGAACGCTGCTATTACGAAAATTCCTGGAACAATGAACCTAGGAGGGATAATCGTTAGTCCAAGATTTGCTGTAGAGGAAACTCCTCCCATTGCACCCGCAACAGAAGAAAATGCTCCAGCTAAGAGGAATATCATGAGCATCGTCATAATATTTTCATCACCAGCACCTCTTGCAAATAGCTTAAAATTATTGTCGATTCCCGTCTTGTGATACATTAAAAAAGCCAGTATAACGGCAATTGTCATAGCGACTACAGAAGGAAACTGGTAAAATGCCATCTCTACACCCTTGGAATGCAGGACAATTCCAACACCCAGGTAGATAACAATAAAGAAAAGAAGTGGAATTAACGCCAAGCCACTTGCTTCTCTTTCCCTATGAAGTTTAACTTGTTCTTTCATTAAAATACCTCAGTAACTAGTTCATTATAAAAGTAACATATTAAAGCTTTTACTCATCTAATAAAAACGTTATCTTTTATTTTACACAAAATCACACTTTCTTACACAGTTTATTTGTATTTTTCTTTGTATTTTAAGTACTTTATATATAGCTTTGTAAGTGTATCATTAAATTTAAAACATCAATTGCATCACTCAAATGTTACAATCATAGTAATTAATATTTCAGTTCATACAATAATGAAGAAACGAAAACAAGTAACACATATAAAATTTATCGTATTGCAATATCATTTGTTGCAATATACAATGAGTAAATAAACAAAATATTGCTGGGGGAGCGATAGCTGAGAGTTGCTTCACTTACGTATAAAATCGGTCATTTTATACACTAAGATGAAGCGAGACCCTTCTACCCTGCGGATAATGCCGTAGCGGGAAGCTGGCTAGAATACAAAAGCACCCCCTCCTGCATTATAGGAGGCTTTTTTATGACTTTACAGAGTTTTGTTGAATCAAGAGTTGGTCAGGTATTGATTGTATTTATAATCATCCTATTACTATGCTTAATAACAGTTAGCGGGAAATCAAAGAGTGATAACAAAAAAATCGACGTTAAAGCACTCACTGTTTCATCTCTACTAATTGCGATTGCGATGGTGCTATCTAACATCAAGATATTTACAATGCCACAAGGGGGATCGATCACACTGTTCTCCCTACTACCAATATCTGTTATCACTTACCTATACGGCACTAAACGTGGTGTAACTGCAGGTGTTGCTCTAGGCCTTGTAAATCTAATATTCGGGCCTTACGTAATTCACCCTCTTCAGCTACTGCTCGACTATCCAATTGCTTTCGGTGCACTCGGTCTCGGCGGTGCACTACGTGACAGCAAAAATGGCCTGACTAAAGTATATCTTACAGGTGTATTTGCAAGATATTTCTGCGCAGTTGCATCAGGTATCATCTTCTTCGGATCATATGCACCATCTGAATTTAACGCTGTCACTTGGTCTATCTGGTACAATCTCACATACCTAGCAGCAGAAGCAGCTATTACGGTTGTTGTAATCAATATGCCACCGGTTAAAGCTATTTTTGAGAAGATGAAGAATGATAACTAAAGAGAATAATCCGCTATTAGATCGATATGATAGAGTCATTCTCGCATCAAAGTCCCCACGCAGATTGGACATACTGAGAGAGCATGGCGTTGAACCAATTATAAAGTATGGAAATGCTGACGAATCACTACCAAAGGGTATATCATTTACAGATGCAGTGACGATGCTTTCCGAGAGAAAAGCTATGGCAGCACTAGAACTTCCAGATATATTAGGACTTAAAGGCAAATCGATACTTATAGCTTCGGACACTATCGTCTATAAAGACATTATCATGGGCAAGCCGCACGATAACGAGGATGCTTTTAATATGCTGGCATCTCTACGAAATGATACCCATTACGTGGCTACTGGTGTCACACTCATCGACATTATTGACGGAGCTCCTCAGATCGATGACATATGCTCGTTTGCCGAAGTTACGGAGATCATCTGCTGTGATTATGCAGATGAAGATATATGGGCATATATAAAGACTGGTGAACCTGCTGATAAGGCTGGTGCATACGCTATCCAAGGTGGTTTTAGAAAATATATCAGAGAGTTTAGAGGCGATTACGAGAATGTCGTTGGACTACCTTATAATAGGATAATCAGCGAGCTTAATAAATAACATCAACGTAAATGGGGCTACACATTTCATATGCTAGCCCCACTTTTTTATAGCTTCATATAAAACGACATCTGACATGCCCCACTTGCTCCAGCAGAGGCAACCTCCTCTATATTGAACTCATCGATTCCACCTATCGCATATACTGGTACATCAACTTGCTCTACTATACTTGTCAAGAAGTCTATACCACGTCCCGGAAGCCCTTTCTTGCATTCAGTATCATAGATATGACCAGCAATTATTGCATCTACATCAGAGTTGTTTATTCTAATCGCCTCATTTATGGAATGAACTGAAACCCAGACCGATAAACCGTACAATTCCCCAACATTAGACTCGTAATAAGGGGACGATAATTGAACTGGTATACCGAGTTCGCGCGCAACCCCATAATACTTGTTCACTATCAATCTCACAGAATGCATATCACAGAGTAATTTAACTTTATATGCTAGTTCTCTATATTCGGCTTCAGAAAGATCTTTTTCTCTAAGTATCAAGAAATTCGGCTTCGAAATTGTAAAAACTATCTTAAGCTGTTCATAAAGCGACCTATCTGTTAAGTGGCGATTCGTTACACAGATTTTTTTAAACGTACACATAATCATTCATGACCGGCTGCATGCCGTGCTCCTTAAGAGCCTTACAGATTTCATCGACGGATCTTCCGTCTGCAATTTCAAACTGATTATCACCAGAACTCGTTTCATCGTCGCTATGGCTACCGATTCCAGTATCCACACCTGCTGAGATTTTTGTAGCAGTTATACCCATGACATTATCTCTGAATCCTGCCCTCTCACGAGTTGAAATGGTCATCGCTGCAAACGGAAGAAAAAGCCTATACGCGGAGATAACTTGAAGCAGTTGGCGCTCCCCCACCTTCTCATTATTCTGGTTCGGAGTGAACATCGCTCCTTCATCGTTATTGCTAATGATAGGTCTCAGTCTTGGACATGACAGCGAAATCTCTGCCCATGGATACTTGCGCTGAATTAGATATGCATGAAGACCAGTAGCTAAAGCATCTTTTCTAAAATTATCAAGTCCTAGAAGTGCCGCAAATCCCACACCCCTCATACCGCCCATAAGAGCTCTTTCCTGGGCATTAAACCTATATGGAAAAACCCTCTTGTGTCCAGCTAGGTGAAGCCTCTCATATTCATCGGAATTATACGTCTCTTGAAAGACAGTTACGTAGTCAGCTCCGCACGACTTTAGATACGCATACTCATCCGAGTTCATCGGATATACCTCAACACCGATATTCTTAAAGTATTTTCGTCCTATTTTGCACGCCTCACCGATATATTCGATATCTGATTTACTCCTGCTCTCACCTGTTAAAAGCAGTATCTCTTCCAGCCCAGTTTTTGCGATAGCCTTCATCTCCTTTTCTATCTCATCCGAGCATAGCCTTGCCCTATGAATTTTATTATGGCAATTGAAACCACAGTATACGCAGTAATTCTCGCAGTAATTCGATATGTATAACGGGGTAAAGAGATTTACGACATTACCGAAGTGTTTTCTCCTCTCGAGGTGTGCCTTCTCGGCGATTTGTTCTAGGTATTTATCAGCTGCGGGAGATAGCAGTGCTTTGAAATTCTCGATAGTGCAGATATCAGACTTAATAGCGCGCACTACATCCGCTTCGCTGTAATCTAAAGGGTTATACGAATTCATCTCGGCAATAACCCTGTCAAAAATATCATGAGGAATAATCTCCATTCCGTCCATATACGCCATGCAATCGGTGCGTGTTCTCACCTCTTCACCACAGTATGTATTCATGTACTTATCATCATTCATGCTCTATTCCTCCAAAAATCCAGTGAGAGGAGACGAGGCAACTCCACCGTCCTTTACGATGCGCCCAAGACCAGCAAGATAAGCCGCCCTGCCTGCCTTAATGGCATTTCCAAATGCTCCTGCCATTCCCGCTACATCCTTTGCTGTCGCAATTGCCGTATTAGCCATAATCGCACTTACCCCCATCTCCATAGCTTCACAAGCCTGAGACGGTGAACCTATACCTGCATCTACGATGATTGGGATGTCAATCTCATCAACGAGAATCTTAATCATATCCTTAGTTACTAATCCTCTATTTGAACCAATTGGTGCAGCCAGTGGCATAATAGTCGCAGCACCCGCATTTACAAGATCTCTTGCAACATTGAGATCTGGATACATGTATGGCATCGCAATAAATCCTTCTTTTGCCAAAACTTCCGTAGCTCGTATGGTCTCATAATTATCCGGGAACAGATACTTTGAATCCTTGATGACTTCAATCTTAATGAAGTCACCGCATCCCAGCTCCCTAGCGAGCCTTGCTATTCTGACCGCCTCTTCAGAATTTCTTGCTCCAGACGTGTTAGGAAGCAGTGTTACATGGTCTGGAATATACTCAAGGATATTCTGAACATCGGTATTAGCTCTTCTGACCGAGAGAGTAATCATCTCTGCCCCCGCCTGTTCAACGGCAGCTTGTATCAACTCCACATCGTATTTGCCAGAACCAAGTATGAATCTGGAATCAAATTCATAACCACCAATCACTAATTTATCATTCATTATGTGCTCCTTTTATTTTTAAAGCTCCTACTTATACGTATAATCAAAATCCCTTTATCCTAATTACATCTCAATGTATCTCAATTCCACATTAAATCTCTATTAAATATTATCCACTCCTAGAATCTGCCCTATTACGATATTCGCCTGATGACCTGCACAGATAGAAACCCTTGGTGCCATTAGTCCAATGCCACTATCGACATCGGTGCATTCATCTCCACAAATGAATAACCTGTCCATGATACGTCTGGACTTTATTTCATTTGCGCTGTCATATCCAGCCATTCCAGATCCTGATATCACGATTGGGCCATAGTCAATTGACAGTAGTGAATCGATAAGCATCGCTTTTGACTCCGCCCCATCAAATGCCTCGCACACGATGTCATAACTTCCTAATATCTCATCGCAGTTATCCGCTACTACACGAACACAGTCGGTGGTTACTTTCATGTAAGGGTTTATCTCCATGAGGATTTCTTTTATAGCATCAACTTTTCGCGAACCAATATGCTTAACGGTATATGCCTGCCTGTTCAGATTAGTTATATCTACGATATCGAAATCAACAATATGAAGGTGTCCAATTCCGCTCCTAGCGAGCATAACTGCGATATTTGAACCGAGACCACCTGCACCTGCAATTGCTACGCTTGCAAGCTTTAGATTCTGATGGATATCCGGTGAAAATCTATCGTCCTTAGCTTTTTCAAGCTCATTTACACTTGGCACCTTCGGAGTATACGGTTTCAAAATCCCCATTGTTTAACCTCCTCCCATAAAACAAACTATTTCTATCTTGTCACCGTCATTAATTAGAGTATCTGCATAATTTTTCTTAGGTACAATCTCACCGAGCCTCTCTACTGCAATACGCGATGTGTTGTATGAGAGCGATATCACGAGATTTTGTATGGTCATACCGGAAAAGTATTCAATTTCCTTGCCGTTTACCTTAATCAAAGTCTCACCACCTTTCATAGTAGATTTTATAATTCACCTGATTCCTTGGCCTTTTAATTAGCTACCGTCATAAGTTATGTAACCATATGGCAACAAAAAAAGGTCATACGAAGCTTTACACCCAAGGTGGTGTACCCCCTCGTATGACCTTGCATACTCTACCTTTAATTATAAGTGACAGAGTTTTATTGTCAATAAAAAACTAGGATTTAAACTATTTTAATTACTAATAGGTCATCCTTTATTGATTAAAATAAAGTCTAAGATATGCCCCATACAATATGATAATATTTAGTTAAATATAAATAATCTAATTAATATCTAAGAAAGGGAAATCATGCGTAATGACAATTTAAAGTTAATTTTAGGACTTGTATGCATTTGCTTGCTTTCTACACCAATAAGCACCTTTATCTCAGACCATATTAACGTGACAACTGATGAATTCTCTATAAGTAGAATTACAAATTTTGCATGGAGTATCCGAATTGCTTGCCTTATTTTGGCAATGTATTTCTTATTCAATGATAATAATAAGAAATAACTTACATATTGGATAAAACATTCTATTATCATTCAGCATCAAAGACAAAAACCAGTTGCTATGCAAAGCAACTGGTTTGTACTATACAATTAATCTAGTTGATGTAAATCATCGCAATCATCAGAATCAGCGCAAACATCGAAACCGATATCTCAATTACGACTCCGATATCGCGATCTTCATTCTCGAACGAAATATTTCTAATAGCACTATTTCTTGAGTTCTCTGTCCATTTATACGGATTCCCTAGTCTCTCGCCAAGGAAATGCACGAAGTTCAGCGATTTACTGTCTGCCCATGCCGTGAACCTATTAAGACCAACTGAAACGCAATTAACGAACTTTGCCAGTGGCTTTCTGAAGAACCAGTCAAAATCTAATGAAAGCTCATCGTGCGGAAGCATCTTAACTCTGAAAATCCAGAACACTAGTGTAGCCCCAGCAAATAGTATCATGTACTCTAGGATATGACCAATGTTAAACGGATTTACATCTATCTTGTACGGCATAATCCTAAAGAGAAGAGACGGATATACACCCAGAATTATACATCCTGAAGCTCCTAGAACCATACCTATCTTCATACACATAGGTATCGGCTTTACCTCGAATTCACTTCTAGCCTTACCGAAGAACACGAACCAGTTCACCTTTAATGCTACAGAGAGCCAGGTTCCAATTGATGTCACGGTAAGTAAAAGTGCTGCCGTCTCATGTCCACCAAGGTTGACTGCGTGCATAATAATACTTTTGGAAGCAAATCCATTCAAAAATGGTATACCTGCAATGGATAGAGATGCAATGAGGAAAGTCCATGCTGTAATCGGCATTTTCTTACTTAGTCCACCTAATTCTGTAATTTTTCTCTTCCCCGTCGCCATTATAACTGCACCTGAGCACATCATAAGTACACCTTTGTATAAGATATTATTGAACGCATGAGATACGGCTCCATCGATTCCCCATGCTCCGCCTATAGCAAGTGCTGCAACCATATAGCCGAGCTGCGACATAATATGATAGCTGAACAGTCTGCGAAGATCATTTTCTAGGAAAGCCATCAACACGCCGTATAGCGCCATAAACACACCAACGTACACAAGCGCTTCAGTGCCAGAAAAAATCCTTATCATGGCATATATGCCTAGCTTGGTAGTATATCCGCACATGTATACTGTTCCTGCAATAGTAGACTCAGGATAGGAGTCGGAAATCCACGAATTAAACGGTGGAACTACTGCATTTACACCAACTCCTATTAGTATGAACCAGAATGCTGCCGAGCCACCTAAGGCAGTAAATCTAGGAATTTCAAGGGAATTCGTCTGTGCTGCATGTAGCAAGAACCCCACTAGGAGCATGTTCCCTCCAAAGGCATGCATCAGTAGATATCTAAGCGCCGACCTTGATGAACGCCTCGTATGCCTTGCATATATTAGATATGCTGCACTGAATGCAGCAACCTCCCAGAACACGATCATACTGATTACGTCACCTGCCAAAGTCGCAGATATAATGCTGCCTCCATATATAACCGAAACTCCCTTTTCCCACTTGTCCTGTATGTCAAATGAATAAATGGCGTTGATAACTGTAATTATGCCGAAGATGATTACGAACATCATTGATAATCCATCAACATGAATCATCTCTAGCTTGATACCTGGCGTAATCTGATACACCAAATTGCTACTACTATTGAGCGTGAATAATCCAAGAATTCCCGATGCTGCTGCAATAATTGAACACGGTTTTTTAAACCTATCTTGCAGAACGAGAATTAGCATCCCAATTAGAATCATAAGGAGTCCTGGGTGAAAACTATTTATCATCATCAGTCCTCCCTTCCAAATGAGATGTATCTAAAGAGGCAGTCTGGAGAAGCTCTATCTCTTCGTGTATTTCTACTCTCTCGTAATAATTTACATCTCGGCGTAAAAGTTTATTTAAAACAACCTTACTCGTAAACACTAGTACCAACGAGCCTACAAGAGCGAGGATGATGTAATGTAATATCTCATTTAACATAATACACCTCCTGCAGGGGCAAACACTGCCTCACCCGTACTCATCGCAAGGTCTAGCAGATGAAGTCCGAAGTTTGGTGCCACACCTAGTAGCACTGATACAGTCGCTGTAATCAGTAATGGAACTAGCATCATTTTGCTGGATTCGCCGTACGTGCTGAACTCTGGATTCACTGGTTCTCTCTTAAAAGCGATAAGCACAACTGGCATCAGATATGTGAGCGCCAAGATTGCACTTACAATAAGTGTTGCGCCAAAGAGCAGCTGTCCTGTCTGAAGTGCACCCATTATGATGTTCGCTTTGCTGACAAATCCAATGAAAAATGGGAATCCTGCAATACCGAGCGAAGCTAATGTAAATGCGCTCATCGTAATTGGCATTCTTCTTCCAAGCCCAGCCATCTCACTTATATTCTTCTTGTGAGTAGTTACAAATATAGCACCTGCACACATAAAGAGTGTGATCTTCATAAATGCATGCGCAACAAGATGATATAGTGCCCCCGTGGTGCTTATCGGAGATAAAATAGCTATTCCGAGCACGATATATGAGAGCTGTCCTATAGTTGAAAAAGCAAGCCTAGCCTTTAGATTATCTTTCTTAAGCGCTATCAGTGATGATATTAAAATTGTTAATACTGCCATCCATGCCAGTATGGTTGCTCCACCACACTCTCTAGCTAGTTTAGGTCCAAATACATATAGCACCACCCTGAGTGTTGCAAACGCACCTGCCTTTACGACTACTACCGCATGTAGAAGAGCACTTACAGGTGTAGGCGCAACCATGGCCGCTGGAAGCCAGCTATGAAGTGGCATAACACCAGCCTTGACGATTCCAGCTCCTATCATCATCATAAATACAACTAGTGCCCAAGGTGCTGGTAACATATTTTTATCTAGAAACCCACCTGGCTTAAAATCCATCGTCCCCGATACAGAGTACACGATTACCATAGCCGCAAAGAATATCTGTCCACTTATTAGAGTATATGCGAGATACTTTCTTCCAGATCTAGTGCCTTCAGCATCACGATAATGAACGACTAATGGATAAGTTGCAATAGTTAGTACTTCGAAGAAGATGAAGAATGTTATCATGTTTGCCGCAAAGCATATCCCCATTGCAGCTGACAGGCACATTGCAAAAGATGCATAATATCCAGTCTGATTTTTCTCGCCATGACCTCGCATGTATCCAACAGAGTATATCGATGTCAGGAGCCATAGCGTCGATGCACTACATGCAAAAACGATTCCTGCTGTATCCACATTAAAAGCAAAAACTACATCATCTACTATTCTAAATAAATTTAACTTTATGGTATGACCGGCCAGAACAGCTGGAACCATTGAGTATACGAGAGCAATTTTAGTAATTGCAGCTATGAAGGTAATAGCCTCTCTTGCGTTTTCTTTGATATGATCTCCTAGCACATATATTAGTCCAGAATCACATAACGAGACTAGTATCGCAAGAAGCGGGCGGACATTTAAATCAATCAAATTCATATCCCTATCCCCTTCACAGTCATCATAATCACATCAATAATGCTTACGTTAAGTATTCCTATAGCAATTATTGCTACAAAACAAGTTACAATCGCAATAAGCATAGATATAGGAAGTTCACGCACTTCTCCTCCTCGTCTATCATTAAGCTCTGTCGGTTTATTAATAAAGATCCTCTCAATTAGCTTGAAGAAGTAAATTGCATTTAGCAAACTGCTAAGTACGAGCACCGCTAAATACACAAATTGATGATTCTGTACTGCCCCTAGCGCAATGTACCATTTACTGAAGAAACCAGCGGTAGGTGGTATTCCAATCATCGAGAGTGATGCTAAAACGATAAGAGCAGATGTAATAGGCATCTTCTTGTAAATCCTACCGAAGCTCGAAATCTCAAAGTTTCCGAATCTGTATCTGATTGCCGCGGAGCTGAAGAAAAGTCCACTCTTCATAAACACATGTCCAATCAAATGTAAGAATGCTCCAGCAAGTGCATAGGAATTCCCTATTGAAAAGCCGAGTGTAATATACCCGATCTGAGCAATGGATGAATATGCGAATATCTTTCTAATATCCTCCTGTGCCATAGCTCTAATCGACCCATATATAATACCAATGCAAGAGAGCACACCGATTATAGTTAGAAACAAATTAAAATACTTGAAATCTGTACCGTAGATAATATACAGATACCTAAACAAAGCCAGCGCTGGAATCTTTCCCATTATACCGACGATCAGTGGTCTAGAACCTGGTTCAGCGTGTGCGTAAGCCGATGGCTGCCAGCCGTGGAACGGGAACATCGGCATCTTGATACCAAAAGCGCCGATAAAGAGGCACATGGAGACAGTCATTTGAACTGTATAGTCCTGAGAGTCCAAAATGCTTCTCATATCGGTCATATTCAGTGTCCCAGTTGATGCATATAGTATTCCAACACCGAGCAAGTACATGGTAGCTGCAACTGTGCCCACCAGAAGGTATCTAAAAGATGCTACTATTCCCCTGCTGCCACCTAGAGCAATCAAACAATAACCAGAAAGTGAAGTAATCTCTAGAAATACGTATAGATTAAATACGTCGCCAGTTAGCGTCATACCACACATTCCGACTATTAACAAACCTATAAGAGCATATGCCCCACCTATGACCTTACGTTCATTAGTAACTTCAAAATTCATGGCATAGAGCACTGTAACAAATCCGAGGAGCAGAATTATCAAAACAATAATTGCACCGATTGAGTCGATATAAAATTCGATACCGTACGGTGCTTTATAGCCTCCAAATGTATAGCGAATCACGCCATGATTTATAACACTTGATAGTAGCTTTATTGAGCAAATAAATGCAGCAAATATCGAAATTGCAACCGCATTTCTTCCTAAGTGCTTATGTATCTTAGATAGTGGGAGCGACAATAGCGCACTTATTAGTGGCAGTAAAATAATAATTATTGGAAGATCATTCATTTGAAACGGTTCTCCCTCCTTATTATATCGTCCTCTTCTATGCTACCATACTTTTCTTTAATTCTAGTTAATAACGCAAGTCCAACACCAGTAGTACCTAAGCTTACAACGATTGCTGTTAGCATTAGTCCGTGGGGAATTGGGTTAACATATTTATCAGCATTAACTATTGTATCTAGGGCAACAGGAATAGTTCCACCTTTCTTCTGCGCAAAGCATAGGTAGAAAAATATTACCGCCACCTGCATGATATTCATACAAATGAGTTTCTTCATGTAGTTCTTACACGAAATCATTCCGTAAACTCCAAGTAACAAAAGTAGTAGAGTTAAAAAATAAATTCCTTTACTTGCCAGAAGTCCATTTATCTGTGTCATCATCAAATCTTACCCTCTTCATAATCGCATTGAGAATCGTGATAATAGTGCCCATTACTCCGATTGTTACGCCTATCTCAACAAGCAGAATCCCAATCGCATGTCGTTCTGCAGCATGTACTGGAATTGGTAGATATGTGTAATCCATGAATGAGCCTCCGTTGAACATCGGAACAACTCCTGTCATCACATATATCAAAACACCAATGCCAGCAATACTAGCCGAATTTTTACCTGTCATCATGAATAAATTCTTCTTATCGGGAATTACTAGAATATCAATGATATACGTCAATGCAATGAGCGCCCCAGATTGGAATCCTCCACCGAGGCTGATTTCTCCATGAAATAGCACATAAAATGCATATATCAATATGAGTGGTTCAATGAGTGTAATCATGACATCCTTATTGATAGTCTTATATGCGGGAGCTCCGAGCTTGTAACGGTGGCCAAAATATCTCTTCGGTTCTACAATCCTATTCTTTGCCTTTGGTCTACTCGCCAGAATCATAATTACCCCGATTCCGGCTAAAAACATAACCGTCGTCTCGAACATAGTATCAAAGGCACGGTAGTCCACAATCATAGCAGTAACCATGTTGGGAGAGTTTGTGTCCTGTACTGAATGCTCTATGTAGTATTTTGAAACGTGGAGCGCAGGCGCAGAATCTATATCCCCAATATCTGGTAACACATCAATCTTAGAAACGAGCACAAAGAGTAGCAGTATCGATGCAATCAAAAAAGTCACATTAATATATTTGCGCATTACTTACACCGCCTATCTATGCTCTTCAGTGTCATTATAAAGTAAATAGTTGATATGACACCGATTACAGCCTCTGTAAATGCTACATCAGGTGCACCCATTATAATGTATAGGAACATCGTTACAAAGCTGAATGCGCAGTACACTACAACCACTGACACTAGATCTTTATCAAATATAATCACTAGAGTAATAGATATTAAAGTCAGTAGTAGAAGTGCCTCTACAAGAAATGAACTCATCTATCTACCCTCCTTTTCCGCTATGTTATTGTCGTCATTCACTCCAATATGTCTCTTATGGTTGTAATCATGATAATTCTTGGCATGAATCGATGTAAGCATAATCAAATTTGTTCCGAGAGGATTCGTAAGAAGTAATAAAAAGAATATGATAAATACCTTTAATGACAGCAATGTCCATCCGGTATACACCATTATTCCGATTGTCATCATCAACGCTCCGAAGGTCTCTCCTACGCCAGAAGCATGAAGCCTAGTAAAAAAGTCTGGAAACCTTATTACACCAACTGCAGCTGTAGCCATAAGCACAAAGCCGAAGGAGATAATGGCAATTGCCATGATATTTTGTATACTCATTACCTTCTACCTCCTATGAATTTAGCGAGAATTACGGTTGTAACGAACCCTAAAATCGCATAGCTAAGTGCTATATCTATGTGCATATCCATTCTGTTGTCAATTAAGCCAACGACTAAAATCAGCATAACGATATTCGTATTTATAACGAATAAAGCATTTAGCTTATCGTATACAGTCTTCCCTATTAACATCGTTATAACCATCACTATAACGATTGCGAGAAGACCTGCAAGTAGAGCTATAAAAAAGTTATGCATTATACTTCTTTCTCCTTCTCTTGAATCGTTTAGATGTCAGTTCAACGACTTCCTTCTCGGTGAAATCGTAATCAGTAACCACATCGATTGCCTTGTAATCGATAGTCTCTCCATAGAGTTTTGCAATACGCTTCTGCATAGATCCATCTAGTAACCCATCGGCAAACTCGCGGTTGAGAGCGTGAACAGAAAAAACACCGCTATCATAGATATCGATGGTTACAGTTCCAGGTGTCAATGTGATTGAATTTGCGAGAATTGCCCTTGCTGCCGGATTGTCGTAATCCGCCTTAAACCAAACCACAAGCGGATCAATTTTCATGTTAGGAGATAATACGATTTTAGAAACATCTATCGCACTCTTAACCACCTCTTTGATAAGCCATAGGAAATAGATTATCAGTTTTGGATAATTAGCATGCAAAATAAAATATGTTCGATTAGATTTAAGCCCTCCGATGCGCAGAGAACCTACTACGAAACATGAAATCAAAAACGAGGAAACACATCCATAAATTATAAATTTAACTGTAAATATTCCTGACATCACGATCCACAGGAGTAATAACAAGCCATAGACCTCGAAAAAATTGAGGTATGGGTTGCTAGCCAGATGCCGGTCGCGAAAGAATTCCCTCATCTTTGCTTTAACCTTTCATTTGTAAAATTGATTGAATTGATAAGACATATTTTAGTATACATGATTATTGATAACCTTTAAAGGCTTTTGGTCTATTAACCATACATTATTGTATTATTTATCTTTTCGAGCTTAAAAATGTTCATAACCCGGTATTTCATCATCATTTCAATTGCAAACAACTGTTCGAAATGGTATAATGTAATGATTTTAGTATAGGGGGATAAACTAAAATGAAAGATTTTATCAAAGAGGGTCCAACGGTTACTATGTTCGTTCCATATGACTGTAACAATTGCTGCCCTTTCTGTGTAAATAAAGATGACTATAGAGACACATCATCGTTCAACCTAGATAGATGTTATAGGTCTCTCGACTTGCTGGACAAGATATTGCCACATAACGATATAGTGCTTACCGGAGGTGAACCTCTTGCAGACCTTGATGCGCTTCAGGACATCCTAGACCACATAAAAGATGGTCACCATATATATATAAATACAACACTACCAACCAATGAGGATCAGGATATCCATAAAGTCGCAGCTGTGCTTAATAAAAACAAAGATAAGATCAGCTGCATTAATGTATCTAGACACCTTAAGCATTACGTCAAGGAATGCTCCGATAAGATCTTCAATCTTCTTGAAGTCCCTCATCGCATTAACTGTGTGATCTTCCAGGATGCAACTGAAGCAGACACAAAGGAAAAGCTTCTCAAAGTACTGGATAGATTCTCTGGACATGAAATACAGCTACGAGCTAACTACTCCAAGCTGACGCTTGACAATGTGTTCGACACAGAACATGACGATTTATTCAAGCTAATCGATTCCATCGCTGAATATAAGGGACAACTCGAGAAAGAACTGTTCCGTACTGGCTTCCTATTTCAGCTTGGAGATAGCAGAATCACTTATCACAAAACACTTCCATACAGCAAAATCAATTGTAAGGTTGGTGATATTATCATCAGACAAACTGGTGAAATATATGATGATTGGAATAATTACGGCGAAGAGATGACACTTAACTCACTTACTTTATAGAGGATTTGACATGACAAAGGTTAAAAAAAGCGAAAAACGTCAGCAGCAAGTGCTCGCGTACATGAAGGAAACTATAAAGCTAAAGGGATTTCCCCCAACCGTTAGAGAGATTTGTGACGCTATAGGTATCAAATCAACTTCAACGGTATATAGCGATATCAAAGCACTAGAGGTCCAAGGGTTCATCAAAAAAGACCCTAGCAAACCTCGTGCACTGGCAATTGTTGATTCAATTAGCAAAGATACGAAGGAGCCTATGTTTGAGTCAGATGACATCAACATGGTGCAACTTCCTGTAATAGGAAACGTTGCAGCAGGTGTTCCGATTCTCTCCGAGCAAAATATTGAGGATAACATCCCATTCCCTGCTAGATTTATCGGTAATGGGAATAACTTCTTGCTGGTAGTACATGGTGACAGTATGGTTAATGTCGGAATAAATGATGGCGATTACTTAATCGTACAAGAAGGTCAGACCGCATCTAACGGCGATATTGTTGTTGCAATGGTAGACGGAGCATTTGAGACTGAGGCGACAGTTAAGAGGTTCTATAAAGAAAAGGGACATATAAGGCTGCAGCCTGAAAACGATTTCATGGAGCCTATAATTGTCGATTACTGTAAGATTGTCGGCAAGGTTAAGGGAGTCTTCAGATATTTTAACTAATATTTCACTTTATACGTACCCAAGGAGGAAACGATGACACAGAGTAACGAACATCACTACTCTAACGGCATAACTGATGCAAGAACACTCGGTTGGCCGAAAACTATTCTATTAGGACTTCAGCACACATTTGCCATGTTCGGCGCAACCGTGCTGGTTCCACTTCTCACAGGTTTAAGCATATCCACTACCCTTTTAATGGCAGGTCTTGGAACGCTGTTATTTCACCTTTTGACAAAAGGAAAGGTTCCAGCATTTCTCGGTTCTTCATTCGCATTTCTAGGTGGTTACGCAGCTGTGGCACCGCTTCAGAATGGTCACCCCAATACAGAAATGCTCCCATATGCTTGCGGAGGAGTAATTGTTGCAGGCTTAGTATATGTAATACTCGCTACACTTATAAAGCTATTTACGATTGAGAGGGTCATGAAATTCTTTCCTCCTGTAGTTACTGGACCAATCATCATCTCAATCGGTCTAATACTCGCACCATCTGCTATCAAGAATGCACAAACGAACTGGCTTCTAGCCATTGTTGCCCTCGCATCTATCATATTCTTCAATATGTGGGGACGTGGCATGGCAAAGATTGTACCAATAATCTTGGGTGTAATGATTTCATATTTAGTAGCACTAGCGATGGGACAGATTGATTTCTCGGGTATAAGCAAAGAGTCAATCGTTGCATTCCCTCCTATCATGATGGCTAAGTTTAATATAAGCGCTATTATCACAATCACTCCAATTGCTCTAGCGACAATGATGGAGCATATCGGAGATATATCCGCAATCAGTGCAACAACTGGTTATAACTACATTAAAGATCCAGGTCTACACCGCACGCTTCTCGGCGACGGACTTGCTACTATGCTCGCCTCTCTATTTGGCGGACCTGCTAATACAACATACGGTGAAAACACCGGTGTGCTTGCACTCACTAAGGTATACGATCCATTAGTAATAAGAATCGCCGCTTGTTTCGCGATAATACTCTCGTTCATACCAAAGTTTGCATTCATCATAGAAACCATTCCAGTAGCAATAATCGGCGGTGTTTCACTGATACTATATGGTATGATTTCTGCAGTCGGAATCAGAAACCTCGTTGAAAACCATGTTAATTACAAAAACACCAGAAACACAATAATCACTGCTCTCATTCTCGTATGCTCTCTAGGCTTCAACCAGATTGGCGGTATAACATTTACAGTTCTCAGTGTGAAAATCAATCTTTCAGGACTTGCTATTGCGGCTATAGTCGGCATTGTAGCTAATATGTTACTCCCTGGAAAAGATTATGAGTTTGACGAGGATAACGAAGACGATAAATTTCAAACATTTAAAGTTTAGTATTTTACCGACTTAAGATTTTTTATTAGCCGTGAGCTTTGTAATAGCCCACGGCTAATTTATATGATATAGGAGGTCATTATGCCTGCACATAACGCACACTATTTATTTGGAAGAACTGTTCTAAGCATGCTTCCTTCTGATACACAACGTGTAATCAATACAAACGCTGATTCATATGCGGCATTTATTTTCGGACTTCAAGGACCTGATATCCTTGCTTTTTATAGGCCGATATTTCCAAGCATTCTCAATAAAGAAGGTTCAACTATTCATCATAGTCCTGGTTCATTCTTTTTCGAGCATGCTATTAATGTTGTTAAGGATTCTCCTACTCTAGAGAAAACAAGCTACTTGTACGGTGCAATGTGCCACTATATACTCGATTCTCTCTGTCATCCAGTAATTAACAGTTATGTAAAAACTGCAGGCATGTCACACAGCTTGGTCGAGAGAGAATTTGACCACTATGTACTCGAGCAACACGGCCTCACGCCTTTTATAATTGATTTAAAGCTCGTTGCTCCAGTGAGGAAAAATCTCGGTGCCATAATGGCACCATTTTACGAAACCCCTACCACTAGCCAGATGCAGCTAGCAACTAGAGATATGAGGCGTTCAATTCTAATACTTGGTACAAAGAACGACTTCCTTCGCAAAAGACTACTCTCTCTTCTCTCTTCAACGAAGGCAACTAGAAAACAATGCGATATGGTCGCATCTCACGACTACGATCCTCGTTCGATGGATAGCAATGCGGAAATTTGGAAGAAATATGAAATAGCCATAGACAAGGCTGTTTCTGAAATCGATTACATAAGAAAAAGTCTGATTGATAATGATCAACCAGACATTAGTCGCTATGAATTAGATTATCTAGGCAAGAAGCACTAGACTTTTTATAAAAACGTAGACGCACCGTATGTTACCCATGTAACTATGAATGCGGCAGCAACTACACCGAGGGCAATTGCAGGGAAAGCTCTCTTGAGCTGCATGTCCATCATCGCAGCCACTAGAGCTCCTGTCCATGCTCCAGTTCCTGGAAGTGGAATTGCTACGAGGATCATAAGCCCCCAGAACTCATACCTTAGGACGACGTCCTTATTTCTATCAGCTTTTCGTTCCATCATCTGGACGATATTGTTGAGCTTATCAGACTTCTTTCGCATCCAAGAAAATATATCCCTAGTAAAGACAACGAGGAAAGGAACTGGTAGCAGATTGCCGAGCACCGCAATTAATGTAGCTTGCCAGATTGGTAATCCTGCAATTCCAGCGCCATATGGTATTGCTCCACGCAGCTCTATAATAGGCACCATAGCCATCACAAATGTTTTAAGCATCTACCCTTCCTTTCTCACAATTGTAATATATCTAAAAATAGTATCACTTAAATCCATAGACTATTGATTTAATCTATAATTATGTTTTTTATCCACTTAACCTATTTATTGTAGCATACGCTTATAACCCTATCAATTCATAATACCTTCACATTGATTGATTGTACTTTAATACCTTTTGTGCTACCATTTACATACTATAGGAGGTAAATTATGAAAGATAAAAACGCATGGAATAACTACTCTCCAGAGGAGCTTAAAGCTCTCGAGAATTTAAACAAAGGATACATAGATTTTATTTCAGAAGGAAAGACGGAGCGGGAGTGCACAGAGCTCCTCGTCGAAATGGCAGAGTCTCACGGATATCGCGACCTAAATGAAGTGATAAAGAATGATGAAATTTTAGGCTTGGGAAGCAAGGTATACGCCGTTAATATGAACAAATGCCTTATTACATTTAATATCGGCGAAGATATCGTAAACCGCGGTATGAACATTCTCGGTGCGCACATCGACTCACCTAGAATCGACCTTAAGCAGAACCCACTATATGAGACAGATGAATTCGCTTATCTAGATACACAGTACTACGGTGGCATCAAGAAGTACCAATGGGTTACCATGCCTCTAGCACTTCACGGTGTAATAGCTAAGAAAGATGGAACAGTTATTAAGGTAAATATCGGAGAAGATCCATCTGACCCGGTTTTCTTCATCAGCGATCTGTTAATCCACCTCGCTCAGGATCAGATGCAGCTCACAGCAACTAAGCTGATTGACGGTGAGAATATGGATATAGTATTCGGCACTCAGCCACTTGATAACGAGAGTGAATCAGCAGTTAAAGCTAATGTGCTTAAGCTACTCAAAGATAAGTATGATGTTGAAGAGGACGACTTCTGGTCAGCTGAGATTGAGGCTGTTCCTGCAGGAAGAGCGAGAGAAGCTGGACTTGATAGAAGCCTTATCCTGGGATATGGACATGACGATAGATCTTGTGCATATGCTTCTGCAATTGCACTCTTTGAAGTTGAAAACCCTAAGACCACTACTTGCGGACTCTTTGTAGACAAGGAGGAAATCGGAAGCTATGGTGCTACAGGTATGCAATCTCACTTCTTCGAGGATATTGTTAGAGAACTGCTAGATAGATTAGGAATTTACACTGAGCTAAATGCTGCACGGGCTCTAAGAAACTCTCGCATGCTCTCATCCGACGTAAGTGCTACTTACGATCCTATGTATGCAGACAAGTTCAGCAAAAGAAACGCTGCCCTCTTCGGCCGAGGAATTGTATTCAACAAGTACACTGGAAGCAGAGGTAAAGGTGGCTCTAATGACGCTAATGCTGAATATCTCGGCAAGCTCAGAGCAATTATGCATAAGCACGATGTAATGTTCCAGTCGGCCGAACTTGGAAAGGTAGATGTCGGTGGTGGTGGAACTATAGCATACATTTTGGCACTTTACGGAATGGAGGTTGTAGACAGCGGAATCGCAGTGCTCAACATGCATGCTCCATATGAAGCAGTTAGCAAGTCTGATGTGTACGAAGCATATAAAGGATATAAGGCGTTTATAATCGAGGCATAGTCTAATAAATGCTGTGCAATAAAGCAAAGCTGTGTTCTAAAGAGGTACAACATTCAGCCATAGAACGATCAATATATAATATATTATAGTAATCACGGAAAAGCCACGTCTCAATTGAGACGTGGCTTTCTGATTTAAGTTGACGGTTAGTCAGCCTGCTTATTCACACCTCTATTTACATAGGAAGTATGTAGCAAGTGATGAGCCTTCTCTCCTCCTGGTACACCGAGGTAGTCATCGTACATCTTGATGATTACTGGGTTCTCATGAGCTTTACGGATTGGAGCGTTTTTATCCAATGTGTACAGACCTTTTGCACGCTCTGCTCTAACGTCGAGGAAGTTTCTAATCTGAGAATCCACGTGTGGCTGTCCACCACCATTTACGCAGCCTCCAGGACACCCCATGATTTCGATGAAGGTATAGTCGGCTTCTCCAGCCTTTACCTTATCCATAATTATTCTTGCGTTGGCTAGACCGCTAGCGACAGCAACCTTAACTTTCTTGCCCTGTAGGTCGTATTCAGCCTCTTTTACGCCCTTAACACCACGAACGTCTACGAAGTCTAGGTCTATTAGTTCTTCACCTGTAAGCTTCTCTACAGCCGTTCTAAGTGCCGCTTCCATTACACCACCAGTAGCACCAAAAATTACTCCAGCTCCGGTATATTCACCTAGTGGATTATCGTACGGTTCGTCTTCAAGCTTCATGAACTCTATACCTGCCATCTTGATCATCTTTGCAAGTTCACGAGTTGTGATTGAATAATCGACATCCTGATAACCATCATTGCCCTGGTCATCTCTTCCGAGCTCGTGCTTCTTAGCTGTACATGGCATGACACTTACAGATACTATTTTGTCTACAGGAATTCCCATAACATCAGCATAGTAAGACTTAGTTACCGCACCAAACATCTGTTGCGGTGACTTACATGTCGATAGATTAGGAATTAGTTCTGGATAGTAGTGCTCACAGAACTTAACCCATCCTGGTGAGCATGATGAAATCATAGGGAGAACACCACCGTTAGTCACTCTCTCAACAAGCTCATTTGCTTCCTCAACTATCGTGAGGTCAGCCGAGAAGTTAGTATCGAAAACTCTGTCAAATCCCAGTCTGTGAAGAGCTGCTGACATCTTTCCTTCCACTTCCGTACCTATCGGTTGATCAAAACACTCAGCGAGTGCAACTCTAGTTGAAGGAGCAGCCTGTACAACTACGAACTTATCTGGGTCTTCAATCGCTTCCCTAACCTGAGTGATAGAATCCTTCTCATACAGAGCACCTACAGGACAAGCAACGATGCATTGTCCACAATTTACGCAGCTAGTCTCAGCGAGAGGGATGTTGAATGTTGTTCCAACATACGAATCAAACCCTCTATTATTGGCACCGATAACTCCGATGCTCTGAAGATTATTACATGCGCCTATGCAACGACGGCATAGTACACACTTACTGTTATCGCGAACAATGGACTTTGAGCTATCCTCAATCACGGAATGATTCTTTGCACCCTTATAGTACTCAGTATCGTCTACTCCGTACCTTCTGCATAGCTTGAGAAGCTCACAGTTACCGCTTCTAAAACATCCGAGGCAATCCATGTTATGATCTGATAGAAGTAGCTTTAAATTCTTTCTTCTATACTCAACAAGCTTTGGTGTATTTGTACGTGCAACCATTCCGTCAAATACAGGGAATACACATGCTGCCGCAAGTGCACGAGCACCCTCTACTTCACATAAGCACATCCTACATGCACCGATTTCATTTACATCCTTAAGATAACATAACGTAGGGATATCAACTCCTGCGATGTGCGCTGCTTCGAGTAGCGTAGAACCTTCAGGGACATTAACCTCTATGTTATCAATTGTTACTTTAACATCTGACATATCGTTTCCTCCACTACTTTCTGATTATTGCACCGAATCTGCAGTTATCCATACATGCACCACACTTGATACACTTTACAGTATCAATTACGTGAGGCATTTTAACTGCACCAGAGATAGCATCAACTGGGCAGTTTCTAGCGCACAGAGTACATCCTTTACACTTCTCTTCGATGATGCTGTACTTAAGCAGCTTTTTGCAGACACCAGCAGGACAAGTCTTTTCCTTGATATGTGCAACGTACTCGTCTCTAAAGAATCTCAGTGTCGAAAGAACTGGGTTTGGAGCTGTCTGACCAAGTCCACACAGTGAGTTGGTCTGAATGAATTTAGCTAATTCTTCAAGTTTGTCAAGATCTTCTATTTCACCCTTACCCTCAGAGATTCTTGTTAGGATTTCAAGCATTCTCTTAGTTCCAACTCTGCAAGGTGTACATTTGCCACATGACTCACTAACTGTAAATTCTAGGAAGAACTTTGCTATGTCAACCATACAGCTATCCTCATCCATTACGATGAGTCCGCCAGATCCCATCATACATCCAATACTCTTTAGGTTCTCGAAGTCTATTGGGATATCGTAGTATGTACTAGGGATACATCCGCCAGAAGGACCACCAGTCTGTGCAGCCTTAAACTTCTTGCCATTTGGAACTCCACCGCCGATATTTTCAACAACATCGCGCAGAGTTGTACCCATAGGAACTTCTACAAGTCCGGTATTGTTAATCTTACCCCCAAGGGCGAAAACTTTAGTACCTGGTGATAGTTCTGTTCCGAGAGAGCTAAACCACTCTGGCCCCTTGTTAAATATCACTGGAATGTTAGCGTATGTTTCAACGTTATTTAGAATTGTTGGACATCCAAATAGGCCTTTTACAGCAGGGAACGGAGGACGAGGATGTGGTTCACCTCTATTACCTTCGATAGAAGTTAGAAGAGCAGTTTCCTCACCACACACGAATGCTCCTGCACCGAGTCTTAAATCGATATCGAAATCAAAACCTGTGCCAAATATGTCCTTACCAATCAGTCCATATTCCCTAGCCTGCTTAAGAGCAATCTCTAGTCTATTAACAGCTATAGGATACTCAGCACGAACATAGATATATCCCTGGTCAGCTCCAATTGCATATCCAGCAATAGCCATAGCCTCAAAAACTGAATGTGGATCTCCCTCTAATATTGAACGATCCATGAATGCACCTGGGTCACCTTCGTCTGCATTACAACATACATATTTCTGAACTTTTCCTCTATTACCAGATGCGAACTTCCACTTCTTTCCTGTTGGGAATCCTGCACCACCACGTCCTCTAATGCCGCTATCGAGAACGGTCTGAATAACTTCATCTGGGTTCATCTCAGTTAAGCATCTTCCAAGAGCCTCATATCCACCTGTGGCAATATATTCATCGATGTTCTCTGGATCGATAACTCCGCAATTTCTAAGTGCTATTCTCTCCTGCTTAGTGTAGAAGTCAGACTCTGTCATCGTCTTTGCAGGACTTCCATCGGTAGTCTCCTCTTTGAGCAGGTATTTGTCAGCAGGAACACCACCAACGATATGCTCATTTACAATTGCCTCTACCTTCTCTGGATCTACTTCTTCATAGTAAACAGATCCCGGATGAACTACAACTACAGGTCCTTTAGCACATAGACCAAGACATCCGGTCTGAATGATCTTCACATCATTCTGAAGACCATGCTCTTTGAGATGAGTTTCAAAAGCTTCAACCACATCTAAGCTGTGGTTAGATGTACATCCTGTACCGCCGCAAACCAGTATATAATTCTTATGAACCTGTGCACCTTCAGCCTCTACTGAGATAGCTGATTCGCTACCTAGTCTGAGGCTTACTTGGCACATCATCTTATTCTTGATGGCTCTAAGTTCATTAAGCGATTTCATAATAACCTCCATAGTCTACAAAACGCTGCTAAGCGTATCATTTACAACCGAAAACTACTTGTATTTAGCAAGAACTTCAGGAATCTTATCCGCAGTCATTTTGCCATATACGTCTCCGCCAACAATAACCACCGGAGCTAGTCCACAAGCTCCAACGCAGCGGCATGAATCTAAGGAGAACTTTCCGTCTGGTGTGCATTCTCCATCACCAATCTTTAACTCCTCCACGCACTTATCGAATATATCTCCCGCACCTTTAACGTAACATGCAGTACCGAGACAGACTGAAACTTCATGTTCACCCTTAGGCGACATGGAGAACTGAGCATAGAATGTAGCCACACCGTATACTTTCTCCATCGGAAAACCTGTTCCATCAGAAATGATTTTCTGAACCTGATATGGAAGATACCCATATATCTCCTGTGCATGTTGCATAATTGGCATCAAGCAACCCTTATCACCTTTGAGCTCGTCAATAACCTTCAGTAATTGCTGTTCTTGCTCAGGTGTGCCCTTGAATGGGACATTCGAAACCTTCATACCTAGAACCTCCTTCAACCAAATCAGTTAGTGATATTTAATAAAATTAAATCATATATTAAATTTATTATATATATTAAATAAATTTATTTCAATGATAGTTATGAATCTGTCTATATACTGAAAACATTCAATTAGCTGTAACTTTCGTATCAATTATCCACAGTTATTTTGACAAATCCACTCGCAATTGATAATTGTGTAACGTATAATATAAGTATAATTATGACTGTATATGCGTTGACTAGGGAGGACAAAATGACACTACTTGAAATTAATTCTATTATAGAGGGAAAGATCCTAACCAAGGATCCTGACCTAAATCTCGAGCTAGTTAATGCCTTTTCATCTGACGTAATAAGTCACATCGTAACATATGCTAGCGATAAATCGATATTGATTACGGCAGTATATAATCCGCAAATCCTTAAAACTGCTGAGATGAAAGGCGTTCAGTGTGTTATTTTAATTGGAATCTATGAACCAGAGCCATCGCTCATCGCTCTTGCCAATTCATTAGGAATCACTCTACTACGTTCTACTTTTTCTATGTACGTTACCTGTGGAAAACTTTATAGCAATGGTCTGCAGGGTGCATTCTAATACAAGGAGGACTTTATGATATATCCTAAATTTCCCGAAAAAGGTTCTGCTCTTGGTATCTGTGCACCGAGCGCTGGAGTTGGTCACAAAATTAAATCGTTTGACAAATCATTAGCAGCCTTAAAATCATCGGATTTCGATATTATAGAGACTGCCAGTGTTAGAAATGATAACATACGATCTGCTGATGCTAAGACTCGTAGCGAAGAATTCAATTTCCTTGTTCACAATCCTGATGTAGATATGATTATCTCCGCAGCTGGTGGCAATTATAACATCGAGATACTTCCCTACCTAGATATGGAAACACTGTCTAACTACCCTAAGTGGATTGCCGGTGCAAGTGATCCAACGAACATCACATACTATGTAACGACCAAACTCGACATAGCCACAATGTACGGCTTTAATGCAGGTAGCTTTGACTGGGATATACTTCACGAGTTCCAGAAGAATTCGCTTGAGTTTATGCGTGGCAACATTATAAAACAATATTCATTCGATAAGTATGACTCTAACACCGACTTTAACATTCAGGATGTGGTTCTTGATGAAGACGTAAATTGGCAGCTATCAATGCCAGGTACAGATGAGATAATAGATAAATCGTCCGCTACTGATTCACCAAGACTAATAGCTGAGGGACGGCTTATCGGGGGATGCATAGATTGCATCGCAAAGCTGATAGGAACACCTTTTGATGACACTAAATCATTTGTTAAAAAATATCCTCGAAAGATATGGTTCCTAGACAACTTTGCGATGACCTCATTCGATCTATACCTTACGATGATGCAGATGAAGTATTGTGGGTACTTTAAGGGAACTAAAGCGATTGTATTTGGCAGGACTATGTTCCCCGACAAATCGGACGAAGAATATATCGCGCAGCTACGCCAAGCGATTCCAAATATTCCATTTATTTGGAATGCAGATATCGGTCATGTTAAGCCATGCTTTACAGTAATAAATGGCGCGTATGGTAGGGTTACCTGTGTACAGGGCAAAGGAACGCTTGAGCAAGCATTGATTTAATACCGCAAAGGCGAAAGAAATAAAAAAGGTAGATGTGGGCTAAAGTATAGCCAAAAAGTTAGTTTGATGTCCAACTTTTTGGGTGCTTGCATCTACCTTTTTACTATTTAGAACTAATAAACGCTAAGCTCAATGTCTATAGCACATCATTATGAATTAGAACGCTCATGTAAGCACCCTTCTTAAATAATGATGTACTTACGCCCCATGCGATGGCTGAACAAGCTAGCTCGTCAGCATTCTTTGATTTAATGGTTCTAGAAGTTAGAACGATTCCCTTTGGATAGAGTTCAGCATCTAGATACTGATGTAAGCTATCTGCAGAACCTGACTCAACGGCCTTGATTGAGCGACCAGGATTTGTATCCCACCATTCGTTTGGCTTTGAGAATGAACCATCAGCTCTCATCTCACCAGAAGAAAGATTCTGAGCACAAACTTCTCTAAGTTTCTCTAGAGTCTCCTCATCTATTACACCATCGGTAATCGAATATGCATACATTGCACACGCAACACCATCATCATCTAGTTCCTTGAGAAGGTATAGATTCGAGACACCTCTCTCCTTGAACTTCTTCCACTTAGCGGACACTTTCTTAAGGCTTGCATCATTGTAGACAGATGAGTTTCCATCCTCAAGAGCACGTCTTAGTTCTTCTAGATTAACATCCTTCTTCTCCCAGTTGTCGATAAAATTGATTCTTAGATCACTCATGTAACTTTACTCCTTTAAATCTTCTTGCCAACTAGCTAATGTATCATTATCAAATACGATTATCGTATCAATAAACGGTTTCACTACGATCTTCGTGTAAAAAGGTCCTTTTTTCTTGTAATATACCGTTGCCCCAGAGCGACTTTTTACTGAGAACTTTATCTCATACTCTCCGGACGGCATCAAGATAGAAGGCGTTAGAAACTCATCTGAAAACAAAACTCCGGACGACCAATTCTCCCCATCAACGGAAAATGACATATCATAGAATTCGCCATAACCGTTATCGATTCTAAGGTATACCTTGGATAGTTCCTTATTGCGCTTCATGGTCTTAATCGTGTTAAATGCCTTCTTTCTTTTAGTATGCTGATAATATAATATTCCAACACTTATGTAGAACAGTACGGACATCGCCACGATTAATATCCAGGGTCTTTCAATTAAAAAACTCATGATTAGTTCTCACTTTTCTTATTGGTTGCAATGTACAGTTTGCAACAATTATCTATTAATACCAATCCTGTAAGTTCCGCAGACTTTGTGTAATCTGCCGAGTAAACGCAATTCGCTTACAAGGCTCGTAGGCCACATATGGACAATCATCACAGCGAGGGAGCTGAAGGTGAATACAAAAGGCTGCGAGGTTTTGACAAGTTTAAAGGTTTACGAAGTTACGAATTAACGAATGCGAGTATTATTACATCACATCAAGTTACACAATATTCGTATAATTCATCAAGTAAGCGAAACTATTTGCCGAGGCTCGCAGTATTTTTCTATTCGCCGACCCCTATGTGTCTCTTAAAATTACCCACTATATTTTCACCCTCTGACATCATGAGAAATGCATGAGAATCAATATCGTTAACTATTCCTTTGAGATGTTCTATTTCATACTTTGAGACGAGCGTTAGAATTATATTTACCTCATCTCCTGTGTAAGCACCTGTTCCCTTCCAACTTGTAACGCCTCTGTTTAATTCTTCAGTAAGAATTTTTTCTATACCCTCTTTCTTAGTAATAATCAGAACTTCTGTCTTGATGTTTTGGGTGTGCATCCTGTCGATAAACATCGCCTTGACAGCCGAGTAGATGAAGGAGTAAACTGCTATCTTTACATTAAATAACAGTAGGCAGCAACCATATACAGCAAAATTCACAACATTATTAAGCATTCCGACGCTAATGTTTGGATTCTTCTTTGCCATGCACACTGCTATGATATCTGGACCGCCAGTTGAACTTCCACCTCTTAAAATCATGCCCGTTCCGATTCCTCCGATAACACCTGCGACTACACACGCGGTTAGGTAGTCATCAATATAAGGAATCTTTGGTACTGGAACAAGGGTAAGGCAAACCGATGATATGCCAATTGAAATCAGTGTCTTAGTCGCAAATTTAAATCCAGCTGATGAGTATGCATACAAAAATAAAGGAATATTTATCAAGAAGTAGATAATACCAGTAAAGTCAAGACCATATATCGTTGCAACTCCAGTATTCACGACAATTAAATGTCTAACAATCTGGGATATTCCGAGGAATCCACCGTTATACAGGTGCATCGGTGTGATTAGGAGGTTTATGCTAAATGCATAAATTAAGTTTCCTAGAATCATCAATATTGTACTTGATAATCCATTCCATTTATCTTCAAATTTATTAAACCAGTTCATTTCAAAAAATTTATGGTTAAGCATCCGCTACGGATGCTTAACCTTTAGATACTATTTATGATTCTTGATTGTCGCCTGTGCAGCAGCAAGTCTTGCAATTGGTACTCTGAACGGTGAGCAAGATACATATTGGAGTCCAGTCTTATACATAAACTCAATAGTATCCGGATCTCCACCGTGCTCTCCGCAAACACCTAACTTAATGTTTGGTCTAGTCTCTTTTCCGCCTTCACAAGCCATCTTAACCAGCTTTCCAATACCCTTCTGATCTAGAGATTGGAATGGATCTCTCTCAAGAATACCATCATTAATATATTCTTTAATGATGTTACCAGTGTCATCACGAGAGAATCCAAATCCCATCTGAGTTAGGTCGTTTGTTCCGAATGAGAAGAACTCAGCTTCTTCAGCAATCTCATCTGCAGTGAGAGCAGCTCTTGGAATCTCAATCATTGTACCTACCATGTACTCAAGTTCCATTCCTGCCTTCTCAAAGCACTTCTTAGCTGTCTCATCAATTGTATTCTTAACGAAACGCAGTTCCTTAACATTTCCTACTAGCGGAACCATAATCTCAGGCTTAATCTTATATCCTTTCTCCTTAGATACTTCAAGTGCAGCTGTTAGAATAGCCTCTGTCTGCATTTCAGCTATTTCAGGATAGGTAACTGCTAGACGGCAACCTCTGTGACCAAGCATAGGATTGAACTCGTGAAGCTCAACAGTCTTCTTCTCTATAGCTTCCTTAGAGATTCCGAACTGCTCTGAAAGCTGATTAATGTCAGTCTCAGTCTTAGGAAGGAATTCATGTAGAGGTGGATCTAAAAGTCTAATAGTAACTGGTCTCTCACCCATTACCTCGTATAGACCTTTGAAGTCCCCTTTCTGATATGGAAGAAGTCCTGCAAGAGCTTCTCTTCTCTCAGTCTCGGAGTCTGCAAGTATCATTCTTCTAATCTTAGGGATTCTCTCATCCTCAAAGAACATGTGCTCAGTTCTGCAAAGACCAATTCCTTCAGCTCCAAACTCTAGTGCCTGTCTAGCATCTCTAGGGTTATCCGCATTAGCTCTAACTCCGAGATTTCTAACATCATCAGCCCACTTCATAATAGTTCCGAAGTCACCAGATAGTTCAGGTGAAACAGTCTTAATAGCTACGTCATAAACACTTCCGTCAGTTCCATTGATAGAAATCACGTCTCCTTCGTGGTATTCTTTACCGTTTACAACCATTTTCTTCGCAGACTCATGTACTGTAACTGCACTGCAACCAGCAACGCAGCACTTACCCATTCCACGAGCAACTACAGCAGCGTGAGAGGTCATACCACCTCTTGCAGTTAGGATACCCTGAGCAGCTACCATACCTGCAAGGTCCTCTGGGGAAGTTTCTTCTCTAACAAGAACAACCTTCTTACCTAATGCAGCCGCCTCTGCAGCGTCATCTGCGCTGAATACAATTTCACCACAAGCAGCGCCCGGGGAAGCTGGAAGTCCCTTAGCAACAGCTGTTGCAGTTGCAAGTTCTGAACTATCAAATGTAGGATGAAGTAGCTGGTTAATCTGATCTGGCTCTATACGTAATATAGCAGTCTCCTTGTCAATTAGCCCTTCTTCTACCATGTCAACTGCAATCTTAACAGCAGCAGTAGCAGTTCTCTTACCATTCCTTGTCTGAAGCATGAACAGTTTGTTATCCTCGACAGTAAACTCCATGTCCTGCATATCCTTGTAGTGCTTCTCTAGAATCTCAGCTACAGATTCAAACTTTGCATATACTTCTGGGAAAGCCTGCTCCATCTCTGCGATTGGCTGAGGTGTTCTGATTCCAGCAACAACATCTTCGCCCTGGGCATTTACGAGGAACTCACCAAAGATTTTGTTCTCGCCGTTTACAGGACTTCTTGTAAATGCAACTCCAGTACCGGAAGTCTCCCCGGTATTTCCGAATACCATAGACTGTACATTAACAGCAGTTCCGAGTGATGTAGAAATGTTGTTTAACTGTCTATATAGGATAGCTCTATCGTTATTCCAAGAACGGAATACCGCCTGTATAGCTTCCATCAGCTGATCTTTAGGATTCTGTGGAAAATCTCTTCCCAGCTCCTCTTTAACGAGAACTTTATAGGCTTCGATAATAGCCTTAAGGTCTTCTGGTGAGAGATCAACGTCAAACTCAGCACCAACTGCTTCTTTCTTACCATCGAAGATAAAGTCGAACCTAGCTTTTGGAATCTCGAGAACTACATCTCCGAACATCTGAATAAATCTTCTATAACTGTCGTATGCAAATCTTTCGTTGCCAGTCTTTGCAGCAAGACCTTTTACAGACTCGTCATTAAGACCTAGGTTTAGAATTGTATCCATCATACCAGGCATCGAAACAGGAGCTCCCGATCTAACAGATACGAGAAGTGGGTTCTCTACATCTCCAAAAGTCTTTCCCATCACGTGCTCAAGCTCAGCAAGATGGTAATAAACTTCTTTGACAATTTCCTCGGACAAAACTCCTCCTTTGTCAAGATAGTCTTTACAAGCATCAGTTGAAATAGTGAACCCAAATGGTACCGGTAGACCTATCTTAGTCATCTCCGCAAGGTTTGCACCCTTACCACCTAAAAGACTCCTCATATCCTTAGAGCCTTCATTAAAAGAATAAACAAATTTTCCCATGGCATTTCTCCTTAGTTAAAACTGCAATTTGTTTTCTATATATTCCCTAACGTCAGACAGAGGTAGACGAATCTGCTCCATCGTATCTCTATCGCGTATAGTGACTGATTTATCGGTTTCTGTGTCAAAATCCACACAGATTGAGAAAGGTGTTCCTATCTCGTCTTCTCTTCTATATCTCTTGCCTATTGAACCAGCAGCATCGTATTCAACATTGAAATACTTGCTAAGTTCCTCATAAATAGGCAAAGCTACATCCTCTAATTTCTTAGATAGAGGAAGAACTGCAACTGTATAAGGCGCAAGAGCAGGATGGAGTCTCAGAACAACTCTAGTATCTTCTTTACCTTTTCCATCCACCACAGTTTCCTCATCGTATGCATCGATTAGGAATGCGAGTGCTACTCTGTCTGCTCCAAGAGATGGCTCTATACAATATGGAACGTATCTCTCGTTAGTTTCAGGGTCAAGATAACTCATATCCTGTCCAGAATGTTCTTGATGTCTCATAAGATCAAAATCTGTCCTATCCGCTATTCCCCATAGTTCTCCCCATCCGAACGGGAATAAATATTCTAGGTCCGAAGTTGCATTGCTATAGTGCGATAGTTCCTCTTTCTCATGATCTCTAACACGAATATTTTCCATGTTCATACCGAGATTTTTGAGAAAATCAATCGAATACTGTTTCCAATACTCGAACCATTCTAGATCGGTTCCTGGCTTACAGAAGAATTCTAACTCCATCTGTTCAAACTCTCTAGTTCTGAAAGTGAAGTTTCCAGGTGTAATTTCGTTACGAAACGACTTACCTATCTGCGCTATACCAAACGGTATCTTTTTGCGAGAAGTCCTCTGAACATTTTTAAAATTAACGAATATCCCCTGTGCCGTCTCAGGTCTTAGAAATATTTCTGATTTTGAATCTTCAGTTACGCCCTGAAAAGTCTTAAACATAAGGTTAAACTTTCGAATCCCTGTAAAATCAGATTTACCACACTCTGGGCACAGAATATGGTTCTCGGCGATGTAATTCTCCATCTCCGCGTTACTCCAGCCATCGCAGGAAATCTGCTTGCCTTCAGTTTCAACCAGATAGTCTTCAATAATCTTATCAGCTCTAAACCTTGCTTTACAGCTCTTGCAATCGATAAGAGGGTCTGAAAAACCACCAACGTGTCCAGATGCAACCCATGTTTCTGGGTTCATCAGAATAGCAGCATCAATTCCAACATTGTACTTTGACTGTTGAACAAACTTGCTCCACCAAACCTTCTTAACATTGTTCTTGAATGCAACTCCCAGAGGTCCGTAATCCCATGTATTGGCTAATCCACCGTAAATCTCTGATCCGGGAAAAATATAACCTCTATTCTTTGCCAGAGCAGTAATCTTATCCATAGTTACAACTCTATCCGGCTGAACTACATTCTTATCAATTGCCATACATCTATACCTGTCCTATCTAAAAAAATTCTTACATTTCACGCAAATTAGCGTCAGTTTTTATTTTTCTTCTGTATCTGCTTTTTGAGTTTCCTCATTGTCCACAAATACGTTTCCCGGCTGATCTGGACCTAGATTCTCGATATCTAAATCATAATATCCATCAGCAACATCAGCTATATCGTTTTTAGAAAAGTCAAAGTTATCGTCCTTGTTACGTTTCTTAAGAATCTCGCTACCCTTGCGCTTTAAATCTGAGAGATTAACATTGTTCTTGACATGGTCAAACTTATCGAGACCCTTATCCCTTAAATCTTCAAATTTATCCTGCCCTTTAAGTCTAATATCGTTATATAGCTCGCTGTCTTTAATCTTATCTACAGTCTCACTTCCAGCACTCTTTGCACGGCTATACTGTGCTTTAACCTTACCGTTAACGTCTGTAACTTCACCCTTGTCATTTACAAATTCAACGTTACAGTTAAATCCTGCGGCAGCAACTAAGCCTAATATCATTCCCCAAGGTGCGATAACAACACCTAAAATACCAACTGTAAGCGGTAGATTAACGAGCACTTCATCGCCCTTCTTAATGATGATACGTGACATATTCCCTTTTTCAGCAGTCTTTTTAAGACGAGCGAAAAGTTCATTACCGTATAGATTATCAGCATCTGAATCTTCGGTCCCAATATTTTCCTCGATGAAAATAATCGCATCAACCACGCTTCCATTAGCTTCTTCAAGAGCACTCTTTGCTTCCCTATAGCTAACTCCCGTCCTGTCTTTAACTAATTCAATCTTTTCCAATGTGATTTCCATAGCATCCTCCTTTTTTAACTTTGCAACAAAATCTATAAGCTAATGTCATTATCGAAAATATCAACATCTAGATAGTACTTGAGGTATTCTGATAGAATTCTCTGTAATCCGTCTGACACTGCGGATTTTAAAGCTACTTTTTCAAAACTTGAGAGCGGCTTCTTTGCAAAGTAATCTAATACCTCAACTATATCAAAATCAGGTTTGAAAATCAACGAAACATCGCGTGTATCAAGCCTTGTGTAGCAATCCTCACACAGAATTCCTCCACCATTAACAGAAAAGTATTTTACCTTTCCATCTCCCTCTTTTCTAATATCAGAAAGTGACTTTCCACAGCTCACACACTGCTTTATTTCAGGCATTACTCCGTTGAGTGATAACGATTTTACAATAAACGCATAAAAGAGCGTCATGTAGTTACCTTTTGCATTGATAATAGACTCCATGAACTCAATTGATAGATCAAAAAGCCTTGGCCTTATCTGTTCCTCTTCGGTTGTTTTATCTATGTATTCTAGAAGCTGTGAGGCAACCATATACCTATCGATATCTTCACCGATTGAGTAGTAACTTTTCTTTACCTCTGCATTGTTTATATTGAAATAGTTCCGTCCCTTAAATATGTCATATTCTGCATATGTAAAAGGTCTTATAGCAAGAGCTGCCCTTCCTTTGGCACGTTCGTTAATACTCGTCCCTGCAGTTATTTTCCCGTAGCGCCGTGTGAAAAGCGTAATAATCCGTCTATTATTGGCAATCTTATTCTGTCGCAGCACTATCCCTTCTGTATTAATAAGCATTCTTACTCTTCCCTATATCCGAGATTCCTAATGACCCTGTCAGAATCACGCCAGCGCTCCTTCACTTTAACCCAAAGCGACAGAAATACCTTAGTCCCAAGAAGCAATTCTATCTCTTCCCTTGCACTCTTTCCAATCCCTTTGAGTTTGCGTCCCCCTTTTCCTATAATAATGCTCTTATGTGATGTGCGCTCGCAGCAAATTACTGCACCAATCTTGGTGATGTGCGGCTTTTCTTCATATGACTCAATTTCAACGAAGATACCGTGGGGAACCTCTTGATCCAAATATTGCAACAGCTTCTCTCTAATTATCTCACTTACTATAAATCGTTCCGGATGATCAGTCGCCATATCCTCTGGATAGTACATCGGTCCTTTAGTCATATAACTCGATAGGCACTTCATCAGTTTATCTACATTAGTGTCTTGAAGTGCCGAAATTCCGAAAATCTCATCAAACAGTCCACATTTATCGTATTCATTATAAAGCTCGAGATATTCCTCAGGCCCAATTGAATCCATCTTATTGATTGCGAGCACTTTCTTGATATCCGATTGAGCGAGCATATCTAAAATATACTGGTCACCTTTTCCAAACTTCTTAGTACCATCTACAATAAGCAAAACCACATCTACTCCACCCATGGTGTTAATAGCGGTCTCGTTTATCGCTGCCCCTAGTTTATTTTTAGGCTTATGAATTCCCGGTGTATCCAGAAATACCATCTGAATCCCCTCACCGCCGTCGTGTTCTAAGTCCGTGTAGATGCCGGTAATACGATTTCTCGTCGTCTGCGGTTTATCCGATGTGATAGCTATCTTCTCACCCAATACATTGTTAAGAAGCGTGGATTTACCCGCGTTAGGCCTTCCAATTATTCCAATAAAACCTGATTTCATTAGTTCTCCATTCATCTTAATAACAATAATTCTAGTTCTCTTATATATTTAGAGAACACTAAAACTTGTAGCTTAGTAACTTAATTAAAGAATCACCTATCTTAAGATATCGAGTGTAGCCATAACTCGCTCCTCATGCGCTCTCATATAGGCCTTTTCGTCATCCTCCATGTGATCATATCCGAGCAAGTGAAGTATGCTATGAACAAAGAGATATGTAACCTCGCGTCTAATAGATGTTCCATACTCCTTCGATTGGCGTTCTGCCTGGTCAAGACAAATAACAACATCTCCAAGCGGAATATCTACGAGTGCTTCGTCACCCTCTATTTCATCAAGTAGTTCATCAACACTCTCGAACTGAGGGAATGATAACACATCAGTAACCTTATCTATCCCACGAAACTCTCTATTAATGTCTTTTATTTCATCCTCTGACACAAGAGATACGCCAATGTATATAGGTAGCTCGGTCGCTCTCTTTAGTACTTCATCATTAAACTCATCAAAGATTTCTGAGGATATGAGGTAAACTGCAGCCTCACGAATCAGCTCATTATCTATACGTTCATCAATACAAGTATCTCCATAAATGGTATCGCTATAATTGATATCTAAAATCATCGCTTACTCCCACCACGTCTGACATTTGCATTAGAATTATTTGAGTCCTCATAATCGCTATATGCCTTGATTATCTTCTTAACCAAATCGTGTCTCACTACGTCAACCTCTGTCAAATAGCTGAATTCTACACCCTCTACATCGCTGAGAACTCTCCTCGCTTCGACAAGTCCAGACCCTGACCCTTTCGGAAGATCTATCTGCGTGATGTCACCTGTTACAACGACTTTAGAATTAAAGCCCATTCTAGTAAGAAACATCTTCATCTGTTCACGCGTTGTATTCTGCGCTTCATCAAGTATGATAAATGAATTGTCGAGTGTACGGCCTCTCATGTAAGCTAACGGTACAACTTCTATAACTCCAGTCTCCTTAAGCCTTGCTGCTGTCTCTTGTCCTATAATCTCAAATATTGCATCGTATAGAGGTCTTAGATACGGATCAACCTTATCTTGGAGATCCCCTGGCAAGAAGCCTAGGCTTTCGCCCGCCTCTACAGCCGGCCTAGCCAGTATGACTCTCTCAACCTCCTTGTTCTTAAGGGCATTAGCAGCCAATGCGCAGGCTAGGTACGTCTTACCTGTTCCTGCTGGACCTATTCCAAATACCATGTCATTCTTACGAATAATATCGACGTATCGTTTCTGACCTTTTGTTTTTGGTCTTAGTGGCTTCCCCCTATATGTATAGCAGATTACATCACTTGTCTGCTCTCTTGCATCAAAGCTTTCGCCCCTATATTCCATATCGATTAAATAGTTAACTCTGCGCGCATCGATTTCTGGCTCAACTCGTAAGTTTTCAACCATCCTATTTATTATATTTGCAGCTCTCAGGTTCTCCGTTCCTTTAATAAAAAGCCCGTCATCTCGCATTACGATTGACGTGCCCGTAGCCTTTTCGACCTGCTTGATATTAGCATCAAGGGTGCCAAAAAGCTGCTCTCTATTAATGTCCTCTGGAATCTCAAATCTAACTATATCTTTACTGTTATCCATGCACTCTTCCTTTGTAAATATTAACTATCATTATAACTTTTTTAACCAACTATTACAACGAAATGATACTTAACATGCATTTGTGATTTCAGTGAGAGAAAAGAAAAAACAGGGCATCGCCCTGTTAAATACATATTGATAGTTATTTGCTGAGGTATTCCTTAACCATCTTAGACACGAGAGAGCCATCAGCCTTACCGTGTAGCTTAGCCATAGCAGTCTTCATCATGGTGCCCATGCTCTTCATATTGCGTTCGATTCCAGTCTCGTCAGCAATCTTTTTGATAGCATCAAGGATTTCCTCTTCGGACATCTCCTCTGGGAGATATCTCTCGAGAACCTCAATCTCTCTTTTATAACCATCTAACAAGTCTGTCCTTCCAGCCTTCTCAAAATCAGCTAGCGCATCTCTACGCATCTTGAGCTGCTTCTTGATGATTGGAACGATGTCAGCGTCATCCTCAAGTGCGACCTTCTGATCTACTTCGTGCTGCTTAATAGCGGCTCTAACGAGGTTGACGGTCTCCTTGGTGGTGACGTCGTGTTCCTTCATAGCTGTCTTATAATCAGCCATCAACTGTTCTTTCAAACTCACGCTATCCACCTCCTAAGACTTAAAACTTTCTTGCCTTCTTTCTAGCAGCTTCAGACTTCTTCTTACGCTTTACGCTTGGCTTCTCGTAATGCTCTCTCTTTCTGAGTTCGGACATCACTCCATCACGTGCACAAGATCTCTTAAATCTCTTAAGCGCGCTCTCCAAGCTCTCGTTTTCTCTAACGGTAACCTGTGCCATATTACTGATTCACCTCCTGCCATTTCAGAGTGTTATGGACAAGCTTCGTCATAACGGATTGATTATAACATTTTCACTGGCTTAGTACAAGAAATAAAAAAACGGAAGTTACTTCAGATCTAATCTTATGCTTATGCAAGCGACTTCCGTAATTATTCAAATTAACTATTGATTCTTATAATTCTTAAAAAAGATTCTCCACAATATCGCTAGCCATCATCTTTCTTCGAGCATCTTCACCAGTATTAAGCTTATCTGCAGCATTACCATGAATCATAACTCCGTACAGAAGGCTGTTATTAAGACTATTGCCCTGTGCTATAAGCGAAGCAATAGTACCTGCCAGCACATCTCCTGATCCAGCAGTAGCCAGGCCAGAATTACCAAGGGTATTTAGGAAAAGTCTCTGGTCACTACCGTTCAAAAGCGATATCAGCGACACATCAGACTTCACCACCATGCTCACGTTATAGTGCTGCGAGAACTTCTTGATAAATCCAACTCTGTTCTTATCAACGACCTTTATGTCCTCATCGCACAGCCTTGCCATCTCTCCAATGTGCGGAGTTATAACACAATCAGCCCTCCTCTTGCGGAAAGGTTTGAGATTTCGTGCGATAATATTAAGTGCACCTGCATCGATTACCAGCTTTATCTCCATTGCAAGTAGCTGCTTAACTAGAATCCTACCTGTCGAATCTTCTTTTAGACCAGGTCCGATAAGGACAACATCAACGGAACCGGCAAAATCTGTCATAGCACCAGTTATATCATCGTTCTTATATGGTACGACTACAGCCTCAGGTATCGCAACATTGAAATACCCAACGTACTTATTAGGGCAGAATATCTTGACTAGGCCACACCCGCATCTATAGGCAGCCTTAGCCGCCAGCATGCTAGCTCCCATCATTGCGTTGGGGCCAACCACAATTCCAACCGAGCCAAAAGTACCCTTATGAGAGCGTTCTTCACGCGAAACTAGTGCCAGATGCCTTGTATCATCTAAAAACCTCTTATCACATATAAAAAGCTTATCCTCGATTGTAGAATAACCGGATTTGATTATTCCAATATCTATTAATTTAACTTCGCCAGACATGGCTCTTCCATCGCCAAAGAACATCCCTGTCTTGTAGTTTCCGAATGTCACTGTGAGATCTGCTCTAAATGTGGCATCCATGATACCACCTGTAGTGGCGTTTAACCCTGAAGGAATATCAATCGCAATTTTAAAGCCTGACTTCGTATTTAAATATTCGATAAACTTAGCAAAGTTAGCACCAAATCTTCTGTTTAGTCCAATTCCAAAAATACCATCTACAATTACATCGTAACGTTGCTGTAGAATCTTGAGATCATCTCTCGAACCTAGTCCATACATCCTAAAGGATTTGCTCATAGATGTTAAAATTCTTAGTTGGTTAGTGAACGCATGCGAAACCTTGCTTCTATCTCCAACGAAGTAGACATTGACAACATAGCCCAGATGAATTAACCATCTAGCCACACAGAGACCATCTGCACCATTATTGCCATGGCCAACGACTACGAGCACTTCGGTGGCTTTGTCAGGAAAGCGTGAAATAATCTCATTAACAAGTCCCCCAGCGGCATTCTCCATAAGAACTGCGCTCGGTATCCCCTTGCTAATCGTATATTCATCCATGTAACGCATGGCTTTCGCCGTCAATGCATACATAAGAGCCCCTCTCCCTATCAAGACATAGTTTGTACAAATTATAGCATTTAAATGAATTTTCATCAATAATTCTAGGTAGTACAATGTACAATATTTACAATTTTTACGCAATATAGTAGCATAGTGTCATACATGAAGTTAAATCAGGAGAATCAATTGGCACTTACAGAGCAGCAGATGCGAGAAATTATCATCGCAGATAAACGAAAGAAAAAAATGAAAAGGCGTCGTAGACGCAAATATACATTTTTCATATCTCTCTTCTTAGTTCTTTTTTTTGTAATCGGACTATACCGCAATAGAGACGTACTCGCCCCACCAAAGCTTGATCGCGGAGTAATTTTCATCGATCCTGGTCACGGTGGACACGACCCAGGTTCTCAAACTAAGTCTCGAAAAGAAAAAGATGATACGCTTCGTATCGCACTACAAATAAAAAAAGAACTTAACAGAAAAAGATTTAAGGTCTACTTAACTCGTGAGAATGATAGCTTTACCAAGAGAATAAAAATTGGCAAAATGGCTAATAAAAAGAAAGCCAAGCTAATGGTTTCTATTCATAGAAACAAAGCTGGAGATCCAAGGGCACAAGGTGTAGAGGTTTTCCTCCCAAAGGATAATAACCCTAAGAGCCGCTATCTTGGAAAACAGATTATGAAGCAGCTGCACGATGAAGGCTTTGCAAAAAGACAAGTACGCTCTGGAACGCTTGTAAGCGAAACCAACGAGTATGATGAGCTCAGTGTCAATAAAATGCCTTCTTGCCTCGTCGAAATTGGATTTATTAGCAATAAACACGATAATATGTTATTTGACAAGAATTTAAAAGGCAATGCACGAGCTGTTGCAGATGCGATTGAAAAGACATATTCTCATTACTACGAGAAAAATAAGAAGTCTAAGAAAGACAAATAGAAAGTAAAGAACTCGATTCAGCTGAATCGAGTTCTTTTTATGCAATGATATTCTATGTATCTATATGTACATGTTAGTATCAGCTAGATGTTTTGTGAATTAAGCTCTAGCCTCTCATAGCCGCTGACTTCTCTGTAGCTGCATTGGCACCTTCGATAACAGCACTTCTGAAATTATATGCTTCGAGAGTGCGAACAGCTGCAATAGTAGTTCCTGCTGGTGAGCATACCATATCCTTGAGTTCACCTGGATGTTTGCCAGTTTCCATAACCATCTTAGCAGCACCATACACTGTCTGTGCAGCGAATTCATATGCTTGTCTTCTAGGCATTCCTCCAACAACTGCCGCATCAGCAAGAGCCTCGATGAATAGGAATACGTAAGCTGGTCCACTGCCGCTAATTCCAGTAACCACATCAAATAGATTTTCTGGAACAACCTCAGCCTTTCCAAAAGCATTCAGAATACTGAGAGTCGTCTTAATTTCTTCTTCGCTCACGAACTCATTTGGGCAAGCCGCCGACATACCTTCACCAACCTGAGCTGGTGTATTTGGCATTACACGTACGATTTTTACGTCCTTACCACCAAATGCTTTGCTGAGGTAGTCCAGTGTCACTCCTGCTCCAATAGAGATGAACACGTGATTTTCCTTTACGTGATCCTTTATTCCCTCGATTACCGGTGCATAATACTGCGGTTTTACAGTTAGGAATATATAGTCACATTTCTCTAGTACATCTAGATTATTGTCAGTAACTTCTACTCCATTCTGCTCTTTGGTCTTAGTTCTTCCAAACTCAGTTGGATCTGCACCGATGATGTTTTCGGGCTTGCATACTCCAGCGCTGATGATACCACCCATCATCGCATTCGCCATAACGCCTGTGCCGATAAAGCCTATTCTCATTTCTGCCTCCTAACGCACGCAAATACTATAAGTAAAGTTATATTAGATGGATTGGCGCAAACTAGTCACGCCAATCCAGTCATGATGTAATTATTTAGAATATACTACGTATAGCCGCTTCATGTATCTATTATACATCGAATTCGCTTCTATACACGGTTTATCCCTTTTAGCTGAAGGATTGCTCAGTTCTATTGATAATCTCATCCTGTAGAGGTTTATCAAGGTTACGGAAGAAGTCGCTGTATCCAGCTACTCTTACGATTAGATCCTTGTACTCCTCAGGGTTCTTCTGAGCCTCGATTAGAGTTGCTCTATCGATTATATTGAACTGAATGTGGTGTCCATCCATCGCGAAGTAAGAACGAACGAGATCCGCCATGTGAGCTAGGCCCTCTTCACCTGTTACTACATCAGGTGTAAACTTCTGGTTGAGAAGAGTACCACTTGTTGCGAGATGATCCATCTTAGCGCAAGACTTGATTACCGCTGTAGGTCCATTTACATCGGCAGCCTTCTCTGGTGAGATTCCCTCAGATACCGGCTTGTGTGCTTTACGTCCATTTGGAGTTGCGAGGATAACATCACCAAAGTATACGTGGCAAGTTGTAGGAAGCATGTCGATTCCGTACTTTCCACCCTTCATATTAGGTCTGCCAACGATTGTGTCGTGGTACAGGTCAAAGATCTGTTTCATAACGTCATCTGCGTAATCATCATCGTTTCCGTATTTAGGAGTCTTCTCAGTTACTAGGCTATAGATATAGTCGTATCCTTCAAAGTTGTGCTCCATAGCTTCGATGAGCTCGTCCATAGTGAAGTTCTTCTCATCAAATACATTGTACTTAACCGATGTTAGGCAGTCTGTAACTGTTCCGATTCCTACACCCTGGATGTAGTTTGTGTTGTAACGAGCACCACCAGCATTGTAGTCCTTAGCATTTGAAATACAATCGTTAGTTACTACAGAAAGTAGAGGTGCCGGCATGAACTCTGCATAGATTCTCTCAATGATGTTGTTGCCGTAAAGTTTGATGTTTACGAAATACTCTAGCTGCTTCTTGAATGCGTCCCACAGCTCCTCATAAGTCTTGAAATCCTTAGCATAGCCTAGCTCTAGACCTAGCTGCTTGCCGGAAACCTGATCATAACCATTGAACAGCGTCATCTGGAATATCTTAGGGATGTTCATATATCCTGTTAGAATATATGCTTCACTTCCCCATGCTCCAGTCTCAACGCATCCAGAAGAACCGCCGCGACGAGCATCTTCGAGTGTCTTTCCTGCATTTATCAGCTCCATAATCTGAGCTTCTGTGTTATAGAATGCTGGCTGCCCCCAACCCTTTCTTGAAATCTCGCAAGCTCTCTTGAGGAATCTCTGAGGAGTTTTCTTGCTGATTGTTACGTTTGAGTTAGGCTGTACAAGTTTCATATCATCCATACAGTCAAGGATTAGATAGCTAACTGCGTTAACACCGTTCTCTCCAGTTGGTGTAACTCCACCAGTGTTTATATTAGCAAAGTCTGTGTATGTTGCACTCTCCTTGAGTGTAATTCCTACCTTTACAGGTGCTGGCTGGTTGTAGAACTTAACCCACAGGCACTCTAGAAGCTCGAGAGCCTTCTCATCATCGAGAATACCTGCTTCAGTATCCGCTTCATAGTACTTGATGAGGTGCTGATCCATTCTTCCAGGGCTAAATGCGTCCCATGGATTGAGCTCAGTAGTAACTGCGAGGTGTGTGAACCAATATAGCTGGATTGCCTGCCAGTAAGTCTGTGGTGCGTGTGCAGGAACGACTTCGAGGTTCTTAGCAATCTGTAAAATCTCAGCTTTTCTAACTGGATCTGTCTCTGCTTCAGCCTTCTCGAGCGCTAGCTTGTGGTATCTCTCACCGAGGATGATCACCGCATCACAGCAGATATCCATAGCCTTTAGCTCTTCGTTCTTATCATAAGCTTCAGGATCGTTCATCCAGTCTAGATTATCCATTGTTTCCTTGATCTTAGCCTTATAATCCATGTATCCAGTAGTGAATACCTGCTCTCCACCGCAAGTGTGTCCAGGGCCTCTCTGTTCCATAAACTCTGTGAATACACCTGCTTCGTAGCACTCATGCCACTCTGGCTTCATCGATGCTAGAATCTTCTCACGGATAGTTCTTCCTTCCCAGAAAGGAATGATTTCCTTCTTCTGTAGTTCTCTATCCTCTACTGTAGTATGGAATGAAACGAGCTTTCTGTCGCTCATTACAATCATATCTTCTTCACTGTGGCAGCATAGTTCAGGGAATGTAGGTGATGCCTGAGGGTCTTTACCCTTCTCACCGACGATAAGCTCTCCATCTCCAAAGTAAAGTGTCTTCTTCGAGAAATACTCCTTTAGAACCATAGCTCTCATTACAGGAATTGAGTATTTCCCATCGTTTTCTTTGTAGAAATCTGTCTCAATCTTAGCTCTTTCGAGGTCGATGTGTACCGGTGTGTTTACACTGATATCTCTTAACTTCTGAATTCTCTCATTCATACCATGTGTTGCCATTGCTATCCTCCTATCTTGGTATTAACAAAACCAGCTTTTATAAATAGTTCAGCGAACTTATCCATCTCTTCCTTGAAAGGTGCGTGTAGCTCATTACCCTCATACACCATTCCTATCTTCGAATATTTCGGAACACCTGCGTCGTGATAAGGTAAAAGGTTAATCTTTGCTGGGTGTATTCCGTTGTCCTGCAAGAACTTTATGGTATCCTGCATATTTTTTTCATTGCCGTTAACTTCTTTGATGACCGGAATCCTTACGTAAATTCTTGCTCCGTCCTTAGAAAGTCTTGCGAGATTGTCGAGTATCTTCTCGTTGCTAACACCAGTGTATTTCTTGTGGAGTTCATCATCCATGCACTTGAGATCGTATAAGAACGTATCTGTGTATGGGAGAATTTTGCTCAGCCTCTCATATGGAACATATCCACAAGTGTCGATAAAAAGCGAAATTCCATTGCGTTTTAATTCCTTAGCTATAGCGAGTAGATAGTCTATATCCATCATCATCACTTCACCGCCTGAGAGTGTTACGCCACCTCCAGACTCCTCGTAGAACATGAGGTCTTTCATCAGTTCTTTTACAAGTACCTTAGGCTCGTAATCTTTACCCATTACCCTTCTAGCCGAGCTTGGGCACATCTTGCCGCACTTGTCGCAGCGGTCGCATTTGTTAGAATCCGTAAATGCCTTACCGTCTACGATACTGATTGCCTCAGTATGACATACTCTGATGCAGGAACCGCATCCTACACACTTCTCACTGTCGAACTCAACCTCTGGGTTATAGCACTGTGTCTCTGGGTTGTGACACCAAGTGCAGTGGAGCGGACAGCCTTTGAAGAATACGGTAGTTCTGATGCCATCTCCATCATGTATTGAAAATTTCTGAATGTTAGTAATTGCTTTCATATCTCAATCACCTTTAATAATTTTTAGACTGCGTTCTAAATTTAATATAACCATAACATTATGACAAAACCTTGTCAATCAGTTTTGTTAAAATATTTTCAAAATTTTGCAAAAAAATAAAGCGAAGCTTTGCCTCGCTAAATAAATCGATTAACTATTATTTCAAATATTTATAAAAACTATTTAGCTCTAAACTCCCCAAAGAATAATGGCATATACTTTTTGCTATATTCAGCTAGTGAGAACGTACCATTCTTCATGCACCAGTCAGAAACGAGCGCGCGCTCAAGTATTACGTAATTGTTGACAAGTTCAGGAACGCTGAATTCTGTAGTTATCTCACCGTCCTCCTGTCCTCTCTTTAGCAAGTCACCAAGAAGTTTGAAATAATATCTATCCTTGTCGAGCAGCTTGCTTGCAGCAGTATTAGTTAACTGACTTGCATACATATTGCCTAGAAGCTCGTGATCGATGTGCTTCTCAATAAAGGTATGAGTTTCAAAATTGAGGATCATCAATGTATCAAACACACTAGTATCATCTGGGATGACATTCATTATCTCCCTGTACTTGTTATCGAATACTGTAGCGAGCGTATCGAGTAAACTCTCTTTACCTTTAAAATAATAATAAAACGAACCTCTCGCTACCTGCGCTTTCTCAATGATGTCATTCATCGTTGTCGCCTCGTAGCCCTTCTCCTCGAATAGTTCCCACGACACTTCTATAATTCGTTCTTTGAGACTTTGTTTCTTCCTCATATTCCTTCCTTTCACTTTTAAACCCGCGTATATTCTACTTGATTTTGCACAATCGGTAAAGGGTATTTACCAGGAATTTCATATAATACAAAAGTATTTATCACATGAAAAGACCCGGATATAATCCGAGCCTTTACAGTTTCTGATATTAATTTGTATAGTTATCAAAATAGCCCTGAATATGTACTACAGGTGTTCCCTTATCGCCAGAACCACTTGTTAGGTCGCAAAGCGAACCGATGAGATCAGTCAGTCTACGTGGTGTAGTTCCCTCTGTCTCCATCTTACCAACAAGGTTATCATCCTTCTCCTTGATTCTAGCAGAGATTGCTTCTCTTAGCTCTTCACCACTTAGATCTTTAAAGTCATTATCAGCTAGATACTTAAGCTTAAGCTCGTTAGGTGTACCCTCAAGCCCAGGAGTGTATGCAGGTGATACTACCGGATCTGCAAGCTCCCAAATCTTACCCACTGGATCCTTAAATGCTCCGTCACCGTAAACTAGAACCTCTACACACTTACCTGTCTTATCGAGAATTGACTTCTGAATATCTAGTACAATTTCTTCACAGCTCTCTGGGAAAAGCTTCACGCTGTCCTCTGTGCTCTTGTTGGAGCCTAGCAGTCCATACTTGCTGTTGAAACCGCTGCCATCAACTGGACCATTTAGAATCTCATCCATGGCAAGCACTGTTGCACCAGCATCCTTTAGTATGCGTCGAGTCCTCTTTCTAGTGTGAATGTCACAGTTAATAACTCTGTCGGTGTAGTTCAAAATCTCTGTCGCATGATTAGCGAGAACAATCTCTACTTCAGCGCCAGTTGCCTCTATAACCTCTCCGTAGTACGCGAGGTAATCTACGCCTGTAAATGGATGCTTATTTTCTCCGAAAAGTTCACGGTACTCCTTGAGAGACATAACCTTTGAATAAGGATTGATTCCTGCCTCATCAAGCTGGTCCTCCGTGAGAAGCTGGTTACCAACCTCATCTCTTGGAAATGAAAGCATCAAAACTATTTTCTTAGCAGCCATCGATATACCGCGTAAACATACCGCAAATCTATTTCTCGACAAAATCGGGAAGATTACCCCAATCGTATCACTTCCAAGCTTAGATTGAACGTCCTTTGCAATTGCCTCAACGCTAGCGTAGTTACCTTGACTTCTAGCAACTACCGACTCTGTTACAGCAACAATATCTCTGTCTCTGATTTCAAACCCTTCAGCCTCTGTGGCTTCAAGTACAGAGTTAACCACAACACTTGAGATATCATCGCCTTCACGAATAATAGGACATCTAATTCCTCTTGATATCGTGCCTACTTTTCTTTCCATTGTCATCTCCATCTATCTCGTTATTCTAGATTTCATCTTTTCTAATATATAGCTTATCTGTTAAACATTTAAATTTCAATAATTAATACAAAATTTGGTGAAATTATCATTAATGTTGGCTTTCAAAGTCATTTATAAGCCAACATTACGAACTTTTTTACCAAATTAGCATCATATAATACGAGAACTATAATGAATTCTAATATAATTCATACGCACTAATCGGTTGTATAATTTCATAAAAAACCCGCCAACAGGTAAGGTCGTTAGCGGGTTTTTCTGAACAATCTTATACATCAGCATGTACTCAATCATCCATAAGTATGAGGTAATGTATCTATATGTAGGCTCTTTCGAACCTGGACATAACTTATCTACGAGCCTTGAGTTTCTCATCTATCGCTGCTGCTGCAGTCTTTCCCGCACCCATAGCTAGGATTACAGTAGCCGCACCAGTTACAGCGTCTCCTCCTGCATATACGTACTCTTTGCTCGACTCCATAGTCGCTTCATCAACTATGATGCCACCCCAACTCTGTGTATCAAGACCTGGAGTCGTCGCTCTAAGCAGAGGATTTGGACTTGTCCCTACAGAGATGATAACCGAATCAACATCGATGACATAGTTTGAGCCCTCAATAGGAACTGGTCTACGTCTTCCAGATGCATCTGGCTCTCCTAGTTCCTGTTCAACAACTTCAATACCTGTCACATATCCATTCTCATCTCCAAGTATCTTAGACGGATTATTGAGGAACTTGAAGATAATGCCTTCTTCCTTAGCGTGATGAACCTCCTCAAGTCTAGCTGGGCACTCTGCTTCGCTTCTTCTGTATACGATATACACCTCGTCCGCACCTAGCCTCTTTGCAGTCCTTGCAGCATCCATTGCTACATTTCCTGCTCCGACTACAGCTACCCTCTTACCAACCTTAACAGGTGTAGGAACCTCTGGGAATTTAAATGACTTCATGAGATTAACTCTTGTTAGAAACTCATTAGCTGAATAAACACCGAGAAGATTCTCTCCAGGAATGTTAAGGAACTTAGGCAGTCCTGCTCCACTTCCGATAAATACAGCCTTATATCCATCATTCATTAGTTCATCAACGGTAATCGACTTACCTACAATGACATTTGTATCAATTTTAACACCGAGCTTCTCAACACTCTCGATTTCCTTTGCCACTAATGACTTAGGAAGTCTAAATTCAGGAATCCCATATACTAGTACTCCACCTGGCTTATGAAGTGCTTCGAATACAGTTACTTCATAACCTCTTCTAGCAAGCTCTCCTGCACAAGTTATTCCAGAAGGGCCACATCCAATTACTGCAACCTTAATTCCATTCTTTTCAATAACTGGTTCAAACGTATCACCTTTAGCCATGTGGTAGTCTGCAACGAATCTCTCCATGCGACCGATACCAACTGGTTCTCCCTTGATACCACGAACGCACCTGCCCTCGCACTGATCTTCCTGTGGACATACTCGTCCGCAAATTGCTGGAAGTGCATTCTCTCTTGTGATAACTTCATATGCTGCATCGAAGTCACCTTCTGCAACCTTCTCTATAAACTCTGGAATTGGAACATTTACAGGACATCCGCCTACACAAGGTTTATGCTTGCAGTGCAAGCACCTCTGAGCTTCCTCCATTGCAAGCTCTGGAGTATATCCAAGTGCTACCTCGTCAAAATTTTTATTTCTTACGTTAGGATCCTGTTCAGGCATCTTGACCTTCTCAAGACTCATATTTCTATTAATAGCCATATTGACCCCTTCCTATCTTACATGCGTGGTCGTTCATCTCCTTCTCCTTATCCTTGAAGAAGTTCTGACGCTCCATGCATTCCTTGAAATCTACTTTAAATCCATCAAAGTCTGGTCCATCAACACATGCGAATTTCATCTCACCGTCAACTGTTACACGACAGCATCCGCACATACCTGTACCATCAATCATAAGAGGGTTAAGCGAAACCATTGTATGAAGACCGGCTGGCTTGGTCACATTAACTACACCATTCATCATGCCTAGCGACCCTATAGCAATACATTCTTCGTACTCTTCGCCTTTATCTAGAAGCTCCTGAAGCACAACTGTAACAAAACCTTTTTCTCCATATGAGCCATCATCTGTACAGACATAAATGTTGTCACAGAACTCCCTGAACTGATCCTCGAGAATTACAAATTCCTTAGATCTTCCGCCTAGAATAACATCCACATTAACGCCCATCTCAGCTAATTTCTTAAGCTGAGGATAGATTGGTGCAGCACCGAGCCCTCCAGCAACGCCGATGATCTTTTTATCAGTATATTTAAGAGGTGATGGAACACCTAGCGGTCCAACAAAGTCCTCAATGTAATCTCCTTCTTCTTTGGTTGCTAGCAGATTTGAGGAATATCCAACCTTCTGATATATGATTGTAACAGTCTCCTTATCTCTGTCGAAATCGGCAATCGTGAGAGGAATCCTCTCTCCATCCTCATCAACTCTGAGAATGATGAACTGACCTGCCTCACACTTTCTAGCAACAAATGGTGCATGAATCTCCATAAGTCCAAGTGCCGGGTTCAAGATTTTCTTACTAACTATCTTGTACATTTTGCCTCCATATTAAAAAAGTTAATACGACTATAGTTACATAAAATAGTTTATATGCGTCTTAAGTCATTCGCACAAATAAAATAAATAATTTTAAAAAGCCCTATAGGTAAAGCCTTACATATATTTATACTACTCACACCTAACAGTGTCAACATAAATAAAAATTGGTTGAATATATTTCACCACGGCATTGCGCTAGTTTTCAACCAATTTTTCACTAAGTATAATTCAATTTTTTATACAAGTTAATCTAATTTATAGATTATAACGCAGACTCGATTCATTGAGGTGATTTTTCATCGCCCGCGCTGCTACCTCAGGGTCATGTGACATAATCGCTTCATAAAGGTTTTTATGCTCCACGAGGACTGCTGATATCTGCTTCGGTTCAACCATACCGGTCCCACTTACTCGCTGTAAGAAGTTTCTGATTGTTCTTAGCATAGATATAATTATTGGATTCCCCGAACATTCTGCAATACATGTATGGAAATCGATGTCCTCATCTAGTGTTTCTTTGAGAGCAACTTGTACATTATCCGAGGTATCATAACTAGCAAATGTATGCTCCATCCTATTATAGATATCGGTTAATCTGTTCAGCTTGACCTGATCTTCGCATTGTGCAGCAAGTTCAGCTGATTTAATCTCAAGAATAGTTCTTACCGTTAAGATACTATCAACTTGATCCCCATCAAGAAATAGGGACCAAGATAATGGGATGGAGAAGAAGTTAGTTTCCCGACTAGAAATATAAGTTCCTTGCCCCAGTCTGATATCAATCATTCCAAGCACGTCAAGTACCTTTAGTGATTCTCTAACTGCTGATCTCCCTACACCTAACTTCCTAGCTAGCTCTCTATCAGATTCAATCTGATCTCCACGCTTAAGCCTACCTTCAAGCATCTCGTCAGCAAAATACATAGTAAGCCTGTTCACTAGTTTGCTAATACTGCCCTTCTTTTCTATACCTCGAACTAATTCTTCGTTATCCTTATGCTCAGCAAGATATTTTTCTATCTCTTTGATAAATTCATCCGTGCTCAGCGAGAATAACATCGTATCGATTTGGAGCTTTGTACATACTGAGCTAACGACCTCATTGACACGCTCTCCTCCCCTTGATTCTAGGTTGGAGAGTGTGGCAATGCTCATCGATGGTTTATTGTCGCTATTTGATAAAAAGTAATCTATAAATTCCTTTTGTGTCATCTTTAGCGCACGTCTCAGTTGTCTAACGTTTTTCCTTTTGAAGGCAGAATTATATCTACCATCCACCATAGCCTTCACCATCCATTATTAATATTACTTGTTCAATAAATCTGCAATCAGGTCTGTCATCAGTACCGAAGCTTTAGCAAGATCGCTATACTTACTGAATTCAACTGGTGTGTGACTTCTTCCATCCTTACTAGGCACAAACACCATTACAGTAGGTAGCTGCTGACCGATTTCAAGGGAGTCATGACCTGCTCCACTTGGCATTCTCATGTACGAGAAACCATGTGTTTTACACGAGGTCTCAAGCTTATCTAGCATACTCTTGTTAAGTTCAACTGGTGTGATAACAAGTTTTGTATCAATCTTAAATGATCCACCCATTATCTTGCACTCACGTGCTAATGCCACTTTAATCCTATTTGCAATATCATTTATATTGTCATTGTTCATTGAGCGAATGTCAACAGTAAATTCAACCTCTTCGGCTACGATATTCATTCCACCATTAGGAACCTTAATCAGTCCAACAGTTGCAACCGTACCATCCGCTTTTTCTCTAGCCCAATCAGCAATCTTGGATATTACCTTTGCTGCTGTATCTGCTGCATCAAGCCTCATATCCATCGGTGTTGTACCAGCGTGGTCAGCTCTTCCATATACCTTGACCATATACCTCTGAATTCCAACAATTCCAGTAACTAGACCAATTTCAATATTCTTTTGATCCAGTACTGGTCCCTGTTCGATATGAGCCTCTACAAAGTTTCCAATAGATCCTTCTGTCCATGCAGCATCCTCAATCTTATCTGGATCAAGTCCATATGCTCTCATTGCCTCAGCAATAGTGACACCGTCTATATCGGAAAACTGTCTGGTGTATTCCGCATTTCTATGTCCTAGAATAGCACCTGAACCAAAATAGCCAGTACCAAACCTCATTCCTTCCTCATCCATGAAACCGATTACAACAAGGTCTCTCTTGTGCTCAAGCTTCATCTCAACAATCTGCCTTGCAACTTCAAGCGAGCAAACTACTCCACCGATACCATCATAATTTCCACCATGTAGTACTGAATCGACATGTGAGCCTGTCATTACACAAGGTAGAGATGAATCTGTTCCTCTAAGAATTCCGTAGACATTCCCAGCAGCGTCTTCCTTAACCTCGAGACCTATTTCCTCCATCTCTTTTCTGAGATAATCAACTACTTCGCGAGTCTCCTTTGTAAAAGGAAGTCTAGTACAGCCTGCATCAGGTGTAGAAGTAAATCTTTTTAGATACTCTAGGTTCTGAGCAATTCTTCCTGTTATCATTTCAATTTCCATCTTTAATCCTCCTTTTTACTTCGTTTATCGAGTATAAAAACTTTTATAGGTGAAATTAAGACTGCAACAATTACCACAGCTAGTCCGAAATTCTCAATCGTCTCAGAATTCATCTTAATCCCAACTAATATAATCATAAAGCTTAACATTGCAAGTATAAAACCTACAGTCAATGCACCAGCCTTTGTCTTCCAGAAACTTGTTTTATCCATATCGAACCTCCTATATTCCAAATACTGTGAACAAGAAAGCACCGATTAATATCGTTGCTGGAATTGTTATAGCGAGTAAAATCTTAAGCACTTCACCCTCTTTGCCGAGAATATTCGCCGTAGTCGTGCCTAAAATAATTTTACTTGGACTAACTGCAGCACCAATAGCACCACCTGAAGTCTGAGCACCGAGTACTCCTGAAGTAGAAACATGAAGTAAATTAGCAGTAGTGACCTGGAATCCGCCAAATAATATATTTGAACTCATATTGCTAGCCGTCATGAATGTTCCGAGAAGACCAACAAACGGAGCGAGTAGCAGGTACTTGCTTCCGAGTACATTTGCAATTCCCTGTGAAAGAACTATTGTCTGACCAGTGCCACCCATTATCTTTGACATTATAACAAGTCCTATTACTGCCATTCCTGAAGGCATGGTCATAGAAATAGAATTTGCAAATGCAGTTTTTATGCCCCCTTCCTTTATCCATTCCTTTTTCTTGTAATACGCAAGCGCTATTATGGCAGCAAGAAAAAGAAACATGCTAGCCTGTGTAAATATCGCAATTGGCGAATAATTGTCACTGCTCATGTTTACAATTCCGTATCCCGTACGTGTTTCTGGAACTGTGATGCCTATCTTAAATTGGCCAAGAGCTTCATTAACAGGCTTTATAGCTAGAACTGCAATCGTCATAGCTGATAAAAGCAAATATGGAAGGAATGCCTGAAATAGTGTCATATCAGGAATTTCACCTTCAGCTTTATCGCTTCTTTCGGTTCTGTCCATGATTGGAGACTCTTCGATTTTCCAATCAGTATTATAGAGCCTCATCCTGCCGAGAAGCATAACTATAACAAGAGCTAAAACCGCAGGAATAAAGTTACTCAGCGTCGTATTAATCTGGCTGAGAACTAGTTGTCCGCCTCCTCCAACAAGTGTCAGAATAAGAACAGCGGGAAATGCCTTGCGAACAGCTCTGCCTTTACCATAGAACCAGCAAATAATACCTCCTGTAACAAGATTCCATGCTAACAGAAATACCGCTGCCCAAAAAGCTGCCTTAAAATACTCATCACTTCCAGCTTTAATTCCAGCAGAATCGGCAAGTGCATCCCACGCTGCTCCCAATGTGCCAAAGGTATTTCCCCATGCCTGGCCTAGAAGCGAGATTGTAACAGCATATATTGGTCTTACACCTATTCCTATTAATAGCGGTGCTCCAACTGCAACTGGAACCCCAAATCCAGTAATTCCTTGTAAGAAACTTACAAATACCCAACCGAGAGCTAATATCAGCAGTAGCTCATTTGGAATGAGCTTGCTAAGCTCATTTTTGATCACAAGAAAAGCGTTCGCTTCTTGACCTGCTTGATATAGTAATATCGCCGTCCAGATGATTAAAAGTATTACCAAAGAACTCCATACACCTTTTGCACTCTCAACGGCAACAAGATTGGCTGGCGCTTTGTAAAACGTCATTGCAGATACAATTGTTACAATCAATCCAACTGGAGCAGCTTCAGTAGCACCCCAGCGGAATTTGATCATTAATACGATTAATACGATGATTGGCAAGATAGCCATGCCCCACATCGCAAAATTAACAGGTATGTTCATTTTCTTAATAACTCCTATGAATTTTACGGACAACTATTTTATACGTGATGAACTATTTATGAATAACCGTTCCCGTCTCTCCGTTTATACCTTCTTTAGCTTTCTCTAGCAGTGTGATAAGCGCATTTCTGCCTTCTCCAGATTCTGCAAAGCGAATAGCCGCTTCAACCTTAGGTAGCATTGAACCTTTTGCAAACTGATCCTCAGCAATGTACTGTTTAGCCTGATCAATTGAAAGATCTGATAACCATTCCTGGTTCTCCTTGCCGAAGTTGATGGCAACCTTTTCTACAGCTGTAAGAATTACGAGATAATCAGCCCCAATCTCCCTTGCAAGAAGACTTGAAGCGTTATCCTTATCTATTACAGCCTCTGCTCCAACGAGTTTACCACCTTCGTCAAACACTGGAATTCCACCACCTCCACAAGTGATTACAACATGACCTGCTTCAGCAAGTGTTTTGATAGTTCCTAGTTCGCAGATTCTTAATGGCATTGGTGATGCAACCACCTTGCGGTAACCTCTGCCAGAGTCTTCAACTACTGAGACACCCTGTGCAACAAGCTTATCTGCTTCTTCCTTAGTCATAAAGCTTCCAATCGGTTTAGTCGGATTCTTAAATGCTTCATCAGCAGGATCAACGAGTGTCTGTGAGATAATCGATGATACCTTCTTATCCATTCCTCTCTTCTTAAGCTCGTATTTTATTGCGTTCTGAAGGTCGATTGCAATGTATCCCTGTGACATAGCAACACTTGTAGGTAGCGGAACCGCACCATATCCATGGTGTGTAGCTGCAAGAGCATCCATTGCATTCTGAATCATTCCAACCTGAGGTCCATTTCCGTGTGTAACTATCAGGTCATGACCTTCAGCAATCAAATCAACGATTACTTCCGCAGTATGAGCAACAGCTTCACGCTGCTCATCAACTGTGTTACCGAGTGCGTTTCCGCCTAGTGCGATAACAATCTTCTTTGCCATATTTATATCCCCCTTGATATCGTCTAATAATAGTAACGACCTGATTTCTCAGGCCGCTACGTTGTTTTGTCTTATAAGATTTCTATACGCTCTAGAAACCAAGCTTCTTTGCATACGCAAGAACTGCTTTTTCAAATGCCTCAATTGGTGGGTGCACTGTTCCGGCACCGATCTGACCAAATCCCGCAATCTTGTGAGCAATACCTGTATTGATTACAGGAGTGATTCCCTTTTCAACGACAAGTCTTGCGTCGATTCCTAGGCAGGTACCAGTGAAATTCCAATTTGGAATTATATAATTAGGGTTTCTATCGATTGTGATCTCTGTCATCTCATTTGATGTATTTAGAGCATCCTCGTATCCCCCAGCACCAACAAATCTTGTTACAGCTGGTGCAGCAATCATAGCCATACCACCAACTCCAACGGTTTCTGTAATAGCGCTATCACCGATATCTGGGCACGCATCTTCACCGTCATATCCTGTAAAGTAGAGTCCCTGAGGTGTATTAACTGGTCCAGTGAACCACTCATCTCCCATACCTGCGATACGGATTCCGAAATTTACACCATTTCTGCACATTGCAGTTACTACAGTTCCTTCTGTAAGTCTTCTAGCTCCATCCATAATTGACTTTCCTGTAGCCATCATTATATTGAGGAAGAACTGATCTGTATCAGACAGGAACTTGATTACCTGAGACTTTTCATCCTCTGGCATATCCATATCAGTGATTATCGGTGCCATTTCCTTTAGGAAGCATAGAGAAGCAGCGATATTTCTCTGGTGGAATTCATCACCCATAGCAATCGCCTTAGCAATTAATGGATTAACATTCAGTCCACCTTCAATGCTTCTTATAGCTCTTCCGAGGGTTGGACCTAGAACATCTCTCATCCATCTTAGTCTGTTTACAACCTCTTCTGAGTATGCACCGAATCTAAGAACCTTTCCTATTCCTTCGTTCATCTGGCAGTATGCATAATTACCATCAGTTTCGTTCTGAACTACGAACACTGGCATATGCTGAGTAGTAATTCCTCCCATAGGTCCTACTGCATTACAGTGGTGACAAGGAATGAACTTAATTTCACCAGACTCAAGGAGCTTACGCGCATCAGCTTCATTATCTGCCCACTCTTCGAACAATACTGCACCTACACAAGAGCCCTGTACTGTAGCAGGCATATCCTTATACTCAATAGGAGGACCAGCGTGAAGTATTACTCTTCCATTGTTCTCGTTGAGCTCTGAAATAACAGTCATAGCTGGAACATTATCCTTCAGAACTGGCTGTGCAGCTACAACCTTAGCGATAACCTTGCGGTTTGCTTCGTCGATATCAAAGCCCTCGTAGTTTCTGAGGAAGTTAAGAGCCTTAATGAGCTCAATGTTTCCTCCTGCTGGTGGCATCCAATCATATTGAACTACATCGCATCCAAACTTAGCTGTAACTTCTGCAAAGCTCTTAAGACCGATGTTAATTACCTTTGGCTTGTGTGAAAGCATCGATAAAAGCTTTTCCGAAGGCTCAGCTGGAGTAAATTCTTTTACTTCCTTAGGTCTTGTTTCTTTTGGCTCCTCAGTGAATTTATATCCTACAGCTTCGATAGCAATCTCAACGGCTAGCTTGTTAGTCTCCGCTACGATTACGCCTGCATCCTGAAGCTTCTTAACAGATTCGTCATAACCCTGATAATCATTTCTTGTTCCGCAAACCTCTGCTACGAAGAAAATTTCTCTATTCTGAGATTTAGCCTTATTCTTTAATGTCTCAACAGCCGGAATAAGAGCGCCAGCCATATCGTCATGAGAACCATATCCTAGAACAACATCGAATAGGATTACACCTGTGCTAGGGTCGTCCATAGCCTCTTCCATGCACTCCACTCTCTTTGTAGGATCAGTCATAGGGTGTGGCTTGCCCTGAGTATACATGTCATCGCCTAGGTCGATTACAACGTGGCCATCGTGATTTAGCTTAAATCCATCTGCATAAGTATTATCAGTAATCTTAAGGGCATCCTTAATCATCATAGCAGCCTCGCCTGCCAATGTACCGCCGGAGTAATACGCTTTGATTGTCTTCTTATCTTCAGGCTTGAAAAACTTAGACCTGTCGCAATCAACAGTCCCTTCAGCCACTTTCTGGCCTCTTACTAAGCTCACTGCAAGACGAGCACACTCATCAAGTGTATAAGTCTGATACAGACCTTCTTCGTAATATTCTGGCTTCTCACCTAGGAATAAGCAAACTACAGGCTTACTATAAACGCTAAGTCTTGCTGCAATCTTGTCTCTTACTGACTTTGCTGGTGGTTTAGAGATAACAACGAGCACCTTGACTGTCTGATCCTTTTCCATAGCATCGATGACATCCATCATAGTGGTACCGCCAACTTCTTCAGAGAGGTCACGTCCACCAGTGCCGATAGCATTTGTTACACCCTCACCCAGTCTATCGATAATAGTTGTGAGCTCCTGAATACCCGTTCCAGAAGCACCAATGATGCCAATTGATCCAGGATTTACAGTGTTTGTAAATGCAATTGGCACACTCTGAATGATTCCCGTTCCACAGTCTGGACCCATAACCACGAGACCTTTCTCGTGAGCCTTATCCTTGATCTTCTTCTCATCCTCAATTGTTACATTGTCGGAGAACATGAATACATTCATGCCCTCGTCGAGAGCTCTATCTGCCTCAAGTGCAGCGTAAGCTCCTGGAATCGAGATTACTGCTAGGTTAGCATCTGGCATCTGCTTAAGCGCCTGATCCCAGCTCTTTGCTGATTTATTTCCTTCGCTTTTTTTATCAGCATTTGCTTCCTTTGCAAAGTACTCGTCAACCTTATCCATAAGCGCAGCGAGCACGCTCTCTTCTGATACATCAGCAACAACTACCATATCGTTAGCAGTTGCGTTCATTAGCTCTTCAGTCTCAAGCCCACTCTGCTTAAAAATGTCCTTGTTAGCTGGAGTTGCCATCATGATGGATACCTTGTTTACACCATCAACTGTCGAAACCGCATTAGTAAGTAGCATTAGGGTAACAGAATCATGATAACTTCCTGCTTTTACAATTGTCTTTAGCATTTATTCTCTCCCTTTTATATTAGTCAGCAAATCTATTCTTGTGATCATATCTATTAAAGTGAACCGGTTCACCCTTTAAATACTCAACTAGTTCGTCTGCAACATCTAAACCACCTGTTGCATAAGCCTTTTCCATTCTATTCTTAGCTCTCTCTCCAGGGAAGTTTACCTTATCAAATCCTGGAGCAGGCTTCATTGCATCAAGTTCGTCTAGGCACTGGCTCATAGCCTTCTTGAAGGCCTCTGCACCGACAAATCTCTCTGGGTCAATTACGATATGCATCTGACCAAGTCTTCTGCCCTCTGAAAGATCGTGGTACATGGAGCTAACATGACCACCGAATGGTACACCAAGAAGAATTCCAGAGAATACATCGACGAGCATCATAAGCCCATATCCCTTAGCCCCAGCAATAGGGTTAAGAGCATTAACCTTATGCGGATCTGTAACAGGAGCACCATTCTCATCCACTGCCCAATCTGCAGGAATTTCCTCATGCTTAGATCTCTTATCTAGAATCTTTCCCCAAGCCTGAACTGTAGTAGCCATATCAAATACTATCTTTCTATCATCAGCGGTTGGAGCTGCAAATGACATAGGGTTTGTTCCGTAATATGGTTCAGCACCACCGTAAGGAACTGCCATAGGATCTGACTGACAGAACGAAATTGCTAGTAGACCTTCATCTGCAGCCATCTCTGTGTAGTAACCAATGGATCCCGAGTGTGAAAGGTTTGCCATTCCCACAACAGCGATTCCATTCTTCTTAGCCATCTCAATAGCTTTTTCCATGCCTGCCTTAGCAACAGTAAAACCTATTCCATTATCTCCATCAAGGATTCCAGAGCATGGTCCAGTTTCCTTCCAAGTCATGTTTGGCTCAACTGTGATTCCACCTTTAGCAATTCTCTCACTATAATACTCAACTCTTACTGCACCGTGAGAATAGTAACCTCTTTCATGAGCCCAAGTAAGAATCTCTGCTGTAGTTTCAGCGTCATCAGCATGTAGTCCCGCCTGCATGAGTTTATTTTTCATTAAGCCCTTTAATTCTTCTCTCGATAATTTCACTTGTTTTTTTCCTCCATGAACCTGCATATACAAATTCTTTCTATAAAACAGGTCCGCATCTATGACGCGAACCTGTTACCAACAATTCATAATATTGTTTAAACTTACAGCTCAACGTCTCTGTTGCAATCCTTTGAGTAGATGTAGATAAAGTCTTCAGTACCTACACCGTAGCAAGCCTGTGGTACGTATGAGTCCATGAATACATAGTCACCCTTCTGTAGAGGAACCCACTCATCATCTAGCACGTACATCCCCTTACCCTGTAGGAAGTATGCGCCATGCTCCTGAATGTGAGTTTCGATATATCCATGGCATGCACCTGGAGCAAATTTCAGCACGTGCATGTTCATATCAAATCCTAGATCCTCTGCTGCTGGTAGAAAGTCTTTGCTCTGACAGTTTGTCATTCCCTCGTAATCCTTCCAAGGTGTATCGTTAATATTTGCAACAACTGTGTAAGCTTCTTTTCCAGGAAGTGGGTTGTATCTTCTTCTGTAGATATAAACGAAAGCGTCCTTGTCGCTATTGTTTACGAAGCTGAATGGCTTATCTGCTGGCGAATAAATGTAACCACCCTCTGTCAGATCAGCCTCTTTATCAGCATTCTTTACTGTAAGCTCTCCACTAATTACATATAGAAAAGATTCGATTCCATCTCCTCCGATTTTATCGTTCTTTCCGCCTGGATGAACTGTTGAAATATAATCAGCAAATGATGCGCCCATAGCAGGTGAACCTAGAATAGTTGTATCGCAGTTCTCGTAGCCAGGGATAACGTTCTTAACGATGCCGTCTGGCTCAAGAATAGTGTACTTACCCTTCTTATAAACAGATCTTGTCGAAAGTAGTGTCTCTCTGTAACCAGTATTATTGTTTAAATAACTCATGAAGTTTACCTCTCTTCCTCATGTTTAATAATAATAGACTTTTAATTTGGTGAAACTTATCAACCAATTTTCTATTACAATTTAATCATCTTTCAACCTTTTTTTCAAGTGTAAGTTCGAAATTTTATGTTCTAAATATCGTCCTTATTGCTTTTTTGAATTTTATCTAATAGTGTTATATAATTCTATAAGATTTCATTGTATTTATCATGTATTTTCAAGCTTTCTAAGCTATATTTATTTTGCGGATTTTCTAATACAATGTAATTAAAATATACATCATCTATTTTTATTTATTAATTAATAATTCATTGGTCAGATAATTTTTATTTTTAATATAAAATTTTTTTGGATAGCAGTTGAAGGAGTTATTAAAATCATGTTAGATGTTAAGAATATTACGGTTTCAAAAGGAAACAGTATTAACTCGTCAAGAAGATTCACTCTTTATTATCCTAGTGATTCTACTATACGCACTTTAATCGTATACATACACGGTGGCGGACTGCTGTGTGGTAATGCGAATGATTTGCCAGGATTACATAAAGAGAGATTGATAGACGAGGGATACGCAATTTTAGCTATTGATTACCCTCTTGCCCCACAGGCGAAGATTGATTCTATTCTAGAAGACATAATTAATTCTATAAATAATTGTTTTGAGCTAACTGGTCTTAGAAGCGATCTCCCATTATTCGTATGGGGTCGATCAGCAGGAGCTTACCTCGCACTGCTCGCATCTGCTAGCAATCAGCTCCACTTCAAACTGAACGGTATAATTTCATACTACGGTTATGGATTTTTGTGTGACGGCTGGTACGATGCGCCGAGCCCAAACTATATGAAACTCCCTCTTGTCGAAGAAGGCTCTACGAAGATTCACGATAAAGAAATTGTATATCGAGGTGATATAGCTACCTATTTCAGCACATATATATATGCAAGGCAGACTGGCAAATGGAAAGACTTGATATACGAGGGTCGCGATAAATATTTCTTTTTATTATACACGTTAAGAGCCGTAGATAGTCTTCCAGCGCCTTTATTTGCTGCACATAGCACAGGTGACACAGATGTTCCATATAGCGAATTCATCGCCTTATGTAATAAATATCATCCGGATAAATTCGTTGTCTCTATACCTGAACATGACTTCGACAGGAATACGAATGAACCTGAGACAGTTGAACTTCTTAATAAGACTATTTCATTTGTATCAAATAATATTTAAATATAATCAGATGCTATGAGAAATTCAGTATAAAAATTCATCTGTATTTTCTCATAGTATATTTTAGCTTTGGGTTCTCAATTATTTTCTCTATTCTAAACCCTTGCTTTTCATATAAGTTCTTAGCAACTTTATTAGAATCAAAAACTGATAAGGTAATGCTATTAACGTTTTTATTATCGAAAATGTATTTTAGAAATTCTTTTAATGCCATTGAACCTAAGCCCATGCCTGTTTTTTCAGGATTTATTACAAACCTACCGATGTGGATACTATCTTTACTTGATCTTATTTCTTGTATTATCCCGACAAACTCATCGTCACTAAAAATTGAAAAAACATTTTCAAGTTTTCTTATTTTGTCACAATCAAGTGGATAAGATACCTTGTTCCCCATCCATTGTTCTTGAAAATCCTTACCCTTATCATTAGACCATTCACATAAAGACAATGCATTAGCATCATTTATGCCTTTTTCAATTAAGATATTCATACAACTCAAATTCTCCTAAGATTAGTTATAACTATAATATTCTTTCAAGCACATCACCTATATCGCTGCTTATACATATGCTTCTATCTTCAAGCTCTACTGGACAAAATGCTTCTCCGTAGTTAATACACGCATATGTTGAGTTATTATTTGTAATCGCCATCTGCCAGAACGGAAACTTTATTATCACCGGTGTGTTTGCACCGACACCAAGCTCTAGAAATAGTACCTTCATATTTTCGTGTCTACGCAGGAAATCCGAATATCTTGCCGAGGCATCTCGCCAGCCAGCATCTTCGACGAATGTCCCATCAGATCTTAAGTTATTTGTAACCGCCCCTCCTGTGGTTGGCATACGAGGAATTAAGTTAGAAGGTATCTGCATTTTAATTGACTTATTATGAGGTACATCGAATTCACCATAATCATCACGTATGAATCCCTGTGCCTCCATAGCTCTATTAACCCAAACTTCGTTGTCAAAGGTCATGCCATCCTTACCATCCTGACTTTGGAACAGCCCAAAGTCTCCCTGTGTATAGAATAGCCTCTTTTTATCAAAACCTGCCCTCTGGAACTGATGATCAACATTAGTAGTAACTACAAAATAATCTTTCCCTTTCACAACCTGAAGAAGCTTTTCATAAACAGGCTTAGGAGCCTTTGTATATCTGTTGTAATAAATTGCTCTTGCCCACCAAGCCCAGCGAGTTTCATCGTCAGGAAATGGGAAAAAGCCACCAGAATATATATCGGTTATTCCATACTCCTCTGCAAAGTCAAAAAATATCTTTCAAATCGTTCGCCGCTATACGTAAAACCCGCCGAGGTTGAAAGTCCTGCCCCTGCTCCGATGATTACAGTATCGGATGCTTCTATAGCTGCCACCAATTTCGCAGATCTTTCTAGAATAGAACCTTCACCATAAACCATCTGACCTTTCAGGTAGCTCATCACCGCCTGACCTATCTCTATACTCTCTATATATCCATTAGGCCTATCTCTAAGTGAGTTTCTCATAATATCCTCTATCTTCATCCTTAAATACGTTAAATATCACTCTTTCCATAACCCCTGGGTGTTCCGAGAGCCAGCTTCTTACAGTACTAACTGCAATTTCTGCAGCGCGCTCGTTAGGAAAGTGAAATACTCCTGTCGATATACAGCAGAACGCTACTGTCTTTAAATTATTTTCTAAGCACATATTAAGTGTGTTGATATAACAATTCGCAAGATCTTGCTCAAGTAGAGGAGTGAGGTTAAACTGCACAATAGGGCCAACAACATGTATAACCTTCTTCGCTGGTAAATTGTATCCATCTGTGAGCATTGGAACTCCAGTTGGCTGCTCATAGTCAGCACCGAACTTAGCCCTTAGCTGGTTCATCTGCCTGTTACACTCATCTCTAAGCTGCACCCCTGCGAATGTATGTATACAGTTGTCTATACAGTTATGCATAGGAATAAAACATCCAAGCATCTGTGAATTAGCAGCATTTACTATCGCATCTACTGATAACCTAGTGATATCTCCTTGCCATATTGATAGACAGTCGCTTCGAACTGGAATTTCCATCACTTCAACAATCCCATGCTCCTCTGCCACACCTTTTAAATATTCATCTTGGACTTTCAAAATTAAATCATCAATGTGGAGCGGGCTACGTATATTCATCAGCGAACGAAGAAGTCGTCTTTTGCCAACTACATCCCCTGGTGTCTGTAAATCTTTATAATCGATGGAATCAGCTTTAAACTCTCTGACTAGAAAATCTAGCCTTTCGGCTTGTGTCATCTTTTCATTCATATCTAGCCCTCGCTTTCATAACATTATAGATATTATACCAAAATCCCACAATTATGATAGCTACTCGTTTATTTCTCGAGTGTAGTTCCTTTTCTGAAGTTCTCACAAGACTTCATATTCTTCATTAGCAGGTAATAGATAACCCCTGTAGGAATTGTAGCTGTGAAGAATGAAAGGTCAACCTTGTAAAGTCCGATTGCCGCACCTACTACAGTCGCGATGATAGCTGCCATATTTACACCAGCCTTCGATCCATTTGGATCATATAAGTCATCTAACTGCTCCTTAGTGAAGTTTCTCTTATGAAGAATGAAGTAATCCACGATTAGGATAGCAAATATTGGAGCGAAGAACGCCGAGTAAATCTTAACAAATAGCGATAGTCCAACAGCTGAGCTATCGTTAGTTAATATCCATGGGCAAGTTGCAACTGCAAGAATTCCGATTAGTATTACTGCAGTCCTGTGCTTCATCTTAAATGTATCCATGAACACATATGCTGGCGGAATAACGTTACTTGCAAGGTTTGTCGAAAGTTGTGCAAATATGATAAATGCCAGCGTAACAACTAATACAATCTTATTATCTACCATCTCCACAAACGCATTGATTGGATTTGCAATTCCAGTAGCTGTTGAAGCCATAGCACCGATAATTCCAAGCATTACTGTAGCAGGAACCATAGCCATAAAATACGATAGACCTCTTACAGGTGCGCTATAGCCTTGCTTCATCTCACGAGAATAGTCTGAAGCATTGAGCATTACTGTAGTTGAGTTTCCGAAGAATGCGATTACAGATGCAACAAATGGAAGTCCCCATGTACCGCTCTTATGCATTAGACTAGCTGAAATAGCATCCCACTGGGTTGTTAGGCATATGTAAAGCAGATAGAACATTGCGATTACAATTACAGTTCCACCGATGTTTCCGACCCACTTTGCACCCTTGAATCCCTTGATTGAGAGAAGAATCTGCACAATCTGGAAGAGAATGAAGAATAGCCAGATATTATCATAGTGGAATAGCAGCTTCGAAATATTGTTGATAGCTGCTCCACCTAGCCATGTCTGGTATCCATACCATACTATAGCCGGAAGACCCCTAATCATAGATGGAAGTACATTTCCCTTAGTACCATATGCACTCTTGAGATGAATGGAATATGGTGCTCCAGTCTTATAACCAAACTGGTCATTCATAGCTATTCCAACTACTAGGATTGTTGAACCAAGCAGCACTGCTAGAAACAGCTGTATTAGATTAAGCCCTGTCTCCATCTGAGCGGATCCCATTGCCAGAGTTCCGATAGAGATACATCCACCGAGCCAAAGCATAGTGTTCGATCCCCAGCTCATGGTACGTTTCTCCCACGGAATCGGTCTTATGCTCTCGCCCTCATTATTTGAGGTATTTACGTTCTTATTTTCTGTACTCATATTGTTCTCCCTTAATTTTTTAGCACCTTTATCTAACTGGTGTTACATACTTTCCAAAGCCCTTAGCTTCTTCTACATACATACCGTCCTTAGCAACAACGTGACCACGGATAACTGTGCAAGTCGGAGCACCCTTTCCTTCTAGCCCGTCGAAGCATGTCACGTGTCCCTTAGTGAAGAGTTTCTCCTGCTCAATCTTCCAAGGTTTCTCTGGATCGAGAATTACTGCATCTGCATCAAATCCAATCTCAAATGCACCCTTCTGTCCATAGAAACCGAATACCTTTGCAGGGTTATAGTCCATAACCTTAGCTATTAGGCTTGGGCAAAGCTTCTTCTGATGTACCACCATATCGAACATCATAGGCAGGAAGAACTGGATAGCGTTGAGTCCGCCCCATGCCTGCCAAATGTCTCTCGACTCATTATCCTTTTCCTCGTCCGCAGCCGGTGAGTGGTCACTACCAACGCAAGATAAAGTTCCATCGAGTACATAATTCCAAAGCTTTTCTACATCTTCCTTAGTTCTTAGAGGTGGTGTGCACTTAGCTGGTCCGCCCTTTTCAAACACGAAATCTTCTGAGAAGCCTAGGTAATGAGGGCACGTCTCAGCAGTTATTGGTAGTCCCTCGTACTGAGCTTCCTTAACAACCTGTGCAACCATAGGATGACTTACGTGACAGATATGAACTCTACCACCTGTAGCCCTAGCCATGTCTATAACATTCTTAGTAGCAACGTATTCTGTCCATACATCATGAGAATCAAGGAAAGCTCTGATTTTTTCTTGTCTTGAAAGACTGGTCATAGCCTTGGCCTTCTTTTCTCTCTCTATAACCTGTCCATACTCCTCGCAGTGGAATCCACAGAGGGCATCATATGGCTTTAGTATTTCAAGCGCTTCACGAACATTACCCATATTAACGGTAGGAAAAAGCGATCCGTTAGGGCAAGTGAATCCCTTAAACGCAGCGACACCAGCCTTCTCAAGATCTATGAGGTCGGCAAGGTTATTGTGGACTGAATCCGGATCATCATCGAAGTCTCCTACAATTCCACCCCATAGACCGAAGTCGATGTATGAATGCTTCGATATTTTACTCATCTTAAGGTCGAAAATCTCTTTATTCATAAGAGAAGGATCATTATTGAGAGGCATATCGATAAGAGTTGTACAGCCTGCAACAGCGGCGGCTCTTGAACCGGTCTCAAAATCTTCTCTGTAATCGAACCCAGGCTCGTTGAGGTGGGCGTGACAATCTATGATTCCTGGATAGACTAGGTTTCCCTCTGCATCGATTACTTCTGTAGCTTCAGCCTCTGTTCCTGGAGCTAAGAATGCAGCGTACTTGCCGTCTTTTACAGCAATATCTGCTTCATAGACACGGTCTGGTGTAACCAGCTTACCGTTTTTGATAATTAGATCATACATGTCTAATCCTCCTTTCTAATGCAATGGAGAGAGATACTATTTACATCTCTCCATTGTTTCATATAATTATTAAATAAATTTATGAATTTTAACATTCTAGTCTTCAAAGATTGTTCCAGCCCTAAAGTTCTTAGATGATGGCATGTACTTCATCAGTAGGTAGTAAACAATCCCTGTTGGGATTAGGCTGACATACCAGGATAGGTCTACGACGAATACTGATACGAGGGCTCCAACAGCGATTGAAATTATAGCTGCCCAGTTGATTCCCTTGAAAGGTCCCTGCTTGTCGTAAAGATTATTGATATCAAGCGTGCTCTTACGTAGGAAGTAGTAGTCTACAACCATTACAGCAAAGATAGGTCCTAGGAATGCGGATTATACCTTTGTGAAAAGGGATAGTCCTGCAGCTGAATCAGCTGTAACGAGCTTCCAAGGCATAACGCAGACAGATAGGATACCAACGAGCACTGTCGCATGTGACCACTTCATTTTGAATGACTCCATCAGAACGTATGCTGGTGGAACGATATTGTTGAGCACATTAGTAGTAACCTGCGCGAATGCGATAAATAGCAGTGTAATAACTGTGAGGAACTTGCTTCCCATCGTTGTTGAGAACACAACTACTGGATCAGAGTTTCCTGTTGCTGCCGTAACGAGAAGTCCGATGAGACCCATGAACAGTGTTACGGGCAGAATAGCGATAGTGTAAATCGAACCAGTCTTAACAGACTTTATATCATCCTTTAGGTTTCTCGAATAATCTGATGCGTTGATGATCATTGTCGAGTAGATTCCAAGAAATGATGTTGTCGCAGCCCAGAAAGGCATGCCCCATGTACCCTTAACATTTGCAAACGATGCACTGATATCTACAGCGAACTTTGTCTTTACCACGTATAGCATGTATGCAAGGATTGCTACAATAAATACGCAAGAGAAGTTCTCGAGCCACTTGATGCCGTGGAATCCTTTGATTGCAAGGCTAACCTGAAGCAGTGTGAAGAGGCCAAATACAACTGGAAGGTTGTCGAATCCCCAAAGAATCTTGAAGCAGCTGTTGATAGCACCAGCTCCGACCCATGACTGGAATCCAAACCACACAATAGCCGGAAGACCTCTAAGAACTCCTGGAATCTTTACACCAGTTGTACCGAAGCTAGATCTTAACTGAACGACGTATGGCATACCATACTTGTGTCCTGCATTACCGATAAGAACTAACGCAATTGCAATTACAAGGCATCCAATCGTCATAGCTAGAATAGCCTGAGCGATTGTAAGTGTGCCTATGAGCGCTGATCCCATCGAAAATGTACCTATGGATACACAACCACCTAGAAACGATGCTGTGTAAGATAGCGATCCCATGATTCGACTCTTTGTCGGCTGTAGGTCTTCATTGACTCCGACAACAAGATTCGGATCAAGTGTTTTGTTATCTACAATACTCATTAAAATATTCTCCTTAATTTTTCAAATAATTTCGTTTAGAATAGTCTCTTAACCAGTTCGCCTGTGCCCTTCTGACCAACAAGCTTACCGTCTTCTGCCATTAGCTCTCCTCTTACGAAAGTAGCTACAGGTAAACCCTTACCTTTCATTCCTACAAATGCAGAAATCTTATTTACATAGTATAGTGAATCAGCTGTAATCTCCCATTCCCTCTCTGGATCGATGATCACGATATCAGCGTCAAAGCCAACCTTGATATCACCTTTCTTTCCATAAATATGGAATGCCTCAGCAGGTAGCTTAGCCCATGAGTTAGCAAGGACACGTGGGTCAACTCCGCGCTTAATGACTCCCTCAGAGTAAATCGCCTGAATACCACTCTGAATGCCACTAATTCCACCCCATACGTCAAATACATTCTCTATCTTCTGTCCTAAAATTTCATTGAACTTCTCATCATATGTACAAGGTGAATGATCTGATGCTAATCCAGCGAAAACACCTGATTCCACGCACATCCACATACCTTCCACATCTGCCTCAGTTCTAAGAGGAGGAGCACACTTGAAAAGTGGACCATTTTTTAGTACATCTTCTTCTGTAAATGATAGGTAATGTCCGCATGTCTCAGCAGACACCTGATATCCTTCACACTGCGCCTCATATACCTTCTCGGCAGCTGCCGGATGGCTCACGTGACAGATGTGTGCACGGCACTCGAGCTCCTTCGCAATTTCTACTACGGTTTCTGTCGCTACGATTTCCGATGCTGGAGTTCTTGAATCGAGAAAACCTCTCCACGTTAGATTACCAGCTTCTTTCTGAGCCCTTTCCCCTTCTTTGATCATCGCAAAATCTTCGCAATGAAATCCAGCCATGCCACCAAACTCCTTAATGATTTTCATAGCCTGATATGCCTGACCATATGTCAACGGTGAATAGTCTGGTGAAACTGGCCCAAGAAATGACTTGAAAGCGATTACTCCTCGCTCATCGAGTCCCTTCAGCTGGTCAAGATTACCAGGAACAAGGCCGCCCCAGAACGCAAAGTCAGAGTACGCATTAGGTTGAACCTTTGCTAACTTAGCGTCGAAAATCTCAGGTGTCGTGAGCGCTGGTTCATTTTGAAGTGGCATATCAATAACGGTTGTATATCCGCCAACTACAGCTGCTGCGGTTCCATGCTCATAATCTTCTCTCCACTCATAACCCGGGTCATTAAGATGAGCATGAGTGTCGATAGCTCCAGGAAAAACCTGCTTGCCAGCTGCATCAATTACATTAGTCGCTTCAGGTTCATCACCCTTTGCTAGGATAGCTGCGATCTTGCCATCTTTGACAGCAATATTAGCCTCCTGAACTAGATCAGGTGTAACTACCTGTCCGCTCTTAATTAATAAATCATACATATAATCCCCTCTCTATAGCCTTTTAGACCATAAATGTGAAGTAAATAATAAAATTAGTTAGCTACATTCTTTTTTTGTAAAAAAGCGGTCAACCAATTTCAACATTTCTATGGATATATACTACATTAGTAGTTAAAAATCTTCAATAACCTTATTTATTTAAATACGTATTAATTGTCTATTTTTAATTAAAATTTTCTATTATTTCTCGTGGTTGTACCATCTGACTAAAACTAGTTTTATTTTTTGATATAATAGTATTAAAAATTCCAAATCGAGGATAGTTAAGATGAATATATTGCAAACATCTATGTACATAATAAAAACTTTCAGTAGACTGAAATCAGCTAAATATAGACCAAACTTAGACTTGTACGTTCATTCAATATATGAACGTACTATAAACCTGATGCTAGATGGTCAGCTTGTAGCACTGCAAATTGCTGATTCTCCAGTTTCTCCTATAAGCATCATTTTGCCATTAGACGAGACGGGCCTAGATAATCTAAAAATTAAAACTAATAGTCCAGTATCGATAGATGGTTCAAATTTGTTAGTTGGAAAAACCAATTTTTCATTTAATCACGTATATGAAGTTTATAATGATACACTATATGAACATAGCTCCTCATCGTCATTAAAGGATGTAGTATGGCAGCTTATAATAAACTCAGGTAAAGACGGTTTTTCAACCCTTGTAAAGTCACAAAATACTCCAGATGACATTGCTCTTTCATATGCCAAGAAAAAATTCATTGATGCAGAGTCAGAGTGTGATCTCATGATGTCTATAAATCCATCTGACGAGTCTATTATATCCGATCATCTTGTTAAAATGTGTAATTCACTATCGAGTCTGATAGGCGTTGGTACTGGACTTACACCTAGTGGAGATGACTTTATAACAGGAATACTTTCGACATTCAAAGCCCTCCCACAATGCTTTAACCATAAAATGATTTCCCATCTATGTAACTCAATATGTAGCAGACGAAATAATACCAACGAAATAAGCAGCACATTCATTGACTGTGCATTAAGAGGTCAATTTAGTAAAGCAATCATAGATTTGTATGGTTCTGTATGTTCATCTAATGTTAATTCATCGGAAATCGGGCAAGAAACAAAGGAGAATTTACTAAATAGTTTTCTAGATATTGGACATACATCTGGCATAGATACATTAACTGGAATATATTGGAGCATGGCAAATCTTTCTAAAATTTAATTAATGACTAGTGGTTGAAACGAAAGTATTTTTAAAAAATTTAATTATTTTTCAACCACTTTTTAATTTTCATGGTACAATATAATTATCTAAGAAGAAAGGAAGTATTTGAAATGAGTTTACTAACAACAATGCAAAAGAGACGCAGTGTCCGTAAGTATAACGCTGAACCTGTTACAGAAAAAGAATTAAATGATATTGTTTCAGCTGCCCTGCTCGCCCCAAACGGCAAGGGACTTAGACCTTGGGAATTTGTAGTTATCAGAGACAAGAATACTCTTAGAGAACTTATAAACTGTCGCAAGGGTGGTGCAAAGATGCTCGAGACAGCTAATGTTGCCATTGCAGTTTACTCTGATTCAGATAAGACTGATACATATACGGAGGATAGCTCAATTGCTATGACTCACATGCTACTCGAGGCGTCCAGTCTTGGCTTAGGTGCAGTTTGGCTTCAGATTCGTCTTCGCCCTTCGAACGAGGAAGGTGTTACCGCCGAGGAGTTTCTAAACGCAAGAATAAACCCACCTAAGAATATGCAAGTGGAGGCATTGTTAGTGCTCGGTCATGTTGATGAACAGCCTGAAACTCAGGAGCTTCCAAGTTTTCCTTCAGATAAGATTCATAATGAAAAATGGTAAATTACATATCCTAACAAAAAATACAAATCATAAATTTTAAAAAAAGCAGCACATTCAATAATTGAATGTGCTGCTTTTACAGTTTCATATAATTACTTCATCTCGAAAGAGAAAGGTAGCTCAAGTTCATTTCCTTCGTTATCTGCGCCTTCTAATGTAAATGTAAATGGAAGATTTGAATCTATCCTCTTGAATACAATTACTCCCGAAATACTTCCTCCAGATTTTATGTGCTTAGCCACTTGAATATCATCATACAGGTAATTATCTAAATCAGCCTCATAATCATTGTCGTCTTGACTAACTATGCTTTGCTCTGGATATAATTCGATATTTTTCTTAGTGCCGTTCTTAACCTTAATGTAAACTCTCGTCTCATCACTTGTTAAATCGACCTTTTGTACGGTAGCTGCAATACCCTTAATCTTAACTGTATATCCAACATCGAGAGTTTCTTCTGCAGGAATCGCATCGGTTGATTTTATCTTCTCAATCTTTTTAGCTTTGAGTTTAACAGCAGTCATCTCTGTTGATTCCTCGTCAACAACGTTCGTTTTTCCAAGAACCTTACCTTTAACCTTTATATATTCGCCATCTTCGTACTTAACATCATTATCAGATACAACGACAACTGTTGGATGCTCTTGCTTGGCGAAATTTTCGTATCCTTGCAGGTGAATCTCACCGTGAACCTTATCTACAGCAACAATCTGTATTGTCAACTCCTTTATCGTCTTACCTTTAAATTCCTCAGGGTTCGCATAAAGCTCTTTGAGTTTTGATTCGCTAAAAGAAGACGAGCAAGCTGACATAGAAATACCAATCACTATAGCTAGCATTAATACAAAAAATATCTTAATTAAATGTCTTTTTGATATAAACATACGTGCCTCCTGCGGAGTATGGAGCTCCGACTAAAAAGTCTATTTCGTTGGATTACAGCATTTTTCTAATCTGTTTTCCATCCATCCAAGATGTAATATTCTCAAATACCATCTCTGCACGTCTATCGATGGATTCCCTCGTATCAAAGCCTATGTGAGGTGTACAAACTAGGTTAGGAGCACCAATAAGCAGGTGATCTTTAGGAAGCGGAGGATCCTTCTCGAATACATCTATTCCAGCTTTAATCCTGCCCTCTCTAAGCGCATTCGCTAACGCTTCTGTCTTAATTACAGGACCTCTTGCTGTATTCACGAGTATTGCTCCTTGCTTCATAGCGGCAATTTCTTTTTCCCCGATTAAACCTTTAGTTTCTGGTGTCAAAGGAGTGTGGATGGAAATAATATCTGCATTAGCCATGACATCGATGAGTGGCATATACTCGAGTCCAAGAGCCTTGGCTGCGGTTTTCTCACTCCTATTAAAACCAATAAGTTTACAGCCAAACGCCTTGAAGATAGAAGCCGTTCTAATGCCGATTGCGCCTGTACCTACTATTCCGACAACCTTGTCTGCGAGCTCTCTGCCTGCGAGGCTACCCTTACCCAATCCATTTTGAACTGCTTCGTTGCATACAGTGATATTTCTCAAACAGTCCAAAGTCAATCCTACTGCTAGCTCCGCTACCGCATCGTCACAGTATCCGCCCGTATTGGATATAAGCACGCCCTTTTCTCTGCATGCTTCCACGTCCACATGATCTATTCCCACGAATGCAACTGAGATGAATTTAAGATTCTCGTCTGTTCTAACGACCTCTCCAGGAAGTGGATGATTTGCTATGATGAGAACCTCTGCATCTTCAGCACGTTTTATTAGTTCACTTGTATCGGTAGTCACAGTATCGTATGACTTAAATGTATGACCTTGTTCTGTCAGTGTGCTCGATAGTCTCTTCAATGTGTCCTCGGAAATGCCTAGTGGCTCCATAAGAATAATCTTCATTTTATTAGTTCCCCCTGCATTTTATCTAATGTTAACTTTTATTATATCACAATGACAGCTAATCACATTATGAAAAAATATGATTGGCTGTCAGGTAGATAGTATTAAGTTACGTAAAATCTTATTCCATTTTCTTAAGTGTATTTAAATATTTGATAAACTTTTTGAAAGTCTTTCTAATCTAAAATCATTTTGTTTTTCAACAATATCAATCCATTCTTCAGAAAATATAGTAGCTCCATGCAAAGCACCAATAATAGCACCTACAATTGTTGATATAGCGCATGTCTCATCACCGATATTTACAGCATCAAAGATAGCCTGAATCGGGTTATTTTTTCGTGCAATCACTAAACCAATTGCAGTAGGTACTGTTTCTGCAATCTCTGGACCACAACCAATAATATCACGCAATTCGTCTACTGCTACATCTGAGTTGTAATTCTTCAAGGCAATCTGCTGTGCAATTTTTATTCTTTTATAAATAGATGGACCTGGATAATCATTTACCATATCATCGTCTAAAGCTAACTGATATCCCTTTTGTGCACCATATAAGGATTTCTGCACTACACTGAACACTGTTGATTGCTCTTGGAATGCTTCTGCTATTGCTGTTGCTACTGCACAAGCCCCAGAAATACTAAGCCTGTCATCATGCGAAGTCATCGTAATTGTTTTTGTGTTTAATATTACATCATTAATCTGCTCGTTATTTATCATCCCGGTTGCAATTGCCTTGCACGCAGCCCCATTAGATGATAATGCATAGAAATGCCCTTTGAATAATTTATTCCCTAAATGACCTGACGTAGACCAAAAGTCACTATTATCTTGCATATTTAATAGATTTAGCACTTTTCTTGTAGTCATTCCTGCAAACTGTTCAAAATATTCACTTTTGCCCCATTTTTTTAAAGCGTTAATAGCTACATCACTATTGATAACCCCTTTGCTCTCTGCAATTTCCTTTAGTAAATAATACGGTATGCTAAAGGCATCTGTAACCTGCCCTAAAGCTCTCCCTTGAGCTGCAGTATCCTTATCTGGTTTTATAAAATCACGAATTAAACCTCCGTATATTTTTAATATTTCAAAGCGGCTTTTTCCATCTGTCGAGGAAGCAAGAGCATCCCCTATTGAAGCACCGCAAAGAGTAGAATATATTTTATATTCTTTATTACTAAAAGCTTTATCTTGCATTTACTGGTGCTCCTTTCCCAACTGAAGATCATATATAGCATTGGCCAAACCTAAAATATCGAGTTTGTTAACATTTTCCATCGTTGATATAAAGTAATCTGGAAAGCTAGAATAACCATTAAGTGCTCCAACTATTCCACCTACAATAGTAGCTATAGTATCGGTATCGTACCCTATGCTCGCCGCTTCACTAATCGATCTCATCGAATCGCCTGAACAAGCAGCGATTATTCCAAAAGCTGTAGGAACAGTCTCTGATACGTGTAGACCTGTTCCAATGATATCAGCTATGTTACAAATACGCTCATCTATACTACCAGTTCCAAATCCAATATCCACCGCCATCTTTATACGCTTAACAACAGATGGTCCTGCAACGTTATTACCATTTGCTTTGCCTATCTTTTCACCTTCATTAGCTCCATAAATCCCTGCGTCTATAACATCATATAAATTCGAACCATCTCTAACCGCCTCGCTAACTGCAGCTGCCACCGCACACGCACCTGAAATAGCTAAATTATTATTATGCGTTACAGATGCTACTATAACAGCATCCTTAATTGCATTCTCCGTATCACCAGCGTTGATTAACCCTATTGGTGATATTCGCATTGCGGCGCCATTTGTAGCTTGTCTTGCTTTATTTTTTATCCCTTCTGAAAGCTGTACTTCTTCGCCTGCAAATCTTTTAATTGCAAGTCTTGTTGTCGGTCCTGCAAAACGATCAAAAAAAACAGCGTGTTTCGACCATTCGACAAGCGCATTTTGAACTATCTCTTCATTTACTACTCCTACATTATCAACAATTTCTTTTGCAACAAAATACGCAGAACTAAAATCGTCTGTAAACCCACCAGCTTGATTTCCTGCACCAAAAGTATCGTTAGGGGGCTTAATAAATTCTGTTACTTTACCTCCAAATGTATCAATTATTTGATTTGATGACCTTGCTTCAGTTGCTGCACCCATTGCATCACCGGCAGCGGCTCCAACAAGACATCCTAATATTTTATTGTACATACACTTATCCCCTTTTACTTAAAAGGGAAATACTACTACAGTATTTCCCTAGGTGATTTTGTTTTATTTCCAATCTTCCATCTTTGAAATATTATCTTTTGAAACTAATATTATTGGAATGCTACTATCAAGTGTTGATACATCTTGTCCTTGTGATGCTTTCAGCATTGCAAGGACTGTTCTTCTTCCTCCAAGATAAGGAGACATTGCCACAGATGCATCTAATTCACCTTTTTTTATAGAAGCTTTAGCTTGAGATGTAAAGTCATTTCCGACTACAACAACTTTCTTTTTCAGCTTAAGTTCTTTTAGTGCTTTAATAACACCCATTGCCATATCATCATTTCCACACGTAATTCCAACAATATCAGGATGCGCTTGCATGATTGATTTTGTAGCGTCATATGCTTTCTGCTGATCAAAGTCGCATTGCTGTACTGCAACTACTTCCATTCCCTTTGATTCGAATACCTCTTTTGCACCATCTCTTCTGCCGTCTGACTGCGTTGCTCCTTCTGTACCAGCAATTATTGCTACTTTTCCCTTATTTTTCTTTTTCTTAGCTACAAACTTACCCGCCTGAACACCTTGTTCATGGAAGTCCATCTTTAGCTGACAATCGATATGTGCTCCTGCAAGCTTTAGGGCATCCTTGTTCAAAGTTGTTCCACTTAAAATAACTTTTACACCGCTCTTATTCGCAGCAACTACACCATTAATAAGATTATTTTCAGATAGCGGAGATACTGCAATAGCGTCATAGTCTTTCGAAATCATCGTATTCATTATATTCAGCTGACCTGCAAAATCTGTGTCATTATCTGTCGCCTGAATGTCGATTTTTACGCCATACTCCTTAGCAGTAGCTTCTGCGCCCTTCTTATTTGTCTGCCAAAACTCGTTTGATAGTGAGCTAAGAATTACACCTAGTTTTTCACCATTTTTCTTCTTGGGCAGTGGTGCCATACTCTTATCAAGTTCTGCTTGCGCCTTCGTAAACTCTGTGTCCTTTTTGCTGCTAGATTCATCGCTTTTCTTTTCGTTACAACCTGATAAAAGTGTCATACCGAAAGCAATTACTACTATCAGTGATAATGAGATAAATTTTTTTCGCATTTCATAACCTCCTAAAGTGTCAATAAGTATTTTATGCTTAAAGGGTTCGATTTAAAGAACCCTCAATAGCCATAACTTCATCATACGATGCTATACTGCGCGGTCCATATTTCATGCATTTTATTGCAGCAGATGCACTTGCAAATTTTAGTGAATCGGAGATAGAATTACCTTTGTCATATAATGAATATAATAACCCACCTATAAAACAATCTCCTGCCCCCGTTGTATCTACAACATTGACATCGTACGAATCAACCTTAATAAAGCTTTGACCACCAAACCAAATCGCCCCTTCTGAACCAAGTGTACATACCACACCATCATCAGGTTTATATGTTTCATATACAGTCTTAACTGCATCGATCGGATCAAATTCACAACTTCTGGCAATCTCAAGAATTGCATCCTTACCACCAATTATCATCGATGATAATGACAGAACTTCATGAATCATTTCTTCACTTGCACCACATAATGGCATAAAGGATGGTACAGCTTGCATATTCATAATAATCTTACAATTTCTCTTATGTGCCTCTCTTGCCAAAAATAGTGAAACTTTGGGCGAGAACATATCTGTAAAATAAATATCTATTCCGTCAAGAATATTATCAGGAAGCTCGCTTGGTTCAAAACTAGGAAGACAATCTCCCATATTTGCAAATATTGTATGCCTCCCATCTGGCGTCGTAACAATATATGTATGAGTTGTTATTCCACCTTCTTTTGTATAAATATACTTTTTGTTTACTCCATCTTCTACAAGACTACTTTTAAATAAATCTCCTATTTCATCTGTTCCAACCTTTCCAACTTGGTATGTATCCATACCAAACCCAGCAGCTGAAACACAAACATTTGCCGAACTCCCACCTGGAAATATCTCCTCTTTATTAATAAGAGCGAACCCATCATTTATTGGCAAATCACTACTATTTAGAACTACATCCATGGCAATGCTTCCAGAAGATAAAATCGTTGTCATCTATACTTCCCTCCGTTTAATTTTGTCTCTACTTGATATCAAAACTGAAACAACAATTATCACTCCAGTTATAATTTCCTGATAATGACTTGAAATTGATAGCAAGGTTAAACCATCACTAATTATATTTAGAATTAAACAAGCAATAAACGGACCAATTATGTTACCTTTACCACCCTCTAAAACTGTTCCACCAAGAATCACCGCGGCAATTGCATCCATTTCATACCCTGTGCCGGCAAGTGGTTCTGCTGAATCTAATCTCCCCATAACTACTACACCTGCTACAGCAGCTAAAAGACCTGAAAATGCAAAAACCCAAAGCTTATATTTCTTTGAATTCACACCCATACGACTAAGTGCTACTTCATTTGCACCTAAAAACAAGCAATAATTTCCATATTTAGTTTCTGCAAGAATAAATCCTGAAATAACAACTGTAATTAATGCTAGCAAAATTGGGAAATTAATTGGTCCAATATCACCAGCACCTATAAATCCATATAGTTTACCAAATCCATATAGAGTCTTTGAGTTCATTACAAGCAGAATTACCCCTCTTAAAACAGTCATGGAGCACAGCGTAACAATAAACGAATTAATTTTTACATATGCGACAAGCCACCCATTTATTAATCCTATTAATAAACCTGTGATCAGCCCCGCAAATATGCACAACCAATCTGGTATTCCTACATAATATAGGTTAGACATAACCATACCAGTAAAACCTATTGTAGCTCCCACCGAAAGGTCTATATTTCCAGATATGATAATAAATGTCATACCAATCACTAAGAATATGAAAAGCGACGATTGATTTAAAACATTTTTAAAATTTGTCATAGTCAAGAAATAAGGCGAAAGACATGACATCACCAATATAAGGAATATCGTTATCAATATTAGTAAAGCATCGTATGACATTAAAATTTTATAACAGTCTAATTTTTTCATATTTCGTTTCTCTTATTCACATTATTATAAATATCAGCCGAGGTTAGCACCTCTACAACCTCTTTCATTGAGATATCTTCAACTTTTTCTTCGAGCAGAGCACATCCATGACGTAGTACAACTATTCGATCTGCAACTTGGAAGACTTGCATAAGATTATGCGATATCATTATTACTGTAAAACCTTCATCTGCTAGATGTCTAATTAATTCAAGAGTCCTATTTGATTCATTGATTCCCATCGCCGCTGTTGGCTCGTCAAAAATTAGGATATTCCCACCTCTATTAACAAGCCTAGCAACTGCAACACCTTGCCTTTGTCCTCCACTGAGGTTCCCAACATTAACCTTCGTATCCGGTATATTTATCTTAAGACGTTTGAGAAGTTCATTAGTCTGCCTGTGCATTGCTTTTTTATCAAGTAAACCATGTTTTGTTATTTCACTGCCTAAGAAAATATTGGAAGCAACATCCATCGAATCACCTAAAGCTAAGTCCTGATAAACAGTAGATATTCCAAGTTCAAATGCTTCACTTACATTTAAGTGAGAGTACTTTTTTCCATCAATTTCTATTATTCCACTATCGGGTCTAAGAACCCCAGATAATATCTTTATCAAGGTGGACTTTCCTGCACCATTATCGCCAACGAGTGCAAGGACTTCTCCATTGAATGCTTCCAGCGAAACATTATCTAGAGCAATAATATGATTAAAATGTTTGGATATATTACTTAATTTAATATTCGACTTCATATCAAAAACCAAAATTCCCCATTCTCTACATACTTAAAACACAGGTCTGAAATAACTAGTTTTCTGAAAATAAACTTTCTGCAATAATTACGTTTTTTAAAATAGACTCTAACTGCAGCTTTGAAGATGCTCCATTTGTTGATCTATCTATAAATTCATTAACTGCTGGATGAAAACTTTTTCCCATTCGAGCTTCTTGCTTACCAAACTCTATTGCTTCCTCAAGAATGTGATTATCTATGATTCTCTTCTCTGATGGAATCTGGACTAATAAAAGATTGGATTTATTGTAGACAAACGAGTGTTCATTGAACTCACCATCTAAAGAATAATGGTTACTATTAAAAATATAACCATTACATTCTTTTGATTTATAGCCCAAAACTTCTATGTCGTGCTGATAAAGCCAGGTAAAGCTACCATCATAGTCCATCATATCCTTGATAGCTGTTGCGATAAGCATGGTTTTTTTCTCCGCAATAACATCAAAATCGGAACTTCTACGTCTAATAGGAGCGTCTCCAATACCACCAATACCACAGCTTACGGCAGCTGGAATACCATACAAAATGCAAATTCTCATCGTAGCTGCAGCAGTCAGTGCCGCATCTTCTTCCCCACACAAATATTGACTTAGATTTTTATCATCAGCTCTATTAAAAACCAATTTAGAACGAAACTTTATAAATTCATCCATACCACCTATTTTGAGCGTGCCTTTTTCTATCCAGGCAAAGTTCGCATTTGTTTTTTTGAAAGCTACTGCGATTTCATCATCCGATATCGATGAAAGTCCATGACATAATAAACATGTTTCAACTAGAAAATTTATTTTCATATCTTTAAATTAAATAATTCATATTTTAGCTAAAAACGTCCCTTATCCCCTTATATATTTCATTATAGCTAATGACAAATTTATAGTTAAATTGCAAAACACTATACATCCTGTGAAATTATAGGCAATTTTTATATACTTTTGTAGTTAGTTCACTTTACAACTTATTAAGGAGAATGCATTATAATGCTATAATCAACAGCTAAATTTTTCTACATAATATAATCTCTTGTGCACAATTGATTTTCATGTTAAAATCCCGTATATCATACTAATTCATTGCATTAATTAACTTAAATATAGAATTTGAAGCATTATCATGAAGGGCAAACTAATTTGTGGATGCGTCAGAGTATATCGCTCTGACATAGAAAGAGCCATCTTAAATGGAGCACATACTTATACAGAGATTCAAGAGAAAACAGGAGCGGGCACTAGCTGTGGAAACTGTAGACCTCTTGTAGAAAAAATTATTCGAGAGACTATTTCTGGACTTGATGAGTAGTTATGTTCTTAACATAAGTTCCATTTATAAATGACATATATTTAAGCACATATATAAATATTGGGCATGGAATTGAACGGTTAATGCAGCTCATATTTCGTATAGCACTACATTATATAAAATCTAATAAAGCACAACCACTTAACACCTGTTAAGTGGTTGTGCTTTATTTTATATGCTTTCTTTTTTTATACGATTTTACTTACTAGGCTTAAACTTCTTTTTCATTAGAATTAGCATGATACCAGTCATCGAGAGACCAAGCAGTCCCGAGTAAAATTCAATACCCGTATTGTCAGCTGTCTTTGGTGCAATTATGCTGCTGCTAGCTTTTTTCACCTTAGAAATCCCAGGTCTAGATGGGATATGTGACTTTACGATCTTGGAACTGGCTCTACATATTTAGTGTAGACGTGCGTACGAATGTCGGAAGTATCCGGGAGTGTATTCTTAAAGACATAAGAAATCCTATCACCTGCATCATATATACTGATTTGCATCGAGGAATCCGAAATTTCCAACCTCTTTTACGATGTTGCCATTTTCATCTATGTATCTATTAACTATTGCTGATGGCAGTTCAACCCTTATAGTAACATTAGGGACATTTCCGGAAGCTGTCAGGCCAAGAAATATAACGCATCTCTTTGCGGATTTAAATACTTCTATCTCATTTTCTATGGTTCTATACCTTTTGAAGCCTATTAAAGCTTGATACTGCCGCGATGAACAGTGTCACAATATTCGCATCTATATATGTGGTTTTCAGCATCATCGAGTCGGAATCTATGTTCAATCCCTCTCTCAGTAGAAGTAATGCAGCGAGGATTCTTACACTGAATTACATTTGTAAGTCTTTCTGGCAGCTTCATATGTTTTTTACTATGGAGTTTACTATCTTTGATTATATTGACTGTAATATTAGGATCTACAAAGCCAATTAAATCAAAATTCAAATCGATAATTTGATCAATCTTGATTATATCCTTTTTGCCATACTTACCGCTTTTAGCATTCTGAATAATGGCAATACTGCAGTCTAGCTTATCAAGTCTTAGCAGATTATATATGGCCAGAGATTTTCCTGCATCAATATGATCAAGAACAATTCCGGTTGTGACTCCATCAATATTCATTAATTCAGACCTCCTTCGATACCCAGAAGCATGAGAATCAGTGCCATTCTCGCGTATCTTCCGTTCTTAACCTGATCAAAGTATTTAGCTCTAGGATCCTTATCTACCTCTACGGAAATTTCATTAACTCTTGGTAATGGGTGCATGATTATTAAATCATCTTTTGCAGATTCTAGCTTTTTCTCATCTAATATATAAGTATCCTTGAGTCTAACGTAATCCTCTTCATTAAAGAATCTCTCCTTCTGCACTCTAGTCATATATAGTACATCTAGATAAGGGAGAGCATCTTCCAAAGACGTCGTTTCTACCCACTTAACACCGGCATCATCCATGGCATCTTTATTATATGAAGGAAGCTTTAGTTCATCAGGAGATATGAGCACAACCTCAATTCCTTTATATCGCAAAAGCGCTAAGATAAGCGAATGCACTGTCCTGCCAAATTTTAGGTCTCCACAAAATCCTACCTTTAAATCTGTTAGACGTCCTTTGTTGCGAAGAATTGTGAGTAGATCGGTTAGTGTCTGAGATGGGTGCAGATGACCACCATCGCCAGCATTAATAACCGGCACATCGCACGAGTTGGCAGCTACAAGCGCTGCACCTTCCTTTGGATGTCTCATAGCAATTATATCGGCAAAACATTCCATAACCCTCGTCGTATCGCTTACCGTTTCTCCCTTGGAAACAGATGATGAGTTAGCATCAGAGAAACCGACTACATTCCCACCAAGACCGTACATGGCAGATTCAAAGCTAAGTCTCGTTCGTGTACTTGGTTCATAGAACAATGTCGCTAAGGTCTTATGAGCACACTTATCCTGGTATTTTTCAGGAAACTCAATTATGTCGCTTGCTAGCGCTAACAGTCGGTCAAGCTCATCTAGGTCGAGATCAGTAATGTTAATTAAATCTCTCTTAGCCATTCGATTATTTCCTTTCCTTCTTCACTTGTTACGTAGTTCTCTTCAACAGCAGTATCTATGAGTTCGCTTATGGTACAAAGGCTTAGCTTCTCAATATTTGCATCTTGGAAGTTATTATCCGCCTTGGCTGTCTCATAAGTAAAGATACTTATAACAGCAAGAACCTCTGCTCCAGCCTCACGAAGTGCTTCTACAACTTCGATTGAGGATCCACCCGTCGAGATTAGATCTTCTACAACTACTACCTTGTCTCCTTTTTCAAGCTTTCCCTCAATTCTATTATTTCTACCGTGGGATTTGGAGCTTCCTCTTACGTACCCCATAGGCTTACCTAGTATATGTGCGGAAATTGCTGCATGTGCAATGCCAGCTGTGCTCGTGCCCATCACAACATCGCACTCTGGAAATTTTTCGTCGATAACTCTAGCCATCTCACGCTCGATAACATCTCTCACCTTAGGTGCAGTGAGTGTAAGTCTATTATCACAGTAAATAGGGCTCTTGATGCCACTTGCCCATGTAAAAGGATCATTCGGGCTTAGGAATACCGCCTTTATGCTGAGTAGCCCCTCTGCAATCTGCTTTGATTTGCTCGATGAATTAGTCATTATTAATCTCCTCCATACAAGTTTTATATGCTTTAACAGGGTCATTTGCCTTTGTTATACTCCTGCCAATTACAAGATAGTTTGAACCCATTTCCTTTGCTCTTCTCGGTGTTGTAACCCTGTTCTGGTCACCCTTCGCATCTCCAAGGAGTCTGATTCCAGGTGTTACAGTAAGAAATTTCTGCGAGGTTCCGTCATGAATCTCTTCCGACTCCCAAGCTGAGCAAACTACTCCGTCTAGCCCTGCCGCTTGTGCATTCCTCGCATATGCTAGCACTATATCCTTGAGGTTACCGTCAATCCTAAGTTCCCTATTCATAGTCTCCTGATCTGTAGATGTAAGTTGAGTAACCGCTATAATCTCAGGGCGCGCTCCTACTTCTGAGCCTTCTTCAAGCCCTTCAACAGCAGCCTGCATCATCTTAATCCCACCAGCTGCATGGACGTTAACCATATCAGCACCTACAGAAGCAAGAACCTTCATCGTACTCTTAACTGTATTAGGTATATCGTGCAGTTTAAGATCCAAGAAAACCTTATGCCCTCTAGATTTAATATCCTTTACAATTGAAGGTCCCTCACCATAGAAGAGTTCCATCCCGACCTTCACATAGAGTTTTTCTCCATCAAATTTATCTAGAAAGGAAAGAGCTTTCTCTCTATTAGGGAAATCCAATGCAATTATTATCTCTGGCTTCATTTATATTACTCCTCTAATTTCTTCCAAATCCTTAATCCCAAGCTCCTCCATCCTAGGCTGTAACTCACTAATTATGCGAGGCATTGTCCATGGATTGATGAGGTTTGCAGATCCGATTTCTATCGCTGATGCTCCCGCCATTATCATCTCTAGCACATCATCAGCACTCTGTATACCACCAATCCCAATGATTGGAAGATTTACTGCATGAAACACTTCATTTACCATACGCTGAGCAATCGGCCTAATTGCTGGTCCAGATAGACCTGCATACTTCATCGCAGTCACAGTTGTTCTCGTTTTAAGGTCGATTCGCATAGCTTTGAAATTGTTTATCAAGCTGATTCCGTCTGCACCCCCGGCGTCAGCAGCCTTTGCAATATCCGCAATATCGGTTACATTAGGCGTCAGCTTCATAAATATCGGCAGTTTCGTCACATCTCTAACCGCTCTAGTTATTTGCTCAGCCATGTTTGGATCAGCCCCGAATGCCGAGCCGCCATGCTCTACATTAGGACAGCTAATATTTACCTCAAGTATATCCGCATATCCCGACGCATCGAGCTTTGACGCCACCTCGGCAAATTCAGAAATACTAAATCCACTGATATTTACAATTAAAGGTCCCTGATATATTTCTTTTAACGCAGGTAAATCTTCCTCGATTACGCGGTCTATCCCCGGATTCTGAAGACCTATAGAGTTGAGCATACCACTCGTACACTCTGCGATTCTAGGAAGGTTATTGCCGTATCTAAACTCAGCGGTTGCACTCTTGGTCACTACACCCCCAAGTACGTTTAGATCAAATAAATCTCTATATTCCTGACCATAGCCAAATGTTCCACTTGCTGGCATAACCGGATTCTTGAGTTCAATTCCCGCTAGATTGACCTTAGTTAAAGGCTTTCCCATCTCAGCACCTCCTTATCAAAAACCGGTCCTTCCTTACAGACTCTCTGACTTCCATCAGAGGTCCTTATCGAACATCCCATGCATGCTCCAAAGCCGCATCCCATGCGGGCTTCAAGACTAAACTGACCACGCTCCACCTTATGGTTTAAGGCGCGAAGCATCGGTAGCGGACCGCAGGCACAAGCATATTTGCATTTATCAAAAGCGTCTGTCACAAATCCCTTCTGCCCATATGAACCATCAGCAGTCATCACTGTTATCTCATCAGAAAAATGTTCGAAGTCCTCGAGCATGAACATATCATCGGATGAATTATAACCGAGCACCACCTTGCAAGATTTTCCTGACATCACCATCGCTTTAAGTAATCCGAGCATTGGGGGAATCCCGATTCCGCCGCCGATTAAGAATGCCCCATCAGGAATCTCGTCAAGATCGTATCCATTACCAAGGCCTGTGATTCCCTTTACATATTCTCCAGGTTTCATCTTACTCATGATGTCTGTCCCCTGACCTACAACTTTGTAGATTAGAGTATATCTACTGCTATCGTAACTGCTGACCGAGATTGGTCTCCTTAGAAACTTATCCGGAACTTCAATCATCGCAAATTGACCGGGTCTTGTAAATTCAGACTTCGGTGTCTCGAGAGTCATCCTATATATACCGTCAGCGAGCTTTTTATTATCAAGTATTTCGCTTCGTAAATCTCGCATATTACTTCTCCAAATTCTCGTATACTATTTTCCCATTCATTACTGTGAGCTCAACCAGTCCGTTCAGCATGTGTCCATCAAAAGGAGTGCACTTTCCTAGCGAAAAGAACTTTGATGCATCCACTTTGTACGCTTTATCCAAATTAACCACGGTCCAGCCGTTTTGGTCAAGTCCAAATCTCTCCCTTGGTGCTACTGCCATCATACTTACTAAATGTTCAAGCGATATGATATTAGTCTTAACCAGATATGTGTAGAGAGCAGAAAAAGAACACTCGAGTCCTGTAATCCCATTTGGACTCTTATCGAACCCTCTACTCTTCTCCTCAGCGCTATGTGGAGCGTGGTCAGTCGCTATCATATCTACAGTGCCATCGAGTATTCCCTCTATAAGAGCTTCCCTATCAGCTCTATCTTTGATAGGAGGATTCATCTTAACCCTGCCGCCAAACTCTGGCCATTTGCTAAGAAATGAACTTATATAATCTGTATCAAATACTAGGTAGTGAGGAGCAGTCTCACAAGTTACGTCAACGCCACTCTTCTTGGCATCCCTGATAACCTCTACACTTTCTTTGCATGAAATATGGCATACATGATATCCAGCGCCAGTCTCGTCTGTGAGCTTTAGATCTCTCTCAATCTGTTTCCATTCGCTCTCTCTGACCTTGCCTTCTCTAAGCAGCGATTCATCCTCGCAGTGAGCTACGATGAGTTTGCCTATCTCCTTAGCCTTATACATTGCTTCACGCATCAGGTCATCTGCTTGTACACCTCGTCCATCATCTGAAAAGGCACACACATATGGTGCAAGAGCCTTCATGTCTGAAAGCTCCCCTCTGCCATTCTGCGCTAAAGTGATGGTTCCATATGGAATCACCTCGATATCAGCATACTTTTTTATCAAATCAAGCTGTAAATTAAGTGCATCAAGCGTTGATGGTGCTGGCTTTAGGTTAGGCATAGTGCATACGGTAGTATAGCCTCCGTGTGCCGCAGCTTTGCTTCCTGCGCTGATGGTCTCTTTGTAAGACTGACCTGGTTCGCGAAAATGAACATGCACATCACAGAATGACGGCAAAATAAAAGAGTTATCAGCATTGATAACTCTTTCAAAATGAAAATCACTACCGGTTTCGGATTCCAGACCAGCCTTCTCAAGAGCATCAACTACAAACAATTCGTTAGGTAAAAACTCTCCAGATTTATAAATCTTTCCGCCTTTGATTGCAGTAGTCATAGTCCCTCCAATTATATTAAACTCCCTAATAACTCTCTTTAATTACTATATGAAAGTATAACATTTTTGAAACGCACTATGTGAGAGGAATGTTAAAATCCGCCGCAAAATTTTGTTATTGATATTGATAATTTTCTTATAGAATAGTTACTCTTCCTCAGATGGCTCAAAGTCCTTAATCTCCGGTGGAAGCTCAAGTCCATTTTTCTCATAATAATCTACGAGCGCAGCCTTGATAGCTTCTTCAGCTAGAACCGAGCAGTGAATCTTCCTTGAAGGTAGTCCATCAAGAGCTTCAACTACTGCCTTGTTAGATAACTCAAGAGCTTCTTTGATGCTCTTACCCTTGATTAGCTCAGTAGCCATCGAGCTAGAAGCGATTGCCGATCCGCATCCAAAAGTCTTAAACTTAACATCTGTAATAATATCGTTATCAATCTTTAAGTAAATCCTCATGATATCGCCACATGTTGGGTTACCTACCTCACCAATACCATCAGCATTTTCAATCTCGCCTACATTTCTTGGATGCTCAAAATGATCCATTACTTTTTCACTATATAACATGTTCTCTCTCCCCCTTCTCTAGTTCATCCCAGAATGGTGATATTTTTCTATAATGTTCAACAACTTTATGAACCTTTTCTATGATGTAGTCTACCTGCTCCTCTGTATTTTCCTCATTGAGACTGAATCTAAGAGATCCATGCGCTGCCTCAATAGGAACACCCATACCGATTAGAACGTGGCTTGGGTCGAGGGATTCACTTGTACAAGCTGACCCCGATGAACACTCAATTCCATACATATCTAGCGCTAATAGTAGTGATTCCCCCTCAACTCCTTCGAACGAATAATTAACATTACCAGGAAGTCTCTTTACAGGGTCTCCATTGAGCTGCGAATATGGAATATCCGACAATCCTTTGATGAGTCTATCTCTTAGAACGATTGTCCTTGCGCTGTTCTCCTCCATATGGTCAATTCCATCTTCAAGTGCAGCAGCAAGTGATGCAATGCCTGGAACATTAATCGTACCAGCTCTCTTACCTCTCTCCTGCGCACCACCTTCAATTACATTTATTAATCTGATACCATTTCTAGCATACAGAACTCCCACTCCCTTAGGTCCGTGGAATTTATGAGCTGATAGTGATAGCATATCTATGTTCATGGCTTGAACATCTATAGGCAGGTGTGCTGCAGCCTGAACTGCGTCTGTATGGAAAAGCACACCCTTTTCGTGACACAGCTTTCCAATCTCGGCAATCGGCTGGATAGCCCCCATCTCATTGTTAGCAAACATAATCGATACAAGTGCTGTATCCTCTCTAATCGCATCCTCTACATCCTTAACGTCTACAATTCCATTTGGCTGTGGTTTTAGCAGCGTAACCTCGAAGCCCTCCTTCTTAAGCTTACGAAGTGTATGAAGAATAGCATGGTGTTCTATATTAAGAGAAATAAGATGCTTCTTGCCTTTCTTAACTAACCCTCTAGCTGCAGAAATCAACGCTTGATTATCTGCTTCACTTCCACCAGAAGTAAAGTAAATCTCATTAGGCTTTGCAGCATTAAGCGCCTTAGCTACCTTCTCTCTGGACTCATCTAGCTTCTCCTTAGCAATCTGTCCATCTGTATGAAGACTGTTAGGGTTGCCATTATAATTCTTTAGGCAATCTAGCAGCGTATTGAGTGCGACATCGCTTAAATAAGTTGTTGCCGCATTATCTGCATATACTCTCATGTATACCTCCCTACCAATAAATTAGTCATCTTAGTGCAGTTGTATTATAGTCCTTTAATCCCTACCTAGTCAATAGGAATTAACCTTGGACATAACTTAAAACAATTATTTTAATGTGCCTTGATCTTGTACGAGCTTATCGACGTTGCCGCTCATGAGATCTTGGAGCGTAATATTATCCAGATACTCATCGATAACCCTGTCAAGTCCAATCCACAGTGGCAGCGTCACGCACGAGTGCGCTCTACCGCAGCTAACCTCACCAGACTTTATACAGTCTACCGGAGCAAGGCTGCCTTCCGTGATTCGAAGGATTTCACCGATATTGTAATCTTCAGGAGTTTTAATCAATCTATAGCCTCCATTCTTACCTCGAAGGCTCTTGAGCAAACCACCTTTATTCAGCATTGACACGACATTCTCGAGATACTTCATCGATAGCTTCTGCCTATCTGATATATCTGCGAGAGATACGTAACCTCCTTCGTCGTGGTTAGCAAGATCGATCATGACCATCAGAGCGTACCGACCTTTTGTTGAAACAATCATGGCTCTTCCTTTCTTTGACATCTTGCGTGTTTGTTATTACAACTGAAGAATAACACATTGCACGCAATCAATCAAGGGTTTTCCTATTATTCATATAGGAATTTAGTGTTTAAAAAAATGAGCAAAATTTTCCGTTAGATTTTCAACCCCTTTAGCCAATTTATCTTGCAATTTTGCTCATCATATTAATATTTATTATTTATGTCTCGACATCCGCTTATAACTGATACATGCGATACATATTGGCATAGATTCCGTTCTGTGCCATTAATTCGTCGTGAGTTCCCTCCTCTGCGATTCCATCTTGATTTAGCACGATAATACGATCTGCACTTTTAATCGTGGTTAACCTATGCGCAATTGTGATGGTTGTTCTGCCTTTAGACAAATCTGTTAAAGACTGCTGAACCAGTCTCTCGCTCTCATTATCTAAAGCCGACGTTGCCTCATCGAGAATTAAGATTGATGGGTTCTTAAGGAATACCCTTGCGATGCTGATACGCTGCTTCTGTCCACCCGATAACTTCATACCTCGCTCACCAACACTCGTATCATATCCGTCAGACATCTCTCTGATAAATTCGTCAGCTCCGGCGAGCTTTGCCGCCCGTTCAATCTCTTCCATTGTCGCTCCTGGTTTACCATAAGCGATGTTACCTGAAATAGTATCAGAGAATAGATATACGTCTTGCTGAACCATTCCTATATGTGATCTAAGGGACTTGCACGTAAGTTTCCTAATATCGTAACCGTCGACTTCAATACTTCCCTCAGAAACTTCATAAAACCTTGGAATCAAGTTGCAAAACGTCGTCTTACCTGCTCCAGATGGACCTACTAGAGCGATATTCTCACCAGGTTTAATACTCAAGTTAATCTTATTAAGAATTTCCTCACTGTCGTTATATCTAAAGGTAACATCCTTGAATTCAATCTCCCCCTTGATATCCTTCAGCTCGACAGCGTCAGGCGCATCACCGATTTCTATAGGTTCATCCATAACCTCAATAAATCTCTCAATGCCTGTCATTCCACGTTGGAATTGCTCTGTAAACTCTACTATCCTTCGAACAGCTTCTAGTAATACACCTATATACATCATAAAGGCAACGAAATCACCCGTGGTAATCCTGCCGTTTTTGAGTTCAAACGACCCCACAAGGATCACAACTACATACATTAAACCATCGAATGTGCGTGTAACACTGCGGAATCCTGCCATCGCTTTATAGCCTATAGCCTTTACCCCTAGGAATCTCGAATTATCTACGTCGAATCTTGCTTGTTCAAATTCTTCATTTGCAAAGGATTTTGAAACCTTTATCCCGAGCAAGCTGTCTTCTACATGTGAATTGATTTCTCCAAGTCCGCTTCGCTGCATCTTGAAGGCGCGTCTCATTTTCTTTCTAAATGTATATGTTGCAGCAATCATAATAGGAATAATTGCGAACATAAGCACGGTAAGCAAAACGTCGATTCTGACTAGGAGTACAAAACCTAGTACAATCTTAATCGAAGCTATCCAATATTCTTCTGGACAGTGATGCGCAAACTCTGTAATGTCAAATAAGTCATTCGTAATTCTTGATATGAGCTGACCCGTTTTATTCTCGCTGTAATATGAATAAGATAGGTTCTGACACTTCTCATATAAATCACGCCTCATGTCAGTTTCTATCTTTGCACCCATTACATGCCCAGTATTTTGCATATAGTAATTTGCGACAACGTCTATAGCTCTTAGGCATAGATATATGATTACAATCTTGACTATTAAATCAGCTGTAAAAGCAGCGATATCAGTAGCTACCACATTGCTTATATACCGGATTAACAACGGTAAAACTATGTCGCTTACTGTGGTAAACGAAGCACAGACAAGATCAAAAATCAGTATTCCCTTATAAGGTTTAAAGTAAGGGGCGAACCTGCGAATCAGGTAGCTAGATGACATAACTTTATCCTTAGACTCTCCCATTTTTTATATTCCTTCCTTTAAGCAATCTCCATAAATCCCAACGTAAAAACGCAGACAGAAACTACCTGCGCTTCTCTTTTATGCAATATATGAAATGATTATATCATATATTTTTCTGCATTTTCCGCAGTTGATTGCGTACAATCGACGGTTGAACTTATACCATCAGTAATAGTATCATAATCGTTAATACAATATCATACATTGATTTTAATTGTATTAAATACTATCACTTTCAGGGGGTCCATTTTGAACCTATATAACAATTTATCACCTCGAAAACAATACCTCGTCCATTATCTGGGCTGGATGCTCGCAGGGAATGCAATATTCGCTTTCGGAGTTAATGTCATTATCACACCGATGAACCTATATAACGGTGGATTTACAGGCATGGCTCAGCTGCTAAGGCTTCTTTTTGTAAACGTATTTCATGTACCTGAAATACCGGGTATTGACATCGTTGGTATTCTCTATTTCTTGCTGAATCTACCGCTTCTTATAATCTCATATAAGGTTGTTAACAAGGAATTTTGTATCACATCGGTTATATCAATTACCCTATGTTCTGTTGCCCTCGGAATGATACCAGTTCCTAAGACCCCGATATTTAACGACTATCTAACGGCATGTTTAATCGGCGGAGTCGTTGCCGGTACAGGTGCAGGAATGGTGCTCAGGGCAGGTAGCTCTCAGGGTGGTCAAGATATCATCGGTGTTATTGTGTCAGTACTGAATCCAAATTACAGCGTTGGCAAGATAAGCATAATGATAAATATCGGGATTTACATAATCTGTCTATTCCTATTCAATATAGAAATCGTTGCTTATTCCTTAATATACACGACAATCCTCGCTATGTCACTGGACAGAGTTCACATTCAGAACATCAATATGCAGGTTATGATATTTACTAAGAAACCTGGAGTTGAGGATGTTATCATGAGTGAACTCAAGAGAGGTGTTACCAACTGGAATGGTACTGGTGCATACACCAAGGAAGACTCTAATGTAATAGTTACTATAATTGCAAAATACGAAATAACCAAGCTGCTCATGATCGTAAAGCAAGCTGATTCAGATGCCTTCGTCGTTGTAAATGAAGGCGCACAGATATATGGGAATTTCGAGAAACGCCTTACTAAATAACTTATATGCGCAGCTACTAAACAAACTTTAATAGTCACAGTAATACGAATAACCCAAAATCAGAGTGTGAATATCAGTTCACACTCTTTCATCATACTTTTAAAATTAGTTTTCTAGTCATTTTCACTTTACCAAATACTCCTTGCCAAAAATATCAACAACTATATATGCCACATTACCGCGAGAAATAAACTTTATATCATCATAATCGTCGGTAACACTTATCTCCGCCGAGAACTCTCCGCTATAATCAGGGTCTATCATAATATAATCTATAAGGGATTCGGGCGAACTCTTGCAAGCATTTTGTAGCAATTCTCTGTCCTTGTGCCGTACATATCCTATCTCAAGTTCAGGTCTGAAAGCCATGAGCTTTGCATGACAAAGTTTCTTACCATTCTCTAGCTCATCAGCTCTCTCAATTTTGATTATTGCATCCGCTCTGTACGGGCGATCCTCTCCATTTCCATAAAAGAGATAGTTTGACTCACATGCATCAAGTCTCTTCTTAGCTGTCCCTAGCGCTAAAGTTTCTATATCACATCCAACCCAGCATCTCCCCATATCATTAGCTGCTTTTAGAAATGAACCCGAACCACAGAAAAAATCCCCAACTAGATCGCCTTTATTCGTGCAAGAACTTAGTATTCGCTTCATCAGTTCTAGGGGTTTTTGAGTTGCATAACCATTTCTTTCGCTGGAAGTCCTACCTACCATGTCAATGCTCCAGACATCTTTCATATTAACAAGTGTATACCACCCATATTCATCCTGATACTCCTTGACACCCTTAAATCGATAGGGTTTAAAATCACGATTATACGACTTTTCCTTCGGCAAATTTAATGAATATTTTTTCGACTTGCTGTACATTAGAATCGTATCGTGTTTTCTTGAAAAATGCGACTTTGCACTGCCGCCAGATTTATATTTCCATATGATTTCATTTCTCATGTTCTCATAACCGAAAATTTCGTCCATAGCAAGCTTAACGTAATGTGCTGAATGCCAATCTAGATGAACCCAGATTAAGCCGTCATCTGCAAGAAGTCTCTTCATGATTACCAATCTAGTAGTCATGTTTTCAACATATTGCTCGATACTTCTATCGAAGGTGTCATCATATGCAAGGTGTTTAACTTTGTGAATCTTACCCTTGTCGTCACATATTTCTACAGTCGCATCGTATTTTGACTTTGTAAAGAACGGTGGGTCAATATAGATGCACTTGAATTTACCCTCATATCCATTTTCTAGAAGCCATGTCATGAACTCTAGATTATCGCCAAGAGCTAGGATATTGTTATCTATGTCAGAGTGAGCTTCATCAGAACAAAAGCTGTCATACATGTGTTTTTCTAAGACCTTGAACGGTTTAGATACAGCTATCTCCCCATGATTTAATCCTTTAATTATGCTCTCTGCAATACCTAAAACTTTGCTCATCTTAACCTTCCTCTTTATCCACCATATCGTCCACTAATGGTTGGATGTGTCTTTTGATTATAAAATATTGATATTAATATGTCTATTTAGTGAGTTCAAAATAAACAATACTCCGCAACAAGAGAATAGTGCATGCATTCTCTAATTGTGGAGCATTTAATAGGTCAATATGTAATTAAAATATTTTAGAACTCAGCATATGTAAATGTTGGGCTGCTAAGCATACTTCCAAATAAAGAGAACACGTACAGTACAGCCATAAATATAAACATATAAAGAGTATATTTCAAGGATATCTTATTCTTAATTTTACTTATGAACGAATTCTGCGACTTTTTCATTTATCCTTACCCAACCTTCATTCCAAGGATGAACTGCATCCGAAACGATGTATTTGTTATAGCTGTATTCTGTCATATTGGTGTAATCTGCACCGTATTCATCAGCGAGCTTTTGAATCTTTTGACCAACAACTACACGCTTATCTGCAGTCATACCTGTATAATCATACCATCTGCCATTAACAGGAAGTAGAATTAACTTAACTTTAATATCGTTAGCTTTAGCAATCTCAAGGAACGCCTTAAGATCATTGTACTCTGGCGAAGTATTATAGTTTTGATTCACACGAACATCCTTCATCTTAGGATATACCTGTCTAAACTTATTCCTCCACACACGATTACTCATGTAGAAAGGATTATCGGCCTTGGATTCACTGTCTCTATGTGCATCTTGCAAGAAGCCATTCCAATTGAAACTATCTGGCGTATATCTCTCAAAGTTCTGCGGTGTCTTTTTGTTCTTCATCATAAACCTCATCGCTGCTCCGACAGTGATTTTATCTTTGTCGAAAGCATGACGCCTCTCAAATCCATATAGGAGACTTGATTCGTCATCAAGATTGACTTTGTCGATCATACGTGCCTTCATCTGTAGACTCTTGTTCTTAGATAACAGATGTTCGGTTCTTTTTGCAACGTATTTTTTTGTCTTTATTGGAATATTCTTATTTTCCATAAAGGCAAAATATTCCGTCTCCGAAAACCTCAGAGCATAGTCATTTTTCTTAACCCCTGAATGTTTAAACCAGGTTGGAGAAACCAGCAATATAACCTTTTTGCTCTTTAGATGTGGCTGCAAAGAACCGAGCGCTACAGTGTGGAACAGCGTCTGATTGAACGGACCTCCGACTGTAGCGAGTTTAACATCTGTATCCCTGAAGAAGTTCGATGGATGATACTGAGTCTTACGACCGTGTCTGAACTCAGATGAGCCGAGCATGAGTACCGAATCTTTTTCAAGGTTTCGTGACAATGCATTATACGACAAATCTTTATATGTGTTATACCACGTTCCAAACTGTCCTGTCTTGTCTTTAAGATCATTATTAGCACATATAAAGTGTACAACCACTGTGAACATCGCCAGCAGCACGAGAGCCGCTACAAACGAGTTTATCTTCTTCATCTTATCTTCGTTCCTGTCTTATTCTCCTAGAATTCTTGCTGAAACTGTTTCTATAATCTTGTTTGGCGTATCCATCTGCTCCCTTGTAAATTCAGATGGTGATAAAACAACTCCATACTCATCCTGAATATCTAACAAAAGACTAACATAGTCAAGTGAATCGATTAAATCTTCCTCTAGCAAATTGATATCTGGATTTTCCTTTACAATTTCATCTCCACAAATGTTCTCAATGATGTCTAATAGCTTATCTCTCATGATATCTTCCTCCTGATTACAACTATAATTTAAATGTTTTGTTTTCAATTTCTATTATGTTTTTAATGTTTCTATATGCTTCTTAAATTTTAATTATGCGATTATCTACCTAACCTTGACTCGATAGTAAGATTCCTAATCTTCCGGAGAATATGAAGAATCCAAACATAACGAGGTGTAGTGTGATAAACCACGATACTCCCATAAACCACTTGTCTTTTTTATGAGCCTTATAGAATTTTGATTTCTTCTGGTATATCTCGCATACAGATAACAACACTCCGTGATATAGACCGTATGCGATGTAGTTAAGCTCAAGTCCATGCCATACCCCCATGACGAACATGTTAATCATAAAAGCGACTGAGGCGATTACAAGCTTGTTCTTAATCTTACGTGTTCTTACTAGTGCCATTGTGATTCTAGAGAAGAGGAAGTCTCTAAACCAGAATGATAGCGTCATATGCCAACGATTCCAAAACTCCTTGATATCCTTACTCACAAACGGTGCATTGAAGTTCTCCGGTGTCCTTACTCCAAATATGTAGCTAGCACCTATAGCCATATTGCTATAACCAGCAAAATCAAAGAACAGATAAACTCCGTAGATATAGAAGTAAATTGCTATTGAATACCATGTCCCTCCGGTTCCGAAGTAATTCATGACCGTGTAGAAGCATGCTGCAATTACCATCTTATAAACCATACCCTTGAGTATCTTGTATATACCTTCTCCTAAAAGCTCTAGATACTCATCTCTAGGAATGATTTTATCCACATCTTCGTCAAATCTTCTGCTTCTATCAATAGGTCCAGAAGTGATAGCGGGGAAAAACAGAAGTAGATATATGAAGTTTGAAGTCTTAAATTCCTTTATAACCCCATCGTATATTTCGATTACCATCTGTGTAGACTTGAATGTCATGTATGATAATCCTAAGAATGCAAAGATGTGGTACTTATTGCCAGTCAAACCTAGGATTTTATAAATTGTGAGCGGAGCTAAACTCGCTAACAAAAATATCCTATACTGCCATGTTACTCTACCATTCTTGGTTCTTAGTTCAAGATATATGCGTACAACAGCATACTCTATGACCGTGTATAGACCGAGATTGAAAAGAGCATTTAAATTGCTACCCATCGACAGCCATATGAACACAAATGTTACGAACATTCCGTACCACTTGATTGACTTCTCTCTGCAACCCAGATATATTGCAGGAATCGACAGACTCGCTAACCATATAAAGAAGCTATTGTCTGTAAAAAGCTGCATCTATACAAACTCCTCCAATTTCTTTCTATCTGCCTTGCCATTGTTAGTAAGTGGCATCTTGTCGATAAACTTTACACGCTTTGGGACCATGTAGCTAGGCAAGAAGGCTTTTAGCGTTTCACGCACGTATTTTCTGCCACTATAGTCATCAGCAATGATATTCCCTTCTCTTACAACAAAGGCAGTAAGACTCTCAACCTTTCCTTCGTGTCTCTTTGGAATAACTGCAGCAGCTGCTACTCCATCTATATTTGTAAGATTAGACTCAATATCTCCAAGCTCTATTCTGTAACCATGTAGCTTAACCTGATGGTCAATTCTGCCATCGCAGAACAGCATACCCGATTCATCGTAGTGACCTGTGTCGCCTGTTCTGTAAGCCCTAACAAGCTCATTAGGATTTTCACTTAGGGATCCGGCTTCAGTCATGAAGAATACTTTGTCGGTTCTCTCTTTATCCTTATAGTATCCCGAGCTTACTGAGTCTCCGACGATTATCATTTCGCTGTTGTCTGGATCAATTCTGATCTCAGTACCCGGTTTAGGAAGCCCGATAGGGAGTGCACCTTCTCTATCAATAATCTCATCTGTGATATCAATTTCTGTCACACATACAGTCGATTCTGTTGGACCATATGTATTGATGACCTTTGCATGAGGGAATCTCGCCCTAAGCTGTCTCGCCGTATCCTTTGTAAGAACCTCTCCGCAGAAAAGGAACGCCTTGATACTTCCAAATTTCTCTTCACTAAAATCGGCTTCTCCTAAGCACATATCCGAAAACGAAGGAGTAGACACCCAGTATTCGATATCAGACGATGCGATATACTTTAGCATTTCCGGCATATCCTGCTGCAAGCCTTTATCCAGCGCAATGATTATCGATCCAGTTGCGAGACCAGTGTACAAATCCATCACAGATAGATCAAAAGAAAAAGGAGCTTGATTTAAAAATCTTGTAGCCTCTGGAATACCGCCAGAAAGTGTCACTGACCATTTTAAGTAGTTATTAAGCGCATCAGCTGGTATTTTAACGCCCTTAGGCTTTCCTGTGCTTCCCGAGGTAAATATGATGTAGTAAGTCTCATCACCTGATACAGACTCTCTATCGTCATAAGAGGTGCAACTTTCAAGAATAGTATCGAGTTTTTCTCTGCCAACAACCTCATACTTATCGTCTATATTGAGCATTTCCTCATGTTGCACCACTATTACGATTTCATTATCTATAGCTGATGCAATATCACTTACCCTCTCTGGAGGATTTCCTATATCCACTGGACAATACGCATGGCCTGATCTCACGCATGCGAGAAAAGCAACGAGCATATCCGGATGCTTATGTCCATAAACCATGATAGGTTCACGATTTCCTTTTAGTCTATTCGATATGTAACTAGCAAGCGCTGATGACCTTTTCCAAAGTTCGCCATAGGTTATCTTACCATCTCTAGAGCTAAACACCAAGCGATCCGGTGCTTCTATAGCAGTACTCTTAATCTTTGCTATGATATCCATATCGTACCTCCATAAATCCTTCGTTATAATAAATATTATATAAACCGCCTTAAATGACTGGGAAGAAATTATTAAATAAAAATTAAGATTGAATTTTCTTGGTTTTTGTAAAAATACAATACTTGTTACCATAAAAAATGAGATGCTATATGACATCCCACTTAAGTCAATACTGTTCAAACTGGCTTTTGCTAATGCAATTTTATTTCTTAACTATTTTAGCATATAGCAGTTTCGATTCGAGGTCTATTTCTTTAACATGTTCACTAAGCGACTCCCCGGTTAACTTCTTGTATTCTGTCTCCGAATTAACACCCTTCTCCTTGAGAATCCCCTTTTCAGCCTTATCTATCTCTGTCTTACTCACTGATACTCGTTTTTTCTCTGCTATAGCATGAAGTACCAGCTTAGCTTTAACATTCTCTTTTGCCATCTCATCTATCTGTTTATCAAACTGTGAATGTGACAAATCAGCTTCCTTAAGATATTCAGCCACTGTCATATCATATTCCTTGATGCGCTTCTTATACTGGCTCTTGATGTTATCAATTTCTCTTGATAACTGTACCTTTGGGTATTTAATCACTCTTGTATTCTTAACAAGCACTTGCCACTCTTGCTCAGTTAGCGTCCTTTCCTTTGGCATCCTGAATTCAACATACTTTTCAGATTTAATTAGATCGTATCCTGTATATCTTGTGACAGTGAACATGAATAATGCGACATCTATGATGATAAAGATAAGTAATCCGATAAGGAGCTTCTGTTTACGAGTATGTCTCTTATGCGGGCTATTACCTTTAGATGACGACATCGCCACTTACCTCCTCATTAATCTTTTTAAACTTATCGCCATTTAATAGAGACTGTCCACTGAGCTTGTAATCAGCCTCTACAGAGCCATCAATAATCTCGTATTTCTGCGAATTATCTGGTAAAGCTAAACCATAAATATCTTTTCCCAAGACAGAGGATACTCTTATCTGTTTAGGTGTCCCATCTATAACATACTCGGTCTTACCATCAGTCATCACCGAATTCCATTCGTCAGAATCGGTATTTCTGTACTCAATCCTATAGTTGTCTACCCTGCCGCTTGCAGCTGTAAACTTCACACTTGTCTTTCCACCCTTTACACTCGTTACAACCTTAGACGGTTCAAGTTCAGTGGAATTAAGAATATCCTCATCACCGATCTTGAAAGGTATAACCTCTTTATAACCTATATAATCACCCTTTCCCTTGACTAACGCATATGCTGTGCCAGTATTTATATTATTAATATAAGAAACGGTATAATCCTTATTTAGTGCCAGTGATTTTCCATTATCAGTAAGATTAATATTGATTGTAACAGGACCGCCTGTATACTTAAGCATGTCATTTGATGCTTCTGCATTAAGACCCGGACTACCTGCTTTCACGGCTTTCTTATCTACATACATAACGTCGTAGTCCACCTTACCTTTGATGCCATCTACTCTTCCCGTGCTTGTAAATTGCCACATCGTGTAATCAGATGATGCCGAAAGATTGCTCGAATAATGAGCAATCCAAACCTCGTTGGAATTGTTGACAAGATTTGTAGTATCCACTCCCGTGGTGCTTCCCGCTAGGGATGTTGAAAGATATATTGATGCAGGGTATCCCTGTGAACGACAATATGACAAAAAGGCATCAGCAACTGCGGTCATTCGTTTCTTTGCATACTCACTTCCGTTTGCACGCCAAGAAGTGTAGGCATTATCGAATCTGCCGTCGGAGAATTCCAGGTCCATAACTAGCGGTAGCTCTAAGTCATATTTCTTAGCAAGCGCAACTAACTTCTTAGCTTCAGCAATAGCTTCATCTTCGTTTGTAGCCTGCGAATACCAATATACTCCCCGTGCGATTCCTGCTGCCTTAGCTCCCTCCATGTTTACATCGAACTTTGAATCTGTTTTGAAATCAAAATTAGATGATGTAGTCGCACCAGCCCTGATAAATGCATAATTTACACCATCGCTCTTTACTGCTTTCCAGTCGATATTGCCCTGCCATTCAGATACATCTATTCCGAGAAATTCATAATAACCCTCTCTATCCGGAGGTGTGCTCGGTAGCGATGTGCCTGCAAATGCCGAACTAGAAGCAAAAAACACCAATAGAAATAAAGCCACTATCAAAGCAGTAATACGGCTAATGACAGTTAACAAAGAATCTTTATGCGATATAATATATCCTTTGGTGTTTGAATTCATTAAATTCTCTCTTTATATTTCTCTTTGATTAATTACTTAAAATAATAACCTAAATATGATGGAAATGATGGAAATTCAGAAAAATAAATGCGGGTGATGAACACCCACATCGACTGTCTATTTATTATAGCATAATATTTATCTGTGCTGTGTGAAAAATCTATGCAAATACTGTTATGTTTATTTTAGAATAGGAAATTTGATGAGGTAGCCTACTAGTATAATGTTCAAACAAATACTCAATATTAATATGACTCATCGCTACTTCTTGAAATATCCACCTCGCCTTAGTTTCTCTATAAAGTCGTTTATAATCCCTGCTGTAAGTCCCCATATATTTCTACCATCGTATTTGTAGAAATATATGCTTCTATAACTAGAATCCCAGGCGTAGGTTTTCCCTCCTTCGATTCTGTCATAGGGAAAGCCTTCGACTGGCACGCTCCTCATCGCTACGTTATAGCGTTCTGGTTGTGTCTCTAAAAAGAATGTCAGTGGTACCGTGAATACCTCGGCCACTTCATCGGAAGAAAATGTGTAGTCATAATCCTTGAGCAGACCCACCACCGGCTGCAGGGTGTCGCCTGAATACACATTCACGACATCTAGCTCATCAAGAACTTCGATGCTGGATGGGGCGATAAGGAGCTCCTCGCTCGCCTCCCTAATAGCAGCATCAGTAGCAGGCTCGTCCTTCATGGTGCTGCCTCCAGGAAAACATATCTCACCTGGCTGCCTCCTCAGATTCCTGGCACGCACCTCAAACAATACCGATAGACCATGCGGAGTCTCCATTATAGGAATTAGAACACCGAAGCTTTTAGATGTAGACTCCGCCCCAGGATCATTCAGTAACGCTGTTTTTAATCTCTTAATCTCATTCATACCCAATCTCTATTTCATCTTGCTTTTTATTTAACCAGTAAAGTATTTCAGACTGCAATCATGATGAATAGTATTTAGTCAATTATATATTCATCTGCTCAGGATCACAACTCCGTCTGCTTTTCAGCACTACCTATAAAATAAGCGAAGCAGTAGTGCTGCTCCGCCTCACATATTTTTGCAATTTACACAGCGATTAGTTCTCTTCGATAAACTTTAGAAGCTCCTCTGCGCCCTTCACGATACTATCTCTGTCCTCCGGATCTCTACCGAGGTGAGTGTAAACTTCTCCGATAAATACGCCGTTGTCCTTTAGGCACTGATATACCTTATCGATGATAGGGTCACAGATTTCCTGCTGCTGCATTGGACCGAATGGGTTAGCAAAATAAGTTGTAGATAGTCCAACCTCCTGTGTTGTGCCCTTAGCCATTCTCTTACCCTCAACGAATACAGTCTTTGCATCATCAAGGTTATTGAACTGATGTAGTCCGAGGTCTTCATCGTAGTTATTTGCATACGCGAAGAGGTCAACGTGATGATTATCTGTAACTACTGAGTAAGGAGCTGCTGGCGTAATAACTCTCGCATTTGATAAATCCGGGTTAAAGAATATAGATCTATTCATATCACGATAAGGTGTACCTGGATCGAGATCATCAAGTCTCACAAACGCTCCTATTTCAGTACCCTTTGCGTATACCGTACCATCTTCAACATGGAATGTTCCCATGTCGTCAAACACGATTTCTATATTCTTAATCTTCTCATTACCAAGCGACTTTAGAGCTTCAATAGTTTCAGACTTTCCAGCTCCTGAGTCTCCCATGAGGCAGATACCCTTGCTCTTTCCATTCTTGAGAGTAATATTTACAAATGCACCGTGAATTGGTAACCACCCCTTCTGCATCATCGCAACGTTATGGAGTGTGAGAACGGTCTTCTTCATGTATCCGAAGTAAGAAATCTTCTCGTTATATGTAACAGAGCCTACCCAGATATTCTCCTCTTCATCGTGGTAGAAGGTGCATGCATTCTTGCCATCATCGTTACCGAAAATCAGCACACAGTCAGGTTTCTTTGAAGCCTCCTTCTTGGATGCAAGCTCAAACAGGTTAGCTAACGAAACTCCATTTGACATAAAATCTCTGTGGAAGTAAACGAAAACTGTCAGATCTCCAACCTTGGCAGGGAAACAGAAAAATTCATCACTATTACCCTTAAATGTATCCAGTGGATTCTCATATACCTGCTGGAATGCCCATTCACGCTTATTCGATTTAGGATGTAGAATCATTGGCGTACGAAGCATAATAGAGTCGATAAACTTAACCTTTCTCAGCAACTCATAGCGAGAGCTAAGCTTAAATGATTCGTTCTTATATAATGATAGTGCTGCGTTAGTTCCTGCAGGCTGCTGACGGTATATCTTATTTGCACGGCCCATCAGAGTTTCTTCGATGCGTCTATATGTAGCCATAATAAGCTGATTATGAGAAGAATCAGCATGTACAAATGTTGTTGAGCTCGATTCTCTTCTTCTATCTGTTGTAACTGAGTACCTCTCGTGAGCCTTCCAGAAGTCATACATGCCTTCTACGAACGAAAGTGCTAACGTTCTATCTTCAATATAAGGTGATTCAATCTCCTCTGCAGAAAAAACTAATGTCTGACGTGCAAATGTAGATAGCGCCTCGATAGCCGTCTGTAGCGACTTACCCTGTGTTGCCCAATTATAAAGCTTTGAATCAGTCTCCTCGAGATGAGCTATATAACTCTGCATAAACACCTTGAATTCCTTAGACTTAATAACCTCTAGACTAGTCTCAGGGTATACTAAATCAAAGTTCAAAATGACTTCATTATCGTTTAGATAAATTCTATCTTTCATTACTACACCTTTTTCTAAAAAATTTTTATCATTACAATGGTTTAACTACATCTAACTGTAGCATTTTTTGTATATTCTTTCAATACATATGTATTATTTTTATTGATTTCTAACAAATTTTAATCGATTTTTCTCGACGAAAGTATGTCATTTATGTCAGCTATACTAAATTTGTATGCGGTATTGCAGAAATAGCATTTAACCTCGATATCTTCACCATCATTCACGATATCCTGTAGATCCTTATCGCTAATTGCGTCTAGCGCTCTCTTTACCTTCTCCTTGGAGCAGTCACAGTAGAACTCCACGTCGTGTCTCTCCGTAAACTCAATATCTACGCCTTCAAATATATGTAAAAGCATGTCTTCAGGTGCCATCCCCTGCTCCATCATAGTTGTTACAGGTTCCAGATTAGCTAACTTCTTCTCCAGGAGTTCAATCACATCCTCAGGAGCATCTGGTAAGAGCTGCACAATGAAGCCTCCAGCATGCTTTACGCTGCTATCTGTATCTACCATGATCCCTAGACCAACTGCTGATGGTAGCTGTTCCGACACAGTAAAATAGTATGCGAGATCTTCAGCAATCTCTCCAGTTTGAATCTCTACCTGACCGCTATACGGCTCCTTTAATCCGAAATCGTAGCTAACTGTTAGAAGACCTCTTCCTACTGCAGCACCGACATCGAGTTTCCTGACATACTTGCGCGGGATATCAACATTTGGATTTCCTGGAAATCCTTTGACATGACCATGACTATCCGCTGTGACGGTTATGTATCCTGCAGGACCATCGCCCTTAAGAGAAATCGTCACTATATCCTTATCACCTTTCATCATGCTGCCCATTATAGCCCCTGCTGATAGCAGTCTGCCTAGGGCTGCCGTCACTACGGGCAGTGTTTTATGACGCTCTCTTGCTTCAGCCACGAGATGAGTAGAGCTGATAGCGAAAGCTCTAACGCTATCATTTGCAAGGCTCGCCCTTACTATATAGTCCTTATTATCCATCTTTTCTCCAATTGTCTAATCATTAAACTTAGAATCATCAGTCATTAATTCGGTTGCACTGAGTTCCTAAAGTATCCTCTTCTTTTTAAACACGTATATAAGACCCAGTACCACACTTAAACTGAGTACAGATACGTATATGTATCCAAAACGCCACCCGAATTCTGGTAGCTTCAGATTCATACCGTACCATCCTGTAATGAGTGTTAGCGGTGCAAAAATACTGGTCACGACCGTAAAGAACTTCATCAAGTTATTCTGTTCTATATCTATCTGCGCTTGGTACATCTCACTGACGTGATTAAGATATTCTTGAACCCTGAGAATAAAACTATAGAGCTTATCAAATCTCTTATCTAAGTATGAAAACATTTTATCCAGCTCTGCTAGGTCATCTGTAAGAAGCTCCATTCTTTCATAATATTGCTTCTTGAACATGATTTCCTTTCGTCTAACCACAATTTGTTTGAGCCCTGCTTTATCAGGTCTAGCGCCTCCAAATAGTTCTTCCTCCATGTCTACAATACTCGACTCAAGATTCTCAAGCTCATATATGTCATTCGATGAATACTCTAACATCAATTCGAGCAGTTCATCGCGCGGATCTTTGCTATTAACCTTTGATACACAGTCTATAAGCTTTGCATCTTCCGTTATAAGAACGCATTCATTCTGAGATGTGATTATAAGTGCTGAATTATCATCTTCAGTGCGAAATCCTAAAATAAGCTCATCAGCAATGCCTCGGAACGCATACTCCCTAAGTGCTCTAATTTTCTCGTTAGATTTTTCATCTAGCGATTCTAAAAAGTCTCGTTTTTCTTCATGTGAACTTATTAATCTAATCATCTTTACTCCTCTTTATACCGCTGTATTATACCATATGTATTGGAAATTTAACTAATTAAGGATATAATTGTAAATTGTAAATCTCATATTCTTATGGATTCCGGAGGAATTATGAACACAAAAGAAATTGTATCGAGATTAGAATACAAATTACTAAAAGGGTCACTTGACCAAGCCGTGACAGGTATCTGTTTCGACAGCAGAAAAGTAAAGCCAGGCGATGTCTTTGTATGCATTCGCGGCGCATCATTTGACTCTCACGATGCACTTCTGCAGATCGATAGTGGCAATCCTGCCCTCATCATAGTAGATGAGAGCTGCGAGCTCGACATATCAGCTGTAAGCTCAACTGTAATTGCAACCTCGGATACAAGACATGCTAAAGCTGTGGTTTCAGCAGCATTTTATGGTTATCCAGCGGAAAAGCTCAAGATGATTGGCGTTACTGGATCAAAGGGTAAGACTACTGTTACAACGATGATTATGGCATCGTTAAGAGAAGCAGGCTATAGAGCAGCATCAATAGGCTCAAATGGGGTGAACTTAGATGATGAAGTTCTAGAAGTTGCCAACACCACACCTGACTCTGACCAGATGCAGAAATTTCTTTCTATCATGGTATCAAAAGGTATAGAATACGCAGTTCTCGAGTGCTCATCACAAGGTCTTATGCAGCGTAGAACTGATATGATTAATTTTGATGTCGGTGTATTTCTCAATATTCAGCATGGAGACCATGTTGGAACAGATGAACACCCTACTTTTGAAAACTATGCATATTGTAAAAGTCTCCTGCTACAACAGTGTAATACGGGCATCGTTAATCTGGATGATGAAAATATTGATTTCATCGTAAAAAATGCAACATGTAATCTAATTACTGTCGGTCATGATGGAATACATAAGAAAACGGATAAGCTCGGCAGCAGACCAGATTATGCAATCTCAGAGCCTCATACCAAGGAATGTAACGGATTTATAGGTGAAGAGTTTAAACTTTCAGGCATGCTTAATGACACTGTATTTGTAAACATGCCCGGTGAGTTCGTTCCGCTAAATGGTGCAGCTACAATCGCTACTATAGAAGCTCTCGGAATACCTACAGATGCGGCGAAAAAAGCTCTTTCTCATATCCATATTAACGGCAGAGTTGATATGATTTACCGCACAGATGCCCTAAGTGTATGCATTGACTCTGCTCACACCAGAGAGAGCACGAGAGCTGTTCTCGAAGCACTTAGAGCATATAATCCAAAGAGGCTCGTATGTGTATTTGGCGCTGGGGGAAACAGAGATATTGAGAGAAGAATCGGAATGGGTGAATCATCTGGGAAATATGCCGACTTCTCCATTATTACTACTGAGCACAACAGGTTTGAGCCGTTTGAAACTATACTTGAAGGCGTTAAGTCTGGCCTTGAGCCAACCGGTGGAAAGTACATGGTTATAGAGAATAGACCAGAGGCTATACACTATGCGATTACTCAGTCCGAACCAGGCGACCTCGTTGCTATCATCGGTCTTGGTGACGATAAATACCAGCATATAAACGGTGTTAACGTTCCTCAGGATGACGATAAGTGTGCTAGAAAAGCGATTAAAGAGTGGGAAGAAAATAAAACCAATTAGGTATATAAAGTGATCTAAGATTAGAGGGTCAAAATGATTAGATTTGATAACGATTACAGTAGAAGTGCACATCCAAAGATAATTGAGGCTTTAAGCGAAGATATGTATAATTCATATACTGGCTACGGACTCGACTCATGGTGCGAAATAGCAAGTGATGAAATTCGAAAGGCAATAGGCAAACCAGATGCAGATATTCACTACCTTATAGGTGGCACACAGACTAACATGACTGTAATAGATATTGCACTTCGGAGCTTTGAAGGTGTCATATCAGCTGATACAGGTCATGTTAATGTCCATGAAACGGGCGCTATTGAGTTCACGCGCCATAAGGTCATCGCCCTACCATCAGCAGATGGTAAAATCACATCTGCACAGGTTAGAGAACAAGGTGTGCTAAAAGTACAGAACCCGACGCCAGGTCACGTAGTAGAACCTAAGATGGTGTACATCTCTCAGCCTACAGAATTCGGCACGCTATATAGTAAGGAGGAACTCGAGGCGATTCGTGCATCTTGTGATGAATTTGGGTTCTATTTGTTCGTAGATGGTGCACGACTTAGCTATGCACTTTCCTCTCCTTTTAATGACGTCGATCTAAAACATATCGCTAGTATCTGCGATGCATTTTACATAGGTGGCACAAAGTGTGGTGCGCTGTTTGGAGAAGCAGTTGTTATACTAAACAACGAGCTAAAGCCTCATTTCTTTAGTTATCAGAAACAGCACGGTGCACTCCTTGCAAAAGGATGGCTTCTTGGTCTTCAGTTCTATACACTTTTTAAGGATGATCTCTACACTGAAGTTGCAAGAGCAGCAGTAAAGATGGCGCTAAATATCAAGTCTGCTATGCTTTCAAAAGGCATCAAGCTTGCCGTAGATAGTCCGACTAACCAGCAGTTCTTTATTATGACTAATGAGCAGATTAAAGCGCTTAGCGAAGAATACATGCTATCTGAAATTGAGACTATAGATGAGTCTCATAAGTGCATGAGACTTTGCACCGCTTGGTATACAAAGCAGCAGGATGTTGATTCATTTATAGAGGCAATTAAGAGGCTTTAATTAGCAAAATAAAACAACCTGACTAATTCGAAAATCGGTAGTCAGGTTGCACTATAAGTACATTTTAAAATTAATTAAGAACCTCTACTCCATCGAAGTTAACTCCAATCATCTCTTCGAGTTCAGCACTGATGCTGATTACAAAGTCAATGCCATAATCCTTAGAGATATCCTTAATCTTTGAAAGGAAGCTTGGAAGCATATCTAGAGAGAAATCAGCATGTCTCATGATACCGTCCAGGAAGATTGTCTGGATGTCATTGTCAGAACTGATAATACCGAATAGGAATCCGATATACTCATCTTCATTAGTTATATGAACAAAATCCTCCATGCAGATTACACGAATCTTGTAGTCTAAATCATAGATAAGTCTGGAATTCTTGTTAATAAATACGGTACTGCCCTTGGTTTCCTCGACACTTGCGTTAGCTAGCTCGATCATTTTCTTGGTCTTGCCCTTACCTTTATGTCCTACCAATAATTTAACCATGGAATCGTCCTCCTTTATTTTCTTTTTTTGATTATACAATACCCGAATTTGTATATCAACAAATCCGGGTATCGAATTTAATATGTAGTAAAACTAGTTGCTATTTTTCTTCTGCAGCCTTCTCAGCATCTAGTCTCTTAACAACTTCATCAATTCTGTGTGCAACCTCGATAAAGTCTTCCTCAACGAAGCCTCTTGTTGTCATTGGAGCTGTACCAACTCTAACACCGCTAGTCTGCATTGGAGAACGCTTCTCGTTAGGAACGCAGTTTTTATTGAGAGTTATACCAACCTCATCGCAAGCATTCTGAAGATCCTTACCGGAGAATTCCTTGTCAGAAAGATCGATTAGGAATACGTGGTTATCTGTTCCTCCAGTTACAATCGTGTAACCTAGCTTGAGCATCTCATCAGCAAATGCAGCACAGTTCTTAACAACCTGTGCTGCATAATCCCTGAATTCAGGTCTTAGTGCTTCCTCAGCACAAACAGCTTTACCAGCGATGATGTGCTCGAGTGGGCCACCTTGTGCAAATGGGAATACTGCACTATCTATTTTCTTAGCGAGTTCTTCCTTGCAAAAAATCATTCCACCTCTTGGTCCTCTAAGCGTCTTATGGGTTGTTGTTGTGATGATATCAGCATATCCGAATGGGGATGGATGTACTCCACCAGCAACGAGACCAGCGATATGAGCCATGTCTACCATGAATAGAGCACCAACACTCTGTGCAATCTCAGCAAACTTCTCAAAATCGATAATTCTTGAGTAAGCACTAGCACCAGTAAGAATTAGCTTAGGCTGAAGTTCCTTAGCCTTTTTCTCAAGGTCGCTCATATCGATGAATCCATTATCATCTACGTTGTAGAAATGAACATCGAAAAACTTACCGCTGAAGTTAACCGACGATCCGTGAGTTAGGTGCCCACCGTTGTCTAGGTTAAGTGAAAGGATTGTATCACCCGGTTCTAAAACTGCATTATAAGCAGCAAAGTTAGCCTGTGATCCACTGTGCGGCTGTACATTTACGTGATAATCTGTATTGAATACCTCTCTCCACTTATCGCAACAGTATTCCTCGAGTTCATCAACGTATCTTGTTCCACCGTAGTATCTTCCCCTGTTTCCGGAGTGTCTAGTAACTGGCTTTGCAGGATATCCTTCTGCATACTTCCATGATAGACAGCTTCCGCAAGCAGCAAGAACTGCTTCTGAACAGTAGTTCTCAGATGCGATTAGCTCCACGTTATTCTTCTGTCTGTTGTACTCCTTCTCAACTAGAGCAGCAACTGTAGGAGACGTCTTTGCAATTTCAGCGATATTCTCTAAGTTATATCTGCTGTCATCGTAGCCATTTCTGTCAAACATTAATTTTCCCGTCCTTTCGATTGAAAAAAATTCTTATATCTCCAATAAGATATATGGATCCTAAAAAGAGCATCACGTCTGCACCAGACGACAGTGCCCTATCAAAGGCTGTTTTTTCATCGCTGATAGCTGTTACAGCGATATTTTCATATTCGAGTGTTTTCTTTAGCACCTCTGCTTTAAGTGCTCTCGGACTAACCGGTTCGGTTACAATCACCTCGTTTGCATCTACTGCAGCAAGACCTGAACGAAGTATCTCAGTCATAGCCTGATACTCCTTATCTCCAAAGCACCCGAAGACCGTAATTATTCTCTTATTCTTGAATATAGTTTTCCTAAGTTCCTTAAGCGTCTCCATGGCAGCTTTGAGCCCTTGAGGATTGTGCGAACCATCTATCACTATGTAGGGATCGCTCTTGAGAATCTCAAAACGCCCCAGATTTCTCGCATTCGCTAGACCTTTCCGCATTTCTAAGTCATCGATTTCGATTAGCTTGCGGTCTCGCATACTATTTACAGCAAGCAGTGCAGTTATAGCGTTCCTAACTTGATGTTCACCGATGAGACCTATCTTAACATCATCCATTTTGACTCGATCAGTTCCATCTCCGAATTCAAAATCAAAACTCATAAGTTCAGAATAATCATTTATTCTATATTTGGCAAGTGATGCGTCGATAAATCTGGAATTCTTTTCCCTAGCAACATCGGCTATAGCATCTTTGACTTCGAGCTCAGAAGATTCAGATATAACTGGAACACCCGCCTTTATGATTCCAGCCTTAGCCTCTGCAATCATAGGAAGTGTGTCACCAAGCATGTCAACATGGTCGAAACCTATCTGGGTAATCACTGATACTAGAGGGTTTGAAATGACATTTGTCATATCCATCTTACCGCCTATCCCAGTCTCTAGAATCACTATATCAGGTGTTTGCTCTAGAAAATACAGCAAAGCTGTAGATGTTAGTATCTCGAACTCAGAGAAGTATCCAAATCCTTCATCGTTAACTTGTTCCGCAAATGACATCACATATGTAGCAATCCTGCAGAAATCATCATCACTAATGTAATTCCTGTCTATATCGAATCGCTCATTGTACTCCATAACGTGGGGAGATGTGAAAACCCCAACAGAATAACCGGCTGCTCGCAGCATCGATGCTATGAACTGGCAAACAGAGCCTTTGCCATTCGTGCCTGCAACATGGACAAATTTTAAGTCTTTTTCAGGGTTACCTAATAACTCGAGAAGCCTTTTCATCCGCGAAAGTCCGAGGGGTCCTCTCTTAGATGTCATTTCCCAAATGCGCCGTATAACCGCCTCACTCGCTTTATTTGGCACTTGCTTCACCCATGGACTCAAGTCTCTTGATAACTGTTTCTAGCATCTCACGGTACTTGTCGCCCTTCTGTTTCTCCTCTTCAACCACCGATACAGGAGCCTTTGCAACAAATCCCTGATTAGCGAGCTTCTTCTCTACACGAGCAACCTCGCCCTCGAGTCTCTTCTTCTCCTTCTCAAGTCTCTCGCGCTCTGCTTCGAAATCAACCAAATCAGCTAGCGGAATCAGGAGCTCTCCTCCAGTGAATAACGCTGAAACTACTCCATCTGGAGGTTCGCTATCAGTTCCTTCAACTGTTATATCTACAACATTAGCAATCTTCTTAATGTGGGCAGAAATCGCTTCAACTGTATCCTTAAGCGCGTCCGTCTTTACGATCAGATTAAGCTTGCGACTAGGTGCAGCATCTACTTCTGTTCTAGCATTTCTAATTGCTTTGATGATTTCTTTAGCAGTCTCAATTCTTGAAACAGATTCAGAATATGCCTTTGTTTTGTCATAAATCGGCCATGATGATGTGATTAGCAAGTTATCATCGCTCTCCGAAGCATCTGTTTCTGCTGGCAAATATCCCCAGATTTCCTCTGTAATAAACGGCATGAATGGGTGAAGAAGTTTGAGTAAGTCTTTGAGCACTCTCTGAAGCACGAACCTTGCGGTTGCCTTATCTTCTTCATCATCGCTCCATAGTCTCGCTTTAACAAGCTCTATATACCAGTCACAGTACTCATCCCATATGAGTTCATAAACCTTCTGACCTGCAAGACCGAGTTCAAACTTCTCCAACGAATTTGTAATATCTGCCGCCGCTTCATTTACAAGCGATATAATCCACTTATCCTCATCTCTAAGTATTGCCTCCTCATCAGTTGCCATCGGTAATAGATTACCTTCGTCATCCAGAAGATTCATGATTGTAAATCTTGACGCGTTCCAAAGCTTGTTAGCGAAGTTGCGCGAGGATTCGAGTCTATCCCAGATAAATCTAGTGTCATTACCTGGAGTAATTCCAGTAATCAGCATAAATCTTAGTGCGTCTGCACCAACCTTATCGATTACTTCAAGCGGATCGATTCCGTTGCCGAGTGATTTACTCATCTTTCTACCCTGTTCATCCCTTACGAGACCGTGCAGGAATACATATTCGAAAGGTGGTTCACCCATAACCTCACACCCTGAGAACACCATTCTGATAACCCAGAAGAACAGAATATCGTATCCTGTAACCATAACTGAGTTAGGATAGAAATAATCAAGCTCAGGCGTCTTATCGGGCCATCCTAGTGTAGAAAAAGGCCAAAGCCCAGAGCTAAACCAAGTATCAAGTACATCCTCATCCTGATGCAAATGAGTGCACCCACACTTAGGGCATACACTTGGAACCTCTCGACTTACGACGATTTCCCCGCAGTCATCACAGTAGTATGCAGGTATTCTGTGTCCCCACCATAGTTGCCTTGAGATGCACCAGTCGTGAATATCGTTTAGCCAATTTAGGTAAATCTTCTCAAATCTCTCAGGGACATGCTTTAGCTTTCCAGACTTTACAGCCTCTATCGCTGGTTTAGCGAGATTTTCCATCTTGACAAACCACTGATCCGAAAGCTTCGGCTCAATTGCGTTATGACATCTATAGCACTTTCCTACCGGAATAGTAAGATCTTCAATCTTAACTAGGAAACCAGTTTCCTCAAGGTCATGCACCCATGCCTTACGGCATTCATATCTGTCCATTCCCTCGTATTTGCCAGCCAGCTCGTTCATCGTAGCATCATCATTCATACAAGACATGATTGCCAGACCATGTCTCTGGCCTACGAGGAAGTCATTAGCATCGTGGGCAGGTGTAATCTTTACCGCACCAGTACCTTTATCTGGGTCTGGATACTCATCCGCAATAACGGGAATCTCCCTATTCAAAATAGGTAAAATTACAGTCTTACCTACTAAATCCGCATATCTATCATCTTCAGGGCTTACAGCAATTGCAACGTCGCCGAACATAGTCTCAGGTCTAGACGTCGCAACAGTGATTCCCTCTCCACCATCCTTTGCAGGATAACGGAAGTACCAGTACTTACCTGACTCATCTTCGTGTTCAACCTCAGCATCTGATAGTGATGTCATGCAGTCCGGACACCAATTTACAAGCCTATTGCCCTTGTATATCATACCTTTATCATACAGCCTGATAAACAACTCTGTTACAGCCTTGTTACAGCCCTCATCCATCGTAAAACGTTCTCTACGCCAGTCACATGAGTCTCCGAGCTTACGGCACTGCTTTGTAATCCTACCGCCGTACTCTTCCTTCCACTTCCATGCACGCTCGAGAAATGCCTCTCTACCTATATCCTTCTTATCCTTACCAGTCTCTTCACGAAGAGCGTTGTTGACCTTAACCTCCGTCGCGATGCTTGCATGATCGCTGCCAGGTAGCCATAGTGAGCTATATCCCTGCATCCTCCTCCATCTGATGAGAATATCTTGAAGTGTCTGATCAAGAGCATGTCCCATATGAAGTTGCCCTGTGATGTTTGGAGGCGGCATAACTATGCAGTACGGTTTTTTGTCCTTATCCACCTCTGCGTTAAAAGAACCATGCTCCTCCCACATCTCATAAATACGATCTTCAAAATTCTTGGGGTTGTATGTTTTAGCAAGATTTTTACCCATTTTTTCTCCTAAATTCCTATTATAGTTTTATATCTCAATAGCCAATTGGTATATGTTACAGAATAATCTCATCTACATCATCAGTGCATCAACATTTATTCCTCAGAAAAAACCTCGTTCCTGATATTTTCCATCATATTATCTACATCAGCAAGAATCTCTGAGCAAATTTTCAGCTTATTCTGAAGATCTTCGCTCAGCGCACCTTCATTCTTGTACTTTAGCTCATGTTCCAGACTTGCCCAAGTATCCATAGCGATGCTGCGGAACTGCATTTCAACCGGAATCGAGACTTTCTTGCTAACAAGAAATATCGGCACCTCTATTACGACATGCAGACTTCTATACCCGCTTTCCTTTGGATTAGAGCTGTAGTCTTTAATCCTAATAAGCTTTATATCCTCTTGTTTCAGGAGCAAGCTTGATAGCCTATAAATATCATTTCGATAGTTACAAACAACTCTTACACCTGCTATGTCGTAAATCTGCTTTCTAATCTCAGATATGTTGTTAAGTGGATCCTCTATTCCATATCGCTCGGCCTTTTCAAACAGGCTGTTAACAGACTTTAGTCTGTACTGAATGTGATGGATAGGTCCATGATCATCTTGCTGCTTAAAGTCATCATCTAAAATCTCCAGCTTAGTGGAAATCTCTTTTATCGCCGCCTCATACTCGAGTCTTATGTCAGCGATTTCCTGAAAAAAAGCTTCCTTATCTCTCACAAGCTCAAGCTTGTTTTTGCTCAGCCTTTCAGGATTAAGTATCTCGTTAGTAATATTCATTCCACCTTATGCCCTTTAAAACCATAGGTCAAAACATAACCCTATATATAATCTTTAGACACGCTCCGCCGCCTTTACGACATTACGAAGTAGTAAGGCGGTTGTAACGGTACCTACTCCACCTGGAACAGGTGAATAGCTTAGTGACGTAGGCATACCCTTAGCTTCTAGCGCACCTGAGTCAAAGTCACCTGCAAGCTTTCCATCCTTGCCAGTGCCTGTGCCAACATCTATGATTATCTGCCCATCATGGAATAGTTCAGGACTGTATGACTCAATCTGACCTGTTGCGAGCACGACAACGTCTGCCCTATGGCATGCTTCCTTAAGATTTTTATCTGTGGTTCTTGTATGGCAAACTGTAACGGTAGCATTTGCATTCATCATCATGAGCATCAGTGGCTTTCCGACTCTCATACTTCTGCCTACAATCGTTACTTGCTTTCCCTTAAGGTCGACTCCATAAAATTTTAATATCTCCATGCAAGACTCAGCTGTGCATGCATAGAACGCGTTAGGATCATTGGCAAAAAGATTTGCATATGAAGCATCTGTAATCGCATCTATATCCTTATCTGGGTTAAGAAGTGCACGCAGGCGTTCGCCGTCGATTGATTTAGGAAAAGGCATAAGCATGATAATACCGTCGATATTATCATCGCTATTGAGCCTTACAAGCTCCTCTTCAGCCGCGTCCTGAGACACGGTCTCATCTAGCACAACTGACTCGCATTCGATTCCATACTTGCTAGCTCTCTTGATGATAGCTCCCTCATAGTACTTCTCACCATCATCCTCGCCAATTCTATAAGTGGCAACCTTTGGTGTATTACCAGTAGTAGCCAGTAACTCAACTCTTGAAATAATATCCTGATCTATCGCGTCCCTTACAGATGCGCCTTTTAACAATGTGTGCATATCTGATGTTTCCTCCGCTTTATTAACGTATAAAACCGTTTAATATTATAGCATAATGACAAAAGAATTAGTATATTCTTTAAGTTAAACAACAAAAGTGTTATCGCATAAAATATGCGATAACACTCATTATTGCAATTAATTAAAAATCCATAAGTGTTTATGCAAACATAAGCCATAAAAATTATTTACTGTTTAGTGCTGCCTTTGCAAGAGTATCAGCTATATCATTATACTTATCTCCTGAATGTCCTTTAACTTTTACGAAATTGATTCTCATAGTCTTTCGGCATTCGCGTATATACTCTTTGTAGGCCTTTGTCATAGCTAGATTAGACTTCCACTCATCGTCTGCCCATTTTCCGACACCAAGGTAATCATGGTATATGACAACTGAATCTATTCCATGCTCCTTGCAGTACTCAATCGCCAGCTCTGCACCCTTGATCTCGCCAGCAACATTTCTCAGTTTACTACCTGCGTTATCTGTATAGAGCTTGTTAAGTTTTATAGCCTTGCCATCTACGAGAATCACCGCACCAGAAGCGTAGTGCCCCGTCGCCACATCATAACTGCCATCGACATATGCCTTTACTATGCCATCGCACTGTAATGGTGCGTTGAGTTCAGTTTCTTCTTGGGAAAAGTTACTTAGTTTGAGTTTCATGCTATCAAGCACTTCTTTGCCAACAAACTCTTCTGCTTCGCTAAGTCTTGCGAAGCCTTTATATTCAGAATTCGGAAAACCTTCAACTTGACTCTTACAATCGTCCCAATTGCTGTAGATACCTGGAACTCTTCCAACCTTTACCGCGTAAAACTTTTTCTTTGCCATCTTGTCCCCCTCGCTTGCTTCGAATTTTTTGAGAAATGACTTGCGGTGAATCGGAGAAATCCCTAGCGCTCGGAGACCGTCATAATGAGATGCTGTTCCGTATCCCTTGTTGCTGGCAAAATCATATCCAGGATATTCAACTTCCATCTCCTTCATGAATGAATCTCTTGCAACTTTTGCAACTATCGACGCTGCCGCAATGGAATAGCATGTAGCATCACCTTTTATTATTGATCTCTGTGCTATACCTTCAGCCTTAAGGTCAATCGCATCAACTAACAGCATATCTATTTTCTCACCTTTAGGAAGCTTCTTCTGAACTTCCCTTATAGCTCTATACATAGCTAACTTCGTGGCATTAAGAATATTGATTTCATCTATTTCCTTTGCAGTTGCAACACCAATCCCATATGCTGTAGACGCTTCGCAGATTTTCTTGCTAAGTATCTCTCTCTGCTTTTCAGACACTTTTTTAGAATCATCCACTCCTGCAACTCTAAAATCCGATGGCAAGATTACGCACGCCGCATAAACGGGTCCAGCAAGCGGTCCACGACCAACTTCATCTATGCCCGCTATATTCTTAACGCCTGATTCACGTAGCTCATCTTCAATCTGAAGTAGTTCCTGCATCCTCATAAGTTTCTTTTCTTCACGCTCTTGCTTTGTCATATTCAGCTTCTCTTCTCATACATATGTAAATACCCTGTTAACACGCCATTTTTATTTATAAACTGGTCTTTCAAGTGTGATATTTCCTATTATTCCCGTTCTAAATTCATCTAATATTGCACGGCCAGTTCTCTCATAGTCTATGCGCTTACCAGACTGAATAAATCCACGCTTCAAAGCGATTGCCTCCATATCTGATAGCACAGGATCTATAGGTTCCCCGTACTTATTATACTCCTCGTCATCGTCGCTAGTGAGCCCGTCAAGCTTATATCTTGCGATGAGTTCTTCCGGATAGTCTTTTCTTAAAACCTTTAACAGTTCATATGCGAGATTCTGCACATTGAGAATCTCATCTTTGATACTTCCGCAAAAAGCGAGGTTTAACCCAACATGAGGGTCCTCGAACTTAGGCCATAGAATCCCCGGTGTATCAAGAAGCTGCATGCCATTTTCCAGCGCAACCCATTGTTTTCCCTTAGTAACTCCTGGTCTATCTCCCGTCTTGGCACTTTTCTTACCGATGAGTCTATTTATAAACGAGGATTTTCCTACGTTAGGAACACCCACGATTATCAATCGAAGAGGTCTCTTTAGCGAACGCTCCTCATTTCGTTCCTGCTGAAGCTTATCGAGAATCTTATAAAAGGCTTTTATATTATCACCATTTTTGGAATCCACAGGTAGAGCAATATCTCCACTCGACTCAAAGTAATCTTTCCACTCATCCGTTGCACGCTTGTCAGCAAGATCGCATTTACCTAGAATAACCACACGCTTTTTCCCCGAAATCAATTCATCGATAATAGGGTTTCTACTGGAAAGAGGAATCCTGCTGTCCACTATTTCGACTACGAGATCCACAGCCTTTAAGTTCTCTTGGATGAGCTCTCGAGTTTTTTTCATATGTCCGGGATACCAATTAATGTTATTAATCATAATTTCTCCTAAGAAAAAAGCATACCGCAGCAATATGCCGAGGTATGCATTATTATCCTTGCATGTAAGCTAAGACTATTTTGCCTTCTTGATTCTAGCAGCCTTACCCGTTCTCTCACGCATGTAATTAAGCTTAGCTCTTCTAACACGGCCCTTCTTAACTACCTCGATCTTATCAACCTTAGGTGAGTGTATTGGGAAAGTCTTCTCAACACCGATTCCCTGAGCAAGTCTTCTTACAGTAAACGTCTGAGAAATGCCACCATTCTGCATCTTGAGCACATAGCCTTCGAATACCTGGATTCTCTCTCTCTGACCCTCGATAATCTTAACATGTACCTTTACAGTATCACCGACATTGAACTCTGGAACATCGTTCTTCTTATAATACTGAGTAATCTGATCTAAAATATTCATCGTTATTCCTCCTCTCTCTCAAAGACGTTCGTAGCATGTTTCTTCTTCGAGCTCTGCCCGTTACTTGCATAGCTAGAGGACCGTCCGTAATAACTTTTGTATGATATCATACCACTACCCTTATTGCAAGGGTTAAAAGCGTTTCTATTAAAAAAGCCCGCCTTTACGGGCTTCATTTTATGCTCTTGGATGTGTCCTACTGTATACGTCTTTTATTCTAATATTCGTCACAGATAGATAAGCTATTCCAACAGACATGTCATCAAATCCCATGAGCTCCTGAAGTGTCTTAAGGTCGCCACCATTCTGCAAGATATGCACTGCGAAGCTATTCCTCAAAATCTGAGGCGTCATGCGGTCTTCAATACCAATCATTGCACCGTATTCCTTCAGCATCTTCCAAATTCCCTGCCTGGTTAGAGGCTGTCCTCTGAAATTGATAAACACATAGCTGTCATCGGTAACCTCTGTGCGAGCTAAACCAGAATAAGCAGTGTCTTTGTATCGTCTAAGAGCTTTCTGCGCATACGAACCAAGCGGTACAATCCTGCTCTCGCCTTCACCATCACGAAGGGTTACAAAATTCATCTTGAGATTAACATCTTCGAACTTTAGGCGCACAACCTCAGTTACTCTTGCACCTGTTCCATACATGAACTCAAACAGCGCCGTATCTCTAATTCCCTTAACAGTCTGATCTGGCAATGTAAGTAGCTTCTCGACCTCTTCAATTGACAAAAATTCAATCTGTCGCTTATCATTCTTCGCAGATTTAATCTTAGAGAAAGGATTTTCCGCAACTTCGCCAGTTTCAATTCCATAATCGTAAAATGTTCTGAGTGACGAAAGCTTACGATTGATCGTTGCTTTTGACTTGCTTGCATTATTTAAATCTAAGATGTAAGCAATTGAATCGCTTTCTTTGCATTCTGCAAGCTCTTTACCGCTGTGATTCTCAAGGAATTTTGCAAATGAGATAACATCCCTCTTGTAAGCCACTAAAGTATTATCTGCTTTCCCTTTTGTATCCCTTAGATACGTAATAAATTCATTAATCATAACCTAACCCCCGTTATAACTATATGCACCCAATCTAGATAATTCCTGAATTTCTAGCAAACAGTACACCTGTGACCGTCTTGCCATCTTCAATATCTCCGGACATTATCCTTCTAATTACCTCATCAGGTGCCATCTGAACGATATCGATATCCTCTGTCTCATCGAAATCGGTTTTCCCTGGGCTGAGATTATGACAAACATAAAACTCAAGTATCTCTTCAGAATATCCAACGCATGGGGCCATTCGAAAGAGCTTAACCATTTGTCCCGCAGAATATCCCGTCTCTTCTCTGAGTTCTCGCTTTGCTGCGTCCTCGAACGTCTCTCCAGAATCGACTTTCCCCGCCGGAAGTTCAACAACCTGTCTTTTGAGAGCCTGTCGCCATTGTTTTACAAATACTATTTTCCCATCCTCTGTAATCGGTATAAGTACTGCAGCTCCCCCATGTACAACAATGTCTCTGTATGCGATCTTGTCATTAACTGCTAAAATCTTATCCCTTCTTATGTCAAAAATCTTCCCTTTGTATACAATATCCGACTCTAATGTTTTTTCCTCATAAGCCATAAATATTCCTATATACCCTCCATTTACTAATATAACTTTATCACAATTTACCTGAATAACTCGCTATTATACTTAAAAAATACAAAAAAAGCACGAAATTTCACTTGAAATTTGCGCATTTTATAGAAATATAAAAAATCCCTCGTAATTGTACTTAAAACCAAGGGATTTTGCAAATTAAAAATTATGTGTTGCTCTCATATTCACACACGCACATGCGCAAGAAATAAGATACGCATTAATGATATCACTAAAGGGCTCCCCCTTCAGCACATCTTTAGCCAAGCGAAATCAGAAACACTAAGCGATAAACTTTTCTACAAAAACGCATCTACAATTTAGTTATAGAATACACATTCACCTTCATGTCACATTTACTTTGCTAGCAAAGCCCAAGATTGGTGGCAAACGCATACATAAATCTCATCTTCCACTTCTTCCATGTATTGATGTGAGCGAAATCGTCAAAGCCACCACCTCTAACCTTGACACTGCTGATAACTCCCTGCCTATAATAATCAGGTATTTCTTCAAGTGCTCTCCTAAGACAATCAAGTTTGACAATTGCATCATCTATCCTATGATCCTGCCCAGATTCATGAGCGGAACTCATAGCGATTTTCTCTAGTCGCTCCATGTCACGAATCATCCACACACATTGGTAATAAACTTCTCTCGGGAGACAGCTCTCGCCCTCAATTCGATATTGATACTCTTTCATACATATTTCCTCCTTTACACATCAAGTCTAAGAAAAAAACAAGAAAAAATAAATGGACCTGCATAAATAGGTCCAAATTATTCTATAATAATTATTTTTTAGGAAGTTTTCATAAGTTATTCTTCCGGCTGAAGATAACTGATATATGGAAGGCTTCTGTACTTCTGGTCAAAATCAAGTCCATAACCAATTATAAATAAATCGTCTACTGTAAAGCCGATGTAGTCAGCTACAAAACCTGTTGTGCGACGCGACGGCTTGTCTAGCATTGTGCAAACTTTGACAGTCTTTGGATTCCTCTCCTTCAGCTTCTCAAGTAGAAATGTTAGAGTCGTACCTGTGTCGACTATATCCTCGATGATAAGCACATTCTTCTGGTATAAGTTCATGTCTGTATCCATCTTAATCTTAACTACTCCAGAGCTTGTAGTACTTGAGCCATAACTGCTAGCTTTGATAAAGTCAATGCTGGTATCTATCGTCATTTCCTTTAAAAGATCACACATCCAAAGCACAGAACCTTTAAGGGTACCTATTACTATTAGTTCCTCTCCTTCAAAGTCCTTTGAAATCTGCTCAGCAAGTTCCTTTGCACGCTCTCTAATTTGCTCTTCCGTATATAGAATTTTTCCAAAAACTCCACTTTCCGAAACCTTAATATTAGTCATTTGTTCCCTCCACTCTAACAATAATCATGTTATGCACGTCTTATTAAACATCAAATTCTTCTGTTCTTTCGTAGCTTTCCAGGAGTTTCTTTATTTCATCTAAAAGGTCCTCATGTCCTGACTTTTTGAGCGCACTTACTGGAATAATCTTATCGGACTTGTTCATCCCCAAAGTTTTTCGAATTTCAGAGATATTCTTGCTACGCTGATTAGATGATACTTTATCAGCTTTAGTTGCCACAACGATACCATCTAAATTGAAGTACCTGAGATAATCATACATCTGAACATCTTGTGCAGAAGGCTTATGTCTGATATCTACAAGCTGAATTACCTTGAGCAGACCTTCTCTATTCTCGAGATAGCCTTCCATCATCGCTCCCCACTTCTCAGACTCAGATTTTGATACTCTTGCATAACCATATCCCGGTAGATCGACGATTCTGAACTCATCATTTATCCTATAGAAGTTAATGGTTCTAGTCTTGCCAGGGCTGCCGCTAACTCTTGCTAGATTTTTTCTTCTCGTCAGCAAGTTAAGAAGCGATGACTTCCCCACATTCGATCTACCTGCAAAAGCAATCTCTGGCACACCAGGTTCAGGGTATTGCACAGATTTAACTGCAACCGCTTCGAGTTCGGATTTATTTATCTGCATCTCTCAACCTCTTTACCTACTTGCTATATCCAGTTTTTTACTCGCCTCATCCTCTAGGATGATCTCTTTAAATGCATCTTCAACTGTCTCAAGGAATACGAAATCAAGCTTCTTGCGAACTGATGCCGGTATCTCCTCAATATCTCGCTTGTTGTCAGCTGGCAGAAGTATTTTACTAATGCCTTGTCTATATGCAGCGAGCACTTTTTCCTTGATTCCACCTACAGGCAGTATTCTACCCCTAAGTGTAATCTCTCCGGTCATAGCGACGTCTCTTCTAACCTTTTTGGCAGACAATGTAGAGAACAGTGCTGAGCACATCGTCACACCTGCGGATGGTCCGTCTTTCGGTGTTGCACCTTCAGGAATATGAACCTGAATATCGTTCTCCTTAAATGTGCTATCAGAGATATCATATTTTGAAGCTACAGATCTTATATATCCTAGAGCAGCCTGGGCAGACTCTTTCATCACATCACCCATCTGACCAGTCAATATGAGTTTCCCGCTTCCTGGCATCTTGATTGTCTCAATCTCAAGAGTTACTCCGCCAACAGCTGTCCATGCCATACCAGTTGTAACACCAACCTGAGGACTGAGATCATCGAGATCCTCTCTAAATATCTTTTTACCCAGATACTTCTCGAGATTTCTAGATGTAATTAGGTACTTATGCTTCTTTTCGGTTACGATATTTTTTGCCACTTTGCGGCAAATAGATCCGATTGCACGCTCCAGATTACGAACTCCAGCCTCTCGCGTGTAATAGTTGATTATATCGCGAATTGATGATTCGGAGAACGAAAGCTGACTCTTTCTTATGGCATGCTCTTTAAGCTGCTTTGGAATCAGATAATTCTCTGCAATACGAACCTTCTCCTCCTCGATATAGCTCGAGAGTTCAATGACTTCCATTCTATCGAGCAGAGCTCTTGGAATTGTCTGAGTAGTATTTGCAGTGGTTATAAACATCGCTCTCGACAGATCAAACGGCACTTCAAGATAGTGATCCGTGAAAGTCTTGTTCTGTTCTGGATCTAGCACTTCCAGCAGTGCCGATGCAGGATCTCCCCTGAAATCGCTTCCAATCTTATCAATTTCATCTAGTAAGAACAACGGATTGTTTGTCCCTGCTTCTATAAAGTTATTGATAACTCTACCCGGGATTGCTCCAACGTAGGTGCGTCTATGGCCTCTGATCTCAGCTTCATCACGAACGCCACCAAGTGACATCCTAACGAACTCTCTATTAGTAGCATGAGCAATTGAACGAGCTATCGACGTCTTTCCGACGCCCGGAGGCCCAACGAGGCATATGATAGGTCCTTTTGCACCCTTGGTAAGATGCATAACGGCGAGCTGCTCGATAATCCTCTCCTTGACCCTAGTTAGGCCATAATGCTCATTGTTAAGCGTTTTTTCAGCCTTTCTTATGTTAGTATTAACCTTCGACTCTTTATCCCAAGGAAGCTCTAATATCGTCTCGATGTATGTCCTGATCACGTTTGCATCGGGACTCATCATGTTCATCTTACGGAACTTGTTTATCTCCTTGCGGATTTTTTCTTCCACCTTCTCATCGAGCTTGAGCTCATCTAGCTTCTTTAGCCATTCATTAGCCTCATCCTCAGTGTCATCATCGTTCTCTCCGAGCTCCTCCTTGATTACATTGAGCTGCTCACGAAGATAATACTCGCGTTGGCCTTTATTCATATTTTGCATAACACGATTGTTTATGCGCTTTGTTAGTGTTAAAACTTGGTTTTCTCTAGAAATAGTCTCAACTAGCTGCTCTATCAACTCATTTACTGAATCGACCTCCAGCAGTCCTTGAAGAACATCAAACGGTACATCAAGTTCTCCCGCAATAGTGTACGCGAGTTCAACTGGATCATCTACTCCATCTATAAGAGCCCGTGCAGCGGCCTCTCCCGAGTTACTCATCTCGACATAACTAAAGTAAGTCTCCTTAAGCACTCTTACAAGAGCGATAACATTTAGCGCATCTTTTTCTTCAGAAATCGCATCAAGTACTTCGTAATCGCAATATAGCGTATCATCTTCGTCATATACAGCAGAAAGCTTAATACGATTTCCACACTCCGCGAGTACTCTTACGTACTCTTCATGACGCTTTATAACTTGCTTTACACGAATTTCTACACCAGTCGTGAAGATATCTTCTTCTTTTGGTGCATTAACAGAAATATCCCTCTGAGTTGCTACAACTAGATGTTTATCTTCGCTCATAGCAGCATCAAGTGATTTCAGAGACTTGTCTCTTCCAATATCAAATCCAACTATTGTATTTGGAAAGAAGGTCTGTCCCCGAAGTGGTATGAACGGTACTCTAACTTTCATACTTCCTCCTTTAGTCCCTATACCACAAGACGGCATCAAAACATTAATGCCGCCCTGAGATATCATTTAAAATTTTATGCGTCTTTTTCCTTACTATCAGAATCTGTCACGAGAATAGGCATAGCACCCTTTTCGACAGTTTCCTTAGTGACAATGCACTTATGCACATCATTTCTTGACGGCAATTCATACATGACATCTGTCATCATGCTCTCAAATATCCCTCGCAGGCCTCTAGCACCTGTTTTAAGTTCAATTGCCTTATTAGCAATAGCAGAAATTGCATCCTCCTCGACTTCAAGCTCAATGTCATCCATAGCAAGCATGGTCGTATACTGCTTTATTAGCGAATTGCGAGGCTCCTTCATGATTTTGACAAGAGCTTCTTCACTCAGTTCGTCAAGTGAAACGATTACAGGCAGTCTTCCTATCAGTTCTGGGATAATTCCGAACTTCAGCAAGTCCTCTGGCTCTACCATAGACAAAACCACCTTCTCATCGATGTCGTGAACAGAATCGTTTGTCCCATTAAAACCGATAACTTTATTTCCTAGCCTGCGCTTGATTATTGTAGAAAGCCCAGCAAAAGCGCCCCCACAGATAAATAGCACATCCTTAGTATCAAAATGGATGAATTCCTGCATTGGATGCTTTCGTCCACCCTGAGGTGGTACATTTGCTACTGTCCCTTCTATGATTTTGAGCAGCGCTTGCTGTACTCCTTCACCGCTAACATCTCTAGTAATAGATGTGTTTTCAGACTTGCGGGCAATTTTATCGATTTCATCGATATATATTATTCCCTTTTGCGCTCTATCCAAATCACCATCTGCAGCTTGATATAGTCTGAGAAGAATGTTCTCGACATCTTCACCAACATATCCAGCCTCAGTTAATGACGTAGCGTCAACTATTGCAAATGGAACATTGAGAATACGCGCCATCGTCTGCGCTAGTAACGTCTTACCGCTACCAGTAGGACCTAACATCAGTACATTGCTCTTCTGAAGCTCAACCGCATCGTTATCAGTCTTACTTCCATTTTGCTCTAAATATTTAATTCGCTTATAGTGATTGTAAACAGCTACAGCAAGGCTCTTTTTTGCAGCCTCCTGCTCTATTACATATTCTCCTAGCTCTCTGGCAATCTCCTTTGGAGTTGGTAACGTAGTCAGCGTCTCATGCATTTCCCCATTTAACCCGTCTTCCTTGAGAAGCTCCGAGCAAAGTTCAATGCATTCGTTACAGATATTTACATCTTGACCTACGATTATACGTCTAACTTGGGAGCTCGTCTTGCCACAGAAGGAGCAAACTAATTCATTTGGATTGTGATTGTTATCCAAGCTCTACCTCCAGTTATCTGCTCAATTCATCTCTAGATAAAACCTTATCTACAAGACCGTATTCAACTGCCTCTGAAGCCGACATGAAGTTGTCTCTGTCAGTGTCTATTAAGATTGTTTCATAAGGTTGACCTGTAGCTTCAGAAAGTATCTTATTGAGTTTTTCCTTTGTCTTCTGCATCCACTCTGCCTGAATCTTGATATCTGATGCCTGGCCCTTAGCTCCACCAAGTGGCTGGTGAATCATTATCTCAGCATTAGGTAGTGCAAAGCGCTTCCCCTTTGTGCCCGCCGTCATGAGAACGGCTCCCATGCTTGCAGCCATCCCAAAGCAGATAGTAGAGATATCCGGCTTAACGTACTTCATCGTGTCATAGATACCCATGCCTGCCGTTACGGAGCCCCCTGGCGAATTGATATAAATATTAATATCCTTCTCAGGATCCTCAGCTTCTAGAAACAATAGCTGTGCAACGACAACGCTCGCAAGATGGTCATCTATCTCTTGATCAATAAAGATAATCCTATCCTTGAGTAATCTAGAATAGATGTCGTAGCTGCGCTCGCCGCCACCAGTCTGTTCAACTACGTAAGGTATTAAACTCACTATGCTTCCTCCTTATGGCAGACATTTCTATCTGAGAGCTTACTTGCTCTCCTCTGCCTCTTCCTTTTTCTCAACTAGCTTAGCGTTATCGAACATGAAGTCGATAGCCTTGCGTGTCTTTACATCTTCAGCGAAGAATCTTAGGTTTTCTTCACCCATAACCTTTTTAACCTGCTCAATTGACTGTCCATATTGTTCAGCAAACTTCTGCAGCTCTTCCTCTAGCTCAGCATCAGTAGCCTCAATACCTTCCTTAGCAACAACTGCTCTTATAAGAATTCTCATAGTAACTCTCTTCTTAGCATCTTCTCTCGCTCCGTCTCTGACATCCTTAATTGTTTGTCCGAGAAGCTGCATATACTGGTCTAGAGATAGTCCCTGATGAGCGAGCTGCTGATTCATCTCGTTTACCATTCTATCAATCTCTTCTTCAACCATTGCTATAGGAACCTCTACTTCGTTAACTTCACAAAGCTTATCAAGAAGCTCATTTTTCATCTGAGTTTCGTCTCTATCCTTTGCATTCTTTTCAAGATTCTTCTTAACATCAGCCTTTAGTTCTGCTAATGTCTCAAACTCGCTTACATCACTAGCTAGATCATCGTCAATCTCAGGAAGAACTTCTACCTTAATCTCGTGAATCTTTGTCTCAAATAGAGCATCTTTACCAGCGAGGTCCTTTGCATTATAGTTCTCTGGGAACGTAACTCTAACTTCTACTTCTTCACCAGCACCCTTACCAATTAGCTGATCTTCAAAACCTGGAATAAACTGTCCAGAACCAAGCTTAAGTTCAAAGTTCTCAGCCTTTCCACCATCGAAATGCTTTCCATCGATAGAACCATCGAAATCGATAACAACCGTATCACCATCCTGAGTCTTGCGACCTTCAACTGTCTCAAGTCTAGCCTGGCTCTTCTGGATTCTCTCTAGATCTGCATCAACATCAGCATCAGAAACCTCAGATACAACCTTTGTTACCTCTATATTCTTGTAGTTTTTAATTTCAACCTCTGGGAAGAGCTGTACAGTTGCAGTAACTGTCACATCCTCACCCTTCTTAACCTCTCCAACCTCAAGCTGTGGATTAGCAACAACCTCAAGATCAAGTTCTACTATTGCTTCTGGATAAGCTTTGTTAAGCAGACCATTTAACGCCTCATCATAGAAAATATCCTCACCGTAGTTATTCTCGATAATTTTTCTTGGCGCTTTGCCCTTGCGGAATCCGTCGATAGAGAACTTATCCTTGTTCTTCTTGTATGCGTCAACAACAGCTTCCTCAAACTCGTCATCTGTGAATACGAGGGTAAATTTTGCGATGTTGTTTTCCTTTGAAATCAGATTAGTGTTCATTACATATCCTCCTAATTTTTTCTTAAATAATTAATGTTGATATTATGTTATACATGTGGGACTTGACAGAATCTACTCTTCAAAACCCTTCTGAAGCTTGGAGATATTCTCCGACTTAAGATTGTACTTCTCAGCCAGTTTACTAGCTATATATTTAAAATCCTCTTCGCTTCCGTGATACCACTCAAGTTCCATCTCAGAAATAGGAACGTCTCCAGATTCTCCATGAACGGTACCAATGTCAAAGGAAAGTGCACTTATAGAATCACCTGTATCAATTTTGAGCAGTTCACGAGTGAAATCCATTTTCATAACTTCTTTCAACTTCTTATTTCCTGCAGCCTTGATGAGCACATCATATGCTTCACTTGACTCAAAGGCTTCAATATCAGGCTCCATTGCAAACCTTTCATCGTTGATTACTAAATTAAATTCTTCTCTAGAGTGAAGTCCATCTTCAACCTTGTTATCCCACTTCACGGTAGCAGTAATACGATCATTCTCATATCTAACCCTATAGGCAATCCCTGCTTTTCGAAGATCGAGATCGTCCGTATCAAAATAAACCGCCTTCATGTCGATTATTTCTAATGCATTGCGATCAACATAATCATCAAGCATTGAATCATTTAAAATTTTATCTACAAGAGACGTATCATCAATACAAAATTTAAACTCTGTTTCCATATAAACTCCCAATAGCCGCTAGTACGGCATTTTTCGTAATATCAATTGATTTTACATAAAACCATTGATTTTGTCAATGCGAGAGCCATTTTGATAGCCACTTTTGAGCATATCTACACACTTTTAACATAAAAAATACCGCTTTCGCGGTATTATTCGTCCAATTTCTTCAATTTAATTTTTGTATCATACCCTTCAAACAACGTATCTGTCATTCTTATGAAGTTTTCTGAAAGATCGCTGGCATAGAATCTATCTGGAAATTCATTTTCTAATGCCAACATCCCTTTCTCGGTCAGTATATCCACCACATCGCTGATAACCTCTGCAGAAGAATTATACAGCCTTAGCTTAGGATAAAGCCTGTTGATATTAGGTGCGATAAGCGGGTAATGAGTGCATCCTAGAATCAGACTATCAATACGATTCTCCTTTACAAAACCATCCATGTAATACTTTATGGTAAGATCCATTATCTCATTATCAATAATTCCTTCTTCAATCAGCGGGACAAATGCCGGACACGCTAGACTAAAAGTGTTGATACTCGGATTAAGCTCATGAATTCTATCTGCATAAACTCCACTCTCTATTGTTACCTTTGTGCCGATAATCCCTACATTGAGAGCATCATCTGCGGCTACACGTCTAGCTGTCGGATCAATCACTCCTACAATTGGCACGTCAGGATGCCTCTCTTTCAGCATATCGAGTGCCATTGCTGTAACCGTATTGCAGGCAATTACAATAAGTTTAACGTTCTTGCTAACCAAATAATCAACTATCTGAGCAGAAAACTTGCAAACAGTCTCTGGAGATTTTGAACCATAAGGAGTCCTCGCAGTATCACCAAAATAGAGAACCTTTTCATTTGGAAGAACGTGCTTAAGAACCGGTACGCTAGTTAGTCCACCAAGTCCAGAATCAAAAAATCCTATTGCTCTATTATCCATCTCCCTCTCCTTAATAAAAAAGCGAGGTTCCGTATAAACCTCGCTCACGTGGTGCGGATGGAGGGACTCGAACCCTCATGACTGTTCGTCACACGGACCTGAACCGTGCGCGTCTGCCAATTCCGCCACATCCGCTCATGCAGTTTCAAACTGAAATAGACAAGCGATATTATACAATAATTACCAAAAATTGTAAATATAAAATACTCACAGCAAAACCGCGCTGACAAAATCAGCGCGGTGATATAATCTATCAGTTATATTATTCGTCTTCCTCTGCCATTGCTGCCTCAAAAGCCTTTACAGCAGTATTAAACTCTTCCTCATCATCAATATCTACGATATCAAATGTATCATCATCGATATCCTTATATCCATAGATGTATACATCGTCAGTTCCATCTATTGGGGCAAGAGCAATATACTCCTTGGAGTCAGCTTCGAATGTTCCTAGAACATCGCAATCAACTGCAGTTCCATCGTCAAATTCTAGAGTGATTATATCCTCTTCTTCTTCAATCATGTTACGTTCTTCCTGAGACATAGTTACTCTCCTTTTCTCTATCTGTGTTAGGTTAATATAACATTAATATGTTCATTTATCAATGCATTTCCGTTATTTCTTGTTAAAGTATTCGATTATACTCTCGGCAGCCTTGCTGTTAATGCTATCGCAAGCTAGAAGTTCTTCATAGCTAGCACGCTTTACCGATTCGATATCTCTGAAATGCTTTAGTAGCTCCTTGCGCCTAGAAGGTCCGATTCCAGGAATTTCCTCTAATGCTGACTTTGTCATCGCAGAAGTTCTACGCCCTCGCTGGAAAGTTATCGCAAATCTGTGAACTTCTTCTTGTATGCGACCGCAGTAACTGTACAGTAGTGGCTCGCCTTCGAGCTTAATCTCTGAACCGTCTCCAAAAACTATAGCCCTCGTCCTGTGAACATCATTCTTTGCAAGACCCACTACAGGAATAGACATGCGTAATGCGGAGACAACTTTCTGTACTGCATGCACCTGCCCGAGACCGCCATCTATAAAGAGTATATCAGGATATGTGTTAAATCCTAAATCTCCATTTTTTGCGCGTTTTAGTCGTCTATATATAACCTCTTGCAGCGACGCATAATCGTCTCCCTCGGCATCTTCACTTTTTATTTTGAATTTTCGATAATCATTTCTAATCGGCTTTGCACCTTCATATACAACCATCGCCCCGACAGTGTCTAGACCATTCATATTAGATATATCATAGGCTTCGACTCTATATTCGCGATCATCTCCATCTTCGATGACGTATGGAATTGAACCTTCAACTAGTGCAGCCTTTTTAATTAGCCTCGTAATTTCATCTCTAAGTCTATCTTTCTTCTCAGCATCGCGCTCTGCTCTTTCATCGAGACTCTTTACAACCTGTAGTGAATCATTTATCGCAAGATCAAGAATCGCCTTCTTCTCACCGCGTTCTGGCACTATTATCTTAGTCCGATGCACGGTGTCACTCTTCGCCTTGGCATTTTCTTCGTTGGTGTTGTCAAGCAACTCAATAATCAGCTCTTCTTCTTCGATGTGTTCCGTTAGCAAAATCTCCTTTGGCAGTTTCGCGCTTCCCGTATAGTACTGCTTTATAAACGCAGACATCATTTCACTTCTTGCACTGCTTAAGTCCGAATCATATTCATCCATATAGTGAATCTCACGCCCTATAAGTTTGCCCTCTCGCACTTTGTATTGGGCGATAATCTCACTATTCTGAGCAATTAACGGCAGCAGAACATCTATATCTCTATCCGTAATCATAGTTGCCCGCTGAGTTTCTCCAAGCGCTTTAAAGGCATTGATATAGTCCCTATACTTAGCTGCCTCCTCATACTCCATTTTATCCGAAGCTGTCATCATCTTCTCTTTTAGTTCCTTGATTAGTTTAGCATCCTTACCGTTTAGTATCTTGAGAATACTATCTATCATCTCATCATACTCGGCTTTATCTGCAGCATTTATACAGATACCTTTACATTTCCCAATGTAATAGTTTAAACACGGACGAAAGTTTGCCGGAAACTCCTTAGTCTTACATTTCTTAATAGGATAAATCTCATCAATCAGCTTTAAAATCTTTGTAACAGCTCCGCTATCCGAATAAGGTCCGAAATACTTATTCCCATCTCGCTTTACTTCCCTTGTTCTAATAGCGCGCGGAAACTCTTCACTGGTAGTTACTTCTATGTAGGGATATGTCTTTCCATCCTTGAGCAGGATGTTGTACTTCGGCATGTATTTCTTGATAAGATTGCATTCTAAAATCAGTGCCTCCATCTCCGTAGCACATGTAATATAGTCGAATTCCGCAATATTATCTACCATCGCACGCACCTTGGGTGATTGCTGGGAAGATTTATGGAAATATTGCGAAACACGATTTCTTAACTTAATAGCCTTGCCAACGTAAATAACGTTACCAAGGCTATCCTTATGCATATATACTCCTGGTGAAAGGGGTAATTTTTTAAGTTCTTCTTCGATGTTAAACATTGAATGTTATCCCTATTTTAATCCGTATCTCTTTTATCATTTGTAAGTCCAATTACGCCTTCTTCTATCCTCTTCTATTTCGAGCCGCTGCCTCGCAATCTCACGAATTTTCTCCTTGTGCTTACGCGCCTTCAATTTCTTCCTACGTCTTCTGATGTTTCTGGCACGCACGAAAAGCAGTATGATTACAAGCAAAATCACGCATATCGTCACCGTCATCATGTTGGAAATATAGATATAAGATGGCAGCCAGCCCACTTTATCATCTTCCTTGACCACAAGGTCTACCGTTCCAGTGAGCTCGTTTGCTACATAGATACGATATTCTCCAACCTTATCTCCTGCTTTTAACGGAGCTTCTACGTTATTAAAAATAACTGCTTCCGTTTTTACGAGCGAATCGCTACCTTCAGGTGGAATATAAACATATCCCTTTCCAGATGTATAAACCTTGAGTCTGGTTTTTGCTCCATGCTTAACCTTGACTCTTCCAACCTTAACACACTTCTTAATAATGACCTTTTGTGTAGCTTTTTTAAACCCATAATTGAACAGTTTGGTCGCATCCTCTGATGACTTACCTTCCGCTTCATTAAATAGCACAACTACAAGGCTCATATCGTTATGAGTTACGTATGCTAAGAATACCTCTTTACCTTCAGGTTCAGTCAGTTTTGAGCAAATACCGCCATTAAAGCCTTTGTATGAATCGTTTCCTGTCATAAATGGATGCGTATTGGTTATTTTTTTATCGCCGTTACCAGTTGTTCCCTTGACCGTATGGTTGCTTTCTCCAGACATTCTCTTGATAGCACCGTACTGGTATGCGGCTTTGGCAATTTTTGCTGTATCTTCAACTGTTGAGTACTGATCAGTATCATACTCTCCAGTCGTATTTGTATATCTAGTATTGACAAGTCCTAGCTGCTGAGCCTTTGAATTCATCTGATCGACGAAGTTAGCCTCCGAACCTGCTGAATAAATCGCCAAAGCTTTGGCTGACTCTGCATCTCCTGACATCAGCATAGTGTACATAAGATCTTCAACCTTGACGTTTGTCCCTGAGGGAAACGTGGTACCCGCACTATATACATCATCTGAAATCTGAACATTGTTCTTATATTCTTTATCATCATGCATGTTGTCAATGACAACCATCGCTACCATGAGCTGCACTGTGCTCCCAGGTTGGAGCTTTCTATCCTTGCGAGATGAATAAACTACCTCACTCGTGGACGCTGAAAGGACGACCGCCGATTCCGCCTCAATCTCCGGGGCTGAAGGGGTGCTCGTCTTAGCTTTTGCCTTTTTCTTCGAAGCGGCAAAGCTTGCACTAATATTGATGGTGACCATCAACGATGACACCAGAAGTATCACCATGACGGCCACCAAAATTCTCACAAGACTTTTATTAATATTTTTTGAATCAATAATCTTGTTATTTGTTCTCATTCTCAAACTTTTCCATATAAGCGACGAGAGCCTTAACACCTTCCAAAGGCATTGCATTGTATGTGCTTGCTCTCATTCCGCCAACAGTTCTATAACCAGCAAGGTTAATCATACCCTGTTCCTTAGCTCCAGCGATAAATTTCTTATCGAGCTCTGGATCTCCAGTTACAAAAGTAATGTTCATTAACGATCTGTCTTCCTTAGCAACTGAAGGCTTGAACATCTCGCTCTTATCAAGGTAGCCATATAGAAGGTTAGCCTTCTCAACATCCCTCTCGTGAGTAGCCTTTACACCACCATTTTTTAGAAGATACTTGAACACTTCACCAGCAATGTAAATTGGGTAGCATGGAGGTGTATTGTACATCGATCCCTTCTTAGCGTGAGTTGCATAATCTAGGTAAATTGGAGTGTTAGCAGGTGCTTTTCCAACAAGATCTTTTCTAACGATTACGATTGTAACACCAGCAGGTGCAACGTTCTTCTGCGCACCAGCATAGATCAAACCGAACTTAGTAACATCAACTTCCTCTGAAAGAATGCAGGATGACATATCTGCAACTAATAGGTGATCACCTACATCAGGAACTTCGTTGCAATGTGTCCCGAAGATTGTGTTGTTGTAGCATATGTGAACGTAGTCTACATCAGGTCTGATATCCTCTGGCTTAAACTTAGGAATGTATGAATAATTATCTTCCTCAGAGCTTGCAAGAATCTTAACATCACCGAACTTAGTTGCCTCTTCATAAGCCTTCTTAGCCCAGTTACCTGTGATGAGGTAATCAGCCTTCTTGCTGCCAGTTAATAGGTTAATTGGAACCATGGAGAACTGAAGAGTTCCACCCCCCTGAAGGAATAGAACATAATAATCATCAGGAATGTTCATCAGAGTTCTTAGATTCTTCTCAGCATCCTCAATAATCTGCTTGTACTCTGCTGATCTGTGGCTCATCTCCATTACAGACTCACCTGTGCCATCGTAGTTGAGCATCTCTGCTGCAGCTTTCTCTAGTACCTCTACGGGTAGAGTTGAGGGACCTGCAGAGAAATTAAATACACGTTCATTTGTAGCCATTTAAATACCTCCAAATTTGTTTCAAACTTACACGAAAATTGTAGCACTTTCAACATTGAATGTAAAGAATAATAATGCTATACTTAATATCGTAAATAGTGCATTTTTCAACACTTATGGCAGTGTATAAGCCGCCTAGCACGTGATTAATGGGCTGTTCAATGAATTATATTTTCAACACTTTGACCACGCCCCCTAATTTGGGAGGCAATAGGAGGTACTTAAGAATGGATAAGTTTAATATCGGTACACTCAACAACATTTCACAGGTAGGTCTTGGCAGACTTACAGAAAAGTATGAGTTGACAGAAGATATAGACACAGCACACGGAGTTGTGGTTCGTAGCTTCAAGATGCACGATATGGATTTTTCTGACAATCTACTAGCTATCGGCAGAGCTGGTGCTGGAGTTAACAACATTCCTCTAGGCAGGTGTGCTGATGAGGGAATCGTAGTGTTCAATGCACCTGGAGCAAACTCCAATGCCGTAAAGGAACTTGTAATCTCAGCAATGATCGTAGGCGCCAGAAACATCTGTGAGGGAGTTGCTTGGACTAATACTCTCGAAGGCGATGTTGCTGGACAGGTAGAAAAGGGCAAGAAGCAGTTTGCTGGAACTGAGATTTCTGGCAAGACTCTCGGAGTTATCGGACTAGGTGCTATCGGAGCAAAGGTTGCAAACGCTGCTCACGCTCTAGGAATGAACATCGTTGGAAACTCCGTAGTAATCCACCCTATACTCACTGCTCCATGCGAGATGTATGATGATATCGCTGAGATGGTTAAGGTGTGTGACTATATAACTATCCACGTTCCATCGCTTCCTGAGACTAAGGGCATGATCAATAAGGCACTTATCGATAACATGAAGGAAGGTGCAATCATCCTTAACTTCGCTAGACCTGATTTAGTTGTGAACGAGGATATCCTAGCAGGACTAGAATCTGGCAAGCTCAGAAAGTATCTGACAGACCTTCCAAGCGAAGATTTAATCGGCAAGGCTGGCGTAATCGCTACTCCACACCTCGGAGCTTCCACAGCAGAGGCTGAGGAGAACTGTGCGGCTATGGCTGTTGATGAACTCATGGATTACCTAGAGAAGGGTACTATCAGAAACTCTGTTAACTTCCCTGCTGTTGAACTTCCAGCTAAGGAAGGATTTAAGAAGATTAGCATTCTATTCAAGGGTGAACTCGATGTTGAAGCTGCTGTAAAGGCTGCTTACGGAAGTGTTGATGACGTATGCGTTGGCAAGAGCCGTTCAGAGTACGGTGCTGCAATTGCCCTCGTACCCGCAGATGCATCCGGCGAGTTATCTGGAGAAGGAATCCTCAGAGTTCGCGAGCTGTAAGAAATACAGTGCTCAGGCTGTCAATTCGCTATGAATATGAAATGTGGCCTGTAATCTAGCGAACTTACTTAATAACACAAACTGCTGGCAGATGCGTAACGCATCTGCCAGCAGTTTCAAATTCTTAATCAGATTAGTAATTTTGATTACTTCCGTAAAAAACGCACAGCTGATTTTCTCGCTTTCTCGATTGCTGTAGATTCTTCACTTTCTACAGCGGATGAAGATATCCATCTTTTTCCAAATATGGTTTGCGCCGCTTCTATCATAATTCCAGAGGCATATAAATCCATTTCACTAGAAATTCCTTCGAAAAATGATAATTTAGTTCTTTCCTGTAATTCTTCTATTTTAACACGATTAAACATCATCTGCATAAGGCTAGATGCAGACCATGCTCGGCAAATCGCTTCTTCATCACAGAGCAACTGATGCATAAGCAATTCAATTTCATTCGATGCTCCTATCCAACCAATGGCAATGATGACTTTACAACGAAGATTATCATCATTTATATCTAAAAGTGAAACAAGAATATCACAGGCTTTATTACAAAACGGTAGATAAAATTCTCTATGCTTTAATTGCGATAATACTTTTGCTAATAGATAAGCTGTGTGCACTTTTACTTTTTCATCTATATTTTCATTCAGTTTCCCAAATAAAAGTACTATTCCTTCTCTGTCATGTTTATAAAAACCATTTTCAAGATATAGATTTAAATTCTGTTCCCAATCTTTGATAATAAGTTCATAGTGATATGTAATTTCATTACTTTCTGCTAATTCGGCTGCGAATTTTATCCTCATGCCGGAATCAAAATTATTATTTTCCAACTCAAGATAGGCTTTTTCTAAATCTGCCCTTGTAAGGTTGCTACGACGAGTTCTTTCGTTATTTATATCCTTCTTTATTTTATCAACCGCTTCTGCTGCCATTACTTCCATTTCCTCTTGACTTTAAGTGCGCCTAACAACCGTCTCTGTGTATTCTATCACCTATCAAGTCTAATTACACAAAAAAGAGGTTCCAAAAATTAAGAACCTCTTCTAGAAATCAATCTCTAAACCAAAATATTTACCGCATCACGAACTGTCTCAATCTTAATATCGCTCTCGCCTTCCTTGTACTCTCCATCGAGAGTCCATGGAACGTCAGCGCTCATCTCAAACCGAATGGTCTTTGCACTATAGAATGCAATATCCTTAGTGTCTAGATCATTTGCCAGCAGTGATCTTGCAATCGAATTCACATCTAGCAGGTTCTTAGGTGACTTGATTAAAAGCACCTCCATGAGACCGTCGTTCATATCTACTCTAAATGAATCAAGCTTAAGCACTCCACCTACGGATGTCGCGTTGCATACTGCACCAAACACTAGGTTCTCTTCAATAACGCGCTCTGTCGGAAGTCCTTCGTCGGTGATAACCTTTACATATTGGGATTTAATGCTGACTATATCCTTAATTCCTTGTAACACGTATGCGGTGTGACCAAGTATATTCTTTAGGTTCTGTGGCACTGAGTACGATGTGCTTGTGAAAGCTCCAAACGAAGCTACATACGAAAAATAGCGCCCATTAAACGAACCAACATCAAGCGTAATCGTCTCACCATTTGCAATAGCTTTTGCTGCTTCTATGATATTCTTCGATAAACCGATGCTGGATCCAAAGTCATTAGTGCTACCAGCAGGAATATATCCGACCTTGCACTTAGCTCCCGAAGATATAACGCCATCAATCATCTCGTTGTACGTACCATCTCCACCTGCACAGGCAACCACATCGTACTCATTAGCATATCGATGTGCAAATTCTCTTGCGTCACCTGATTTTGTCGTCACCAGCACACTAGTTAAACAGCCTGCATCTGAAAATATCTGCAGGATATCACTTAAATTCTTACTCGCCTGCATAATGCCAGCACGAGGATTTAGAATAAATAGCATTTTTTTCCTATCAATAGTTTCAATAATATTTAATTCTTCCATATCATCTACCTCAAGTTAACCTGAGACTTTAGCCCCATCAATTTATAGGAATTATATCACGAATACTAACAAGCTATAGCTTGCGATGCGCCTTTCTCTGCTTTTCTTTACGAAGCTCTTCTTCGTAGCCTTTGACAAATTTACGGCTTAACTTAACTGCAATTGTTTCTAGTTCGGCACTGTAATTATCATCACCCGATATAATGTATCGCTTTGATTTTTCTTCGCCGAGTAGCATCGACTTCTTTTCAATATACTCAATCATCTTTTCATGACTCAGCCTATTACGCTCCATGATTTCATCCCATGCCTTGTTGAACATCATCCCGACACAAAGTATCCACGAAATAATATAGAACCACAGCATAAGAGCTACGATAGATGCGAATGCACCGTACAGGATATCGTAATTTACCGAGTAACTGATATAATTCGCATATATCGTGGTCGCAATCAAAAGTCCAAATGACGAGAACACCGCCCCCGGAAGTATAGCTCTAATCGGAACTCTCACAAGTGGTAATATGTAGTAATTTAACGTAATCATGGCGAAAAACGATACTGCTACAATTGGCAGCTTTAATGCGATAAGAGCCCTTGCGAGGATACCACCATTAAATAGCTTATAGAATATTTCTTCTCCATATACGAATACGACAAGTGTAAATGCAACTGCAAAAATTGTAATAGCAGCCGTAGGAACAGCTTTCAGTCTCTCTGCAAAGAAATTAAATTTGTAAGCACCTTCGGTCAGTGTATAACTCGTCAACCTGGAGAGAGAGAACTCCAAGGCAGATGATGCCCAAAGTGCTAAGAAAATCATGATGAAATTGCCCAACCTCACAGATGATGCGGAAAATAACCCCATAACGAAGTTACTAAGCTGCGAATCAATATTATGACTGAGCCAATTCTTTATAATATCTAATGATAGGTCAAAAACTCCTAGCACCTGCGAAAGCACTATGAGTGTTGGAACACTAGCCATGAAGAAGTAATATGCAACCTGTGCAGCAAATCCTGCATAATACTGGTCATCGAATTGCCTGAATATATGAAAGACGATCTTTATAAAATTGTCCTTATTCAGACGAACTTTCTTTTTCTTCATCTTCTCAATATTAATGCCTGAATTATTTTCTGTCTCTTTGTTCATTGATAAGTTCCTCTAGCTTCAGAAGCGACTTAGCTCTATGGCTAATTCTGTTCTTGAGCTCTGCAGGTAGCTCACCAAAAGTCTGATCATATCCTTTTGGAATAAATATCGGATCATACCCGAAGCCATTCTCGCCACGCATCTCCTCGGAAATGGAACCCTCACACTCTCCGCGAGCTATAAGCTTAGTTCCATCAGGGTATATAAGCGTTATCACCGACACAAAGCGAGCCCCTCTTTCTTCGGTCGGGATACCCTCCATTAATTGAAGTAGTTTTACGTTGTTATCACGTGGAGTACATCCTTCACCAGCAAATCGCGCTGAATATACACCCGGTTTTCCCCCGATGCAGTCAACAGCGATACCGCTGTCATCTGCAACCACTATCCCCTCACACTGTTTTGCAATTGTAGAAGCTTTAATGTAAGAATTTTCTTCAAACGTTGTGCCAGTTTCTTCTATCTCGTCCTTTGGCAAGCCCATCTCATCACGCGAAATCACATCCATGCCAAACTTAGAGAATATATCGCGCATCTCACGAATTTTCCCCTCGTTCTGCGTCGCCAAAATCACTTTATCCATCAATATCTCCTTAACAATACCCATTTTTTTGAAAATAAAAGTCCGATTCACCTAAGACAACCTCGGTCACTTATTCTCAAAAATCATAGTAATTATACCATAACGAAATGCTTATTTATGTATTTTATCTTGGTTTACAAATAAAACACAGTGTATTTTGTTAATGACGAAATTTTGGTATTATATTACTTGTAAAAGAAAGGAAAATAGCGCTATGCAATTAATAGCTTCAAAAGTTTTTGTTATATTTTTATATATAGCTATAGGTTTTGCTGCGAATAAGCTTCGCCTTCTAGGAACTGACTCCTTAGATCACTTAATTTCACTCGTTCTGAATATCACAACCCCCTGCCTTCTGATTTACTCAATTTGCGGTAAATCTTCTATACGTGCAGATACTTTTTCAAACACAATTATAATAATAGTTCTTTCAATAGTGATGTTCATTGTATTCGGTGCAATATCGGTTAAAATTTCTAGATTATTTAGCAAGAAAAACAACGATCAGCAAAATGTCTTATCGGTAGCTATGGTTACCTGCAATTCAGGTTTTATGGGATTCCCCATCGCTCGCTCCGTATTTGGTCAAGTGGTGCTTTATTATTCAGTAATTCAGAATATCGCCTGTAACCTATATCTTTTTATAGGTTGTATGATTCAGCTGAGTCTAGGTGAAAGCAAGGATAGCTCTGGCAAAAGTAAAACTATAAGTAGAGAGACAATTGTCAAGCCTTTCAAAAACGTAGTGACAATTGTATATATATGTTCGTTTTTAGCTCTCTTTTCTGGTATAAAAATTCCAACTCCAGTTATGGATTCCATATCAACTATCGGTGATACGACTATTCCAATATCGATGATTATCATCGGTATCCAGCTTGGAGATTGCAATCTCAGAGCACTTATAACGGATAAAGATCTTATCTTATCAAGCCTGGTGTGTCTAGTCCTGGAACCAACGCTTGCAGTCATTACAGTTTGGTTTTTGCCACTAAACAACATCTTAAAGCTCACTATAGCTCTATCATTTACCTACCCTAGCGCTGTGCTCGGCGTAGCTTTAGCGGCTGCTGAACACAAGGACACTAAACTCATGTCAGAAGCCGTGACCATGTCCACGATGATGTCGATGATTACACTTCCAATATGGATTATGGTTATCGGTCACCTATTCTGATATTCTATCGATTCCGAGTTCTTCTTCGGCAACCTTTAGCATGAGCGCACATTCAATTCTCTTTTTGTGAAGCTCACACCCAAAGTCGTAAACCTTGTTGATATCACCATTAGTGTGAAGATTATTAGCTGCACATCCGCCAGAGCAATATAGCTTTGCAAAACAGTCACGACACTTATCCCTGGTATACAGATTATTATTATATTTAAAACCGTCTATTATATCCTGCCTTTGAATTCCATCATAGACATTTCCAACCTTATAATCATCATCTCCCACGAACTGATGACATGGGTAAAGGTCTCCAGATGGTGTAACTGCAAGGTATTCCGTACCTACACCGCATCCGCTAATGCGCTTATAGATGCAAGGTCCTCCTGTCAAATCTACTGTATAATGATAGAAATTGAATCCCTCGCCTCTCTTCTCTCGCTCTAGCATCTCAATAGCCAGTTTTTCATACTGCTCCTTCAAGATATCGAGATCTTCATCATGAAGAGCGTAATCGGTGCTGGGATCGCTGACAACAGGCTCTATACTAGTCTCCTTAAACCCTAGATCCGCCATAGCTAACACGTCTTCAGCAAAATCCTTATTATGCGCAGTATACGTTCCGCGCATATAATACTGTTTCTGTCCCCTATCCTCAGCCAGGCTCTTAAATTTCTCTATGATCTTGTCATATGTGCCTTTGCCATCTTTGCTCGTACGCATTAAGTCATGAGTTCTTCTGCGTCCATCCATGCTCAACACTACATTGCTACATTCTCTGTCCGCAAATTCTATTACATCATCATCTATCAACACACCATTTGTGGTAAGCGTAAAATTAAAGTGTTTGTTATGCGTCTTTTCGAGCTCCCTTCCATACGCAACGAGCTCTTTGCATACATCCCAGTTCAAAAGAGGCTCGCCTCCAAAAA